>JAIQFC010000053.1 GCA_020073465.1 Terriglobia bacterium
GGGCCGAGGCGATCGTCCACAATCTGCACGGTGCCTTGGCGCGCATCTGGACGCTCGACCAGGACATGGGTGTGCTCGAACTGTGGGGGAGCGCCGGGCTATACACGCATCTTGATGGTCCGTACTCGCGGATCCCGTTCGGGCACCTCATGATCGGCAAGATCGCGCAGGATCGTGCACCTCATCTCACCAACGACGTGCTTAACGACCCCAGGATCGGCGATCGGGACTGGGCGCGAAAGGAAGCGATCGTCGCGTTCGCCGGCGTTCCGCTGCTGATCGAAGGGCGCGTCGCCGGGGTTGTCGCCATGTTCGCACGCCGTCCCTTGGAATCAGACACTGTCGAGGCGTTCGAGGCGATCGCCGATACGATAGCGCAGGGTATAGGGCAGCGCCGGGCAGAAGAAGCGTTGCGCGAAAGCGAGCAGCGTTTCCGGGATTACGCCGAGGCGGCGTCGGATTGGCTATGGGAATCAGGGCCCGACCACCGTTTCACCTGGTTCTCGCTGCGTGCAACGGGGGTCCACCAGCCGGACAACCGGATCGGCAGGACTCGATGGGAGATCGCGACCGAGGCCGACGAGGAGCCCGAGAAGTGGCGCCTGCATATTGCGATCCTCGATGCCCACGAACCTTTTCGAGGGTTCACGTACCGGACGGTACAGGGCGATGAATCGATCGCCTACTTGGCCGTGAGCGGCAAGCCTGTGTTCGACGCAAGAGGCGGCTTCCAAGGTTATCGCGGTGTCGCCAGCGACGTAACCGCGGCGATGCGCGCGGACCAGACCGAGAAGGCACTGCATCAGGCGCAGGCCGAGCTTGCGCACGTGACGCGGGTCACGAGCCTTGGGGCTTTGACGGCGTCGATCGCGCACGAGGTCAACCAACCGCTGTCGGGTATCATCACCAACGCAAGCACCTGTCTGCGGATGCTCACGGCCGATCCTCCGAACGTCGAGGGCGCGTGCGAAACCGCGCGCCGCACGCTTCGCGATGGCAACCGTGCGTCCGATGTGATCACGCGGTTGCGTACGCTCTTCAGCAAGAAGGATGCGGTGATCGACGCCGTTGACCTCAATGAGGCCACACGCGAGGTGATCGCCATGTCATTGAGTGAATTGCAGAGAGGCCGCCTGGTTGCACGCCTCGAGCCTGCCGACGATCTCCCGCCTGTCGCAGGCGATCGGGTGCAGCTGCAGCAGGTCATTCTAAATCTGCTCTTGAACGCGGCAGACGCGATGCGTGACGTTGAGGATCACCCAAGAGAAGTGCTGATCAGAACGGAGCGAGACGAAGGCGACCGAGTGCGCCTGAGCGTGCAAGATGTGGGAGTGGGCTTGGACCCTCAGAGCATGGACAGGCTCTTCCAAGCGTTCTACACCACCAAGACCAATGGCATGGGCATTGGCCTGTCGGTCAGCCGCTCCATCATCGAGAGACATCAGGGCCGTCTCTGGGCGGTACCCAATGACGGTCCCGGAGCCACGTTTTCATTTTCGATTCCTTGCACTCCGGAATAAGGCACCGTCGAGATCACGGTGGAGGCGCATCGCGGCAAGATGATGCGCAAGATGGGAGCCCGTTGCGTCCCGGAGCTTGTCAACATGGCCGCGAAGCTCTTTGCTGGGGCCCAGCGGCACTGCGTTTCGGCAGCTTCCAGTGCGGCCGCACGAAATGGCAGGTGTAGCCACCTGGATTCCGTCGGAGGTAGTCCTGGTGCTCTGGTTCCGCCTCCCAGAAGTCGCCTGCGGGAACGACTTCGGTGACCGCCTTGCCCGGCCACAGGCCGGAAGCATCGACGTCGGCGATCGTGTCTTCCGCAATCCGCTTCTGCACTTCGCTGGTGTAGAAGATCGCCGATCGATAGCTGGTGCCGACATCGTTGCCCTGGCGATTGCGCGTGCTCGGGTCGTGAATCTGGAAGAAGATCTCGAGGAGCTGCCGATAGCTGAGGCGCGCAGGGTCGAAAATAATCTCGACCGCTTCGGCGTGGCCGCCGTGATTGCGATAGGTCGCGTTCGGGACGTTGCCGCCGGTGTAGCCGACCCGCGTCGACAGGACGCCGTCGCGGCGGCGGATGAGGTCCTGCACGCCCCAGAAGCAGCCGCCGGCGAGAACCGCGCGTTCCTCAGTCATGAGCAACCTCCACCTGGTCCAGGTAGGCCCCGTAGCCCTGGGCCTGCATGTCGTCGCGATGAATGAACCGCAGCGCGGCCGAATTGATGCAATAGCGCAAGCCGCCGCGGTCCGCTGGACCGTCCGGAAACACATGACCCAGGTGACTGTCGCCATGTGCCGAGCGCACTTCGATGCCGCCCTCATTGGCGTCCGGACGTTCGTTCACGTTTGCGGGGTCGATCGGCCGGGTGAAGCTCGGCCAGCCAGTGCCGGGGTCGTACTTGTCGGACGAAGCGAACAGCGGCTCGCCCGACACGACGTCTACGTAGATGCCGGGCTCGTCGTTGTAGAGATATTCCCCGGTTCCCGGGTACTCGGTCGCGCTCTGCTGGGTCACGCGATACTGCTCCGGCGAGAGCCTGGAGATGGCTTCGAGATTCTTCCGGTACTTTTGCATTTCCTTCCCCTGAGTCATTGGCTGGCGGATGACGCGCTCGAGAGGCGCGCCATCCGCCGCATGCTGCCTCTTACGTGCGCAGCGACCTCAACCCCGCGCGCAGCTCTTCCACGAAGAGCTTCGGCTGTTCCCATGCCGGGAAGTGGCCGCCCTTGTCGAGTTTGTTGTAGTGGAGGAGCTTGGGATACGCCCGCTCCGCCCAGCTCCGCGGTGTTTGGTAGAACTCGCCGGGAAAGACGCTCACCGCGACAGGGATAGTGACGTTCTTGAAATCGAAGAACGGAAATTTGTTCTCCCAATAGAAGCGAGCCGAGGAGATTCCTGTGTTGGTCAGCCAGAACAGCGTGATGTTGTCGAGCACGTCGTCTCGCGTGAGTAGGTCCCGCGGTTGGCCTTTCGTGGGCGTGCGCAGCGCCGCAGTGGTCTGCGCCGCCGGCTTGGCATCGCCGTCACCAAGGTCGATGAGCCAGGCCGCCAGGCCGACGGGGAGTCCGCGATTCCGTAGAGGGTCTGCGGGCGCGTGGCCATCTCGAACGCGTAGTACACGCCGGTCGCAAAGAGGTTCTTCAGCTTCTGGAACGCGCGGCTTTCCTCGTCGGACAGGCCGGAGGGCGCGGGGCCGCCGGTGGCGATCGCCTTCGATACGTCAGGCGGAACCGCACCAGGCATATTGGTGTGGATTCCGACCAGTTCCGGATGGCCCTGTGTTGCCATCACATCCGTGACGATCGCGCCCCAGTCGCCGCCCTGAGCGACGAACTTCGTGTATCCCAGGCGCCTCATCAGCGCGACCCAGGCGCGCGCCGTGCGGGCCGGGTCCCAGCCGGCCTTGTCCGGCCTGCCGGAGAACCCGAAACCCGGCATCGACGGAAAAACCACATCGAAGGCGTCCGCTGCGCTCCCGCCGTGCGCGGTGGGATTGACCAGCGGATCGACGATCTTCAGCTGGTGGATAATCGAGCCGGGCCAGCCGTGCGTAACGATGACTGGCAACGCGTTCGCGTGCTTCGAGCGGACGTGGATGAAATGAATGTCCAGTCCATCGATCTTGGTGATGAACTGCGGCAGGGCGTTCAGCCTCGCCTCCACCTTGCGCCAGTCGTATTCCGTCGCCCAGTAGCGCGAGACGTCCTGCATCAGCGCGAGCGGGACGCCCTGCGAATCGTCCGCGACGGTCTCCTTCTCGGGCCATTGCGTGGCGGCAATGCGCCGGCGGAGGTCTTGAAGTTTGGCCTCGGGCACGTGGACGGTGAAGGGGCGGATCGAGACATCTTCAGCCGCCTGGCGCGTGGCGGGCGCTTGGGCAACAGGACCTGCTTCAGTGTCGGTGGTCATGGTCGAATCCTTTGCGTCGGTCAGCGCGGCGTAGCACTGCTCGGGCTTGTCGTTGTAATGATGGCGTCGAGGTCCTTCCGATATCCGGACGCACCTCCGCGTATGCAATGCCGGTGAGGCTTCCTTCAGCAACCAGCAACGTCCTCCGGTTCGAACCATCGAGATTGGCGCTGTAGACCGAGCCGCCTAGGTCGGTAATGAACATTCGACCGCCCTTCAGGTCCAAAGCCAGGCCGATCCCTTCCATCAAATGGGTGAAAAGGATCTCAGGCTCCTTGCCATTTTCGGCCTCCGGGTCCATGGGTGCACGGTTCACCGTGTTGCCACGCGGCGGGTCCCCGCGGTCGGTCCAATACAGCGTCCGATTAACCGGATCGAGGTCCAGATCGATCGGCTCCGGAAGATTGTCATAAAGAAGCTCAATGTCCCTGCGGTTCTCGGCCGACTGACCTTGCGGAACGTGGATGTTGGTTCGAAAAATTCGACCCAAACCCGCGTCGTGACCACCCTTCTGCGTCCAATAGAACTTGCCGCCGTCAGTGTCCACTGCAATGCCGACACACCATTTCCTCTGATCCGATCCCGGCCGCGCATCGCCTAGGCTCGTATCCACGAGAGTTTCGATTTCCGACCCGTCCAGGTTTGCCCGCATCACCCGCATGCCTTCCCGGTCCGACCAGTAAAGCTTGCCGCTCCTCTTCTCCAACTGGAGCTGCTTCGGCGTGAAGGTGCCGCCAGGCGGAATGATCGTGATCATGTTCTTGCCATTGAGATCCGACCGCATGATCGAGCCATCATTCCTCTCGGGATCACCCATATTGGTCCAGTAGATGTGCCCAGCGGCGACATCGAGCACCAGGCCATCGGGCAACTTCCGGCCTTCGTTGATGATGGTCTTCAAATCGGAGCCATCAGGGTTTGCGGACAGTATGCGGCCGGCGCTGAGATCCAGGAAGAAGAGCCTACCGGACGTGGGTGCGTTTTTCGCCTCTGCGTCTATCGGTGTGGAAGCTATCGCGCTCATGGAATGAATCTCCTCGCTAACGTGTCTATGTGGTCTCGAGTGAAAAAGTGAAAAAAGGTCCGAGACCAACCTTTCGCACGGTCTGTGTGGGTCCAAAGGGGTGTAAAGAGTGAGCCCAAGTCGCGTTGCGATGCAGAAGTCGTCGCGATTTTGGGCTCGTTGCGCCAAAAGGCAAAGCCGAGGGCGACGATCAGCCGGGCTGCGTACCCGTGTCATCGCCGTCCGCCCGCCCGAATGATGGGAGGTACCGGCCGAAGTTCAATTCGAAGTCGCTCCGAACACCGTAACCGATATTACGAACCCTCGCACGGCGCGCCTGCGCACCTGGCAAGGCCAGCAGTGGGAAGAACAGGTCGTTGCTCGACTGAAGCTCGGTAGCTGTCGGCGTCCCGAACCGATTGACCTGGGCCTTCGCTGCGCCCAGCGTTTCACGGTCGAACGAGGCCAGACGACCGACGAGAGTATCGACAAACGAGTCGAGGTCGTCATCGTTCAGCGTGCGGTTCACCCAGCCATAGCGCTCGGCGATATCAGCATCGAAGTCGTCACCGCTAAGCACGATCTCAAGTGCCCGCGAGCGGCCGACCAAACGCGGAAGCCATTCCAGCGCTCCGCCGCCCGGGACTAGTCCGACGCCGACCTCGGGGTTGCCAAACAGGGCGTTTTGCCGGCTGGCGAAGCGCATGTCGCAGGCCAGCACGAACTCGTTCCCGATGCCGCGCGTGCGGCCGCGAATCTTCGCGATGCTCACGACTGGCGTGGACGAGAGGCGAAGCACAAAGTCGCACCAAAGGCCCAGCGCCTCTGGTCGTTCAGCTGCCTTGGCTACGTCGAGATGGGCGATGAAAAAATCGGGATTCGCCGACTGGAACACTACGACCTTCACGGACGGGTCCGCCTCGATGTCGGTCATTAGCGCTCCCAATTCGACGATCGTTGTGGGAACAAACATGTTGATCGGCGGGTTGCTGAACGTAATCGTCCACCGGCCCGGATAGGTACGGTCGATGTTGAACTGCGCCGCGCTCGCCTCGCTGGCGGCGTCGTTGGCGTGGACCTCATACGTCGGATTTGCCATGTTCTTCCCTCCTTTTGCGTTTCGCATTTGTTTTTTCGCTATCTAGTTGAGGCGAAGACAGGAGAGCCCGGTCATCTGCCCTCTCCTGTCGCAATGTGCACACAAGGCTAGTCTTCGCCGCGATCAAGTTATGCTGCAGACCTTGCCACGCCCGACCGTAATGATCTGAAGCCCGCGCGAACCTCTTCTGAAAAGAGCTTCGGCTGTTCCCAGGCCGCAAAGTGCCCGCCCTTGGGGAGCTTGTTGAAGTGAATGAGCTTGGGGTACGCCCGCTCCGCCCAGCTCCGTGGAGCGGGATAGAGTTCGTCAGGGAAGACGCTCACGGCCGTCGGGACCACGACGCCTTTGACCGCGAAGAACGACGCGCCCTTGTTCTCCCAATAGAGACGGGCCCCTGAGATCGCTGTATTCGTCAACCAGGTGAGCGTGATGTTGTCGAGGACGTCGTCTCGGGTGAGGCCTTCGCTTCCTCCGGCAAAAACACGTGCGATCATCTCGTAGCTGCGCGCGTCGTGGTCAAGGAAGTAAGCCGCGAGGCCGACGGGAGAATCCGCGATTCCGTATAACGTCTGCGGTCTCAACCCCATCTGGAAGCCGTAGCCGATGCCCTTCGCATAGACGAAGCTGAGCCGCTCGTAAGCCAGCTTTTCGTCGGCCGAGAGATTAGCCGGCGCCGGCGCGCCGGAAAAGGCCAGCTTGTCGATGTCGAGTGGAATCACGTTAGCCATGTTTGTGTGAATGCCGAGCAATTCCGGCGGCGCCTGCACGCCCATCAGCTCGGTGATAATCGCACCCCAATCGCCGCCCTGTGCCACGAATTTCGTGTATCCGAGGCGCTTCATCAGCACGACCCAGGCGCGTGCAATGTGGGCGGGGTCCCACCCGGTTGTGCTCGGCCTGCCGGAAAAACCGTAGCCGGGCATCGACGGAATCACGACGTGGAATGCGTCGGATGGACTTGCGCCGTGTGCAGTTGGATTGGTCAGCGGATCGATGATCTTCATCTGTTCGGTGATCGAACCAGGCCATCCGTGGGTGACGATCAGCGGCAACGCATTTTCATGTTTCGAACGAACGTGAATGAAATGGATATCCAGCCCATCGATTTCGGTGATGAATTGGGGCAACGCGTTTAATCTTGCCTCGCACTTGCGCCAATCGTATTCCGTGCCCCAATAGCGCGCGAGGACTTGAGTTGTCGCGAGCTGCACGCCTTGGGTTGCATCTGTGACTGTTTCCCGTTCCGGCCACTTTGTTGCGTTGATGCGCCTGCGCAGTTCGGTTAGATCCGCTTCTGGAACAGTGACTTGAAAGGGACGAATCGCGTTCTTGTCTGATGCCTGCTTGCTGCCTTGTTGAGTCGCGAGTGTTTGAGCCATGCTGTCCTCCTTCTGAAGACGAGTGTTAGCGAGTTGATTGCCGCTGTTGCTGTGAGTTGGGGTTGATAAAGGAGCAGCAACATCGAGCATTGTTGCTGCCCCGGAGCGGTTACGGCTTCAATGAAGCGCGAACTCCGTCGCTGGTTCTCAGTGCAGCACGGATTCCGTCGCTGGCCTGGCTTAGCGCAGCCTTCACCTCAGGCGTTTCACGGATGGCGTTGAGGAGCACGAAGTCATGGATCATTCCGTCGTAGCGCGACGCCGCGACTGCGACACCGGCGTCCATGAGCTTGTGGGCATACGCCTCACCTTCGTCTCGAAGGGGATCATTCTCCGCAGTGATGACGAGTGCCGGCGGCAAGCCCTCGAGTTCTTCGTTGCTGGCACGGAGCGGAGATACGTATGGATTGTTGCGCGTCTTCTGGTCCGGCGCATAAAGATCCCAGCCATATTTCATGAACGCGCGCGCCAGAAACCGGCCTGTCCCAAATTCATGGTATGACTCTGTATCGACGCTTGCATCGGTGGCCGGAATGAGGAGCACCTGGTATGTGATCTTCGGACCCTTCCGGTCCTTGGCCATGAGTGTCAATGCTGCTGTCATGTTCCCACCGACTGAATTGCCGGCGATCGCGATACGAGTGCCATCGGCGCCAAACTCACCTGCATGTTCCGCAACCCACTTCAGCGCCGCGTAGCTTTCCTCCAACTGCGTGGGAAACTTCGCCGCAGGGAGCGGGGTATATTCGACGAAGACACCGACCTGGCCTGAGCCAACCACCAGGTCACGCAGAAGTCGCTGATGATTCTGGAAGTTGCCAACGATCCATACGCCGCCGTGAATGAAAAGAAGGACACCTGGGTTAGGTGCTGCCTGCTGCGGCGTCATGATGTACAACTGCACGGTGCGCCCGTCTTGAGTGATCGTCCGTTCAGTGGTGCTGACACCGGACATGTCCACCGGCGTCTTGTTCTGGAGCCCCGTAAGGATCTCTTGCGGTTTTGGCTGGGGCAGTTCCCAGAATGGACTGCTGTCTTTGTTGAGTTCCGCAAGAAACGCTCGGACTTGCGGATCGATTCGCTTATCCGTCGCGGCATTCGGCGCTTGCGCGGCTAGCGTTTGAGTCATAACAATTCCTCCTAGAAGCAATGTGGCTACCTTACCGAAACATTTCATTTGCTAACGCCTCCTCCGTCTGAATCGCCTTAGGGATCGTAGATTGAACCTCGTGGTTCTGGTTCTGATACCACGACGCAGCGTGCTTAGCGTCGGTCTCATCGAACAGCATCTCGATGAAGAGCCGGAGGCACGGACTTATTCGGGCCGGCAATTCAAGATTTCTCATATTCCCCAGTCCTTCACGTCCACTTCTGCTTTACTCGGGAACTGTATTAGCTCCCGAGTGCCGCTGTTTTGGATTCTCGAGCCCGGCTGATGCCCACTCCTTCTAAGCCGCTTTTGCTGCTGCGCCTTTCATAGCCGTTTCGATGAGAGCAGCTACAGCGTGCGGCTGCGACACGTAGACGGCGTGGCTTCCCTCAACCTCGATAACAGTTGCGCCTGCGCGTTTGGACATAGCCCGCTGAGCGTCAGGTGGAATCATCTTGTCGTCGGTGGAAACCAAGTACCAGCTTGGCTTTGTTTTCCATGCCGGTTCGCTGATCGCGCCGTTGAGTGCGTCCAGACCCCATGGGACTTGAGAATCGGCCATGAATGCGGCCGTCTCTGGCTCCACATCTGCGGCAAATGATGCAGGAAACTTCGCCTTGTCGAGAAACAGATATCCATCCTGCGGCGGCAGAATCGGTGGCACCGGAGCGCCTGGCGGTGGGTCCTTTATCAGCGAAGACACTGACTCGCCCTTGTCGGGAGCGAATGCGGCCACGTAGACCAGCCCGGCAACCTTCGGGTCATTGCCGGCTTCCGTGATTACCGCCCCTCCATACGAGTGGCCGACGAGGATCACCGGGCCGTCCTGGTTAGCAATTGTCCGCTTTGTGACGGCGACATCATCCGCCAGCGAGATGGTCGGATTCTGAACGATTGCGACGGTATATCCGTCTCTCTTCAGAGTTTTGTAGACTCCCTCCCATCCCGACCCGTCCACGAAACCGCCGCGAACGAGAACAATATTCTTTACTGCTATTCCGTTTTGCTTCACTGTGATTGTCTCCTTATTCGAAAATTAGCAACCTTGTCGTAATCCCTTCTGCGCGCCCCGACTTGGCTGTGCGGTGCCAGCCTGGTCAGCCGTCGACGTCATCGAGCGGCGACTCGATGAAAAGCCGGAGGTAAAGGCTCATTCGGACTGGCATTCAAGATTTCTCAGATTTCCCCATCCCTTCACGCCCACAACTGGTCTTCCGTGTGGTGTTACTCTCGCAAACTACAGAGCAGAGCGCATCCCGATATGCAGTGTTTTTTCCTTACCTAGGAAGACTGAAAGCGAGGTAACTCGATCGAGGTAGTTCAAAGAGAGTTATTGAGAATTGTCGTCTGAAGAGCGGGGCCTTGCGGGAATGATGATCTCGCGGTGTCCGTGGCGTCGCGCATCAAGCGAATACGCTCCAGGACCAAGGCACAAAAGTGCCACTGCAATGACGGCTGTAAACACCCCGGAGACCTTGGCCGATAAGACGTCGAACACGGGCACTTGCATCAGAGCAAGGGCAGTTCCCAAGCTGATCAGAGCACCAAGACTACAAGCTAACCAGTTGAACAGCCCAAACAGGAGCAACAGTCCGCAGATTGAGGACATCGCCGCCACGGCCAGGATGAACGCCCTCGCTTCCTGCCAGGCGATGAGATGGATTGCGCCGCAAGACACGAGTGCTATTCCCGCGATGGCCCGGAGCAAGAGCAGTCCGAGGCCGGGCAGGCCATCGGGGAAGATCGTGAAAGTCGATCGCAGCGTTAAAATGGTCAACGCTACACACTAGACAGTTTCTTGACTGGGCGAATCCCTAGAGCTTGGAATTGTTTCGTACCACTATCGGGGTATCTGCGGACTGGTTTCAGGAGTGTGGTTAAAGCTGAATAATGCCGCGGCGAACGCCGATGGCGACCGCCTGGGTCCGGTCGCTGGCGCCTAGTTTTTCCATGATGTGTTTGATGTGCACTTTGACCGTCTCTTCAGTGATGAAAAGTTTTCCCGCAATGTCCCGGTTTCGGTTGCCGCCCGCGATCTGGCGAAGCACCTCCACTTCGCGTTCGGTGAGGTCTTCATCGCTCATGTGCTCGGCAATCTGAGCCGCAATTTCGGGCGGGATACGCTTCTTGCCGGCATGCACCTGGCGGATTACTTCCAGCAGTTCCTTCGGAGGCATGCTCTTCAACATATAGCCACGAGCCCCGGCCTCAAGTGCACGTTGGATTTCCACATCGCCTTCGAACGTAGTGAGCATGATGATGTGGGCATTGGGAAACTCCGTGCGGATTGCGATCATTACGTCAATGCCGTTCATGTCCGGCAATCGCAGGTCCATCAGCGTGACATCCGGCTGATGCTTCTGAAACTGTTGAATGGCGTCACGCCCCGTGGATGCCTCACCGACAAGCACCATATCCGGCTGGCTTTTGATGAGGGCGGCAATGCCTTCGCGCAGCAGAGGATGATCGTCAACGCTGAAGACACGGATGCTGTTGAGGGTGCTCATTGTTGTCGTTTGCTTTCGGGCTTATTGACTTCGTGTGCAGCTGGCCGTGGATTGAATCGGGCAAACCGTTGCCGAGGTCGCGCGGACGCACGAGATTGAAACGCGACCTGGCCAGGCACGGTCAATTCGACCTCTGTTCCAGAACCTGAACGGCTCCATACCCTGAGCTTCGCCCCGACCTTTTCCGCTCGCTCCCGCATACCGGGAAGCCCCCAGTGCCCATCGCGTCCTGCGCGTAACACCTGAGGATCGATCCCGCAACCGTTGTCACGGACGAGAATGCGAAGATTGCTGGCGGAATAGTCAACCTCAACCTCAATCTTGCTCGCGCGCGAGTGGCGGAACGCATTCACCAGAGATTCGCGGCCAATGCGGTATACCTCGTCGCGAATAATGGGATGCAATGCTCGGGGCAGGCCTTCCATGACGACGCGAAAGTCAACTTCCTGCTGGATGACAAGTTCCTGCGCAACGCGGGAAAATGCTTGCCCGAGATCGCATGAATCATCATGCCCGGAACGCAAACCACGAACGGCATTGCGGCCTTCCTCGATGACTCGGCCCATAAGCGTGAGAACCCGATTCATCAGAGGTTTCGCAGGTGAATCCGCCGGGAGTTGATCTTCTGCTACATGCAGTTGCATGGACGCGCTGAGAAACCCCTGCAATAACGTATCATGCAGCTCCTGAGCGATACGCGTACGTTCGGCGAGGCGTTCCTCGAAACGCAGGTTCAGCTGTTGGGTAAGTCGATGCAGGTGGAGCCGGTAAAACACGAACACTATGCTTGCGAGAAGCACGGCCAATGTCGAGCGCAACCACCACGTCTGCCAGAATGCAGGCTCAACCTCGAAGCCGACAACCGTCTCCGAGCCATTCCATTCTCCATAGCTATTGCTGGCGACAACGTGGAAATGGTAGGTACGCGGGCCCAAATTGGTGTAAACAGCTTCGCGAGCGGCGCTGGGTTCACTCCATTGCCGGTCGAAGCCTTCCAGAAAATATCGGAAGCGAATCCGTTCCGGAACGGCAAGGCTTAGAGCGGTATATACGAATCTGATTCTTTTGTGGGCAGCAGGAACACGGATCGAATCGATTGGCGTGATTGCCGTTCCATCTGCCATCACCGACTCAACATGGGCAATTGCCGGGGGCCAAGCGGATACCAGGTGAGATGGATCGACTACCGACAGTCCACCCTTCACGGAAATCCAGATCCTTCCCCCAGAGTCACTGATGACCGACCTGCTTCGATTGACTCCTTCGCTGCTCGGCAGACCATCGGCCGGGCCATATTCGCGAATGTCTTCCGTTCCAGCGTCACCCGCGAGCAGCTTGTCTCGTGGCACCTGCAAAACATGACTAAAAGTCGTTATCCAAAATCGTCCTTCTTTATCTTCCGCGATGCCAAATATAGGTTCGCGCAAAACGTCTGGCAGCGACGGACCTTGAACTTTCCGGGAGACGAGAACCGCCAGACCTGCTGACGTTCCGATCCACAGTACTCCCGCTGAATCCTCGAAAAGGCAATTCACATTTGCCGAAGGTAGACCGTCCCGCGTGCTATAGGTTTTCCACTGATCGTTGGACAAGGCACTCAGTCCATTCGATGTCGCAAACCAGATGGCTCCATCGCGACTTTCGAGAATCGAAGAGACGGTGTTCGCAGCAAGACCGCTTGCGGTGGTGTACGTGGTAAATCGCCCGTCACGGAATCTGCTGACGCCGCCGCTTAGAGTACCAGCCCATACTGATCCATCTCGACTTTCGAGCACGGCATAGACGCTGTTTTGAGCCAACCCTTCGGCCACGGTGAAGGTTTGGCTGGTTGCGGTTCCATTCCGCCATTGCAGGTGTGTGAGCCCGCCACGCTGACGTCCAATCCAAATTTCGTCTCCGCGGCCTTCGATGGAATAAACCACGTCATTGGCGGGGACCGCGATCGAAGCAGGTTGAACGTGCGCATCCTTGATCGCGTAAAAGCCGCCTTGACCAGGCGCGAACCAGGTGCGACCGTTTGCGTCGCCGTAGACGGGGCCGGTGTTCTCGAAGCGAGGGTCGGTAGCGGAAGAGAACGTCATGAAGACTGTGTCTCGGATGCGCCCAAGGCCACGCGCCCCGCCCACCCAGACATTTCCCTCGCGGTCTTCAAACAGGACGTTGATAGCGCCGTTCCCGCGAAGTTCTCTTTCTTCGGAGAACGTTGCGCCCTTTGCGTTGATGCGCACCAGGCCGCGGTCAGTCCCGACCCAAACGTTCGAATCACGATCTTGCAGCAGGCTCAAAATTTGCAGGTTGCCGAGAGAGGAAGGCAACGCCTCTCGACGATAGCCCTCGTCGTTCCAGTGATATAAGCCATTGTCGGTGCCGACCAACAAATCGTGTTTGCTAATTGGCAGAAGACAATTGATCTTTCGCTCAGGGAATGCGGCATTCACAGCGGCGGCATGGCTATCGGCAAGAAAAAATAAACCCGCGCCCAGGGTGCCCAACCAGATCCTGCCCTCCCATGTCTCTGCCATTGAGATCACGGGTGACGAGCCGGGGAGCATCCGGGGCGTCGCAACCCTCTGAAAATTTCCTCCCTCGAAGCGGAACGTGCCCGCGACGACGTCTGAAATCAGTACCGCGCCATTCTTGTCCTTCGAAACGGCAGTAACATGGGAACTCAGTGGTCCGGCGCCATACGCAACTGTTTCGAATTTGCCGCCCTTTTGGCGCACCACATCCGAGCCTTGCGCGCGGACCCAAAGAGTCCCGCTCGCATCCGTCAGCAAGCCCAAGATAGGAACATCCGAGGGGCCGGCGGTCGAAGGAAATGAGACCCGCACGAAGTTGAAGCCGTCGAAACGAAACAACCCCTTGTCCGTGCCAATCCATAGATACCCCTCGTGCGTCTGCGCGATCGCATTCACTGCGCCACCCGGGAATTTGGCTTCTGTATTCCAATTCTCTCGGACGTACTGGAACAAGGGACGATTGGGGTCGAGTCCGAACGCATGGCTGACGAGACACATCAACGCAATCCCATGCAGTGTCCGTCGACGTCGTTTCAGCCAAGAGATCACGGAAGGTACTCGAACTTTTCGATCACAACTTCGTTTCCGTTCTTCAACGGTACTTGGCCCTTATCAAATACATATAGGGATATGCGTACTGACTCGTTGCCAGCGGCAGGAACTCCAGAAGTGAACACATGCTGCTTGAGCAAAGGAATTCCAGCACTGCCTGATCCAGCGGCGGTTGAAAACGTCACCTGCCCAGGTTCCCAGTGGAAAGAATGCGTAAAGACCCCGGCCGGAATCCGGAATCGAACAATATTGGCAGGGACGTAGTAAGGCTGAACAACGTAGTGCGCATTGTCGTTGTTTATGTACCCCCAGCGGCTGAGTTCAACGTCCAACTCACGCCGATTCTGTTCCGTGCCTACACCATCCCAGCTGACAAGTGTCAAAACCGCCGAAGGTTCCAGCTGAGAGATGTCGCGCACCTGGAAACGGTACGTTCCGTACCCGAGGCTGCGCGTGAGCTTCAATTCCGCGGCAGTCCATTTACTTTGGCCGCCTGCGATACGAAGATGCAGCGCACCATTTGCGTCTGTCCAAACGTTTGCCGGGTCAAAGAAGTTTCTCGAGCCTGCGCGGTAAATGGAACCGCTGCTCAAGGCCCACTCGTAACCACTGAAATTGATCGTTTTCGGCGAAGGAAGTACGTCCCCAGTTCCTCGGTCATTGACGATTGCCAAAGCCGCCACACCAGGGCCGACGGCGGGCAGGGTTTCGGTTAGCTCGGGCGGCCTGTACCCAGGCTCGACCAACAGAGCCGCATAGTCGGATCCAAGTTGGGTCGAGCCTGCCCAGCGGCCATCATTTTCTATCTTCGTAAATGGCTCACCCGCGTATTGCTGTACCGTCCACCTTCCGTCACTTCTCGCGTACAGTACGATTCGTTGTCCGGCTCGAGACCCTGTCACACGCCCAGCCATAATAGGTGCTCGCTCGGGCACGTCAGAGTTTTCGGCAGGCACTTGACTGAAGATGATGGTCGGAGTGGATGCCACTGACTGCGAGCGGCAGGCGCTGAGCGCGAAACATACGGCGAATACGGATAGTGCCTCGCCGATTGCAAGGATGTAGAACCGATGTTTCATCGATGTCTATCGCACGGAAAACAAGCATCAGCCCAGGCAACTGAAGAGTGGCGCCGAACTGAACTCAGCTCAGCAGTCGCATGCGGTCAGAACTGATCCAGATAATCGGTACGAGTGTGCACGGCTAATGTTTCCGCGGACCCCAGTTTGTACGCTGATTGTATACGCAGGTCGGCCTATACGCACCCCGGCACCTATGGGCGAGCAGAACGAACAAGCGTCCTATTCACATAACGGTACCCATCTCAGTAGCGGTGGGGCCAGTGATCGGCAATCGAACACGCGGCGCAATCTGAACCTGAGGAACGGAACCAAATTGTTTGTTGGGGATGCTTCGGACCGGTCTATGGAACGCGAATTCTACTTACAAAGAATGGGCAAACTGTGGGATACTCGGCTCGTGACGGCCTCTGACGCAACCTCGGTACGAAAATGTTTTCGTACAATAAACGTACAATGGATCGGGCAATGGGGCCTTTTTCGCCCTTGTGGCACTTCCTAGAATCAATAACTTACGTGCTGTGAACATAGTGATTAGTTCGACTCCCGCCGCCTCCACCACTAGGAACCGACTTGGTTCTTGAGGTATTGATTGAGCCTTAACACCGCGGTGCGGGGCTTAGCAGGCTGCTGAAAAAGTGATTTGCAGCGTGTTTTTCTTTCTGTTGTTCATGGTTGATGATGTCGAACGGTTGGATTTCTGGTTTTTGTGGTCTCTGGTTCTAACTTGATGCTGCTCAAAACACACGTCGGCCGCGACTTATGCCAGCGGAACTGCCGGGGCCAGGTTTCGCATGCGCACCAGATTGTAGGCGGCACAGGCCAGGGTGAAGATCCAGTGCACTTG
>JAIQFC010000028.1 GCA_020073465.1 Terriglobia bacterium
AGTCACCCCTTGTTCCCTGCGGATCAACCAACTCAACCGCGAGCTCCGCCATTGGGAAAAGATTTACAACACCGTGCGCCCTCACCAGTCGCTCGGTTACCTCACCCCGCAGCAGTTCCTGCTGCGGGTCTCATCTCAAAGAAAGGAATGAAAACTGTCACTGATCTACTGGACGAGTACAAAGGCTTGACCTCCGCCTCTTGCAAGCGTAGCCTCGCTGCGAATCTCGGCCCTTCATCCCAACTGAACTTCAAGGAGGCTGTTCATGGTTCCGCTCGCCGCGCTCTGGCTTCCCACCGTATTGTCAGCGGTTATCGTCTTCATCGCCAGCTCCATCATGCACATGGTGCTGCCCTATCACCGCAGCGACTACAGCCAACTACCTGACGAGGACAAGCTGCTGGGCGCGTTACGGCCCGCCAATCTCAAACCGGGTCTCTATGTCTTTCCCTTTTGCACTCACAAAGACATGAAGTCGCCAGCCCTCCAGGAAAAGTACAAGCAGGGACCGGTCGGATTCCTGACCATCCTGCGCAACGCTCCTCCCGCGATGCCGAAGTTCCTGGTGCAGTGGTTCCTGTACTGCTGGGTGGTCGGCTTCTTTGTCGCCTATCTCGCGGCGCACACGATTGCGCCTGGCGTCCACTACCTCCCCGTGTTTCGTGTGGTCGGTACCGCCGCTTTCCTGGCCTATGGTCTGGGAAACCTGAGCAATGGGATCTGGAAAGGTCAGAGGTGGAGCACGACGATCAAAGAAGTTATCGATGGACTGGTCTACGGCCTGCTGACCGCTGGAACCTTTGGCTGGCTCTGGCCGCGCTAGGGAACGAATGACGTATGAACGTTGGGAAAAGAGAAGCCCCGCTCGCGAGAGCGGGGCTTGCTGTTAAGGGAACGACGCGGTTTCGAAGAATTCGTGAGGTACGCGCCTATGGCTCCTACTGAATTGCGCTTCCGACCTGCGAGAAGATGTTGCTGGCGTTGGCGCCGATCAGGCGGACCGTGCCCACCACTACGACCAGAATGACAGCCAGCATGACCGAGTACTCGGCGATATCCTGACCTTCTTCATTCGACCACAAAACTCTAAGAAAATAGTTCATGATTGCTCCCTTGCTAAACCGTCCCTGCGGGCTGCGCCACCGGCGCCGCCGAAGGCATTACATCGCCAGCCTTGAACTCCGAAGAAGACAGGCCCCAGGCATCCCGCTCTGAGGTCAATGCCTGCAGCCCCACCTGGTACTCGCCCGAGTCTTTCATCTTCTTCGTCCAGACCACGCGGAACTCTATCCGCCGCTGGCGATACAAAACCGTGACCTGCTCCAACTTCTGCAATTCGTGCCGCACCGATCCCAGCCGCACGCCGGTCGCAGTTACATCCAGAGTGTGCGCCAGATCGTCAAAAACCTTGCCGGAACTGTCTTTGCCCTTGATCCTTACCGGCAGCACTGCTTTCTTGCGATCCTGGCGGCGCTTCGTTTTTTCCATGACTGCGAGGGGGTCCTTACCCACTGCTAGTGTGCCGGAGGACCGGGTTTTCGTGAATGGCTCCGAGGTGTGGGGCACGGACGGGGGAGGCACGAAGGTAACTACCTCCGAATTGCCCGCAAACACACCTGTTTGCAGCTGGTTGGGGGCTGCTGCCAACGCCATGTGTCGGCCGCCTTCGGCAGGCTCAGGGGCAGGCTTTCGCTCGCTCAGGGTCACAATCTGGCGCTTCTGCGCAGCTCAGAACCAGTTCCAGCCGGAAACTTTTACCCCGTCTGTGTGGTCTAATAAAAAGGAGTTCTCCGTAAGCCGGTATCCATGAGATTTTCAAGGTTGTTCTTAGTCTTTTGCCTTCTTGTCTGCGGGGGCGGCGCCGCACTTGCTGTGGATGCACCCGCTCCAGCGCCACCGATTCTGCCGCAGCAGTTCGGGGGATGGCAGATGCAGGGGGCGGCTCAAACCAGCCCTGATGCGGGTGCGGCCGACCCAACCAATGCTGCGGTCCTTAGGGAATATGGGTTCGCGGACTTTGCTTCCTCGACCTACACGCGCGATGACGGGCGCACGCTGAAGATCCGGGCGGCGCGCTTCGCGGACGCGAGCGGCGCCTTCGGCGCTTATACGTTCTATCTGCAACCGGACATGAGGAGAGAACAGATTGGCGACCAGGGCGCGTCCTTGGGTCAGCGGGTGCTGTTCTACCGCGGACATATCGTCATCGACGCGCTCTTCAGCGAAGAATCACCCATGTCGGGCGCGGAGTTGCGCGAACTGGCTGGAGTGCTGCCGCGTCCCGGCGGGAACGCGGGCAACCTGCCTCCCATCCTCGGGTTCATGCCGCCGCGCAGTTATGTGACCAACACGGAAAAGTACGCCATGGGCCCGCTCGCGCTTAGTGCGCTCGCGCCGCCTGTTTCCGCGGATCTGGTCGATTTCGGCGTGAGAGCCGAGGTGACGCTGGGCCGGTACTCTATGCCCAGCGGCGAAGCCACGCTGATGCTGATTTATTATCCGACGCCGCAGTTGGCAGCGGAGCACTTGCGGCGCATTGATGCTTCGCACCAGCGCAAGCCCGGTGAATCGTCGATTGAAAATGCTGGTGAGTTCTACGACAAGCGGACCGGGCCGATCCTCGCCATCGCAGCCGGACCGCTTTCAGAGAGCGACGCGAAGACTTTGCTGGGACGGGTGAACTACGAGGCCAATGTCACCTGGAACGAGAACACTTCTTTCGACCCGAACAAGGATCTCGGCACGCTCCTGGTGAACATTGTTCTGCTGTGCTTTATTCTGGGTGCGATGGCCATTGTCGCGGGCGTCGCCTTTGGAGGGTTCCGGATTCTTATGAAGCGCCTGTTCCCCGACAAGGTGTTTGACCGTCCGGAGCAGATGGAATTCATCTCGTTGCACCTGACCGAGACCATCGTCCAAAGTCGGCCGGGGAGTGGGTCTGGGGCGGTGGTCCAAACCGCTCAGACTCCCCCAGGAGCGCGGTAAGTTCATTAGAAATATCGGCTTACAGTGAGTTCGAGGCCCGGTTGTCTCAAAACGCTACACTTGCGCAGCATATTGATTGGTTGTGTAAGTGATTGAAACTAAAGGCGTTTATTTCCCAAAAATAGCTTGACACCCCGGTTTTTTGGCTCATAAGATTTCGCCAGAAAGTTTTGACGGAATTTAAGCCTCCGTTGGAACTATTCTCCCTTGAAGAAGAGGCCGCCCACGTTGCCGGGTGGCCTTTTCGTTTTGCGTCGCAACGTCGTTCGCTTTTGCTGCAGGCCGCAAAGCTGAGCAGGCCACGCTTCGACGGAACTCTCACGCGCGATTTGCGTACTATCTGTCAGACAGCGTGTTGTACGATACTCGCCGCGCTCAAACGACGGGGGAGGAACAATATGTTCTGCGACGGATGCGGTGCAGCAGTCCAGCCCGGGCAGTCATTCTGCAGTCGCTGCGGCAAACAGATTGTCGGCAGCGTGACTCAGATGCCGGCCCGCCGCGGCCGCGTGCAGGAGCACTTACACCTGATCGGCATCCTCTGGCTGGCGATCTCCGCGCTCAACGCCATTGGCGCGGTGGTGCTCTACATCGTCGCGAATACGCTTTTTGCCCCAGGCGGCGGCACGGGCGCGCCCACATTTCTTCATCCTCTGCTGGGCGTGATTGCCATCCTGGTTATGGCCAAGGCAGCGCTGGGATTCGTTGCCGGATGGGGCCTGCTGCAGCGTGAATCGTGGGCCCGAATCCTGACGCTGGTTCTGGCGTTCATCTCGCTGTTCAACGTTCCGTTCGGCACCGCGATAGGCGTGTACACCATGTGGGTTCTGCTGCCCGGGGAATCCGAGCGCGAATACGACTTCATGGTCACGGAGCGCGCCGCGGCCTAGGTGCAGCCGCCCCTGCGGGATGCCCCCGCTTCGCCTAACCCAGCGAAACTCCCTGGACTTCTTGCCACAGGCGCCCGGGTCCGCATGAACATACTCCCCCTCGCTTTACGCTTCTCTCCCCGCCATTTAAAATCAAAACCAGGCCGACGTAGCTCAGTTGGTAGAGCAGCCGATTCGTAATCGGCAGGTCACCAGTTCAAGTCTGGTCGTCGGCTCCATCCTCTTAATCACTCGCCTCCGCTCCTGACTCTCCCTCAACTCGTTGTGACGTGGTTCGCGACGTGGATTTCTCTGATCGATGGCTTCGCGAACGGAATCCAACACCGGATGCTGGTACCGCATTGCAGTACGCACATCGGTGTGGCCGATGACGTTCATCACCATCGCGAGATTTCCGGTTGCTTCATATGCCCAGCCGAAGGGATCTCGCGCGCATCGCCACCGCTTTCAGAAGGAATTGGCACCACTACCTCCTAGGAGGTCTCGTTGACCGCCGCAGCCCGCCCCTGGCCCAGACCTGCGGCTGATGGGCAGCGCCACAGCATTAGGACACTCCCCAGCCATCGGGAAAAATCCGCAGATTACTGCGCCACCGGTTTGGCCTGACTGGCCGGAACGCGAGCCCGTCGAAACCATTCGTGAGTCTGTCGGAAAACCCTACTCCAGCGTCGGGAATTCCGACACGCGGACTGGCAGATCTCTCCTATGTTGTTGCATTTACTTAGCGGCACTTGGATTGCAGTTCCTTGGAGTGACCGTTGCCCCTTAGCGGCAGGAGGTTACCGACAATGGCGGGAGAGAATTGGGTGTTTTGGCTCAACATGACGAACCTCGCCTTGGGGATCGTCACGCTTTTGGCTTTGCTCGTGGTAGGTGGCGCTGTGGGCTGGGAACTGTTGGCCCGCGCGGCGCGAAAGACGCGTGAGACGAACAACCTCGATGCGGAAATGTGGGCTATGTTGCACACGGAGTCGCACACTCTATCGGTGCCAGGACTGGGTCTCACGATGGCAGACGGAGGCGAGGTAATCGAGTCTTCGAAGACAGATTCCTCCGATGAGAGACCGGTACGGAAGTGAGCTATGACTTGCCCGTTTCTTAAGGAAGGTCGAGCGCGGTACTGCCACGCTGCGCCGGTCCGGAAGTTGATCCTGAACGGGCCCGGAGTCGCTGATGGCGGCCGCTGTGCATCACCGGAGTACCGGCAATGCGGATTAGTCGCCAAGCACACGGCACAACAAGAGCGCTGCCCGCATCTGGAAGAAGTCCGCGTGCAGTATTGTACGGCCTCGCCGGTCACGAAGCTGGTGCCCTTCAGCGATTCGCAACTCTCAAATTGCACCAGTAACAGCTACCGCTATTGCGATTCCTATTTGCTGCTGGCACGCCCTCACGCCATGACTCCGCCTGCAGACCTTCTCTATGCGCCCAACCATTTCTGGTTGGACGCGGAGGAATCCGGGTTGTGCCATATCGGGGTTGACAGGTTTCTGACCGATGTGGCGGGGAGCGTGGACGGAGTAACGTTCGCCACGATGCAAGGTACACACCGTCCAGCTCTGGCGCTCACAGTTCATGGCATCGAATGGCCGATGAGCTTTCCGAATCCGATGATGATTCAGAAGGTAAACAGCCGTGTGCGCAGCGATCCCGCACGGCTCACGGCAGATCCTTACGGCGCCGGATGGCTGTTCGAGGGCTGGGAACTGCCGGGTCGGACTCGCTCTGGTCTTGTGGCAGGACTGCAAGCTGCTGCCTGGCAAGCCGAGGAACGCGAGCGCCTGGCGCGCGAAATCCACGAAACCCACGCGCCGGGCTGTGACGGCGGCCAGCCGGTGCGCGGCGTAGCTCGCCTGTTGCCACGGCAGCATCTGGTGTGCTTGTTCCAGCAGTTCTTTTCCAGAAGAAGCTGGACGGCGGAGGAATGATCATGGCGCGGACCCCTCTGGTCTTCGGACTCGGGCTTGCCGTCGCGCTGCTGGTTGGATGGGTTGCATTTCCGCGCGTGCTCTACGTGCAACGACATCAGCCACTCGAGTTTCGTCACAAGACGCATGCCGAGAAATCTGGGATCGTGCAATGCAGTGAATGCCACGCTTTTAGAGATGACGGAACATTCGCCGGGATTCCCTCAATCGCCATCTGCACGGCTTGCCACTCCGAACGGATCGGGACAACCAATGCCGAGGCAACCCTGGTGGAGAATTACATCAAGCCCGGACAAGAAACCCCGTGGCTGGTGTACGCGCGACAGCCAGCGAATGTCTGGTTTCCGCACGCGGTCCATGTCCAACGTGCCGCTCTTGAGTGTAGGGAGTGCCACTCGCCTTATGGCGAGTCGGACGAGGTGCGGATTTACCAGCTAAACCGCGTCAGCGGCTACAGCCGGGACATCTGGGGGCCTTCGATCTCGCGTCTGCGGCGTGCGCCGCATGAAGGCATGAAGATGAGCGACTGCGAGGATTGCCACCGCCGTCGCAACGTCGAGGTCGGCTGCATCGGTTGCCATCAATGAAATGAAGGGAGGAGCATGAAGGTTACACGGCGAGATCTGCTGGTCTGGAGCGCCGGGGCGACGGCAGGTCTGCTGTTCACTCCGGTCCCGTGGAAACTGCTGGACGACGTTTCCATCTGGTCCCAGAACTGGCCGTGGATTCCGCAGCCCACACGTGGCCCGGTCGACGTGAAACTCTCCTTTTGTACCTTGTGCCCCAATGGATGCGGCATGCGGGTGCGGATGGCAGGGGGGTGGCCGGTGGGTGTTGCCGGCGCCGGCTGTCATCCGGTGAGTCGGGGAGCATTGTGCCCCCTTGGCTTCGCCGCACACCAACTGAACTGGCATCCGCGGCGTCTGTCTAGGGTGTGCTACCGCGGAAACACTTCTTCCTGGGGTGAAGCACGGGTGGCCTTTACCAAGGCCTGCGGTGAGGGCCCCATCATGATTATCGATGGCCATCCGGGACGTGCGGCTTCGTCGGCGTTCGAGACTTTTGTCCAAAGGCGGGGCAGCTATCGTGTGGTGCCTGGGCAAGAGACCCGTGCCCTGGCTCCGTATGGAACCTGGAGCGGAATTCCTGCAGCGGCTTTGGGCTATGACCTTGAGAATGCGGGGACCATCGTGAGCTTTGGCGCACCGCTCCTCGACGGCTGGGGAACTCCCGGCCGGCTGACTCGATTGTGGGCGGAGCGGGCTGCGGGCCTGGCGGATCCTCAACTGCACCTGATTCAAGTAGAACCTTCGTTCTCCCGGACCGCCGCACGAGCGTGGCAGTACGTAACTATTCGTGCTGGCGGCGAAGGCGCTGTGGCCGAAGGCGTGGCCCGCGTACTTCTTGAAGAACATCTTGTCCCGGCTCGCGGCCCGATGCCGTCCCTCACACTCGTCGAAGTGGCGGAGCAGGCAGGAGTCAGCACTGACGCGATCCGCGATCTGGCGCGGACGATCGTTGCACGACCTCCCGTGGTGGCGGTTGCGGACGACAACAATCCGGCGATCGCGGCGTTGAATGTCGTTTTAGGCGCGGTCGGGGCACGCGGAGGCATCGTGAGAAGGTCGAAACACATCAGGCAGGACGTTTGCGCCGAAGCTGCCATCCGCGGTATGCGCGCTGTGCTCATCGACTCCACCGTTCCCTGGGATTTTGTTCCGCAGACCGACGCCGAGGTCTTCCGTTTCGCCGCGTGGGACGGAGGATCGACCAAGGCCGATTGGCTCCTGCCCGCACCGGGTTTTCTGGAAGACTTGACCGATGTTCCCACCGCGCCCACGTCGGGGATGGAGACTTACGCAGTGGCTCCCAGCCTGGCCGAGGCACCGACAGAAGTACAGAGTGCCGCGCAGTTTCTCAGCAGCATCGATCCCACCCTGGTCACGGTCGACAAGGTCATTCACACTCGTTGCTCGGAAATCTTCCGTCAGCGGATGGGAACTCTGTGGGGACAGGACGTGACGCCGGTTGCGAAATTCGTATCCGTCCAGAAGCTCGAAGAAGAACTGTGGAAAGGAGCGGTCTGGATCGGTGAACCACACCATGCTGGGGGCTTGCGCTGCCAGTTGAACGATTGGCCGGAGGCCATCGGCCCCGCTCGCACCTCAAATGCGTCCCCACCGTGGCTTGTGCCGGTATTGCCTTCCTTGGCGTCGAAACTCTACCAGGAGTCGGGCTTACGCGAGTCGCCGGAGGGGAGGAGCGCATGAGCGCCCGCTACGGCATGGTGATCGATCTGGATCGCTGCACGGGTTGTGGCGCATGCATGATGGCATGCGCGGCCGAGAATAACGTGCCACCCGTTCCACGAGCAACTCCCCGGACTGGACTCACGCCGATGCTGGTCCGCAAGGTTTCGAATGGAGGAGAGGGAGTTGACCGGCGCGAAGTGTTCATCCCCATCATGTGCATGCATTGCGAACGCGAAACGCCATGCGTCGGTGTATGTCCGCAGCAGGCCGTCGAGGTGGATAAGGCCACCGGCATTGTCATGCAAATGCCGCAGCGTTGCCTGGGCTGCCGCTACTGCATGACGGCGTGTCCGTACCACGCACGCTACTTCAACTGGTGGGATCCGCAATGGCCTGCGGGGATGGAGAAGGCCCTGAACCCAGGAGTTGCCGTCCGCATGCGGGGCGTCGTGGAAAAGTGCAATCTGTGCCACGCACGGTTACACTCCGCGACACAAAAAGCCGCTGCGACCGGAAAGCGCGAGATCAATCCTGCCGACTATGTTCCAGCTTGCGTAGAGGCTTGCCCGACGGCAGCGATCCGGTTCGGCAATCTGGCAGACAAGCACGATCCTCTCTCCCTGGAGGTTCGCTCGCCGGACACATTCCGGTTCCTGACGCGCCTGGGTACGGAACCAAAGGTCTACTACAAATCGAAGGAGGCATGGGTGAGAGCGCTGGCAGAATCCAATTCCGGCAGCGGTGTGGAGACGAAACGTGGCTAGCTCAGTCCTCGCAGACAGTCGCTGGATCGCCCGAGGCGCGGAGCGGACCTCCCTCCCGCAGTTCTTACTCTGGCTGGCTCCCTGGGCCGTTGTGCTGGCCGCCGGAGTATACGCCGCTGGCTTGTGTCTGTTCTACGGGCTGAACCAGACGAACATGGACAACCGATTCGCCTTCGGCCTCTGGATCTTCCTCGACTTGGGAATGATTGCGCTTGGCGCAGGCGCATTCTTCACCGGTTTCCTTGTTTACATTCTGAAGCGCGTCGAACTCAAGCCGATCCTGAACAGCGCCGTCGTCGTTGGCTTCATCTGTTACAGCGGCGCAATCGCTATTTTGATGATCGACGTGGGACAGCCATTGCGCGCCTGGTTCACGTTCTGGCATCCCAATACGCACTCGATGCTGACCGAGGTGACGTTCTGCATTTCCTGTTATTTGTTGGTCCTTAGCTTGGAATACCTGCCCATCCTCCTGCGCAATCGCCAATTGCGCAAGTTGCCCTCGTTTCTGGTCTTTGAACATCAGCTGCACAACCTGGTGCCCGTGCTGGCGGGCGTGGGAGCGCTGCTCTCGTTCTTTCACCAGGGATCGCTGGGCGGACTTTACGGAGTATTGCGCGGCCGTCCCTTTGCCTTCCGCGAGGGATTCTTCATCTGGCCTTCTACCTTCTTCTTGTTCATTCTGTCAGCGATCGCATCGGGACCGAGCTTCCTGATTTTGGTGACGGCGGCGGTCGAGAAGGTGACTGGCCGGCGACTTGTGCCGCAGGAACTATTCCGTCGCCTGGGGTTCATTTCCGGGGTCCTTCTCGCCATCTACGTCGCAGCCAAATCGATTGACACGCTGATCTGGTTGAACGTCACTTCGCCGTCCGTGGGTTTTGCTCCGTGGCAGTACTACATCTACAAACCATTTGGCACTCCGATCTTGTTCACGGAGATTGTGCTTCTGGGGCTGCTCCCCGCTTTCTTACTAACGTACCCACGTTCCGCATCGCGGCGCCGGTGGCTTCTGACTGCCGCAGCATTGGCTTGCGCGGGGGTGCTGCTGAACCGCTTTGTTCTCACCGTGCAAACCCTGGCGCTTCCAACTTTGGCTTTCGACGAATTTCTGCAATACACGCCTAGTTGGCAGGAGGCGGCCAGCTTCGGTGGCGTGATCGCCTACGGAGTCATTGTCTACTCTTTGTCGTATCGCTACTTGCCGCTGTTCGCCCAACCGAAAGGACAGAACACGCATGTTCCCGGGAATTGATGGTTTCCATTGGAGCCTTGGCCACGTCTTGTTTCTCTCTCTGTTCTTCGCCGTAGCGCTGACCATTCTAGTGACAGTTGTCTCTGCGCTGTGGCGGACAGCCCGCGATTTCCGCGCGCATCGGGCGATCGAGTTGTGCTGGAGGTCGGCCTTTGCGGAGTTACCGGACACTGAACGCCGGTGCCGCCACGAACTTTCCGGACGGGTGATTTCCAGGACCTGTGCCAACGGCTTTGATTGCCGTCAGTGCAGCAAGCATTCCCAGTTCGCGGTGCTGCCCGCGAGAGGAATAGTGCGCGACCTTGGGCTGAATTATCCGGCCGATCGCTTCTATCACCGCGGCCACACCTGGGTAAGGCTGGAAGCAGATGGCACGCTCACCATCGGC
Source organism: Terriglobia bacterium (assembly GCA_020073465.1). Classification (GTDB taxonomy): domain Bacteria; phylum Acidobacteriota; class Terriglobia; order Terriglobales; family Acidobacteriaceae; genus Sulfotelmatobacter. The sequence continues at coordinate 10,463 of JAIQFC010000028.1, forward strand.
CTCGATGAACTGGCTGAGCATCTGATCGGTAGTCCTGATTTCATCAAGGTGCCTGGGGTGGGTAGTGAAATCGAGAACAATGAGACCGCGTGGCGCATAGAGAAGAACGGAACCGTGATTCGGGTTCGAGCGCCCATCGAGGGCACTGTGGTGGGAGTCGGAGGCCCGCTGGAGGGCCGGTATCTGAAGATCCGTCCACGACGGAATCCACAAGATCCGGCGACGCTGCGTCATCTGCTGCGCGGCGCCGAAGTTCACGGATGGCTGTCTCGAGAGCTGGAGCGATTGCAGTTGCAGCTCCGAGCGCCGAATACCCCTCCCAGCCTGGCAGATGGCGGAGTGCTCGTGTCTGGACTGATGGACGCCGTGCCTGACGCCGACTGGAACACCGTGCTCGCAGACACATTTCTGGAAGGTTGATACCTCGATGTTTGCGCCTCAGGCTTAGTGCGAGATCTCGTAGCGTTTGAGCTTGTCATAAAGGGTCGAACGGTCAATACCCAAGGCAGCGGACGCTTCCTTGATGTTGCCGTGTTTCCGTTCTAATGCGGCGACAATGGCCCGGCGTTCCAGTTCATCGAGCGCAATCTCGGGGACTTCCCAATTTTGCGACGCCCCTGGATGCCTCTGAAGCCATGAGAAATCTTGTTCGTCCAGCATGCCGTTGCGGCAGGTCACAATGGCGCGTTCGATTACGTTTTCCAACTCACGGACGTTGCCTGCCCAGTCGTGGGCAATGAGCAGTTTCAAGGCCGCTGCAGATATACCACTGATGTCTTTGCCCAACTCGGAGGAAATCCGCTGCACGAAATGCTCTGCCAGCAGGGGAATGTCCTCGCGCCTTTCTCGCAGTGGGGGGATACGGATCTCGATCACGTTGAGGCGATAGTACAAATCCTCGCGGAAGCGCCCTTGCTGGACTTCCTGAGCAAGGTTCTTGTTGGTTGCCGCGATGATCCGCACATCGACTTCCACTTCTGCATTGCCTCCGACCCGGTAGAAACAGCGTTCCTGCAGAACCCGCAGAAGATCGGCTTGCAGCTTGGGTGAAATGTCGCCGATTTCATCGAGGAAGATCGTGCCTCCATCCGCCAGTTCGAACTTGCCTTTCGCCTGCCCGTTGGCGCCGGTGAAGGCGCCCTTTTCGTAGCCGAACAACTCACTCTCCAGCAGGGTCTCCGTGAGAGCGGCGCAACTCACGATGATGAACGGTTTTTCGGCGCGGTTCCCGGAGAAGTGGATGGCTCGCGCCACCAATTCCTTGCCGGTACCGCTTTCGCCGCGAATCAGTGCCGTGCTGCGCAGGCTTGCGATTTCCTGCGTCAATCCAAGAATCTCTTCCATGCGCGGATTCTTGGTGATGATGTCGTGGTGGCGGTATTGGCGGGTGATTTTCTTGCGCAGAATCGCGTTCTCACTCTGTAGCTTCTTGAGCTTGAGAATACGCGAGACCAGCATGGAGATTTCCTGCGGGTTGCAGGGTTTGACGATATATTCCTGCGCGCCTTCTTTCATGGCTTGAATGGCGGTATCAACTGTGGCGTACGCCGTAATAATGATGATGGACGCTTCGGGGCGGGTTTTGTGAATCTCCATCATGGTTTCAATGCCATCCATGCCCCCGGGCATCTTCAAATCGATGAAGCAGATGGCATAGTCCGCCGCCTTGGCGAGGCCGAGAGCGGCCTGCCCGTTGGATGCCGTATCGACGCGGTACCCATCCTCGCGCAGCCACGCCGCCATTGATTCGCACATCACTTCTTCGTCGTCCACCACCAGGATCGGCCAACTCTTCTTCATACCTCTCCCTCCAGCGCAGCACAGCGCCGCACCAATTGCATTCCGCAGCGCACGCAGTACTGTTCATCCTTGGCATCCACTAACTCAATGTGCGTGGCAAGACTCATCGCGCACGTCGGTTCCGAACAATGGACAAGGCCAAAGGTGTGCCCCAGTTCGTGAAGCACTTCCTTGACCGTCCGCTCGCGTAGCAGGTTTTCGTCCGCGGGTAGCCCGTAAAACTCCTGATGCAGCCGGCAAAGGGAGACAACGGCAACGGGACCATCAAGCTGCGCCTGTCCAAACAGAAAACTGAGCATCGGGATCGCCAGGTCTACATCCGTGACCCCGAGAACCCGCGCCGCATCGCGTGAAGCACTTTCCGCCAGCATCTTCATGATCTCCACCGACTGGTATTGCCCTCGCTTGGTGTCATAGGCGGCTTCCGGAATCGATAATGGAGGCAACCGCCGGATGGGGAAGGGAAGCCACTCGGCGGCTGCGCCTTCGATCCACTCCAATGCCTTTTCCGGCACGCTCCCGACTGCCACAAGATAGAGGCCATTCACACCGCATGTACCTGTACTTCTGTCAGTTCCCCGGTGCTGTTTCGGGTCTTGAGGGGAAGGGTGACCACAAATGTCGTACCTTTATTCTGCTGACTGGTGACCTCGACTTCCCCTTCATGAGCCTTGACGATCCCGTACAACACAGCCAATCCCAGTCCAACTCCCCTTCCATCAGCCTTGGTGGTAAAGAAAGGATCAAAGATTCTGGGAAGGTTCTCCGGGGCAATGCCTTCGCCGGTATCTTGAATACAAAGCTCCGCCTCCTCCCGATTGGCGAGCAAACGCGTGCGAATGGTAAGTTTGCCGACGCCTCGTGACTGCATGGCCTGAGCCCCGTTCAGCACAAGGTTCAGAATCACCTGCTGGATCTGCGACGGGTCGCACTCCACCAGCGGGAGGTTGTCCTGCAAATCCAGCACGATCTCGGCGTTGATCAACTTGAGTTTGTGCTGGGCCAAACCCAGTGTGGTACGAACCAGCTTGTTCAGATCCGCGGGCGCCCGCTGCGGCTTGGAGCGGCGGGAAAACGCCAGCAAGTCTGAGACAATCCGTCCGACCCGGGCGGTTTCCGCTGAAATCAGGCCGAGATATTTGCGGAATTCGGCTTCCCGCCCCGCTGGGAATTCGCCATTGACCATCAGGCGCTCCAGTAGCATGGAGAGGTTGAGCACGCCAGAAACAGGATTATTGATCTCGTGAGCCACACTGGCCGCGAGCTGGCCGAGAGACGCCAGGCGATCCGATTGGATTAGTTTGCGTTGGGCAGTTTGCAGCTGTTGGGTGCGCTCCTGCACCTTGCTCTCCAGTGTCTGCTGCATTTCGTTCAACTCGGCGACAGCCAGTTTCAGGCGCTCGCGCATCAGGTTGAACGAGTCCACCAGTTCATCGAGTTCCTGGCTGCGACGTGTGACATCAATGGGCCGGTCCAGTTCCATGGCGCTTACGGCCTTCGTCCCCTCGATCAGCTGCCGAATGGGAGTGGCCACGAACCGCCGCGTGAACAGGATGACGAACGCGGCTCCGATGCTCACTTCAAACGCGGTCAAGAGGACGGTTTGAAGAGTGATCGCCCGCGTCTGTTTCTGGACCGGATCGAGCTGCAGAGCGACATCCACAACCCCGAGCACCTTGGTCGATGCCTGATGGGCGTGGCAACTGGCATTGCTGCACGAGGGCTCGTTGTAGATGGGGGTCACCGTGCTGATCGTCTTGACGCCGGCCGGCGAGGTACCGTACCGAACTCGCGAGTCTTGCGTTGGTTTGTCCCGGATGGGTCCCTCGCCGTGGCAGCTTATGCATACTTCGTTGGACAGGCTGGCTAAGCCCGGCTGCTCTCGCGGATCCGTCGAAAACACCAGCCGGCCCTCGCGGTTGAACATTCGGATCCGGTCCACCCCCTGCTTGTCGGCGATCACTTTCATGATCTGGTAGGCTGCTTTGCGATCGTCGTCACGCATGGCATGCCAGGTGGCGCTGGTGATGCTGCGCGAAAGCTGATCTGCGCCCAGAGCCATAGCCTCCACCAGGTGTTTCTTCTCGGTGCGGAAATTGAGATACCCGCTCACGCAGCTGATCGCCACGATCAGGATGGTCAGAGAGAGAATGAGCTTTGGGCCGAGTCTGCGAGGCATTTAGACCCCTAACTCCTTGTCTGCATAAGCGTTTGCGGACGAACAGATCTATCAGAGACCCGTGGATGGATCCACCCGGGCAGGGTCTCCTGTATCGAAGTTACGCAGTAAGCCACCTCCCGACCGTGATTCTCACCGCGTCCGCCGGTGATCTTGATCACACCGTCAACATCCCGGACAGAAACCTGCTAAAGCAGGTTTGAAGGCGTCGTTAGCGCTCTGGATGGGCCGGAGACTTGCCCGGCTGTTCGCAGGAACTTCGCGAGAATGCTCGATTGCCGGACTCCGGCTTTGGGCTGGAAAGTATTCGCCCGGCGTCGTCGTAAACGCTGTGCTCCGTGAGCTACGAAGTCACATTTTCAAAGCGGCGCACAACAGCCAGAATTTCCGGTTCCTGCAGAATGTGGTTGGATTCTTTGGCAGCTAGCAGGACGGCCTGTATGAGTTCATGGCTCGCCACGATTCCCCGCTGGGATAGATAGAAGATAACGTTCGAACTACCCGACATGGGCCCAATCTCAATTTCCTGATTTCGTCCAATCAGGCTTGCCGGGACTCCTGAATAGACATGGTCGGTCAGCCAGCGATCTCCCTTTTTTTGCGCTTTGATGATGGCCGCCGCGTGGACGCCGGTGGCGGTGCGGAAGGCATCGCGTCCGATGACCGGAGTATTCGCGGGAACTGGAACGGAGGTCGCCGCCGCAACCGCATCCACATACCCCTGCAGGGAACTGAGGTCGTCGTGCCTCATGCCGAGCAGGTTGAGATTGACCAGCAACTGTTCCATCGGGGTGTTTCCAACGCGCTCGCCGATTCCCAGCGCGGTGCCGTGCACGCGCGATGCCCCCGCCTCGATGGCGGCCAGCGTATTCGCCAGATCGAGGCCACGATCGCGGTGACCGTGCCAGTCGATGCCGAGCTCGGCCCCGGCTTCCGTCAGGAAGTTCTTGACCCACGACACCAGGTTCCAGACCGCCTCCGGAGTTGCAGCGCCACAAGTGTCGCAGAGACATAGACGCTTGGCTCCAGCCTCGATCGCTTCCGCGAACAAGATACGCAGGTGCTCCGGCGAAGATCGTACGGTGTCCTCAGTCACGTACATCACGTCGAGACCTTCCTTCACGGCAAAGCGGATCGCTTCCCGGGTGTGGCGCAGGATTTGCTCGATGGTCCATTCCTCCGCGTACTGCCGGATGGGACTGCTTCCGATAAACAAACAAGCCTCAATCGGCACGCCCGTGAGTTGCGATGCCTCCGCGATGGGACGAATGTCCGCCATCATCGTGCGGGCGGCGCAGTTGGGACGTATGTGCATCCGCCGGTCGGAGATCTCGCGGCAGAGTGCGAGTACGGCATCGCGCTGGCGGGCGCCCGCTCCGGGCAACCCGACGTCAACGGTTTCAATTCCGAGATTCTCCATAAGATGGAGAATCTCGACTTTCGCCGCCACTGGCGGATCGGTGACAGAGGGACTCTGCAGACCGTCGCGCAGCGTCTCATCGTCGAGCATGACGTGCGCTGGCCAGGAAGTACTCCGCGGTCCCGCGTCTGCCCAATCGAAAATAAGACCGTCGTTTTCCGCCGAGGTTCCCATGGAGAGTTCTCTCGTTTACCGGCGGGCTTCGGATGACGTCGGGTGCAACTTGCCAAACTCACCCGCTCGCCTCAGAAGCTCTTCCGCTCCGATCTTGTCGCCTTGCGCCCGATGGATCAGTGAAAGATGGAACAGGCTGCTGAGTTCGTGAACCCCCTCTTCCAGGCTCCTTTCGAATTCCCGGCGAGCGGTCTCGGTTTCGCCTTCCCGCTCGTGAATCACGCCCAGGTGATAGTGGGCCATTACATATTCGGGTGTAAGGGTCGCCGAAAGCTCAAAGTGCTCGCGGGCCTTTGCCAGTTGTCCCTGGTGAAACAGCGCCAGGGCGAGCCGGTAGTGGGCAGCGTTGTAGTTGGGATTGATGTCGAGACAGCGGCCGAAGGCGTCAGCCGCTTCCGGCATGTTGCCTCGGTGGTAGTAGGCAACCCCGAGGTCGTAATAGGCCAACACAAATGTCGTGGAGGCCTTCACCGCGCGCTGATAGTGTTCGATGGCCAGGTCCAGCAGACCTTCGTGGAACAGAAGATTCCCCAGTTGGTGGTTACCCAGGACGTGATCGGGTTCGGCGTCGAGCAAGTGCTGGAGTTCCTGCTGTGCTTCCCGTCCCCGTCCCTCGCGTTCGTGCACCAGGGCCAAAAGAAGCCGCTGGTCAATCGAAGCGTCGCGGAGAAAGCGCCCGCACTCGGCGCAGAATTTGTCTGCCGCCGTGCCCAGCCGCCCGCAGCGGGGACAACGTACAGAGCCATGAGTCGCTTCTGACATACGATCCTCCTTACGAGCGCGTCATTCCACGCGCGTGGGGTCGAGCGCACAATCCAGGCAGAGACGGCGCGCCGGAGAGAAACCTTCTTTCTTGAAGAAAGCGAGAAGATCAAAATCATCCCACGATACTTCGGTGCGCAGCGTCGTAACCCTCAGAGCAGACAGGTTCAGCCGCAACTGCCGCAGCAGGGCTTTGCCTACGTGCTGGCCCCGGTTTGCCGGATCCACGCCAATGGCATCCAGCGAGGCCGTCGGCTCGCTGACTCCGTACTCCCCGTAGTAAAGCGATGCGATGGCGAATCCGACGACGTGCCCATCCATTTCCGCGATCAGCGAGACTTGCAGGGCCGCTTGTTTCACGGCCCGTTCTAACATCAGTTTGAAATAGCGGGGACGCCGCCGCCCGCTGGCTACTGCGTCAATCGCAACGACCGCCTCCAGGTCTTGCTCGTTCATAAGGCGCACCAGGGTGCTATCCGTTTCCAGGATTCCCGGTTCCAGAGGTTGGGTACTCATATGGGCTCCTCTCTCAAACACTGCCGAGCGACTGTCCCCCATCGACGCGAAGGATCTGTCCTGTGATCTGCTGCGCCCCGGGTCCGCACAGAAAAGAGACTGCAGCGGCCACGTCCGCAGGTTCGACGTATCTTCCCACCAGACTTTCCGCCAGGGCAGCGTCGCGCACCGCCTGTGGCAGGCCTTCGGTGAGCGGTGTGCGCACCCATCCCGGCTCGACGACGTTGATAAGAATCTTCAGCCGGGCAACCTCGCGCGCGACTGTCTTGGCCAGAGCGATCAAACCAGCCTTGCTTGCCGAATACGCGGAGGTGCCGAACTTTCCACGCGAACCATTGATGGAGCCGATGAGCACGATCCGTCCGCCTTCGCCGGTGCGCATCACAGGGATTGCATGGCGCAGCAAAAGGAAAGCCCCGCGCAAGTTAACGCTCTGCACAAAATCCCAGTCTTCCACAGCAAGCTTCCATAGAACCGCTTCGCGCGAGACTCCGGCCGCGTGTATGACCAGATCAAGGCGCCCGTACTTATGCTGCACCTCAGCGATCGCCGAAGCCACGGAACCGTCGTCCCGCACATCACAAGGCTGGAAGGGCGCAGTCCCGCCCGCCGGACGTGCCACATCCAGCGACACCGCGCACGCTCCTTGCTGCTCCAGGCACGCAATGATGGCCGACCCGATTGCGCCGGATCCACCGGTCACGACGGCAATCATGTTTTCGAGAGTTTTCACGCCACCACCTCCGTGCGCCGCGCCAGGACGCGATGGCGGTACGCACCCCAAAGCGCGGCCCCGATCGCTCCTGCGTAGACCGAGTCTGGGTGAGTGAGCACGCGCATGACTAGCTTTTCTTCGGCGATCTTCTCTTCCAACGCACGGCACAGTCCAACATCAGCGGCCAGTCCGCCCGTGATCGCCACGTCACCGCATACACCGATCGAACGCAGAAGCTTCGTGTAGCGCCCCGCCATCGACAGGTGAATTCCTTTCAGGATGTCGCTGCGCGAAATGCCACGGCTCACCATGTTGATCACGTCGGTCTCTGCCAGCACGGCGCAGATGCTGCTGACCGATTCCGGATTCTTGGCTTCGCAAGACAGGGGTCCGACGTCCTCCAGCATGATGCCAAGGTAGCGGGCAACGTTCTCCAGAAACTGTCCTGAGCCGGAGGCGCACTGGCTGGTCATGCGGTACGCCATTACGCGGCTGCGCTCGTCAATCCGCATGGCACGCGCGTGCAAGGCGCCGATGTCGATCACGGCGCCGGTGCCGGGCATCAGGAATACCGCTCCGCGCGCGTGTGTCGTCATTCCGTAGAAGTGGCCACGGCGGAAATCCACCAATTCGCCTTCCCCGGTGCTCGCGGTATACGCGATCTCGCTCTGGCGCACTCCAGCCGCCTCCAGAGACGCCTCATAGCCTTCCCGAATCACTTTCCGCAGTTCGCGCCGGCGGATGCGCTCATTGTGCAGAGCCAGCACGCTCGCAGCCCCGTCTCCGGCAGTCTGCACCAGCGCAAACTTGACGGCACTCGAGCCCACGTCGACGCCTGCGGCGAGGATGCTCTCTCCAGCCTTCATGCCCCATTCCTTCCTTCGGTGGCGCGCTGCGCGAATAACGCCGCCCCCAGGGCCCCGGTGTAGATGGACTCCGGAGAGATATTCAGGGTTCGCACGCCATAGTTTTGTTGGACCAGGCCTTGCAGGGCGGAAACCGCCGCGGGGTTGCGGGCCACTCCCCCGGTAAACGTGAATTCGTCGGAAATCCCTCCGGAACGGGCCAGTAGCGACATCGCCCGCAGCATGATCGCCCGATGCAGACCCGCCAGAATGTCCGGCCGCTTCTGCCCTAGAGACAGGCGATCCCGCAGCTCAGCTCCGGCGAAGACCGTGCAGGTGCTGTTGATTTTTACGCTGCAGGTGCTCTCCTGTGCCAGCTTGCCGAGTTCATGCAAGCCGAGGTTCATCTCGTCGGCGATATAGCCTAAGTACCGGCCACACCCCGCCGCACACCGGTCATTCATCTGGAAACTCGTAACGATGCCAGTACGATCAACCTGAATGGCCTTGGTGTCCTGGCCACCAATGTCGAGCACCGTGCGCGTCCCGGCAAACATTGCATGGGCCCCTAGGCCGTGGCAGAGGATCTCGCTGCGGATCTGTTCCTTTGGAAACGGAAGCCGTTGCCGGCCATAGCCGGTACCGGCCATTCCAAGCACCCGGATCTCGAGCGATCTCACCGATTCAACGGCGGAGCGCAGTCTTGTTTCCTGTTCGCGGATGTCCGCTGGCGCACTGGCCAGCGTCTGCTCAAGTGCTGGCCCGGCATGACGTTCAAATGCTCCTTCACCTGCCGCATTCTCGACCTCCAGGATGGCGGCATCGAACAGGCCACACAGGACGTCAAAGGAAGCGCGCTTCGAGTCGCTGAACTGTTCCGCACACTGCATGTAGTCGGCTGCTGCCAGATCGCGGAAGAAATCGCTTTTCCGCACCGCCAATTCGCTGAAATGGCCAGGAACACGCGACCGCATCGCTTGGCAGATACGATTAAGCATTTCCTTGACGCTCTCCCGGGTGGGCGCGTAGCGGGGCGCATCGGCACAACGGTGCAGCGCCGTCTCCAGGAGTTCCAACTGTTCCAGGTGTTGCTGCTGGCGTAAATTGCGCACCAGAGATCCAATGAACTTGTGTTCAATTCCTGAGAGTTCCGGATCGGCTGCCATGGCATGCCGCACCAGTTCAAATCTTGATTGCACGAGTGCTTCCTCGCGAACGATCTGGGAAGCGACTTCGTAGTTGCTGCGGGTGTTGGTGATGCCACGGCCAATGACCCGGCCTGTTCGATCCAGCGCAATGGCTTTGGTCGTGGTTGAGCCCAGGTCAATACCGAGCAGAACCTCCACCACGCTCATGCCGTCACCTCAGCGACTCGCCTTTGTGCGAGCATCTGCATGTAGCTCTCGATGCGGTTCTTGATATTTGCCGTCGAGAAATATCGCGGATCTACGAGATCGCTCTCGATGAACCCGCCGGGCACACCCGTCCGCTGCTCGAGCTGCCGCAACATCAGCAACTGGCCGACACTGAAAGAGTTGCAACTCTTGACACTATTGATCATGAAGCCATCGGCGCGGTATTCGCGGATGTAGCGTTCCAGCAGGTCGACACGCGCAGGCAGCCCCAGGTTGGTGTAACAACCCAGGCAGTATTCAGCCAGGCTTTCGAGAGGGCGGTTGGGATCGTGGCGGAACCCACGATCGTAGAGTCCACCGACCTTGGTATAACTGCTGGCGACTACCACCGCGCCTTCGTCGTAGAACATCTTCCAGAACTCGCGGAAGCTGGTCCAGTTGGGCGGGCCTTCCACCACCAGGCGATAGCGCTGGCTTTCCATCGCGCCTTCAGGCGTGATGGGACCCAGTCCTGACCTGATCCGTTCCGCAATCTCCTCGCGCAGCACGCGGTAATACTCAACCCCCTCGCTCGTGCCTCGGAAGGCGGTGAATATTGGACCGATGTAGTACACGCCCCCGAAGTATGCGTCAATCGGTGAGGGTATGTTTTTCGCGCTCTCCAGCACCCAGACGAAATCGTCCTCTGCTTTGGCGGAAAGAGCCAGCATTTCGGAAAGTCGCGCCTCATCGTACCGTCGGCCGCTGACTTGCTCCAGCTTCGGGATCACCTCGGTGCGCAACTGCTGCACCACGTAATCGACATGGTGTCGTTCAATGCGTCCGTTGGCCAGGTAGGGCACGTGCAGCATGGCCACCGGGCATTGATACTCCTGGCGCAGGAGTTCGAACCACTTGAGAAACGTGAAGCACCCGGTGTAGGAGAGCAGCAACAGGTCAGGAGTGGGGAGCTTTACACCCGTGGGACCAACATTGCCCGACTTTAGCATGCCGATGTCGCACTTCACATAGGTGCAGACATCCTCGCTGTGCCCTTGCTTCTCCGCCTCCGCAATGTAGTTGGCGGAAAGCTTGCGCATACCGGACTGGAGTGCGTTGATCTCCGGCAGGATCGGCAGCAGATCGAAGGACCGCAGCAGTTCGGTCAAATTACCGGGAACAAACGTGGAGACGACGCGTCTTCCCGCTTCACGCGCGTGTCCCAGAGATTCGTAGTAATCCCCGATGAGCTGCTTCTGCAGGACCATGCTCCGCTCCTTCTGCGCGGCCGATTCCTGCACAGTGTCTCTGGTCATGCTTCGCTCCACAGCCGGATGGAATCCGAGAAGGTGCCCGCCTGCTCCCGGATGACGGCAAATTGTCCCGTATCCTCGGAGTACTTGAACTGGGTGTGGGGAATGTGTTCGCGCTCCAGGGCGGCGACCAGCATGGGTTGTTCCAGCAGCGCGGGATCGCAAAAACTGGGAGCGCAGAAAATAACGCCATCCGCACGATTCTGCCGCACGGCATCGACCAGCCACCGGCCCCGTTGTCCATCGGGTGCATAGCAGGAGGCCGTCGCCACGCTCTGCGTCAGGTAAGCCTGCGCCAGATTTTCGATCGCGTCCCCTTCTTCGGGTATCTCGCCAGTGAACCAGCGCAAGCCCAATAACAGGTCGTCATTCACGATCCAGCAGCCCGCGCGTTCCAGGGTGATGAGCAAGGCCAACGGAGGCTGTTCGCAAAACATGCCCGTCAGTACGACTCGGCTGCGATCCTCAGGAAGGCTCGATCCCTGCGAGGCCATCTCCAGGTAGCGACGCAGCATCGTGGTGTGCTCCTCCGGCGGCAATACAGCGCCTGCGCGCAGGACTGCATAGACCTGCGAGATGGGATAAAGCCAGGGTGCTTCACTCCGTGCCTGGTACAGCTCCCGAATCGCGAGGCGGTTCTGGTTGTAGATCCGGATGCTGTTTCGGAGACTCTGATCGGCGATCGCTCCGCCCGCCAACCGCGTCATGTCGTCGCGGATCGCCGTCAATTCCCGCCGCCAGAATTCACCGCCAACCTGGGCATCATAGTTCTGGGGAAGATCGACATAGCGCACGTAGCGCCCGGGAAAGAGCATCGTCCACATGCCGCTCAGGTTGCGGATGACATCACAGATCGAAGGGAACAACATGCCGTCCAGCACATCGAGCCGTCCCGATAATGCCAGCTCGATCGTGCTGCGAGGAATGTGGCAGATGTAGCTCTGGAAGTAGGCGTCGCCCCGGATGATTTCCAGCCGGTCGCCGCCGCCGAAGATGCCGACAGGCAACATTCCTGCCGCGTGAATCAGTTCTCGTGGGACGTAAATTGGCAGATACCCGATCGCTCTGCGCCCGGGCGCGTAGGATTTCCATTCCGCGACTGCCTTGTAGTCAACGTCTTCGTACAAGGTCTGGGCGCGGCTGAGGATCTGCTCGAGCTCAGGATTCACGCGAGCACTCCTTTCTTCTCCCAGCAAGGCTCACGCTGGCGACTTGGCCATCGTGTTCGAAAGAAAGTTTCAGACTGCTCATCGTCCTGCCTTTGTCGTTTCCCGAACTGTCCAGGGTGCAATTTCGGCGATCAACTCCTCACTCCAGCGCACGCCCTCTGCCAGCCGCTGGCGCAACTTAACGAAGTCCACCTCGCGTTGCTGCCGCGTGCCGTAGTGGAAGGCGCGAAAACCGGCATTGGCCTCCGTCATCATGTTCAGCGCCAACCAGGCGCGGTTGGTTTCCCTGTTGCGGTCCCAATGTTCCAGCTTGTGCTTCCTCACACTTTCGACAGTCTTCGTCAGGCAATCAGGCATGGTATGCAGCAGCTTCGTGCAGAGTCCCTCGACCGCTTCATCCAGCAATGAAAGATCAATGGTGCCTCTGGACATCAAAGCCTTCCCCGCCTCCCGGGCTTCACCAGTCTTCCAGTCTCCGAATACCAGCCTGCCAAATTCGTCGTACTCCCGGTCGGTCACGACCAGAGGGTTGGACACATATTTGCCATCAACCTTGAGTGCCGGAACAATCTGCGTGAGTCCCCCCAGACGATAGAAGCGGTGTGCGCTCCACGGTTCGCATAGCGTGGCGCTGAGCATGGCGTGCTCGATGCCCACGAACATTGGCAGGAAGTCGGTGCTGCCGCCATCGGGCGCTGAACCGTGCCTCGGTCCGGCCTGGCCGAATACGGCAAGGTCGCTGGCTACGGAAAAGTCGCAGGCCATTCCAATCTCTTGCCCACCGCCGACGCGCATGCCATTCACCCGGCAGATCACGGGCTTGTCACAACTCAGGACGGCGCTGACCATGTCGTTGAACAAGCGCATGTATTGCCGGTACTCGCCTGGCGCCCTGGCATACACCTCCGCATACTCGCGCGTGTTGCCGCCGGTGCAGAAGGCTTGTGTGCCCGCGCCCGTGAGTACGACGGCAACCGCCGCGCGATCGTTGCTGGCTTCGCGCAACGCAAGGATCACTTCCTTGATCGACGTCGTGGTGTAGCTGTTCAGCTCGTGTGGGTTGTTCAAGGTGATCCACACATTGTGCAGCCCGTTCACGTTCGAGCCGTCGCGATCGCGTACGGGCCTGCGCTCCAGCAGGATTTCGCTGGGAGAAAGCGGTTCGACCAGGTTGTGATCTTTCATGGCTTTGTTCCTTGTTGTATGTCCCGCGACTGCGGCACCAGCACCGCTCGCCGACGGAGTTGGTGATGATGGACTGCCTCGAGAACCTGCTGGGCATCTTCCAGTGGGTGCATCTCGACAAATGGTTGAATATGAATTTTTCCTTCGAGCACCATGGCCAGCGCGTTCGGGTACTGAGCGGGAGGGCATCCCCAATTTCCGCCGGCGGTGGCATCGAAGGCCATTAAATTGGACAGGCGCACCTCGATTTTCTGCGCGGTATAGCCGACGATCGCCAGGTGAGCACCCGGGTCCAGCAGGCTGAACGCAGTCTGCTGGCCGGCGGCCGTCCCGCTGGTCTCGAAGATCTTGAGGCCGATCCCGTGCCGGCCGCTCTGCTTCGCGAAAGACCGCACGGCTGACTTCACATCTACGCACTCGCGGGCGTTCAATGCCAGCGCAGCACCGTGCTTTGACGCAAGCTCCAACCGGTCGGCGTCAACATCGATCGCGACAACTGCTGCGCCGATCGCGGCGGCAGTTTGCACTCCGAACCCTCCGATCCCACCGGCGCCGACAAAAACAGCAACGTCTTCGGCGTTAAGGCCGGAACGACGAATTGCCTCATATGGGGTTGTGACTGCATCCGCGACGACCGACAGCATCGCCAGGGTGAGTCCCCTGGGAAGTTCTTCGGGTACCGGGCACAACCCGCGCGCTGGCACCCGAACGTAGGTCGCAAATCCTCCGTCGGCATCGTTGCCCGGCATGAACTGTTTCCGGCAGATGGTCGGACGCCCGCTGCGGCAAGCATTGCAGTCACCGCACGGAATTACGGCAGGCACAATGACGCAGCGACCGACCCAGTTTCGAGCGTGCTCCCCTGCTAGCACGACACGGCCAGCGATTTCGTGTCCCAGGATCAGCGGCAGCGCGTGGCGGGTGGGAATGCCCTCGTAGGCAAATCCAATGTCAGTGTGACAAACACCGCAGCCTGCCACCTCGACTATCACTTCGTCATGTGAGAGTTCTCCCAGTGTCGTTTCGGCCCACTCGAACTGGCCGTTGGCAACCAACGTCAGGCCTTTGCTCGTGGCGGGGGCGCAGCATGCACCTTGCGCGGGCAGGACTGTTGTCATCGGAAGCCTCCTCACCCACAATTCGAACGATCGTTCGAAAATAATGAGCCAAGGCTATCTTGGGCGGGGCGATCGAGGAAGTGATTGCAATCACATCCGATTGTGATTTGATGGCAGGAGAGCGGGATCCCAATCATGTGCTGGCCGTTCTATTTCCACATCCAAGGCCAAATTACAGACTGCATCCCTCTTTCTTACACCTTTATTTCCGTGCGGCCTGAAATTGGGTTAAAGTCTCTTGCTGCAATATACTTAACCGTTGCAGCGGTTGGACCCGGCGACTGTTCTAAATCGGCAGGTCAGCGGTTCAAGTCCGCTCGTCGGCTCCATCTTTTCAGTTCCACTCTTGATCTGTTACTGTGTCCAGTCCACTCTATGCCCCGTTTTCACCAAGGACGGGTCTTCGCACGGTTGCTCGGCGGGGCTCCAACTGATTTCCCACAGCGTCACGTGACGCAAGTCACAGCTTCACGAGGCTGCGCCATGCAAGGATTTTCAGTCTTCGCCGGGTCCGTCCGGCGTCATCGCAGCGAGTGGTGGCTCTTCCCGCTCATTCTGCAGATGGAAAGGATCATAACCGCGTGATTGTTGGAGTTCCGAAAGAAAGCTATCCGGGAGAGCGCCGCGTTGCTCTTGTTCCTGTCGTAGTTCCAAACCTCGCAAAGGCCGGACTGGAAGTCATCATCGAAACCGGCGCCGGGGAACAAGCGGGATACCCGGACGCTCTCTACATCGAAAAGGGCGCGAAGATCGTGCCCAATCGTGCCGCGGTCTTCAGCGCCGCCGACATTATCGTGCAGGTGCTGTGCTACGGCTCCAACGACATTACCGGCAAGGCAGACCTGCCCCTTCTGCGCCGTGATCAGGTTCTGATCGGATTCCTTCGGCCCTTTGGCTCCGCCGAGGTGGCTCAGGAAATCGCAAAGGCGGGCGTTACTTCGTTCTCCGTCGAACTGATGCCGCGCACCACGCGTGCGCAAAGCATGGACGCACTCTCTTCCATGGGCACCATCTGCGGCTACAAGGCTGTACTGCTCGCGGCGGAGACTTCGCCGCGGGTGTTCCCGATGATGACGACCGCCGCGGGCACGATCACCCCGGCTCGCGTCTTCGTCATCGGGGCCGGAGTAGCTGGTCTGCAGGCAATCGCCACGGCGCGTCGTCTGGGCGCGGTCTCCTCCGCCTACGACATGCGTCCAGCCGCCAAGGAGCAAGTGCAGAGCCTCGGCGGCCGCTTCGTGGAGCTGCCCATCGAAGCCCAGAATGCGCAGGACGCCCGCGGCTACGGCACCGCGCAGGACGAGACATTCTACGCCCGCCAGCGCGAGTTGCTGACCCGCGTGGTGGCGGAGAGTGACGTCGTCATTACCGCTGCCGTGATTCCCGGCAAGAAGTCGCCCGTGCTGATTACCGCTGACATGGTTAAGGGGATGGCCCCGGGCTCGGTGATCATCGACCTGGCCGCCGAGCGCGGTGGCAACTGTGAACTCACACAGACAGGCAAGACCGTGGTGGTGCATGGCGTCTCGATCATCGGCGCCATCAACCTGGCCAGCAGCGTGCCATACCACGCCAGCCAGATGTACGCCCGGAATGTCACCACGTTTCTGCTCTACTTGGTGAAGGACGGCAAGCTGCAACTGAACCTGCAGGATGAAATCATCCGCGAAACCATGATTGCGCGCGGCGGAGAAATCGTGAACGCGAGGGTACGTGAATTCTACAAGCTGCCGGCGCTAGCGCCGGCAGGCGGATAAGTTTCAGAACGTTAGCGGTCTGCCAACTAGCGCGTTAAAGAGTGGTTTTACTGAGAACTGAGAACTGAGAACTGAGAACCGAGAACTGGGGGTTGCAATGAGTTCCACCTTAATCGACTCGCTGTTCGTTTTCATGCTGGCGGCTTTCATCGGATTCGAAGTCATCCGCCACGTCTCGCCCTTGCTGCACACCCCGCTGATGTCGCTGACCAATGCCCTCGACGCCATCGCGGTCGTCGGCGCCATTGTCTTAGTGGGCGAGCGCAAGAGCGAATACGCGACCATCCTGGGCGTCATCGCCATCGTTGCCGCCACTAGCAACGTGGTTGGCGGATTTTTCATCACCGACCGCATGCTCCGGATGTTCAAGACCAGTCGTCCCGTAAAGAAATAGCGGATTGGCACAAATATGACCGAGTTCGTCGGAAGCCAGTACCTGATCGAAGCGATTTATCTCATCGCCAGCGCCCTCTTTATTCTGTCGCTGAAGTGGATGAGTTCCCCCGCCACTGCCCGCCACGGCATCCTGGCAGGCGAAATCGGCATGGTGCTGGCCATCGCCGGCACGCTGCTCCATCACGGCATCGTCGACTGGAAGTGGATCATCGTCGCGCTTGTGCTCGGCAGCGGCATCGGCATCCCCCTGGGCATGGTGCAGATGACCGCCGTCCCTCAGCGGACCGCCCTCAGCCACGCTTTCGGCGCACTCTGCGTCACGCTGGTCGGCACCGCCGAGTTTTATTTGCAGACGCCGCACGTCCCGCGCTTCACCATGTCGGTGCTCTCGATGGAAGTCATTCTCGGAGGTTTGACCTTCACGGGCAGCCTGATGGCTGCAGGAAAATTACAGGAAATCCTGCCGCAACGCCCCATCACCTATAAAGGACAGAACTTCGTTAACTTCCTGCTGTTCGCCGTCGCCGTCGGCAGCGCGGTTTACCTTGTGCTGCATCCCGGGGCGACGCAGCTCTTCCCACTGATCGTGGGCGTTTCCCTGATCTTCGGCGTGCTCCTCGTGATCCCCATCGGCGGCGCGGACATGCCGACCGTCATCTCGCTGTTGAACTCCTACGCCGGACTCTCCGCCGCAGCCATGGGATTTGTGCTCCAGAACAAACTGCTGATCATTGCCGGCGCGCTCGATGGATCTTCCGGCCTCATCCTCTCCATCATCATGTCGAAGGCCATGAACCGGTCGTTTACGAACGTCCTGTTCGGAGCCTTCGGACAGGTGCAGGCCTCGGCCGCTGGCGGGCAGGAAGCCAAGCCCGTCCGCAACGCAACTCCCGAGGAAGCCGCCGCGATTCTGGCCGCCGCGAATAAGGTTGTCGTGGTTCCCGGATACGGCATGGCCGTCGCGCAGGCCCAGCACAAAGTCCGCGAACTCTACGACATGCTTACCAAGAAGGGCGTCGAAGTCCGCTTTGCTATCCACCCAGTCGCCGGACGCATGCCCGGTCACATGAACGTCTTGCTCGCCGAAGCCGACATCCCCTACGACCGCCTCATCGAGATGGACGAGATCAATGGCGACTTCCCGCAAACCGACGTGGCCCTGATCATCGGCGCCAACGACGTCACCAACCCCGCCGCCCGCACTGACCAGTCCAGTCCCATCTTCGGCATGCCCATCCTCGATGTGGATAAAGCCCACACCGTCATGGTCATCAAGCGCAGTATGAACCCCGGCTTCGCCGGCATCGACAATCCGCTGTACTACCTCGAGAACACGCTGATGCTCTTCGGGGATGCCAAGCAGTTCGTGGGCGGGATCGTGCGCGAGTTGGGCGGGGGCCACTAATACCGCAAGCCAGCCCCCGGCGTACAATTTGATTACGTAGGTAACCGTGTGTAACGAAGTTGTTCCGGCACCGACGCTCCTCGCAATCAATAATGATTTTGAAGACTGTTTGTCCTGCTTCCCACCGGCACGGGATCAGCCTTCTTGACTATCAAAGGGATACAAGCCGAAGCGGTATGTCGACGGGGCCACAGAGGGCGGCGAGCACTACTCAACGAGAGTCACAGGGAGCCTGGGCGTTGCTCGACGAACAAGTCCTGGCCATGGTGATGGCGCATGCGCCCTTGCCCGAGATCCTGAAAACTCTCTGTACCACTATCGAGACCCATTACGCTGGCCTGTTGTGTTCCGTTCTTCTTCTCGATGTGGATGGCCAAACCTTGCGCCATGGGGCATCCCCGACACTCCCAAGAGAATACAGTCAGGCCATTGACGGCGCGAAGGTTGGTCCTTCTTCTGGATCGTGTGGTACTGCTGCCTATCGCAGGCAGCCGGTCATCGTCTCCGATATTGCCACCGACCCGCTGTGGGCGGACTATCGCGATATCGCGCTCCCGCACGGCTTGCGGGCTTGCTGGTCGATGCCGATTGCTTCGCAGGGCGGAGCGATCCTTGGAACATTTGCCATTTACTACCGCGAGGTTCGCACCCCGGACGCCGAGCATCTGCAACTCATTGCTCACGCCACCCACCTGGCCGGAATCGCGATCGAGCGTGACCGCGCCCAGGCGGAGTTGCGCGCGGCGGAAAACCGATACCGCACGCTGGTCGAACGTCTGCCGGCGATCACGTATATCGCGGAAATCGGCGTTCATGGCCACTGGCGCTACGTGAGCCCTCAGATCGAGTCCATTCTCGGCTACTCGCCCGCACAATGGCTGTCTGATCCCGCGAATTGGATCAACCACATCCATGCCCAGGACCGCGAGACGGCGTTGGCTGCTGAAAAGCGTTTTCACGAAACCCGGGAGCTGTTTCAGGCGGAATACCGTATGGTGGCCCGGGGCGGCAGGATACTGTGGTTCCGCGACGAAGGCGTCTTGCTGCCCAGCAGCGAAGCTCAGGAGTTGTTGATGCAGGGAGTGCTGTATGACATCACTGAGCACAAGCGCCTGGAAGATCAGCTCCGTCACTCTCAGAAGATGGAGGCTGTCGGCCTGTTGGCCGGCGGCGTTGCTCACGACTTCAACAATCTGCTGATGCTCGTTCAGGGCCACAACGAACGCCTGCGTGCCCGGCTTGCTCCCGGCGATCCAGCTCACAAAGAGGCTGTGGGGATTGAACATGCGGTGAGCCGGGCGGCGGGTCTTACTCGCCGGCTGCTGGCCTTCAGCCGCAAACAGGTGCTTCAGCCCAAGGTTCTGGATTTGAACGAAGTCCTCACCGAAGTGGGGAAGATGCTCGACCACCTGATTGGGAAAGATATTACCCTGCAGGTGACGCCTTCTCCCTCGCTGTGGCCCATCAAGGCCGATCCCGGACAACTCGAGCAAGTGATTCTGAACCTCGCAGTCAATGCACGGGACGCCATGCCGCTGGGCGGTCAACTCATCATCGAAACGAGGAACGCGGAAATCAGCAAAGCTCGTTCTCCCCTTGACGACGATGCGCTGGCTGGCAAATATGTGATTCTCATCGTCCGCGACACAGGCGTCGGAATGGATGCGGAAACACAGGCCCACATATTTGAGCCTTTCTTTACGACGAAAGAGCCCGGCAAAGGCACAGGCCTGGGACTGTCCATCGTCTATGGCGTGGTCAAGCAGACCGGTGGCTGGACCCGCGTGGAAAGCAACCCTGGCCGGGGAACGACGTTCGAAATCTACCTTCCGCGGGCCGAGGAACCCCCCGCAGCAGCGAAATCCAAGCCTGCAGGAAAAAGTCTGCAATCAATGCCGAAAGGGACTGAGACCATTCTGTTGGTGGAAGACGAAGAGGGGATTCGTTCTCTGACCAGTGAATTTCTGTGCGCCCAGGGCTACACCGTCCTGGACGCCATGAACGGCGAAAAGGCCCTGCGCATCGCTGACGGACACGAAGACTTGATCCACCTTCTCGTCACGGATATGGTCATGCCGAAGCTGGGTGGCATCGAATTGGCACACCGGTTGCGAAAGGTGCGTCCGCAGATGAAGGTCCTGTTCATGTCGGGTTATCCGGAACATCCGGCCTTGAGCAGCGAAGGCGCCGGCCAGCCTGAGACCATTCTGCAAAAACCCTTCTCCTTGGACACGCTGGCACACAAGGTTCGCAGCGTGCTCGATCAGGCGTAATTGTCACCCCAATCCGTCCTGCCGTCTTGATCGTCAGCGATCCGAGTCCGCCGAGTTCGGAATTTACAGCGCCCAGCCTCGTTCATCCTTCATGGACCTGTTACATTCTTTCTGACGACTATGCGAAACCTGCTCCTTGTACCTGCGCTTCTTCTTGGACTTCTTGCAACGGCACAGCCCCAGTCCCAGCTCAACCTCATGCCCACGCCATCCTCGGTGCAAACAGGGACGGGACAGTTGCTCATCGACCGCTCCTTCTCCGTTGCGGTTACGGGCTCTCACGATGCTTCGCTCGATCGCGGTATACAGAGCTTCATGGCCCAGCTTTCGGCGGAGACGGGCATCCTATTCAGATCAAAGCCCGATGCAGCAAAGCCCGCTCTGACGATTCACGCCGACCACGGCCGCCAGCAGATCCAGAAGCTTGGGGAGGATGAGTCCTACGAGTTGACGATTACTGCCTCAGGTGCGGCGCTCACCGCGCCGACTCCGCTCGGCGTCGTGCACGGCCTGCAGACATTTCTTCAGCTGGTTCAAGCCTCGACCAACGGATTTGCCGTTCCCGTCGTCACGATCAAAGATCAGCCGCGGTTCCCCTGGCGCGGGCTCCTCATTGATGTCAGCCGCCACTTCATCCCGATTGATGTGATGAAGCGCAACCTCGACGGCATGGCGGCGGTCAAGATGAATGTCCTGCACTGGCACCTGTCCGACGATCAGGGCTTCCGCGTCGAGAGCAGGCAATTTCCCAAGCTGCACGGAATGGGTTCTGAGGGCCTCTACTACACGCAGGACCAGATTCGCGATTTCATCTCTTACGCGCATGACCGCGGCATTCGCGTCATCCCCGAGTTCGACATGCCCGGCCACAGCGGTTCCTGGTTTGCAGGCTATCCCGAACTTGCGAGCAATCCCGGGACTTACAACTTCGAGCCCGGCGGTCCTGATTCCGTCACTGATCCGACACAGGAGGCCACCTACAAGTTTCTCGACAAGTTCATCGGGGAAATGGCGAAGCTGTTTCCTGATGCCTACTTTCACATCGGCGGAGATGAGGTCAACGGGAAGCATTGGGATGCGAATCCGAAGATCCAGGCATTCATTCACGCGCACGGCATGAAGAACAACCAGGATCTGCAGGCGTACTTCAACCAGCGACTGCAGAAGATCCTGACGAAGTATCACAAGACGATGGTCGGGTGGGATGAGATCCTGCATCCCGACCTGCCGAAAACGATCGTGGTGCAATCCTGGCGCGGGCAGGAGTCGCTGGCAGCGGCTGCCAGGCAGGGCTACAGTGGCCTGCTTTCCTTTGGGTACTACCTCGACTTGATGTGGCCGGCGGCCCGGCATTACGCCGTCGACCCGATGAGCGGCGCAGCCTCCAGCCTAGGTCCCGAAGAGAAGAGCCGAATCCTGGGTGGCGAAGCCTGCATGTGGGCGGAGTGGATCACGCCCGAAAATATCGACTCGCACATCTGGCCTCGCAACGCTGTGGTTGCCGAACGCCTCTGGTCTCCGCAAGAAACGAAGGATGTGGATTCCATGTACGCAAGGCTGGATGCGGTCAGCCTGCATCTGGAAAGGCTTGGGCTCACGCACCGGTCGGCAAAGCTGCACATGCTGCATCGCATGGCAGGAACTGCCGAGATTACTGCGCTGCGCCTGCTGGCGGACGTAGTCGAGCCCATCAAGGACTACACCCGCTGGGACGATTCCAAGGGCCCAATCGATTTCCATGCGCCCCTCAACCGCCTGATCGATGCGGTCTATCCCGAGAGCGATGTCGCGCGGCGTTTTCGCGACCTCGTCCAGAAGTATGTGCAGAGCGGTTTCAAAGACCAGGCTGCCGAGACTCAGATCAAGACCTTGCTGGTAGCATGGCGCGACAACGACGCAAAACTAAAGCCGCTTCTGGGGCAGTCCTTTCTGTTGCAGGAGGCTGTGCCCCTGTCGGAGAACCTTGCCGCCGTCGCTGGCGCCGGCCTGCAGTCACTTGACTACCTCGATATATCTCAACCATCGCCGGACTCCTGGAGAACCCAGCAACTCACATTGCTCGACCAAGCCAAGACGCGCAAGGCCGATCTGCTGCTGATGGTGGTGGCTCCGATCCAGCAATTGGTCGAAGCCAGTGGGAATCCGAAGAAGCGCTGAGCGAGGCAGCGAGACTCTGCGGGGGTTGCAGGGTTGCTGCCCGCCACGGGAACAGACGGCGGCCCGCGTCGAGCCGCCACCGGATACTTCGAATTCTAGGCTGAATTCGGGTAGTGGTGCAGTTTGAGTTCCGGCAGTTTCCATTTTCCAAAGGCGTCATCCTGAGCGCAGCCGCTTCTCAGGCGGAGCGAAGGATCTTGCGCGTGACCGGCCAAGGGTTCGGGGACGCTCCACGCGAGATCCCTCACCTGGCTGAAGAACGCCGGTTTCGGGACGACGCCTTTGACAAAAGCTCCAAATATCCAAACTGCACCACTACCTGAATTCGGGTAGTGGGCTAATTCTGTGTTGCCTTAAATTGGGCCTCACCGAACGCCCCGATAAAACCACATTGATTGCACAGCATTCCCACGACGGCCATTTCTGTTTCCGGCTTTCTGCCAGTTTGGGGCCGCGTCGGTATGCCAAGTTTGTAGGCGGTCAGATCACCAGACCCGCAATTTAAGCAAACTACATAAGCCATCGGAGGTTCCTCTCATGGGAATGGTACTGCAAGACGAACAAGGGTACTACGCGAATCCAGCCCTGTTCTATACGCGAACCGGGGAGCCTGTACCACGCATCCCGCTATACAGGATTCGTGGCACTGATCAATTCACCGACACCCCAGACGTGATCCGCAATTCCAGCTTGCATCGCGGGAGTGACGCGCAAGGTCTGATGGACGCGGCAGAAATTGTACCAAGCAAAATACAGAGTGACAGCAGCCTCTAGGTTTTCCAGCTTCTTAGAGAAAGCGTTCGTGAGGCGCGTAAAGCGACGCATCTGCATTCGCATCGTGAGGTTCTGGCGTTCGATGTGGCTGGTGCTGATGTGCTTGGGATCGGGCCGACCGTCGCGCACTTTGGATATAACCTCCGTGATTCTTGGTGGGGAGTATCTTTCGTGCCCGTGCTGGCCATAGTCCCCGAACAGCTTTACCAGTTGTGCGAAGTCCACCGAACAGATCTTCGACACCGCGTTCGTAAAAATGAAAACCATCAGTGGTCAACTGAAATCTCGAATGTGTGAGCCGCGATTGCAAGTCGCGCAAGAAACGCAGAGTCGTTTCCTTTGTGCGTTTGCCAATGACGAACGACGGCACCAGCTTGGTTTCCGCATCCATCGCCACAAATACCCACGCATCGCCCATTTCGGCGGGATCGGACTCGCGGACGTTGCGCCTTTTCTTGCCAACGAAGCACCAGATTTCATCACTCTGCACGTACCTGGCGCTGATGCCGCGCATCTTCGCATTCATCAAATGGGTGACGTTCGCAGCCGCCGTATTCATCAGGCCGAGAACCGTTCCCTTGTGCAGTCCAGTGATGCGGGAGATAGCCCGAACGCTCATTCCCTCAAGCATCAGGGCCAGCGCCTTCGCCGCTGTTTCAGGCGCGGTGTAGTGCGTTCCAAGTTTGGAAACGGGTTCGCAAAAAGTGGAATTGCAGGAATTGCAGCGCCAACGTTGGATGCGGCGCTTACCGAAGTAACCGAATCGTTTGCAGGTTTGGTGCTGACATCTGATGCAGGTCATGGCTTTTCTCCGCTTGATTTCTCTGCGGAGAAAGCCCACAATGAGTTTGCGTCTGGATTGTGGCTAACCCCGCGATTCGGATTAGCCCCGCCTACGGTTCGAGCCGGAAGCGGGGCCATTTCTTGCTATTTACTCAATTGGTGGCGGTCTCACGATCACCTCCGATATGCGACGGCTCAACGTCTTGTCCACGTTGGGCCGTTCGTATTTGACACAAGAAAGTCATTTCTTCTTCCCGCTGCCCCGAAGCCTCTCAGGAACCCATTTGTAACCCCATCTAGTTTTGTCGGCCATCTCTACGGGTTCCACTTCGCCCGAATCCACCATTCTGCTGATCGTAGTTTGAATGGAAGCGAGCGGGCTTTTGTATTTCTCCACCGGGTACTCAAGGAACTCCAGCATGGATTTCAGTCCGGTAATGGTCAACGGACGCTTTGTGGCTTGCAGGGCAGTTCGACAGGCTTCTGTCAATCCACCAATATTAAAGCCGGGAGTCACCTCAGATTCCTCACCATCGCCAATGAGTTCGGTGAGCGCGGCGATCTGGCGCTTCGTTCTAGCGATCTCAATTTCCAAGTCTTCTTTTTGCTGTAGCAGGAGGCTTAGGCGCTTCTGAGCAGTTTCGAGATCAGTTCGGTAGGTCATGTCTACCGTACATAGTAGACATTGGAGGTATACTTGTCAAGTGCAAAGTGCGTTTCCGATCAAGAAAAGTGGTCTCAGGCAATTGCCGATGCCGAAACCTTGTTGACTAAGGTGCAGCGTAAAGCCATTCGGCTTCGGAGTGCAATCGAATTTTTTAAGGAATATCGCGAGGCTGGTGAGTCATGGACTTTGGATAAGCAGGAATCGGCAACACAGAATTAGCCCACTACCTGAATTCGGGTAAGCGGCCTCCGGCGCGTCGCACATGGTATTCTATGAACTACCAGCTGCGTACCGTCTTGGCGGAATTCCCCGCAGTTCCTGAAGTACCCAGAAGAAGAGAAGCCAGAAATCATGCTTTCAGTCAGCAATGTGTCCATGCGCTACGGCGCCAAAATACTGTTCGAAGAGGTCTCCACGGCGTTCACGCCGGGCAAGCGCTATGGCCTCACCGGTCCCAACGGCTCGGGCAAATCCACGTTCATGAAGTTACTCAGCGGCGAGTTAGAGCCGCAAAAGGGCACCGTTGTCCGCCCGCGGAAGCTCGGAGTGCTCAGCCAGGACCAGTTTGCGTTCGATGCCTACTCCGTCATCGACACCGTCATCATGGGCAACAAGCGCTTGTGGGCCGCCATGCAGGAACGCGATGCCATCTATGCCAAGCACGACATGACCGATGCCGACGGCATGAAGCTGGGCGAACTCGAAGGCATTGTGGGCGAAGAAGACGGCTACACCGCTGAGAGCGATGCCGCCATCCTGCTGCAAGGTCTCGACATTCCCGACGAGTTGCACCCGCGCAAGATGGGCGAACTGCAAGGCGGACAAAAAGTCCGCGTGCTCTTGGCACAGGCGCTGTTCGGGCATCCCCAGGCATTGCTTCTCGACGAGCCCACGAACCACCTCGATCTGGATTCAATTCATTGGCTGCAGGGATTTCTGAACGTCTACGACGGCGTGGTGATCGCCATCTCGCACGATAGGCATTTCCTCAACAGCATTTGCACCCACATCGCCGACATCGACTACGAAACCATCATCACCTATACCGGCAGCTACGACGACATGGTCGTGGCCAAGACGCAGGTGCGTTCGCAGATCGAATCGCAGAATGCGCAGCGCGAAAAGAAAATCTCGCAGCTGAACGAGTTCATCGCGCGCTTCGCCGCTGGAACGCGGTCGAGCCAGGTGCAGTCGCGCCGCAAGGAAGTCGAACGCCTGCAAGTGACGGAGCTGGCGAAGTCGAACATTCAGCGCCCCTTCATCAAGTTCGAGCAGAAGCGGCCGTCCGGCAAGCACATCCTCGAGATCGAGCATCTCGGCAAGGCTTACGGCGATAAGAAAGTCATTCGCGACTTCGCCGCCAGCATCACCCGCGGCGAAAAAATCGCGCTCATGGGACGCAACGGGGCAGGGAAGACCACGCTCCTGAATGCGCTGCTGACGAATTCCCCGACGACGCCCGAATCCGAACTGCGCAAGACCAGCGGTTACGACGGCCCCTTCGTCGACTCCGGCAAAGTGATTTGGGGACACGAAGCCTCCATCGGCTACTTCGCCCAGGACCACCGCAGCCTGATCGAAGGCGGCATGACGGTGCTGGAGTGGCTGCATCAATGGGATTCGTCGGCGGTTACCGAAGAAATCCGCGGGCTGCTGGGCCAGATGCTCTTTGCCCGCGATGAAGCGACCAAGTCGACCAGCGTTCTCTCGGGCGGCGAGGCGGCGCGATTGCTGTTCTGCAAGTTGATGCTACAGAAGCCGAACGTGCTCGTGCTCGACGAACCGACCAACCACCTCGATCTCGAGTCGATCAACGCGTTGAACATCTCGCTGCAGCGGTATCACGGCACAGTCTTTCTTGTAACTCACGACCATGACCTGATCGACGAGGTGGCCACTCGCGTCTGGCACTTTGAAAGCGATCACAAGATTACCGACTTCAAGGGAACCTACGAGGAGTACCTGACAGCGTCGGTGGCCGTCTAGCTTGCGCAGCGACAGCCGCCCTTCGACTCGCTCAGGGCTGCACCATTCCCGTTGCATGTGAATCATCCAGGTTCTCCACAGCTTTCCACAAGGATTGCAGTTGCGTTTGCAGGCGCAATTTAAAGATAATGAGCACAAGCCGTCCTGCATACAGTGCGGGACGTTGCCATAGTCGTGTACAGTCGAGCAGACTTACTCAGGATTCTTCACCTCACCCCGCGCCAGTTGGCGAACTGGGAGCGAGCCCGGCTAGTAACGTCTGCGGACGCCTATTCCTTCTCCGACCTGCTGGAAATCAAGAAAGTTCGGGATCTTTGCGCCCAGAGTGTGCGGCCTGCGGTGATCCGTCAGTCCCTCGACGCTATGCGTAAACAGGCCGCCGGAGTCGAAAAGCCGCTACTCGAGGCGGGCGCGTCATTCACCAGGAAGCATCGCATCGCCTTCCGCCATGAAGGCAGGCTGCTCGAACCGATCGCGGGACAATTCGTGATGGACTTCTCTTCACGGGAGAGAGTGGTCACCAGCACACCTGTGCCGGCGGCCGATCCCACGCCGCGGGAAAACGAAGTTGCCATCTGGTTTGCGCGCGGCATCGCACTGGAGGAGGATCCGAGCACCCAGACGGAAGCCATTGCCGCCTACCAGAAGGTGCTTGAAGTCGACGAGAAGCACGCGGCTGCTCACATCAATCTGGGGACGCTTTACTACAACCGCCAGGATTTCAATCTCGCCGAATTCCACTACCGCGCTGCGCTGGAAGCCGATCCGCGGTATGCGCTGGCCTATTTCGATCTGGGGAACGTGCTCGACGAGACCGGCCGGGTACAGGAAGCAATTCAGACCTACAAGACGGCGCTGCAGCTGGCTCCAACCTACGCCGACGCCCATTACAACCTGGCGCTGGCGTACGAAAAGCTGCGCGAACCGCGCAAGGCGCTGAAACACTGGCAAGCCTACGTCAGGCTCGATACTTCAGGCCCCTGGTCGGTCCACGCACGCAATCAGATCCAGCGCACCCTGCAAGCCGACAGCCTGAAGCTGGTCTATTCCCGCAAGGGCTAGTTCGTACCACACGCGACCCGTACCAAGCTTTTCCCGCGGTGCTAAAATCATTGGTTTGCCATCCTGACTTTGAAGGTTGTGCCATGCCTGAAACCACGCTGCAAGCCGCTGCTCCGGCCCCGCTGACCACGCTCACCGAAGATGAAGTTCTTTTCCGCGACAACATTCACCAGTTTGCCGACGAGAAACTCCGTCCCCTGGTGAAGGAGATGGATGAGAAGGGTGTCTTCGACAAAGACCTCATCCACGAATTTTTCCAACTCGGTCTGATGGGCATCGAGATTCCCGAGCAATATGGCGGTGCTGGCGCCAAGTTCTTTGAAGCCATTCTCGCCGTCGAGGAGTTGTCGCGGGTGGACGCTTCGGCGGGTGTGATCGTCGATGTGCAGAATACTCTGGTGAACAATGCGCTGCTGCGTTGGGCTACCGACGAGCAGAAGAAACGCTATTTGCCCAGGATGGCATCGGAAACCCTGGGCGCCTATGCCTTGAGCGAGGCCGGATCGGGCTCTGACGCTTTTGCCCTGCAGACGCGCGCCGAACTCAAAGGTAGCGACTACGTGCTCAACGGCCGCAAGCTCTGGATCACGAATAGCAAGGAAGCCGATTTGTTCGTGCTCTTTGCCACGCTCGATCCCGCCGCCGGCTACAAAGGAATCACCGCGTTCCTGGTCGAGAAGAGTGTCCCGGGATTCGGTGTCGGCAAGAAGGAAGACAAGCTGGGCATTCGCGCTTCCTCGACCTGCGAATTGATCCTCGAAGATTGCCGCGTCCCAAAGAACAACGTACTCGGCGAGCCGGGCAAGGGCTACAAGATCGCCATCGAGACTCTGAACGAAGGCCGGATCGGCATCGGCGCCCAGATGATCGGCCTCGCCCGTGGCGCCTGGGAGTTTGCCTGTAAGTACGCGCAGGAACGCAAGCAGTTCGGCAAGCCCATCTCGGATTTCCAGGGCATCCAGTTCCAGATCGCGCAAATGGCCACCGAGATCGAAGCCGCGCGCCTCATGGTCTACAACTGCGCGCGCATGAAGGACGCTGGCGTCAATTTCGTGAAGGAAGCGGCGATGACCAAGCTCTTCGCCTCCCAGGTTGCCGAACGCGTGACCTCGCTGGCCATTGAAATCTACGGCGGCTACGGATTTACGAAAGACTACCCCGTTGAGAAATACTGGCGCGACGCCAAGATCGGGAAGATCTACGAGGGCACGTCCAACATGCAGTTGGCGACGATTGCCAAGCTGGTGCTTGGGGGAAAGTAAAACAGGCTTCGGCAAACTCTCTCCGCACTGCCGGTGTCTGCCGTTTCGCCGGAATCCTTTACTGGCGCGGCTTTTGGCCGGTTCTGCAAGTCACGGGCGTGACCCAATTCCAATTACCATTATGTGCATCGAATTGCACTTGTCCATGCCGCGGAAGCTTCTTGCCTAGCTCTTAACCGTCGATATTTCAATCACTTCCAGTTCATGGGCCTTATGGTGAGCTAGCTGCATCCTGACAGGTAAGCCCGCAGGGCTGGGGCTGGAACCGGGGTGCACCTTGACAGTGCTCACTGACGTGGCAGTTAATCCGGAAGCGCCCATCGCGCCGAAAAAGCTCAGCCTGTTGCCCCTGCTGACCGTCTTGTTCCTCCTTTCATATGGGCTCATGACGCTGCTCATCGTAGAGCAGGGTGCAACCATCGAGTCCCAGCGCGGCTTGATCAAGGAAATGCTGCACGACAGCGTGGAACTGTCGGCGATGAAAGGCAAAGCTATCCAGGATAAGTACCTGGCGGACTCGCAACACCGTGCCCGGACCCAGGCACAAGCTCCCTTGACCCAAGCTCCGTCAACCCAGGCTCCTTCGACCCAAACTCCGTCTACCCAGATGCCCATGACCGAGGCCCCGTCTACCCAGGTGGCGCCTAGTCACAATGCCCGGAACGAAGCGGGCAAAGTGCAGAAGCCGAGGTTCCAGGCGCCGGCGCGCCCGGCCTCCGATCTGGCCGACGAACGCCGCGCCGTGAGTACGATCTAAGCACTCCGTTCTGTGTTCCGTGGATGTTTGATTTGTAGTTCTGCTCGAGCAAGAGAAGTACTCGAAGAAGTACCGCAAAAATCAATGAAGGCCCTGACCCTAGCCTTGTTGTTGAGCCTGCCTACTCTCCAGCTGTTGCCACAGAAACCTGTGCGCCAGCCCACCGGACACATTACCCGGCATTCCAAGGGCGGTCGCTGGTATTTCGCCGCCAGCGGCCACGCTGTCTACTGCTATGGTCCCGTGATGACCGTCCCGCGCGCCAATGGCGACCTGCAAAAAGTCGCTACCTTCTGCCGCGATGGCAGCGCCATCGTGCCGCTGAAGGACTGACGCAGCCCACGATGTCGTGAGCCAACTGTACTGAATACCTCGAACGGCTTCTAACTTTGCCGGCTTTCAACCCAGTCGAGGGAGGGTTCTGTACACTGAAGAAGCCATGCCGGAGCTACCTGAGGTCGAGACCATTGCCCGCGGCCTCGCCAAGCGAGTCACAGGCGACTTGGTTGAGTCCGTTTGGCTCGGGCAAAAGCCGGAGCCTCTGAAATCTCCCGCGGCCGAGATCGCCGCCACCCTGGAGCAGAGCCGGATCGCAACAGTCCGCCGCGTCGGCAAGCACATCGTTTTCGATCTGGAGCGAAGTGCTGGTCGTGTGGGGCGGACACTCCTGTCCGCCAAAGGCAAGCAGACCAAACCGGCGCGTCCGGGATCAAGAGTAAAGCGCTCCCTCGATTCATCAACGATGCACGCAGAGGCGGACAAGAGTGTCCGCCCCACACATGCCGTTCCCACCAACGCTCAATGGATCGTCCACCTCGGCATGACCGGCAGCCTGCGCATCTGCGAATCGCGGGACGAAGTGCTCAAGCACACGCACGCGATCCTGAAACTGGCCTCGGGAAGGGAATTGAGATTCATCGATCCCCGCCGCTTCGGCCGCCTGAGCGTCGCGAAGGCTGGAGACTTTGACGCCGGTGGATACGAGCCCCTGGAAGTTGAACTCGACCGCTTCACCGCCCTGTTCCGCGGACGGAAGACTCCCATCAAGAGCGCCCTGCTCAACCAGAAACTGCTTCGCGGCGTCGGCAACATCTATGCAGATGAATCCCTGTTTCGTGCCGGCATTCGTCCGCGAAGGCGGGCGTCGTCGATCTCCCACGAACAGTTGCAGAAACTGTTTCTGTCGGTGAAAGAAGTTCTTCGGGAAGCGATCGCGCTCGGTGGTTCGTCCGTTTCCGACTACGTGGACGCCGATGGTGAAGAAGGTTTCTTCCAGCTAGAACACCGCGTCTACGGCCGCGAAGGCGAGCCCTGCCTCGTCTGCAAGTCGCCGGTCAAGAGGATTGTCATCGCCGGACGCAGCAGTCACTACTGCCCCAAGTGCCAGAAGTAATGCCATTGTTGATTCTTGATTTTTGATTGTTGATTAATCCCTTGAACCAGAGCTTTGAATCAACCATCAACAATCAAGACACCAACAATGCGAAATCCACCCCTGCCTTCTGCTAATCTCTTATCCCATGCCTGACTTTTCCATCGGAGTCGATCTCGGCGGCACCAACCTTCGTATCGCCGCCGTCAGCGCCGACGCGCAGCTTCTCGAGAAAGTTAC
Organism: Terriglobia bacterium; assembly: GCA_020073465.1. Classification (GTDB taxonomy): domain Bacteria; phylum Acidobacteriota; class Terriglobia; order Terriglobales; family Acidobacteriaceae; genus Sulfotelmatobacter. The sequence continues at coordinate 41,884 of JAIQFC010000028.1, forward strand.
CCTCGGCACCAAGGTTGCTCTCGGACGCGATCACGTCATCAACGAGATGTGCGAAGCCATCCAGCGCCTCTCCGCCAAATATCGCGACGGAGGATCGTTTCTCGGCGCCGGCATCGGCGTCCCCGGCATCATCGACATGGAAACCGGCACCATGCGCAAGTCCGCCAACCTGCCAGGCTGGTCTGACTATCCTGTTCAGGCGGAGATCGAGCGGCGGCTCGGAGTGCGCGTCATCATCGAGAACGACGCCAACGTCGCAGCCCTCGGCGAAAAATGGCTGGGTGCGGCGCGCGACGTGCTCAACATGGCGATGATCACGCTCGGCACCGGCATCGGCGGCGGCATCATCCTCAACGGAAAGATCTGGCATGGCATGAATGGCATGTCCGGCGAGTACGGACACAATCCCCTCGAGTTCGAGGGACTCCCTTGCGGCTGCGGCAGCCGTGGGTGCGCCGAACAGTACGCATCCGCCAGCGCCGTGGTCCGCATGGCGCGAGAAGCTATTGCCTCTGGGAAATCTCCCGCTCTCGCGAAGGCGGCGAGTTCCGATCCTGAGTTCGGTGCCAAGTCTGTGTACAACCTTGCGCTGCAGGGCGACGAGGAAGCTCGCCGCATTTTCCGCCGCTTTGGCAAAGCGCTGGGAATGATGCTCGCCGGCCTGATCAATACTCTCAACCTTGAGATGTACGTGATCGGAGGAGGCGTCTGCAGTGCGTGGGACGCCTTTGCCCCCACCATGTTCGAAGAGTTGCGCGAGCGCTCTCTGGTCTACGCCGCTACCGCCCCCGACGATCCCGTGGCGATTGGTAAGGAGGAAGGCGCAGCGGCCCAGGTCGTTGCCCGCACGCGCCGCAAGTCGATCATTACCCGCGCTCTGCTGGGAAGCGACGCCGGATTGTACGGCGCGGCAAGAATTCCACTGATGGGGAGTTGACCTCAGACCCTCGACCTAAGACCTCGAGCCCAAGACCTAAGACCTAAACACCGAGACCGACGACTTGCGTCCCGCAACCTTCCGCGCTGCATTGAGCAAGAATTGGTTCTGCTCCGGAGTCCCGATGCTGACCCGGATACAGTTCGGCGCGCCCCACGCCCGCAGCGGCCGCACGCTGACCCCTTCATTCAGCAGGCGCTCAGCAAAGCTGGCCGCGTCCTCGGCAACGTCGCAATAGAGGAAGTTGGCAAAAGTCGGCACGACACGGTAGCCGAGAGCCGACAATCCGTTGGCAAGTACCTCTGCCTGTGCCGTGTTGCTGGCCACCACGCGGTCAATGTAGTTTCGGTCATCAAGCGCGGCAGTGGCTGCACTCTGCGCCACCGATGCCACGGAAAACGTGTTCCGCATGCGCGCGCAATACGTCAGCAACTCCGCCGGGCCCAGGCCATATCCCACGCGTAGCCCCGCAAGTCCATGAACCTTGGAGAACGTCCGCAGGACCACGACGCTCGCCCCCCGCTGAACGTACTCCAGAGAACTTGGATGCGCCACCTTGCGCGAAGCCGCGAGATGCTTCGCGAACTCGTAATACGCCTCATCGAGTACCACAACCACGTGCCCGGGCACTCGCGAAAGAAACTTGTCCACCGCATTCGTGTCCAACATCGTGCCTGTGGGATTGTCGGGATTCGCCAGAAAGACCAGGCGCGTGTTCCCATCGATTGCCCCGAGGATCGCCTCCAGATCGAAGGCGTCATCCCGCATGGGAGTCTCAATCAACTGCGCCCCGGTTGCATGCACCGCCATCGAATACACGATGAAGGAACGCTCGCTCGTCACGGCATTGAGCCCCGGAACCAGCAGCGTGGTGCAGAGAAGACTCAGCAGAGCGGTTGAGCCTGCGGTTACGAGCACCTGCTCGGGGGCTAAATCGTGCTGCGTGGCCAGTTTGCGGCGCAGTTCGATGCAGTCGTCGTCAGGATAGGCGTGCACAGTTGTCAGGGCTGCGCGCATGGCCTCGATCGCACGAGGCGATGGGCCAAAGGGATTTTCGTTCGAGTCAAGCCGGATCAGCCGTGGCTGGAATTCCCTGGCCCGCTGTTTCGGTGGATTCGGGCTGTAGCCGCCCATTTCGCGGGCCGGCTTCGACACCAGATCAAAAAAACGGCTCATGTGCCAGCCATCATGCCACGGAACGATTTCGAGTTTCTATCCAATTTTGCTGGCGCTTTTCAGACGATCGATTTCCTGCAGCGTCAGGGCGCGGAACTTTCCGGGCGGCACATCCAGTGCAAGCGGACCGTAACGTACCCGCTTGATCTTTTCCACATGATGACCGACTGCCTCAAACATCCGGCGAATCTGGCGGTTGCGTCCTTCGATGAGCGTTATCTCGTACCACGGGTTCGCCGCCTCTTTCACGATTCGCACTTTCGCGGGTCCGGTCTTCACCCGTTTTCCGTCGTCGGTGGCGATGGAAACTCCTGCGCGCAGTTTCGCGATGGCATCGTCGTTCGGAGTTCCCGCCACTTTGACAACATAGGTCTTAACAACGTGCGACGCGGCTTTCATCAGCCGGTGCGCCAGTTCGCCGTCATTGGTCATGAGCAGCAACCCTTCGCTGGCATAGTCGAGCCGGCCCACAGGATAGACGCGCCCCTTCACGCCGCGCATCAGGTCCATCACCGTTGGGCGCTTTTCCGGATCGCTCATGGTCGTGACGTACCCTTTGGGCTTGTTCAGCAGCAGGTAGACGTGCCGCTGCGCTCCGTGAAGAAGCTTTCCGTTGACGCGGATGTGATCGGTCTCTGGATCGGCCTTGCTTCCCAGTTCACTGACGACTTGCCCGTTCACCTGCACATGCCCGGACGAGATGAGTTTCTCGGCCATGCGCCGCGAGGCCACTCCAGCGGCAGCGATGATTTTTTGCAGACGTTCAGCAGGCATGATGATGAAACTCGGGTGATGAAATTGCGCAGTACAGAGCTCCAGTCCCGAAGGGACGGTATTCATTAGCCCGGCACGTAAGTGCCGGGGACGTGGATTGATTGGGAACAAAGTCCCTTCAGGGACGGCACAACCCCAGCCGGCGAGCACTCCCGAACGCAGGCAAGACGGGTCAACCGACTTTCTCCTCTGGAGCAACGTCGGCTTCGCGGGCGGGCTCTAATTCTCTTGCTGATGCCTCTCCGCTTTCCATTTGTGAGCCTGCATCGGACGTTGATAGGACCGCCGCCGCACTCTCCGCGGGAACCAGTTCTTCCTGGAAAGATTCCGCGACCAGCTTCTCGAACTCCTCCATGCTGGGCAGTTCGTTCACGTCTTTCAGCCCAAAGCGCATCAGGAATTCCTTGGTCGTCTTGTACAGGATCGGCCGCCCGATTACCTGCTTGCGCCCCGCCGTTGTAATCAGTTTGCGGTCGAGCAAGGTTCCAATCACTCCGCCCGAATCGACGCCGCGAATATCGTTGATCTCCGGCACCGTAGCCGGCTGCTTGTATGCGATGACGGCCAGCGTTTCCAGCGCGGGCAGAGAAAGCCGCACCGGAGGCTTGAGACTCTTGGCGAAGGCCCGCACGACCTCGTGCTGCTCCGGCTTGGTAGACATGCGATATCCGCCCGCAACCTGGCGGATTTCGATGCCGTGATCGGGCCCGCCATATTCTCCCGCCAGTTCTTCCAGGCAGGAGCGCACGCGCGACTTGACCTCAGCGTCGTCCGCCGCGCCCGTAGCGACGACGGAGTCCTTGACGAGCTGGATCATCTGCTCCAGCGTGATCGGCGTCTCCGCCGCGTAAACGATGGCTTCGAGTTGAGCTTTTAAAGACATAGTGTCTAGTGTTCAGTGGCCAGTGGTCAGCAACCCCGGTGGCGGTGAAACTGGCCACTGATCACTGGCCACTGCCCACTGGTTTCTCATCTCCAGTCGTCGCGCACAGCCGCCTGCTCATTCATGATCTCATCGAAGTGCGTGTGCTTGCGGACGGCAATCTCGCCAAACAGCCGTTCCTGTCGTAACTGGATCGCCTGCAGCCGCACCATTTCGAGCAGCGCCAGAAACATGCAGACCAGCGCCTGCCGCGACGCAACCCGCATCAGCAGCTGTTTCAGCCGGATGGGCCGGTCTTCCAGCGACAGCCGCCGCCGCAGGTAATCGATCATCTGGCCCACAGTGACCGTTTCCTCGTCAACATTCAGCACCGGACGCGTGCGCACCCGCTCCAGCACCTGCTGGAAGGTCTTGACCAGGTCAATCACGTCCGCGGCAATTTCCGGCTCGGCGCCTTCTGCGTCGATGAATTCTTTCAGCGCGGGATTCGACAGCACTGCATCTTCAATCTGCTGCTTCTGCAAAAGCATTTGCGCCGCCGATTTGAACTTCTCGTGCTCGAGCAGGCGATTCACCAGCTCTGTCCGCGGATCTTCCTGCTCCTCCGCTGGCGCATCCGGATCCCGCGGTAACAGCATCTTCGACTTGATGTGGATCAGCACCGCCGCCATGTAGATGAAGTCCGCCGCCACATTCACATCCAGCTCGCGAATCTTCTCCACGTAGGCAAGGTATTGCGCCGTGATGCGGGCAATCGGAATGTCGTAAATGTCGATATCCTGCTTGCGGATCAGGTCCAGCAGCAGATCAAGCGGCCCTTCGTAAACGTCCCCGACTGAGACCGCAAAAGGAGAATCGCTCTCTTCTTTATTCGGCGATTCTCTGGCCGGCCTAGGGGAATGCGCGGAATTCACCACGAGCGCTGGCGAGATCGGCTCTCGCGCCGCGTCCATGCTCGAAACGAATTTAGCTTCTTCACTCATCGTTAAAATAGCGCTTGTCATCCTGAGCGAAGCGAAGGACCTATGCAATCTCTTTTCGCCAAACTTACTTCGCCTCGCTTGCCTTCGGCACCTCATACCCCAACGACATGCCCATCACTTCCCGCACATCGTCCATGGTCTCGCCCGCCGCCTTGCGCGCCCGCTCCGTGCCTGCTTCCAGAATATCCCAGGCGAGCCTCGGATTCTCCTCATATTTCTTGCGCTTCTCCTGCATGGGGTTCAGCAGCTGAACCAGCCCATCGGCAGCCCATCCCTTGCACTCGATGCACCCGATTCCTGCCGAACGGCACCCCACGTTGACCTTTTCCATGGTCGCCCGATCGCTGAAAATCTTGTGCAGATCACCCACTGGGCAAACGTCCGGATTACCCCGATCAGAGCGCCGCACTCGGGCCGGATCTGTCACCATCGTTTTCAATTTCTGCCGCACCACCGGCTCGGGATCGGTCAACAGGATGGTGTTGCCGTATGACTTCGACATCTTACGGCCGTCAGTTCCAGGCAGCTTTGGCGCAGGAGTGAGCAACGATTGTGGCTCAGGGAACACGGAAAAACGGCGGAGCCTCTCCTCGTCCGTCTCTGGACCCTCAGTCCCGGGTTGTGGGATACCCATCCCCGCGCTATGGCGCGGATAGAACAGGTTGAACCTCCGCGCAATCTCCCGCGTCAGTTCGACGTGCGCGACCTGATCTTCCCCCACCGGCACCACGTCCGCTCTGTAGATCAGGATGTCTGCCGCTTGCAGCACCGGATACCCCAGAAAGCCGTAGGTCCCCAGGTCTTTGTCCTTGATGTTGTCGCGCTGCTCCTTGTACGTCGGCACGCGCTCCAGCCAGCCCAGCGGCGTAACCATCGAAAACAGCAGGTGCAGCTCCGCGTGCGCCGGGACATGCGACTGGATGAAGATCACCGACTTCTCCGGATCGAGGCCCGCCGCCAGCCAGTCGAGCACAACCTCCAGCGAATTCTCCTTCACGCGCGTCGTGTCGGCATAGTCCGTGGTGAGCGCGTGCCAGTCGGCAACTTCGAAGAAGCACTTATACTCGTCCTGCATGCGCACCCAGTTTGCGAGCGCGCCCACGTAGTTACCCAGGTGCAGCTTTCCGGTCGGACGCATACCGCTCAGCACGCGCTTACGGGGTTTGGTAGAAGAGGTCATTGCGGGTACACGATCACCTTAAACAGCGTATCCATTCTCAAATGTTCGAGTGACATGCAGGTCTGGATTCGATACTACCATGCGAAAAGGCCGCTCTGGGCGCGGAACAACACAGTGGTCTCAGCCTAAGCACCCGGTCTTCCGGCGGCACCAGTCGGCTGGCTCGTAAGACTATTTCTTCTCCAATGCTCTTTGCAATTCTTCTGGCGCGATGGATTTCACCTTGATCGGCTTGGCGGGAATTCCACCCACAATGTGGTAAGGTTCCACATTCTTCGACGCCACTCCAACCGAGCCGACAATCCCGTGCTCCCCGACCTTCACCCCGCTTAACACCGTCGCGTGATACGTGACCCGCGCCCGTGGTCCAATCTCGGTCCTGTGATTGTCGACGATCATGCCGTCGTTCAGATCGTGCGCGTGGGAGTAGACATTGGCATAGTCCGAGATTGAGCAACCTTCGTGAATGATGATCTCGCCCCGATCGTCGAGCAGTACGTATTTGTGGATCGTGCAGTTGTCCTCAACCGTCAGGTTGTAGCCGAATGAGAATTCCACTCCGTGAAAGATCTTCACGTTGGTGCCGCAGTGCTTGAAGACGTGCCGGGCCAGCATGGCGCGCACCCGGTGTCCCAGCCAGTGGTTCAGCCCGGCGGGCGATCGGTCGTACATCATCCAGAACCAGATCAAGGGCTTGCGTTCCCCATACTTGACCGGGTCGGCGTCACCATAGGACTCAGGCTCGAGTGTGGCGTTGCGGGGATCGAACGAGTGCACCAGCGCCTGTTCCGCCAGCGGAGTCGAGGGCCGCGGAGCCGAGTAGGAACGCCCCAGATACAGCTGGCACAGCGTATCCCGCACGACCTTACTGCGATGTTCCGGATCGCGATTCATGAATTCCCGGTCGAGATGGTCAATCCACTCCAGAAAACTCTTTTCCGCCGCCGGGGTCGGGTTCAGAACGCGATATTCGTATCGGGGCATAGTCTTCTCAATTGCTTCAGCGCAGGAAATAAACTACCACATGGGCGACCCCAAATCCCTGCGTTCCAATTTGGGTAACGGTACAGTTTCGAGGTTCAACTCCTCTCGTTTCCTATGGGCGTCATCCTGACCGCAGCCGCTTTTCAGGCGGAGGGAAGGATCTTGCGCGCAGAGCGGCGGCGCGTCCCGGGAAGTTCCCACGCGAGATCCCTCACCCGGCTGAACCGCGCCGGGTTTCGAAATGACGCCTACGAAAGAGGGCCAACGGTCCAAACTGCACCACGACCCAATCTCGCACAAAAGTTCGCGGATCACCGCCCGTGCTTTATAATCGCCCAGCCCTGATGCCACCGAAACGAGCCGCCAAATCGCACCCTCAGCCCACGGATGCTCTCGTCTATCCCCGCTTCTCGGGAATCTCAACTTTCATGCGCCTGCCGCATATCCCCCGAGCATCGGAACTCGATATCGCGCTGGTTGGCGTTCCTTTCGACACTGGCACCACCTACCGGCCTGGTGCGCGCTTCGGGCCCCGGCACGTGCGCGAGCAGTCTTCCATCATTCGTCCCTGGAACCCGGTTCTGAATACCAACCCCTTCGAGAAATGGCGAATCGCCGACTACGGGGATCTCTCCATCAACCCGCTTTCGATCGAAGATACTTTCACCCGCATTACCACCCAGTTGAGCGACGTCCTGGCTCATAGCACACGCCCGGTGTGCGTTGGTGGAGATCACTCCATTCTGTTGCCCATCCTGCGGGCCATCCACAAACGCGTTGGACCAGTCGCCCTGGTGCAATTCGACGCGCATAACGACACCTGGGGTGGCTACTTTGGGAGCCCGCACTCGCACGGAACCCCCGTCCGCCGCGCGGTCGAGGAGGGCTTGCTCCTCGAGGGATTCGTACTGCAGGCAGGTCTGCGCGGCCAGGTCTACTCCAGGGACGATTTCGCCTTCGGCCGCGACCACGGCTTCCACGTGCTGACGTGCGAAGAACTCCACCGTTCGGGCGTCGCATCCGTTGCGCGCATGCTGAAGCGCTTCCGCGGCAAGCCCGTATATTTCACGCTCGACATTGATGTTGTCGACCCCGCATTCGCCCCGGGTACGGGTACTCCCCAGGTCGGCGGTCTCTCCAGCGCGCAAATCCTGGACCTGGTGCGTTGTTTGCAGGGGCAGAAGTTAGTCGGATGCGATCTGGTCGAAGTCTCTCCACCCTACGATCGCGGTGAAATCACGTCGCTGCTGGCCGCCAACCTGCTCTACGAGATGCTCTGTCTGCTCTGAAGCCGTTTGTTCAACATGATGACTCACCTCGCCCGCAAACTCCGCATCACCGATTACTTCGCCCTGGGCTGGGGCACCATGGTCGGCGTCGGCTGGCTCGTCATCATGGACGACTGGCTGCTGCGCGGCGGCGCCCTGGGGACGATCCTCGGCTTCGCCATCGGCGGCGCCGCCCTGCTGCCGATCGGCTGGGTTTATGGCCGGATGGTTCAGGCCATGCCCGACGCGGCCGGCGAAATCGCCTATACCGCCGCAGCTTTTCCCAGATCCATCAGCTATGCCACCGGCTGGATGATGCTCCTCGCCTACTTCATCGTCTGCCCCTGGGAGGCCGTCGCCGTCGGTCGCATCGCCGGTTACATCTTTCCAGCGCTTGATTCCGTGGAACTCTATCGCATCGCTGGACGCCCCGTGTATCTCCCGCACCTTGTGATTGGGCTAGGGCTCACGACATTTCTCACTATCCTGAACTACCGCGGCATCCGCCTCTCCGCGACCTTTCAGAACTGGACCAGCTTCGGCACGATCGGACTATTCGTCATATTCGTGGCATTGGGAGCAAGCCGCGGATCACCGCAAAACTTTCCCCCGCTGTTCACCCACACTCCGCTGGTCTCGATCCTGCTTGTCGTCCAGATCGTGCCTTATTTCATGACCGGATTCGAATCGGTCGGCAAAGCCGCGGAGGAAGCCAGTTCCGACTTCCGCGGACACAGCTTTTTCCGTGCGATCTGGATGGCGATTCTCGTAGGAGCCCTCTTCTATACAATCATCGTTGCGGCGGTTGCTTACGTCGCACCGTGGCGCGCCCTGCTTGGCGAGAAATTCATGACTGCAGTAGCCTTTCAACGGGCTGTGGGTTCACACCGCATCGTGAACATCATCCTCGCAGCCGCGATGCTCTCGCTCTTCAAGTGCTTCAACGGAAACTTCGTGGCGTCCAGCCGCATGCTCTTTGCCCTGGGACGCCGCGGCATGACCGACACGCGCGCCGGGGAAATTCATCCCCGGTACCAGACACCTTCGGTAGCCGTGCTCTGCGTGGGATTCTTTACTGCTGTATGCATGTTCCTTGGCGACGCAATCCTCGTCCCGATTTCCGAGGTCGGCTCGGTGGCATCCGCGATAGGATGGTCCGCGACCTGCGCTGCCTGCCTGTACCTGGGCGGAACCAAGGCGAACTCAACCGGCATTCGACTTTCGGCAGGCGAGAAGGCCGTAGCAATGTTTGGTCTGCTGGTTGGATTCGCAATGCTATTGATGAAGATTGTCCCGCTCGTACCGGGTCACTTCACCGTCTACGAGTGGATCGCACTCGGATGTTGGGTAGCATTAGGTGCAATCGCCGTTCGAAAGTCGAGGGTCAATCAGAGTTGATGTTCTCGGCGACCTCTGTGATCCTCGGCTTCTTGGAGAAAGGTGGAAATCAATGAGAGTGAATTCCGCGCGGAGCGTGCTCATCGCGCTGACGTTGGTTGCGATCAGCAGTCTTCTGGCTGCGCAAACCCCGGCCTTCGATCTGGTCATCACCAACGGCCACATCATCGACGGCACCGGCTCGCCCTGGTATTCCGGCGACATTGGCGTCCGCGATGGCAAGGTCGCCGCCATTGGCAATCTCTCCGCTGCCCCGCGGAAACGCACAATTGATGCCGCCGGCAAGGCGGTCGCTCCCGGTTTCATTGACTTGCTTGGCCAGTCCGAGATGGCGATTCTGGTCGAGCCCCGTCTGCCCTCGAAGATCTTTCAGGGCATTACTACCGAAATTACCGGCGAAGGCGGGTCAGCCGCGCCCCTCAACGACGCTATCATTCAAGCCGATCGCTCCGGATACGACCACTATCACATCACTCCTGACTGGCGAACCTTCCGCCAGTATTTCGCACGCCTTGAAAAACAGGGCATGGGCATCAACCTCGCCAGCTACGTCGGAGCCACGCAGGTCCGCCGCATGGTCTTGGGCGACGATAACAAGCAGCCCACACCCCAGCAACTTGAGCAGATGAAAGCCCTCGTAGACGATGCCATGAAAGACGGTGCCGTCGGCGTATCCACGTCGCTCGAATACGCGCCCGCTCCGTACGCCAAGACAGACGAGCTGATCGCCCTCGCCACCGAAGCCGGAAAGTTTGGCGGCATCTACTCCACCCACATGCGAAACGAGAGTGACTCCGTGCTCGATGCCATCGACGAAGCCCTGCGCATCGGCCGCGAAGCCCGTGTCCCCGTCGAGATCTGGCACATCAAGGTCGCAGGCAAACACAACTGGGGACGCATGCCCGAAGTCGTCGCGAAAATCAATGCCGCTCGTGCCACCGGCGCCGACGTCACCGCCGACACCTATGCCTACACGGCATGGTTCAACGATTTCTCCGCCTTCATCCCGCCATGGGCGCACGATGGCGGCGCCAGCAAGATGGTCGAGCGCCTGAAAGATCCGGCGACCCGTGAGCGCATCCGCAAAGACATGCTCACGCCCTCCGGAGACTGGGACAACGAATGGCAGGAGATTCCCGGTCCCGAAGCTATCCAGATCGGCATCGTTCAGAATCCGAAGATGCTCCCCCTTCAGGGCAAGCGCCTCTCCGAGATCGCGAAGCTCTGGAACAAAGACCCCATGGACGCCCTCTTCGATTTCCTCATCGACGATCCATTCGCCGGCGTCGCCGTCTTCGGAATGTCGCAGCCCGATGTCACCCTGGCGCTGCAGCAGCCATGGGTCGCCATCGACAACGATTCTTCTGGAACTTCACCCGAAGGCCTTCTCGGCCAGGAGCATCCCCACCCTCGCGCCTATGGTACCTTCCCGCGAATCCTGCAAAAGTATGTCCGCGAAGACAAGGCACTCACGCTCGAAGATGCCATCCGCAAGTTCTCCGCCCTCCCCGCACAGCGTTTGCGCCTGACCGATCGCGGTGTGCTGAAAGCTGGCATGTGGGCCGACGTGGTGATTTTCGATCCCGCCGCCATTCATGACTTAGCGACCTTCGAAAATCCGAATCAACTTTCAGAGGGGATGGAATATGTGCTGGTGAATGGCGTGCCCGTAATCGATCAGGGAAAGATGACCGGAGCCTTGCCCGGGAAGGTTTTGCGGGGCGTAGGGTACGTCCCGTAGGAGTCTGTGTCGTAGGTTGATGGTCGTCCGAAGATTGGATCAGCGATGCTGGGTTTAGCCGCGAAGCGGCGTAAGAATGCAGCCCACGGCGCAAGCCGTGGGTAGGAAGTGGAACAAAGAACAAGCCCCGGCGGGGCGCTAGAGAAGCGACACAGACTGCGCGGTCATGCCATCATTCAGGTTCGGGACTGAGCTTGGAATCCTGATGAAAAAATGGCAGCTTGCCGCACCAAGCCTTTCCCGACGCGTGGGCGCAAGGTCGGTGGAGCTAAGGCTTCAGCCGCGCCTGCGTTTCAGGATTCGTGATCTGCAGCACCTGCGGTTCGGCAACCGTGCCGGTAATCGTATATCCGTGCGCTCGGCTGGCTACGCTCAGCATCGGACCGCGCGTCAGTTTTAAGTCAAGTTCCCGCTGTAAAGACGCTGTTCCATTCACCGCAAACATTCCCAGTGAGGAATCCAGCCGGCCCTCTTTGATCTCGAACTTCCCATCGCGCAGCCGCGCGTTGCCCTTGAAACGATCCACGCGCAGCGCTCCCGCCTCGCTGAAAAGCGAAATGTGCGGCAGCGCACCTTCCCGCATGTCAAACTCCAGGATCCCATCGGCCGATTTCCAGAACTCTGGGCCCGATGTTCCCGCGGCCGTCACTTTGTAGATCCCGGTGGCGGTTCCCGCAATCCACTTGTCTTTCATTGTTTCGGCGACCCGCCCCAGTGAAATGCCAGTGAAGGTTCCGCTGCCGGAGTAAGTCGCTGGCTTCACGCTGAAGTCTGCATCCCAATCACCGCGATGCTCACCGCCCAACAAGTCTCCTCGCAGCCCCGAAATGCGAAGCTTTCCGTTTTCAAGATTCATGTCCGCGGAGACGTGAGTAGCAGCCACATTCCGAATCATCAATCGGCTTGCCGTTACTTTGCCGGCAGCGTGCAAACTCCCAAGCAGAGACGGCCGAGTCTGTGCACTGGAGGTCAGAGCCTGATACCAGGGCTGATTCTTCGGGCGAGGATTCACCCACCTACTCAGTTCGCTCAAGGCAATCTCGTTCGTGTTCAAGCTGAAGCGAACCATGCATGTGCCCGGTGTGCCGCACCCCCGCGGCAGTTGCAGAGAGCCGGTCCACACCGTATGCGCTGCGGTCGCGGTCAGCCTTGCAACCCGCACCTCCTCTGGCAAAAGCTGCAACTCCGCCGAGGAAATCTCGACCGGACCCTCCATCCCGCGCACTTCGGTGCGGACGTTGTGCAGCTTTGCCGTTCCCGTAACTTGTGGCTGCGAAGGCCCGGAGCCAAGAGTGGCAGCCGGTCCTGACCACGATCCGTCAATTTGCAGATCCACCTGCGCCGTGCCTTCAGCAGATACCGCCAGGGCCGGTACGCCGAACAATCGTGCCACCTGAAGTGCTCGCCCGACTTCCATGTCCCCGGCCAAAGAAACTTTGTAGCCAAAGCGATTGGCCCAGCCCTTTGCCGTTGCCGGTGTCGGCCGGCCCGCGCCTGCCGGAAACGGCCCAAACTCCAGCCGTGGGCCGCTGACATCCTGCAGCCCGCCGCTCTTTAGCATCGCCCTCTTCCGAGGCGAGTTGTACTCCGACTGCTTCGAGGTCAGCACGAACGGAACATCTCCGGGAGCAATCTGGGTCTTACTCTTCCCCGAAACGATCCGCAGCCCTCCGATCTGCCCCTGGCCTTCAAATTGTCCCTTCGCCGAGGCGCCACTGCGCCGGAACGAAAAGCTTCCTTCCACGCTTCCGGCCGCCGTCAAGTCCTCCGGCAAGTTCTTCTTGGCATGCTGTGCCAGCGCGACCAACGCGCTCGCCGGCAAATGCTCGGCCACCGCGGCCAGATCGTAGGCATGGCTCCCGGGCAGCCCCATGTTGCCGTGCAACGTCAGCGCGCCGCCGCCCACTGGCGCCCGGCAGAACAATTCATGAACCCCATGGTCGAGCGAGCTGTATTCCGCATCGCAATGGGCTGCAAGCCGCAGAGCCTCGCCGCTCGAAATATCGTAGCGGCGAAAGTCCCGGATCGAGGCATCGGTGCTGACCTTCAGATTCGCCGGAGCCCCTGTCAGAGTTGCGTCGAGCAGGATGCCCCCGCGCCAGCCCTTGTCGCCGCCGGTGAAGAATTTTGTTAGCTGTCCCAGCTGCGGCCGGTCCCATTCCAGGCTGAACTGCATCGGGGTCTCGCGAAGACTGGGCGCACGCTGCCAGGTTCCATTCACCCGCAGTATTCCCGTGTCGCTCAAGCTCATGTCACTGCGAAACGGTTGTGCCTTCAGGCGCACACCCCAGGTGTTCTCCGAATCTTGCCACAAGGCAAAGTCGGCGTTGGTCAGCGCGTATGGCTTCTTCTCTTGCCCATTTTTGAAGTTGATTCGTCCCGAACTCGCTTCAATGTACGGAAACCCGGGCCGCGGGCCGGGCCTGGCGTTTCCCGTGGGCGCCAGCGGAGTCTGCGCCGCACGTTCCAGCAGCGCCTCCAGATTCCATCGCCCGTTCTCTCCGTGCACAAGGTTGAGGCTGGGCTCCGTGAGATCCAGTCGCGCAATTTCCAGCCGTCCCCGAGCCAGCGAGGTCAGCCGCAAGATCGCCGTGACCTCGCCCGCGCGCAGCATTGGCTCGGCGCCGAAGGCAGGATCGTCGTACACCACAAGATTCTCGAGGTCGAATCCTGGCCGCGGCAGCAGCCGGATGTGCACGCTGCCGATCTCCACCGGACGCGCTACCGCCGCGCCGATCGAGCCCGCAATGCGCGATTTCAGACGCGAGGCCCCCGGACGGAGAAGAAACAACAGCAGCAGAATCACTGCCGCAGCCGCGGCCGTCCGCCGCCTTGAGGAGAAAAGCTTCACCGCTTCACCTTGTCCCTACTGCACCCCTCGCAGGGTTCGCCGCCAGCGCGTCTCGTCGAAGAAGTGCAGGACTACATGTGCCAGGAACCACTCGAGGCGCTCGCCCATCGAAGTCTTTCGGTATTGGTCTCCTGGCGTGTCGAATGACCAGTAAATGAACATCGGACGTCCGATGACATTCTCCTTCGGAATGAAGCCCCAGTAACGGCTGTCGAGGCTGACGCCACGGTGATCACCCATGCCGAAGTAGTGGTCGGGGGGCACGACGATGTCGTCGCCGTCGATGTGCGCCGGCATGTCCACCAGCCAGTTGGGATAGACCCCGTACTCGTCCGAAGGCGGGACCGCAGGAAAATTGTTGCGATACATGCGCGAGGACAAGGGAACATCCGGGGGATTGTCCTGGTCGTGCAGGATGTACCGCTCATCCAATGCCACGCCGTTGCGGTACACCACGCCATTGCGCAGATGGATGCGGTCCCCGGGCACGCCGATGATGCGCTTCACCACGTAAAGACCGGGTTCCGCCGGGGAAAGAAACACCACGATATCTCCGTGCCGCACCTCGCGATACGGCAGCAGCGGTCCGACCCACGAACTCTTGGGCGCGAACTGGATGCGGTTCACGAAGACGTGGTCGCCAATCAGCAGCGTGTTTTCCATCGAACTGGAGGGAATCTCAAAGGCCTGCATCACAAACGTGATGATGAACAGCCCCGTCACCAGCACCGCTGCCAGCGACGCCAGAAATTCGACCGGAGTTTCCTTCGGCTTTTTTTCCGGGCTGTTCGTCTCGACAGCGTCTTCTTTTTTCGGCACCGTTTTCCGTCCCCGGTCGTGCTGAGTCGTAACCCTCGGCCTTGAGATAGTGCGTCTTTGAACCACACCGAAGGCCGTTAGAGACTGCGGTTTGGGTGGCGCAGCGCTTCCAGCGCTGCATTTACTTGCCTTCTCAATCAGGGCTTCAGCCCCTGTGGTACCTAGTTTACCAGCCGCAACGTCCGGTGCCAGCGCGTGATCTGAAAGATATGCGTCATCGCGTAGGCGAAGTGATAAAGCTTGCTGCCGAACGAGGCACTGGTGCTGTGCTCGCTGTCCCAATTCTGTACCGACCAGTAGATCAGCAGCGGACGCCCGATGATGTTCTCCCGCGGCACAAATCCCCAGTAGCGGCTGTCCTGGCTGTCGTCACGGTTATCGCCCATCACGAAATAATGTCCTTCAGGGACGATAAGTTGCCCGTCCTCCACCAGTTTCTTCATCTCCAGCCACCATTTCCCCTCCAGCCCAATCGCGGGGATGCTGTCGAGCCGCGGAAAATTGTCCCGGAACATATTGTTGGGCGGCTCCAGAAAGCGCACGTACGGTTCCCTCAACGGCGTGCCATTGATCCACACCTGCTTGTTCACCAGGCGCAGCCGGTCGCCCGGAATCCCGATTACCCGCTTTACGAAGTGCTGGTGCGGATCGACCGGGTAGTGGAAGACAACAATGTCCCCACGCGCGATCTTCTGGTAAGGCATCAGGTGATCCCCGAGCCCGCGCCCCCCATAGCAGAGCTTGTTCACCAGCAGGTAATCGCCCACCAGCAGCGTGTTCTCCATCGATTCGGAGGGAATCTGGAACGCCTGCACGATGAACGTGATCACGAAGACCGCAATCACTACCGTCCCGGCCAAAGACTGCAGCGAGCCGATTAAGCCCGTGCCCGTCGCCGCCGTTCCGCCGCCTTCAGGGGAATTCATCACTTCTACTTATCCACCGGGTTCGTTTCGCGCGCCGCTGCCTTGCTTCCAGCCACTTTCGAACTGGACGCCAGGTAGGTCAGCAACTGCCGCGCTGCATCTTGCTCCGCCGTCTTCTTTGTGGAGCCCTGGGCTCGCCCCACAAACTCTCCCTGACCCTTGTTTTCCTTCATGTTCAGACGCACTTCCACGGTAAAAGTCTTGCTGTGCTCGGGCCCGGCCTCGTTCACCAGCACGTAAGCAGGTTGAGGCAACCCCAGACCCTGCAGCGCCTCCTGCAGCGCGGACTTGAAATCTGTGACTGGAAGCGTTCCGCCCTCCCGCTCCATTCGTTCCAGTTCCGGCGAGACGATCTCACGCAGCACAAACTCGCGCGCCGCTTCCAGCCCGCCATCCAGGTAGACCGCTGCCAGAACGGCTTCGAGGGCGTCCACCAGCAGAGCCGTCTTCCCCCGGCCTCCACTCTTTTCTTCTCCCCGTCCCAGCCGCAGATAGTGGCCGAGCTCAAGCTGCTGCGCCACCCGGATCAAATGCCTTTCGCTGACCAGGTGCGCCCTCAGCTTCGAAAGTTCGCCTTCGCGAAATTGCGGAAAGCGCTGGAACAGTTCTTCGCTGGTGACCAGCGCCAGCACGGCATCTCCCAGGAACTCCAGTTGCTCGTTGTCGCTGACCCTGTATTTGCCTTCCCCCGCCAGCTGCGCTTCCTGCTCGCGCGCCTGAGAGCTGTGCGTGACGGCCTGCTCGATCACCGCGCGCCGCCGAAAATGGTACTGCAGCGCCGCTTCGAGCGCCGTGATTTCCCGCTCTTTCATGCTTGATCCACTGCAGAAACGGACGGCTGCGGGCTTGTCATCCCGAGTCGCCTGCCAATCGTGGCTTTCTGAAACCAGCGCAAGTGAAACCGAGGAGTCATCCTGAGCGCAGCCGCTTTTCAGGCGGAGCGAAGGATCCTGCGCGCACTATGTTGTCCCTCCCACCCCTTACTTCGGTGCCAGCGTCTGAGCCGGCGCAGCGCCCCCGGTCAACTTCGTCAATCGGTCCTTCTCGGCGCGGGCGGCCTTGCCCGCCGCCGTGTCTTCCTTGGTCATATCTACCGCCTGATTGACATACTTCATCGCTTCCGGGTACTTGCTCTGCATGTCGAGCGCTACCGCAAGGCGGAAAATCGCAATCGGATCGGGTTGTTGCGGTAAGGCGTCGATCGACTTGCGGAAATTTGTTTCGGCGTCCGCCCATGCCTTGGCGTCGAAGGATATCTTTCCCAGAACGTCATAGGCTTCCGACCGGATGTAGCCTTTGTAGGCCTCCACGCGGTCCGGAGGCTGGCCCACGGTTGGCACGTCCGTGTCTACCGTGATCAGCGCCCGCTGCGCGCTTTTCTTGGCCTCCTCCAGCCGCTGGTCCTTGTCAAGGTCGCTGTCGCGTGTGCGCTCCGCCAGAGCGTGCGCCAGACCTACCAGCGCTTCGGGATCGTCCGCGTCGTAGCTCAGCACTTTGTGAGCCATGTCGATCATCTTGTCGCCGTTGTTTGCCTGCTCGTAAGAGCGCATCGCCGCCTGGTAAGCCAAAATGCGCAGTTCGCTGTCGGGAAATTTCGCGGCGAAGTCGTTAGCTGCCTTCTCCTGCGCCGCCGGATCGGTCAGCTGTTTGATCGCATTGAAAGCATCGTATTCGGGCTGCGTCTTCGCCTGCGGCGGACGCTTGCCCTGCGGGGCGGCTGCAGCCGCTTGCCCAGCCGGCGCACTCTGTCCAGCCGGCTTGTTATTGCTCTGCGCCAGGCTGCTCGCGGCAATTCCCAGCACCCCAATGATGATCGCTGCTCGCTTCATGCGTTCTCCTTAGCCTTCAAACTCCTGTTTGGAAATCTGTTGCTTACGAATTTTGCAACTGTGCATTGTACCGCTGCCCTCGGGATCTGACAGCCGATAGCTGCTGACAGCTTGCTACTGCGGCTTGGCCGGAGGCTCATACGCCTGCTCCAGCCCTCGCTCCGCCGCGCTCTTGATATCCGGCAACTCCCCACCCGTGCTCAACGCCGCTCGATATTCATTCAGGGCGGCCTCGCGGTCATCCTTCAGATCCAGAATCCTGCCCAAATATACATGCGACCAGCCAATCACCTTGGGGTCCTTCGCCTGCTGGAGCGCTTTCTCGAAGTTGTCCCGCGCCCCGGCCATATCTTTGTTGGCCACCGCTACCTCGGCCAGTATGAACAGCGCCCGCCCCTGATCTCCAATCTTCCTGTCGAGCGCTTGTTGCGCCAACTGCTGCGCCCCCTTGGGATCCCCCGCCGCCAGTCGCTTTTCCGCCGCCACCAGCATTTGCCGGTCTTCCAGTCGGGAAAGCTGCAGTAGTTCCGGAGCCGCCGCGCTGGCATATTGCACCTCCGAGGCCGCCTTTTCCTCTTTCTTCACGTCCAGATTGTCGAGGAAGCCCGAGTATACCGTCCGCAGTCCCGCCGGATCCTTCTCGAATGCCGCCAGCGCGTCGTAGAAATACCGGGTCAGGATGTAGCCCTGCTTCACCGCGTCGTCCACCCCTTGCTGGCGCAGCGCGTCTGCCGTTTTCTTGCTGCCGCTGGTGCGGATTTCAATGGCCCGCACCAGGCATTCCGTGACCAGAAGCGAAATGTTGCTCTTGAACTCATCTTCCAGCGGCGCTCGTTTCACCGACTGCAGCAGCGGCTCCAGCCGCTTCATCGAACTGAAATGCTTTTCTGCCAGCGGGTCGAGCAGGTAGTGCAGGTAGGTATGCCGGATCTGATCCATCTTCAAAGCTACTCCCGTGCTCGCCTCCGGAGCAGGGAAGAGGACGACGTAGTAATCCGAGCCATAGTTCCGCGCGTCGGCCTGGTTGGGATCGCCCAGAAAGTCCAGATAAACCGTGAACGTGCGCCCCAGATACCCCGAAGACGCCAGCTTCAGATAAATTTCGGTGTCAAACACCATGCCTGCCAGCGGCTGGTGATATCGCTCCGCCAGGGCCGCATAGTTCGTTCTGTATTTCTCCCAGATGGCGTGCAGTCCCGCCTTGTCGTAAAACTTTTCGAGCACTGCCCCAAAGCCCACGATGGGCGCCGCGTCCGGCGGCATCTCGTCCTCTTTCACCTTGGGCAGGAAATGCGGCGGCCCCTGCAAGTACAGCGCCAGCGACACGTACTGGGACAGGTCATGCTGCGCGTCCTTCGCGCGATGTACCTGGTAGAAATCACACAGCGTCGTCGCCGTCCCCTGGGCCTCTTCCGAGGCCTTCAGGTTCCGCTGCACCTCCGCCCGCACGTTGCTGCGCATGGCGTCCGAGATCGTCAGATTCTGGTCGTACCCGCACGTATTGATTGCCGCCAGAACCGAAAACAGGGTTTCATTGGTATCCAGCGTGATTGGAGAGTTCTGCCCCGCGCAGAACGGCGCCAGCAGCCCCAGCAAGGCCGCCACAAACAAACCTCGAAACCGCAAGCCCAGGAAACGACTCAGGAAAACCTCCCGCAGGATGGTTGCTCAGAATTGGCGGAGAACACACCTAAGTTTAAGGAGTTCCGCGCAGAGGGTCAAACCGTCGCGGGGGATGCTATAGGGACGGGAAAATCCGGCCACCCCCCTGTTTCGCCTGGCGCGCGGCGGCGCGGGGCGCGGGAGATTGCGCGGGAGATTGCGCGGGAGGACGCGGGGGGGGCGCGAATGGGCGGCGTCGCGTGCGCGAGGGGAGACTGACGAATTCTTTGTTCTTGACGCGTGAGACAAAAGAGCGGAAAGATGCCATTACGTGAGCTGTGATCTGAGGTTCTTGATATGTATTGCTGCGCGTGCGGTTGCGTACTTCCCGACGATGCAAATTTATGTCCCAAATGCAGGAGATTGGTGCGGGTACGCAGGGCAATCACCGAGGAAGAAGCGGCGTCGCTCTTCGTTTCCCTCAACTTCGTTAAGGCAAAGGATGACTGGCCGAGAATCCTGGAATCTCTCAAAGAACCGTGGGTGCCTGACATCCAATTTGTGAATCCCGCAACTCCTCCTCTTGTGCTTGCCCTCGCCAAAATAGCCTTAGGCTTGCGCACAGCCAAGAATCTCCTCTCACGGGATCAGGCGGACCGTTTGTGCAACCTGGTCATCGAGACTCTCATGAGAGAGGACATGCTCGACATCGCAACGAAGGGCACTGAGGAACTTGGGAATGAATTGAACTTTTGTTTAGATTCCGGCCTGGGTCCCGATGCTATTTTTCAGCTCGGGAACGTGCTGTATCGGTACATGGGAATGAAAACGCCAAGCGGACCGGACTACTATGTCAACAGTCTTCTGGGTTCCTATTTGCTTGATGCTGGTTTGGCGTGGAAGAACATTCTCGACCAGTGCGAGATTGGCATTTCTGAAAAGAGTCTCTTGTAATCATGCGGACGGCGATAATCCGCCGAAACGTCTGCAATGTTTTCGTCGTCTTGAGGTTGTGAACTCATCGAAAGTGGGCGGGTGGCCCAGCTTTTGACTTTGCTGGCACAAACAAAACAGTGGGGTGCCCCATCCTTTGCGCAGTTTGCAAAGGGCGGGAACCACGAACTCATGCGCAACGGGGTTTATGCCGAAGGACAAAAGTGTCGGCAGCATCGCTACCCGCCCTTGCAAAAAACGCAAGGACGGGGCACCCTCAGCATAGATGCCCCGACAACATCATCAAAAGGTGGGCCACCCGCCGGCATGTGTCTTGCGCAAGAACCGACGGGTGCTGCTTTGAGAAACAGTGCTTTCTCTTCCCAGGCAATGCTGGATCACACACTGGAAGAAGAGCTTCTACATATTCTACAGTACCCAGCGTCGAAAACAATTGGTGTTGCAACAGACCCAGCACTTGGCATCACAACAATAGAAGCACAGGAGGCAGCGGCAGATGTCGCGAGAAAATTCCCAGACCCGACCAACCTCCAATGACAAACTGGCGTTACAGGTTCAGCTTGTACACGAAGCTGACATCGGTCACTTAGATAATCTTATTTGCCCGAATTGTCGGCACGAGGCCATTTCCGTTTGGTTTACGCATCCCGCACCAGACGTGTACCGGACGTGGTTCATCTGTGCTGACTGCGACTTTCATACTCGCGTACAGGACCTAAAGAGGCCGACCTTCTTCTCAGATGATCGTGTGAGCACAGAATTGGAGGAGCGCGATTTGGCTATCGTAAGGCAGTCGATCTTCAAGAGACCACCCCAGCGACCTATGTAAGCCTCGCGATTCGTGTTCTCATCAAGAAATCCCCACCAATTCTGCTAGTCTGGACCAGTGTCTCGGATGCGGTCCTCGCCCTCTGCGGATGTCGGAGGCATACAGAATCGACACCCCAATCGCCGCCGCGATCTGCGAGAGGGAACAACTAGTCAGCTTCGGTTGAATCTGATTCTTGTAGAACTCCTGAGTAAGCCAATCAGGCTGGCTGGCCGGATTCCAGCTCCAACGAGCTGTCGCTTGGCGACGTTGGCCGGGTGCCCCATCCTTTTCGCGCATTTTGCGAAAAGGGTGGGTGATGGGGTCATCAATGCAGCTCAAGGGCGGGAAGGGAGACCGTGGAATCCCATCCTCAAAAAAAGGAAGCGTAGGCACCCCGGCCATTGCCTCCTGCACCGGGGAATAGCGTCCTACGGCACCGTCAGCGTAACGCTCCCTGCTGATGGCAAATTCCCCAGCGTTCGTCCCCGTCATGCTCACTGACGTGCCTGTCAATGTGAAGAAATCTGCACAGTAAACGATCAACAGTTTTACAGCAGGCGGACGCCTATCGGAGATGGGTGAAAATCAAGTCAAGCCCGAAAGCCGAAGCTGGATGCCCCATGTCTCGCGTCCTTTGCGAGACGTGGCCCCGCCGCGATGTCCGCGGCGAGGCTGAGTGATTTTCCTTGAAGTGAGGCGCCGAAGCCAAAAGCCCGAAGCCCGCCCTAGCCTCGTACGCTGATCCTCGAGAACGACAGCACTGCTCGTCCCGAAGTCGGGCGGTTCGTGGTGAAGGAATAAGCCGGACGGAACGTGGTGAAGATCAGCATCTGCTTGACCTGGGGCAGCAGTTGCTTGTCGCCCGAGTCGGAAAGAATCCGGTAATCCTGCACCCGTCCATTGGCGTCCACATCGGCTTCGATCACCAGTGAATCAGCGTCAATCGAGAGCGAACTGAACACCGACTGCTGCAGCACCGGCGCCGTGCTCACCATGACCAGCGGCACATCATCGTTCTTGGCCTGCACCGGGGCCGGTACGATGAAGTAAGCCATCGCGATTCCAAACAGCACCAGCGCAGCCAGAAACCCGGCGGTCGCCGGAACCATGAATGCCCGGAAGGCGTTTTCCAGGCGCACTGCCAGTCCCTGCAGTGGCGGCTCTTTCGCCTGTGCCACTTCGCGCGAGATCGCAAGACGCAACCTCAGCCCCAGGTCTGCCGGAGCTTTCGGCCGCCCCGCGCTCCACAGCAGCTGCTGCGTCTGGCGAAGCGATTGATACTTCTGATGGCAAGATTCGCAGCTCTCCAGATGCGCCTGCAGTCCGTGCATCTGCGTGCCGGTAACGGCTCCGTCCAGATATGGCGAGAAGAGTGCCTTCGCTTCCCGGCACTTCATCTCTGGTTGTGTGCACTGCATGTCCCGTGCACTCATGACGTCACCTCGACCCTTCTACCCCCTGCAGCAACCTTTGACGGCGCCGTCTCGAATCGGTTCTCCTCTTCGGGAGCCGTCAACCCCAGTTCTGTTCCGGCCTCGCGCACATACGACGCCAGCCTTTGCCGCAATGCCTCTCGCCCGCGCGTCAGCCGTGACTTCACCGTTCCCAGCGAGATCTCCAGCACTTCCGCAATCTCTTCGTACGACATCTCTTCCAGATCGCGCAGAACGAGTGTGGTTCGATACGGCTCCGGCACCTTGCGCAGCTCCGTCTCTACTCGCCGCTGCACTTCCCGGTGGGCCACACTGTCAAACGGAGAATCCGCGTGATCGGTCAGCGCCGCCTGTATCGAGCCCTCGCCTCCAACGCCATCGGACTCGGTCGGTTCAATCGAGGTCTCGTGTGCTTTGTGGCGGAACCACCACCGTCTCCGGTTCGCCGCTTCATGCAGCGCGATCCGGTAAATCCACGTCTTCAGGCTGGACTCGCCATGAAAATGCTTCATCCCGCGGAAGACTTTCAGGAACACGTCCTGCGTCGTGTCTGCCGCGTCGGCTGGATCGTTCACGATCCGGTACACCAGCCCGTACACCGGCTGCTGAAACTCCCCGATCAGCCAGGCGTAGGCTTCTTCCGAACCGGCCTTCAACTCCGCCACGATCGCGGATTCCTCTGACCGTGCTCCGATTGCGCTTGCTAAGTCACCCAAGGTGGTTGCTCCCGCCATAGCGGCGTCTCCTGATTATAGGATTTTCCACCTCAACGCGCCCTGAAAAATGACCTTGCCCAGCCCGGATCCAGCAGTGCGGCTGGACTCACTCAAGATAGACTCCGCCACCCTACCCAGAGTTCCCGCTTATAAGTGATTTATTTTCAGCGAGTATCGAGGTGGGGCTCACTAGCCGAGGCAGAAAAGCGCTTTCTCCCCACCGGAAGTTACCCCAGCCGTGTTACCAGCGACGTCAGACGAAACGGGCACGGGAGACACTCTTGACCGCGCGATCAGGACTTCGCCGCTGCGGCGCCTTGGGCCCGTACCCCGGGAATCCTCGCGATAATCTCTGCGACTGCCGCCAGCAGCGTGGCGCAGCCTTTGTCGAGGCTAAGTTCGGATTTCTCCAGGAAGCCGAATGCTCCGTCGTGGTGCAGCCGGGCTGCGTTCTTGTGCGACAGTCCCGTGAGCGCGACCACCGGAATCTCCGCCGTCGCGCCGGATCCTTCCTCAGCGCCTTGAGCACGTCCAGCCCCGCCATTTTGGGCAGCAGCATATCCAGCAGAATCAGGTCTGGCAGTCTCTCGCGGGCCAGGGCCAGGCCCTGCTCGCCGTCGGCGGCACTGCATACCGAGTAGCCGGCCCGCGCCAGCGCACGTTCCGCAGCCAGACGGAGAAACTTGCTGTCGTCCACCAACAGGATCTTGATCATCCGATCGCTCGTGCCTTCGTCCTCTCCGCTCATTCCCGGAGCCTACAAGGGTCCTATCGGCACGAAATGAGAGGCTCAGCAGTTACGCGGATAGCTAAGAGATTCCTAACAGGCGGGCGTTCGAGGACGAGCCACCGGTCTGCATCAGGATGCCTGGCGCAGCATGGCCTTCACCGAGGCGGTAAAGGCGGCGCGCAGTTCCGCCTCGTGTCCGGTGGGAATCGCTTTCATGATGAGCATCATGGCGGTTCCGTGCGCGGCCGCCCACAAACCCAGCGCCAGTCGCGTGTGGTCCTCGGGCTTGCCGCCCAGCCGGTCCGCCAGCCGCTTCTCCATCAACCCCATGTTGGGCCTGGTTTCGCGGATGGGGAGCAGCGGCGCGCTTCGTGCCGGCGGAGAAAGGTCGCGCACATGTGCATAGAAGAGTCCGTACTCGTGGGGATGGCCGAGGGCGTAGTTGACGTAGGCTTCGCCCATCTCCTCGATGGTGCGGCAACGCATCAGGTGCGAGGCAATCTCCACCTGGATCCGGCGCAGCAGAGCCCGGACGATATCCTGCCGGTCCCGGAAGCGCCGGTAAACCGCGGGCGTATTGCTGCGCGCCGCCCGGGCCACGGCCCGCATGGTGAGCGCCTTGTCGCCGCCCCGCTTCCACAGCGCGTGAGCAGCATTCAGAATGCGTTCTTCGAGATTCGGGTCCGGCTGCCGCGGCATGTTCTTTCCTCCTGGGCCGTGTACCGCACCGGGAGAATATACCGCAAATATTATGTTGACAAGGTAAACATAACGATGTATAAATAATACGCGGCTCTCCCCCCAGGTTCTGGCAGGTGAAGTCAGGAAGGGGCAGGGGTCTGCGCGCGGACTCGGCCCGCCTCCGCTCCGGAGTATCCCGAGACCCATCCCAGGAGTGACCGATTGTTCAGGCCCTTGCAGTGTGCACGACCTAATACAATATTTTCTCGACCGTTCCCTGCGGTCCGTAGATTCAGGAGTTGTCGATGTATTCGTGGCAAAACCCCGAGGACAGAATCTCCATCATGCAAATGAATTCGGAGCTGCGGCACGCCGAGCTGGAATTGCTCAGCGCGCACTGCGCCACTTACCAGCTGCGGCTGCGTTTTTCGATGGAGGACCTGGCCCGCTTCGGGCAGCGTGACGTCCTCCGCAAGTCCGTCGAAGCGGCCAACGCGCTCAGCGAATATTACACTTCCATCGAGAAAAAGATCCCCGAAGGAGAAGCCGTCGCCGAGACGGTGATCCGGCTCAGCGAGGAGCAGGTGCTGGAGGCGGTCTGTCTGGTCTCCTCGTATCTGCGGGAGCAGCGTGATCGATACCTTCCTTCGGCCGTGCCGCTCAGCCCGGAACTCAAGGCGGCGATGGGGCCGTACTTTTCTCCCGAACTGCTCGACGGCGTCCGCATGGTGCAGTTGAACGGAGAGCGTGTCCCCTGCCCGGCGTTCTATGCGGAGGCCAGAGCTCTGGGCTTCGCCAACCTGCCGGAGATCGCGCACATGAACTCGCTGACGTTTCTCGATGTGCTCGTGTTCAACGAGAAGCTCACCGGGAGAACGCTGTTCCACGCGCTGGTCCACGCGGTCCAGTTCCAGGTTCTGGGGCTGGAGCGATATTCCGAACTCTTCGTGCGCAGCTTCGTGAACACCAAGCTGCATTTCACGGTGCCGCTGGAAGCGCACGCGTTTTCGCTGGAGGCCAGGTTCTCGCGGCCGGAGGTAGAGACCTTCTCCGTCGAGGAGCAGGTGCGCCTCTGGGCGACGCATGGCCGGTATGAAGCGATGGCCCGCGCCGCCCATCCCTAGCCCGCGGCCGACGCACTCCACAGATCTTCTGGTCTGCCCCACCCCCATCGCACCGGACGGGGCGGCGTAAGCCGCCCCCCGGTGTGACCCTCGCTGCCTGGGTTGTGTCTCTCGAAAACATCGAATGCCTTTTCTGGGGATCTTGCGTCGCAGAGAACACGCTGTGGCGCCTTCGCCTCATGCGAAAAAGCTTGTAACCTGCCATCCCCTGGGTCAGTAATACAACGTAGAGAGGCTCATGGATCTGCTGCAGCGATTTGCGGCTGGCGAGATCGATGCGTACGAGACGCTGGTGCGGCAGTTTCAGGGCGAGGTGTATGGCTGGATTGTGCGCATCGTGCGCGATCCGGGCGTGGCGGAGGATCTGACGGTGGAAACCTTGTGGCGGATCTACCGGGCGCGCACGCAGTTCCGGGCGGAGGGAAACTTTGCGGGCTGGGCGCGGCGCATCGCAACCAACCTGGCGCTCGATCATCTGAAGCGGCGGCGTCCGGAGCAGAGCCTGGTGGAGGAGCCGGCGGGCGAAGCGGCTCCGGACCGGGTGCTGCAGCGCGAGATGCGGGAGGCGATCCAGCGGGCATTTCGGCGCCTGCCCGCCAAGCTGCAGGCGGCGGCAACGCTGGCGCTGATCGAAGAACAGCCGTACGAGGAAATTGCCGATGCTCTGGGGACGTCGGTGGGCGCGGTCAAGCTGCGCGTGTTCCGCGCGGTGCGCATCCTGCGGAAACGCTTGGACCATCTTGGAGTCAGGCCTGAAGGATTGGACGTGAGGGTAGGGAAATGAATGAACACGACGAACGCGCGATTCGCGAAGCTCTGAAGCAAACCTTCCCCCCGGTGAACACGGAACTGGGGCGGGATCTGTGGCCGGCCGTGTTGCGCCGGCTCGATGCGCGGCCCACGCGTATGCCGTGGTACGACTGGGCATTGATGAGCTTGAGCGCCGGCGTGTTTCTGTTCTTTCCGCAACTGATTCTGGTGTTCGCGTACCACCTGTAGCAGGGAGGCTTTATGAATACTCATCCGTACTTGCGGGCTTACATGGCGGGAATCTCGGTGCCGACGCCGTTGCTGCTGGTGGCGCTGACGCTGTTCAGCATCGCGCGCTTTGTCTACAACGTGCCCGTCCCGGTGGAGCGGGTGATCATCTTTCCGATGGCGCTCGTTCCCAACTTGTTCGGCGTGTGGAACATGCTGTACCTGGCTTCGCGCTCGCGCACGCACTTGCCGCTGGGGATTCATGGCGCGATTCTTCCGCTTCTTCTCGCGCCGGCGGGATTCCTCCTGGGCCGGTGCCTGGGCTTTCTGAAGACCACAGCCCACGGGTTCAGCTATTTCGGTGTGGTGGAGATTCACTACGTGCACGTCGCGGCTGTGTTGCCGGTGGTGCTGATTATCTATTACCTGGTGTGGAAGTACCTGATCGGATTCTTCAATCGAGTCGCGGGAATTGCGGAGCACGGGTAACTGAGAACTGAGAACTGCCTTCAGGAGGCGTTATGACGCGTGGAGAGGCTGACAGCGTTCCAGCGGGCGGGCACGGTGGGCGATGGCTGACGGCGGTGGCGTCGCTGGCGGTGGGCGCGGCGTTCTTCAGCTTGTGGTTCTGGCTGTTGCCGCAGTGGCTTGGGTTCCGGGTGGAAACTGCGGGTGCGGCACGGTGGCGATGGCTGGCGGCGATTCCGTCAGTGCTGGGATTCGCGGTGGCCCTGCGCTGCGTCTGGGATTTTGGCTGGACAGGCCACGGCACCCCGGCTCCGATCGCTCCCCCGCAGCGATTGGTCGTGGTCGGTTTCTACCGCTACGTGCGGAACCCGATGTACGTGGGCTTCGCAGCGGGGTGGGTCGGGCTGTGGGTTGTGTTCGGACATGCCAACCTGGCGGCGATTGCTGCCGTGGTGGCGGTGGCCCTCGGCGTACATCTGTTCGTGATGTTCTATGAAGAGCCAACTCTGCGCGGAAAATTCGGAGCAGACTACGAAGAGTATTGCCGCAACGTGAGCCGCTGGCTGCCGCGGATGCGCGCCTGGGAGAAGCCGCAAATACCGTAGTGGGTTGGGGTGCCCCATCCTATCGCGTTCTTTGCGATAGGGTGGGTTGTTGACTTCGGCATGCAGCCCACTCTGCAAGGTTTTCTCTGTGTCTCTGTGCCTCTGTGGTGAAGAGGTTCGCATAAAACAAAACGGGGCAGCTCGCGCCGCCCCGCTAACTGAGAACTGAGAACCGAGAACTGCCCTACGTTCCTTCCGACCACCCCGCCAGATACTCTTCCTGCTCCGGCGTCAGGCGATCGATCTTGATGCCCATCGACTCCAGCTTCAAACGCGCGACGCGCTTGTCGAGATCATCGGGAACTTTATAGACCGTCTTCTCCAGCGTCTTGTGGTTCTTCACCATGTACTCGACGGAGAGCGCTTGATCGGCGAAGCTCATGTCCATCACGGATGCGGGATGGCCTTCGGCGGCGGCCAGGTTGATGAGCCGTCCTTCGCCGAGGAGGTTGATCTTGCGTCCGTCTTTCAGCGAGTACTCGTCGACGAAAGTGCGGGTGGTGCGCTTCGAAGACGACATCTTTTCCAGCGCGGGAATGTCGATTTCGACGTTGAAGTGGCCGGAGTTCGAGATGATGGCCCCGTCCTTCATCAGGTCGAAGTGTTCCTTGGTGAGCACGCTCTTGTTGCCGGTGACGGTGCAGAAGACGTCGCCGAGCTTGGCGGCTTCGGTCATCGACATGACGCGGAAGCCGTCCATCACGGCTTCGAGCGCCTTGGTGGGATCGACTTCGGTGACGATGACTTCGGCTCCAGTGCCGCGCGCGCGGCTGGCCAGCCCGCGGCCGCACCAGCCGTAACCGGCGACCACGAACTTCGCGCCCGCCAGCAGGAAATTCGTGGCGCGGATGATGCCGTCGATGGTGGACTGTCCGGTGCCGTAGCGGTTGTCGAACAGGTGCTTGGTGTCGGCGTCGTTCACGGCGACGATGGGGAATTTGAGCACGCCTTCCTTGGCCATCGCGCGCAGGCGGATCACGCCGGTGGTGGTTTCTTCGGTTCCGCCAATCACGCCCGAAAGGGCGTCGGTGCGCTTGGTGTGAAGAATCGTCACCAGGTCGGCGCCGTCGTCCATCGTGATGTGCGGCTTGTGGTCGATCGCGGCCAGGATGTGGTTGTAGTAGGTGTCGTTGTCCTCGCCCTTGATGGCGAAGACGGGAATGCCGTGATCGCGCACCAGGCTGGCGGCTACGTCGTCCTGCGTCGACAACGGATTCGAGGCGCAGAGCACGACTTCGGCTCCGCCGTCGCGCAGGCAGATGCCCAGGTTCGCGGTCTCGGCCGTAACGTGCAGGCAGGCGGATACGCGAATTCCTTTCAGCGGCTGGTTCTTGATGAACTCCTTGCGGATAATCTGCAGCACCTTCATGGACTGGTTTGCCCACTCGATGCGCTTCTTCCCCAAGTCGGCCAGTTCGACATTCTTGATGTCGCAATTGATTGCGGCTGTTGACATTACCTCTCCTCAGTGGCGCGCTCTAGGCGCAGAAAAAGTCATCTAATTACCAGAAATGATTTGCCTGCGTGCGTCATCTTCGCAGAATACACTAACTCGGCAACCAGATCAGAATGCCGGATTGCTCTTCCGGGCATGAGCCTTTGGCCCACGCCCAGAATGGGACTTTGGTTAGCTCCTGTACGCTCCACAAAATATGTAAAGCTTGTCATCCCGAATGAAGCGAGGGATCTGGGTTCCTGCCTGTGCGCCAGCTACTTTCCGCGAGAGGCAAAAACCTAGATCCCTCGCTTCGCTCGGGATGACAAAGCCGGATGCCTATTTCCGCACGGCGTGCGCCGCGGGCTGCCGCAACCCTGCGTCGCTGGCCAGCTTCGCCGCCTTGTCGGTTGCTTCCCAGGTAAAGTCCGCATCGCTGCGCCCGAAGTGACCATACGCAGCCGTCTTCCTGTAGATCGGACGGCGCAAGTCGAGCGATTCGATGATGCCACGCGGCGTCAGCTTGAAGTGCGCGCGAATCAGATCGGAAATGATCGACTCGTCGACTCTCGCCGTGCCGAACGTGTCCACCCGAACGCTCACCGGATCTGCCACGCCGATCGCGTAGGCGAGCTGCACTTCGCAACGGTCCGCAAGCTTGCCGGCCACGATATTCTTGGCGATGTGGCGCGCCATGTATGCCGCCGAGCGATCGACCTTGGTCGGATCCTTGCCGCTGAACGCGCCGCCGCCGTGACGGCCCATGCCGCCGTAGGTGTCGACGATAATCTTGCGCCCGGTCAGGCCGGTGTCTCCCATAGGCCCGCCAATCACGAAGCGTCCTGTGGGATTGATGTGATAGTGCGTGTATTCGTCGAGCAGGTGCGCCGGAATGACCGCCTGGATCACGTGCTTCAAAATGGCGGACCGCAATTCGTCGTTCGTCACCGTCTCGGCGTGCTGCGTGGAGATTACGACCGCATCCACGCGCGCGACTTTTCCGCTCGCGTCATATTCCACCGTGACCTGCGACTTGCCATCCGGACGCAGGAAGGGAAGCGTCCCATTCTTGCGCACCTGCGCGAGGCGCATGGTCAGCTTGTGCGCCAGCGAGATGGGAGCCGGCATCAACTCCTCCGTCTCATCGCACGCATACCCAAACATCATTCCCTGGTCGCCGGCGCCGCCGGTGTCCACGCCCATGGCGATGTCGCCGGACTGCTTGTTGATGCTGGAGATGACGGCGCAGGTGTTGGAGTCGAATCCATAGACCGCGTTGTCGTATCCGATCGCGCTGACGGTGCCCCGCACCACGTTCTGGAAATCGACATAGGCCTTGGTCGTGATCTCTCCGGCGATGACGACGAGGCCGGTGGCGGTCAGGGTCTCGCAGGCGACGCGACTGGTCGAATCTTCAGTGAGGCAGGCGTCGAGGATGGCGTCAGAAATCTGGTCGGCGATCTTATCGGGATGGCCTTCGGTCACAGATTCGGAAGTAAATAGAATGCGGTTCTTTGCTGCCAAGTGATGTGTCTCCTTAATTGCCCGTGTCGTTGTTGCCTGCAACGTCCGGACGAACTCGAGCCCTTCGTGCTGGCGGGACTGGCGGAAATCCGCACGGGCCTCAGATCGGTCAAAGCGAGCGATCGCATCGAGAAATGAATCTTAAAAAGGCTACCAGAGGTACCCGGGCGGCGCAATGTTTTTAGGCCTAAGTGGCGCGGGATGAGTTCAATAGCGGAATTGCCACCCCGGATGGGTGAAATTGGCCGTCAAGTGGTGGGGGCGTGACGAAACGATTAGCCGGGAAGAGCTTAGCGAGCTGGGTCGGAAGTTTGTCCGGGAGGGGCGAGATTCATTCCCTGAGCATCGAAGACGAAGGTCTTGACTTCAGCCTCGTTGCCCTGCGGAGGGAATTCCTTGCCGTTCAACAGGAAGCTCACTCCAGCGGCGTTGCCGGTCTTCACGACGATCTCACGGCCAGCTCGGACGGAAGTGTGGGCGGGAGCGATCAATGTCTCCTGAGTAACCTGTTGTCCGTCGGCGATGACGGAGATCCAGGAATTCTCGGCGGCGCGGATGACGAGCGTGAGAGCGGGCGCGGGCTCCGGCTTTGTGCTGGCGGGATGAAGCGGTCTGGGACTCCGCGTCGTGACGTCATTCTCTTCGGCAGGATCGGAAGGTGGCGTCGCCGGCGCGGAAACTGGCGCGGCTGAAGAGCCTGGTGTGGGCTGAACTGCCGAGGAGGGGGCAGCGGTAACGGAGGGAGGTTGCGCGAGGGAAGAATCGCCCGCGAGGGCATGAGCGGGGCTATCTCCTCCCGCACGTGCGCTGCGCGAGTGACGATTCCACCAGAAAACTCCAACCAGAATCATGAGCACAACCAGGGCGGGAACTCTCCACGGAGACAGGGCGCGATCGGCTCCAGCCACTGGCCGCCTCGGTCGAATGTGTTCCGCCTTGGGGAGCTGCAAGTCGGGGAGCTCTTGTGCATTGGGCTCGGCGGCGGGCGCGGTCACTGCCGGGCGGGCGTCGGCGGCAGCTTTGAATCTTGTTGGGCGGCCTTCCTTGCCAGCGCGAGGAGGGATCGCCGGGGCTGGTGTCGAGGCGTTCTGGGCATCGAGCTGTGCCTGGCGCAAGGCCGACAGATACTCGGTTACAGCCTCTTCATCGTTGAGCCCGAGATGGCGGGCGTAGGCGCGGATGAATCCTTTATTAAAGATACCGCCGGGAAGCTGATCGAAGCGTTCGTCTTCGATGGCTTTGAGCATGCGCGAGCCGATCTTGGTGACGTTGGAAACGTCATCGAGCGTGTAGCCACGCCGCTCGCGCTCTTTGCGGAACTTGTCTCCGAAGGCTCCCACAGTGACTCCGCGGGCGGCGCGGTCTCCGCCCGCACGCGGACCGAAATAATCATAGGCCAAGGTTGACGCGCACGCTAGACGCAACCGTGCTGATACTCCGGAGCAGACGTGCGGCGGGGGGAGTAGCTCTCCGCCGTATCGAGGGTCACCCGTCGAAACGTCAGATTCCTCACCCCAAGAAGGTTCGGAATGAAACAGGAGGGGCAGTCAGTGAACGACAGGAAATCCCCACTTCTCGCAAAGGACGCGAGAAATGGGGCACCCGGCAGCATTCGCTTTCTGTTCCCGTTCAGAATGATTGGTGACACTCGAATAGAGTGTCGGCATGCAAGTTCGTGATGGAGAAGTTCCCCGTGCGCGCCAGCTGGCGCGCACGGGGAAAGAGCTGAGCCGGGAGGGTCGAGTCCGTCTGGAGTGGATGGATTACTACCGCCGCTGTCAGAACGCGGCCCGTACCTGCCGCCACTTC
>JAIQFC010000004.1 GCA_020073465.1 Terriglobia bacterium
TCGACTGGGGCATCCGCGACGATGACGGTTATTACTTCATTCTCGGCCGTACCGATGACGTGATCAACGTCGCCGGCCATCGTCTCGGCACGCGCGAGATCGAGGAAGCAGTCAGCGGGCACCCGGCCATCGCGGAGGTCGCGGTGGTTGGCGTCGGCGATCAGCTCAAAGGCCAGGTGCCGATGGCGTTCGCAGTAGTAAAGGATGCGGCCAAAGTGGCAACGGCCGCGGGGCGGCAGGCGCTGGAGCAAGAAGTGTTCGACGTCGTCGACAATGCCCTCGGAGCGATTGGCAGGCCGGCGCGCGTACATTTTGTGACGCTTCTGCCGAAGACGCGTTCCGGCAAAGTCCTGCGCCGCAGTATCCAGGCGATTGCCGAAGGCCGCGACCCCGGCGATCTGACGACGCTCGACGATCCGACCGCCATCGAGCAGGTGCGCGCGGCGGTGGCGTCCGCGCGGACGAAGTAACGCCGGATCTGCGAGGAAGCATCGAGTGGAACAGACACGCGTCGCCCAGTTGTTTCTGAATCTCGGGCACGGTGTCGACCATTTGTTGATGCTGATCTTCCCGACCGTGGTGCTGGCGATGGCGCCCGAGTTCGGCCGCTCTTACAGCGAGATGCTGCCGCTGTCGCTGGGCGGGTTCATCATGTTCGGCGCATGCTCGCTGCCCGCGGGCTGGCTCGCCGATCGCTGGAGCCGGCGCGGCATGATGCTAGTGTTTTTTACCGGTATCGGCGCGGCTTCGATGCTGACCGGGCTCGCAGGCTCGACGTTCCAGATCGGGCTGGGGCTGACGCTGATCGGGGTGTTTGGCGCCATCTACCACCCGGTCGGCATCGCGATGCTGGTCAGCGGCCGTGACAAGGTCGGCCGCGTGCTCGGCGTCAATGGCGTGTACGGCAACTTCGGCGTCGCGCTCGCAGCGCTGATCGCCGGCGCGCTTGCCTATTGGATCAACTGGCGGGCCGCTTTTCTGATACCGGGTGCGCTGTCGGTCGCAGTCGGCGTTGCGTTTGCGATGCACGTGCCTCCGGTGCCGAAATTGGCGCAGGCATCGCCGCGCGCAGGCGGAGTGGCGATCAGCCGCAATACGCTGATGCGCGTATTTGTGATACTCACCGTGGCGACGATCTGCGGCGGCGTCATATTCAACGCCACCACGGTCGCGATGCCCAAAATCTTCGACGAGCGCCTGACAAAGTTGACCCAGACTACGCTCGGGATCGGTGTTCTGGTGTCGCTGGTGTACGCGTTTGCCGCGATGGCGCAGCTCGTCGTCGGTTATCTGATCGACCGCCATCCGCTGCGCAGCGTATTCGTGCCGGTGGTGGCGGTGCAGGTGCCGCTGCTGTTTCTGGCCGGCTCGATGGAGAAATATGCGATGCTGCTGGTCGCGCTGGCGATGATGTTTTTCGTGTTTGGCCAGGTCCCGATCAACGATGCGATGCTGGCGGCCTATACCGACGAGAAATGGCGCTCGCGTGCCTTCGCGGTGCGCTACGTGATGTCGTTTGGCGCCAGCGCGTGCGGCGTGCCGCTGGTGGCGTCCGTTTACGCGACGACCGGCGATTTCAAGTACTTGTTTTACGTGCTGGCGGCGATGTCGTGCGTGATGCTGGTGGCGGCAATATGCATGCCGCCGCAAGTACAGAAGCGCGCGGCTGCCTGAAGCGAGAATTAGTTATCCTTCTGAAATCGGCGTCCCATTTCGAAACGCAATGCGCGTCGTCGATGGCGAACAGTGCGAGCTGGGTTCGCCTCAACAATTCGACGAAACGCGGCGTGACGAGGCGCTCGGAAGCGACGCAGAACAAGTCGAGCCTGCCAGCCGCAAAATCCCGCTCGGTCTGACAGGCTGCGTGCGCGTCAAGCGAGGAATTGAGTACTGCCGCGGTCACGCCGGCCTCGGTAAGCGCCGCGACCGAGGTCCTGCATTTCAGCACCCGGCTAGTAAAGGCTGGTGCAGATGCCTTCACGATTCAGAAGCTCGCAGGCCACAGCAGCATCACCATCTCGCAGCGGTACGTCCACGCCGACCGTGAGGTTAAGGAGTCAGCGATCCGGCTGCTCGACGCGCTGAACGTACCCAAGGGGATTGTGCCGAGTGATACCATTAAGGAAATATGAGCGACTGTCCCCATCTCGTGATCGACGGGCGAGGGCGCTGCGAATGGTGCTTTGAGTTTGTGGGAAAGCCGGGGGATGTACCACTCATGGAGCCCAAGAAACCGAATCGGGAGCCACACCCGGACGTGTCTGAAGAAGCGAAAATCTTGGATGCAAAGTGGAACGAGATGCTTCAACACATGGACTCTCGACGGCGGTAACGACGGGCGGGGATGGTGGAACTGGCAGACACGCAGCACTTAGGATGCTGTGCCGAAAGGCGTGCAGGTTCAAGTCCTGTTCCCCGCACCAACTTGGCAAATGTCCGACACCAAATGGTTTGAAAAAATGACAGGCAAGTTCTTCTCTCTGTTCTCCCAGAGAGAGGTAAAGACCCCTTTGTCGTTTTTCTTTCGAATAGTGACGGCATTCTCGGCGATAGTATTGGCTGCGCTGCTTGCCGTTGGCCCCGATCCCATCCTGAGATTCAAGGTCTTTCTAACAGCAGTCGGCTTCCTAGCGGTGCTATTCGTGGGAGTGTTTCTGTTTGCATGGATCAGGCCGAAGCATCTTGTCTATGGAGAGACAGGCCACCGGGCCGAAATGAAGTTCGCAATGGGAACAGAAAAGAAGGAACTAGCTGCCGGAGAGATAGCCCTCACAGAGGGGACAACCAATCCCAGCACCTTGGCGGGGGAAGCAAGCCCTAACGTTTTACCAAAGGCTGGTGGTGCGTGAATCTTCTACTAGTCACATTTTCGCTGCGTAACTCCCAGAAGGATTACAGCCAGTTTTTTGTGGCTCTGCGCGGAAACGCACTGCAATGGTGGCATTTTATTGAGCAGACTTGCATAGTGACGACGTTGCACGACGTGAACGCGTACACCAAGCTACTGATACCACACATTGAGAAAACAGATTCGCTCTTAGTTACGAAAATCGTTCCACATGAGTTCCAAGGCTGGTTACCAAAAGACGCGTGGGACTGGCTTAACAAGGTTTCGAGTGATAGCAAGCAGCTTTCCCTTCCTGCTCCCTTCTCTAACCTGCCTTGGCTCAAGTAGTCGCGCGCGGAGTAGTTCGGGAAACGATGTTTCCAACGGTCTGCTTAGAGAACTCTTTCCCGTACCGCGTGCGAATCCCTTCCTCGTTCAGCTGCTTCGCGATGCTGTAAGCTGTCACGCCGTCAGCACTCATCTGCCGAATCCGCTCGACCACAGCCCGCTCTGCGTCGAACTCATGCGACGGATGCTCACGCCACACGGCTCAGTGCAGAAGCGCAGAGTCTACTGGCAGACTTGGGAGTCTCCATCTCGGAAGGGGACACCGTGTTCAACGTCACCCGGTCGGTGCGCAACCTGCTGGTCGCCAACGGACACAGCTGGTTCTCCATAGATTCGAAGAGCTAGGGCCTGTGCACACCCTGTGCACTGGAATTTAGGTTTTTTTTAGTGAGGCGAGGATGTCCATCGGCGTCGGAAGCAGCCAAAGGACGATAGCGAGGATGATCGACCACTCCACGGGGACAATCGTAGCTTGGGGAGCAGGGGGCAGTCAAGCAAGACCTGACTGCATACAATTTTGTCACTAGTCAGCCCCGGCTGTGAGTAGAACATACGAAACACTACCCGCTGAAACCTGTATTTGGCGTGGGTTTCAGCGGTTTGGTGTGACAATTGCTGAGAAGGCTCGCCCTGATCCTAAGTCTGGTGCGTCTGCCAATTCCGCCACTTTCGCAGGTGGCAACAAAATAGAAATAAGTGAGCGCGGTGGCAATGTCAATTGTAAAGCCGCAGGCGGACCTCAGAAGCAGACGGGTGACGTCGCGGGGCTGAGGCCCGCCGACGAGCCGTGGTTTCTGGCCCTTCCGTGACTCGAGGCCTAGCCAGCAGCCCCTCCAAGTCCCGCGCAGACCCGCCGAACACGTTACCTGAAACGCTCAAACGGCCCCCGACGAGGCAGGACTGGTTGGCCCCCGCCTGCATGTCCTTTCGGAACCTTACCTAATCGATTCACAACGGGCAGACTAGAGCTTCGAGTCCAAGTACTTACGAACAGTCGTGTTATGAATTTAACCCCCACACGCTGGATCACGCTTCCGACCATACTCGCCCTGGGCGCCATGATGGGGTGCCAGGGATTCAGTTCAGGCAGTTCCCCCCATCCCAACCCCGGGCAAGTCAGTGCGGCACCGACAAGCCTGAGTTTTGGCAGCGTCAAGGTCAATACCAGCCAGACCAAGCCCGAGACGCTGACCAACGCTGGAGGTTCCAGCCTCACGATTACGCAGGCGCCGGTAACGGGCGCGGCATTCAGCATCAGCGGGTTGACTCTGCCACTGACGCTGGCGGCCGGCCAAAGTACGTCGTTTAATGTCGTCTTCAGCCCGAAATCAACGGGAGCGGCAAGCGGAACGGTGTCGCTGGCATCGGACGCATCGAATTCCAGCATGTCGATCGCGTTGTCCGGGACGGGCTCGGCCACCGCTCCGGGGCAGTTGAGCGTGACACCCGCAACCTTGGATGTGGGCAACGTGGTCGTGGGCAGCAGCGGAACTGCAACCGGGAGCCTGAGCGCAAGCGGGGCCAGTGTGACTGTCACCGCGGCCAGCAGCAACAATGCGCGATTCACTTTGAGCGGGCTGTCGCTGCCGGTTACGATCGCGGCAGGACAGAAAGTATCTTTCACGGTGACGTTTAGCCCGCAAACCGCGGGTGCGGCAAATGCGGCGCTGACGTTTACCAGCGATGCGTCAGAAGCCACAACGACTGCTTCAGCAACGGGAACGGGTATCGCCGCGACGGGACAGCTCTCCGTCACTCCGCCAACCTTCAACTTCGGCAATGTGGTGGTGGGCAGTAGCGGAACGGTATCCGGCACCCTCAACGCCACCGGGGCCAGCGTAACTGTTACCGCGGCCAGCAGCAACAATGCACGCTTCACTCTGAGCGGGCTTTCTCTGCCGGTAACGATCGCAGCAGGACAGAAGGCGTCTTTCACGGTGACGTTCAGCCCGCAGACGGCAGGGGCGGCGAGTGCGACGCTAACGTTTACCAGCAATGCATCGCCATCGACGACCACCGCTTCGGCGACAGGGACGGGTGTCACCGCCACCGGACAGCTTACGGTCACGCCGGCGACCTTCAATTTTGGGAACGTGGCGGTGGGCAGTAGCGGAACGGCCACGGGGAGTCTGAGTGCCAGCGGGGCAAGCGTGACCGTCACGGCGGCCAGCAGCAACAATGCACGCTTCACGATCAGCGGGCTTTCCCTGCCGGTAACGATCCCGGCCGGTCAGCAGACCAGTTTCACCGTGACATTCAGCCCGCAGGCGGCCGGTGCGGCGAGTGCGACGCTGACGTTGACCAGCAATGCATCGCCATCGACGACCACCGCTTCGGCGACGGGGACGGGTGTCACCACTGCCGGGCAGCTTACGGTCGCGCCAGCGACTTTGAATCTGGGCAACGTAACGGTGGGCAGCAGTGGATCGGCTACGGGGAGTTTGAGTGCCAGCGGGGCAAGCGTGACCGTCACGGCAGCCACCAGCAACAACTCGCGCTTCGCCTTGAGCGGGCTCTCGCTGCCGGTGACGATCCCGGCTGGCCAGCAAACACCGTTCACCGTAACGTTCAGCCCGCTGACTGCCGGTGCTGCCAGCGCAACCCTGACATTCACCAGCAACGCATCGCCTTCGACGACTACGAGTTCGGCGACGGGCACGGGGATCGCGGCGCACACGATCAGCTTGTCATGGACCGCCAGCAGTTCCCCCAACGTGGTTGGCTACAACGTCTATCGGGCCACATTCGCTACATCCTGCGGCGCGTATTCGAAGATTAACTCGTCCCTCGATGGCTCTACCACCTACACGGACGGCAACGTACCGGGAGGGCTGACGTATTGCTACGTCGCAACTTCGGTAGATTCGAGCAACCAGGAGAGCTCTTTCTCGGTGCCCGTACAGGCCCAGGTTCCGTAGCACTGACGGGCATCTGCCCGATTTCGTTGGGGGTGTTTCTTCTCGTCCGTCAATCAAGGACATTCCTCGTCGGGGGACCCAAAGAGGGTTGAGTACGGCCGTCATCCCGTCAACATTGCAACGGATTGCAACACGTTGCAAGAATTATCAGTCTTGACACCTGTGGAGTTCGCGGTAGAGTAGTAATCGCAAAGCTCGCCGTGAGGCCTGCTTGGCTAGTCCTCCCCCCGCAATTAGAGTTGGGAGAGAAGAATTTATGAAGATGTTTTGTCGGGCCTCCTTGTTGGCTTTGCTGTTGTGCAGCACTCTTTCGCCTGCGGCTGTTGCAGCTGGCCCACAAGGCAAGCGTCATCACAAGAACGTGCCTGAAGGCGGGTCAGCTCTGGCTTACCTATCTTTCAGCGCGCTGGCCTGCATAGGAGCAGTCGTAGTTCGGTCGCGGCGGGAGCAGGCCAAGCTGCCCAGCTGAGGAACCGAAACGGATTACCCTTAAGGATTTGAACAGATCATGGAGGCGTACCTATTGCGGGTATGCCTCTTTTGTTTTGGTGGGACGTTTTGGGATGGACGGAGACCCGGCGTCTTTCACCAGGGGCATCGGCTTAAGGTCGGCCATACCGTCGGTTGGAGGAGCAGACGAGTGCATGCGGGCAAGCCAACTGCTGGCCTGCTTCTGCGCCTCGTCGATCTGGCTGGGCGTCATGGCTCTGGTCATCAAATCCTTAGCCTGTAATGCACATTCCGTAGCGATCAGGTACCACGAGTAAGCCTGGATAAGGTCCTGCGGATCTCTCCGGCGAGCCCAATACATCTGGGAAAGAGCCAACTGCGCGGCAGGAAGGCCAGCCTCCGCGGCCTTCTGAAACAGGGTGAAGTCGTCCTGCGAACCCCCTACGACAGATCCCGGAGGCGCCCCTGGGGTTTGCTCGAGAGGAGAAGCGGCATCGCTCAGGGTCATGAACAGCAACTCGACGCGGCTGGAAACGCCGAGCTTGTCGAAGACGCGAAACAGATAGTTCTTGACCGTGTGTTGACTGAGCTTCAGACGATCGGCAATCTCGCGATTGGTGAGGCCTTCCGCCAGACTGCGGACGACCTGGAGTTCCCGTTTTGAAAGCAGGTTCATGCCGCTCGCATTCACCGCGCGAACGACCGGAGCGGTCGCCAGCGCTTCGATCGCGACGGCCAGTTCGCGGCCATTTGCCCAGACCTGGCCCTGATGCACCGAGCGAACGCATTTCCCGAGGATTTGGGCGGGCTCTTCCTTGCTGAAGACGCCCCTGGCACCTGCGCGAAAGGCGCTCACAACCGCTTCATCGGTGGACGAGTCCATGAGGATCACGGCACGAATTCCGGGAAAGGCTCCGCGTAATTCACGAAGAACAGCGAATCCCCTGCCCGGCTGCTCATCCAGGGTGGAATTGATGACGAGTACATCGATGCTCTGGGCCCTGACCGCCTCCGTAAGAGCCTTGGAATTGGAGTCGAACGGGGTTACTTCCAGACCGGAGTCTCGCTTCAGCGCATCGGCGAGCAGGTGAGTGTGGATCCTAGAACCGTCCGCAACCAGTACACGAATTGGTCTTTCCCCCAACGCCGGGTCGTCTTGCATTGGAACCCTCGCCAGATGGAGTAACGTTTCAGGGTTCGGTCCCAAAATCCGGTGGAATTTGTGGAACAAACGGTAACGAATTCTATCGATATTCTGGTTACGAAGGCAAGTTCGTTCCCCAAAAGGAGTGACAAACTGTGTCACTAGTTGCAAACGATTACACATGAGGCTTGTGTAGTTTGGTCGGAAAAATGGAAAAATGGGCCCGATTCGGGTCGATGAATAGAGTAATCCGCCTCTAGGTACGTCTTCCTCTTGCAAGAGCCTGCAACGTGGAGGTACATTGCAGCACAGTCGGGCAATCGAAAGTTGCGCGCCGCGAATAGGATTCCCCCTCCCGTTGCCCCGATTAGCGAGAATGGTCCCCTGCCCGGAACATGAGCGAGTAATCGCTGGTTGACAAGCTAAGACTATATTCTATAATGTCGATAGAGTTAGTAGTAAATGATCGATCACCCCGGGATCTGGCCCCTTCAGTCCAGGGGATCTCTAGTATGGGCTTCTCAAAAAAGCCGACGGTAGGCAGTATTGGGCCCCAAGCACAAGCACGAAACAAAAGGAAGCAGGGTTTTATCCTGGTTTCAGAATGCAGAAGTGCAACGGAGTCCGAGTTTGCAACACTATGCAACTTGGATGAGCGCAATCACAGGCACGGGTATCTGGAGTCACAGAAGGTTAGTTGGCATGGTCCTAGAATCAGCACCGGTTTCACGTTCCCGCTTCCACCCCAGGATCATTATCGACACATGCCTTCCGGGCCTCCCCCCGACTCGCGATAGCGAGCGCCCCAGAAGTTAAAGGATCTCAGGATTTGGCAACAAGACAAGCGATGTAGTGTCGAGTAGAACAAACCGTCCCTCCCCTTAGATGTGCTCGTGTTGTTTTTCTCCCCCGGATCTCGAATCGAGATCGCAACAGAACCACTACGCAAGTCTTAGGGTCACCTTGGGAAGTGTGACTCAGAGGGCGAAGCTATGGCCGCGAACAGCGTACTCGTTGAAGCAGCGCAGACAGTACCACTGATTGGCGCAGTGGAAGCCGGCAGTTGGTACGCGTTACACACGCGCGCCCGGCACGAGAAGATGGTGACACAGCGTCTGGCGGAGCATGGAGTTGAAACCTTCCTCCCCATCGTGACCGAGGTTCGACGCTGGAGCGACCGCAAGAAGACGGTCCAACTCCCCTTGTTTGGTTGTTATGTGTTCGCGAGGTTCGCGGCCAACCGGACCGAGCGTTTGCGCATGCTTCGGGTCGACGGAGTTCTTGGGCTGGTGGGATCTCGAGGTGAGGGATCCCCGATTCCGGACGAGCAGATTGACGCGGTGCGGATGTTGATCGACGGAGGGCTGCCGTGGTCATCGCACCCGTTTCTGGAGATTGGGCAGCGCGTTCGAATCCGTAGCGGAGCCTTGGATGGTGTGGAAGGAATCCTGGTGGGGCGGAATGGAGATCGTACCCTGGTGATTTCGGTGAATGCGATCCAGAGATCGCTGGCCGTGCGCGTGGAAGGTTACGAAGTCGAACCCGTGTGACGTAGTCCTGTCCTGAGTGATCCCGTCTTGATTGATCCTAATGCTGCAATGAAACTCCTGAGCCTGGCACAACCAGATCGATACCTAGGTGCGGAAATGGTAAGTGAAAACGTCGAACAACTCGACCAAGAAGCCTTCTTCGTCAGTGCCAGTCCGGTAATGCGGAAGCTGCGCGCGCAGGCCGAACTGCTGGCGCAGGCCGACGTTCCGGTACTCATACTTGGAGAGAGCGGCAGCGGCAAAGACGCGGTTGCCCGATTGATTCACAAGCTCTCGGTCCGGTCCGGATTCAAGTTCCTCAAATTGAATTGCGCCGCGATGCCCGGCGACATGCTGGAAAGCGAACTGTTCGGCGCGAGGAGAGCCTTCAACTTGGGGGCCGGCCGGTCGACTTCGGAAACGCTGGAGCTGGCAGAACACGGCACAATCTACCTGGATGAAATTGCAGAAATGCCGTCTGAATTGCAGGCGAGGCTGCTGCAAGCGCTGCTGAAAAGCGACCTGGATAGCGAGCATCGCGAAAATGGGCGTCCCGCGGGCGTACGGATCCTGGCAGCAAGCAGTTCCAACCTGGAACGTGCGCTGGCCGATCAGAAGCTGCGCGAAGACTTGTACTATCGCCTGAGCGCATTCACGGTGCGAGTACCCCCCTTGCGCCAGCGCAGACCAGAGATTTCTCTTCTGCTACGTTACTCGATGCACAGACTGGCAAAGCACTACGGGCTCTCCGCCCGCGAATTCCCCGCGGCTATGCTGGATGTATGCCAGTGGTATTCCTGGCCGGGAAACCTACGAGAACTGGAAGCCTTCGTGAAACGCTATCTCGTGTCGGGCGACCAAGCACTGATTCCAGGGGAATTTGATTCAGAAAAAGGCTGCGAGCCCCTCAACTCCTCCCGTGGAACCGAGCGGGTCTCGAGCTCGGCGATTGCAAGGAACCCGGACGAGACCGAGCCTGCACCAAAGTCGCTGAAGTCCTTCATTCAGGGGATCAAATGCGAAGCGGAAAAGAATGCGATTGGAGCAGCTCTGGAAAAGACGGGTTGGAACCGCAAGGCCGCGGCACGGCTGCTGAAGGTCAGCTATCGTACGCTGCTATACAAAATCGAGCAGTACCAGATGAACGCTTCCCTGCACTCTCTCAGCGAGCCGTCGATGGTGCGGTTGGCCGCCCATGAGAAAGGCAACGGGAAAGCAAGTTGAATAGGGAGACGGAGAAGCTGGTGCGAAACAATCGCCAAGGAATGCTTATGGATGCCGGCACTATGTGGATGAGAACGGTGGTCAAGACCTCCCTCTGTGTTGCTCTGGCAGGTTCCCTCTGGGCACAGGGAGGAGCGGCCAGCAGTCCGAGTCGTCCTTCAGATCCTGCAAAGGCCACACCAGCGACGGATGCCTCGGCAGGAAAACCGCACGACGACAGTTTCGTGATCGGCAACGACGACGTGCTCGCGATCAACGTCTGGAAAGAACCGGACATTTCGCGATCGATTCCGGTGCGGTCTGACGGGAAGATCTCGCTGCCGCTGGTCGGCGAAGTGCAGGCGGCCGGGCAAACCCCGCTGAAACTGGAGAAGGACATCGCCAGCAAACTACAGAGCTACATTTCGGAACCCGAAGTTACCGTGATCGTTCAGCAGATCAACAGCCAGAAGTTCAATATCCTGGGCATGGTGGCGAGGCCGGGGTCGTACGCGATTGCAAATTCGCCGACCGTGCTGGATGCGATTGCACTGGCGGGCGGCTTCCGTGACTTCGCAAAACAGAAGTCGATCTACATTCTGCGACAGAATCCGGATGGTGGACAGTCGCGG
Source organism: Terriglobia bacterium (assembly GCA_020073465.1). GTDB lineage: Bacteria > Acidobacteriota > Terriglobia > Terriglobales > Acidobacteriaceae > Sulfotelmatobacter. Next base: position 11,052 of record JAIQFC010000004.1, read on the forward strand.
TTTCCCTTCAACTACAAGGACGTAGTCAGCGGAAAGAACCTTTCACAGAACATCAAGCTGCAGGCGCGCGATACGATCGTCGTCCCGTAGAGGTGGTTCTATGACATCGAAACTATTTCATCGCGTTTGCTTCGGGGCACTCGTACTGGCGGCGGCGCCGCTGTGCGCGCAAATCGACAACAGTGTTCCTGCGCCGGCGGTGACTGGACTGGTGGACACCGAGGATCGGATGCTGACTCCGCCCGCGGTGAGCGGACAGGACTATCCAGTCGCACCGGCCTCAGAAACGCGATCCAACTACTTGCGCGGGGGAATCACGTTCAACTCGGCATACTCGGACAATCTTTTGACAGGAACCAGCGGCAATCCCTTGAGCGACGTCAGCTATTCCCTGTGGCCGACGCTGGCCATCGATGAAACCACGTCGCGGCTGCATTGGACGCTCTCGTACGCACCCGGGTTCACTTTCTATCGGCACACGAGTTCGCTGGATCAGGCGGACCACAATCTAGCAGTAGGCTTTGAATACCGTTTGAGCCCGCACGTTACGGTAAGCCTGCGAGACAGCTTCCAAAAGTCATCGAACGCATTCAATCAGCCGGACCAGGGATTGGCCGGGGGTATTTCGGGCTCAACCCAGGGCCCAAGCAACTTTATCGTCGCACCGGCGGCGGACCGGCTTAGCAACGTGGGGAATGCCGGCATCACCTACCAGTTTGCAGCCAACATGATGGTTGGAGCGAATGGAACCTTTGCTAATCTGCACTATCCGGATCAAGCACAGGTTCCGGGGCTTTATGACACGGCGACGCGTGCCGGGTCGGCGTTCTACAGCCTGCGGGTTTCGAGGAAGCAGTATATAGGCGTGACATACCAGTATCAGAAGTTGCTGGCATATCCGGCCGCAACAACCACGGATACCGAGACTCACGCTTTCTTGTTCTTCTACACTGTGTATCCGACTCCACGGTTCACGATCTCGTTGTTCGGTGGCCCACAACGCTCCGAAACCTCGCAACCGGCGCAGCCTTCGACGCACGACCTGACTCCGGCGGCGGGCGCCAGTTTGAGCTGGCAGGCACGGCGCACGGCGGTCGCAATCAGCTATACCCATCTAGTGACCGGAGGCGGAGGTCTGATCGGCGCCGCACGATCGGACGCGGCGAATCTGGGGCTACGGCAGCAGATTACGAGGAACTTCGGGGCATCGCTTGGCGGCGCCTATTCGAACAGCCAAGTGCTCATCGTGGGTGGTATTTTCCCTGACACCAGCGGGCATTCCATATCAGGCAGCGCCTCCCTGCAGCGCCAATTTGGGAAGAATCTGAGTGTGCAGCTCGGGTATACGCGGCTGCATCAGATCTACAATAACGTACCCGCTGTTTCCGCAAATCCCGACACCAATCGGGAGTGGGTGTCTGTTTCTTACGCTTTTACGAAAGCGCTGGGAAGATAAATCATGGTTGAAGAGCTGGACGAAAAAGAATCTGGTGGTTTGAACCTCCCGTTCTATCTGGGAGTGGTTCGCCGGCGTCACATGTTATTCCTGATTCCGCTGCTAGTGGGATGGTTCGCGGTATGGGGAACGAGTTGGTTGCTGCCGGCACGCTACCGCTCGAGCACGCTGATCCTGGTGGAGCAGCCAACCATGCCGAAGGATTACGTTACCCCCAACGTCAATGATGATCTGCAGGAGCGGCTGCAAAGTATTACTCAACAGATCCTCAGCCGCACTCGGCTGCTGCACATTATCGAACAGGTGAACCTGTACGGCGATCCGCGCAGCCGCATGACCGAAGATGAAAAAATAGATCGGCTGCGCAAGGACATCGAGATCGAGCTGGTGCACAACGCGCAAAACGAGGTCAGTGCCTTTAATGTGTACTTTTCATCACGCGATCCCCGCGTTGCTCAGCAGGTCACGAGTGAACTGACGAACCTGTTTATCACCAAGAACCTTGAAGTGCGCCAGCAACAGTCGGAAGGGACAACGAAATTTCTGGAGGATCAGCTGGAGACAGCGCGGCAGGCGCTGTCCGAGCAGGAAGAAAAGATACGGCAGTTCAAGGGGCAGCACGTCGGCGAGTTGCCGGCTCAACTGAGCAGCAATCTGCAGATTCTGGCCGGGCTGCAATCGCAGCTGCAGACCGAGGAAGACGCGCTGAACACGGCGAAGCAACAGCGGGTGTATTTGGAGACGCTGGTCAATCAGTACCGAACAATGCAGAGCTCCGCGAGGGTACCCGCCAACGGGACGGCGCCGGTCGGACTGCCGTCCCTGGATGCTGAGTTGGACCGTCTGAAGGCGCAGCTGGCAGATCTCAGCTCGCACTATACGGACAAGCACCCGGACGTCCGCAAGCTGAAAGATCAGATTGCCAAAACGGAAAAGATGCGGGGGCAGATGATTGCAGGCTTGCAGACAACAGATGCCGGCCACCCGGATGCAGCTACAGTGGACGCCGCGGACGTGCGAGATGGTTCTCCGATGGTTCAGTTGCAGGGCCAGCTGCGTGCCAATCGCGTGGAAGTTGCAAATCGCGAACGCGGAATCGCGGAACTGAAGGCCAAAGTCGGAGAGTACCAGTCACGCCTCAATCAGGAGCCCGTTCGTGAGCAGCAATTATCGGACCTAACCCGTGGTTATGATCAGTCCAAAGCGAACTATGACGCCCTGCTGAAGAAGAAGAATGATTCTGCCATGGCCACGAGCATGGAGTTGCTGCAGCAGGGGGAGCGTTTTCGCATTCTCGATCCGCCGAGCCTGCCCACGAAGCCTGATTTCCCAAATCGACTGAAGTTCTGCGGCATCGGATTGGGAGTAGGCTTGGTGTTAGGTACGCTTGTGGCGGGGGCATTTGAGTTTCTGGATGATCGCATCCATGATGAGAAAGAACTGCAGAAGCTGTTGCCGGTGCCGGTGATGTCAGAGATTCCGGCCCTGGTGAATCCAGCCGATGCACGGAAAGAGCGCCAGCGGTTATGGCTGGGTTGGGCGACAGCGGCGTTGGTGTCTGCTACCATCCTAGTCGGGTCGGCTATCAGTTACTTGCGCGGTTAGCGCAATCGCAAATGTACAAGACCTTTTACAGCCTGAAACGGAATCCGTTCGAGATCACGCCAGATCCCTCGTTCCTCTTCCCTACCAGGAAACACAACGAGGCCCTGGCGGCGCTCTACTACGGCGTTCGGCGGCACAAAGGGTTTGTCGTTTTGACCGGCGAAGTGGGGACGGGCAAGACGCTGCTGCTGCGCTGTCTGCTGCAACTGCTCAAGAAGAACAACGACGTTGCGTATGCGTACGTTTTCAACGGCCGGATGTCTCCGATTGAGTTCCTGCAGTACATTGTCGGCGATCTGGGATTGCCGGCCGCGGGCAAGAACAAGAGTGAACTGCTGCTGCAGCTGGCCAGCCACCTCATTTCGCGTAGCCAGAAACGCCTGACGACGGTGCTGGTCGTCGACGAGGCGCATCATCTGTCGGCAGAGATTCTGGAAGAAATCAGGCTGCTCACAAATCTTGAGACGACGGAAGAGAAGTTGCTGCAGATCCTTCTGGTCGGACAGCCCGAACTGGATGAGAAGCTGGACTCGTTCGAACTGCGGCAGCTCAAGCAGAGAATCGCGCTGCGGTCACATCTGGCACCGCTGGACCTGAACGAGACCAAAGGCTACATCGAGCGGCGGCTGCATCTTGCCGGAAGCCCTAACCCCTCGACGCTGTTTCCGGAAGAGACGGTTGCTACCGTGTATCAACACTCGCGGGGGATTCCGCGGTTGATCAATACCATCTGCGAAAACGCCTTGATCGCAGGCTATGCGAACCAAGCTGCAAGGGTGACTCCGGAGATTGTCGACACGATTGCAAACGACTTCCGGCTGGGCATACACACGCGCCCAATGGAAGCGAGCAGACCGGCGGGAGAGCTGAACCTGCAGAAGGCAGCCAGAACCCTGCTGGAGCTCTATGCGCACTTGCAGGATGAACAATCGCGTGCCGATGAGGTACGAACGCGGGTGAGAGTACGAGTTCCTGAACATGAGCCATATATTTGACGCCTTACAAAGATCGGAAGCGGAGCATCTGGGAGAGGATATATCCACGCTTTCTCTAGCGACCGAACTGCTGCAAGCGGCCGAAGAGAAAATGCGGGATGCAGGCAAGAACGGCCAGGAGCGTGCCAATTTCCCGGCATTCGATCCGAGCCCGTCGGTTTCGGCAGAGCAGTTGGACCAATGCCCCATCCTTCCCGTTCGCATCCCTCTGGAAAGCCATCTGGTATCGGTTGCCAAAGAGGAAAGCCTGGGTGCGGAGAAGTTTCGTTACCTCGCAGTTCGTCTGCGGCAACTTCGGCATAGCCGCCCGCTGAAGAAGATTCTCATCACGAGCTCGATCCCCCAGGAAGGCAAGAGCACGGTTGCGGCGAATCTGGCGTGCACGCTGGCCAGAAGGAAACAGACTAAGACCCTGCTGCTCGAGGGCGATCTGCGGAGGCCCACTTTGGCGACGCAGTTCGGGCTGGGCAGGGTTCCCGGCCTGAGTGAATGGTTCCATGGCGAAACTCGCGGAAACAACATTTACCGACTCGAAGGTTTGGGACTGTGGGTTTTGCCGGCAGGCAACGCACCGGAGAATCCTCTGGAGCTGATGCAGTCGGGCAAGCTCCCTCCGTTGATGGATCAGCTAGCAGCATTCTTCGATTGGATCGTGATTGATTCTCCTCCCGTGCTGCCCTTGGGCGACACCAGTATTTGGGCCCGATTGGCGGACGGAATTCTGCTGGTTACGCGAAAGGGCGTGACCGAAAGACAACAGTTGCAGCGAGGACTGGAGGCGCTTGAGCAATCCAAATTGCTGGGCGCGTTGGTGAACGGTTCGGAAGATGCTGCGCACAGCGACTACTATCAGCGATATGCTCCCCCCGCATCGTCTGCTGTCGGTAGCCCATCCAAATAGCACGCGGTTGGAAGTAAGGGTTCAGTTCCTGAGTTCTGTATATCCCCACGACAAATAAGAAAGTCTTGCATTGGACAGGTCACTTGTCCTAGCTGCCGAACCTGGCAGTGGAACAAGCGGAGGTAATCGTGAATGTAGTGCGCTCCAACAATGGCTCTCATTTGAGTCCGTTACCGTCGGGACCGGTATCGATCACGGAACGCAGCATGTTGAACGAAGAGGCGTTTCGCCGGATGATCTCGCTGGAAAGAAAGCGGAGCGAGCGCTCGCGAAAGCCATTCGTGCTGATGCTGTTGGATATGGGTCAACGTCTACCCTCGGAAAAGAGCGGAAGGACCCTGAGCAAGATTCTGGCGGCATTATCCACCACAACCCGGGAGACCGACGCAACCGGTTGGTACCGGGACAACTGCGTGGTGGGAGTCATGTTCACGGAAATCAGCCCGGAAGACCGGGACACAGTGGTGACTACAATGATTTCCAGGGTGAGCGAGACGCTGCGCAGTAACTTAACCCTTCAGCAGTTCAATCAGCTGAGCGTGTCGTTCCATGTTTTTCCCGAGGATTGGGATGGCAACGCCCAGGCACGTCCGAGTAATCCCACGCTGTATCCGGACCTGTCGGAGCGGGCGAATGACCGGCGCGCGTTCAACGTGATGAAGAGGACGATGGACATCGTCGGCAGCACGCTGGCGTTGATTTTATTCTCTCCGCTTTTCCTCATTATTGCCGCTTCCGTGAGATTGACTTCGGAAGGGCCTATCTTCTTTCGCCAGCGGCGAATCGGCCAGTACGGCGAGTCCTTCACATTCCTCAAGTTCCGATCAATGTACGTCAACAATGATTCTGCGATCCACCAGGATTATGTGAAGCAACTGATTGCCGGAAAGGCGACCACGAACTCGAACGGCAATGGCCAGGGAGTCTACAAGCTAACCAAGGATCCGCGCATCACGCGGGTCGGATCGTTTTTGCGGAAGACCAGCCTGGATGAAATTCCGCAGTTCATCAACGTGCTGAAGGGGGAGATGTCATTGGTGGGACCGCGCCCTCCCGTGCCTTACGAAGTGGAGAATTATGCGGTTTGGCACCGGCGCCGCCTGCTTGAGGCCAAGCCCGGAATCACCGGCCTGTGGCAAGTAAGCGGGCGCAGCCGTGTGAAGTTCGACGACATGGTTCGGCTTGACTTGCGCTATGCCCGGACATGGTCTCCCTGGATGGACATCAAGATTATGGCGCGAACGCCCGGTGCTGTGTTGATGGGCGAAGGCGCGTTCTAACGGCAACAGTCCTATTTCCATCAACTTTTCATCTGCTTTACCTCCCCTTTGTCTACCTGCTTGAGCAGTCCAACCGTAATTGCGGGACAAGATCAAAGGAGTAATGTCATGGTCAGGTTTGGAGTAATCGGCTACGGGTATTGGGGGCCGAACGTAGTGCGCAACATCGACCGTCTGGATGAGGCCGAAGTGATCGCGGTGTGCGACAAGAGCGAAGCCGCACGGAAAAAGGTCGAGAAGACCTACCCCGACGTGCGCGTCACAGACGACCCCGCGGAGTTAATGTCCTCTCCGGAAATCGATGCGATCGCGGTAGTCACTCCGGTATGGACCCACTATGAATTGGCGAAAGCTGCGCTGGAGCACGGCAAGCACATCTTCGTCGAGAAACCATTCACCAGCAATACGAAGCAAGCAGAGGAACTCATTGACCTGGCGGCCCGCAAGAATCTGAAGATCATGGTCGACCACACTTTCCTGTTTACGGGAGCAGTGCAGAAGATCAAGCAGCTACTGCAGGATGGTGCGCTGGGCAAACTCTACTACTACGATTCGACGCGGGTAAATCTTGGGTTATTTCAGCATGATGTGAATGTCCTCTGGGACCTGGCGCCACATGATCTGTCGATTATGGATCACCTGATTCAGGAAAGCCCCGAAGCGGTGGTTGCAACCGGTCAGACGCACCTGAACGGACACGAAGACGTGGCTTTTATTACGCTCTATTTTCCCGACAGAGTCATCGCACACATCAACGTGAATTGGTTGTCACCAGTTAAGGTTCGGACCACGCTCATTGGCGGGGAAAAGAAGATGCTGGTGTGGAACGATCTTGAGGCGGACGAGAAAATCAAGGTTTACGACAAAGGCGTGAACATCGACAGCCGCGAAGGGCTGTACAACCTGCTGGTGAACTATCGCTCGGGAGACATGTGGGCCCCGCAGATCGCGCAAGTGGAAGCTCTGCATCGCGAACTCGCCTATTTCGTCAACTGCATCGCGAACGATGAAATCCCGCTGAATGATGGCAAAGCCGGGCTTCGCGTCGTGAAAATGCTGGAAGCCGCCTCCGAATCACTCCGCCAGCGAGGCGCGCTGGTCTACCTCTGAGTTGCCTCTCTCGGCAATACCCCTCCCCTAGATGTCGCCCAGGCAGTACTAACGCACAACAACCGGAAAGGCGATTGTAGCGATGAATGAATATGTGTGTATTTCGTCGACCGTGAAGCTGGGGCGGGACGTAAAGCTGTCCAAGTTCATCAATCTGTACGGTTGCGAAATCGGGGATGAGACCAAGATTGGAGCATTTGTCGAAGTGCAGAAGAACGCGACCATCGGCAAACGCTGCAAGATCTCGAGCCATACGTTCGTTTGTGAGGGCGTCACCATCGAAGACAACGTCTTCATCGGCCATGGAGTGATGTTCATCAACGACAGCTATCCGCGGGCTACCGCAACCGGCGGGCAACTGCAGACGGAGGCCGACTGGAAAGTCGAGCGGACCCTGATCAAAAAGGGGGCATCGATTGGCTCCGGAGCCACGATTCTGTCGAAGGTAACAGTAGGGGAAAACGCAATCGTGGGAGCCGGCAGCGTGGTCACCCGGGATGTGCCCGCCAACACAATCGTCGCGGGGAACCCGGCAAAGTTCTTGCGTCATATTGATGCAGTTATGGAGGTTACGAAGTGAGTCATTCGAACAGCATTCCTTTTCTTGATCTGGTTACTCCACACGTAGAACTCGAGCAGGAACTTACCGCCGTATTTCACCAGGCCTTGCGGACGGCTGGCTTCATCGGCGGTCGCATGGTTGAGGACTTTGAGAAGGACTTCGCGACGTTCTGCAGCACGAACTACTCGGTTGCGGTCAACAGTGGCACCGATGCCTTAAGGTTCGCGCTGATGGCGGCGGGCGTCCAGTCTGGAGATGCTGTGGTTACAGTCCCGCACACGTTCATCGCCACGACTGAGGCGATCTCCCAGGCGGGTGCCTTGCCGGAGTTTGTCGATATCGACGAACGCACTTACAACATGGACCCGGAGAAGTTGCGGACATATCTGGAGACGCTGTGTAAACGGGACCCGTCGGGCAAACTCGTCAGCCTACGCAGCGGACGCCGGGTGACGGCGGTGGTTCCCGTGCACCTCTACGGACAGACAGCGGATATGGACCGGATCCTTGAACTGGCGGAGCGTTTCGGGCTGGCCGTGGTGGAAGATGCCTGCCAGGCGCATGGGGCCGAGTATTTCTCACAGAGGAATAACCGCTGGATGAAGGCGGGTTCCATGGGCAGGGCGGCGGCGTTTAGTTTTTATCCTGGAAAGAACCTGGGAGCATGCGGCGAGGCAGGCGCGGTCACCACCAACGACCCGGCAATCATGCAAACCGTCAAGACGCTTCGCGATCATGGACAGGCGAAGAAGTACTACCACGATATGGAGGGCTATAACGGACGGCTGGATGCGATCCAGGCAGGGATCCTTCATGTCAAGCTGGCCCATCTGGCGAAATGGAACGAACAGCGCCGGAACCGGGCCGCGGACTACACCCGGCTGCTGGCAGACGTGGAAGGAGTAGTCGTCCCCTACGAGCCTTCCTGGTCCCGCGCGGTTTATCACCTGTATGTGATTCGCACCGCAGATCGCGACGGAATGATGGAGCACTTAAAGACCGCGGGGATTGGCACCGGAATTCACTATCCCATTCCCTTGCACTTGCAAAAAGCCTATCGCTCGCTCAACTACCCGGCCGGAAGTTTTCCGGTCACGGAGAAAGTTGCCTCGGAGATCGTCTCGCTGCCCATGTTTCCCCACCTCACGTTTGAGCAGCAGGCGCGGGTTGTCAACGACATCGCGGGCTTCCTGGGTAGCCGATCCAATACGGTCGAGTCTGATGAACTGGCGACGGTGGGGGGCAAGCGATAGGAGTCCCGGTTCTGGCGAGACTTGCTTAGGCTTCCGATGATGACGCTTCCGAGATACGTCCTAATCACGCCAGCGCGGAATGAAGCTCGATTCATTGAATTGAGCATTCAATCTGTGGTGAGTCAGACCGTTCGGCCCATCAAATGGGTGATCGTCAGCGACGGCTCAACCGACGGTACGGATGACATTGTGCGCAAGTATGCGGCGGAGCATCCCTGGATTGAGTTGGTTCGCACGCCGGAACGTAGGGAGCGTCATTTTGCAGGGAAGGTACACGCCTTCAATGCTGGGTACGACAGAGTAAAGGGCTTGGAGTACGAGGTGATCGGCAGCATGGACGGCGACGCATCGTTTGATAGCGAGTACTTTGCCTTCCTGCTCGGGAAGCTGGCTGCGGACATAGAGCTGGGACTGGTGGGGACACCGTTTCGGGAAGGCGTGAAGCGAAAGTACGACTATCGCTTTGTCAGCCTAGAGCATGTCTCCGGAATCTGCCAGCTCTTCCGGCGCCAGTGTTTTGAAGACATCGGAGGATACGTAGCGGTAAGGGGTGGGAGCATCGATCACATCGCTGTGATCAGCGCGAGGATGAAGGGCTGGAAGACCCGAACCTTCATCGAGAAGGAGTGCGTACATCATCGGGTAATCGGAAAGGCACAAGACGGGGCGCTCAAAACCAAGTTTAAGTACGGCGGCAAAGACTATGCCTTGGGGAACCATCCCTGTTGGGAATTGTCGCGCGTGGCTTACCAGATGACGAAGAAGCCATTCCTGGCGGGCGGTCTCGCTCTGGGAGCGGGTTATTTGTGGTCCGCAATCCGGCGAGCGAAAAGGCCGGTATCTCCGGAGTTTGTAGCGTTTCACCGAGGGGAACAGATGGGACGGTTGAAGCACTTTCTCATGGGTAAGAAGGATCCGTCTCCCAATGCATGGCCTCGGCCTGCGGAGCGTGCCTGAGTGAATTGGAGACTCGCCGTGAACGCAGAGAAACCAATTCCGACGACAGGCGGACCCTCAGGTCGTCTGATCGTCAACGCAGACGATTGGGGGCGGGACACGGCCACGACCGACCGCACGCGGGAGTGCTTCGAGGCAAAGGCGATTTCGTCAGCCAGCGCCATGGCTTTTATGGAAGATTCTGAGCGGGCGGCTGACCTTGCCCGGCAGCACGGGTGGGACTGTGGCCTGCATTTGAATTTCACTAGCGAGTTCTCGGCGTCGGGCTGCCCAGCGAAGCTCCGCGAGCATCAACGGAGAATTACTCGATATCTGAGGCGGCATCGGTTCGCCTCCGTTTTTTTTCATCCCGGGCTCGCCGACTCATTCAAGTACGTCGTAGCGGCGCAGCTCGAGGAATTCCGCAGGCTTTATGGTGTGGAGCCGAAGCGCATTGATGGCCACCACCACATGCACCTGTGCGCGAATGTATTGCTAGCAGAGCTAATGCCCGCGGGAACGCTGGTCCGGAGAAACTTCTCGTTCGCGCCAGGAGAGAAGAGTTGGATTAATCGCTTTTATCGCGAGTCTGTGGACAGGCGGCTAAAGCGGCGGCATCGGCTGGTCGATTATTTGTTCTCTCTGGCGCCGGTCGAACCTGCCGATCGACTGCAACGGATTGTTTCGCTGGCCCGGCATGCGGTCGTCGAGTTGGAGACACATCCGGTGAATGCCGACGAATATCGGTTCCTGACTCGAGGCGAGACTCTCAGTAAGCTAGCTGACGTGCCCCCTTCGCCTCGTTTTTGCGTGGCGCGCTAGATTAGAGTGGTGGTTCGCCCTCATACTTCCTGGCAATGTCAGAGACACACAAAATGTCAGTCAACGAAACCGTCGAGATTAGCGTAAAGGGGAAGTGGTTCCAGGTTCCGGCCTTACACGTCAACGGAACAAGCATTGTTGTCAAAGGAAAATGGATCAAGATCGCTGTTATCCATGACGAAGAGTGGCTTGAGACAGAGGTGGCAGATCCGGCTTTGTGCGTGAAGACGTTGAAGGAGCAAGCATTGGGCAAACACCGTGCTGACATCTTTAGCTTTTCGCAGAAACTGCCCGCCACACTGCCCAAATACTCGTACCCGATGGAATGGGACAGCATTGCCGCCATTCATATCACTACCTATAAGGCGTGGTGGGACAACGTGCCCCAGGAGACGCGCAAGAACGTCCGGAGATCCCAGAAGCGAGGCGTAATAGTGGGAGTGAAAGAGCTGGATAGCAGTTTAGTTCAGGATCTCCTCGATCTCAATAATGACGCCCCTGTACGTCAAGGGAAGCCCTTCACACACTTCGGAAAAACTTACGATCAAGTAGCGCGGGACCAATCGTCATTTCTCGACCGGAGCGACTACATTTGCGCGTATGCCGGAGACGAACTGATCGGAGTAGTGAAGGTAGTCTACAGAGGAGAAGTCGCTTCGATCCTAACTTTCCTTTCCAAGAAGAGCCAGCATGACAAAAGGCCTGCGAACGCCTTGATGGCAAGAGCAGTCGAACTCTGCGAAAAGAAGAACATATCCTACCTCATTTTTGGTATGTTCAACTACGGAAACAAGCGCGACACGCCGCTGCGGGAATTTAAGATTAGAAACGGATTTGAGGAGATATTAGTGCCGCATTTCTTCGTTCCTCTGACGGTTAAAGGAGCAATTAGTCTTAAGCTGAAACTCCATCGTGGTCTTCTTGGGCTTCTCCCCCATGGTGTGATCACTCTGCTTGTTAACGCCCGTGCGAAATTCCAACAATTTAGAATGAGCCGGTGTAGCTCAATGCTAGAGCCGCCGAACAGTAATCGGCAGATGGGGCGTTCAAATCCCCCCGCCGGCTCCAACCTCTAAAGACGCCCACCTCTGTCCAATCCGAGCTGAGATGCCAGGAATCGTAGGACTCATCACGAAGATGCCGCGCGCGGTGGCGGAACCGCAGCTCGCGCGGATGGTCGAGGCCATGCGCCACGAGTCTTTTTACGAGACGGGCACGTGGATCGACGAATCGTTGGGCGTTTACGTGGGATGGACGGCGCTGAAGAACTCGTTTGCCGACGGGCAGCCTTCGCACAATGAGCGAGGGGATGTTTCTCTTTTTTTTTCCGGTGAAGACTACGCCAATCCCGAAGTCATGCGTAGACTCAAGCAGCGGGGACACTCGATCGGAGAGAAACAGTCTTCGTATCTCGTACATGTTTACGAGGAAGATCCGACGTTCCCCGCATGCTTGAACGGAATGTTCCATGGATTGCTGCTGGATCAGACTCGCGGAACGGCGACGCTCTTTAACGATCGCTATGGGATGCATCGCGTTTACTATCACGAGTCGAACGAGGCGTTCTATTTCGCAGGAGAAGCCAAAGCGATCCTGGCGGTGCGTCCGGAGTTGCGCACGCCATCCGCTCAAGGTCTCGGGGAGTTCGTAGCGCTTAGCTGCGTCCTAGAGAACCGGACGATCTTCAAGGATATCCAGGTCCTGCCGGCTGCGTCGGCATGGTCTTTCCGGAATGCGGCGATTGAGCAGAAAAATACCTACTTCGAGCCCAGCGAGTGGGAACAGCAACCTCCCCTGGACCCGGAAGCTTACTACCAGGAATTGCGGAGCGCATTTTCGCGCAATCTTGAAAACTACTTCGCGGGACCAGAACGAATCGGAATCGCGCTGACCGGGGGTATGGACACACGGGTGATCATGGCGTGGCACAAGTCCGATTCCGGATCGCTTCCCTGTTACACCTTCGGCGGAATGTTCCGCGATTGCCAGGACGTTCGGCTCGCCCGGGAAGTTGCCAGCGCATGTCAGCAAACCCACCAGGTCATCGAAGTCGGCGATGAATTCCTGCAACGGTTCCCACATTACGCGGAACGCAGCATCTACCTCACGGAAGGGGGCGTCGATGTGTATCGCGCCTCGGACCTGTATGTCAGCGAGAAGGCGCGCGCGATCGCACCCGCGAAGGTAGTCGGGACCTATGGCAGCGAGATCGTCCGGCACGCGGTGATGTTCAAACCGATGGCGCCGGCAGACGGCCTGTTCCGTCCTGACTTTCTCACCCATGTTCACAAGGCGGGAGAAACGTACAAGGCGGTCCGCAGCGCGCATCCAGTCACTTTTGCTGCTTTCCGGCAATCCCCCTGGTATCACCACGGGATTCTTGCCCTGGAACAGACGCAGCTGACAGTTCGGTCACCCTACCTAGACAACAATTTTGTGCGGGCCGTTTACCGCGCGCCCGCGTCGAACAACGGCAACGGCGATGTGCGGCTGCGCCTGATTGCAGACGGCAGCCAGAAGCTTCGACGGATTCGGTCGGACCGGGGAGTGGGTGGAGCGTCGGGGCCGGTCACTTCTGCAATTTCCCGTGGTTTCCTCGAGTTCACTTTCAAGGCCGAATACGCCTACGACTACGGCATGCCGCAGTGGGTCGCTCGCGTGGATCACATGTTTTCGCCGCTGCACCTGGAGCGTCTTTTCCTGGGAAGACATAAGTTCCTGCACTATCGAGTGTGGTATCGGGACGCACTTGCCGCGTACGTTCGTGAAATGTTGCTCGACCCCATGACGATGTCGCGGCCCTACCTGGAGCGGAAGAGTCTTGAAACGGTCGTGAACGGGCATCTCAGGGGAGATCGCAACTACACGACCGCAATTCACAAGATGCTGACACTGGAACTGCTGCACCGGATTTTCTTGGACGCCAGATGATCCTGCGGACTAACCTTAGCCGCGAATGAACTAGTTAGAATGAATCCTTCAGTTGCCAGCCTAATCTGCGCCTGCGTAATCGCGGGACTGCTGTACCTTGACCGAGAAAAAACGGTCCACACTTCCAGAGCTCTCTGGCTACCGGGCATCTGGATAGCGATCGTTGGATCAAGGCCCTTATCGGCATGGCTCGATGTCACCCCACCCGATAATATGCAACTTGATGGTAGCCCCGTCGATGCTGCTGCTTTCGGAGTCTTGCTGGTCATCGCCATTGGAGTCTTAATCAGGCGCAAGAGTCGAACGCGCACCTTATTGCTCGCTAACTGGCCAATCTTAATCTACTTCCTGTTCTGCCTCGTCAGTGTTGCTTGGTCATATCATCCGGATGTCACGTTCAAACGCTGGATTAAAGCCATCGGCGACCTAGCAATGGTCTTGGTTATAGCTACAGACGCCCAGCCAGTGGCCGCTATCAGGCGCTTAGCATCCCGGATTGGCATCCTCTTGTTTCCCACTTCGGTGCTCTTCATCCGGTACTACGGCGACCTCGGCCGAGGATACACATCCGATGGGTTGCCAATGAATACCGGCGTGACAACAAACAAAAACGCCCTTGGCCTCATCGTACTGGTAGTTTTGTCGATTGTGCTGTGGAATGTGCGCTCGCTCATCATTCACAAGGACGAACCCAATCGAGGCAGGCGCCTGCTGGCTCAAGGTACCCTGCTCGCATTTGGCTTGGCGCTATTCTGGATGGCCGACTGCTCAACCGGCAAAGCATGCTTTATCCTCGGGAGTTTGCTCATGATCACGTTAAACCTCCGCGCGATCAGAAGACGGCCCGTCCGAGTGCATGCGCTCTGCTTGGCCATCCTTCTCGCTGCGGCCGTCGCTTTGCTTTTTGGCGGCCAAGGAGACGTTGCAAGTGCTCTGGGCAGGCAGTCAAATCTAAGTGGGCGCACCGAGATCTGGGCGGCAGTGATTCCCACCGTACCCAATTCAACCGTCGGCGCTGGATTCGAGAGTTTCTGGATCAGTCCCAACGTGCGGGTATTTCAGCAAAAGCTCTTACGCTCAGGATGGTACCCCCCTTTGGTAGAAGGTCTCAACGAAGCACACGACGGTTATATAGAGATTTACTTGACCTTAGGATGGATTGGCGTATGCCTGATCGCGCTTATTTTGATCGGTGGCTACAGGCGGGCTTACAAGGCTTTTCAGCGTAATCCAGAGCTTGGGAGCTTGTTTCTTGCCTATATTGCTACGGGAGTATTTTATAACATCACCGAGGCAGGCTTCCGGATGCTGAACCCGTCATGGATATTCTTGCTCTTAGCTATAGTCAGTGCGAGTGGCGTTACCGTTGGTCTCTTTGGGGGTGAAAAACCCAAGAATCCTGTTTCGCGCGGTGGCACGCTGAGCAGAACGGCTGTTTCCAATAAGATCATCCCGGAGATGGAGACTGTTCACGCTGCCCAGCGTAGATTGAGTGCAATGTGAAATCAATCGCGCAACCAATGTCGCCAGATTACCAGCAAGCATAGCACCAACATCGCTAAGGGGATATTAGTTGAAACCTTTTCAGTTTGACGGCACTTTTCACCCGATCGCCGCAGGCAAGGAACTTCGCCGGAACGCAATCCGTGGTGCCCTGGCGACCGTTACTGGTTCGGCGGGTAACTTCGTTGTGGGGATCGGGACGGTGGTCATCCTGGCACGGCTTCTTACTCCGTCTGATTTCGGAATCGTGACCATGGTCACCACCTTTAGCCTCCTGCTTCGCAGCTTCGGTCTGAACGGATTCACGGAATTGATCATGCAGCGCGAGGAGATCACAGATTCTCTTGCGAGCAATCTTTTTTGGATCAATCTGGGCATCGGTGCGATTCTGACCCTAGCGTTTGCCAGCTCAGGTCAACTGCTGGCGCATCTCTTTCACAACTCGGCAGTGGTTCGAGTAACTCAGGCCATGTCGCTGACGATTGTGATTGCCTGCTCAGGCTACATTCATACGGGGCTGTTGCAGCGTGCCATGCATTTCCGAACTACCGCAATCATCAACTTCGTTGGGCAGGTATTCCAATTTGTTGTCTCTATCGTCTTAGCGACGGCGGGTTGGCACTACTGGGCGCTGGTTTGGGGCAGCGTGGCGCAGACGGCAACTCTCACCGTGGGTGCTTGGTTGGCCTGCCGATGGATACCGAATCCGCCCGGTCGGGTCTCGGGCACTGGGCCAGGGTTCAAATTCGCGATGAATGTCTATTCGCACTATGCTTTCTGGTACATGACTCGTAACACAGACAATTTCCTCGTGGGGTGGCGGTTTGGCGCTCAGGCACTTGGGTTTTATAAGAAGGCCTACGATTTGTTTGTTCTGCCACAGACGCAGCTGATGTCGCCGATGAACGCCGTAGTCGTCAGTACACTCAGTCGCGTCAGCCGGGATCGCGAGCAATTCCAACGCTATCTTCTGCGGGCGATATCGGTTTTGGCGTTCCTAGGGATGGGGATCGGAGCGGATTTTGCTTTAGAGGGATCGGACATTATTCGATTTCTTTTGGGGCCTGGCTGGGAGGAAGCTGGTCGAATCTTCACTTTATTTGGTCCCGGAATCGGAGTCATGTTGGTGTATTACACGCACGGGTGGATTCATCTTTCAATTGGGTGCCCCGAAAGGTGGTTCCGCTGGGGCATGATCGAGTTTGCGTGTACCGCAAGTCTGTTCTTGCTCGCACTACGCTGGGGGCCGTCCGGAATCGCTTTGGCTTGGACCGTTTCGTATTTTCTGCTGATGTTCCCCGGCTTCTGGTACGCCGGGCAGCCGATAGGCTTAGGTATCGGGCCTATATTCGCTGTCATATGGAAGTTCTTTGCGGCATCGGTTGGGGCTGGCTTGGGGACTGCCCTGATCGTAAGGGCAACGCCGTTTCTTCCGACGGCGTTTGGGACCGCAGGGGCTCTAGGGCGGATAGTGTCTGTTTCGTTGGTGTTTTTTGCGCTGTATTTCGCCGGAATAATTGGGCTCCACCAGGGCATTAGACCGCTCAGTGAGATCGTTGGCCTGATTCGCGACCTGTTGCCGGAACGTGCGGCCAGACGAACGTTCCCCGGAGCCGTCGATACCGAGGAAGTGCTGGCCAAGCCGTAATCGGTTCTGGAACAGGAGTTCTCAAATGGAACAAAACTCCTCAAACGGAGTACCTATGAGTCGGCTACGCATTTTATTGTTAGCGCCGAATTGTGATCCGACGGAGGTCAGCATTCCCCTTGTCACTTATTCTCATGCGGCAGCGCTCGCCGAACTCCACGATGTCACTTTGGTTATTGGGTCGGCCGTTGAGGACCGTGTGCGCAGCGCAGGCGCAAACTTTCGCAGCATCGAAGTGGTCCGCATGCCAATACTCCAGCGCATCTTTGACTGGGGCTTGCGGCGGGTCTTCAGGTACAACTATGCGAGCCAGGCGCTGACCGCGTTCCGTTATCCGTTTGCCCTTGCCTTTGAATGGTACGCCTGGCGTCAATTGCGACGCCGCATCTTCGCAGGCAACTTCGATGTTGTTCTGCGCCTGATTCCGATGTCTCCGGTGCTGCCGAGTCCTTTCGCGTTCTTCCTGCGCAAGGGTCCGATACCTTTTGTGCTCGGGCCGCTCAATGGTGGACTCCCATTCGTCCAGAATTTCAGTCAAGCCCAAAACCATAAGCAGTGGGTTTCTAACCTGAGATGGGTATACCGATTTCTACCCTTTGCTCGATCCACTTACCGCCACGCGGCGGCGATAATAGCTGCTTCGTCCCAAGTGTGTGGGGAGTTTGCCAAATATCACGACAAACTGTTTTTTGTCCCGGAGCCAGGTGTAAGTGCTTCTTTATGTTACGGCGACCGGCCCAACAGGGAGCCCAATGGCAAGACTGAGTTGATCTTCGTCGCCGGGCTGACTCCGAACAAAGGTTGCGATCTCGCGCTGCGCGCGGCTGCTCCGCTTTTGCGTAACGGTTTGGCGCGATTCACCGTCCTCGGGGATGGTCCTGAACGGAACCGGCTTGAACAGCTCACGAGATTCCTGGAGATAGACAAGGCTGTCTGCTTCTGTGGGTGGGTCAGCCATGACGAGGTCTTTAGGAGGTTGCGTTCCGCAGATGTGATGGTATTTCCGTCTGTTCGTGACAACGGCGCCGGCGCAATTTTCGAAGCTCTCGCGTGTGGGGCCGTACCTGTGGTCGCGGACTTCGGCGGGCCCGGAGATATCGTGCGCGCAGATGTAGGTCGCAAGGTGCCTCTTACGAATGAACGCGACTTCGTGGCTCAGATGGAACGGGTCCTGACGGAACTCGTCAACGACCGAAGCCTTCTTGAGCGCCTACGAAAGCAGGGTATGTCCTACGCACGGGAACACCTAACCTGGGATGCGAAAGCGCAGGATACAACTAGAGTCCTGCGATGGGTCTTGCGGCGAGAGCCGAAGCCCGACCTTCTGCCGCCAAAGATATTGGCCGGCGGATTTGACCCCTCGCGCGAAAGTACCGCTCCTTACGCTGGGAGCCCAGTGTAAGGGCTTCGACTTGAGAGGCGTTTCAGCCCCTGAAGTGAAGAATGCTCGGGCCCCGCGAGCCTGTACTTCGAAGAACCTGGTCTAAAAGATCAGGCCTGAATGATCATGCAAACGAACAGCGTTACCGAGGAATCCTCTGCTAACGAAGTTGAGATTCAGAAGCAGACAATACCCAATTCACCCTTGGGAATCGAGATGGCCTTGCTGACTGGGTGTCAGGACCGGCATTATGCATTCGGGTTGGCAATGGCGCTTGTTTCGAAAGGCGTGTATCTCGATGTCATTGGCAGCGATGAAATAGACAGCCCCGAGCTACACAATACCCCGAATTTGCGTTTTCTCAACTTTCGCGGCGGGCAGAGCAACAACGCGAACTTCGTGCAGAAGTTGTGGAAGCTGCTTGTCTACTACGCGAAGCTTATCCGATACGCCGCGCGCTCCAGACCGAGAATATTGCACATTTTATGGAACTATAAACTCGAGTTGTTCGATCGCACGATTCTGATGCTGTACTACAAGGTCGCGGGCAAACAAATAGTCTTCACCGCGCACAATGTTAATCAGGCGAAACGAGACTCGAAAGACTCGTGGCTCAATCGCACCACGCTTAAGATTCAATACCGGCTGTGCGATCACATTTTCGTCCATACGCAAAAGATGAAGCGCGAGCTCTGCCAGGATTTTGACGTGGCTGAAAAGGCGGTCACCGTGATCCGCTATCCGGTTAACAACGCGTTCGCCGATACGGAACTTACGCCGGCCGACGCAAAACGGCGCCTGGGTCTCAGGGATGACGAAAAGGCGATCCTATTTCTCGGCAGAATTGTGCCCTACAAGGGCATCGAATATCTGCTTCAGGCCTTTCGCCTGCTCTTGGCCGATAAGCAAGCGAAATACAGGTTGATCGTCGCGGGGGAACCAAAGAAAGGATCGGAAGCGTATCTGCACGAAATCGAACGATCCGTTAAGAGAAATTTCGATCAAGGGCAGGTCATCCTGAGGATGCAGTTCATTCCCGACGACGAAATGGAGTTGTACCTGAAAGGGGCAGATGTTCTGGTTCTTCCCTATAAAGAGATATTCCAGAGCGGCGTTCTGTTCTTGGCTTATCCCTTTGGCCTGCCGGTGGTCGCGACTGACGTGGGATCTTTTCGAGAGGACATTGTCGAGGGCAGCACGGGGTTTCTGTGCAAGCCAGGCGATCAGGCAGAATTGGCCAAAGCCATCGAGACGTACTTCAGAAGCGATCTGTACAAGAATTCAAAGATCCGGCGACGGGAATTAAAGGATTACGCGAATGCAAACCACTCGTGGCATGCGGTCGCCGAGTTGACCTGTAACGCCTACGCGAAAATGTTGAGTAGGAATCCATTGTGAAACCCAGGTGTGAACCTCGCTCCTGCGTACAAGTCGGAGGTATCGATATCCGATGCTCTTCTATTCGAGCGAGAAACGCTTTTTCTTCAGGGCTGCCGATTCGATCGCGCAGACGGCCATGGCCGAAGGATCAGAGGCCACTGTTCTTTGGGAACTGGCCGACGTACTTCCGTGTCTAGCGCCCGCTGCCTTGGCGTCGCTAAACTCTCCTCAGGACGTAAAGGGTCCTCGTTGGAGGCCAGAGATAAATGAGACGCGGCTATTCGCATCTTCCCCCCCTTATCCTGATATGGCTATTGTTTTCTACACTTTCGTATGGGCAGGCATGGTCGGGCATTTTATCGCCTGCTCGCGCGGTGGATTGGACGCAAGCTGGACTGCCGGGTGGCATTCCCAGCCGAACCACCATCTGCGCCAATGTACTCACTAGTGACAACACCGCCGCTATTCAGAGCAAGATCAATGCCTGCCCCGCGAATCAGGTAGTGAAATTCCCTACGGGCACATGGAACCTCAGCGGCAACATTTTTGCCAACAAGGGTATTGTTCTGCGCGGAAACGGCCCGACGAATACGCTGATAAATCTTGGCAGCGGAAACATCCTTTTGAGCACGGCTGGCTCGGGGTATATGGGCAGTTATCCTTCTAACCTCGGGTCTACCAGTTGGACAGGCGGACTCACTCGAGGCAGCACGGTTTTGACGGTAGCTTCTACCGCAGGAATGGCGGCGGCTCAGAGGGTTGTCCTGGATCAGCACAATGCCTCCTATGTATTCACTTTGGCCGTCGAGGGAGAATGTACGTCTGGTAACAGTTGTGGCCGTAATGACAGCCCGTTGCAGTTCAATGGTGCTGACTCCCGCGCCCAAGAGGAGATAGTAGAAATCCAAAGCGTAGACAGTTCCACGCAGATTACCATCGCAGCGCCGGGGATCTCCCATGACTACGCGTCAGGACTTACTCCGCAAATCTTTTACTGGAATAAGACTGGATCCCAAGGGCCAGGAAACATTGAGTTCGCTGGCGTTGAGGATATGACAATTAACGCCAATGGAAACGATTTCGCCATCAGTATGCCGTTTTGCGATTATTGTTGGGTTAAGAACGTAGCGATCACAAACATAGCTCGTTCCGCAGTGTTCTTCTTTTGGAGCTATCGTGACGAGGTGCGCGACAGTTATATTTCCGCGTCGAACACATCGGGCGCACCGACTGAGTATGGAATAGAAGTCCTGCAATCGTCCTTTACCAAGATTGAAAACAACATCTTCTTCGGTGTCACTGCAAACCTGATGCCAGAGAGTTCCTACGGATTGGTTGCCGGATACAATTACGCGCTTAATACTGCTACGGGCCCACAGTTCGGAAGCTTCGAGCCTCACCTGGCGCATAACTTCCTCCAACTGTACGAAGGAAACGTCATCGATGAAGTCATGTACGACAACAGTTGGGGATCATCCTCGCAGAACACTTCATTCCGCAACCGCATGTCGGGACATAGTCCAAATAAGAGCAATTACCGCGCGGCATTGAAAGTCAACGCCCATAACCACTACATGAACATAGTTGGGAATGTCCTTGGTGACCCGACCTTTCACACCCGTTATCGGTGCGATAACGTGGACACGAACCAAAGCGACAATTTTGTGTACGATTTAGGCTTCTGGAACAGTTGCGAGAACGGCATTGATGCTAACAACCCTTACGACACCGTGACTCAGAGTAGCCTGATGAGATGGGGGAACTGGGATGGAGTGACTTGGAAAGCAAATGGCAACACCAATGGGGTGCGTTGGTGTACCGGAAGTGGAGCGGGTAATTCTGCCTGTACTGCTTCTGAGACAGCGAGCACAGACCCCACCTTTCCCGGTCTGGCCAGTCCGAGCACCAATCTTCCGGCTTCGTTTTACAACGGGGCGACGTCAGCGTTCCCTTCTTGCGGTACAGGGCTTTCCTTCTGGAAGAATCCTTCCACCGGAACGTGTCCACTGTACCCTCCCATTGGCCCTGACGTTGCCTGTACCACGAATTGCATTGCCAATACCGCAAATCACGCAGCCATGATTCCCGCACAACTGTGCTATACGAACACAGCAAAAGACGGCAATGGATTCCTGACGGCTTTCGACGCCAATGCGTGTTATGCGAACGATCCATCCTCTACCGCGGGTGGTCCGATGCCACCGACAGGTCTTTCGGCCTTGGTCCAGTGAGGTTGGCGCAAGACGAGTGAACGATGAAGAATGAGGATTGGTTGCCTCGCGCCGGAGCCACTGGGTGAGAACCGGGAAGACCAGTTCGACGCTGACGACTGGCGTAACCAGATTCATCAGAACGCGGTTGGTAGGTTTCTCTAGATCGAGACGGGAATGCGGTCGGCACGTATTGTGCGCCCCGACAATCGTCAACCCACACAACTAGCGAACGTGCGCCTCGTTCAATGTAATCTGCGCGACACCCCGGGAATCAAAGAGTTCTCCGAAAGGTCTATCTTCACTCGCGTCTTTTTCTTTGGGGCGCAAAGCCTCCCCGCGTCGTCATAGAAGGATCCCGTTTCGACGTTCGAATTGAACATTGTGGGTTCAGTCTGAGCACGCAACACGAGCATGCCAACGGGAATGGCTATTCTATGCAGGCATCGTAGAAGTACCGGTGGTTAAAGCGGCCGGTCGCTTAGAACTCATTGGAATGAGACGATTGTGACACGGGGAAGGTACACATCTTGAAAATCAGCGTTTTTGGTTTGGGTTATGTCGGGACGGTGACGGCCGGATGTCTCGCCCATGACGGACATGAAGTCGTCGGAGTCGACCCGGTCCAGACAAAAGTCGATCTGCTCAATCATGGCCGGTCCCCCATCATCGAGGCAGGGATCGGTGAGATCATCGACTCGAATGTGAAGTCGGGCCGTCTGCGCGCAACCAGCGATCCAGTTGGAGCCATCCGGGAAACCGAGTTGTCATTCGTCTGTGTCGGTACGCCCAGTCAGGCGAACGGCAATCTGGATTTGAGGTACATCCGGCGGATTTGCGAGCAGATTGGGGGAGCGCTGAAGGATAAGGCGGAGCGGCACACGGTCGTGATTCGCAGCACCATCCTTCCGGGAACGATGCGCACGATCGTTCTTCCCATCCTGGAGGAATTTTCGGGAAAGAAGGCTGGGGCGGATTTCTCAGTTTGTAACAATCCTGAGTTTCTACGGGAGGGATCGGCCGTAAAGGACTTCAACGAGCCTCCGAAGACGGTGATTGGGGAGTTGGACCGAACCAGTGGCGAGATTCTGGCTGCACTTTATCAGAAACTTGATGCTCCTCTCATCCGGACGAATCTGGAAACCGCCGAGATGGTCAAGTACGTGGACAACAGTTGGCATGCGTTGAAGATCGGCTTTGCCAACGAGATCGGCAATCTCTGTAAGTCGTTCACAGTGGACTCGCACGAGGTGATGAAGATTTTCTGTCAAGACAAAAAACTCAACATCTCCCCTGCGTATCTTCAGCCTGGTTTTGCTTTTGGCGGTTCGTGTTTGCCGAAGGACCTGCGGGCTCTTTCTTACCAGGCCAAAATGCACGACCTGGAACTGCCGATTCTGACATCCATTCTGCCCAGCAACGAAATGCAAGTGAACCGCGGCCTGCAGCTCATCATGGAGAAAGGGCACAAGCGCGTCGGGATTCTCGGGTTCAGCTTCAAGGCAGGCACCGACGATCTGCGCGAGAGCCCGGTGATCGAAGTCATCGAGCGGCTTCTGGGCAAGGGACACGACCTGAAGATCTATGACAAGAACGTGAACGTCGCCAGTCTGGTCGGCGCAAATCGGGACTTTATTCTGAACCGCATTCCGCACATCTCCCGGCTCATGGTCAAAGACGTCGAGGCCGTCCTGGAGCATGCAGAAACGGTGGTGATCGGTAACAAAGATCCCGACTTCAAGGATGTGCCGAAGCGGCTTCGTGCGGATCAGCGACTGGTGGATTTCGTGCGTATTAGCGATCAGAGGAGCGGGAATGGCAAGTATGACGGCATCTGTTGGTGAGCGGTTCGAGCTTCGGGAGGGCAACAGCGAGGTGAAGTCCCAGATCTATGAATCGATCTCGCGCCTCTCTGGTTGGCTGGAGAGGAACGACTACCGCGGCTACGATACGTTCGATGGCCTTAACGCAAAGTTCGTGCGCCCATTCACCTTCGAAAACAAGTTTCTGCGCACCGTACTCCAGCAGGGAGTGCGGCGGTTTCCCGTCAATCTGCGTCCTTTCCTGGGAGTTGCCAAGGGACATTCCACAAAGGGGATGGGTTTCCTGGCGCGAGGTTTCCTGCGTCTTCACCGGGCAACGGGCGAGCAGGTGTGGGCGGATAAGGCCGAGTTTTGCCTGCAATGGCTGATTGACCACCAGTCCACGGGTTACTCGGGGGCATGCTGGGGGAATCATTTCGACTATCAGTCGCGCAGCTTCTATTTGCCAAAGGGTGTACCGACCATTGTGTGGACGTCGCTGATCGGACATGCTTTTTTGGATGGGTACGACCAGTTTCAGAAGGATCGTTATCTGCAAATCGCGATTAGCGCTTGCGAGCATATTCTGCGCGATCTGAACACGTATCCTGACGGCGCGGGAACCTGCATCAGCTATATTCCGGGCCAGAACAGCCAGGTCCACAACGCGAACACACTCGGTGCCAGCCTTCTTGCCCGCACCTATTCCCACACGCGGAACGAATCCTATTGGGCGCTGGCACAGAAGGCGATGCAATACACGGCTCAGCACCAGCGTCCAGATGCATCGTGGTATTACGGCGAGAAAGAGAACCTGAACTGGGTTGACAATTTTCACACAGCATACGTGCTGGACTGTTTCAAGCATTACCGCGACAGCACCGGTGATCATCGCTTTGACGAGAATCTGAGGAGTGGATACGAATACTGGAAGAAGACCTTCTTCCTGCAGGATGGAACACCCAGATACTACGATTACAAAACTCTCCCCCTCGATATCCAGTGCAGTTCCCAGGCGCTCGACACGCTTGTCTTCTTTTCCGACCGCGATCCGGAGAGCTTGAAGCTGGCGCTGAAGGTTGCACAGTGGACGATCGCGAATATGCAGGATCGATCCGGCTATTTCTACTACCGCCGGTACTCGCCATGGCTGGTCAACAAGACTCCCACGTTGCATTGGGGGCAGGCGACGATGATGTGTGCCCTCGCGGGACTGTACCAATTGCTGTAGGAGACGAGTTCCCAATCGTGAAGAAAAAAGTCCTCATCATCGTCGAAAATCTACCTGTTCCTTTCGACTCCCGCGTGTGGAAGGAAGCCTGCTCATTGCACGCGAACGGATACGGAGTAACCGTGCTGTGTCCGAAGGGGAAAGGCTACGAGAAGGGATACGAATACCTTGAGGGAATCCACGTCTACCGGCATCCCACGCCCGCCGAGGGAAGCAGTCCCCTGGGTTACGTGTGGGAATTCAGCTGCGCCTTATTTTGGGAGTTCCTCTTCTCCTGGTGGATCTTCCTGCGGCGGGGGTTTCACGTCATTCAGGGCTGCAATCCTCCCGATGATATTTTCCTGGTCGCCCTCCCTTTCAAACTCTTTGGCGTGAAGTACATCTTCGATCATCACGATGCAAACCCGGAGCTCTACATCTCGAAATACGAGAAGCAGGGGCTGCTGTATAAGGCCCAGGTGCTGCTGGAGAAGCTGACCTACCGCTTCAGTGACGTGGTGATGGCCACCAACAACAGTTACAAGCAATTGGCAATCAGCAGGGGCGGCCTGGCGCCGGAGGATGTGTTTGTGGTTCGCAACGGGCCCGACCTAGAAACCTTCAGGGCTGTCCAGCCGAATCCAGGTCTGAAGTACGGCAAGCCTTACCTCGTGGGGTATGTCGGCACCATGAGCACCCAGGAAGGACTGGACATCCTGCTGGATGTGGCGCTGCACATCAAAAACCAAGGACGCCGCGATGTTCATTTCACCTGTGTGGGCGGGGGTACGGGACTGGCCGGGTTGCGGCAGATGGTCAAGGACAAAGACCTTGAGGACACCGTCAACTTCACCGGCAGAGTTCCCGAGCAGCAACTGCTGAACATTCTTTGCACTGCCGACGTCTGCGTCAATCCAGACAAACCGTGTGAGATGAACAACATTTCCACCATGATCAAGATTATGGAATACATGGCCTTGGGCAAGCCGATCGTTCAATTCAATTTGAAGGAAGGACGATTCAGCGCCCAGGAAGCTTCGCTCTACAGTGACAACGGCAATCAGGTTAAGGACTTCGCCGACAAGATTCTGTGGCTGCTGGAGCATCCCGAGGAGAGAAGAAGAATGGGCGAACTCGGGCGCAAAAGGGTGGAAACCGAACTGGCGTGGGAGTATTCGGTCGGGAACCTGTTGGCGGCCCACGAGAAGGCGTTCAGCAAGAGGGCGCGGTAACATTGCAGCAAATTTTGCATTCTGAAGACATGAAATTTGTTGAGAGATTGCTGGTCGGCCTTGAAACGCGGCCCTGGGACATGGCCTATCGGGCGGCGATCGGTTTCGCCACACTTTTCTTTGCGCCGCGTTTGCGGATGAGAGACGGCACACATTCCGAGTGGATGTTGGTCCCAATTCTCCTGGCCGTATTCTTGGCGCTTCGAGTGGTTCCTGCTGTCGTGCGCAAGCTGGCACCCTTTTCGGATACGGTGCAGTCGGTGTGGGATCAGCGACGCCAAATGGCCAAGCACTACGACAGCTACCAATGGCAGAAGCTGTTGGGGTTCGGCATAGGACTGACGCTCTGCACGGTGCTGTCCGGACAGTATTCGGCCGCCAGGGTCGTTGTGCCTTCCGTATGCCTGGTATGCGGCACGGCCGGAGCCATCCGATGGCGCGCGATTTCCAGGCAAATTGATGCTCTGAAGTTTGCGAAGCGAGCAACCATCTCCGGATGACAAGCAACCAGGTGACAGGCATTGAATGCTTCCAAACATAACGGCGCAAGGCGAGAGGGCGTAGAAGTGTCCCAATCAGGGTTGAGGCCGCGCATCTGTATGCCAACGGCCAGAGGGTTCACAAAAAGGGCGTTCCAGTGTGGCCTTTACGAAGCGCAGGATGTCCTCGTCGAGAATGATGCAGTGGACCTCATTGCCTTGGAGCCGGGGCCAGGATTCCGGTTCCGCGAGAGCTGGCAGAGAAGACTCTTGTATCGAGACATCTCGAGGAGACTCATCTACGTGAATCCCGGGCTCCGCCGGGTGCGGTTGACTGGTGAGTACGATCTATTCGTGGCCGTATGCCAAAACTACTGGGATCTTCTCTACCTGAATGCCATCGAGGGGTGGGAGGACCAGTGCAAGACGAGCGTGTGCTGGATCGATGAGATGTGGGCGGCCGAAATACCATTGTTTAAGTATTGGCTGCACTCTCTGCGGCGGTTCGATCACGTGTTCGTCGGGATCAGCAGCAGTGTTGTCCCCCTATCGAACGCGATTGGGAAGCCTTGCCGCTGGCTGCCGGGTGCAGTCGACTGTCTTCGTTTTACCCCGTACCCCGAGCCCCCAGAGCGCGTGGTTGACGTGTACAGCATCGGGCGGAGGTGGGAGGGCATCCACCAGGCTTTGCTGCAGGCAGCAAAGCAGAGAGATATCTTCTACGTTCATGACACATTCCCGGCCGCCTATGCGGAACCGTACGACCACCGGCAACACCGCGAAATGATGGCCAATATGGCCAAACGCAGCCGATGTTATATGGTGGCGCCTCCTAAGATGGATGCTCCCGAAGAAACAAATCATCAGAGTGCCATTGGTTATCGCTATTACGACGGAGCGGCGGCAGGCGCGGTAATGATCGGGCAAGCGCCCCATTGCGAAGTATTCAACACCATGTTCCCCTGGCCCGACGTGGTAATACCAATCCGGCCTGATGGCTCGGATGTCGTGGAGGTTCTGGCTCGCCTCGGCTCGGAGCCGGAGCGTGTTTCCGCCATCAGCGGGCGAAATGCGGCTGAGGCCTTGCGGCGTCATGATTGGCTGTATCGATGGAAGGAGATTTTCCAGATCGCTGGCTTGGAACCGTCAGCAGGGATGATGGCCCGTGAGCGCCGCTTGAAAGACTTGGCTGAGCTTGCGACCAGCGAGATGAGCAGCCGGACACTTTCCTAATGGTTACGATGAAAAACAGTGCGGAGTTACGCGCGGGTGAATGGGTCCAGGTTCGAAGCAAGGAAGAAATCCTCGCTACCTTGGACAAGAACGGGCAATTAGAAGGACTTCCCTTCATGCCTGAGATGTTTGCGTTTTGCGGCAGGCAGTTCCAGGTATTCAAACGAGCCCACAAGACGTGTGATCCGCCCAATGGCCTGAGTGGGCGCCGTATGCTGCATACCGTCCATTTGGAAAGGAACCGTTGTGACGGAAACGCTCACGATGGATGTCAGGCCCGCTGTCTGATCTTCTGGAAAGAATCATGGCTCAAAAGGATCAGCACCGAGGAGCGAGCTGCGGCTGAGCCCGACCGCACTGTGAAGGGCGCTGGATCGAGAACATCCGGTGCGACCGAGCAGGACGTGGTCGCCGGCACTCGCAGAGTCCTTTCCCAGACGGATTCCGGCGAGCCGGTTTGGGTGTGCCAGTCCACTCAGATTGCACATGCTAGTCATCCGCTGCATTGGTGGAACCTGCGCCAGTATGTGGAGGATTACACCTCCGGGAACGTACGCTTATCCCAATTGCTGGCCTCTTTTCTGTTCTTCCTGTATGCACAGCTGGTCTCTGCCGGGTTTGGGCTGGGATCAGCGCTGCGCTGGGTTTACGACGTTATCCAGAAAATGCGCGGCGCCACTCCCTATCCGATGCGTCTTGGGAAGGTGCCGCGGGGAGCAAAGACTCCGTCGGCGAAACTGGATGTGCAACCGGGTGAGTTGGTTAAGATCCGAAGCTACGAGGAAATTCTGGCGACCCTCGACGAAAATGGACTCAACCGCGGGATGTGGTTCGATGCTGAAATGGTTCCCTACTGCGGAGGCACCTATCGAGTGCTCAATCGGGTCAACAGAATCATCAACGAAAAAACGGGAAAGATGCAGGATCTGAAGAACGATTGCATCATGCTGGACAATGTTGTCTGTCTGGCCTGCTATTCCAAGTTCCGCAGATTCTGTCCGAGGAGTATTTATCCGTACTGGCGAGAGATCTGGCTGGAGCGGGTCGTTCCGCAGAATTCCGCATCTGAAAATGCACGGGAGAGAGAAACAGTCCCCAGCTAACGCGAGGGGCGTCTTTCCAGCGGTTAGGCAGCTAACTACAGTTTCGCAAACGTGAATATCCACATTGCCAATCCGCTTTCGGACAGCCGCTGGGATGAACTGGTTGCGCGCCATCCGCGCGCATCAGCATTTCACAGGCGAGGTTGGCTTGAGTCTTTAGCTCGGACTTACGGCTATGAGCCGTTGGTGCTGACATCCTCGCCAGCCGGCGAACCACTGCAGGATGGGATTGTTCTATGTCGGGTGGCGAGTTGGATCACGGGAACTCGTCTGGTCTCACTGCCATTCGCGGACCATTGTGATCCGCTTCTGCAGGATGCCGATGAGTCAAGAGAGTTTTCGAATTGGCTACAAGCAGAATGTGACCGCAAGCGGTGGGATTACGTCGAGCTGAGGCCGTTGTCCTGGAATCAGCCTGCAGACGGCGTCTTGAAGGCTAGCGGTTCGTACTGCTTCCACACCCTCGACTTGACGCCAACTTTGGAGCAACTCTTCCGGAACCTGCATCGAGACTCCATCCAGCGAAGAATCCAGCGGGCGGAGAAAGAACGCCTCACCTGCGAGGCCGGCCGCTCTCCAGAACTGGTATCCGAATTCTACCGACTGGTGCGGATGACCAGAAGACGTCATCAGTTGGTTCCCCAGCCGCGCAGCTGGTTTCGTAATTTGGTCGAGTGTATGGGCGAGGACTTGCAGATCAGGGTGGCTCGGAAAGACGGTTTCGGAGTCGCGGCGATGTTGACCCTGCGACATCGATCCCGGGTCATTTACAAATATGGGTGCTCCGATGAACGATTCCACAATCTTGCCGGTGTGCCCTTCCTGTTCTGGAGACTGATCGAAGAAAGCAAGACTTCGGGTATCGAGGAAATCGATTTCGGCCGTTCCGATTTGGAGAACCAAGGGCTGATTAGATTCAAGGATCGGTTCGGAACGAGAAAGACCTTGCTAACGTACTTTCGGTACTCCCCAACGAGCAAAGGCGCAATCGCCTCCAGTTGGGGTTCACAGGCGGTCCGACAGATCTTGTCCGTATTGCCCGAAGTTGTTTCACCTGCAGCTGGAAGGATTTTGTACAGACACATTGGGTAGCCCTGACGCGGATCCGCGATTTCTTTGCGTAACTGCTGAGAGGCGAAGCATGAAGCACTCCCACCGCACCCTGTTGCGAGCCAAAGTCGCAGGCCAAATGGAGAAGCGTAGTGATTCGTGGCGGGGAACCATACTCCGGAGCAGCAAATGACGAAGACGCCCCGTTGAGCGGCGTCGTGAGCGAGCGATACCGTTGTCCGGCGGGCTTCCTGGATTTTTATCTGAGCGGCGAGCTATCTTCTGACCAAGGCTACTTTCGATTCGGCGAGAATGCGATCTGTTACGGTCGAACCTGCTCCGGCACTCGTGAGGCCTCTCCTCAACCGGTTCTATACGATCGGCTCCAGGATGCCGTAATCGAAGAGGGGAAGGTCAAACTGCCGTTCGATCCGACCGAGATTATCGAGAATCTTCGCCGGGAGCGTTATCCACAAACCCAGCTGACGGATTATGAGAGAGCACTCAAGAGACTCTATTATCAGCTCAGACCGTTTACCAACCAATGGCTGCGGAAAAGGATCCAGAGATTCCACGCTCGTCGGTGGAGGAACCTGTCGTTTCCCCATTGGCCCGTCGATACAACCGTTGAGAACATTTGCGAAACACTCCTCTTACTTTCCCTGAAAGCCAAGAGGACGGACAAGATTCCATTCATCTGGTTCTGGCCGCGCGGCGCCCGTGGCTGTGTCTTGATGACGCATGACGTAGAAACTGAGGCAGGCCGGAAATTCTGTAACGAATTGTTGGACATCAACGATTCCTTTGGAGTTAAGGCATCTTTCCAGATCGTCCCAGAAGACCGCTATGCGGTTCCGGCAAGCTTTCTGGACGCAATTCGGAGCCGGGGATGTGAAATTGCGATTCAAGACCTGAACCATGACGGACGGCTGTTTGACGATAAGACAGAATTCCTGCGCCGGGTTGCACTCATTCACCGCTATGCGACGGAATATGGCGCGAAGGGCTTCCGGGCCGCGGTCCTTTACCGTAAAGCGGAGTGGTACGGCGCAATCAAGTTGTCGTTCGACATGTCGATCCCCAATGTGGCGCACCTTGATCCGCAGCGGGGGGGCTGCTGCACGGTAATGCCTTACTTCATCGGCGACCTTCTCGAACTACCAGTGACCACGGTTCAGGACTACACGTTATTTCACCTGTTGAATGAGAGATCGATCGATCTGTGGAAGACGCAGGTTGAACTGATCCTCGAGCGGCACGGCTTGGCCACCTTCATCGTTCATCCTGACTACGTTAGCGGTCCCGATACACGGGGCGTGTACGAGTCTTTGCTTGGTTGGCTGCGCGAAGAGAGTGACAGACACAACCTCTGGACCCCGCTTCCGAGTGAGGTCGATTCCTGGTGGAGGAAACGAAGCCGGATGTCGGTCGTGCAAGATGGAGATTCCTGGCGCATTGAAGGTGAAGGCGCCGATCGCGCAGTGCTTGCGTTCGCACGCAATGCCAATGACAGGTTGGTGTATGAACTGGCGGATACCGGCCGGGCGCACTCGTCGCACTAAATGTAGACTCATCTGATTTGGTAGCCAGCCGACTTCATGCAAAACAAAGATAGGAATACCTACACGGCGACCGTTCAGGCCTCGTGCATTCTTGTCCTGGGGATCGTCGCGGTAGCGGGTCTGTGGCCATTTCATGCTCCTCGCAATCGAGTGAAGTGGCTCGAGAACGAGAATGGGCTGCGGTTTGGCTACCGTGGCACGGCGGTAAGTTCCGGCGCGTTTCGTCCGAATCATGCAGACGATCAGGGCCCCTGCACCCTGGAGATTTGGCTGCGACCGGAGCGGGTCACCGGCGACAGCAGCATTCTCGCCATGGATGGATCCGTCAATCCGCGGGAGCCGTTTCTGCTGCGGCAGTATGCCACCGGCATGGCTGTTCAGCGTTATCAGGTCGATGAGCAGGGCGTAGGCATACACCCCTGGTTCAAGATCAACGGTGTCTTCCACGAGGGAGAGAGCACATTCGTAACGATCACGTCGAGCAAACAGAGGACGACTGTCTATCTCAACGGAGTTCTGGCCGCAACTTCTTCGGGCGTCGGTATGATCAGCGCTGACCTTACCGGACGCCTGGTGCTCGCGAACTCAACCGTCGATGATAGTTGGACCGGTCAGATCATGGGGCTGGCGCTCTATGAGACGGAGTTGACATCGACCGAAGTCATGAAGCATTTCGACAGTTGGACGTCGAGTCATCAGCCGGCGCTCGCGGTAGGGCAACAGCCGCTAGCCGTGTATCTGTTCAACGAGCACTCTGGCAACACCGTTCACAACCAGATTGACCCTGCGACCGACCTGGTCATCCCGAAGAACTACTTCGTATTACATCCGGCGTTTTTGAATCCGACATGGGTGCAGTACGCGCGCCCAATGAATTTCTGGACGCGCTGGAGTGTCTGGCAGGACTTGGGAATGAACATTGCCGGATTCATACCGGTCGGGTTCGTCTTTATGGCTTACTTTTCTTCGGTCAGACAAGCTGGGCGAGCAGTTCCTGCGGTGGTCCTGCTTGGCTTCCTGTTGAGTCTGAGCATCGAAACACTGCAGTGGTTTCTGCCGACTCGCGACTCAGGAATGACGGACCTGCTCACGAATACGACCGGCACGGCTCTAGGAGTGATCCTCTACCGCCAGACGACCGTGCAAGCCCTCTTGGCCAGAGTAGTATCGCGTATCAATGGGCCTCCGAAGATATCAGCGGCGGCCGCAGCGTTGGCGGCCAATCGTTTGGAAGACGAAACCCTATCGTTTCGAACATAGAACAGCTCCCGAGATTCCGGTAGATTTGCATCGATGTTCGCGCATTTACCCGACCACCACTTCTAATACACCCTGAGGCGACAGTACGAATGAAGAATTGCAACATAGCCGTTATCGGGGCAGGGCCCTACGGTCTTTCGATCGCGGCCCATCTCAAGGCTCACAAGGTTGACTTCCGCATCTTTGGCAATCCAATGCACACCTGGATGACGCAGATGCCGAAGGGCATGAGGCTCAAGTCGGAGGGCTTCGCTTCCTCGCTCTATGATCCCGAGTCGTCATTCACGCTCAGCGACTATTGCCAGGAACAGAACATTCCTTACTCCGATATCGGACTTCCGGTCCCGCTGGAGACGTTTACTGCGTACGGGCTGGAGTTCCAGAAGCGGCTCGTGCCGGAGCTCGAGAACAAGCTCATTGCTTCCCTTGAGAAGGTTGCAGAAGGATTTCGCATTTCCCTTGAGGATGGAGAAGTCTTTTCTGCAAAAAGAGTTGTGGTCGCCGTTGGCATCTGTCACTTCGGATACATACCTCCGGTCCTCGCTTCCCTTCCAGAAGAGTTCGTAACGCACAGTTCTCGGCACAGCGATGTTGAGCATTTCAAAGGACGAGAAATCGCAGTGGTTGGCGCAGGAGCGTCGGCACTGGATCTGGTGGCCTTGCTCCATGAAGCGGGAGCTTCCGTGCAGCTGATCGCCCGGAAACCGACCATTCGCTTCCATGATCCGCCGGGCAAGAAACCTCCGACTCTCTCCGAGCGGCTGCGTCGGCCAATGACGGGAATTGGACCCGGCTGGAAACTATTTTTCTGTGCGAACACACCGTGGGCATTTCACCGCTTACCGGAAGGATACCGGCTCGAATCGGTGAAGAAGATTCTGGGTCCAGCGCCGGGTTGGTTCATCAAAGAGCAAGTCGCGGGTAAGGTGCCGTTCCACCTGGGAGCCAACATTGAGAAGGCAAGTGTACAGAGTGGTCGCGTCCAGCTTGAGCTCACAAATGGAAACAGCACTCGGAAGACGATTGTGGCAGACCATGTGATAGCCGCTACCGGCTACAAAGTCGATCTTGGGCGCTTGAGTTTCCTCAGCTCCGATCTGCAGGCGAGTATTCGATCGATTGAGCACACTCCGCTTCTGTCGTCGAACTTCGAGTCCTCGGTGCCGGGCTTGTATTTTGTGGGAACATCGGCGGCGAATGCCTTTGGACCTGTGATGCGCTTTGCCTTCGGAGCTGGATACACGGCACGCCATCTTTCAGAGCACCTCGCTAAAGCGTCTTCTCACGCATGAGTTTTTGTGCTAACTGCTGCGACTTCGCCCAGGGCGGGGTGCAGCCAGTAAAGGAAGATTTGCTGAGCCGGATTTAGTTATCGTCTCAGCAGCGTGACTAACACGTGCAATCGAGTCAATCCAATTCGCAGGAACAGCTTGGCGTCAGGCCTAGAGTCCTATTGACGGATACGGACCGGCGTCCGTATGCGGCGCGTCTCGCAATCGTCCTTTCCGAGGCAGGCTGCGACGTATCGGCCATCTGCTCTAGGCGCGGCCACCCGCTGCTCAAGACCAGCGTCGCTCGAAGAACATTCTCGTACAGCCCATTTCGTCCGCTGGACGCGTTGACGCGTGCGATCGAGGCAACACAACCCGATATCATCGTCCCATGCGACGACCGTGGAGTGCGCCATCTCCATGAACTGTATGCCCGTGCCCGCCGGGAAGAGGGGAACTCCGGCAAGAAGTTAGTGACCCTCATCGAGCGCTCTCTTGGCGCACCGGAAAGCTACTCCGTCGTGTCAGCTCGTTACGACCTCTTGCAGATTGCCCGGGAGGAGGGGTGCCGCGTACCGAATACGGAACTAGTCAACGCGCTTGATGACCTGAAAGCATGTCAGGCGAGACAACCGTTTCCGTGGGTACTTAAAGCAGACGAAACATGGGGTGGACGCGGGGTACGCATTGCATATACTCCAGAACAGGGTAAGAAGTACTTTGGCGAGGTCAGCCGTCCGTTTCGATTCCGGCGAGCTGTCAAACGGATGGTTGTCAATCGCGATCCTTTCTGGATGCAGCCCTGGTGGGAAGGTCGCAAGCCCGCCGTGGTCGTGCAGGCGTACGTGGAGGGGCGTCCAGCGAACTGTGCGGTCGTATGCTGGGAGGGAAAAGTATTGGCTGGTATCGGCGTCGAGGTGGTCAGCGCCGAGGGGCTAACCGGTCCCGCCAGTATCGTACGGGTACTCAACAACTCAGACATGATGCTCTGTGCCGAACGGATTGCGCGACGACTGCATTTGTCCGGCTTCTTCGGCCTGGATTTTATGATTGAGGATAGGACCAACCAAACTTACCTCATTGAGATGAATCCACGTTGTACGCCGCTCTGTCATCTTCGACTCGGTACGGGGCGTGACATGATTGCAGGACTGTGGGCGCGGTTGTCAGATCAGCCTGTCCCGGAAACTCAAGCGATCACCGAGAACGCTATGATTGCCTACTTTCCGCAGGCCTGGAACTCCAAGAACGAGTTCCTCGAGTCGAGTTACCACGATATTCCGCAGGACGAGCCAGAGTTGATTAAGGAGTTTCTCCGCCCATGGCCGGAACGGAGTTTGCTTTTTCGAGTGACGAACCACGTACAACGAGTCAAGGATTGTGCGGACGCGAGCCTGGCGAGCAAGTCCTCCCCCACCGGTGGCTCATAGACACGAAAGATGACATTCCACGAAACCAAGCTGCCCGGCATATTCGAGATACACCTCGAGTCGAATTGCGACGAGCGCGGGTTCTTTGCGCGCACGTATTGTCAGAAAGAGTTCGAGAGTCATGGACTAAACCCTGCCGTGGTGCAATGTAGCGTTTCACTTAACGTGAAGAAAGGGACACTACGCGGCGTCCACCTTCAGGCGGCGCCTTATGGGGAGGCGAAGCTGGTTCGGTGTACGAGTGGAGCGATTTACGATGTGGTACTCGATCTGCGACCCCAGTCTGCAACGTTCAAGAAGTGGATTGGTGTGAATCTCACAGCCACGAATCGGTACATGCTCTACATCCCTGAAGGCTGCGCCCACGGCTTCCTGACGCTGGAAGACAATACGGAAGTCTTCTACCAGATGTCGGAGTTCTATCATCCTGAGGCGGCGCGAGGTGTACGCTGGAACGATCCGGCATTCCAGATTGCATGGCCGGAGAGAGTCGAAGTGATTTCCGAACGCGACCGGAATTATCCGGATTTCGAACAAGAGTGATGGCCTTGCTGCAACAAGCCGACCAGCGGGACTTGGCAGAAAGCGGCCAGGAGTTGCACCGTTTCGTGTCGGAACTGTATCCGATTTGCCGGAGCATCACTGGCAACGGCATCCGTCAGACGCTGTCTCTGATCCAGAAACGCATTCCTCTGCAGATTGTCGAAGTGGCGTCTGGCACCCCAGTCTTCGATTGGACCGTACCAAAAGAATGGAATATCCGCGACGCGTACATTAAGGATGCCCGCGGCAACCGAGTGGTGGATTTCCAGAAGTCCACCCTGCATGTGCTGAACTACAGCACGCCAGTGCATGCGACCATGTCGTTGAGCGAACTCAAGCCGCACCTGTTTACGCTTCGCGACCATCCGGACTGGATTCCCTACCGGACATCGTACTACAAGCCAGAATGGGGATTCTGCCTCTCACACAATCAGATGCTCGCCCTCGCCGATGGGAACTACGAAGTGTGCATTGACTCCACGCTTGAGGATGGACACCTTGCCTACGGCGAATATTACCTGCCGGGCCGCTCCAGTGATGAGATTCTGATCTCGGTGCATGCGTGTCATCCGTCCTTGGCGAATGACAATCTCTCTGGATTGGCCGTAGCAACCTCACTGGCGCAGATTCTTGCAGGACAAGATCTCCGCTACTCGTATCGGTTCCTCTTTGTTCCCGGGACGATCGGTGCCATCACTTGGCTGGCACGCAACCGCGAGACGGCTTGCCGGATTCGCCACGGACTGGTGCTGACCTGCGTCGGAGACGCAGGTGGTTTCCATTACAAGAAGAGCCGACGTGGAGACGCCGAGATTGATCGGGCAACGGCGCACGTTCTTCGCCATTGCGGCGAGGCTTTCGAAGTGCTCGACTTTACCCCCTATGGTTATGATGAGCGTCAGTATTGCTCGCCGGGTTTCAACCTTGCCGTTGGCTGCCTGATGCGAAGCGTTTGGGGCACCTTCCCCGAGTATCACACTTCGGCCGATAATGTTGAGTTCGTCCGTCCGCAAGCGCTAGCCGCATCGCTTCGCGTCTGCACCTCGATCTTCGACGTGCTCGAAAACAATTACCGGTATCGCAACCTGAGTCCTTACGGCGAACCGCAGTTGGGAAAGCGGAACCTCTACCGGGCTACCGGCGGCGACGGCATCGGCGTAGAGATCAATGCTCGGTTGTGGGTGCTGAACTTCTCCGATGGAGAGCACTCCCTGCTGGATATCGCCGAGCGTTCGGGACTATCGTTCGCGGCGATCCGCAACGCCGCTGAGATTCTTCGGGAGGGAGGTCTGCTGGCCCGGGTTCCTGGTGCCGAAGCCTGAACAGCAACCCCTCGGGCGCCTCCTCGGGGGCTAGCATCGCAAGACTGTAAGTATAATATAATCAATGCCTTGTAGCTCTTGCCCGTGGGCATGGACCCCGATATCATCGACTGACCTCCTCTAACTCACAGTCTCGGTGGACGCGAACTGCGGTTCCACAGTCCGCAGTTAAATTTCACCAGTTCGGTACGGACCTTTATTCCTCATTCGTAGATCATTCTTAGTTCGACAGGAGTCTTATGAAAGTCTTGCTGACTGGCCATAAAGGCTACATCGGCGCGGTGGCGGCCCCAATCTTGCGATCTGCCGGCCATGAAGTCACCGGCCTCGACACCGACTTTTTTGCGGGTTGCGATTTCGGGAAGGAGTCTCCGTTGCTCCCGGAAGTTCGCAAGGATCTCCG
Source organism: Terriglobia bacterium (assembly GCA_020073465.1). Classification (GTDB taxonomy): domain Bacteria; phylum Acidobacteriota; class Terriglobia; order Terriglobales; family Acidobacteriaceae; genus Sulfotelmatobacter. The sequence continues at coordinate 48,925 of JAIQFC010000004.1, forward strand.
CGATCTGACGAAAGCCGATCTGGAGGGTTTTGAGGCGGTGGTGCACCTGGCCGCTTTGTCGAACGACCCTCTGGGCAATCTCGATTCCCAGCTTACCTATGACATCAATCATCGCGCGTCGGTGAAACTGGCAACGTTGGCGAAGGATGCCGGGGTGAAGCGCTTCGTCTTCTCCTCCTCGTGCAGCACCTATGGCGCGGCGGGTGACGACTTCCTCGACGAAAAGGCTTCGCTGAATCCCGTAACTCCGTATGGGGAGTCCAAGGTTTTAGTCGAGCGCGACATCACTCCGCTGGCGGACAAACACTTCAGCCCGACGTACCTGAGGAATGCAACCGCCTATGGCGTATCTTCGCGCCTACGGCTGGATATTGTTCTCAACGACTTGGTGGCTTCGGCCTACACAACTGGGCGCGTCTACATCAAGAGCGACGGTACGCCCTGGCGTCCCATCGTCCACATTCGCGACATTACGGCGGCGATCGTCGCTGTGCTCGATGCCCCGCAGGATGTCGTCCATAACGAAGTTTTCAACGTCGGGCAGACGGAAGAAAACTACCGCATCCGCGAACTGGCCGACATCGTTGCCGAAACCGTTCCGGGTTGCCGCGTCGAGTTTGCTCCCGGAGGCGGCCCGGACAAACGCTGCTACCGGGTTGATTGTGCCAAGATACGCCGCGTGCTGCCAAACTTCCGTCCGCAGTGGAGTGCCCGCAAAGGGGCTCAGGAACTCTACGACGCCTATCGATCCGTCGGACTGACCGCGAACGATATGGAGCGTGGCCGTTACGTTCGCATCAGCCAGATCCGGCGGCTCCAGGAAGCGGGCCAGCTTGATGACTCCTTGCGCTGGAGTCGTCAACCGGCCGAAACTCCAGCACTTGCCTAAGACTCACCAGACCGAAACAAACTATGACTACGACCATGCCTTCTCTGGAAACTCAGCCGCAAACAGCAGCCAAGCCTTGCCGCTTCTGCGGTACCGGCCTGCAGCGAACGTTTGTTGATCTGGGAATGTCTCCGCTTTGCGAGACTTATCCGTCCTCTGCCGACCTTAATCGCGGAGAGGTCTATTATCCGCTTCACGTCTATGTGTGCGATCACTGCTGGCTGGTGCAGTTGGAAGAATACGAGAGCGCGGAGAACATCTTCAGCGACTACGCCTATTTCTCTTCCTACTCGGACTCGTGGCTTAAGCACTGTGACAAGTACTGCGAGGCCATGAAGTCACGATTCGGGCTAGGCAGCGAGAGCTTTGTGGTTGAAGTGGCGAGTAACGATGGTTACCTGCTCCAGTACTTCGTCAAGCGAGGCGTGCCGGTGATGGGGATCGAACCGGCCGCGAACGTGGCCAAGGTGGCAGTTGAAAAGGGCGTTCCTACTCTGGTGCAGTTTTTCGGAACCAATCTGGCAAATAAGCTGGCCAGCGAGGGCCGCTGCGCCGACCTTGTTCTAGGCAACAACGTGCTGGCGCAGGTTCCCGATCTGAACGACTTCGTTGAGGGTCTCAAGATCCTGTTGAAGCCCGAAGGAGTGCTGACGCTGGAGTTCCCACACCTGCTTCAGCTGATCCAGCACAACGAATTCGACACGATCTACCACGAGCACTTCTCGTATTTTTCATTGCTCAGCACGGTAAAGATCATGGAAGCACACGGGCTGAGAGTATTCGATGTAGAGGAACTGAAGTCGCATGGAGGATCGCTCCGCGTGTATGCCTGCCGGGCTGAGGACACGACGCACCGCATCGAACCGAACGTAGAAAAGGTGCTTGCCGACGAAGAAAGAGCCGGACTCAACAAGGTGGAGGGTTACCAGAGCTTTGCGCGGCAGGTGAAAGAAACCAAGCTCGCGCTCGTGGATTTCCTGTTCACGGCTGCAAAGCAGGGTAAAAAAGTCGCCGCGTACGGAGCACCGGGCAAGAGCGCTACCTTATTGCACTACTGCGGCATCGGGAAGGATCTGATCGCCTTCACCGTGGATCGAAGTCCATATAAACAGGGACGGTTCCTGCCCGGCAATCACATCCCGATCTATCATCCCGACCAAATTCGCGAAATGAAGCCGGATTACGTCGTGATCCTCCCCTGGAATTTGAAGGACGAGATCATGGAGCAGTTGCAGTTCATCCGGGAGTGGGGCGGACGTTTTGTTGTGCCCATCCCGAAGGTTGCCGTCTATTGAGCAAGAAGCGCGGAGGCAAATCATGAAGGTGGTTCTCTTTTGTGGAGGAGCCGGCATGCGGCTCAGGGGATACGCCGACGAGGTCCCCAAACCCATGGTGCAGATCGGCACCCGCCCAATTCTGTGGCACTTGATGAAGTACTACGCCCACTTCGGACACAAGGACTTCATTCTCTGCCTCGGGTACAAAGGCAATGCGATCAAGGACTACTTCCTGCACTACGATGAATCCGTCTCGAACGACTTCGTGTGGTCGAAGGGCGGGACGCAAGTACAGTTCCTGAACCGAGACATCGACGATTGGACGATCACCTTCGTAGAGACCGGCGCGAAATCCAACATCGGCGAGCGACTGAAGGCGGTAGAGCCGTACTTGAAGGGCGAAGAAATGTTCCTGGCTAACTATGGTGATGGATTGAGCGATGTCCCGTTGCCCGACATGGTCGAAACGTTCCAGCGGAGCAATGCGGTTGCCTCACTGTTGCTGGTGCAACCCACCGCGAGCTTCGACATTGTAAACGCCGGGCTGGGTGGAATGGTCGGTGAGATTTGCCCCCTGACCCGGTCCGACATCTGGATCAACGGCGGCTTTTTTGTCATGCGCAAGGAGATCTTTGGCCATATTCAGCCGGGCGAGGAACTGGTACGCGAACCGTTCCAGCGGTTGATCGAAACCCAAACTCTGTTGGCATACAAGTACAACGGTTTCTGGCAGTGCATGGATACGTTCAAGGACAAGCAGAGCCTGGAAGACCTCAACGAGGGTGCAGCGCCGTGGAAAGTGTGGAATCACATCGCGAAGCCGGCAGCCGATCACACGGGGCGGGCTGCCACCGGGGTTTGCTCTGCCATAACCGCAAAGGAGGGCCTAATAAAGTGAGCACAATACTAGTCACCGGGGCAAGCGGGTTTATTGGATCTCATCTTTGCGCGCGCTTATTGTCGGACGGACATCAGGTTCATGGGGTTTCACGAGTTCATCGGACCGGGCAACAAGACGGCGTCCAGTGGTGGCGGGCCGATCTTTGCGAGGCTGAGACCGTTCGGTCGCTTCTAAGAAAGATCCGCCCCCACATTGTTTTCCACCTGGCGAGCCGGGTTACTGGATCGCGCGAACTGAGCGAGGTGGCACCAGTTTTCCAGGCGAATCTCGCGAGTACTGTGCATGTTTTGGTGGGCGCAGTTGACACGGGATGCGAGCGCATCGTGTTGGCCGGTTCATCCGAAGAACCGGAGCAAATGGATCGAACAATTCCGTGCTCGCCTTATGCCGCCGCGAAATGGTCATCGACCAGCTATGCCCGCATGTTCCAGGCGTTGTTTCATGCGCCGGTGGTAGTGCCCCGCATCTTCATGGCCTACGGTCCGGGGCAGCAAGACGTGAACAAGGTCATCCCCTGCACGATTCTCTCCCTCTTGCATGGGGACAGGCCAAAGCTGAGCAGTGGCAGACGGCTGGTCGACTGGGTCTATATCGATGATGTGGTCGAGGGATTGAGACAGGCGGCTCTTGCTCCGGCAATTCCAGGCAGCACATTTGATTTGGGTTCTGGATCCCGCGTGTCCATTCGTCGGGTGGTTGAACAGATCGCGGAACTCATCGGCAACGGTGTGGAGCCCGACTTCGGGGCGCTACCGGATCGCCCTTTCGAGCAGGAGCGAGTGGCTGACACCACGTTTATGGAGCGCGCGTTCTGTTGGAGACCCGGCAAGTCACTACGGGACGGTTTGGACGAGACGGTGAAGTGGTACAAAGACATGCGCAACCTCGCCTTGTACGTGGTGTCTGCCTTGTGGGCGTTCGGCAGCCTGTCGCCCGACATTTTGGAGTACCAAAGTGCAATATGGCTTCAGGCGTGACCCGGATGACGATTCCCGTTCCGGTGCGCTGCCTGCCTCAAGGTAATCAATGGGCAACTTTCAGGGAGAAATGGCACATGAAGGGGTGCAACGAGGAATGATCCGTCTGAAGTTGGACCGGGGGACCGCTGGACCTCTGGAAATCCTGTGTCTGGGCTCGCATTCCGATGACATCGAGATCGGATGTGGAGGCACCGTCCTCCACCTGGCCGAACAGTACCCGGGTAGCCGATTCCATTGGGTTGTGTTTAATGCAGTCGGAGTCCGGGAAGCCGAAGCGCGCCGCGCAGCAGAATTGTTCGTGGGGCGCGACCATCTGCAAGGACCCCTGCTGAAGTCCTTCCAGGATGGCTTCATGCCTTTCTCCGGCGCCGAGGTAAAAGCAATTTTCGAGGAGATGAAGCAGAACGTTTCTCCGGACATCATTTTCACCCACAATCGCAAGGACGCCCACCAGGACCACCGTCTGATCGCGGAACTCACGTGGAATACGTTTCGCGACCATCTCGTCTTGGAGTATGAAATTCCGAAGTACGACGGCGACCTAGGACAGCCGGGCGTTTTCGTGCCGCTATCGCAGGAGATCTGCCAGAAGAAGATCCGCTTCATCATGGATTCCTTTCAATCGCAGAGCTCCAAGCGGTGGTTCGAGGAAAGCACCTTCTTGTCGCTCATGCGGTTGCGGGGAATGGAATGCAATTCTCCCAGCGGTTACGCCGAGGCCTTCTACGGCCGCAAGTTGGTTCTGTGACGGCAAACTACATGCGGCCAGATTCCTTACCCGGGTCTGAAACGGACCTGCGAGAACGGACAAAATTCAAGCCTTCCACAATAATCACCGAGAGTCTCCGGTAGTTCCCGATGACAGCTCATCGTAACCTAGGATTCCTCGTTGTTCTGTCCGGCGCATTGATTGTCTTGAATACCTGCAGCCGCTCCACACCGTTGAGCGTTGCATTTTCTCAATCATCCCTCACAATTGAGGCCTATGATTTCGTGGAAATTAGTGCTAACGTCTCCCGGCCTCGCGCAGTGAACCCGTTTACTGATGCCACGCTCAGCGGGCGGTTCGAGTCAGCCGATGGAGGCAAACAGTGGCAAGTCGAGGGCTTCTGCGACTCCGATAGTGGAGACCTATTCCGCATCCGCTTCATGCCGCCTGCCCCGGGCGATTACAAGTACTCCATTAGCTACCGGCAAGGTGGAGGAGAAAGTACCACGAGCGGAACTTTTCGTGCGATTGACGGACATCGCCGTGGTCCGCTGCGCCTCGACCCCCAGCATCCGTGGCACTTCATCTGGGAAGGCACAAAGGATCATTACTTTTTCAACGGGACGACCGCTTATTGGCTGGTGGGGTGGAAGGACGAGAACGTCATCCAGTCCAGCATCGAGCGGTTGCACCAGCTGAAGATCAACCGGATGCGCGTGACCATCGCGGGAAGGACCAACGTCTTCTACGGAGAGCCTGCGATGGTCGGACCAAACTGGACGGTCAACGTTACCGTATGGCCCGCCTCACATCCCGATGACATCTTTCATCCCGGCTTCGACTACACGCGTTTTGACCTCAACTATTGGCAAAAGTTTGAGCGCGCGCTCCGATTTGCGCGGGACCGGGACATGATCTTTTCTCTGGTGTTGGATATGAATGACAGTCGTGTCCACCCGGAAGCCGGCAGTGACGATGAGCGCCGCTTCATCCGCTACGCGGTCGCGCGCTTCGGGGCGTTCGCCAATATCACATGGGATCTCGGCGACGATCTGGATCAGTATCGCGACTACACCTGGACCCACCAAACGGGCACTCTGATCGAAGACTGGGATCCCTACCACCATCTGGCCACAAGCCACCCGGTGAAAAATGCCCAGCAGGATCGGGGTTCTGACTGGTTTGGCTTCACGTCCTATCAGGAATGGTCAAGAGACCAACATGCCTTCATGCTCAAGGAGAGAAAGCGGCAGTGGCTGTTTGGTCGAACCATCCCACAAACGAATGAAGAGTATGGCTATGAAGATCACTACCCGATGTGGGCTCCCGGGCTTGGATCTGAGTCTGCAGATGCTCTGCGCCGGACTGCATGGGACATTGTCACGGCCGGAGGCTATCAAACCACGGGTGAGACGGTGAGGCGCGGCATCAACGTGTGGCCCGACACGGGCGGCGGCTGGATGAACGGCCGTGGGGATGACAGCATGACCATGCTGCGTGGTTATGCCCACATGGTGGACTTCTTCACCAGCTTCGAGTGGTGGGAAACCGAGCCGCACGATGAACTGGTGAACAACGGCAACTATTGTCTCGCAGAACCCGGCAAGATCTATGTGGTCTACCTGCCGCACGGTGGCAATGTGAACGTCCGGCTCCAAGCGGGCCGCTATGACGCCGCCTGGTTCAATCCTTTAACCGGCGAACGAACCGCCATACCTCCAGCTCTGGGTCCTGTTTGGGCTTCCCCCAAGGCTCCGGACAACAACGATTGGGCTCTTCTGTTGCGAAAGAACTAGGCACCCCGATGTCTGAGTCGCTGTTCTCGCGATTTGTCTCGTGCCAGCGCGGCTTGGTTCAGGCCTGACAAAGACGAGCAAACACCATGTCTGCAAATCGGCAAAGACCCCGAATTGATTTTGATGATCCGCTGAGGATGATTCCCCGGATCCTTACCAAGCTCTACAGCCTCTGGGTTCGTCTGACCTATCCGTTCGCTTCCCTGGGCAAGAGTGTTTCGATTCATTACACCTGTGACTTGCGAAATACGGGCCTAATTGAGCTTGGAAGCTTTGTCACCGTGCACAAGGACACTTGGCTCCAGGCATACGCTTCCGCTGCCAATAAGGGCAAAGCGGTGCTGGTCATCGGCGATCACTGTTTCATTGCGCGCCGCTGCCATATCGCAGCTAAAAACGGCATTCACATTGAGCCAAACGTCTTGTTCGCTGCCTCGGTGCTGGTCCAGGATCACGGACACGCTTTTGGCGATGTCACGCTGCCGATTCGGGACCAAGGAGTTGCAGAGGGCGGCAGGATTCGAATCGGACAGGGGAGCTGGATCGGACAAGGCGCCGCCATCATCTGCGACAGCGGAGAGCTGACGCTGGGCCGGAATTGTGTCGTGGCAGCCAACGCCGTGGTCACACGCAGTGCTCCGCCATACTCCGTGCTCTCTGGCAATCCCGCCCGGATCGTGAAGCAGTTTGATCCTGCAAAAGGGGTGTGGGTGCTGGGATCCAGCCGGCCGGTTGAAACCGAGGCCACACGAGCGCAGCACGCATCCTTGCAGTCCGGCACCAAGACGTCAGAGCCGCTGGGAGAATCGGGCGCCGAAGACAGAGCTCAAACTCTCAGCCGAAAGTAAGCCATGGTCGTCGACCATATTGGAATCGTCGTCCGGTCATTGGAACAAGGAATCCAGCAGTGGGAAGAACTGTTTGGATATACCCGGAACTCGGACATCGTCACCAACACCCGCCAAAAAGTAAGGGTCGCTTTTCTCGCCAAAAAGGACTCGGTGACCGTGAAATTGCTGGAAAGTTCCGACCCCAGCTCTCCGGTGTCTGTGTTTGCCCGAAAAGGTGGAGGACTTCACCACATTTGCTTTCGCTGCGAAAACCTGCAGGTTGAGATTCCTCTTCTGAAAGCGAAGGGCGCACGATTGCTTGTGCCGCCGCAACCGGGTGAAGCCTTTCGAAACAACGACATCGCGTTCTTTTTCGCCGACAATAATCTCAACTTCGAGCTGATCGACACGACAGAAAAAGAAGGATGGAGAGGGACCGTCTGACTTCTCCGAGCTACTTTCGATCAAGACTCTGACTACCCTATGTGCGGAATCTCTGGAATCGTTGAACTCCGCGGCGCTCGCGTAGATCGCGAGCAACTCACGGACATGATTGCCACGTTGGGCCATCGCGGCCCTGACGCCCAGGAGATCTACACCGCCAATGGAACGGGGCTGGCACACGCCCGCCTGAGCATCATTGATCTTGAAGGCGGGCGGCAGCCCATGTCCAGCGCGGACGGTCAGCTCTGGATCACTTTCAACGGGGAGATCTTCAACTACGTTGAGTTGCGGGAAGAGCTGATCCAGAAGGGCCACAAGTTCGCCACGCGCTCCGACACGGAAGTCATCCTGCATCTTTATCAGGAGGAGGGCGAGAACTGTGTCCAGCACCTCAATGGTCAGTGGGCATTCGCGATCTGGGACGCCGTGCGACAGAAACTCTTCATTTCGCGCGATCGGCTTGGCGTCAGGCCGCTGTTTTACACGCGAACTTCACACAGTTTCTTGTTTGCGTCTGAGATTAAGGCCCTGATTGCCTGCGGGGAGGTGACGGCTGAATTGGACCTCCACGCGCTGGATCAGATTTTTACGTTCTGGGTAACGTTGCCGCCGAGAACAGCGTTCAAGAATATCCAGCAACTTCTCCCGGGACATTCGCTGGTTCTCAAGAACGGAGAGGTTCGAACCTGGGAATACTGGCGTCCGGAGTATGCTCCTGAATGCGATCGTACTGAGGACGGAGAAGACAGGCTTACCGAAGAACTGCTGGCGCTGATGCGGGATGCCACTCGCATCCGGCTGCGATCCGACGTGCCGGTGGGGGCGTACCTGAGCGGAGGCCTAGACTCGACCTTCATCACCGCTCTGACCAAGTCCCTGGTGGGTGACAAGCTCCGCACGTTTTCCGTTGGTTTTGATGATCCCGAGTTCGATGAGAGTGCATACCAGAGAGAAGCCAGCGCATTCCTCCACACCCAGCACAGCGACGTGCGCTGCACCCGCGCCGATATCGCCCACGTTTTTCCGGACGTGATATGGCACACCGAACAGCCAATCCTCCGGACTGCGCCAGCACCGCTCTATATGCTTGCCAAGTTGGTTCGAGAGAATGGTTTCAAGGTCGTTCTGACCGGCGAAGGCGCAGACGAGACCATGGGTGGATACGACATATTCAAGGAAGCGAAGATCCGTCGCTTCTGGGGCCGAAAGCCTGAATCCCATGTTCGCCCGCTTTTGCTCAAGCGACTCTACCCGTACATGGATGGAATCCAGCGCCAACCGGTCGCATATCTGAAGAAGTTCTTCCACGTTGCTCCGGAAGATCTCGCGAGTCCCTTCTTCTCCCATCTGCCACGCTGGGAGTTGACGGCCAGGTTGAAGATGTTTCTATCGGAAACAGTTCGCGCCGAAACGCAATCATCGAATGATCTGTCTGAACTGGAACGCTCTCTACCCAGTACTTACGGTTCGTGGTCTGGGTTCAACCAGGCGGAGTACCTGGAGACCATGTACCTGTTGCCCGGATACATCCTGTCATCCCAAGGCGATCGCATGGCCATGGCCCATTCGGTCGAGGGAAGGTACCCCTTCCTGGACCACCGCGTCGTGGAGTTCGCTGCGAAGCTGCCGCCGCGGTTGAAGATGAAGGTCCTTGATCAAAAGCACTTGTTGAAGCGGGCGGCCCACGGACTCATTCCCCGGTCTATTCAGTGGCGTTTCAAGCAACCTTACCGCGCGCCCGATGGAAAGAGTTTCTTTTCTGGTACACGAAATTGCGCGCAAGACATGTTGTCTGCCGAACATATCAAAAGGGACAGCATTTTCAACCCCGGGTCGGTCGCGGCGCTGGTGGCTAAGTTCGAGAGTGGCCGGGCCATTAGCGTCAAAGATGACATGGCTTTCGTGGGTATTCTCTCGACCCAGATCCTGCTTGAACAGTTCGTCCACCGACGAGGAGCGAGAAGCACCACGTGGAAACAGGGCGCGGTCCCGGCACTGCCCGCGGGAGGAGATCCGTGGAAACCACAGCCGCACCCAGTCCGCACTCACTGACTGATCAGCAGATCTCTGGCCTAACGGCGAAGAAGATCTTCTTTGGGCATCAATCGGTCGGCAACAACATCATCCAGGGCATTAGGGACTTGGCGAGTGTGGATCCCCGGCTGAAACTGAACCTCGTAAAGTCATCAGATCCGCAGTCAATCTCCGGCCCGGCATTCGTTGAGTGTGAGATGGGGCAAAACGGGAACCCTCAATCGAAGATTGACGCCTTCTCTGCCCTGCTCGACAAGGGAATGGGAGCACAGGGCGGAATTGCAATGTTCAAGTTCTGCTATGTCGACATTGACTCTTCGACCGATATTCCCAAGATGTTTGCCAGCTATCGCGATGAGATTGGCTCTCTGAAGGCAGGATTTCCTGCCGTCAGGATTGTCCACGTAACGGTACCTTTGACAGCGGGGGAACCGGCGGCCAAAGTGTGGATCAAGAGTTTGCTTGGAAGAGAGACGTCGCAGGAGGCCAATTTGAAACGTAACCAGTTCAATGACCTCGTGAGAAAGACCTATGCGGAAACCGAGCGAATCTTCGATCTGGCAGAGATCGAGTCCACGCACGACGATCGCTCGCGGTCGTACTTCAGACGCGGCAACCAATCGATCTACACGCTCGCACCAGAATACACGGACGATGGCGGCCATCTGAATGAAGTCGGACGGCGAACAGCTGCGGAGCGACTGCTGTTCATTCTTGCCCAGTCATAGCTACATCCTCTCTTGAGGACGCGCCCGGAGCGGGCCAGTGCATCAATTCACTAGTACCGAAAAAGGGGCTAGCACTTATGTTCACAGAAAAGTCGGTTGGCCAGCATGTACGTGAGTTCATCGTGGAGAATTTTCTCTTCAACCAGGAGCGCACGTTCACCGACGACGATTCCTTCCTTGGCGAAGGCATTGTCGACTCTACAGGCGTGCTGCAACTCGTGACGTTTCTGGAGGAAACTTACGGGATCACCGTTGAAGACGAGGATCTGACTCCAGAGAACATGGACTCGGTCAACAGTGTCGCGGCGTTTCTTTCTCGGAAAATGAATTCCGTTGCAGGATCTGTCCCGCTGGACCAGAAAACCGTGCCAGGAGGACAGTTATGAGCTCGATCTCGATGATTTCGCCCAATATTCTGCAGGTGGATGCTGGGCGCGAAACCGACCGGATTGTTGCCCGCATTCGGGAACTGGTCTTCAGCCAGCTCAAGCGCAAGGGCGCTGTGGTGGGTGTCTCTGGAGGCATCGACAGCAGCGTAGTCGCCCATCTGTGTGCCCGAGCTCTCGGTAAAGAGCGTGTAGTGGCGCTTTTCACCCCGGAAGCCGACTCGTCTCCCGATAGCCTTCGTCTTGGCCGCATGGTAGCCGATAATTTGGGAATACGGTCCTTCACCGAAGATATCAGCCCGATCCTGAAGGGAGCCCGGTGTTATGAGCGGCGCGATGCTGCCATTCGGACAATGGTTCCGGAGTACGGGGAAGGCTACAAGTGCAAGATCGTCTTGCCGAACCTTGTGGACGCGGACCGGTACGCGATTTTCTCGATTGTCGTGCAGTCTCCGAACGGAGAGACCATAAAGGTTCGCCTCAGCCTCGACGCCTATCTGGGCATCGTTGCAGCCACGAACTGCAAGCAGCGCGCCCGCAAGATCATTGAGTATTACTACTCCGATCTCTACCAGTACGCGGTAGCGGGCACACCGAATCGGCTGGAATACGATCAAGGGTTTTTCGTGAAGAACGGCGATGGCGCGGCGGATTTCAAACCCATCGCACACCTTTATAAGACCCAGGTGTACCAACTGGCGGCATATCTTGGGGTGCCCGAGGAAATCCAACGCCGGCCTTCGACGACCGACACTTATTCCCTCGAGCAATCGCAGGAGGAGTTCTATTTTGCAATTCCCCTTGCCAAGATGGACCTCTGTCTCTACGGCAAGAACAACAATATCACCGCTGCCGATCTCGCTCCCGCCGTCGGCATGGACGAAAAACAAGTGCAGCGGGTGTACGCGATGATTGAATCGAAGCGTCTGGTGGCACGTTATTTGCGCTCTGCGCCGCTGTTGATCGAAGAAGTACAGGGAATTCAATAACGCCACCGTTCTCTTTTCAGCTCAGAGCCAGTTTTTCGGAGCCTCTATGAAAACGAACATGGCTCGCGATAATCTCAACGTCGCCGACTTTCTCCTTGAAGGCAAGCCACCCGATCGCATTGCGCTGCGTCTCCCCGATGAGGAACGAACCTACGGAGAGTTGCAAGCGGCGGCGGCCGCATTTTCCCGCCACTTCGACGGACTTGGCTGCCGCAAAGGCGACCGGGTTGTCCTGGCAGGCGACAACTCATTCTTCTGGGTGGGCGCTTACCTGGGAATTTTGCGCGCCGGCTTAGTCTGCGTACCCCTGCCGACGACTGTCACCCCAGAAGACCTTGAACATGTTTTGGCGGTGACAGAGGCACGAGTGGCTGTCCTGCAGGCAGGATTTGCTGCTAAACATGCATCACATTTCCGGGGCATGCATTTGATCATGGACCGTGAAAGTCAGGCCCTGCCTGATCTGCTGACCAAAGCAAGTTTCGATGAGGTCGCATCGCAGAGTCCAAAGGTACCAACTCCGGCGTGCAAGATTGAACCGAGTGATCTGGCCGCTCTGATGTTCACGTCTGGCTCGACGGGAAAACCCCGCGGCGTGATGGTGTCGCACCGCAATATCATGGCTAATACCGAGTCCATCATCGAGTATCTTGGGCTAACGGAAGCCGATCGCATCATGACGGTCTTGCCCTTCCACTACTGCTTTGGCACATCGCTTCTCCACACGCACCTTAGAGTGGGTGCCAGCCTAGTGGTGGACGCTCGATTCATGTATCCAGAACGAATTCTGCAACGCATGTTGGAGACTGACTGCACAGGCTTTGCTGGAGTCCCCAGCCACTTCCAGATACTGCTGCGAAACTCCAGCCTGCGAAAAAAGACGTTTCCTCGTCTGCGTTATGTGCAACAGGCGGGCGGCCATCTAGCGCCAGCGTTCATTCAAGAACTCAAAGAAGCTCTACCCGGAACCCAGATCTTCATCATGTATGGCCAGACGGAAGCGACCGCACGCCTTTCGTATTTGCCGCCCGACCTGCTCGACCAGAAGCTTGGCTCAGTTGGAAAAGGGATCCCCGGCGTTAAATTGTATGTGGTGGACGAGTCGGGCCATAAAGTCCGACCAGAAGAAGTCGGCGAAATTGTGGCTGAAGGCGACAATGTTGCGCTGGGCTACTGGCGGGAACCAGCAGAGACGGCAACCACGTTTTCTAACGGCACACTTCACACCGGCGATTTAGCAACCGTAGACGAAGACGGTTTCATTTATATTGTTGATCGCGCCAAGGACTTCCTGAAGTGCGGGGGCAAGAGGATCAGTTGCCGGCAAGTGGAGAGTCAACTACAAGAGTTCGAGTGTCTGCTCGAAACAGCCGTGGTCGCAATGCCGGACGAGGTTCTGGGAGAGGCTGTCAAGGCATTTCTGGTGGCACGCATGCCTGGTTGTCCGGCATTCGAGGCGTGCTTTCGCGTGTTCTGCAAGGAGCACATGCAACCTCAATTCGTGCCCAGAGAATTTGTCGTGACAGATTGTCTTCCCAAGAACAGCGCAGGCAAGGTGCTCAAGCGCAACCTGAGGAGCGTACAGTGAGTGTATTGGACCGTGGGCTGGCATCGTTTCGGTCGTGCCCCTCTTGAGGTCAAACAAATTCATGCATCTGTTGCACGTCGTTGGCGCGCGTCCGAATTTTGTGAAGGCTGCACCCGTCTTGCGCGCCATCAAGAGACGGGGACTGCGGCAAACACTAGTTCATACCGGTCAACACTACGACCGGAACATGTCCGACGTCTTCTTCACGCAGCTCGAGATTCCCGAGCCCGACATCAATCTGGAAGTGGGATCTGGCAGTCACGCTTTCCAGACTTCCGAAATCATGCGCCGCTTTGAACCGGTGGTTCTGGAACACAAGCCGGACCTCGTTCTTGTGTACGGTGATGTCAACTCCACGGTGGCTGCTGCTCTGGTTTGTGCCAAGCTGGTCGTTCCAGTGGGTCATGTCGAGGCTGGCCTCCGCTCGTTTGATCGGACGATGCCGGAGGAAGTCAACCGCATCGTCACCGACCGGCTCTCCGATGTGTTATTCACTCCATCTGAGGACGCCGACGCCAACCTCCAACTTGAAGGCGTTCCAAGCGAGAAGATCCATCGCGTCGGCAACGTCATGATTGATTCGCTCATCCAGCTGTTGCCGGCTGCCAGGAGCTGTCACACGAATGGTTTTCCCGAACGATTGGCTCTGGTGACACTGCACCGTCCTTCCAACGTGGATGACAGCGAGAACCTACGGAGGGTGCTTGATTCGCTGCGCGAAACAAGCGAGCGCATTGAAATTGTCTTCCCCGTGCACCCCCGGACTCGTCAGCGGATCAAAGAATTTGGACTCTCTGTTCCGAAGCTCCACTTGGTGGATCCCCTTCCCTACATTGAGTTCCTCGCATTGCAGCTCCGTGCGGCAGTGGTCATCACTGACTCCGGCGGTATTCAGGAAGAGACTACCTATCTGGGAGTGCCGTGCCTCACACTGCGTGAGAACACAGAACGCCCAATCACCGTAACCATGGGGACGAACATTCTGGTGGGCGAAGACAAGAATCGATTAACCCGGGAACTCCACAGCATTCTCGACGGGAACGGCAAGAAGGGCGTCATTCCTCCCCTGTGGGATGGACATGCCGGAGACCGTATCGCCGGGATTGTTCAGCGGTTCTAAAAGCCCCACCGACAGCCATACCAGTGACTTCAAATCCAAGTAAGGTCTCGGCCGGATTGAGCTTCGCCGTTCTCTGCGCGGTGTCTCTGTTGCTGTGGTTCGGCCCTCTGCTCAACACGCTCTCCCTTGCGCTTGGGGACGAGAAATACACCCATGTGCTCCTGATTCTTCCTCTGACAGCTGTGCTGATTTTCCTGCAGTGGAACTGGCACACCGTGGAGTTCCGGCCCAGCATTTGGAGCGGCGGATTGCTGACGTTTGCACTCTTGCTCGCCGGACTAGCGAGATGGGAAAAGTTGGCCGAGGTGCCCGACATCCAGCTCTCGGTCAGCATGCTTGGTCTTGTCAGTTGGTGGGTCGGTTCTTTCGCCCTCTGTTTTGGTGTTCGGACATCCCGAACGCTACTGCTCCCTCTGGCATTTCTGTTGTGGATGGTTCCGATCCCTGCCATTGTCCTGAACCCTCTGATTGGCGGACTGCGACAAGGCTCTGTTGTCGCTGCGGAGTTGCTGTTCTCATTGGCCAGAACGCCGGTTTCGCGTCAGGGGCTAGTACTCACGATTCCCGGCGTCGAACTCGAAGTTGCGCCGGAATGCAGCAGCATTCGATCAAGCCTGGTGCTCATCGTCACTGCAGTGGCGCTCGCCCAGATCGTGCTGCGCTCTTCGTGGCGAAAGCTGCTGGTCGTGGCGGTCGCGATTCCGCTCTCTGTAGCCAAGAATGGCTTGCGCATCTTCACGATCGGCTGGCTGGGAACACGGGTGGACGAGGGCTTTCTCGACGGCCGCCTGCATCACCACGGAGGGGTTGTCTTCTTTGCCATTGCTCTCGCGGGAATCTTCTCTCTTCTCTGGTTACTGCGGCGTGGCGACTCCAGCGGGAAGGCAAAGAAGGGTCCGCGCGACGAGATTGTGCTCGGTTAAGAATGCGCGCGCAATTGCAGCTTTAATTAGCGATGAACAAGATCGAACGAGACGGCGCCAACGGAGCCACCGATATTCACGAAGGAGACGACCCGCTCCAGTTTGTGGTGGCCGGTCTTATGGAAGAAGTAACTGAGCCCGACTACTCCCGCGGTCTCACCAGCGAAGTTGAAAGCGAGTCCTGTGGTGCTTCGTCCGAACAGTCCCGTCACCGGATTCATTTCCTGGCCGCCGTTACGCAGATTGGAGCGCGTCACCGCGAAATCGGCAGCGCTGGTGGCGGCAACCGCTGTGAACAGGAAGCAGTTCTTCTTGTCCCAGAACTTGTGCTGCTCGCCGGTCTGAGGCATGGGCGTACTCACGATGATGGGCGAAGGCTCTATCGATTCGCTGTTAAGAGTAGCCATGGACGGCTGCTGAGCCCAAGCCGTTCCACCCAGTAATACGGTAAAGGATGTGATCGCGAAGCAACAAAGCGTGGCGCGCAACTGAATATGCATATTGCCCGTTGTAAGGGCAATTCCGGCGCCATGATCCAACAAGTCGTGACCCATGTAAACGGTTCTAATAAAACGACTTAGCGATGCGCTGATACCACAAGTCGTGTCCTGGGTGCAATATTTTGCGCTTTATTGCCCGCCCCCATGAACCGTCAAATTCGCAGATCCAGTAGTTTATGTTCCTGCTTTCACACCGCTGAATCCCGATTAGGAGACTATGCAATGACTTCCGGCCGTTGGATTTCTCATCTGGTCCCCCTTTGCGTATTGCTGAGCTTTTTTGTCCTCCCGGTCATGGCCCAGCATTCGGCAACGCTGCCGGCCACGCCGCCGGACGTGTTGACTTATCGGAGTGACAATCTCCGCATTGGGTGGTTCTCGTCGGAGACGCAGTTGAATGTGAGCAATGTGAACTCAACCTCGTTTGGACTGCTCAAGACTGTCACGCTTGACGGGCGTGTGGATGCCGAACCCCTGTACGTTTTCCAGCAAAGCATCCTGAATAAGGGAATTCACTTCGGTAAGCGAACAAGACGGTGACAACCGGGCCGGGCTGGTGCCAACTCAGGCACGGCCCGAGTTTTCATCACTTAAGACAAGGAAGGCGGGATCGATGAGATCGTTACGAAAAGCGACTCAGGCTGCAGTGATCTGCATGGCAGTCTTGCCGGTTCTGCACGCCTGCGCGTCTTGCCAATCGGACAACCCATCGAGTCCGAAAGCAGGGGAAACGAAACTCTTGATTCGCACGGAAGATATTCCGGCTTGCGACGGAACTGCCTCGCCGACGATTCCGACGTCACACTCGGTCACACTCTCATGGAATGCCAGCGTTCCGGCATCTACCGCTGCGCGCGACGCGGTAAAAGGCTATTACGTGTACCGGAGCGTGGTGTCGGAGACGTTCTCCGAGAGCAACCGGATGAATACGAATCCCATGCCGGGAACCCGCTGCGTGGATCGCGACGTTGCACCCAAGGGAACCTACCATTACAAGGTGAAAGCACTGGCTGAAAATGGCGCAAGGAGCGGGTATTCACAGCAGGTCACCGCCATCATTCCCTGACCCTAGGAATCGGCCCTCCCCAACAACGTCACCAACCCAATCTGAAATAAGAAGCGCTGATCGGAGCCTCCCATGAACGACTCGAGCGCGACCATAGCGTCGTCTTTTCTGGAACGACGCAGATACCGCCGTTATGACCTCAAATACTCCGTACGCCTGAGGTTTTCTGCTACTGGTTCGCTCCCGGAAATCGAAGGTTCAAGCAGAAATGTGAGCGTCCTCGGGCTGCTCCTCGAATCACCGGTGCGAATTCCGGTGGGAAGCAGGGTCCACTTCACCATGAACCTGCGCGGAGAACCGATCCTTCGTCCGATTCAACTTGTAGGAGATGGGGAAGTACGACGCGTTGAACCATGCCCGCCGGATCCGGGATTTGTGATCGCGGTAGCCTGCGAAGATCCCATCACCGAAATGCGCGATCTTGCTCACGTGCCCGATTCGAGAGAACTCCAGACCTCCTGACCCTCTTTACTCACTCCGTCGATCCTACAGAACCACCTGCCTACAAGGGCGCCGAGTAGGCGCTCTCCTGTCAGACCGCGCGCGACCACTGGCGACAGCACGGTCATCTCCGGACAGACCTACGAGTACTAGGTCACGTCAGTCAGTCCAGGGGTAAACTTCTATTCACATTACGACAGGATCTGTGGGGCCCGCGGGCCGAGCCGAAGATCTCAAGCTCCCTTTGGCGACGAATGCTAGGCCGCCAAGTCTTGCAGATCACTGAGATTCACCCCGGTGTTGGGGATCCGCGATCGACAGCTGCTCAATTCCCTTCACGGAACACTACTTTTCCGTCAACCATGGTCAGCAGCACCTTCGTTTTCCCAATCGACCCGGCGGGAGCCGAAAAGATATCCTGCGACAGCACTGCCAGATCCGCTTCCTTGCCGATCTCCAGCGATCCCAGTTTGTCTTCAGAGAACCGTGCATACGCCGATCCGAGCGTGTACCCTCGGACCGCTTGCTCCACAGAGATGCGCTCTTCCGGGACGTAGGCGAGGGAGACCGCTACGGCTCCCCCTTGTCCTGCTCCATCCAGGACGGCTCCCGCGAGCCCGTTCGTGACTGCCGATCTCCAGACTTGTCGCGTCACCGCCTCCTGGATGCTCACAAATGGGTCTGGCGGCCACGTGCAGGGCCAGTCGCTGCCAAACGCCAGCCGCGCCCCGCTCCTCTCGAGACTCTGCCACCGGTCGGTAGGCGTCTTATCTTGCGGATCGAAGTTCGCACCGTTATCCCCGCAGCAAAACGTCGGCTGCATGCTCACGACCACCGCAAGCTTCGCAAAACGTGGCAAATCCTCTGTCGCCACCACGTCCGCGTGCTCCATACGCAATCGCCGATCGCGTGGCCCATTTATCTTTTCCAGTTCTTCGTACGCGTCCAGCACCATGTGCGCCGTGTCGCCGCGCAGCGAGTGCGTCATGATCTGATATCCACGCCTGTCTAGCTCCAGCACGAGCTTTTTGAAGTCCGACGCCTGGTAGGTCAGCGGAGGAATCATCCCGCTGCCGCCGTCAGAAAAGAATTTCACCAGGTTTGCAGACACCCAATCGTCATGGTATTGCGTGCGCGCCTTCTCAAGGTCCGCAAGAAATGCCGGCGTCAGGTGGTGGTTCACCGCAACCGCGCCAAACGAGTTCCTGGTCCTGACGGTGAGTTGCCCTCGTTCGCGCAATGCGGCGTAAAGTTCGATCTCAGCCAGGTTACCTGTCGCATTCACCACGCTGGTGATGCCATAGCGGTTCAGGTACTGCGAAGCATTGCGCAGTGATTCCAATTTCTCTTCACGCGTCATCTGGGTGAACACCGCGCGTTCCATCACCTCCATCCCCGCTTCGAGCAGCAGGCCGCTCGGGCGACCGCTGGCATCGCGGACGATGTTTCGCTCCTCCTCTGGATCCGCGACTGCCTGGTCGGTAATTCCCGCAAGCGCCAGTGCTCTTGCGTTCACCCACAGCGCGTGTTCGCTGGTGTTATGAATCACCAGAGGACGATCCGCTACCGCACGATCCAGCAACTCATGCGTAGGAGCGGCCGGAGGCACCGTGCTGAAGTCTGCCCTGCCGAAAAGAATTTTGTCCTTTGAATGGCTCGCAGCGTATGCTTTGATTTTTTCTACCAGCAAATCAGGATTGTCCTGCGTGACGCTGGCCTCCGGAGTCGAAAGATTGAGTCCATGCAAGGCCAGCCCGCCGAATAACATATGCGTGTGCGAGTCCGAGATTCCCGGAATCACCGTGCGCCCGTGAAGATCGATCACTTCCGTTTTGGCCTGCGTCCTCGTCAGGATCTCCTCATCCGTCCCCACGGCATCAATCTTCGTTCCCGTGATGGCCAGACCTTGCGCCCATGGCACCCTCGGATTTCCCGTGTAGATGTGCCCATGAATCAAGATGGTGTCGCTCGCGAACAACAGTTCTGCTGCAAAAAGCGCCGCGAGTATCGTACCGAACCCAAAAACTCTTCGAAGTAATCGCACCCTTCCCCTCCGTCGGATAGCTCCATCGAGCGAAAGATGGACTATCGGTGACTCCAAGTCAAGATCGGAACGCTCTGAACCTGAAACGTTTGGGCAAAGTCCGCGAAGCCGGTTTCCAAACCGCCGGGGAGCAACACAGATACCCGGCTTGCCTCGAGCCACGGAACGTGAACACGATCGACGTAAACCGCGAAAAGGCGAGTTCTGGTCTGACCTCTCAGCTTTGATGTAAAGGAACAGGAAACCAGACCCCTTCCTAGGCCCGCGCCATCACAATCGTGTGCGGGCTCATGGGGATGGGATGGGCCGTCACCGC
Organism: Terriglobia bacterium; assembly: GCA_020073465.1. Lineage (GTDB taxonomy): Bacteria > Acidobacteriota > Terriglobia > Terriglobales > Acidobacteriaceae > Sulfotelmatobacter. The sequence goes on from JAIQFC010000004.1 coordinate 68,886, forward strand.
ATCGAAGCCGGCATGGCGGTGCATCTCCGACAGCTCCCGGAACGTGTAGGCGTCGCCCGAAGCTGTTGACGTCAACATGGTCAGGCTGAACGCCGCAGGCATCGGCGGAGACACGCGATCCTCGTTCGGCACAAACTCCAGCGTCGCTACACATCCTCCTGGTTTGAGCGAGCGGTGAACTTTCTTCAATAGCTCCACGCACGTTTCCACGTCAAAGTGGTGCAGGAAATTGGTCAGCAAAACCGCATCGTAAGCGTCCCCGAACTCCACCTCAAACGCACTGCCCGGGAGCATATTGTAGCGGTCGTGTACGCCCGCACTGCGCGCGTTTTCCAGCGCGACCCGCAACACCGGAGCCCAGTCCAGCCCAGTCACGTGCGCGTGCGGATTCTGTTTGGCGATCTCGATGCCGAACAATCCGTGGCCGGCGGCGATATCCAGCACGCGCATCGGACCGGCACGACCTTCCAGCACAATGGCTCCCAACGGCCCCGCCATCGGTGCCATCATCGGGCCCATGCTCTGCGCGAACTCCACCCAGATCGGGTTCTCGGGCTCCACCGAGCCTTCTCCCGGAAGCACCGTCCTCCCGTTGCGCACGATGTCGGCGAGGTGTTCATAGGGCTCGCGCATCGCCGGGAGTGACAGGAAGCGGGCGATCGAAGCCAGGCAGGTTGGCGAATCGGGATCCAGAAATGCCGCGCTGGACGGCGTGTGCCGGTAGCGACCGTCTTGCTTCTGCAGCAGCCCGGAGATGACGAGATAATCGCAGAGAATGCGGATGCCGCGCTCCGACGCCTTCGCATGGCGAGCGATCGACGGCACGTCGCCCGGTCCTTGGCCGACTGCGCGGAATATGTCCAACTCGATCGCCGCCTTCAGAGCGAAGGTCCGCTGGAAAGCTTGCAGATTCTCGAAGACAATGCTTGGTGTCAACGCGGCGCCAGGCGACCCATCAGGCTGCATGTCACACGCCCTCTATCCCGGGAGGTCTAATTTCGGCTCCCAAGTCTGGATGAGTATAAACCTGTTTCCCTCATGCTCATCCCGGACGATGGAGTATCTCGTTGGCGACACTTCGCAGGCGGAATCCCTCGAGGTCCGATGATAGGGCCTACGTAATGTCCTTTGGCGCCTGCTGCTGCCGATTGCGGGAGTTGAGGGGCTGTCCCGAAGTCATCCGCTTAGCTCTCTTCCGGGTTTGACACTGCACGATCTTGTGCCTGTGCCCGACTAGACTCGAAATCCAGCCCTCCTGATCTTCTCTCTCCTCCGCTAATCTACGGAACCACTGCGGAAACTGCCGTTGAGGGGACGCTCTCCTGTCCACTGGAATCCACAGATGTGGCCTCGTAGTAATACGTGGTTCCAGAGGCGACGGTGCCATCGGAGTAGGTGGTGGCCGGATCCGGCGTGGAATTCACCCTGGAGTAGGAGCCCTTCAAGCTGGTGCCGCGATAAACGTAGTATCCCACCACGGGAGACGAACTCGCGCTCCACGTGAGGTTGACGCTGTACTGCGGCGTGGTTCCCGTGCCGCTCAGATTCTCCAGCGCTTTCGAGTTTGAGGCGTTGCTGATGAAGGTCAGCGTTCCCGAAGCCCCTCCGGCTGTTTTGGGCGTGAACGCAAGGTTAAACGACACACTCTGGTCTTTGGCAATCGTCAGCGGAAACGACGCTCCGTTCAGCGCGAACAACGAACTGCTGCTGCTGGACGAGGTGATGGTGACGCTGGCACCCGTGGCCGTCGCCGACATCGATTGCGTGCCCGTCGAACCTACATTCACATCACCGAAGTTCACTGAGGAGGGATTGAACGCCAGTTGACCCTGAGTCGACGAAGTTCCGGTGCCGGTCAACGGGATCGTAACTGATCCATTGGGCAGAACCAGGCTGCCACCGACTGTGGTTGCCGTTTGCGGAGTGAAGGTCAGGCTAAACGTTACCGTCTGCTTGGGCTGGAGTTTGACTGGCAAGGTGAGGCCGCTGACCGCGAATCCCGTGCCGCTCAACTGCGTCTGGGCCAGAATGATGTTGGACCCGCCGGAATTGGTTAATGCCATGGGCAGCGTCGCTGTAGTTCCGACCGGCACGTTGCCAAACGCCAGGGTTGCGGGACTTGGAGTAAGGGACTCGCTGCCTACACCCACCCCTCCAACTTGCACCGTGAGCGTTTTGTCCGAGGCATTACTGGCGACGGTCGTCTTCCCGCCCTCCCAATGAGTGGCCGTGGGAGCGAAAATCACGTTGAAGCTCACGCTCTTCCCGGCCGCCAGAGTCAGGGGTAGCGTAATGTTTGTGGCCTTGAATGCACTGTTGCTGGTCGTGATCGAGGAAATGGTCACGCTGGTGGTTTGCGTGTTCGTCAAGGTTGTCGGCAGGGTTTCTGTTTGCCCGACAACGATGGTTCCGTAGTACAAGGTACACGGATTGCACGTCAGTTGTCCGGTGTTTGCGAGTGCGACGGTCGGCAGAAAACCGACCAGCAGCACGGCGAGGCCCGACAGGGAACGAATGGAGACAGAGAGAGGGTGAGAAGACCGGGGGAGTCTCATGTATCGATTCTGAGAGCCGGCGCGCAATCAGAACAGATATCTGCGGTACAGCAACCCCCCACGCCCAGAAGGCCAATACCTCGATGTGAGTTTTTTCTGTGGGAAACAGGTGACGTTCAGCAGGCTGGGACGACGTCCGGTTCCAAATTGGGCGAAGAGAATATAAGAACGCGGACGGCGAACAAGTTAGATCGCCGCCCGCACACTCATGGGCCGTGCTCTAAGGATCCCGCCCGCAGCAAACCCGAGGCCAGCGTCGTTACTGCACTTCGTTCAGCTTCTGCGAGATCCACATGCCGATTAGCACGAGCAGGAACACACCCGAGCCCGCGGCGAACACGCGTAGCGGAATCGTCAGGCGGTTCACTTTGCTGAGAAGCTCTGTCTGCTCCTCCTGCATATGGGAGTTCGCATCGTCCAGGAAGAGTTGATCATCCTCGTGCATGGTGAGGGTGCTACGGTAGATGAGGAGGATAATCAGACCCACGGCGAAAATCCCGAAGGCAATCGCCACTAACGTTAGCGTCATAAGCCACCTCGGCAATCTCAAGCCAATGCAGCGGCTTCACCCGCGATGCGGCCATCGTATCCCCGCATCGGTCGGGGAAGGGCCCAGTTACGCCATGATTATAGCCCCGTTGGCAAGGGGCGCACCCAAAAAAGCGTTGAAATTACGCTTGTGGAAAGTCCCAAAAAGCGACCTGTACCCGTCACCCGTCATCCAATAAGTGAACTGCCGCCCGACCTGATTCACTAAGCGGCGTCTGGTATAATCAAAGAACCTTTAGAGCCAAGGAGATACGAATGGCCACGACAACCGTCCCGGAAGTAACCAAGAAGGCTGCCCCGATTACCCTGACTGCCAACGCCGTCGCCAAGGTGAAGGAAATCATGGGGCAACAGAACCCAGTGCCAGCGGGCCTGCGCGTGGGCGTGGTCGGCGGTGGGTGCTCTGGATTCTCCTATTCCATGCAGTTTGAAAACGCTGCCGGAATGATGGACAAGACCTTCGAGATGGACGGCCTCAAGGTGTTCGTCGATGCTACGTCGGTGATGTACCTGAATGGCTGCGTGGTGGACTATGTCGAGACGCTGGAAGGCGCCGGCTTCAAGTTCGAGAACCCGAATGTGAAGAGCACGTGCGGTTGCGGATCATCGTTCAGCGTGTAGTGTTACGCGTTCGCCGAACTGCCCTGCCCTGAAATCTTAAATAACGTAAACGGCCTCATCGTGAAGATGAGGCCGTTTTGCCTTTTCCTGGCGCTGTGCGGCTTGACTCAATCGAATGGCGGGATCACTGGTTCTGCGGGTTGGAGGAAGGTTGATTTGGTGATCCCGGCCCTGACGGGCTCGGATTGGAGTTCATCTGACCCGGGTAGTTGCTTTGCCCTGGTGGCGGCCCAAAAGGGCTGTTGCTGGGGCTTCCCTGCTGAGGGCCTTGCCCGGCCTGATTCCCGAAGCCCTGAATCGGGGGCTGGTTCGGCGTGCTCAACAAACCGCCACGGTCCGTGGCAGGGTCATAAATGAACTGCCATTCGCTATATTTCCTCTTGTGATTGAACTCGCGGATGCTGTCCTTCTTGCTCGCGCTGATGACTCCCACGATCGGTCCGCCGCCGAAGGTCTGGCCTGAAAGCGAGTCCTTGGAACTCGAACCGGACTGCGGTCCTGAGTCCAGGGGCGACTGCGGGGAAGTCTTCGAATCCTGAGTCTGATTCTGACCCGCCGTTCCGGATGAACTCGCGTCGGGCGAGGTTTGCGAAGCTGCGCCAGGTCCCGAAGTCGAAGACCCGAAGCTACCTGCCGCGACTCCTCCAGATGGCGGACCTAATCCGCCTGGGGAATTCATGGGACTGGCTCCGCTCAACGGGCTCGCGGCATTAAGATTCGTAGGGCCACCCAGACCGCCGCTGAAGGTTAACTTCACTTCGCCAAAGTGCAGGAGCTTGAAATCCTTGCCGGTGATGGGATCTCTATAGCGCTTGCGCAGGAAGCGCAGGTTATTGGTGCTCTCGAGTTCTTCGATTCGGGTCGGATAGCGGCCGAACTTCTTGTAGAAGGTGCGAATCGCCCGCGAGTACTGCACGCCGCGGTGAATCAGTTCCTCCTCGCGATCACGCCGAATTTCGAACGAAATTGAAGGGAGCACTGCGGCCGCCATAACGATCAGCAACGCCACGATCAGAAGAAGCGTGAGCAGAATGTAGCCACGCTCCCCGGAACGACGCCGGAGCGAGTGGTGTCGGGCTTGCAGTGAGTGCATCATTCCAAGTTAATCCCCTGACTCAATTCCGCTTCAGCCCTGGGTCAGTGGGATGCTCTGCGGAGGTCCGCTGTTTACCATGTCCTGAATCTCGACCGAGGCGTTCGAGATGCGCACAACTTTGTAACGGCGGTTTACAATCTCGCCCTCACCAGCGATGAATACATCCTCACCCAGCAACAGAAAAATCTTCTTTGATTCGCCCGGCCTGCTAGAAAAACCAATAAACTTCAGCGGAATCGGAGCGGGAGGCGGTGGAGTAGGCGTGTGGTAAATAATCGTCTCCGCTTTGTTGTCCGTATTGCCGGGGGCGATTGGGGTTGGAGGTGGCTCTGCCTGCGATACAAAGATGTTCCTTCCCGATCCTTCATACTTCAGTTGTTCCGTAGCAGCCAGTTCCTCGAGATGCAAGGTTGGGTCCAGGCTTTGCGGAGCATGAGCCTTCTGGGCCGACGGAGACGCCGGCGTGGACCCGCGCCGCGGGGCGGGACGAGCAGGAGTGCTCGCTGCGGTGGGCTGCGAAGTGGTGAGCGGGGCAGAGGCAGAGGTCGTCGATGTGAACGACGGAATCAGCTGATAGATCACAACCAGCACGGCCACAATCCCGAGCCCGGCCGCCCACATGACCTTCTTTTTGTTCTCCGCTCCCAGTTCCACTACGCGCCCGCCTTCAGATAAGTCTCCAGCTTCATCTGCAACTTGATAGGACCAGCCTGCTCGCCGCCCAGAGTAACACTGTTGATAATGAACAACATTTCGTCCCGCTCCAGCGCGTTGATGAATCGCGCCAGCGAAACATAGTTTCCCGAGAGATCGGCTTGCACCTCGACGAGTTGCAATCGAGCCGGCCCGGGCCCTTTGGCCTGGTACTTAGCCTGCTCGATGGTTACGCCGTTGGCTGCGGCCAGCTTGCCAAACTCGGTTGCGATCTGGGAATCCTGTCCAGGAAAACGTTTCTTGTAGAAGTCCGCGACCTGCTGGCGCGCCAGGTCGACTTTTTGCGGCAGGTTCATGAGCGGTTCCACCTGTCGCGTCTTGGTGGTCAATTCAGCCTGCAACCGGTTCATCTCCTGCCGGCGCGACTCCGCAGACCCTACCAGCGGGGAAAAGTACACCACGGCGGCCAGCAGATCGATGCCGGCCATGACCGCAAGAGCAGTCTTGATGTTCCTTCGAGTTTGTCGCAGGTCCGGCATCAGGGATTGCTCCGCTTCGAGATCTGCGCATTGCGCGCGGGCGAGGACGCCGCAGGCGAGACCGGCACCGGTACCAGGGTCTGCGGAACGTAGATCGCATTGATGTTGAACTGCACCGAAGAGCTCGCAACATCGATGTGTTCCGACTCGATGTAAGTCTGCGTGAAGCGGTGCGAGTCCTCCATGCGGCGCGCCAGTTCAATGGCCTTGTCACGCGAATCACCGGCCACGGTCATTTTCAAAGCGAGTTGATTGTCGTCGTCGAGTTCGGGATGAATCGAGACCAGATGCACCCGGGCGGGCATCACTTTTTCCAGGTCTTCCAGCACACGCGTCCAGGAGAAAGACTTGCGCTCGATCAGTTCGTTCAGGAACTGCGAGTCATCGCGCGTGGCGCGGTTTTCAGGAAGATTGAGAATTTCTTCCGCATGCTGGCGCATGGCGTCGCGACCGGCAATTCTCTGCCTCTTTTCCGCGATGGTGGCGCGGTCTCGCCGGGCCGCAACCCCGCCACTGACCGTGAGCGTCAACAGAATCAGGGTGAGCAACCCCACCGCGGCCAGAGCCGTGCCCCAGCGCATCCAGAACTGGTGTGCATCCTCGTAGGGCTGGCTGGCGAGATTGATATCAAGACGCATGGCTTATGACAGCAGGGCCCCCACCACTCCGGCCATTCTCCAGCGCGGGACCGGTCCGCCGGCACTGGCCCCGAGCTGCGACGACATCACCAACTCCTGTACCTCTGCGCCGGTTTGCGCGCGCAGCACGGGAGCAGCGCCTCCGGATTCCGACAGGCCGGAAACGTAGATTCGCTCGATGTTCAGGTGATACGTGTCCTGAAAAAAGACCACCGACGGATAAACTTCCTCCGCTAACTGCTCGCCCGTGATGGTCACACCCCGGGTGTTCTCCAGCGTGCGGAAGAGTTGCAACTGATTGTCGTTCAGGATGGCGATGCTGGTGGTGCGAGCGTCGACTTTGACGACCAGCGTCGGCCGCTTGCCATCAGCGGCGCCCAGCGCAGCCAGCATCGAGGGCAGCACCACGCCCGGGCTGAATCCGGCATCGCGGAAGGCTGACTCGTAATCTTCCACCACGCTGGCCAGCGCCACTGCAGCAACCACACGGACTCCATCTTCGAACTTCTGCGCGTGATAAGAAACCTTCGCTTTCTCGACATCGAACGGCAAAGATTTCTTCAGGCGGAAACGGACCACACCAGTAGCTTCTTCACTGTCGGAAGGCAGAGTATCGAACTCAACCAGGACCACGCGCACGGCGGCATCCGGGACGATGGCGATGACGTCGCGCGAGCGTCCAGCGACGCTCCCCAAGGCTGCTTCCACTCCCGCCCGCACGGCCTCCCGCTGGCGAAGATTATTCTCCACCAGGTCGGGAACGACGCTTCCGGGGGCAAGTTCCCGAGCCGCGCACACTTCCAGATTGCTCCCACCTTCCGCGAGTCTCCCGGCAAGGATGCGATCCGATGCAATCTCACAGGCCAGCTTGGGCCTTGGCGAATTGGAGTTCGTAGCCATCTTCTTGGAACGGGCCTGGCAAACCTCTACAAATCAGAAACTCTGCGACTCCGAATTGCAATAACTGAAAGGGCACTCAGCCCACTTTGCGATTTGATTGTCATCCTGAGCGAGACGTTTTGTCGTCTCGCGAAGGACCTGGGCGCGCCGCGCGAACCGTCCGCGCCTTTTGCTGGCGGACAAATCGCGCGTCTGGCGCGCATCCCTACCGCATGGTCTCGATGAAGGTGACCTTGTTGATCTCTTTCAGCGTGGTCATGCCCAGCCGGACCTTGTCCAGCGCCGACTCGCGCAGGAAGCGCATGCCTTCTTCCCGGGCAGCGCGGCGAATCTCCGAAGTCGGCCTCTTGGCCAGAATCATCTCGCGGATGCGGTCGCTCAGATCCAGCAGTTCGTGAATGGCAGTCCGGCCGCGGAACCCGGTGCCTGCGCACTCGATGCATCCTGGGCCTTCATACAGCGGCACCTTCGACCACTGTACGGGATCGAGCCCGCTGGCCTCCAAGACGTCGGGCGGATAGTGCACCGCGGTGCGGCACGACTCACAAATCAAACGCACCAGCCGCTGCGCCAGAATACAGTTCAATGCCGAAACGAAGTTGTAGGGCTCAACTCCCATGTTCAGGAAGCGCCCGATCACGTCGACCACGTTGTTGGCGTGCACCGTGGTGAACACCAGGTGGCCCGTGAGGGCGGACTGAATGGCGATCTGCGCCGTCTCGGTATCGCGGATTTCGCCGACCATGATCTTGTCAGGGTCATGTCGCAAGATTGAGCGCAGGCCGCGGGCGAACGTCAGCCCCTTCTTCTCGTTGACCGGAATCTGGGTGATGCCGCGCAGCTGATATTCGACGGGATCTTCAATCGTGATGATTTTGTCTTCGTCGGTCTTGATCTCGTTGACGGCGGCGTAAAGCGTGGTGGTCTTGCCGCTTCCCGTCGGCCCCGTAACCAGGACCATGCCGTAGGGTTCCTTGATGTAGCGGCGGAACTTGCGCAGGTCTTCCTCGTCGAACCCCACCACGTCCAAGGTGAGCGTGCGGAACTTCTCGCTCATCGACTCCTTATCGAGCACGCGGAGCACAGCATCCTCGCCGTGAATCGACGGCATGATCGACACGCGGAAGTCGATGGCGCGTCCGTTGTACTTCACGCGGAAGCGTCCATCCTGGGGCACGCGCCGCTCGGAAATGTCGAGCTCGCTCATGACCTTGATGCGCGAGATGACAGTGGAGTGATGCTCCTTGCCGATCGGCGGCATGGCCTGCGTGAGCACACCGTCGATGCGAAACTTGATGACCACGGAGTCGTCGCGGGTCTCGATGTGAATGTCGGATGCGCGCCGCTGCAACGCGGTGAAGATGGTGGTGTCGACGAGGCGGATGATCGGGCTGGTGTCGCCCGTGGCCGTCAGCTTGTCGATGGTCAGGGTTTCTTCCGCGCCCGTGGCCTCGTCTTCGCGGATGATAGTGAAGCCTTCGCTGGCTTCTTCCAGAACGCGCTGCGACTGCTCGGTCTTCTTGAGAATGTCGCTGATCTGCTTCAGCGTCGAGACCTTGGTGACGATCCGCTTCTGCAGCAGCAGGCTAATTTCGTCGATCATCATCAGCTGGCTGGGATCGGCGATTGCGATGGCCAGGCGCCCGTCCGTGGTTTCTTCCAGCGGGACGAAGTTGTAGCGGAACATCAGTTCGACGGGAATCTTTTTGAACAGTTCGTGATGAAGCTGGAAGTCGGTAAGGTCGACGAATTCGCAGCGGTAGCGGCGCGCGATGTCCTGCGCGCGCTCAAGGTCCGTGACCGGATTCCCGCTGGTCACGACCTGGCCACCATTTCCGCCGTTCACGAAGAGTGATTTCTTTTCTGCCATTGCCATTCTCTTACCCACTTCTCCTGCGCGCAGCCTAGCTGTGCACTCCCAGCGTGAAGATCGGCAGGTAAAGCGAGATCAGCACTCCACCCACAAAAATCGCCATGATAATCAGGATCATCGGCTCGATCAGCGCCATCGCCGCGCCCAACGCCGTCTGCACGTCTTCCTCGTAGAACTCCGCCACCGAATTCAGCATCGCCGGAAGCGCCCCGGTCGACTCGCCGACTTCAATCATCTCCACTGCCAGGTCGGGAAAGATCTTTTGCTCCTCAAGGCTCCCTGCCAGACCCTGCCCTTCCCGCACCCGAGTGCCCGCCCGCATGATTCCCTTCAGGATGCGACGGCTGGTCATCGATGCACCGGCCGTTTCCATCGCCGGGACCAGCGGCAGTCCACCTTGCAGCAATGTCGACAACATGCGGGAAAAGCTGGCGACCTGGTGCTTCAAGCGGATGTCGCCCAACAACGGGAGACTCAGGATGAAGCGGTCAATGCGATCGGCGCCGCGATCGGTGCTCTTCCAGCGCCACAGCAGAAACCCGGCGATCACAAGTCCGACCAGAATGAACGGAGCATACTTCTGCGAATTCTGCCCTACCGCCAGCATGAACAGCGTGATCGAAGGCAGCTGAGCATCAAGGCTGTTGAACAATTCCGCGAACTTTGGCACCACGTAGGTGAACAAGAACGTCACCATGATGAGCACAACTGTTACCAGCAGCGTGGGATAGATCAGCGACACAAACAACTTCTTGCGGAAGGTCATCGCGAGCCGCTGGAAGTTGATGTAGCGGCTCAGCACTTCATCGACGTTGCCACTCTTCTCCCCGGCCATCAGCGTGGTTGTATAGATCTTGGGGAAGACACCCTGGGCCGCAAAAGCATCGGAGAGCAACTCCCCGCCTTTGACGCGCTCGCGAACATTCTCCAGCAACTGGCGAAGGCGGGCATCTCTCTGGCGCTTGATCAGCAACTCCAGCGAGTTCAGGATGGGCAGTCCGGCGCGAATCAGCGTAAGAAACTGCTGATTGAAGACCAGGAACGAACTCTGCTTGAGCCGCCGCCCCCGACGCAACGAAACTCCGCCAGACAGAAGGCCTTGAGGCTTGACCCAGTAGACCAGGTAGCCCTGCTGCGAGAAACGATCACGGACCTCGGCTTCCGAGTAGCCGTGCTCGACCTGCTGGTGGAGGCGTCCGCGCTCATCCGCGAGTTTTACGACAAATTCCGCCATTTGCCTGTTTTTTTCCGGTCTTTTCTGGCGATACGTGCTACCGACTCAGTCTAACATTGCGAGTTCCGAATCCGAGCCTTCGATCCAGCCGAAACCGCCGTTCGGCAGTATCGCAAGTAACAACGATGTCCGCCTCGGGCCTATTTCCGCTGCGTCATCAAGTCTTTATCTGCCAGCAAGATACATCCAGTCCCCACACTTCCCTACCAAGACTCTATGGCCCCATCTCGCCATTCACGGTCTCAGTGCCTGTGGGAGGAGCGAAGCGAAAACGCTCGTCGGAAATCTGCACGTCTTCCTTCTGATCGCTGAAGCGATATTCTGCAACGGATCCGTCCACCTCGTTGATCACGATCCGAGCCAACTGGTGGTCGGGAGTGATCTCCAACAGGATGTCGCTGACGCGGTCCTCCATGCCCTGCGGCACACCTCGCAGAACGACGTCGCCCGGGCTCAGGAGAGAAATATCCGGAGCCAGCGACAATCCGTGCAATTCCTTCTCCAGCTTGGTCTTACCCAGAAGGAAGGCCAGCGGCGAGCGAATGTCATCCAGCTTGCGCACGGGCGTTTTCCGCGCCTGCCGGTCGCCGGGGACATAAAACCATGCATCGTGGCCGTCGCTGACAAACAGTTTCTCCCTGGGAGAACGGTACTCCCAGCGCATCTTGCCAGGTTTTTTCAGCCAGAGCGTGCCCGACTCTGTGCGCTCCATGCCAGAGCCGCGGTAGAGCTCGGTGAACTCCGCTTGTAGAGTGCGCAGGTGGTTGTAGTGCTCGTCAACCGCGCGGGCTTCTGCCTTCACATCGACGGCGGGACTTGCCGCGGCGAGGCAGAACAGAATCGCACAGACACCCAGAGTCACCTGAACAAACCGGACACGCATTTCTGCAACTCTTCTCAATCGGGTATGGACGAAAGCAGCGTCGCCATCCTCGCGCAGACTCAGGAGGGGAACGCGGGCAAGCTCCTACAGAGGGACTCCTCCATTTATTGTAAGCCGGAGGTGCGGTTCGTGTCGTGGGTAAGGCAGGACACGAAATGGAGAAGTGTTCCGGTAGGAACATTTTGTACTTACAAAACTGCATGACTGGATTATTCCTTCTAGCTATAGTCATGGGTTAAGCGCTACCGCTGCTGCGGTTTACGGAAGTGCCGAAATATCGGCAGGGGAGGGTGTCAGGGCGACCATCGGGTGAATTGCGACGTCGGGGGATCCTTGGAAGTAAGTTTGGGCCTTCTGCCAGGCCTCGAAGGCGACGAGGCGGCCGAGAAGGCGTCCCGCCAGATCGGCGGCGCGGAAGTGGATGCCTCCGTAACGTCGGGAAATTCCGGCCTCGTTGGCGGCGTCCGTGAACCTTTCCCAGGTCAAGGTTACCGGACGGGCAGGTGTAACTCCCGGTTCAATCTTCGAGCTGCCTGCGGGAAGAGTAACGGTGTTGCCGAAGCGGTCGCTTCCCGTCCAGAGCTCCAGAATCCTGGTGGCGGCGGCGCTGTAGGTGCTGTGTCCGGACACGTAGTCGGGGAATGGAGGCGTGGGGAACGTTGCCGCCTGATAGGGAATCCATTGTGAGCCGTCCATCGCCACCGTGCCTTTGCGCGGCCCGCCCCAGGAGCGGATGGTCTTGCCGCGGAACAGGAATGGGATGGCCGTGACCGGGCGAACGGAGTCATAGGCTCGTTTCGTATCCCAGGCGGCGATGCCGGCGTCGAAGATGGCGTTCGACAACACGAAGAACATTTTCACGTCGTCGTCGAGGGTGTGATGGTCTCTGGCAGAAATGAACTGCGCGAACAATGCCCAGTGGCCGGGAGGCTGCTCCGAGTTCGGTCCATCGGACCAGTACTCGGCGATCATCTTCTGGCGGTCGGTCAATCCAGCGCTAATGTCAACCAACTCCTGAGCCTGCTCCTGATACTCTTTCGATCCGTACTTCGCTGGTCCGAGAAGTTGCACCAGCCAGCGATATTCGTCTCCCTTCGACATGGCGAATGGAGTCACGTCGCACCACTGTGCGCCGACGAACCGCTGCGTCATCAGGTCGCCGGTGGAATTGACGTAGGTGAGGGGCTGCCAGTGGTTCGGATCCGATGGAGCGGCTCTTGCCGGAACCGGGCTGGGAGTGTTCACGGCAGCGTATCCGGTCCAATCGGAGTAAGGGCCCTGAGCGAGATCGCCGAGCTGGTTGGACTTGTCGTGATGGCGGAATTCGAGAACGGCGGCGCAGGCGACGTTGCCGATGCCGATCGGTGTCTCGATGTCGGTGGAATCGTCGCTGGGGTCGTAACCAAGCTGCTTCATTAGAGGGATGTAGACCGAGTTCGTGTCGACAGGCAGAACGTCCACAAGCGCGTGGTAAGCGGCGTAGCTGATGGCTTGTTCCTTGTTGGCTGAAGTTCGCTCGGGGGCAGGACGGCGGAGGGCACCGCCTAGTTGCGTGCCGACGGCGCGCTCATCGTAAGCGGCCCAGGCGTCGTACATGCACGTGTGGACGATAGCGAGCGCGCGAGCAACGACGGGAGCGCCGAGCTTGGCGTCGCGGATGCCCTGCAGGGCTGCGGAGTCAAATTGGATGGCCGCGCTGAGGCTCGGCTGGGCTGCGTCAGAGCGTATTTCGCACGGCACAGTCGTTAAAAGAGCGACAATCAGGAAACAGTTCATATCGCCAAACCCACGCTTGGACTGCACAGGGCGGCCTCGATTCGAATGAAGGCAATGTGCCGTGGAGAAAGAATTGCGCCATCCCGCCCACGGCTGTGCCGCGGCGGGAACGGCGCACCGAGTTTACTGCTCACTAGCCTTCAGGAAGGTGGCGTATCGATCTTGTACGTACTTACGTGTGTCAGCGATATTCTTCCTCGATTCGGCGTCGCTCGTCGAGAGTTCCAAGTACCTAAGGAGGAGCAGAGAGGTTCTTGGTTCCCTATCGGTTGTGACCTCGACAAGTTTCGGTTCTGCGAAGGAACTCTCGACAACCATGAGCGCGCCGCCAATGGTTTTCGGCGTCAGATTCCTATCAGCGAGAACCTTGGTCACTAAGACGGCGCCGGCGTCCCCTAGATGGACGAGTAGTTTTTGGTCCCATCCTTGAATCATGCCTGTGTTAATTACTTGCTTTACGACCTGTTCAGGGTTATTCACGCCTTGGCCGTAGCCAGCGCCCGATAAGGCGAGGCCCAGAATTACGACAACGGTAACTCTCACGTTTCACCTCGTAGCAGATATATCGCCGACGCTGTTCTGGAGTGTCCCATGACCGGCGGATTGTCCCGTCGCAGTAACTGTCTGGCCGCGTACAGAAGGGGCTGATCCGTCGGGCATGATCATGGTTATAAACTGGGTAGCTGTGAGGCTTGAAAATGCACCATTTGCGCAGACGCCAAAGGGCACGTCGTGGAATGTCCCATCCGCCGCGGTGGTAGCGGTGCTGTTGGTGAAACCAGTCGGACCGATATTGTTGTCATAGGGGCTGCCGCTGAAGTGCGTGCCGTGTTCATGTGGGGTCATGTTCGCCGACAGGATGGGGCTCCCGTTCTGGTCCAAAACTTGATACTTTATGTCAACCATGATTCCATAGTTGGCTAGACCCGAACAGCCAAAGTTCAGACCTTGCCCATTCGGCAACACCGTCACATTAAGAACCGCGAGGCTGGTGGGCACCTGCACCGTACCGGTGCCGGTCATAGTGCCGCTGGCCGGAGGAGCAGGGCAATACGGATTCCCGTTGCTGAAACAAGTCTCGCCGGTATACACGGCGTCTGGACCGTAAGGTGCACTGAAATTCGCAGATCCTGCAGCCACCCCTGTAGCAAGCCCGCTGCTATTGACGGTTGCTACGGAGGTATGACTGCTGCTCCAACTGTTGGCGACGGAATATTGGGCTCCCGAAGACCAAGTCCCAAGGGCTTGATACTGCTTGGTCGCTCTCACCGCGAAGCTGGCACTACCTGGAGACATATTAAACGTTGTGTATCCATCGCAGTAGATACAGCCGCCGCCGCAGGTTGCCTTGCGAACATTGTAGATTCCCACGTCCATCGCCAGAAGAATATGCTCCGGGTCGGCGTGGATTCCAGTAACAGTTGCGCTGCCTTCGTGAATTGTCGTGGGAATCGTGCTTCCCTCGGCATCGGGGACCTGGTTCTGGATAATCTCGGAGACGTTGAAGGTGCGTGTGGCTCTGGGGCCAAGATGCATGGGAACCAAGTAACGCCCGCCAGAAAAGGCTAAACGAAAGACGAAATCCTGCGCCTCGTCCGCGGGATTCCACAGCGTCACCATCGTGTCATCGCCGTTGCCGGTGCTCCAGTATCCTAGCGACTTGGAACCACTCTCCTCGATACGGCGAGGATTCACCTCGAAAACGTAGGTGTTGGTCTGGTCCACGCTGCCGGCAGCCAGTAACAGGCCGCCCTGTTTGCCGCGCACGTCGAATTCTATGTTTAGGCTTCCATTGAAGTTGTTCAAACGTGTAGCAGCAATCGAGGACAGAACATCCAGGCTCCGACTCTGACCCGGCGACAACGTCAGCACTGGCAACTCCGTGGAACGGGCTAAACCAGCTTGCATCCACCAGACGGTTGGCTTGATCGCCATCGGGCCATCTGAGATGTTGCGCAGAACCGAGTACGGCGCAAAAGTGGTTCCCGCGGGAAACAACATCATGGGATCAGCTGCACCCACCATCAGACCCAGCTCGGCAAGGGTCGTCTGCGTCTCCTGTGCTGAGGACGACGGTGCTGGCCCGAAGCGCATGTTGGCGGAATAGCCAGCACTCGTGTCCTTCAGGCCTCCATTGATCACCAGGGCCCGTTCGGGTCCGGTGTATGCAACATGGATGCCGCCGCTGCTCCCGGCAGTTACCGAGTCCAGTTCTGACAATTCAATTATCTTTGCCCCATGAGGCGAAACCGTCAGTTTGTGGCTCGCGATCGGAGCGCCTTGGCTATCGTTCACCTCGATATTTGCAAGAACGGCATTCGAGGACGTGTTTGCCAGCGCCACAAATCCGCCTACGGCATCTTCGTGTTTCCACCATACTCCTTCGACCACGTTTCGTGCCGCCACGCGCTGACTCTGGAAGTCAGTTTGTGTAGAGGGCTGTACGCCGTAGGTGAAGATGAGGCTATGAGCCGCATCCACAACGCGAATTGTGGCGCAGACTGGGACCCATGCCCATTTGTATTGGATTTCGACGTAGCCGGAGAGGGTTGCGTAGGAAGCTATGCCTAACTTCTGCAATTCGGCGTTGATGTCAACGATCGCGGTTCCCACCGGCTCCAGAGTCACGTCGGGTAGCGCAAACCTCTTCCCATTGCTGAGGTACAGGATCGGCGTAACGGTGATCGGAGAGACCTCAAGGACGTTCTTCAAATAGATTGAAGATTTCAGGTTGGGGTCGGTCATCCATGGTCCGCCGACGAGCGAACCCAGCTTTGCTGGTGGCAACGGGATTTCCTGGGCCTTGGGAATGCGTTGGGGAATTCGTCCATGAGGGGCGAACACCTTGGGCTGCTGGGCAGTCAGATTCGCAACGGAAAGGGCAGCGAGCAGAAGCGCGCACACATCCAAGGTTGATTGGCGAAGAAAAGATCGAGACATTCCCCGGCCTCCGGCGTTTGAGTTCCCGCCCTTGGAGCCCCCGGTGCGTTGGCACCGCTCATGCAGCGCAACCCGCACGTTGCGCCATTTACGGCTATCTATCGGGGAAAGTTACCTCAAGGAGAACTGCGTCCGACCCCCCTCGGACCTCCTCGCGGTACGAAGTGTAGGAGAGAATAGCCAGAGTTCCGTGACCTGTCAAGAGAAAGCTGATGAAGAGTTGCAGCCGTAGATTGAATACTGGTGCGTGCCCCCGATTTTGCGGAGGGTTGTGTTTTCCTGTAGCACATGCTCAAGCACAGAGTTGTGATAGAGCACATATAGCGGCCGCGGATGTATGTTTGAGCTCTGCCGCAGGTTGGCGAGCATTCGCCTCAGACCTGCTTCGGGGAAGGGGTTGAACAAATACAGAACCATCGGCTCCGCAGGAAAATCGAATTGCGTCGCATCCCCACAAATTGAATCAAGCCAAGGACATTGCTGGGAATCGCTGTGATACTTGGCCAGGTTGTCCAGTGCGAACTGATGCAGGGTGGGCAGCAGTTCCACGCCGACAACGCGGCGGAAGGGATAGTCAGACGCCATCAGCAGCGTGCGTCCTTTGCCTGATCCGAGATCGATGAAAACGAAGTCGCGAAGATTGATTCCTGCGCACTGGCGCAGGCATTCAATCATCTCGTGAAATAGCGCCGGCTCGGTCGGCTGGTATGGAGAATGGAAGACTCCCAGCAAACGATCGCGCCAGCCCACTGCCGCGCTCGTGGTGTTGACGCGGTGGTCCCAATCGTAGTCGGTGTCGCCGTAGCGTTGGCGGCGGCGTTCGGGCGTAGAGTCGCGGGCGAATTCGCAGATCGCGGCTAGAAATTGGCGCGCGGCAGCCGCGTGGCCGTGCTTTGCCGCTACATCACTCCACCATCGTCGGGCCACATGGAAAATGCTGGCTTGCACGGGAGCGGATTGTTTCATGGGATCGTGTCTGCACCAAGAACACACTATTTCTGATCGTGGAATTTAGCTGGAGGATGGTATCCCGGAGGCAGGCCCTTGGTGGCAAAGGGAAAATCATCGGGCTGCTGCACCAGGAAGCGGCCTTCGGAAGTAAACCGGTAAGGCTTTCCATCGGGATCGACTGGCATGCCGCGCAAGCCCTCGGCGGCCATCAACTCGGAGAAGCTGGAAGGCAGCCTTCCGGTCCTGTTGCCGAAGCGGGTCACGGCTGCCTGCAGGTTGGTGACGTCCTCATCGACCTTCAGGGCACGCAGGTGCTCGATCGCGTTCTGGCGAATTTGCGAGTCCTGACTGGTCTCGTACGTGGCCGTCCACAGCATGCGAGCGGTGTCGAACTCGCCGGCGTGCTGCGCCATTTGCGCGGCGAGGACCTTCAGGAACGGGTGTGCCCCCGGCACCTTGGTTCCACGCGCGAAGGCCTCTGAAGCCTTGGCGTAGTCCTTCACATCCATGTAGTAGACAAACCCGAGGTCGTAATAGAGACGCCATTCATTCGGATTGTTCTGAATGCCGTATTCCATCAACTGAATCGCGCGACCGGGCTGGCCGGCGCCGTCAGGCGGTGCGGGAGCAAGAAAGCTGGCCCCGAACTGATACGCAGGCAGGAGATGAGGATCGAGCGTAGTGGTAATTTCGAGCAGCGGTGCCAGCAAACTGTAGCTGGTGGCGTAGTTGTGATGGCGGCTGCCGAAATACTGCACGGCACGGGTCCAGTAAATGTCAGCGAGAAGGCCATCGTAGCCGAGGCTGGCACGCTTCAGGATTTTCGGCGAACTGATGTAGAGAACGTCTTCCAGCGTGCCCTGGGGACGAATCCGGTCGACGCGGCGCAGCACGAGCACGCTGGCAGACAGGGAAACCAGCAGGCAAATGCTGGCCACAATTGTGATGCGGTGCCGGGCCTTCATTTCAGGTTCCTGTGTTCAAAAATCAAGACGGCTCCGCTCAAGGCCATCGCGGCGTAGAACAGCGCGTAGACCGTGTTGTGCAGAATAAGCTGTCCTGCAACAGGTTGTTCGTGAGCGATGGAGCTGATTACGTTGAAAGCGGAAAAATTCGGCACGAGGTAGGCCGCGCCGGTGGCGAGCCAGCGAGTGAGTCCATGGGCCATGCCAGCGAATCCGCGGAGATCCTCGGCGAAGCTGCCAATCACGAACAGCGAAAAAGCAAAGACCGCCGAAAGCAACGGCGAGGAAAACGATGAGAACAGCAGGGCCAGGGCACAGATGATCAGGAACTGGAGAACAATGAAATACAGGGCGACAAGAATGAGCGCGTCGGGACGCGTGAACTTATGCGCAACGTAGAGCAGCGCTCCAAACACTCCGATGGCCATGAAGAATGTATTCACGACCAGAGTGCCGGCCAGGCCAAAGAACTTGCCGATAATGAACTCCCAGCGCCGCACCGGGCGTGAAAGCACGGTGTAGAGCGTGCGCCGTTCAATCTCCTTGGAAACCAGACCGATGCCGATGAAGATGGCGATGACGACTCCGAACAACGATACGGCGGTCAGGCCAAGATTGATCACGACCAGTTTCTCGATTTCGATCGAGATTTGACCGACGAAGATTGCCGCTCCCGAAAGCAAGAGCGCGAAGGCGATCAGGTTGTAGAGAACTCGGTCGCGGACAGCCTCGCGGAAGGTGTTGGAGGCGATGTAGGCGATGCGCGCGTTCATGCCGCCCCTCCCGCGGAAGTCTCGGCCCGCCGCAGTTTTTCCACGAAGTATTCTTCCAAGGAAGTGCGTACGGGCGTGATGGAGATCAGGCGCAACCGTTCGCGACGCAGGGCGTCGATGACGGCGTCCTGTTGAGCCTCGGAGATCACCGCGCGGACCGTGTCTCCGCTGACATGACATTCGGCTCCCAGTGCCTTCATGGAGGCCGGAACCTGTGTACCCTGCCAGACCACGTCGACCCTTCCCTGCACCGTGGAAGTCAGGTCTTCGACCGCGCCCACGCCTTTGAGTTCTCCTTTGTAAATGATCGCCACGCGGTCACAGAGCGCCTCGGCATCGGAGAGAATGTGGGTTGAAAAAAAGACGGTCTTGCCTTCCTGCTTCAGTTGTTCCATCAGGTCGCGGACTTCGCGCCGGCCCATGGGATCGAGGCCCGACATAGGTTCGTCGAAGAACACGACCTTGGGATCGTGCAGAATCGCCTGCGCGATGCCCGCCCGTTGCAACATTCCTTTGGAGAACTTACGAAGTTGCACCCCTTTCACATCCGTCAGCCCCACACGCTGTAAAACCTCTTCGATGCGTTGTTTGCGCTGTTTGGCGGGAACTCCGGAAAGCTGGCCGTAATAGTCGAGAAGCTCGTGAGCCGTGAGGTAGTCGTAGAAGTAGGGCTGCTCTGGCAAGAAGCCGATTTGCGCCTTGATATCAGGATCGGTCCAATCGCGACCCAGAATGCGGGCCGATCCCGAGGTGGGGAACACCAGGCCCATCAGCAGCTTCAAGGTCGTGGTCTTCCCTGCTCCATTGGGGCCAAGAAAGCCGAAGATCTCACCTTGCTCCACCGTGAGATGGAGCGGGTGCAAGGCGCGCTTGGGCCGCTTGCGCCAGAACCCTACCATGTAGGTCTTTTCGAGACCAAGAATTTCAATGGCAGCCATTGGTTGTCATGCGGCGAGGTGCGCCGGCTGGCACCGCCCAGCGGAAGACCTCATGTGCGTGAGCCTACCGGGGATGAGCGCCTCGCAGCGCATTCCTTCAGCAGGCTCCCGAGGAAATTATATGCAAAGGGCCAGTCTTTGGAACAAGTGGAGGGATGACGTTAGTCACCGGCGAACTTTTGCCTTTACCCGAAACCCGCTTATTGGCCCATCGCATTCAGGGCAGCGCAAGCGTTGTAACTGGCAACCAGCGTGATGGTGCCTGCCGGCTGAAGGCGGATGACCGCGTCCTCGACCGAACAGTACGCCCGGGTGCCGGTGGTTCCGCTGAATGGAGTTCCCGTAGCATAGAACTGGTTGTTGATCAGGCTTCCCGCGCTCGCCGAACTCGTGGCACTAAAGTTGAAGCCGCTCTTGCCGCTCCCCGGAGGCGTGCCGTTTAGAGCCAGGTTGTTGTCGATCAGGCAAGCGTTAGCTACCCCTGGGACGCAGGGTGCCGCGCCCCCCAAGGATGACATGGCAAAGGGAAAGCCGATATTGGGATACGCGCTGAAATACCCGATTTCAGCCGTGTTGATCTGGCGAATCGAAGCCGCCGCAGAAGAGTCGTTGGCAGCCATGCGCGCCCGCATCAAATTGGGGATCGCGATGGCGGCGATAATCAGGATGATGGCCACCACGATCAGCAGCTCGATGAGTGAGAAACCCTTGTGTTTCCGCATGAAGCACTCTTTCCTTTTCCCGGGCGTCCCTTGTCGGGGGCGGCATCAGACCAAGGTTGCTCGCCGCGGGATACGTAGAAGTTCATGCAAGTGACAGGCCAAAGCTGACCGTAACTTCCGGAAGTAACTGCGAAAGGGTCCCCGCTATGTTGCACATCTGCGTGAAGATAGGTGGCATCCGGGAGGCCGTTCGTGAGCGGCGCCGGCGAACTAGATCCAATGGGCCTCTCGGTTGACAAGATATGTCACTGTCGCAGACGGATTCGATCACAGAGGCGGTGGCGTAAACACAACGGAGCAGCGGAGTTGCCTCCGCTGCTCCCGGCTCGTACCCTCCCCCAGGTACTTGCCAAAGCCTAGTTGTTCATTGGGTTCAGACCAAAGCAGGCGACACGGCTGGCCACCAGCGTGATCGTGCCCGCAGCTTGGGTGCGAATCACACCGTCATCGCCGGCGCAATACGCCTTGGTGCCGGTCGTGTTGGCCAGCGGAGTCGCGGTGGTGTAGAAATTGAAGCCGGTCGCAGCCGCGCCGCCCGGTGTGGCAGCGAAGGCGTATCCGCTCTTACCAGAGCCAGCCGGAGTACCGTTCGAAGCCAGGTTGTTGTCGATCAGGCAGCCGTTGGCCGGAGCCGGAACGCAAGGCGCAGCAGCTCCGCCCAACGCGCCCAGCGCCGTGTAGCCCACTGTGGGGTACGAGGCGATATATCCAACTTCTGCAGTTACGATGGAGCGTTCGGAAGCGGCCGCAGACGAGTCGTTGGCTGCCATACGGGCGCGCATCAGGTTCGGAATCGCGATCGCTGCAATGATCAGGATGATGGCTACTACGATCAGCAGCTCAATGAGTGAAAAACCCTTCTGTTTCCGCATCTCGATGTTCTCTTTTCCCTTTTTAGGACCTATGATCTTGCCGGAGTAGTGAATGAGCTCCGTTTTGGTATTGCTATCTGGTCTTAGGCACGCGCAGGGCCAAACTGCGGCTAGGGATCCAACAAAGGGCATGCGAGGAAGGCTTTTTGTTTTCAACGCGGGCGGCAGAATCGGGTGAGTGTCGGAATGGGAAAAGGATCAGAGTGCCCGAGATCGATAACACTTTTCTGAACGAGTAACAGTTTACGTCATCGTGATCTTTGGGATGGTTGATCAGGCGGCTTGAAGCAAGCAGAAAAAACAAGAGAGCAGCGGAGTTGCCTCCGCTGCTCCCGGCTTGTACCCTCCCCCAGGTACTTCGCCAAAACTAGTTGTTCATGGGGTTCAAGCCCAGGCACGCATTGTAGCTCGCGACCAGGGTGATGGTACCCGCAGCCTGAGTGCGAACCACACCGTCATCCGCAGCGCAATACGCCTTGGTACCGGTCGTGTTGGCCAGCGGAGTCGCGGTGGTGTAGAAGTTGAAGCCAGTCGCAGCCGCGCCGCCCGGTGTGGCAGCAAAGGCGTATCCGCTCTTACCAGAGCCAGCCGGCGTACCGTTCGAAGCCAGGTTGTTGTCGATCAGGCAGCCGTTGGCCGGAGCCGGAACGCAAGGCGCAGCAGCTCCGCCCAACGCGCCCAGCGCCGTGTAGCCCACTGTGGGGTACGAGGCGATATATCCAACTTCTGCAGTTACGATGGAGCGCTCGGAGGCGGCCGCAGACGAGTCGTTGGCTGCCATACGGGCGCGCATCAGGTTCGGAATCGCGATCGCTGCAATGATCAGGATGATGGCCACCACGATCAGCAGCTCAATCAGTGAAAAACCCTTCTGTTTCCGCATCTCGATGTTCCCCTCTATTGGTCTTTGATTGAATTTGTCTGGTCACGAATGACGCAGTCGCGATAATGTTCGCACCTACTGGGCCAAAGTCGGTAGTTACCTTGGTTCCTGATGGTCTTTGGGAAGCGCTTTATTTTCAATCTCCGGGCAAACTTCAGTTCCTATCATAAGTCGTCTCTTAGACTGCTGAATTGCCAAAATCCGTCGGCAGGCTGACAATTCGTGTCATTCTGGTACACTCACAGTCCCAAGTTAAGAATGGGGCTCTCTTCTTTTCTTGCACCCAAACAGGGGTCTGCATATCACCGGTCGGTCTGGCCGCCTTGAAGCCGGTCGAGGGCTTTGCGCGCCCCGCTTTGATAAGGATGCAACTGCAGTTCGGTTTGGTACTCCTCGATTGCGGCCGTTCTTCGGGAAATTTGTTCCAGGGCGGTTCCCAGCGTGTAGTGATAGCCGTCAGCGTCGGGCTGAAGTTCCAGCGCTTTCCGCAAGTACAAAATTGCGTCCTCGGGTTGGTGCTGCAGCAGCCGGACCTGAGCCAATCCGAACCAGGCGGTCGCCAAGGCTGGATCCAGTTGCAGCGCAGCGCGGAACCATTGTTCCGCCTGGACTAAGTCCCCGGATTGCTGGAACGCGAAGCCGGCGAACTCTGCAGCTCTCCAGCCGGGCTTCAATTCATAAGACCGGACAAAATGGGGAGCCGCTTCCTGGTACTTGCCACGGGTACTCAGGGCGGATCCGTAGTTCAACTGTGCCCATTCGTTTTGGGGGGCCTTGTTCACGGCACGGGCAAACAGAATGAGGTCATTGGCCCAGTACTGCGATTGAATGGCGCTGGCAAATGCGAGGATCACCACGATCGCCACTGCAAGCGGCCGAATCAGGAGCAGCTCTGGCCACCTCTTTTTCATCCAGGCGAAGGCGGATCCGGCCAGTAGCGCCACTCCGAGCATGCTCATGTACATGTAACGGTCGTGGACGAAGTCATCTTCATTCATCCAGCGCAGGTTCAGGCTTGGAAGCAGAGGCAAGATCAGCCATGCGAACGCGACCCACAACTGACGATTGCGCTTCCCAGCGATGACGGCGAACGAGACCAAAGCAACCAGAAGCAGAAAGTTGAGAAGAAACTGCACGTCCTTCGGTGATTCGATCAGTCGGAGGTGGTAGTGCGGGCTCAAGCCGATCGGAAGAACCGTCCGGAGCAGATTGAACAACAGAATCTTTGGAGCACTCAAGAGGTTCGTACTCCACGGTACGAATGAGGATGTAGCCGCGGCATAGCCCAGCACCCATGACCGGAGACTCAGCCAAAGGGCCCCAACGAGGGCATAGACAGTAATTGGCGCCACCCAGGAGCGTGCGGAGGGTACCGATCGCTGCTCACCAGAGGAATCAGTCCAAAGGTCGACCAGAATAATCGCTGGCAACACTACACTCACTTCTTTCGTGAGCAACGCGAGGAGGAACAGGATCCCTGACAAGGCCCACCAAGGGCCGGAGCTTTCCTGCAGGGTCTTGGCTTTTCGGTAGATCAAGAAACTGGAGAAGCAAAGAGCGGCGGCGAGCGAATCGTTCACGGACGAAATCCATGATGCCGATTCCACCTGGAGGGGGTGTAAGCCAAAAATGGCCGCCGTGAACAGGGCAGCACGGGTGTCCTTTATTAGTCTGCGCGCGAGGAGGAATGCCAGAGCGGCAGCGGACACGTGCGCCAAAACGGTGGTGACGTGAAACCAGTGGGGGTTAAGACCGAACAGAGTCTTGTTCAGCAAGAACCAGAGCGTAAGCAAGGGCCGGTAGAAGCGCCCTTCCGGACCCATCGCCGCTGCCCAGAGATGATGCGTGAACAAGTATCCCAGACGGCCCCACTGCAAGTTCTGGTTCTGCGGAATCTGGGGTGGGTCGTCATACACCCATCCGAAGGTGAAGGTCGAGGCGAAGGTGAACAGCGTACCCAGCAACACTGCGACGAGGGAGAGTGTTTCGTTTCGAGTTAGCGAGGAACCCGGTTCCTGGATCTTGAGTTGAGACAAAGTTCGCAGTTGCCTCTGTGCAGGTTCAGTTCCGGAGGGAAAGTGAAGCTCCCCTCAGGGGCTGAAGCCCGTATTCTTCTTGACCGCTAGCAGCACGGCTGGAAGCCGTACCCTTCCCAAAACCATTGATCAGACTAGTTCTAGTCAGGCACAGTCTGCCGAGCCTGTCCATCGACACGGGTCCATGTGTTGGCAGGGCATTCCCAGCTTACAATGTTGCTGCTCTGAATATGCCTAACCCTCTTGAGTCTCTCTCCATTGAGCAGGACCCGTCGCGAGCGTGGACCCTTCCGGCACAGCTCTACAC
Organism: Terriglobia bacterium; assembly: GCA_020073465.1. GTDB lineage: Bacteria > Acidobacteriota > Terriglobia > Terriglobales > Acidobacteriaceae > Sulfotelmatobacter. The sequence continues at coordinate 93,591 of JAIQFC010000004.1, forward strand.
TGACGCAGCGGTATACGCCGCGGAGAATGAAAGGATCTTCTCCCGTACGTGGCAAGTTGTGGGCCATCACAGCCAGGTGGCGAATCCGGGAGACTACTTCACAACAGAATTGGCGGGGGAGCCATTGCTTATTGTGCGGGACGCCGGGGGAGAACTGCGGGGGTTTTACAACGTTTGCCGCCACCGGGCGGGCCCGCCCGCAGAGGGATGCGGCTCGCGCAAGCTGTTTCGCTGTGGCTATCACGGATGGACCTACGGGCTGGACGGTGCGCTGATCAGCGCCACCGAGGTCGAGGGCGTGGAAGGGTTCCGCGCAGAAGATTTTGCTCTAACTCCGGTGTGCACGGAAGAGTGGTTCAACTTCATCTTCGTGAATCTCGATCCTGCGGCCAAGCCGCTACTGGAGAGTCTGGGCGAGTTGCCTCACCAAGCCGCAAAGTTTCCCTTCCCGGGGATGAAGCTGTTCGAGCGCCGGACGTACGACATGAAGTGCAACTGGAAAACGTATGTCGACAACTATCTGGAGGGCTACCATCTGCCCAGCGTCCATCCCGGCCTGAATCGCGAGCTGGACTATAACGCTTACGTGGTTGAGCCCTACGCACGGCACGTGCGGCAGTTCAGCCCAATCCGCGGCGCGCAGCCAGGGGATGCTACACCACGGCGCTATCCGGAAGCGCGCGCAGATCTCACGACCGACTACTTCTGGATCTTCCCAAACTGGATGCTGAACTGTTACCCGGACAACGTTTCTTTGAACATTGTCCTGCCGGTTGAACCGGAGCGTTCGCTCGCGGTCTTCGAGTGGTATCTACCTGAGCAAGATCACAATGGCCCAGCGGCGAAAGCATCCGTCCAGTTCAGCCACCAGATTCAGATCGAGGATGTCAACATCTGTGAAGTTGTGCAGAAGAATTTACGCTCGCGCAGCTATTCCCGCGGCCGATTCAGCGTAAAGCAGGAAAGAGGCGTGCATGCGTTTCATCGGATGTATGCAGAAGCGATGAACGCCGCCTTCGGACAACCCTGATCGTCTCACCCAGTCAAATCGTCCGGGCACTCACTGCGGCGTGGCCTTCAGAAGCATACAGGTTACGTCATCATGCTGAGGCGTCGTGCCGACGAACAGATCGAGGTCCGCCATCAAGCGCTTGAGCAGATCGGCTGGCGTTGCTGTAGCGCCTGCTTGAATCGCATTCAGCAGGCGTGACTCACCGTAGTCTTCATCGCGGGCATTTACCGCCTCGACCAGGCCATCGGTGAAGATCACCAGCCAGTCACCGGGACTGAGCGTGACACTCGCCGACTGGTAGGTTGCCTCGGGCTGGATGCCGAGCGGCAATCCGCCGGCATCGAGACGCTCGATCATCCCATCGCTGCGCCGCAGGACGGGATGGTTGTGGCCGGCGTTGATGTAGGTGAAGACGCGGCGCACGGAGTCATACTCTGCAAGAAACGCTGTAGTGAAGCGCAGCCCGCCCTGGCTGTTGGAACAAGCATACCTGTTCATGTTCGCCACCAGTTCGGGCAAGGCGACCTGCGCGGTGGAAAGCGTCTTGAGGCTGGCCTGAAAAGTCGCCATGAGGATAGCCGCCGGGATACTTTTGCCCGCAACATCCGCCACTGCAAATACCACGCGATCGTCGTCTCTGGTCTTCCCGGGACGCGGGAACACGTCGTAGTAGTCGCCAGCGACGGTATTTGCCGGGCGAGTTGCGTAGGCAAGGGCCAGCCCTGGAATCTGCGGCGGGGCGCCGGGTAACAACCATGTCTGGATTTCGCGGGCAATCTGCAAGTCGCGCTTCATCACCACGCGGTCGGCGATCTCAAGCATCAGCAGAACAAACAGCAGCAGAGCCGCCCAGAAGTGAAAGTTGAACTCTACGGCATAAACCTTGCCGTTGTGGGTGAAGCCCCCTTGGGGAATCACCATCAGGATCAGGGCCGCCAACAACAGCACGCGCCGCGCGGGCGACAATTTTTCCAGCACCGCCCAGAAAAATTCCTTGATGACATGCAGGTGGCGTCCGCGATGGGTCAGGCCGTCCGGCGTTTTCGCCTGCACATCTTTGGAGTAGAGCCGGTAGCTGGCCTTGGTCTCCGATTCGAACTGCGACCAGAGTTGGCTGATCTCCAGACCTTCGGTGACCCGGCGCCAGAACTGCTGCATCCGGACGCCAAAGGTAGCTGGCGGCGCGGACTGCCCGACCGGTGGGGAGGTGGAAGCCATGCTTAGCAGCGATTATAGAGGAATCTGCATGATGAATTGACGATTGCTGATTTCCGATTGTCGATTGAGCGGCGACACGACACCGGACAACTGCGAGGTCACTGGTGATTTCTAAAAGAGAGCCAGCTGTTCTTCGAACCCCTGCACCGGCCACTTGGTCGCGTATGCTGCCCGCTCGCGACGGACAAGCTTGTACTTCTCCCGGAGGCGGGAAATCAGTTCTCCCAGACGTCTTCCGTAAGCGGGCGGAAGAAAGGCTCGGTCCTGATAGCGGTTGCGATAGTTCTCTAACAGACGCGGAAAATGTTGTTCGAGGAATGGAAGGAATACCGCTGCTGAACATGGTTTCAGAAAAAGCGGATTGGCAAAGACATAGTCGGCTCCCGCCTCGGCGGCCGCGCGGACAACGGCTTCCAGATCTTTGGGCATATCGGTGATCCCCGGCAGTACGGGGGAACAGCTCAGGCCGACGCGCAGGCCCGCCTCCGCTAAAGAGCGAACCGCGGCGAGACGCAAATCAGGACGCGGGGCTCGCGGCTCAAGGATCCGCGCGAGATCGGGATCGAGGGTCGTGATGGTGACGTGAACCGACAACTCATTCGCGCTGGCTACTTCGCGAAGAACATCGAGGTCTCGAACAACGAGATTGGACTTCGTAATAATGCCTAGCTTGAAACCGCGATGGCGGGCGAACTCCTTCAGGATGCCGCGCGTGACTTCGTAGCGCTTCTCTGCGGGCTGGTAGGGATCGGTCGCCGTACCCAACGCGATGGCTTCCCCGGACTTGACTCTTCGTAATTCCTGCCGCAGCAACTCGGCCGCGCGCTGCTTCACGTAGATCTTCTGCTCGAACTCGATGCCATCGCGCATTTCCATAAATTCATGCGTGTAGCGGGCGTAGCAGTAGCGGCAGCCAAACTCGCAGCCACGATACGGATTGATGGTCCAGGTGAAGGGCATTTGCCTGCCGCTCACGCAACGGTTCAGGAGCGATTTAGCCAGGAGCGTGAAGTATTCCACGTTGTGGCCCTCGCGCATCGATTCGCCTTGCGCAGCGAGCCGGGCGATACCCACGAGCTGTGGCTTTTCCGGGAGAGGGAGCAGAGGGAAGGAATCCATGGCATATTCGCCTTTTCTTCGCCATAGACTACTGTTGATTTCCGCGATCTGTCAATCTCAAAATGGAGTCTACAAACCGAGGCGGACAACCATGAGCCAGAGCGCGAACAGTGCCATCGCTGCCCCGCCCCAGATGCAGAGAACTGACTTCACGGCGAGGCCAGCCGCCAAGTCATGCTGGCTAGCCGAGGAAAGAATGAAGAGTTCGTCGGGTCTGCCCTTTTTCAGGACGACGGGCGGGCTCAGGTCAAACTGGCCTCCATCTGCGGACGCTGTCGCCTTCTGTTCGAGAGGACCGAGTTCGGGGAATGCCATCTCGCGCTGCAAGTCGGCTGCGTCACGGCTCAAATATGCCGGGAACCCTGATTGTTCTTGCTTCCTAGAACCGGCTATCCAATCAGGTTCGACATTCTCTTGCAGTGTCCCGAGCACAAAGAGATGGTCCCCCTCTCGCACCGAGTATTCCACCAGTCTCACAGGAGCACCGGGCGGGACCCCATGACGAGCGAGAAAGTGGTGCAAGTAACTCGGCACTGAGCCCGAGAAATTGTCGGAAAAGGTGATCCGCAGGGCCGATTCCGCGTGGCGTGGATCGATCAGGATTCGCCCCGTCCCGTCATCCAGAAAGAAGGGAACGCACAGCGTCTCTTCTCGCGTGGAAGGGGCAGAGTCGCGCACGCCTTCGATTCTGGCTCTGTAGAAATAACAATCCATCTCCGAAAGAGGTGCGACGATGCTGTAGGGCCCGACAGCCTTTCCCGAGACTTCGACCATCCCCAGAGAGGCTGCGCGAACTGTAGACGCAGGGATGCTCTGAATCAAACGTTTCCGCTGCAGGATAGGAAATCCACGAAAGAACAGGAAGAGTCCGAGGACGATCCCCGCGATTGCCAACCAGAAAGCGAGATCAAAGGCTACCGATAGCGGGACAGCGCTTACGGATGGCATGATGTATGCCTGCAGAACATTAGACGCACCAACGCAGATGATTAGCTTGAACCCGGCTCGGCCCCTACGGCTTATCTCCCGGTTTTTCCGCCGGCCTCTCAAAGATCTTTGGATCCACGGTGGGATTCAGCTCCAGAGCTGTATATTCCGCTGTGCTTGAATCCTGGCCGTCTTGCTTGTTCTTGCGCAGAAACGGGATGGTTAAACCGTCGACCGCTTTCCAGTCTTCCATTGCGGTCTCGCCCTGCGCTGGGCCCCTCTGACCGAGAGTCGTGTAGGTCTCTTTCAGAATGCGTCCGCTTTGCGGATCGACAAACCAGCGGACGGCCGAGCCCGCGGCATTCACGTCGACGATGCGGGCGTCCACGTCCCCAACCTTCTCCGTGCCTTCGGCGTGGAAAAACATGTTGGGATCTTTCCAGTGCGACGCAATGAAGATGGGATCGCGCTTGATCTGCTCGAGGGTTTCCGACTTTTGCCCGGCAGGCAGGGGCTGTGTCCCCATCCCCGGAACCACCGCGAAGGCAGTCTCGGACGTGACCACAATGTTGAGGACTCCATTGGGCGTTTGCAGTTCTGCATGCAGACGATCGGGGTAGACGATGATCGTCTCCATTTGCATGGGGAACTCGCCCTGCGGGCCTTTCTGAGTCAAGGTCAACTTGGCCTTAAGCGACTTAATGGATGCAAGCTTGGCTTCTCCGCCCATGGCTGCGACAACCTTCGCCGCTAACTCTTTACCCTCGGTGTTTGATTCGGTGGCTTTCGGGGCTTCCTCTGCCGCTGCGCCCGGCAGAGGCGGAATCGTGATGTCGATTTCCTTCACGGCTCCCAGCGACGAAAGCGGCTTGTCGAATTCCTTGGTGTTGCCGACCACCAGCACTGCCAGTTGATCCCGATGCAGATACTTCGCAGCCACGCGGTTCACGTCCGCCGCTGTAACTTTCTTGATTTCAGACTGGTACTTGTCGAGCCAATCGGGAGGATATCCGTAGTACTCGTAGACCATGCGCTCGCCCAGAATCTTGTCGGGCGAATCGAGGCGGAAGATGAACGCGTTCAGGATCGCGTCCTTGGCGCGCTGGATTTCTTCCTCGGTGATCGGATGCTTGGCCAGATCATCGATGTCCTCGTCGACGGCCTGCACCGACTCGATTGTGCTCTGACTCTTTGTGCTCATCACAACCTGCAAGATGCCAGGATGGCCGAAGTTGGTGCCAATGCCTCCGCCTACGTTGTACGCAAGTCCGCGCTTGGTGCGAATATCGTTGAACAGGCGCGAAGAGAAACCGCCGCCGAAAGCCTCGTTGAAGACGCTGATAGCGTAGTAGTCGGGATTGTCGCGCGTGGTGCCGAGAGCCACCATGTGGATGCTGCTCTGGTTTACATCTTCTTTCGGGATGAGGTAGTAGCCAGGCTTCGCAGGTTGATATTGAATCTCATCCTTGGGAAGAGTTGAACCCTTGGGCCACGAGTCGAACGCCGCGCGCAGCCTGGCTTCCATCGCGGCGGAGTCAAAATCACCGCTCACGCCCAGAATAATGTTGTTGGGATGCACATACGTATGGTGCCAATCGATCAGATCCTGGCGCGTCACCGCACCGACGGTTGCGTACTCGGGTACACGTGCGTAAGGATTCTCGGCGCCGTAGGCCAGCTTGACGGCCTCGCGGTGGGCGATTCCCCCGATCTGGTCGTTGCGACGCGAGATGCCGTCGTATTCGCCCTTCTGCGCGATTTCAAGTTTGTCGGCACGGAACTCAGGATTCTGCAGCAGGTCAGCAAATACTCTGAAAACGTCGTCCAGATCACCCTTGAGGCACGACCACGTGATCGTGGTCGAGTCAGGACCTCCACCGGTCTCGACTTTGGCGGCGCGCACTTCGAGAAAGTCGTCGAGTTGGTCGCCGGTCTGCGTCTTGGTGCCGCCGGTGCGCCAGACTTCCCCGTAAAGGTCAATCAGCCCTGTCTTGTTGGTGGGTTCGTTGCGTGATCCGCCACGGATGCGGGCGGTCCCATCGATCAGCGGCAGTTCGTGATCCTCCTGCAGGAAGATCACCATGCCGTTGGACAGCTCGACGCGCCTGGGCTGGTGCGGCTTAAACGCTGGAAGAGGAGGAATTGGAATTTGTTTCCAACTCGTCACTTGCGCCGTGGATTGCGGAACAGAAACGAATATCGTTGCAGCGGCAAGGACAATCGTATGGAGAATAGTCCGCTTCATTGCGCACCTCCCTGCCCTGCTGGCTGCTCGCTTTCAGCTTGTCCTCCGCCTCCTGCAGCCGTCTCAATCACGCCCACGGTGCGGTTGGTGTCGACAAAGGTAGCGTTGGCCACGCGCCGTATATCGGCCTTGGTGACCTGGTCGATTCGATCAACCGAGCGGAACAGTTCACGCCAGTCACCGTAGCGAGTTTGGTAAATGGCGAGTTGCGTGGCCAGGCCCGAGTTCTCGGCCAGGCCGCGGATCAGGTTCGCCTTGGTGCGGGTCTTGATCATCTTCAGCTCGTCGTCACTGATATCTTCTTTCTTCAGGCGTTCAATCTCGGCGTGAATGGCCTCAGCCATTTCCTGCGTAGTGTGCCCCGGGAGCGGGAAAGCGTAAAACGCAAACAGGTGGGGATACTTGATGCCGGGCAGGCCGCTGAATCCCGCGGAGTATGACGCGATCTTTTTATCCCGCACCAGAGCGCGGTACAGCCGCGAAGTGCGGCCCTCCGACATCAGGTCGGTGATCGCATCGTAAATGGCATCGTCTTTTGTTCTGTAGTCAGGGCGGTGATAGCCCTCGAGATAAAGCGGCTGCGATTTTTCCTTCAGCACCACCTTGCGCTCGGAGTTCTGCGGAGGTTCGGTCGTGGTAGTTTCATCCGGCTGCGGGTGCGCTGGCAGGCGGCCAAAATACTTTTCGAGGATCGCCAAAGTTTGCGCAGCCTTCACATTCCCCGCGACCGCGACCACCATATTCGAGGGCACGTAGTACTTGTCGTAGAACTTTTGTGCGTCGGTGGCGGAGAACGAATTCAGATCGGACATCCAGCCCACCGTGGGCCGGTGATACGGATGCGCGGCAAATGCCGCTGCCGTGAACTGCTCGAGCAACCGGCCGATCGGATTGCTGTCGGTACGCAGCCGCCGCTCCTCGATGACCACGTTTCGCTCTTTGTAAAACTCGCGCATCACCGGATGCAGAAAGCGTTCGGACTCCAGATAGGCCCACAGCTCGAGCCGGTTGGCGGGCAGCGAATACTCATAGTTGGTCGCGTCATAGTTGGTGGACGCGTTCACGTCTTCCCCGCCGTTCTGCTCGATGATCTTGCTAAACTCGTTGGACTTGACGTACTTGTCGGCTTCGGCGGTCGCATCTTTCCACGCCTTTTCCAGCTGCTTCAACTTAGCCTCATCGCGTCCGACTTCCTTGTCGCGTTCCTTGATGTAGGCAGCGTAGGCGACTTCAACTTTGGCCAGCAGCGGCTTTTCGGCTGCGTAATTTGTAGTGCCGATCTTGTCGGTACCCTTGAACGCCATGTGTTCGAACATGTGAGCCAGTCCGGTGGCACCCATGGGATCCTGCGCCGAACCCGCATCGACCATCGTGAAAAAGGAGAAAACCGGAGCCTCTGGCCGTTCGCAAATCAAGATCGTGAGGCCGTTCGCCAGTTTTTTCACGGTAACGCGCTTCTCAAAGGAAGCGACATCCTGCGCGGTGGAGAGCGCGGACAGCAGGAGCAGCAAAGCCGCGGTTCTCAGTGCACGGTGTTTCATGGGGCCTCCAGCGATGGGGGAAACATATGCGGACATATTTGGACGTACCAGCAGGGCAGAAGTTTGAAAGTACGTGGAGCCAAGGGACCTTGTCAAACCAGGGATTTCCCGACGGAGCAGACATCGTCCCCGGGCCACGGGGATTGTCCTGTATTTTGCTTCGCGTAGTCTTTCAGGCACAATGCGGGCTGGAGTGCACGCGCAATGGATTCGGTGATTGAGGTTCAAGGCAAGCATCTGAAGCTGTCGAACCTCGAAAAGGTCATGTATCCCGCGACGGGATTCACCAAGAGACAACTCATCGACTACTACGTCCGCATCGCACCGGCAATCATCCCGCATCTGGCGGGCCGCGCCCTCACTCGGAAGCGTTATCCCGACGGAGTCGACGGCGAACCCTTCTTTGAGAAGAACTCGCCCATGCACCGGCCCGATTGGGTGAAAACGGCTCCCATCTGGAGCGGTCGAAACCGCCGGACGATCCACTACGTTCTAGCGGATGATCTGGCCACGCTGGTCTGGCTGGCCAATCTGGCTGCGCTCGAACTGCATCCGTCACTTGCGCTGGCCAAAGACATTTCCTGCCCCACGATGATGGTCTTCGATCTTGACCCCGGACCGCCCGCGAACGTCGTGCAATGCTGCCAGGTCGGGATCTGGCTGCGGGAGATCTTCCAGCATTTTGGCTTGCGGAGTTTTCCCAAGACATCGGGATCCAAGGGCCTGCAGATCTATGTTCCGCTGAACACTCCAACCAGCTATGACGCGACCAAGACTTTTGCGCATGCGCTGGCGCAACTGCTCGAGCACGACCATCCGACTGAAGTTGTCTCCGACATGAAGAAGCAGGTGCGCACCGGTAAGGTTTTTGTGGACTGGAGTCAGAACGATGAACACAAGACCACCGTGGCGGTTTACTCGCTACGGGCGCGCGAGCATCCGACGGTCTCCACGCCCGTGACATGGGAAGAAGTCGAGCGGACGCTTAAGAAAACGGATGCCGGCCTGCTTGTGTTTGACGCGCCGCAGGTGGTGTCACGCTTTGAAAAGATGGGCGATCTGTTCGAGCCGGTGCTGGAAATGAAACAAGAGCTGCCCACTCTGAAAGGATTGACTGGCGCTGCTTCCGCTCCAGGCGGGGCTCTCGAGCCGGAACGAATCGAGATCGCAGCACAAGCCGGAGATCCGCCGCAAGGACCTTCGCGGAAGAAGGCGAAACGAGCGGTGCGACGGAGCCCTGCATCAGGCCAAGGCCGTCGCGGGGTATAATCCGGCGTCGGTGGTGTTACGCCGCGTCCTGCTATGTCCCAACTCTTCGCCGGAACCTCGGGATGGGCCTATCCCACGTGGAAGCCCGATTTTTATCCTGCCAAGCTGGCGCAAAAGAAATTCCTAAGCCACTACGCGACACAACTCAATACGGTTGAGGTAAATTTCACCTTTCGCCAACTGGTGAAGGAGAGCACGATTCAGAATTGGATTCGGGAGACGCCCTCCCATTTCCGTTTTGGAGTGAAGGCTCACCAAGTCATCACGCACATCAAGCGCCTGAAAGGGGCGGAGGATTTCGTGCCGCGCTTTCTGGCGACGATTGAGCCGCTGGCGTCCGCGGGAAAGCTTGGTCCGGTACTCTTCCAGCTTCCACCCAACCTCAAGGCTGATGCTTCCCTGCTGCAGGATTTTCTGGCGATTCTGCCGCGCGCCGTTCCGGCCGCGTTCGAGTTCCGCCATGCGTCTTGGTTCGCCGACTCGACCTGGGAACTGCTGAAGTCACACCAGGCAGCGGTTTGCGTCGCCGAGACCGAGACCATGACCACGCCCGATGTAACGACGGCAGCTTTTGCCTACTACCGCTTCCGCAAGCCGAATTACACGGGCGAAGAACGCAGTTCGATGATCGCTCGCATCCGCGAGCACCTCACTGCGGGCCGCGACGTGTTCGCCTATTTCAAGCACGAAGAGACTCCGGAAGGGGCGCTGTACGCCGTCGACCTTTTGCAGGAGGCGAGAGAGACGTAGCAAGCTTCGGCTCTACGAGGGGAACATAGGCCGATCGTAGAAACGTTGCTTGCAACGTCTTGCCGGCATCCTGCACGGCACTTGGCTCAACGTCCGATAACGCGCATACTTAATTTCCTGCTATGTCCTCGGACTCCAACTCGCGCGTGCTCTCCAGCTTTCTCGACTACCTCAGAATCGAGAAGGGGCTGGCGCCGCTTTCTGTCAGCGCGTACACGACAGACATTTGCCAGTTTGCGGAGTTTCTGGAGAAACGAAAGCGCACGCTGCTTACGGCGCGCCGCGCGGATGTACGCGAATATCTGCAGCAGCTTTTTTCTAATCAAGTTGACGGGCGAAGCGTGGGGCGGAAGCTCTCGGCTTTACGTCATCTCTACCGCTACCTGTTGCTCGACAATAAAATCGACCACGATCCCACGCTGAACATTGAGACACCCCGCCAGTGGAAAGTCTTGCCCAAGTCGCTGGCGCGCGATGAAATGGATGCAATGCTGGCGGCACCGCTCGCACGCACGGCAGTTCACCAAACCAAGACATCCTCCGCGCTCGCTGCACGTGATAACGCCATGCTCGAAGTCTTCTACGCTGGAGCGTTGCGAGTTTCGGAAATCGTCAATGCCAAATTGGAGGATCTGAAACTCGAAGCCGGATACATGCTCGTGAGAGGCAAAGGCGATAAGGAACGCGTGGTGCCGCTGGGCAAATCTGCACAGGATGCGCTGAGAGAATATCTGGAGCAGTCGCGTCCCGTTCTGGCCGAAGCATTGCAGAGCAAACGCACGCGCGCAGCTACGGGTTTCACGCCAATCCGAAGTTCGCCGCTGCTCTTCATCGCCCGCGGGGCGCGCAAGTTGACCCGCCAGCGCGTGTGGCAGATGGTGCGGGCTGCCTCGGCGGCTTCAGGACGTCGCGCGTCGCCGCACATGTTGCGCCACTCCTGCGCCACGCACATGGTGGAGAACGGTGCCGATTTGCGCACAGTGCAAACGATTCTCGGTCACGCCGACATTTCTACAACCCAGATCTACACACATCTGGCGCTGGATCGGCTAAGAACGGTCTATCAGAAGCATCATCCGAGGGCGAAGGCGAAATGAGCAATACGGTCGTTGGCAAAGCGGTATCCGACTTTCTGCGCCACCTGCGCGAGCGCAATGCTTCGCCGCACACGATCAAGGCCTACAGCGGCGATCTCGCCAACTTCGTCACATACGCTGGCACACGACGATGGAAAGAAATCGACCACATCGCCATTCGCGGATTCCTGTCTCAGCTCTACGAGAAAGGACTCGGCAAGACTTCCGTGGCGCGCTCTCTCGCCGCCGTGCGCTCGCTTTACCGCTGGCTGGCACAGGAAGGCGTCGTAGAACAGAATCCTGCCAAGCTTGTGGCCTCGCCGAAGCGTCCTCTGAAGCTTCCGCGCGTGCCCACGATCGAGGAGATGAATTCCGTGCTGGATTCCCAGATGCCGGAGGTTGCCGCATTCCCGGAACGTGACCGGCTAATGCTGGAATTGCTATACGGATGCGGCATTCGCAACTCCGAACTCACCGGCATCAATCTCGACGACATTCGTCTGAGCGCGGAAGCGATCCTGATCAGGGGCAAGGGGAAGAAGGAGCGCTACGTGCCGTTCGGCGATTCAGTCAAGACAGCCCTCTCTGTCTATCTTCCTGAACGGCTGAAGACTCTCGGGCAAACACGCAAGAACACGAATGCCCTGCTCATCAACCGGCGTGGCGGACGCCTGACCACGCGCAGCGTGGGACGCATCATCAAGAAGATTGCCGTCGCCAAGGGCCTTTCGCCGGACGTCCACCCGCACACGCTGCGCCACGCCTTCGGCACACATATGCTGGAAGAAGGCGCCGACCTGCGTGCCATCCAGGAATTGCTCGGGCACGAACGCCTGGCCACCACACAGCGCTACACGCAACTCTCGATGAAGCACGTGCTGCAGGTCTACGATCAGACCCACCCGCGGGCGAAGTGAAGCCTTTGCAGCGCGGCTGGACAGCGGAGGCGGCTGTCCCTACGCGATTGGTTCAGTTCCCCGCCGGAACACCACCATACTTCTGCAGCCACTTTAATTCTTCCCTCACTTTGATCTTGCCGTGCCAGGGATTCTTTCCCAGCCCGTGCCCTTCGCCCGGGAACACCAGCAGCTTGTTGGGGATGCCCAGCGAATACAACGCGTGCTCGAGCAAGTAGTCTTCCAGCACCGCGACCCGGATGTCATCAGCGCCGGCGACCATGTGCGTGGGAGTGCGGACCTTGTCGATCTGGAAGATGGCAGCTTCGTCGTGATAGCGCTGGGCGGCTTCCCAGGGACGTCCGCCGAGGAAGTAGGCGTCGTCGAAAGTGGTGTCGTCGTTACCCCAGTTGCCGACGTGTTCGACCGCACCGGCGCCCGTGACTGCGACCTTGAAGCGCGTGGTTTGCGTGATAAGCCAGTTCGTCATGTATCCGCCATAACTGTAGCCACCGATGGCGAGGTGATCGGAATCGGCGATGTCGTCTTTCACAAGAGCATCGACCCCTTCGAGAATGTCTTTGCCCGGGCGTGAGACGATCACTGGAACAATCTGCATAAGGAATTTGTCGCCGTAGCCGGTGGAGCCGCGGTAGTTGGGCTCGAAAACCAGCCATCCGTTGGTGGCGGCGAGGACGGCCCACTGGTACCAGTCAGCTTCAAAGTGATTGCCGTCCGCGTCGGCCGGGCCGCCGTGAATCAGCGTGAGCATGGGCAGATGCTTGGCCTCGAATTTGCCGGGAGGATAGATCAGCATGCCTTCGACGGTCGTGCCGTCGTCCGCCTTCCACTGGTAGGGCTTACCTTGCGGTAGATCACGTTCGGATAGGAGCTTGTTAAAGAAAGTGATGGGGCGGGCCTGATCGAGTTTCGCAGCGCTGTCTGCCAGATACACTTCCGCCGGCTTCGTCAGCGAGGTGTAGACAAAGGCGACACGAGGCGAGTGGGAGGAAGCCGAGATTCCTTCATAGGTTCCCTGCCAGTTGCTCAAGCGATGGAGCGATTCTGAAGGCTTGCTGACCGAGTACATCTGAACCTCGGTGCCCAGCCGAGCGGAGGCGAGCACGGCGTCGCCCGCGACAACGTAGTGCTCAACGGAACCGATGAAGTCTTTGCTCCACTGCTCGATGGCACCACTTTCCGAGTCGACTGCATAGAGATGCGGCTGCAGGTCGCGATAGGGGCCGGTCACGTCTCCGACTTCGATACTGAAGAAAATATGTCGGCTGTCGTTGGCCCAACGTAGCCTCCCCTCGGCCGCCTGGTTGTGGGTCAGGCGTCGAGGCGTCGCGGGCGAGGGCGCCTGGGCGCCATTCACCAGGTCGAGGGCATAGATTTCGTAGTCGTCGTACTTCTCCTGGCGCTGGTTGATGGCGTTGCTTTCGAAGGCAAGTTTGGCGCCATCAGGAGAGGTGACTAGTCCTTCGACGCGCAGTGGGGAGGTTGCGATGATCCGCGCACCGGGCGTCAGGTCCGACCCTTTTTCCGACTCTGGCTGCTCTGTCGGCGGGGCGGCATGGCGCGCGAGCGCGGTTGTCAGATCCAGGGCGAAGATGGTATCGCCGCGCTCGGCCGTGCGGTATTGCACCACATCCTTCCATTCTTTCTTGTAATCGTCCTTTTGCGCCTTGGTCCAGGGGTTGCGGGTCGCGAAATAGAGCGTCTGTGAATTGGCAGACCAGGAGAACGAATGTACATCTTCGTCTCCCTGGGTTACGGCGAAGGCTTCGCCGCCGTTGGGAGAGATCAGGTAGATCTGGCTGGCAGCTTCGTCCTTGCTGTCAGAATCGCCGTTGTCGTCTTTTCCAGAAGCGGTCTTGCGCTCGGAGAGGAATGCGATCCAGCGGCCGTCCGGCGACCACTTGGGGTCGGAATCATGGCCGGATTGCGTCAACTGGATGAGCGAGCCACCTTTGCCGTCATCCCGGTAGAGCCAAAGATCGGTGCGGAAGATTTGCTGGTCCCAGTCGGCGCGTTCCGTGGCGATGACGACCGCGTTGCCGTCGGGCGAGAGCTCGATGGACGAAAAGCTTACAGAGTTGAAGAACTCGTCGAGGGTTAGCTTCGGCTTTCCGTCGGCGAATGCGAGGAAGACACAACTCACGACCACGACAAACACACACACAGCTTTCTGGATTCGCATAAGGGTTCCCGGTGGGACCAAGTTTTATACAACGGCGGATTCGGCGTAAGCAACTGTGCCTTGGTTCTGGCTTGCACTATTGCTGAGCACGTTGCGCATTCCTGAGAGCTTCGTCCAAAGGCTCGCCGGAGTGCGACGCAGTTTGCACAACCCGCCAACCGTCGTCGTAGTAACGAAATCCGACGGTGGACGTGTAATGCAGGGCGCTGGAATAGAGAGCGGAGCCGAACTCATTCAGGGGAACCCATCTCCAAGTGAAGTCCACATCGGCGACGTTCCCCTGCTTGCTGATACCCACGATCCCCAGCAGTTCTCTTCTAGCCGCGGTAACGCTAAATGAGGGCTTGTCCCTTTCGTCGGGTGAGACAAAGCTCCGAACTGCGTCGACACCGGAAGGAGTCAGCAGCACATCCCAACAGGGGGATGGCGCCAGTTGCGGAGGACACGGGGCATTCGTGGCGGAAATCCAGCCACGGTGCTGCAGCACGAGATATTCGGGTGAGAGATAGTCCTTGTTAGAGAGCACACCGGTACGAAGCAAGAACTGCTGAGGAGTTCTGAATGCGTTCGAGGCAGCGATCAAGTCGGCGGCGAGGCGGCGCGTCAGGAAGTCACGCGGAGAACAGGAGGAGAGCAGCAACGCACAAACAAAGCAGAAGCCGGAGATGATGTGTTTCCGCATCACTGGATTGTGCACAGCATCAAGCGTCACTCAGTGGGACATCCAAGGACGGACTGTCCCCACATGTTTCAAACTTTAACGACCAGTGATTGTAACGAAAGGCGATCTTCTCTGCGTCACGAAAGGGGTCGAAGCAATTTGCCCTTCGAAATGGGCCGCCCAGCGACCGGGTATCTGCGCCGCGCACCGGGGACAACGGCCTTCGGATGTCAGACGGTATTCCTCAATCAGGTATCCGTAGCGCTTGACCAGGGTCTCACTGCACTGCGGACAGCGCGTGTCTTCCCAGTCGCCGATCATCCCGGGAAGATTGCCCGCGTAAATGTAGCGCAGTCCTGATTGCCGGCCGATTTCGACGGCACGCAACAGATCGTCGGGACGCGTGTCGCGAGGGTCGGTCATCTTGTAGTCACCGTGAAAGGCGGTGACGTGCCAGGGAATGTCGGGCGAGATGCCGGCCAGAAATTCAGTGAGCTGCCGAAGTTCATCTGGCGAATCATTGAAGCCAGGGATGAGCAGCGTGACGATCTCCAGCCACAGGCCCATCTGATGGATGCGGCGAATGCTGTCAAGAATGGGGCTAATCCGGCCGCCGAGTTCGTGATAGTGGCGATCGTCGAAGCTCTTGAGATCCACTTTGTAGAGATCGAGCCAGGGGCGCAGGTATTCGAGCACTTGTGGAGTACCGTTGCCGTTGGAAACGAATCCGGTAACGAGACCGGCAGCCTTGGCCTCTTTGAAGATGGCCACGGCCCACTCGCTGGTGATCAGCGGCTCGTTGTATGTACTGACCAGCACCCTGGCGCCCTGATCGATTGCGTCGCGAACGAGTTGCTCGGGCGACGCCTGGAGCGGTGGAGAGACTGCGTTCGGATCGCGCAGGGCCTGGGATGTCACCCAGTTCTGGCAGTACGAACAGTGGAGATCACAACCGAGCATGCCGAAGCTGTAGGCCAGCGCTCCGGGATAGGCATGGAAGAAGGGCTTCTTCTCAATCGGATCGCATTGCACGCCGCCCACGTATCCCCATGGCACGTAAAGTGTGCCACCGCGGTTGTAGCGAACCTTGCAGACACCGGGCTGGCCCTCCGGAATCGGACAGCAGTGGCCGCACGAGTAGCAGCGTACGCGGTTGTTCTCCAGCTTCTCGTAAAGACAAGGCTCGGCCTCTCTGACTTCCTGATCGAGAATGGTGCGGAGAGTCGCCACAGCTACTTCCATTTTAGCGCCGCTGAAGAAGATAAGCGGGATCAGCGTGACTGGGCGAGGAGCGTTGCGGCATCCAGGCGCGAATGAGGCCCGTCGAGGAATTGGGTCATGCTGACTCTGTATCGAATCTCAGCCAGAGATTCCCTGCCGTCACCGCGAAGGGCTGGGCAATTGATGCTGGTGAAACCAGGTCTCAGCCTGCTGCTCGAGTCTGACGATTTCAGAGTGCGGGAGTTGGCCGGCTAGCCTTGCCACGCGGAGCTTGCTCACTTCGTCTCCTCCCGCAGAAGCAAGATAGGACCAGAAGTACGCTTTCGAGGTGTCTACCGGCACTCCGCGGCCATAGTTGTAGTAGTCGCCGAGAGCGCCTTGCGCCAGCACCTGCCCCTGGTCTGCAGCGCTGGCAAACCACCGCGCGGCTTCACGGTAGTCCTGCTTCACGCCATCGCCCAAGTTGTAGCGCATCCCAAGCGAGTATTGGGCGGAAGCATTTCCCTGCTTCGCCAGTTCCGTAAGCTGTCTCAGAGCCTCAGCCTCGCTAAGCGGGGTCGCAGGAGCGGGAGGCGGCAACTTTGCGGGTGGACGCGACGCCGCCAGCACAGTATGGTCCCGATCGGCGCGACTGGCTTGAAGCCTTTCCTGAATCCACGGGCGAAGCAGGAAGCCGAGGGCGAGCGAGATGGCGGCGGCGGCACAGAGCAGAATCACGAGCTGGGATCGCGGCAGGCGGATGCCGCCAGCGGCTTTCTCCTCGCGATTTCCTTTCTCAGCTTCGGGGACCTGTGAGGCGAACAAGACGCTCCCGGGCGCTGGAGACATCGGCACGCGGCTGGGCGCAGAGATAGGTGAGTCCTGGCCCCGCGCGGTGCGATTTACAGCCGCAACGACGGCATCCGCAAGCCGCTGCAGCACCGTGCTGTCGCTGTCGGTAAAGGCGCGGGGAATTGGAGAAAATACTTCGATGATCCCGATGACCTTTTCTCCGGCGCGCAGTGGAGCCGCCAGGATGGAGCGAATACCCAGCGCGCGGCAACTCCCACGATCCACGCGCACATCGATCTCGGAGTCGTCGCAGCGCAGAATCCTTCCGCTGCGGATACACTCTCCCGAAAAACCCGAGCCCACCTGTAACCTGGCACCGACCGGAGGAGCATCCGTACCGGAACTGGCGCGGCAGACCATAGTATTTGGATCACTGGACGCAAGCGCGATCGCAGAACCGGATGCGCGCAGCAGGGTCTGAGCACGCGCTGCAATCAACTGGAGAGCTGCGACGAGGTCAGTGCCGAGGGACTCGGCCTCCCGCTGCACCGCACCCAAGGCGGCCAGCGTGTCGGTGTAGTTCGGACGGAGTGGAGTCTGCGGCTCGGACACAGGTGGCAGCACCGCGGCGTCCGACTGCGCGTTGGCAACCCCAGCCATTGCGTTCAGGAAGAGCCACTCGCGCAGCAGCAACGCAGACGCCGGTGGCAGATCGGAAAAGCGAAAACCAGAGCGCCCGGCAGTACTGGACCAGATCACTTGACCACTGGTGTAGATCGGCTCGCTGGACTCGGCCAGGTCCAGACACAAGTCGAACCGGCGGTTCGGTTCAAGCGGTGCGTTGCATTGAATCGCAACCCCGTCCTCGCTGATATCGACAATTTCATTCAGATCGAGTATCGCGCCTTTTGATTCGCCCGTGAAGCTGGCATAAGCAGGCGTGAGCACCTTGTGACGGATGCGGCGACGGCGATTCGGATGTGTAGATTGCGACTCGGTCATGGCGACCCTTGGCAGGCCCTGGACTCTGTCGTACATATTAGCGCGAGACTGTGGAAAAGTCCGCAGGAAGTGCTGCAGCACCAAAAGCGATGCAATTTATGGGCAATGCGGAGTTTTACCGAAAGTCCGGGCGCGCCGGTTCGTGCCGTCTGTGGTTGGAATTCGCCGGAACGGCTCAGCCGGCGCGCCGGCCAAGGTGGGCATGGTGGAGGCTGGAAATCCGCGAAATCGCAGCCACCATCATGCTCGACAGAAGCTGCATCGTCGCTACATCGCGCTGGTCGAACGCGCAAGGCGAAGAGGACAAGACTTCAAAAACTCCAAGCGTGCGCCGGTAGTGCCGCAACGGCGAGACGAGAATGGACCGCACTCCCAAACGCCTGCAACTCGCCAGATCCACCCGCGGATTACGTTCCGCGTCGTGGCAAAGCATAACCTCTCCCGTGCGAACAGCTTCCGCGGAGATGCCGGCATCGGTTTGCAGACGGACCCCGAGATCGGGAGCGGTGCGGCCGGCGCGGGCGCGGCACACGATTTCGTCACCCGCGCGCAGAGCGATGGCTGCGCCGGTGGCGCCCGTCAGATGTTGAGCCCGCTCTGTAATTGCGCTGATCGCTGGCTCGAGGTCAAGTTCTGCCGGGCGAATATCCATATCCTCGCCCACAGCCACAGCACGGAACCCGGATGCCGGATGGGCGGCGTTCGCCACCCGCAACTCGCTGCGGAGAGCAAGGGAAGGAATCCGTGCGTGATGATCGGGAGCGCTCACAACTTGAGGATCCGGGACGGTACGCAGCAAGTCGCGGACGAGCGTGTCGAGTTCGGAATCCGTGATCAGGTGCGCGGTCTGCACCCGGCGGAGCGATCCTCCCAGGACCCGGGACAGGCTCAGGAGGGAGTGACTTCCGCAGGCGAGGCAGCTGGGTGTGCGATTCGTGCTGATAGTCTCGCACTGGACGCAAAAGGTTGCCGACTGCAATGGGACAAAATTGACGTCCCTGAATGACGTGCCATAGACAGTCTTGCCAAACATGATTGCTCGACCCTCGCTGCCATAGAGTGACGTACAAGGTAATCAGCAGCGGCCTGACTAGAAAGTGACCGCAGTGGTTCCTGGTTGTGGAAAAGACGATGAGAAAAGTCAATATGCTTTGCTTTCATGGCATGTGCAAGAATTTGCAACTACGAGTCGGTCATTCCAAAGGCGTTGCTCGAAGCCGGATTGTCGTCTCGGGTAGGGTTGCGACTGTATTGCTTTTCGAGCGCAGGGTCGATTAGACTAGCACAACGTTCCAGCGCCTAACTGGAGCGACAACTGGGGGAAATCATGGAATGGACAGCACCTGCTTTTGAAGAAGTTTGCCTGAACTGCGAAATCAACTCCTACGCCAGCGCCAAGCTGTAAACCGAAACAACTCCCCTCGAAGCTCCCAGCCGCGGGCCTCGCGCCATGATGTCTGCGAGCACGACCGCGTGTGTTCAGCTTTAAAACCACCTAACATTATCGTGAGACTGTTACTCTGCGACTTTATCCCGCTTGGGCAGCGATCATGCCTGAATCCTGTTCGGGCAGCGCAATAACCTGGTTGGTGTGCGCCAGAGTTCGGTCCAGCGCATCGGCGAGAGCGGTTGGAAAAGCTGCAGTCAACAGGTTGATATCGAGCTGCAGATCTCGCGGGGAGTACAGCCGATGCACGGTAAGGCTGCCCCGGCGGCGGTTGGTGGTGCTGGCAAGATCAAGCGCCAGCGTCCAGACCGGGAGGCCTTCCAGCGATTTGGGACGGCCAGGCTTGCTCCAGTGAAACGAGAGTTCGTTCCTGCGCCCCTGCGCCGGGTCCGATGCGATTAACTCGCCGGGCAACAGCTTCACCCTCAGGTCAAGGGCGTCAAAATCATTGCTAGCAAACGCTGCCACGAGGATGCGGCGAATCTGCTCGTAGTCACGCGCGACTTTCAGTTCCTCTGCCGCCCGCCGAATGGCGAGATTGTTGATGAAAATCTGACGCTGATCGAGAGTGCGCTGGGCTACGCGAGCCAGTTCTCCAAATTCGAGATAGCCCAAGTGCTGCACTCCGATCCAGATGCCAACCCCGAGAACGGCGAGCACCAATCCCAGCGAACTGCCCGTTGGCCAGAGCAGAAAGAGACTCAACAAAGCAAAAATGGCAGAGACGCCGTAAAGCAGGATCACGACCTGCCGGTGGGTCATACCGTGCTGCAAGAGCTTGTGGTGAATATGCTCGCGGTCGGCCGTGAAAACAGGCCGTCCAGCGATCAAGCGCCGGACGATCGAGAGAGCGGTCTCAAGAATCGGCAGTCCGAAAGAAACCACGGGAATGGCCACGGCCACGATGGTCGGAGCCTTCTGGGCACCCTGGAGAGCCATGGCGCTCAAAACGAAACCGATGAAAAGGCTGCCCGAGTCTCCCAGGAAAATCGTTGCCGGGTTGAAGTTGAACTTCAGAAAACCAAGAATCGCGCCGGCGAGCGCAATGGTCATGACCGTGACCAGCAATTGCCCGCTCAGCAGCGCCACCACAAAGGCCACGAGCGTTGAGAACAGCGCCGAACCCGCCGCCAGACCATCGAGGCCATCGATCAAATTGAAGGCGTTGGTGATCGCCAAAACCCACAAAACCGTGAGAGGTAGGCCTACAAACCACGGCAATAAGTGCTGACCGAACAGGACGGGAACATTGACGATGCGCAACCCGCCGAAAAACAGCATGGTTGCGGCCACACCCTGAATCCCGAACTTGAAGTAGGGCCCTGCCCCGCGAATGTCATCGTAGACCCCAAGCAGGAACACGAGCGAGGCCGGTACCAGGATGGTGAGCAGCGTCTTCAACGAAAAACTCTGGAAGCGCGGATTGTGCAGCGCCAGCACAAACGCGGTTCCAGCGCTCAGGGAAAACGATAAGAAAATCGCGACACCACCGAGGCGCGGCAGCGGACTCTTGTGCAAGTGCCGCTCTTGCGTCGGGATCGCGACCCAACCGCGTGCCATCGCAAAATCGCGCACCCACCGAGTCAGTACGAAGGACCCAAGCAGGGAAAGGAAGAAGATTGAGAGGAAGATGACAGTCAACTAGGCCCCCTCACTTCGCCGATGTGACTTGTCGCTCGCAGTATCTTCACCGTCCTGTCCAAAATATTGCCGCAGTCGCGGTTCAGTGGCTAGTTGGTTAACGGGTTCGCTCGCGCTTAGAGGATTCCCTGAACTCTAGCAGCACGGGAAAGATGCTTTCAATCCTCGCGCCTAAAAAGCTGTGGAAAACTCAGTGGAAATCGCCATGGCAAGCCGCGCGATGTGTACTACTGTGCTAAACTTCTCTGCAAATTTCCGTACACTTGATTGCAGAGGCCTCCTGATGGAGTTGGGCACCCTGAGTTTTGCACGCCGGACCTACAGTTTCCTGCTCGTACTTGTATTTCTTCTCATTGCCGGCTCTGCTCTCTCTCAACAGAATTCCGGGGAAGCACCTCAGTCGGCGGCTCAGCCGGCCTCTCAGGCAGCAGTAGGAACGACTCCGTCCAAGCCTGACGACCAGAAGAACACTCCGGAGCCGACGAAGAGCGCCCCAGCACCGGGAGCAACCGAAGCTTCTGATTCTCCAGTACTAAAGCTGGGTGCAGGCGACTTGATAGAGGTAACCGTCTACAACGTTCCCGAACTTACCACCAAGGCACGTGTAGGCAATTCCGGAGACGTCTACCTTCCGCTCATCGACTACGTGCATGTCTCAGACCTCACCACGGAAGAGGCACAGTCACTGATTCAGAAGCGGCTGGAGGATGGTGGTTTCGTCCGCAATCCACATGTGACGATCTTCGTGGATGAATCAGCATCCCAGGGTGTCACGTTGCTGGGGGAAGTGACCAAGCCTGGTGTTTACCCTGACCTCGGTGATCACAAGCTTTACGAATTGATTTCCATGGCGGGCGGTTTCACCCAGAGCGCGGCCCGCAAAGTAAGCATCGTTCGCCGCAATCAGTCCCAGCCCATCCACCTCAGTCTTCCACGGAACCTTGCCGACGATCTCAGCAGCAACGTAGATATTCAGCCGGGTGACACGATCATGGTGCCGCGCGCGCCAATCATCTACGTGGTTGGGGACGTGGGTCGCCCCAGCGGGTTGCTGGTGGATAACGGCTCGCTGACCGTGCTGCAGGCCCTCGCGCTGGCAGGGGGAACGAACAAGACCGCAAAGATGGGCGGTGTACGCATCATTCGTAAGGGACCCACGGGGATGACCGAGACCGAGGTGCCTTTGAAGAAGATGCTGGAAGCAAAAGCTCCGGACGTGCCGTTGCAGGGTGACGACATTCTCTTCGTTCCTGTGAGTGGTGGGCGAGTACTGGCCGCGCGGACCTTTGAGGCGGCTATGTCGGCGGCAACCGCGGTCACGATCTACTCGGTGCACCCTTAGTTTCCAGTCAGCCTGTTCGAGATGTTCTCAGGCGGCAACCTCCGCCTTACTTGCGGGAAGAGTTCCGCGCAACTGCTCCAGGACGTGGATGTAATCTTCCGCAGTCTGCTTGCGCGAGAAATGCCGCACGATGTATTCTCTGCCGTTCTTACCCAGGGTCTGCCCAAGCCGGAGATCGCTTGCCAACCGGTGGATCGCTTGCGCGAGTTCTCCGGAATTCTCAGGGTCGATGACGATGCCTGCTTCGGCGTCCTCGACAATCTTTCGTGCCTGACCCTCGACCCCGAGGATGACTGGACGGGCGCAAGACATGAATTCCAGCATTTTTGTGGGAATCACAGTCTTGAAGATGTCGGTCTTTTTCAGGAGCACAAGGCAGGCGTCAGAAGCGGAGATGAGCGCAGGAATTCTTTCGCGGGGTTGCTGATCGAGAAAACGAATGCTGGTTAGCCCGCGCGATTGCGCCAGGGCTTTGATCCGTTCTTTCTCCGCACCTTCACCCACCAGCAGGAACTGCACTCTTGGATTCTGAGCTTGCAGCCGGAGCGCCGCATCCAGCAAGGTTTCCAGCCCATGAGCCATGCCCATGGTTCCGACGTAGCACACAAGGAATTTGTCTTCGGCGCCAAGTTGCTGACGCAGGGAAACGTCTGTGGTGACCGGCGAAGGAGCAAAAAGGTCCGTTTCGACTCCGTTTTCAACGACCGATATCCTCTCCGGGAGGACCTTCCAATGCCGTACCAGGTGATCCTTGAAGGCCGCCGTCACCACGACGATGTGGTTGGAGCGCTCGTACAGGAAACCTGCTATCGCCGCGAGAGATTTGTGGAGCACAGAGTTCTCGGTTCCTACGCCCACGGCTGTCAACGACTCAGGCCACAGATCGCGTACTTCGAAGACAACCGGCACTCGCCTTGCGAAAGCAAGCCACCAGGCCGCCAGCCCAACCAGGAGCTGCGGTGAAGTGCCGATGATGACGTCGGGACGCGGCAGGCTCAGGCCGCGGACGGCTGCCGAAAAAAAGAACGAAGCATAGTTCCGCATGCGCTCGTGGGCTTTGCGATTCGGAAGAGGCCAGAGCCACGTGCGGAATACGTCCACCCGGCCGACCTTTTCGTGGTAGGCAAGGCGGCGTAACCGGCTGCGCCACTCCGGAGGGACAATGCCGGTGGGGTGATTGGGGAATCCTGTCAGCACCGACACGTCATGACCAGCCTGAGCCCAGTGCTGCGCCAGCTCGGCGGCGCGAGCGGCGGGAGCACCCATCTCCGGCGGGAAATATTGTGAAACGTAGAGAATCTTCACGCGAACCTAGTAATAACAAAGCTTGAATGCACTCTTGTAACATAGAGCACGCGTACGCTTGCTGCGGCTCTGGGCGTAGCTTTCCCAGCGATCGGCGATGCGGACAAATTCGTCTTCGCCGGTCAGACGATGCATCACTCGCAACTGCACAATGTGCAAACGATGGTAGAAGGAGCTGGCCACCATCGGAAGGCGTGTCCCTGACTGTTCATACAGAGACCAGAAACCCAGATCGTACCGCTCAAGGTTGCGCAGCAGCGTCTGCACGGCTGTGGCAAAGAGCTCGCTGGCGACTTGGTCTTGCGTGGCAAGAAAGTAGTCGTAAACACCCCACGCCGCCCAGATAAACCCGTTCAGGATATGCGTGGGCGGCGAGACAAGGTACTCCTCGAACCACAGGTCTCCACGATTGTCGGTGAACGCGACGCCACCTTCGTCCAGGGACTTGGAAAAACTGGCAAAAGCGAGTTGCGCGATTTCGAGATACCGGGTGGTGCCGGACTCTTTATGCGCCCGGACCAGGACGGAAATCCCCTGCCCCTGAGCCAGCGCAGAATACCAGGGTGCGCGAAGTGTGTCGCGGTACTCCCAGTCAAAGTGATGGTTCCAAACTGCGAGGCCGTGCGCGTTTTTCTCCAGATGCGAGCAAAGCCAGTCTGCAACGAGAAAGAATTTCTCGCGTGGCTTTGCGTCCCCGCTGCGGCGGAACAGGTTGTAATTTCCCAATCCGTATTGCGCGATCGCAATCGGGTTATATTGCGGACCAATTTTTCCGTGGTAGTCGAGAAGCGGAATGCCCGCTGAGTCGTAGGCTCCGGGATAGTCCGCCTTCTCTGCGAAAACCATGTAGTACTCGCCCAGTTCTCCGGCGCGTGCATTCAGATTCTCTTCCGGCGTTTCGTGCCAGAACGTGAGATGGCTCTTTCCACCCAGGAGATACGCACTGAGGATGCGGCGGTAATAGTTAAGGCGCGGCAAAAGCGGCACAGGTCCTGAGGTTTCCTCGAACTATATCACGAGGCCGAACGCCCAGTTCAAGGCGCAACCGAATAGAGAGAGGTGGTCATATCGTCCGACTCGACTGCCACCGTCGTGACGGCGAGGCACTCCGTGCTGTTCTCGCCGTCAGGGAGGAACGCGTTGCCGTACTGAAACAGACCCATCGGCCAGACATCCTTCTTCCAGGAGAGCAACGGCCGCCACCCGGCTCCGTTGCGGCTGCCGTACACGCGAACGCTGCGATCCGTATTCACTGCGCTCGGCTCGACCATGGTGCTGAAAAAAACATCACGGCCGCGCCGGCAGCCATAAATCGACGAACTGCTGATTGGCGCCAGTTGGAGCAATTTCCCGTGGCGGTCGAGGCGATAGATGTGGTTGGCTTCCAGCGGCGTGTCGGAAGAAAAGTACAGCCCCTCCTCCGCGGGAACGAGCGCCACGGCACGGGCCTGTTGGTTCCCCTGCAGGACGGTCTCTACTCGACTGAAGTCGAACGACGCACGGAGAATGCGGCACTCATCGCCATAATCTCCGGTCAGCAACCAGAGACAGTCTCCCCACCGATCGAAGACGATGTTGTGAACGTGCCGGATCGTACTCTTCGGAAAGGTGTAGGCCACATTCCATGTGATCCCGTCGTCGGCGGACACGTAGATGTGAACTTCGTCGCGGGATGGATTGTCAAAGTATTCCCCCCAGAAAATGGCTCCGCCGGGAACAGCGGTAATGTGCAGGGGGCGCGTACCCCGGGTGATGTGATGTGTAGGCCGGAACTGGCTTTCACCGGTACGAAGGGTAACGATGGATCCAGGAACAGCGGCCACCAGGCCACCAGAGCGCAGCACCGTCAGAGCGTGAAAGCCGTCCCGCACGAATCGAGAACTGAGACGAATCGCCGAGCTGAAATTACGCCACCAGGCAGGAGGGTAGGAAGCTACCGATTCCCAGGACAAGTCCGCCGACGAAATCTGACCGTGCGGGATTCTCGCGCGCAACAGATGATACCCGCGAGACGCGTAGAGACTGGCACCGGACCACGCCAGCGCCCGCAGACGGGGGAATCTGGCCGCACGAACCAGGTTCCACGACTGAGCGTCACCCGGTGCCGTCATTTGAGCAGGTAGCGAGGTCATGGTGGTTGCCGAGCGCTTGCCTCGTTCTCAGCGAATCCGACTTCTTGCGGCAGAGGACAGAGCGGACCTACGAACCGCCCTGAGATCCTTCTTTTCCAACTCCGGGTTTGACGACCAGGAATGGCCCAATCGCCAGTACGTCCATGCGCGTGCGCTGGAAGCAGTCGATTGCCTCTTCCGGCGTGCAGACGATGGGTTCGTTCTCGTTGAAGCTCGTATTGAGGATCACCGGAATATCGGTTCTCCGATGAAATGCCGCGATCAGATCGTAGTACATCGGATTCTCTTCGCGAGTCACCGTCTGCAGGCGTCCGGTATCGTCGACATGGTTTACCGCACATAACCGTTTGCGCTTTTCAGGGCGAATTTTGTAGACGTGCAGCATGAAAGGCGACGGATGATCATGCTCGAAGTATTCGTGCTGGTAGTCGGCCAGAATAGAAGGTGCAAAAGGACGAAACCACTCCCGATGCTTGATGCGCGCATTCAGAACGTCCTTCATGTTCGGCAAACCGGGATGCGCTACGATGGAACGGTTGCCCAGCGCGCGTGGCCCCCATTCCATGCGTCCCTGAAACCACCCGATGACGTTGCCTGCTGCGATCTGGTCGGCCACTGCGGAGAGCAGCGGCTCCCGATCCAGCTTGCAGTAGGTGAGACCCGCACTCTTCAGCGACGATTCGATGCGCGACTCTGAGAACTCCGGTCCCAGATACGAGTTCTTCAACTCGTGACGCCGCGGTTGCTTAAGCACAGAGTGATACGTGTGCAGGGCCGCGCCGATGGCCAGACCTTCATCGCCAGCTGCCGGTTGAATATAAGTGCGGCGAAAGGGTGTAAGGTCGAATAGCTTGCCGTTCGCCACGCTGTTGAGCGCGCATCCGCCTGCCATCGCGAGATTGTCGCAAGGAACTCGCCGGTGCAACTGGTTGACGAGACCGAAGAAGATCTCCTCGAAGCGGTGCTGCAGGGCGAAGGCGAGATCCATATCACGCTGGGTGATCTCCGCGTGCGGACGGCGCGGCTCTCCAAATAACTTCTCCATGCGGGCGGAAAAGTGGCGCGCCAGGCGAACCGTGCCATCGGGCAAAACCTGCATTCCTTGATTGCTGCCCAGCGGCTTGAAATAGCCGAGGTCAAGCTGGAAGCCTCCGTTTTTTGCGGCGACAATCTTCGTGATTTCCTTGCAGTACGTATCTTTGCCGTAAGGCGCCAGGCCCATTACCTTACCTTCGTCGCCGTATTTTGTATATCCGATAAACTCGCAAATCATGGTGTAGAGGCTGCCCAGTGAGTGTGGAAGAAACACGCGGTCCAGCACCTCGATGTCGTTCCCCTCGCAGCGCGCCATCATGGTGGAGACAAAATCCCCGGAACCGTCATAGCTGAAGCCGGCAGCCTTTTCCCAAGGCGAGCAGTAGTAGGCGCTGGCAATATGGGCAATATGGTGCTCGAGATGGTGCTCTTGAAAGCGAAGCTGAGAAGCATTAACGTCAAGCGCCTTGCCCAGGAGCAAGCGCACGTCGCGCATAGCCTCTTTGCGCTGGCGAAGGCGGATGAAGTTCAGAATCTTGGAGGGATTGACGAGAGCGTATTGAACTTTCTTGGCAAGGTTCGCGTCGCTGTCTTGACCGACTGCCACATGCTCGATGTCGGAGATTTTCGCGCCGGCCGCGTCGAGGCAAGCCTTCACGGCCAGCGCTGGAAAACCGCCGAAATGTTTGTGGCGGTTCAGGCGTTCCTCCGCGATCGCGAAGACGACTTCACCGTCCTGCACGATGGCCGCCGAAGCGTCCGCGTGAAACATGTTGAGGCCCAGAATCAGCATGAACTAGTGTTATTTCTCCTGGAATCGCTGGTATGGAACGATCATTGATCCTTAGTGGAAGTTTGTAGAGCTGAATCAATGAAAGAGGCTGTCTCCACCGCGAGTCGCTTGCCGGTTGACACGGACTCCTGTACGCGCAAGGTGGCCAGGGTGGAACAAACCAACTCCTCAACCGGAATCGCGGCAGCTCCTTGCTCCCGGATTGACCCTGTGAACGCGGCCCACTCGCCACGGTGACCCTTATCCTGACGCCAGCGCGAGCGGATTACTTGCTTGCGGCCACTGCGCAGAAGCTCGAGACGCCGAAAATCCTCGAGCACCGCCACTGCTCCTCCGCCGAAAACTTCCAGACGTTCCTTCGAGAACGACCGGTCGCCGTTGGCGAGATAGCTGATTGTCCCTTCCGAACCGTTTGCGAATCGCAGCGAGATCAGAACGTTGTCGCCGCTATACCGGGCGGAATGTCCGACAGTATGAGCCTCGACTTCCACAATCGGCGAACCGGCCAGAAACATCAGCAAATCCACAAAGTGGCAGACCTCGCCGAGAATTCGGCCGCCCCCCTGCTCAGGATCGTTCACCCAGTGCTCGGAAGGAAGATACCCAGCATTGATGCGATAGTGCAGCGCCAGCGGCTCCGAGGTCGCCGCCAAGAAAGACTTCACTCTCGTGGTCAGGGGTGCGAAGCGGCGATTGAAACCAACCATGAGCGCAGGCCGGCTCGTCGCGGCCATCCCGAGATAACCGCGAACAATGGAGCGCAGTTCCTTCTCTGACAAGCAAAGTGGCTTCTCGCAGAAGACGTGCTTTCCTTCTCCGAGCGCGGCCAGAACCTGACTCGCGTGGAGATGATGGCGCGTCGCAATCACCAACGTGTTAATCCCGGCATCGTGAATGAGTTGGGTATCATCCGTGGTGCAGTAGCGAAAACCAAACTTCTGTGCGGCGTGGTGCGCGTGAGCTCCGGTCGCCGTGCAGACACCGATCAGCGTGGTATCCCGCGAGGCTTTCAGCACGGGGACGAGCGTCCCAGCCGCGAACACTCCCGCCCCGAGCAAACCCACCGAAATACTACTTGTCGATGGACGTCGTGCTGGAGCGCCGCCTGAGGACGTGTGCACAACTTCGAGGGTACGAACTTCCTCGCACGCTCCCGAGTATTGAATCACGACTCCCAGGAATGGGTTCCCGGATCTCCCCGTGATCAACTCGTAAGCCGCCTGCGCACGCTCAATCGGAAACCGGTGTGTGATAAGCGGCGCGACACTGACCTTCCTTTCGGAAAGCAGATGCAGGAACGCCTCCATGTTTCGCGTTTCCGTCCAGCGCACGTAGCCGATGGGATAATCGCGGCCTTTGTGTTCATACGCGGCGTCATAGCGGCCCGGGCCGTAAGAACGAGAAACTCTGAAGTCGAGTTCCTTCTCGTAGTACGCCTTGCGCTCGATGTCAATGCCCACCGTCCCCACCGCCACAACGATCGCTCGGTCCCGCGTGACGGCGCCGGCAAGATTGACGGGATCGCTGCTGGAAGTCTCGGCTGCGATGAGAACCGAGTCGACGCCCGTGCCACGCGAGTACTCGGCACAAAGGTCACGAAACTCTGAGGCGGAGACGGCAATCGCGTCGGCACCAAGACTGCGGGCAAGCTCGGCGCGTGACGAGTTGAGATCCATTCCAAGGACTCGGCAGCCTGCAGCCTTCAAGAGTTGGACCGCCAGTTGGCCCAGCAGTCCCAAACCGATGACTGCCACCCGATCGCCGAGATTCGCCTCCGCTGTACGGAGACCATGCAACGCAACTGCACCAAGAGTTGCAAATGCTGCTTCGTCGAAGGAAACTTCCCCTGCCTCAGTTGGGATGCGAGCCGCCAGCAGGCGGGGAATGCAGGCAAGTTCAGCGTGCACGGCGAATCCAGCACCGGCGCAAGCCACACGATCTCCCGGCTGAATATCCGTGACGCCATCGCCCACCGCGATGACCGTTCCTGCACTGCTGTAGCCAGGTACCTGGGGTTGATCCAGACGGCTTCGGACCGTCTGTACCGCGGCGAAGATGCCGTCGCGCCGGACCTTGCTGATGACTTCCCGCACGAGGTCAGGCCGGGCCTGCGCTTTTTGCAGCAAGCTCTTGCGCGAGAACTCGAGGGATGCCCGTTCGGTGCCGGCAGAAACCACGGAGGCTGCAACGCGCACCAGCAGACAGCCGGGCTGCAACTGCGGCACCGGGACTTCGGCAACCGTAATTTCGCCCGAACGCGCGTCCTGGAGAACCTGTTTCATCTCTTAATGGTTTGCGTGATCAGAGGCTTGGGTGCTGGCAGACGACTTCAACCGCGAAACCACTGCGCGAAACTTTCCGTTCGCTCCTCGCTCGATCTCTCCGGGATATTCAAAACGGACTCTAATCGTGGGGCTTATCCAGCGCTGAACTTCGCGGCTGATTTCAGCTTCGTCCTTGGCGCCGTAACTCGATCTGCGCACAACCCGGGCCGTGATCTCTCCCATCTGTTCTTGCACGATCTGCACTTCGCTTACGTTCAGTGCGTCTTTGAAAATATAGTCAAAGCGCATGATGCGTGCACCCTCTGGGGTGACAACGTAGTCGTCCTCCCGTCCCTCAATTCTAGTCATCGCTCGGGAATGGCGGCCACAACTGCAGGCAGCGCCGTCCTGCTGCCATACTCCAGCATCACCCACCTCGTATCGAATGAACGGAAAGGCGTCACATCCAAATCCGGTGCACAGAATCGACTTTGCCGGATGGTTTGGCGACAGTTCTGCGCCCTCCAGGATCCCAAACTCGAAATCCTCATGGTAAACGAACTGCGGACAGTGCGAAGCATTGCCGCAGCCTTCGGAGCACCCGTACTGGTCGGTGAGGATTGCCCCGGTAAATTTTTCGATGTCGCGCCGCTGAAAGTCGAGCATGTTCTCCGCACCCGTGACCACCGCACGGGGAGGCGCATCCAGAGTCAACCCCGCCTCGAAAGCGTTCAACGCGAGCATGTGGATGATGGAGGGATATCCTGAATAGAAATCAAAGTGATTGGTGTTGAGGAACTCCATCACGCTGGAGATCTTCGCGGGTGTGAGGTGATGCATGGTCAGCAGCGCCTGGCACATTGGGCGATTCCAACGCCAGTAGGGCGGGCTGCTCTGGTCCAGAGGAACGACTCTCTTGCCGGTGAAATTCGCGTGCCAGCTTCCCGGCTCCAGACCAAAACGCATGCGGTGCCTCCACCAAATCGCCCACTGGAAGGCAATCGCTTCGTTCGTGACATAGAAGTGAAGAGCCTTGCCGGTCGTTCCGCTGGTGTGCCGACGTACCAGCTCGTGCCTGGACACTCTCTCGGACACGAGACGGCTGAAGTTTTGCCTCACATCTTCCTTCGTGAGCACCGGCAGCTTGGCGAGGTCCCCACGATTCCGAATGTCCTCTGGCGACAACTTCAAGGCCTTCCAGCGCTCGCGATAATAGGGGACGCTGTCGTAGGCGTGGCGTATGAGGAAACGCAGCTTTTCGTTCTGGTACGACTCTATCTCAGCGGCACTCCATTTCTCTGAATTCATTAACTCGCGCAGGCGTTGTTCGAAGATCTTGCCACAGCGCACCCGCGCCTCTTTCTTCCCGTAGTACCAGCAGGCGGCATTTTGCAGGAAAACCGGCAACCGCGGATAGATCTGTTCGACCAGAACCGATTCGCTCATAGTTGCTCGGCCACCCCGACGGCTTGCTGTAGCGAAATTTCTTCTGCCGGAGATCTTTCGATGTGGCCCTTCCAGCCAAAGTGGGGCTCGAAGTGAAATGTGTTTTCGCCGGAGATCTCGGTCAAGCGACGATTCCATGCTGAGGAGTTGCTACGCACCGCGACATCACGCCAACGGTGATCCGATAGAGGCAGAGCGCCGCACTGGAAGGCCCTCGACACAATGGGAATCTTCTCCGGGTCGAAGCCCATGAGGTAGGCGCAAACCGCATCCACGCTGGGGGGATGCACCCCGAACAGGACCACACCCGTCGCCACCGGATCGGGATTCAGGGGTCCCCGTCCCTGCCCGGCCATGATTCCATCGACCAGAAGGTAATGCCGCTTACGATTCCTCGGCTGCGCGTCCCGCAGCGAGCCATCGGAATTGCCATACGACACAATCTTGTTCAGGTCGAGGCACATTCTCCAAACCGTGTCGTTGCCAAACCAGTTTCCACTGCGAACCGTCTGCTCGGTGTCGCCGAATACTGGCTTGCCCACGCCACGTGCCACGCGATGCACCCACGGTCCAACCACAGGCATTCGAAGCGACAGGCCGCGAACCGCAGCGGCCAGCTTGCGCTCGGTGCGATGTTTCAAATCCGGGCTGGGATGCTCATCTCCGCCGCTCTGGGGAGCGCCTTCGGTGTGGTGCGGCAGCCAGTTCTTGTCAGCATTCACCCCGACCAGGTTCTTTAGACTCGCGGTGATGCCGGCCTTTTTGTGCGTCTTCAGTTTCGGCAAGCTGAACACGACGTCGCACTGGATGGCACAACCAGCAACCAGATATTCGTGCCGCCCGCCGCTGTGGTGGCGGTTGACGACACCAGCGTCGTAGTCCGCTCCATAGTAGTGTCCTGCACCGCGATGTTCGACAAATTCGCTGGCCTGTCCCAGGTCAAAAGGGATCGACCCGTAAGGATTTGGAGACAACTTTCGCCGGGCAACCACAACATCACCGCGCGTGGTCCACTCCTCCTGGCGCAGATCGATGATTTCGAAAGTGAGACCCCGAGCAGAGTAGAAGTCGCGGATGACGTCCAGGCCGAGGATACTTACCATCTCGGCGAAGGCGGCGTCGGTCTGAGGGGCGTCGGCCAGAATGATTCTTCCTTTCTGCCCAACCGCCTTCCAGACATAATCTGCAACGGCACGAATGATGCTGCCGTGCGTGATGACGTAACGCCAGCCCTCGGGATCGCGGGGGTGGCGCTGATGAACCATGTTGGGCTTCAAAAGCACCGTCTCGCCGGGCTGAATCAGGTCCTGTAGAGGATTCCAATCCGCCGTTTCGAAATGAGCAGCATCGAGGCCAGCGATCTGAAAACAGCTGCGCACCGCCTCGTAGGCTGGATTCGCTTCCGACGCAGTATCAGCGAAGGCATATTCCGGATATTTCTGAGCAGGAGAAAATGGAGCCCGCGCGGCATACCGCGCGTCTTCGCCCCGATAGACAGTGACGACTTTGTCCGACAACACGCTCATTGCCGATTCGGTGCCGAGGCTGGGTCGCCCTTTTCCTGTCTGGCTATCCGCAACTCAACCATTTTTGACTTGATGTGAAATACCTGTACCGCCTGGAACCCGCAATAGATCAGGCCAGGAACGCCGTCAAGAAAGCCCAAACCAAACAAATATTTGTACAGAAAGAACAGTGCCGGCGATCCCGGAAGGCCGAGAAACTTTCGCTTCAACCAGCGACGGCGCTGGGCCTGTGTGCCGAAGAATCGCGGACGCAGCTCTGGGTCCGCTTCCCCGTCCCGCCAGACTCGCGCTTCCCAATTGGAATATTCGTCATGTTTCTGAATGTAACGTGAAAGTGATTCCACATTGCGATGGAGGATCGGATTTCTCAGCCTGGCCGTAGCCCCCTCAACCACAACGTGTTCGTGAACCTCCATGTCGGCCATCGAGAGATCCTGGTTTTTCAGCCGGCATTCGTAGCGTCCCTTTCCCCGGCGAAACAGCGACAGCTTCCAGAAACTTGCGTCGCTGTGGCGGAGCACTCGTCCGAGAAAATACATTCGCAGAGAGATGTAGTAACCATTGATCGCCGGACTCTCGACGGCGTGGCGAATCTCTTCTCCAAGCTCGGGGGTGAGAGACTCGTCAGCGTCGAGCAGCAGAATCCACTCGAAGGCCAGAGGCAGAGTGTCCATTGCCCACTGACGTTTCTTAGGCCACCCGCCCTGATAATGAAACTGGACTACCTTGGCTCCGAAGGAACGTGCGATTTCGGGCGTTGCATCCGTGCTCTGGGAGTCGATCACATATACTTCGCCGACATCCCGCAGGCTTTCGAGGCAGTGAGGCAGATTCCGAGCCTCGTTGCGCGCGGCCACGATGACACTGACCGGCAGCCTTGCCGTGGAAGCCCGCGTCTCCACGCTTCCGATTTCTTCGACCTTCTGCATGATGGACGATTGGCTCACAAATGCAGCTCGCACCAGCGTTCGAGCACGTACAGCGACCATGGACGCGACCACGAAGTCGCGCCTCGCAGGAAATCCTGCCACACGCCGTGCACCTGGCTCCGATCCAGCACTCCACCTAGAGGACCATCCCCGAGTCTCTTCAGCACGGGCTCCACCTCATGCCGCAGTTCGCCTCGCAGCCAGTGCTCGAACGGGAGCGTGAATCCGCGCTTGGGACGGTGAACAATCTGATCCGGCAGAGAGTTCTCCAGGGCCCCGACCAGCAGTCTCTTCGGCGTGTCTCCATTGAGCTTCTCTGCCCCGGGAAGTGCGAGGACTGTCTTGGCAAGTTGATGGTCGATCAGAGGTACTCGAACTTCCAGGCCCTGGGACATGCTCATGAAATCGGCGTCGCGCAACAGTGTATTGAGCATATAACAGCGCATCTCCAGATAGGAAACCCGGTTGACGGGATCAAGTGAGAGCGTTCCCTGCAGATTCTTGCGCTGCGATGCGACCGCACGCTCACGGGCATTTGCCTCGGCAGATGGGTAAAGCAATTCGCACTGCCCGGGGGTAAACAGCATGCGCGTCAGGAAATAGGGGTGGAGGAGGCGA
The DNA here is from genome assembly GCA_020073465.1 of Terriglobia bacterium. Lineage (GTDB taxonomy): Bacteria > Acidobacteriota > Terriglobia > Terriglobales > Acidobacteriaceae > Sulfotelmatobacter. Next base: position 127,980 of record JAIQFC010000004.1, read on the forward strand.
CCATTGTCGCGGATCAGCGAGGTCAGCTTGCGGTTCTGATCCGTCGCGGGTGCGAGCGCGGCAAAGGCCGAGCCCAGCGAATGGCGAGCGCCGCCGGGAACGTGTTTCCACGCGTTTGCGAACCGCTCCATGCGCGGGATGGTGCGGAAATTGGAGTAGCCGGCAAAGACCTCATCTCCGCCCAGGCCCGAAAGCGCCACCTTCACTCCGGCTGCGCGAGCCTCCCGCGAGACAAAGTACGTATTGACGGCGTCCATGCTGGGGAGGTCCATCGCACGAAGCGCATCGGGAATGGCGGCCAGAACGTCCTCTTGCGAAACCGTGATCTCGTGGTGATCGGTGTGAAACTCGTGCGCGATGGCACGGGAGTATTCAGCTTCGGAGAAGTCGGCTTCACGAAAGACAATCGAGAAGGTGCTTGGGGTAACGCCGCCTCGGCTGAGAATGCTGACCAGAGCGCTCGAGTCAATCCCTCCCGAGAGGAACACGCCCAGTGGCACGTCGCTAACCAGCTGTGAGCGGACTGCCTCTTCCAACACCGGCTGAATGCTGGAGTCCGCGCTCTTCCGAGTCGGCGCCAAGGTCTCAGCCTGCCCGGTACTTGCCTCGTCATCAACCAGATCCCAATAGCGGGACAATCGCAGCTTACCGTTGACCCAAGTCAGGCTGTGTCCCGGAGGAAGCGCCTGCACACCTTCAATCAGCGTGAGAGGATCGTAGGCAGAGCCGAACGTCAGGTAGTTGAGCAATCCGGCTGGATCAACACGGCGAGGGACCAACCCGGTCCCGAGAATCGTGCGGACTTCGGAGGCAAGAATAAAGTAGGGGCCATGTTGGGCATAGTAGAGCGGCTTAATGCCCATGGGATCACGGGCCACAAACAACTCGTGCTTCTTGGCATCCCAAATCGCGAAGGCGAACATCCCACGCAGCTTGGTAAGGCAACCCTCGCCCCACTGCCTGTAGGCCTGCAACAGAACTTCGGTGTCCGAGTGGCTGATGAACTTCGTGCCCGCCCGCTCTAGTTCACACCGAACGTCGAGAAAGTTGTAAATCTCGCCGTTGTACACGATCCAATTCCCAGTCTCCGGATCGTGCATGGGCTGGTGGCCGAGCGGGGAAAGATCAAGAATGGCCAGGCGGCGGTTTCCCAAGCCAATCTCAACCGGGTCGGGCGTGGAATCGTGGAGGACGATCGTCCCGGAGTCGTCCGGGCCGCGGTGCGCAAGGGACTGCGTCGCCCGCTCCACGAGCTCTGCGGGAAACTGCACTTTGTGCGCGACGATTCCGAAGATTCCACACATCAGATTCGGGACCCCTGCGTCAGATCACACCAGGATCATTCCATACTATCTCTTGAACCGTACGCATTGCGCTTGCACCGCCAGTGATGCAATCCCGAGCTAATGAACGCCCAGAAACGAATACGTTCCCCGGGGCAGGCTCACGGCAGCGGCACTAGGATTGCAAAAATGCAGGACCAGCATGTTTTCGGACTTCGAGTATGCGTTCAACGACAAGTTGCCGAGTTCCGCCGGCGGTGTAACGCCAGTGATCTGATCGGTCGTGCTCAGTCCAGTCACCGTCACAGGGACGTCCAGGCAGCGCTGCGCGGGAACACTCGCCTGCGGAACGATGGGAGTCTTGTAGATCTTCATCTGCGACAAGGCTGATCCCCCACCAACCGTCAAGCTGCTTCCCTGCTGAATGACAACGGGAACGGCGAAGGTTTTCTCTTTGGCCGTGAGCCGTTCGCCCCAGTGCTTACCGTCACCCTCATTGCCGATGTAGCCGGAGATCGACACCGGAGCTCCAAAAGCGAGCTGTGCCTTGTTCAGCTGCGTGTTGGAATTGTCCAGCCCGATGTAGGTGTCGGCGCTGTCGGTGGGCGGGCGATATCCGCGCGTGTTCATCGTCTTTGTCGGATTGGTGTCGACCAGGGTGATGTAATGCCCGCGGTTCAGGCTGCTGAAGGGAGTGCGTCCAAAGATCAGTCTTCCTTTGCGGTTCTCGGGATCGCCGCCCCCTACCGTCCCGTATTGCAGCACTGTCGCTGAAGGCACGGCATTGTTTCCGACAGAGTCTCCCGCAAGGCACGAGACCCAGGTATTGGGAAGCGCTCTGGCGGCACAGTGATTCGCGTACACCGTGGGCGCACCGACCCCAAGCACGTTCACGATGGGCGACACTCCGGTTACAAAGTCTGTACCATCGGCGAACAAAGCGACTGCTCCGACCGGATTGGTGCGGTCTGCATTCGGGCTCAGGATAATCCCTCCCGGCCAGAAGGAGATCTCGGGAAAGTAGCCGCCAAGAGATACTGAATAATTCCCCGGAGCGCTGTTCGAATCGACTGCCGTGCAAACCGGACCCGAGCATTGCGCAATGTTCGAGGACACCGCGAAGGCGCCACTGCCCGACGGAACAGTCCAGGCGCTTCCGCTGTCCGGTGTTCTGAGCAGGTCATAAGTGATGGTGTTCGTCCCTTTGACGCGAGGCCAGGCAACGGGCACTGGTGTTTTCCCGTCCGTTTTCGCATAGCCTATGGGTAACGGAACTGATGCTCCCATCTTGGAATCCTTCACGACGATCCAGTAGTAAACACTCTCGGAGCCGCTGCTGGAGAACTCGGGGACCTGTCCAACTGGAGCCGCGGCGCCCTCGATCATCGCCACTCCTTCGCTGATGAGTCCCGCAACAGCCCTCGCTGCAATTCCTTTCCCCGGATACTGCGGGTTCGTGCAACTCCCGACCTCCATGTACACATTCGTAAGCTCACTTGGACCATACCCGCCGCGCATGGTGCCGGTGCGTACGCCGAACTGGGAGAATCCCTGGATGACACTGTCCTCGATGTGCAGGGTGTTGCCACTCTGCCAGTCGACGCCGTTACCGTCGCACTGGTTGCTGAGCTGCAGATGCTTCAGCCATCCGACTGCGGAAGCGCGGTTGAAAGGGCCGGGCGCGGTCACGTCCGATCCGCAAAAGGTCGCATCACAACGGATCACGCGGCCAACCGCGGAGTCGAGGCCATCCAGCAGAAAGGCCTGATCATCATCGACCTGCACATAGGTTCCAAATGTTCCACCCAAAGGATTCTCGCGACCGGACACATTGAAGATCCGAGTCCTGTCGCCATTGGTCTCAATCATGGGTTTTGTGCCCTTGGCGACCATTGGCTGTCCCCGCGGATTGATGAGAGTGACATCCAGGAACATGCTCGAGTTGTTCGGATCGCCCACAAAGATGCAAGTATCATCCGCATAGCAGTTGAAGGTTGATCCTGAAAAGTCGACGGTCTGATTCGTGGCACGGATTGAGACTCGGGCATGGATGTTGAACTCCACGGGCGGAACAATGACGGCGCCGCCGGAAGGTGAGTGTGAGGGAGGATTCTGGTAGAAATATCGCGCGGCAATCGAGGCCTCCTGCAACCCCGTGGAAGCACTCCCGACAGCGTAGCCAGCCGAATGCGGGTTCTGCGTCGTGAATTGCAGTGTTCCCGGCTGATTGTCCGCCTTGCACGTTCCGCCCGTCACTTTGACGGCCTCTGGCGTTCCCGCACCGCTAATGTAGACGTAATACCATGGCTCGGTAGCCGTAACGCCACTGGGACAGGCAGGCAAATGGATCGTCTTCAAACCCGGAGTTGCAAGGTCATCCGCAGGCGTAACAGACCAGTTGAAGTCTGTGGCGTAACGGCGGGCGACGGCGATCGGACTGGATGAGGCCGTTTGTGGTGCCACATTCTGCGGGCCATGGCCATTCGATGCGCTGCGCGCGACGCTGTGACCGGCAAAGACAAATATGAGCAGAGCGTTAGCCGCGAGTACCAGGAAACGCATGGAGGTGGAACGCGTTGTGAACCGGCGTGGAATGAGCATGTCTTCTCCTGGTCGGACCTTGGGGCGCGACACCCTGTGTCCGCGCCGGTCCAGGTGATTCTTACAGAGGGTCTTATGATCCTGTAGCGGAACAACCCGCGATAGAATGAGAAGTTCTGCAGGCTGCTGGCAAATCTGTCATGACAACTACTCGCGTCAGAATACCGCTTCTTGACCTGAAGGCGCAGTATCACAGCATCAAGCCGGAGATCGATGCGGCCATTGCCGCAGTGCTGGAGAGCGGCCAGTTTGTGCTCGGCTCTGAAGTCTCCGCTTTTGAGAAAGAGTTCGCGGCTTATTGCGGGACGTCGGAGTGCATCGCGTTGAATTCCGGTACCAGCGCACTGCATCTGGCGCTGCTGGCCGCGGGAGTCGGCCCAGGCGATGAGGTAATTACTGCGCCATTCACGTTTATCGCCAGCGTTGCGGCCGTTGGCTATGTTGGCGCCCGGGCAGTCCTGGTTGACATTGACCCTTCATCGTTCACGCTTGATCCAGCCGCGATCGAGAAAGCGATTACGGCTCGGACCAAGGCAATTCTGCCGATTCACCTTTATGGACAGACGGCGGACATGGATCCAATCCTTGAGGTGGCACGTCGTCATGGGCTCATTGTGATCGAGGACGCTGCGCAGGCGCACGGCGCCAAATACAAAGGGAGACCCGCAGGCAGTCTTGGCGATATCGGGTGCTTCAGCTTCTATCCGGGCAAGAATCTGGGAGCTTACGGTGAGGGCGGCGCCGTAACCACCAACCATCCCCAGTATGCAAGCACGATCCGCATGCTGCGGGACTGGGGACAGGACCGTAAGTATCACCATGCGCTGCGAGGATTCAACTATCGCATGGAGGGATTGCAGGGCGCCATTCTACGCGTGAAGCTGCGCCATTTGGAGCAGTGGACCGACGCGCGCCGTGCGCATGCGATGCAGTACGATCAACTGCTGGCGAACTCGGGCGTCGAGACTCCGAAGCAGATGCCCTGGGCCCGGCACGTCTATCACGTGTACACGGTGCTCACCGACAACCGGGATGAACTCAAAGCGGAACTGGAGGCCGAAGGAATCCAGACTGCGATTCACTATCCGGTTCCGGCCCACCTGCAGCCCGCATTTGCCGACCTGGGCTACCGGACGGGAGCCTTCCCGCATTCTGAAGTTGCATCTCGACGCGTTCTTTCTCTGCCGCTCTATCCTGAACTCTCGGCACAAGCAATCTGGGAAGTCGCAAGCGCGGTGAGGAAGGCCGTGTCCGCGAAGACGCAAAGTGTTTAGGGGAAGGACTCGATGACTGAGCCGGCAGTTCAGCGAAGGGCCGGCTGCGCTTTTTGCCTTCCGTCACAAAGTGTTTGCGCCAGCTTAAGAATCTGGTCTACGTGTGTCTTCCAGCTGAATTGCCGGGCTCTCTCCAGTCCTGCCTCGGCCATTCTTGTTGCCGTCGGCCCTGATTCCGCGATTCGCGCCACAGATTCGGCCAACTCTGGCGGAGAGAACCGCGAAAAATAACGCGCCGCGTCCCCGCATATTTCCTGATGCACAGCGAGGTTGGAGGCCACCACAGGCAATCCGCTTGCCATGGCTTCGACCAGCGGATGGGCGAAGGTCTCGGTGTAAGCGGGAGACACGTAGATGTTCGCCCGCCGGTACACCTGGTGGAGTTGCCGGTAGGGGACGGATCCCAGCTCGACCACCATGTCAGAAACGCCAAGTTCCTTCACCAACTTCGCTGCCGCCTGCGGATCATAGGCGCCGGGATTTTCGCCCGCACGCAGCTTGCATGTCAGAAAAAGACGCACAGTCCGGCCTGGCAGCAATCGCCGCAGCAAGGGCAGCGCGCGAATCAAGGTTTCGAAGTTCCGGTAGTAGTTGTAATGGCTGACAAAGAGAAGCCGCAGAGCACCGCCGGCACGCTCCAACTGCTCCTGCACCTCGGCAGAGAGCGGAGTCTCATCGCTGACAAAAGCTTCGCGGTCAAAACCATGGTGGATTGCATGCACTTGCTTCCCAGTCCAGAACCGCAGTTCGGCCGCGAACGCATTACTCGGCGCGACAGTGCAATCTGCCCAGAGGATGGACCTCTTCGCCAGCACAGCCCTCAGGTGAGTATCCAGCCAGGTGCGATATTCATGGCGGGATCGCAGGTCGCGGTAGAAATCGGCCGACGTGTATACCGAATTGCGCGACAGCAAGATCTGGGGGACACCCGGCTTGCGCAACGCAAAGTTTCCCGTGGAGAGCAAAACATCTGCGCCATGGCGCCGGATCAATCCCGGCAAGCGGGACTGCTCGTGCCAGAAGCGTCGCGTCAGGGAACCGTCGAGCTCCACAAACTGAATATTGGCGTACTCGCGAAACTCTCGCCGAAGATCAGAACTGAGGGTAACCACGACCTGCACGTCCGCCCGAGCCGCCATTTGAGGCAGGACATTGCGTATGTACGTGAGTCCGCCGCCCGCGCTGGCCGCGAGGGAGTTGATGAATAGACGCATCATCGGGTTGGAGCGACGGCGTCGAGTGGAGCCGGGGCGCGCCTGCCAAACCACCACGCTTGTCCGTAAACGGGCTCATCCACCAGGAAACGGTTTGGTCTAATCATGCACCGCACCCGTGGACTCGACCGCATGCGCCAGTCCCTCACTCCAGGACCGTGGCGAATATTGCTGAATACGCTCCACGCTGCGGCGACCCATAGTCGCCACAAGTTCCGGCTGGCTGGCGATCAGTCGCATCGAGTCACAAAGTGATGGAACATCACCCGCTGAAACCAGCATTCCATTCCAATCCTCACGTACGAGGTCCGCAGTACATCCGGCCACCCGGCTGGCGACCACTGGCAAGCCGCAAGCCATCGCTTCATTCACCACCAGTCCCCAGGTATCCGTATGAGTTGGCAAAATCAGCGCCTCAGCTAGCGCGTAATACGCTGCCAGTTGCTCCCGATGGACAAATCCAGCGAATCTTACCACCCCCGGTCCGATAGCGAGCGCTTGAGCCTCGAGTTGTTGCCGCGCCCTCCCTTCGCCAACGAATACCACGCCGACCTTCTCTCTTATCGTCTTCTCCAGTTTTGCATAAGCCGCAAGCAGATCAAAGACACCCTTCTCTGGAACAAGCCGGCCAACAAACAGGAGATACCTCCCGGGCAGGCCTAGGTCCCTACGCTTCGTATCTGCGCTCTGCCTGGCAACGGCTGCCGCTTGAGCGAAGAACTCATTGTCCACGGCATTGGGAGCAGTAAAGATCGCCTCTCCCTTGATCCCCTGCCCCAGAAGATATTCCCGAGCAGATATCCCCGGCACAACAAAACCGTCGCATTTCCGCAGAAACTGATTCTTCAGGAACTCTACTGCAGCATGCCCGCAGCGGCGATCTTGCAGCACGCTTTCCGACCACAGAAGGAAGGGGACCTTGTGAGACCTCGCCCACGCGAGCGCCTGCCAGGAAGCCACATAACTGTAGCCTCCGCACAGGATCACATCCGGCATGGATGATCGCAAGGCGCGATTGAGACCGCGATTCAGCAAGGCGTTGTACTTTCCAATCCTCCTGCGCCACGAGGGAAGCACGCGATACGGAAAGCGGATCTCTTCCTTGTACACGCGCCATTGGCGAAGCGCGGGGTCCGTCTCGGAAAGGAAAATGACATGCGGATCTATTCCCTTTTCTTGCGCCAACGCATTGAACAGTGGGATGCGGTAAGGAGAGATGATCTCCGTCAGGATCACCAGACGCCGTTTCATTGCGCTGACTCCCGGTAGATCCTCACGAGAGCGTCAGCCTGATGCTCCAGGGTGAGCCGGTCCAGGATAGTGTCACGCGCAGCAACCCCCAGGCTGGCGCGGCGTCGTGGATCGCGCAACAACATTGCGATCGCCAGAGTCAGCTCTTTCTCGTTACCGGGGCCGACCAGAAAACCGTTGGAACCGTGCTGAATGATCTCGGCAATTCCCTGCTCGCGGCAGCCGATCACCGGTTTGCCGCATGACATGGCTTCCAAATACACGCAGCCGAGGCCCTCATAGCGGCTGGGTAGTGCAAACAAGGTGCATCGCCGCATCGCCGCCGCGACCAGTTTCCGAGACTGGCGTCCCAGAAACAGCACCCGGTCCGCGATTTGAAGTTGCGCGGCAAGGACCTGCAGACGGTCATGTTCCACCCCATCGCCGATGATTTCCCAGCGGAGCGTGGGGAATTCGGAGGCGAGCGTGGCAACGGCACGAACAAGCAACTCATGTCCTTTGATGGGAATCAGATTGCCGACGCTGAGAATTGTGATCGGATCCGAATCCGCCTGACGGGAGGGCGAAAAGAGTTCCGGATCGACGCCGTTGTACACGACCGAGGTCCGGCAACTGCGTCCCATCCGCTCGAGAACCTGTTCGCGCACCTGCTCGCTGATGCAAATCACGCGTCGCGAATTCGCGTAAACCCGCCGGGAAATCCGGTTGCACCATTCCCCGGCGCGTCCCATCACTTGCACGGTGGAAAAGGCGTCCAGGCCGTGGACAGACACGACATAGGGAATGCCCATCTCCGCGCTCAGGAGCATGGCCGCATGACCGCAGGGGAGCGGGCCATGCGCGTGGATGACTTCAATCGGCTGGCGGCCATGCAGCTCGCGAACTCTGGCCACGATCCGCGCGAAAACAAATGCACCCGCGCTTGGCAGTCCAAAACCGCCCGGCAATGAGAAATAGCGCAGCCACTCCGCTGGAATCTTGGATTTTCGATTCTGCACACTGCCGCGATAGAAGGGCTGAAGCGCTAGAACCGTGTTCTGGACACCCGTTCTGTTCACCCACTCTACGGGTTCAGAGACAAAACAACCGTTGGCGTCATCCCCGAACGAGGGATAGAACGGGGTCAGAGTCAGAACATGAAGGGGCTTCCCCGGATCCGAATTGTTCCGAGTGAGAGCTCTGCCGCTGAGCGCTTCCGAATGAGGATTCGTACTCACGCCAGCCGCGCCTCCCGACAGCGGCGGCTCAGCACTAGCCAGCGGAATAATTGATCGCTCCGGTCGGCTCCCGCCTGATGTTCGCGAAACAATTGCCACGCTGGGTTGGGGTCAATGACGTTGCCCAAACTCGCAGGGAACTGTTCGAGAGCCTCTTGCATGTGAGCGCGGAGGCTCGACCGCAGCCAGGTCGCAAGCGGCGGCGTAAAGCCGCGTTTTTCCCGCCAGCGAATCTGCTCCGGAACCCACTCCGGCAGTGCCCGGCGCAACAGTGCTTTTCCCAAGCCACGCTCGAAGTGGTAATTCTCGGGCAGCGTGCGGACGAAATCCATCAGATCGCGGTCGAGAAACGGAGCCCGGCACTCCAGAGCAGAACGCATGCTGGCTCGGTCCACCTTCACCAGAATCTGTTCGGGAAGATAGGACGATGTGATTGCCTCGATCTGCGACCGCGGATATGGAAGGCGGGCATGGTGAAGCGCCGCAGCTTTCAACTCTTCTAACCCTTCCGACACCGCTGGCCGTGCACCGGCGTGGAAATACTGCAGAACTCGGTCTTGCTCGTCGTCGGAATAGAGCAAACCCCAGTCGCTGCGGGATAGAAAGTTCAGAACGCCGATTCCCCGCCATGATTTGCTCCAGTGCGGGAGTATCACACCCGCCGCGGCGTTCACCCCGGCAAGACGGCGCAGGCCGTGCAGCCCGTAGTACTGAAAGAACTGGCGATATCCGGCGAAGCACTCATCGCCGCCATCGCCTGAAAGCATTACCTTGCAATGCTCGCGCGCCGCCCGGCACACTGCAAACGTCGGAAACATGGAGGCGTCGGCAAAAGGTTCGTCGTAGTGGTCAATAAGAGCTTCGAATGAACTGAGCACCTGCTCCGACGTGAAGTGGACCTCGTGATGGTCGGAGCCGATGCGTTCGGCAACCATGCGAGCATAGGGAGACTCGTCCAATTCCTCGTCGTCAAAGGAAGCACAGAATGTGCTGAACCGGGCTCCTGGCATGTGTTCCCGCATCGCTGCCACGATGAACGTTGAATCGATTCCTCCCGAGAGGAAAGCAGCTAACGGCACATCGCTGCGCAGCCGGAGCCGCACGGATTCACGAACTCGCTTCCGGATTTCCTCCACCGCCTCAGGCTGGCTCGGTGGCCGCTGGCTGCCGTTGAGTGGCAGTTCGCAGTTCCAGTACCGCCAACGGCGGATCCCGAAGCTGGCGTCGGCCATCAGGGCTTCGCCGGCCATCAGCTTGCGGACGCCGAGTAAGTGAGTCCGGGGAGCCGGAACGTAGCGCACGGCAAGAAACTGGGAGACGGCAGCGACGTCAAGCCGACGGTCGAGCCCCGGCAGCGGCATTAAGGCCTTCATCTCCGACGCAAACGCCAAGCCCCGCTCTCCGACTGGCGCCCAATACAATGGCTTTTCGCCGAATCGGTCGCGCGCGGCCAGGAGCTGCTGGTTCTTCTCGTCCAGCAGCACAAACGCGTACATGCCTACGAGGTCGTCGAGGAGGGCGGGACCCTTCTCTTCATAAAGATGAACCAGAACTTCGCAGTCGCTATGAGTGCGGAATCGGTGACCCTTCTCGATCAATTGAGCGCGCAGCTCGATGTAGTTGTAGATCTCACCATTACAAATGACCCATATGGTCTCGTCTTCGTTGCGAAGCGGCTGCTTCCCTCCTTCGATATCGATGATGGACAGCCGCGTGTGCCCAAGCAGGCAGTGTCCGTGCAGCAACTCCTCGCAGCCCTGATCGTCCGGACCGCGGTGACGAAGCAGATCCTGTGCCTGCCGGGACCAGGCCCGCAGGCCGTCGTCCATAGGGGATAAGGGATCGAAGAATCCGTAGATTCCACACATCTCAATTCCTCTTGCGCTTTGCGACGACTTCTTCGAAAGCTCGTTGCCACTGTTCGGTGGCGGTGTCCCAGTCGAACTTGCGCGCGTGCACGGTGGCCGCCTTCCCCATGGATGCGCGGAGCTCGGGCTGAGCAATCAACAAGTCTAACTTCTGTCCGAGTTCTTCGTCCGAGCCTGCCAGAAATCCCGTTTCCCCATTCACCACGTAGTCGGGACGATACACGTTCATCGACACAGTGGGGAGGCCGCATGCAGCTGCTTGCCCCAAGACTTGGGGATGGCCCTCAGTGTCGCTGGGAAAGAAGAAAATGTCAGCCTGGCGCATCACATCGCCGAGCTGCTGCAGAGTCAAGTGCCCAACAAATTCCACATTCGTGCAGCCAAGCTGCTGGGCGAGATTTCTGCACTTTTGTAGTTCCTCGCCTACCCCGGCAATGCGGAACTGTACCTGAGGCCAGCGTGCGGCCTGCCGAACCACCCGATCAACGCGCTTGTAAGGACGGAATGAGCCCGCGTACAAAACCACCGGAGGTTGCTGAGAAGAACGCGCCCCTTGCCCATCGGCCGGGAAAAAGTAGCGGCGGTCAATGCCATTGTGGATCGTCCCAGCGTTGACGCCGAGCCTCTCACGCACAAGTCTGGACAAGTAGTGAGAGTTCGCAAAGACCGCATCTGCCTCGCAAATGTTGCGCGCGAGCGTGGGTCTCGGGGCGTCACGATAGAGTCCGCCAGTAACCACGTGAGTTACAACGGCGGTCTTCAATCCGAGCAAGCGACGAACCTGCAGAAACCCGGCGTCAAGAGGCCCTTCGCGAGGGTAAAAATAGACATCCGGAATCTCTCTTAAGCACCGCGCCAGAATGCGCAGCGTGTTGCCTCTGCGGCGCCAGCGGAGCAGGTGCGTGTTGGGCCGCGCAGCGATGCGCGGATCGGGAGCAGCCTCATACAACATGACCACCCGGAATTCCGCCGGAGAGAGGCGAGCGACGATTTCCTTCACGGAAAGGTTCTGCGCGTTGGTGTCTCCCTCATCTGCAAACGAGGGCGTAAAGACGGTGATCATTCTTGCTGTAAATTGAAACGCCAGGATTCGATCAGGAGGCCAGTGACACAGCCTTGTCTGCTGGTTTTCCCCATTCTAGCCGAAGTTCCCGCAGCCGCGCTTGCAGCCGGGTCCGGGGATCGCGCTCGCTGATCGACCGACGCAGGTGAGCGTGCGCCCGTTCGAGCAAACGGCGTCGCACAGGCTTTTCGGCGGCAGCCGACAAAGGCACGCGCTCGTCCGGGTCAGCTTCGAGATCGTAGAGGAACTCCGCGAACGGCTCGAAATGAACTACCAGCTTGAAGCGGCGCTCACGAACCGAGAGGACGCGAGCTCCGAGACGATTCGCAGGGGAGAACGGATTGGTACAGCCCGCCACGCATTCCGAAATCGCGACCTCCTCAGGGCTATCTCCATGGAGCAATTGCCTCCATTGACTGCGCCCCTCAAAGGCAGAAGGTACAGCCACGTCAGCCGCCTCCAACAACGTTGGGGCAAGATGCAGCATGCTGAACGGAGACTTGGAGACTTCCCTTTTCCCTGCGCCCGGCACACGCACCAGGAGCGGCACGTGAATCAATTCTTCCATCAAGCGGGAGGGTGGATGATAGCGGCCTCCGTGATCCAGAAACTCTTCCCCGTGATCCGCCGTGAAGGCAAAGATGCTTTCATCCCACAGCCCGGACCGCCGGAGCCCGCCGACGAGCCGTTCTATCTGCGCATCCACCCAACGAACGCCGGAATCGTAGAGGGCGACTACGTCGTCGCGGTACCGCCCGAGGCGCTTGGGCCCGAGGTCGGATCGATTCCAGGAGGAATTCAAGTACCGCGCACGAAAAGGGGTCACCGGAGCGTGTCCCATGAGTGCGAGCGCTTTTTGCGTCGGATAGTAGGGAGAATGCGGGTCCATCAGATGCAGCCACAGAAAGAATGAGGTCTCTCCGATCGAAGCCGCCCACGCCTGCGCTTGATCCACAATGATATCGGCAGCGGGAAAGCGGCGTAGCGCATCCAGTGAGTCAGGTGGTTGTGAAGCGATACGCTGGCAGTACTGAAAGTAGAGTTCGTCATACACCGAGCCGAGCGGGCCTAGAGTTTGGCGAATGTCTTGCAGTTTTCGATTCAACCTGCTCGCCCAACCGCCGCCGCCATTTGCGGCTGGCATTCCATCAGAAAGCGGCGCGGGCGGTGCGTCGAGAAAATCTCGGAAAGTATCAAACCCCTGCTCGTAACCGAAGCGGGACGAAATGTAAGGATTAGCGGCGCCGAATGCGGCGGTCGCGTATCCCGCTTGCTTGAAGGCTGACGCGAGATTCGGCTCCCCCGGGGCAAGCCCCAGTACGTCCCGCCCGAGAGCCAGGGAGTAGCGCGAGGCCAGTATTGCAGGAAAGGAATAGTAAGTGGGCGCTCCGGCCACGATCGCGGAGGGAACAATGAAACTCCCGGCAGCAAGCGAATCCAGAAAGGGCGTGGTTGGGCGGTCATAGCCCATGAAGCCGACGTGATCCGCACGAAGACAGTCGACCGTCACCAGCACAAGTGATTTTCGGGTGGCCACTATTTCTGCCGCCTTGCGAACTGCCATTTAGCGAAGCTCTTTCGTGTCACATTCACGCGCACAGCTCCGCTGGCGCTCTCGTAGGAACCGTTGCTTACCAAGTTGTAGAGATCCTCATCGTGAAGATACAGCAGATCGGGATGCTTTGCCTCAAGCGCCGAGAGGAACTGGTCGAGAACATCGAGGGTGCGGCCGCGGAAGTCTTTGACGGACGAGTGAAAATTGATGGAATGTACGGATACAATCGCTGGTATTCCGCAGGCAAAGCATTCTTCGGCATCGCGCACGCAGGTCTCGCCCGAGAAAGCAGGATCGACCGCCGGCTCGAACTCCACCGTGCGGCAAAGCTGCAGTATTCCGTGCGGATCGATGTGAGGCGGGGTCAGCATGCCCGGACCATTCTGCCCCACCCGGATTCCATACTGTGCCCACGCCCGGTGAGTATCCTCATTGGCCCGATAACCGGGAGCGCAAGCCGAACGCGGAACGCTGGAAAACAACTTGGCGAATGCACCCACTGCGTGGCCTATCAGTTCAGACTGAGTCTCAGCTGCGAGAAAGCGCTCATCTTCAGATCTTCCCGGATCCCAGTACTCGTATCCGATCCAGGGCATGCGCCAGTGGATGTACGGAGTGCCCGCCTGCCACAGCAGGCGCAAAAGTGCACCACGCTCGCCCGCGTCCGCAAGGTGGCGTTCGACCGACGCACGGCAGAAATGTGTGGTCCCGTGCAAAGCCGGCTGAAAGCATCCCTCTGCAATGCCTTCGCGATAGGCATCCAAAAGCCTCGGCCGGTCCCAGCCTGCGGGCAGCCCTTCGCTCAATGGAACAAGGTGTATCTCGCGGAAGCCGCCAGCGGCAATTCTCTTGAAGTCGAGGTTCGCTACGACGAAGTTCATGCCCAGGCACGGAGACCGCCCGGTCGAGTCGTGATGGCGTTGCAGTACACTGCGCAGGGCACCAACATCCTCGGCCGTTTCCAGGCCGTAGAGATCGTACGGGCGCTCGCCCAGCGCCAGGCCCGCGGATCGAAGTTGTTGGAATCCTTCCTGATCGCGCAGTCCGACACGGCCCCAATCGTCACTCTGCAAAACAACGATTGGTCGATCGAAATGAAACCCCTTGATGGGCAGAAGGTGTCGTACGCGTTGCCAGATCTTTCGTGGGTAGTTCAGCACTCGGCCGTTCCCTTTTGCCTGCGGATGAGCACCATTGCACATCCACCTTCTGCAATGGATGCATACCTCAAAACGCCCCACAGAACGATGCGCCCGATGAGCGGTAGATTCGTAAGCCTGCACACCAGGCGGGTTGAACCCGCCGCAAAGGAGTTCGAGGCTCGCTTTCGCAGAAACTGCTCGCGATGAATATCCAGGACCGTGTAGCCGGGTCCCACCGCTGACAGAAGTCTCTTGAGTCGCCGGTTCGTGGTGTACGTCAACTGGTTGAGCATGGCGGGACTACGTCCGCGCAGACGGAGATACCAGCGCCCCAGGCTCTTCGGCATCAGGGGGAGCCAGAAGATCTTGTAGTGGGGCTCATAGAATCGTAAATAGTTGGGACAGGCAGCATAGACGACACCTCCCTCGCGCACGACGCGGGCGGCTTCAAGAATGACCTGCTGCTGGTCGTACACATGCTCTACGACCTGGTTCATGACGACAAGGTCAAAGCATGCATCGGGAAAAGGCAGGCTTTCTCCGACAGCGCTGGCGAAAACGGGTGAAGAAAGTCTTCTGCGGGCAATCTGAATCGCATTGAGCTTGGCGCCCTGGCCAATTCTGTCGGGTTCCACGCCGAACGCGGCCAGTCCGCGGTTTCTGCATGCCACAACGAAACTGCCGACTCCCGAGCCCAAGTCGAGGATCCGGGAGGCTCTGGACAGGTCGATGAAGGGCGCCACCTGGCGGAGCGGATCTTCCGCATCACCCTTGATGAGATCTTCGACGATACGCTCCTGGACATCAGGAGGTTGAATCCCTTTCCAGTTTTCGCGGCGATACTCGAGCAGGAGGTCCCGCAGTTCCGAGTCACTGATGGGAAGAGTGCGCTCGATGGGTTGTGTACTCATCCTCCTGAAGTCCTCTTATCTCGGTCCGCGCAAGCGCCCGGCCTCAAGAAATGCGCAACCCAACCCGGACCTTCGACATGAAATCGGATACTCGAAGGCGAGTCCCACTCGTGACGTACCTGTGTGGGGACAGGAAATGGACGACGTTGTCGCAGAAACCCCGTTTAAAGAAAGCGGTGCCGCCATCCACGCCTTCGCGATACTCGCCGCCGCTGAGGTCATATTCGAGGCAGCCTCTGTCCTTGGCCCATTGGATGGCCCTCCACTGCAGCAGATGGCCGACGCTGAATCTGTTGTCTTTGACGGTCGCTCCCAACACGTACCAGCAGCGAGCTGCGGAGCGGACGATCACAATTCCGCCCAGCAGGCTTCCATCCTTGTGCGCGAGCAGCAGACCACCCCGGTCCTCTTCATCCCCGAGCCAGCGGAGCACGCGACCTACATACCCGGCGTCCTCCGCAGCAAACTGTTTCTGCGCCGCCATGTCGCGGTAGAGCCGTAGCCACTGATCTCGATCATTCTCGGCGCGCGCCATTCTCACGTGAACTTCCTGTCGTTCGGCCCGCCGAATCTCGTAACGCGTCACTTTGCGGAAATTGGCCAGCAACTGATCGGGGCCACGGCCAAGGTCCAGACGCAAGGAGCTTCGGGCTCCTGGAAGTGCTTTCCAACCGTTCCGCGCCAGCATGGTTCCTGCGGAGCCGGCAAAATCGCCCGTCCAGTCGGGAACAACGTCGATGAAGGCAAAGCCTTGCTTGCGGCTCTCTTCCACCAGGCGGTGAAGCCCGGCCTCCAATAGTGCCAGGTCGTCGCAGACCGGACCACGGTTCACAGAAAGAGCTCGAACTGGCACGACTCTCCCAGCGGGATAAAACACTCCGCATTGTGCGAACCAGCGCAGTTCACCGCGCTGCCGAAGCAGTGCCAGATAGGCTCCCTTGCCTGCCCATTCTGGAAACTGAAAGGGATGCGACGTGCTCTGAGTATCCAGAAAGCTGACTGCTTCCCGCGTGACCGGAGCAGAGCACTGCAAGGCGCGGACAAAATGAAAATCTGGAGAGTCCACAACCCGCAATTCTCTGTCCATGGAACGCGCCTGCCCAGATCCGCCATTATCGACCGCTGTCGCCACTCGGCGCGACATCATAAGTAGCCCAGCTCCCGCAGTCTTTGTTCGATGATGCGCTGCTCCCCTTCGTCTGCCTGGGCGGCATCATCCCGCAACAAATCGCGCAGCACGTATTCCAGCAGTTGCTCCAGACTGCCGAACCTTTCACTGAACCTCTTCTCAGCCTGCAGACACAGTTCAGCGGGCAGACCTATGTTACGCATTTCAGTCACGATTCCATTCCCTTCGCACTCGGAGCAGATCGCCGGACCCGGGCCCACATGGCGTTGGCAACCAGGCGGTCGTCTTCATCCAAGCCCAACGCTGCGATCACCCCTACGAAGACCAAATAGGTGCCAACCAGACTGACGCTGATTGCCAGCCAGTCGTGCCGAAATATGTTGGCCTCGCTCTTCAGCACCAGCGCGACCAGAACGGAAGCGCTCGTCGGGACGAGCAATCGCACATAGCTGCGACTGAAGGGCGAAAGACCCAGCACGCTACGAACCTCCAACAAGTTCCAGATGTTGGTTCCGGCGTTTGTGATGGCAGCCGCGATCACCGCGCCGATGATTCCCCACACTGGAACCAGTGCGACACTGCCGATAGTCATGACCAGGGCCATCGTCGCCTGCACCCGCAGCAGGCGCCGCTGGTTCCCCGACATCAGCAGGAGCAAGCCCGCGGAGCCTACTCCACAGTTTATCAATTGACCGACTGTACCGATGATCAGGATGGGCCAGCCTGCTTCAAAGTCGTGCCCAAAAATGCGCAGCAGCGGTTTCGAGTAAACCATCACGGTAACAGCCAGCGGTAGAGTTAGCCCGAGGATCCACTTGGTGAGCGCCTGATACAGACGTCCCAGCATCGCACGGTCGCCCCGGGTATGCAGGTCAGCGATAACTGGAGAGAAGACCTGATTCACCGAATTCAGGATGAGGCTCACGTATGCTACGACCGCCGCAGCCACTGAATAGATGCCGACCTCGCGCGCTCCCCGGTAAAACCCCAGCGCAATCTTGTCCACCTGGCTCATGAGGAATTCGAGCAGCAGAATGCCCACCGCTGCGGCGGAGAAAGACCACACTTCGGGCCCAAACGGAGGAGGCCGGTGCAATGAGAACCGTGCCTCGCGAGGAGTGAGCTTCCCCACAAAAGCCAGCAGCAGGGTGATCACCAGCATCGCTCCCAGGACCTGGGCCAGCAGGTAGCCTCGCAACCCCCAGCCAAAGCTGATCAGAATCACCGCCAGCAGCATCGTGACTGGGCTCCCAACAAAGTTGGTGATAAGAGTGCGCCGCCCAACCTCCTTGTATCCCGCCAGAATCCTGCCATAGAACGTCGAGATCACCCCCAGCAGCATTAGAGCTGTGAACCAGGGAATGTATTGAGCCAATGCGGGGGAATGGTAGAAGCGCCTGGCAACCATTCCTCCGGCTCTCAGGAAGATCGCGGCAAATAAGACGTTGGCGGCCAACAGGACTCCGCCGCCCCGCCACAGCAGCGCCCGCAACTGTTCCCACTTGTGTGCGGCCCTATACATCGCGGCAAAACGGACCGCCGACTCTACCAGGCCCAGCGAGTTGAAGACTCCGACGAATCCAACGAGCGTCATACCGAGAGCGTAAATACCCAGAAATTCCGGCCCCAGCACGCGAGCGAGATAGACTTTGAAAGCGTAGCCGAGTACAACGCTGAAGATCGTCCCCGCGAAGTACACTCCGGAGTGACGCGAGATGTGTCCTACTTGCGAGCGGAATTGCTGAGTCTCGCGCAGAACACTCTCCGGCGTGGCATCGCTGATTTCAGGGTCGCTGAGGGATGACAAACGATTCTCCGGTATTGAGCTGCTGTCGAAAGTAACACGTGGGGAAGATTGACGCCGATCTCAAGCTCGCGCCGAAATCTGCTCAGCGGCTACTCCACTGTGCGTTGGGCGCGGCCCGAGGACCCTCTGCCATCCAAACACTTTCTTCCGGACGAGAGAATAGCGCCGCTGGAATCCAGACTTTTCCACGCCCCGGACCGATGCCGTATTCGTCGCTGCGCTGAATATCCAAGGTCGCTTGCCGTTCGCCTTCGTTTCGGCCGCGATGAGCGCAATCGTGTGTCCGTAGTAGAGTTTGCCTCTCTGGGACAATGGTGTCCAGCAGTCAAATAGCATGACGGAATCCGGGGCGGGAGCATCCACCTTTGCATTCAACTCTGAGAGGAAGAACCCATCAAATGCCGTGGTCCAGGCAAAGTGCAGAAACCTGCCGGCGGCGTCGACCAAACCAAAGCCTTGCGCGTTTTCCGAGCGTAGACGTCTCGCTACACGCACGAGGTAGGTGAGCGTTGACGGGTCCTCGGCGTATTGCACGACAGCATCGGCCAGACGATTGAGATCAAGCGCCACGACTCTCGTCCCCTGCAAAGGAGCTCCGGCCGGACCACCCCACTCGTAGAAGAGAACCTCGGTTTCCGACCAGAAGAATTCCCGCAGACGTCTTCCCAGCCACCCGAGGAACCTCAGGGTTCCTTGGCGCACGAAATGCTCTCTCAAGGTTCGCAGGCGAGCGATGATCCCACGCATTTTCGCCTCAACTGCCGGAGACGCCGTCGCGATTTTAGCCGCACGATAACGAAGCACCTCACCCGTATGCGCCAGGGCCGAGTCGTGCACCGTTACATACAAGGTCTCGCGCGTGTGGTTCGCGAAGAGATCTTTGTATTCCTCCGCGCCCAGCCCAAGGTCGAGTTCGTCGATCGCGGGATTGTCAGCGGCCTCCTCGATCAGCTTCGACAGCAGGCAAAAACCCGGAGAGTACTTCTCCAGATCGCTATCGAAAGTCGGTTGGTACCAGAACCACGTGCCACGAAACTGAAAGCCGTAGTTCCAGGCAACCGACGTTTCTCCGCACATCAAGCGGCTGACCGCAAGATGTCCGGACTCGGAAAGCAGCTTCGACAGTTCCTCCAGAAAAACACGGCGCTCAGCCCGAGCCAGGTTGCTGATGCGTCCCGTAACCAGGAACCTGGCCACATGGGTTTGCATGAACGTCGGCAAGGCCGGTTGCAGCGCTTCCCATGACCGGGTGTGCTCGAGGTGGACCGGAGCCTCGCGCCCCATCGCGTTCAGGAAGCGGCGCACCATCTTTCGCCGCGGAATCTCGGGCTTTTGTCTGCTCTTTCGATCCTGCGAAAGCAGCGATACTTGGGCGCAGACATATCCTGTTCGTGCGAAACGGTAATAACCGTGCTGTCTTGCCGCTCGCCGTATCGCCCCGGAAGTGGCGGAATCGGCGGGAAGATTAGCCAATACTATGTCGCGAATGTTCTGCCTTCGCAGTTCTGCAAACACTTCGCTTACGAATTGAAACCGCTCATCCGGCAGGCTCAAAAAGTCGCAGTAGTCTGCCGTAGTGGCGCACAGAAAAGAGACGTGCCGGCCTGACGTGTCGGCCGCCAGGGCCCCTATCCCGCGTAACGATTCGCCTGGACCGTACGCTAGAAACAGCAACGGCCGCTGCGTTGCGGAATAGGCCCGCTGCACCGCGAGAGCCCATTCATAGGTGTAGAAAACCTGTGGCTGCTCCACCTGCTCGACCAACGTGTTCCATTGTTGGCGCAAGTGACCGTCTTCCGGAATTTCCCTGAGCACGACGAGACTCAATTCTCGATTCACCCGTTGGTCAGCGCTTTGCGAATACGTAATAGTACCAATCCGTCATGTACTCGTGGCTGGAATGAGCATAATCGTCGCCCAGCACGCGCTCGACTCGAAAGCCGAACTCGCTGATCCCGGCAATCGCTCGCTGAGGAGTCCAACAGTGTGTCAAGAGGCCCCCGTGTGCGGAGTCGACCAGACTCCCTTCCCCGCGCCAGAATGCGCGCGAGGGGACTCGAGTGAGAATTCGTATCGCGGTCCGACAGGCCGATTGTCCGACCGCCATCGCAACGCGCACACAGGTAAGCCCCGCCCACAACACGTTACGCAAGGACCTCGAACCTGCCGAGAGCTTTTGAGCGACATCCCACAGTCGCTCCCGATTCCAGCTTTGACGAACCAATACCGCGCGGGGATTGTGGGAAGAGAAGATCAAGAATCCCGCGGGCTTGATGACGCGCTGAAGATGCCGAAAACATGCGTGTCTCGATTCAGCGGGGAAGACGTAGTCGATTCCATTGAACGCAATCACCACCGCATCGAAGCATGCGTCCGGAAACCGGGAGAGATCGGCAGCGTTGGCGACAGCGAATTCCAAGTCGGGGAATCTCGCTTCGCAGGCTTTGATCATCGACTCTGCATAGTCGGCCCCGACATAGCGTGACGCCCGGAAGGCAAGATAGCGAGTCGTGCGCCCACCACCGACTCCCAGGTCGAAAACACTGGAGCCTCGCTTGATGTAGGAACTGAACAGCAGCCGTTCACAAGCCGTCAGGTAGTCGAGAGAGGCATAGTACGAAGCCACCGACCCCTTTTCATACGTTTCTTGATTGCTCTCTGCGGTGGGATTCGACAAGGCCTTAGCTCAATCTCGCGCCGTCTGGAAATTTACTTGCGCGCTGGAGGCCGCACGCCGTTGCAGGAACGCGTGGAACCCGGCCAGATGGGCTTCGAATTCGCTGAGACTCATCTCCGCGGTGACGTGTATGCGGGGAATCGCGTACCGAGGTAACTCCACTCCGAGCCCACCGCCGAAGTTCAGAAAGGCGGCCTGGTAGCCCGCTTTCTTTGCCATGGCCAGCACATCGGTTGTCACAGAATCGGGACTGCCGAACGGATAGGCCAGCGCCCAGACTTGTTTCTCAAGCGCGACCTCAAGCCGGGTCCGGCTCTGGGCGATCTCAGCCCATGCCACGTCATGCGGAGCCTGCGACAGCATGGGATGGCTGAGCGTATGAGCCCCGATGGCCATTCCCGCGGCAGCGAGTCGTTGCAGTTCCGGACGCGTGAGCAGTTTGAATCGACGCGACGCGGGGTCGTCCACGTCCGCGGAATTTCCGGGGTCATTCACCCCAAACTGGTCGCGTGCATGCTGAATGAAGGTGTATCGACCTTCGGCGCTAATCTGTGACAGGCGTTTGACGAAGTTCCACCACACCGCGAGTCGTTGCCCGCGTGCTCCGAGATCTCCGGCGACATCGATGCCCTCGCATGAAATTGCAAAATGCCCGGATGGAGCGCGGAGAAAAGTCAGGAACAATTCTTCATACCAGAGCGTGCCCCGCTTGTCGCCAGCCGAAGCGCCCGTAACAAAGAACAAACAACGCAACTGTTCCTCTTCGAGGATGGGCAGCATCTCCGTCAGGTTGTTCAGCAGTCCGTCATCGCAAGTGAGTAGAACAGATCGTGGTGGAAACTCCCGCCGGTTCCCGAGCCAGCCCAGCATCTCGTCAGGAGTGATGACGCTGTAATTCGCCTTGAGCAGGCGTAGTTGACGGCGAAACACATCGGCGCTGACCAGGTTCCCGTCCAGCGCTGGATCGATCGGGTCGTATCCCACAGGACGTATGCCGTGATACGTCACCACGGCCAGTCCTTCTCCAGCAGAGCGGCGAAAAACTCCGGCCTTAGCCAGCACCGGATACACGACGCGTTTCAGCAAGGGACTGACGAATCTCATCGCGAATCGACCAAGTCCCAGCTCAGGGTCGTCCCGCGCTCGATGTCATTGCAGTGACTTTCGTGTAAAACAAGGCATTCGGGCGTCGTTGCTGGAATGATCCCTCTCAGTCTTTCTTGACTATATTACGATATGGTTTATCGACGTGTCGGTGGACACGATCACGAAATGGGACTCGTTCAATCATATGAAGTTGGTGCTGACGCTGGAGGAGCAGTTCAACGTGACATTTCAGGCGGAGCAGACGGTGGAAATGCTCAGCTACCCGCTCGTCAAAATTGCACTTTCCGGGCATGGGATTCTATTCAACGCGTAGGCGAGAACAACTTAGAACTTGAAGTGAACGCCGCGTATCCCGTCGTGCACTCCGTCTATCAGTTCGGCTTCCGACGGTCTGGGGCGGGCGTCCGAACTCAACGGGATAGGGTGTCACCTCTAGTGGAAATCCCGCTGGCAGGAGCTGCCAAATGCAACGTCCTACACTAGTTCCTGTTGCAAAAGAAGATCGGGAAGCGTTTACGAAGATGGCCACCACTTACTTTAGAGAGGCTATCCCCGGCTTTGAACCTGACGAAGATTTTCGACAATTCTTTTTTGATGGGATGTTCAAGCCCAATATCTTCTGCGACTGGGTAGTGCGGGATGGGAAGCGGCTTGGTTTCGTCATCTTCGGCATCGAAGATCACCGGTTTCTACCCAGGAAAACGGGATTCTTCTACGCCTTCTATATCGTGCCGGAAGCTCGAGGGGAGTCGCTGGCGACCCTGGCTATGCAGGATTGTTGCCGGGTCTTGGACACCTTTCATCCCAGTAAGATTCAGTTGGAGGTTATTGAAGGGAATGAGAAGGCGCACAAGCTCTGGACTCGGATGGGTTTCCGTCGCGTCTCCTCCAAGTACTACTTATTAGAGCGCAAGTTCTGAGAGCGGCTCAGACCACCAGATCCCAACTGAGAGGAGTGCCCCCATCAATATTCCGCGCTGCCTTCTTGCCTAAGACTTCCGGCAGATGCCGCGTGTGTAAGCCCTGGCCGGGACGGATCGAGCGAACGTTCGACGAGGTAAAGGTTTCCCCTTCGATCATGTCCCGCACCACAAAAAGCGAGCGTCGAAACGGGCGGCCGACCGCCTCCTTGCCGCTGACGCCGAAGTGAACTTCGCCGAGCGCTTTTTCTGCCACTCGAACTGCTTCGACCATGGCTTTGAATTCATCCGGCTCCAGAGAGAATGCACTATCCGGCCCCGGCAGGGACCGGGAAAGAGCAAGGTGCTTCTCGATGATGCCGGCTCCCAGCGCTACGGCGGCCACGGGCGCGGCCAACCCCATCGTATGATCGGAGAGGCCTACGACTAGTTGGTAACGCCGCATCATCTCCGGAATCGTGCGCAAGTTCATATCCTCTGCGGGGGCGGGATAGGCACTCGTGCATTTCAAAAGCGCGATTTCGCGCGCACCCGCTCGGCGGGCGGTTTCGACCGCCTCGTCGATCTCCTCTTGAGTCGCCATGCCGGTTGACAGGATCAGGGGCTTACCGGTACGTGCCATTATCTGAATCAAGGGAATGTCGACCAGCTCACAAGAAGCAATCTTGTGGACTGGAACATTCATCTTTTCCAGAAAGTTGACCGCCGTTCCATCGAAGGCGCTGGAGAAGAAATCCATGCCCAAATCCTTTGCAACTTGCTGCAGTTTCGGTTGCCACTCCCAAGGGGTGTAGGCTTCACAGTAAAGATCGTAGAGAATGCGTCCATCCCACAAAGTGCCACCGCGCACCTGGAAATATTCCCGCTGGCTCGGCATGGTCATGGTGTCGGCGGTGTAGGTCTGCAGTTTGATGGCGTCGGCTCCGGCCTCCTTGGCCGCCTTGATGATGCGCACCGCCTGGTCAAAGCTCTGATTGTGGTTTGCCGACAACTCGGCCACCACGTATACCGGGTGCCCCAGGCCAATCTCGCGTTTCCCAATTCTCATGCTCGCCGGCATCTTTTCCTCAAACCATGGCGCGGACTAACTGGAATGCTTCCGCAGCAGCACATCCCGCCACGCTTCCCCACCGCTGCGCCCATGCCCGCAGCGCTTCCGGAGACCGCGGGTGCGGAAACGGCCGCACTTCGCTCTCGTAGCAGGCCATGGCGCGAATCTTTACTTCCAGTGTCTGGCTCACGTCCACAAAAACATTCGGCCGAAAGCTGGTCTCGAACTGGTGGAATGCCCATTCCGTGGACGAAGGCACCTCGAACAGGTAAACCTCCCTGACCGGGCACCCCTGCAGGGGACGAGTGCCGGTGAGCGCTGCACGGTTCACGACGGAATGATCGACGTTCAAGTCGCCACCATGATGTGTGTAGACGCGTGACGGAGATATCTTCTCGATGAGCGATTCCACGATCTTCACTACGTCCAGAAGCGGCACGGTGTCTAATCGATTGTCCGGCAACCCATGCAGAGTTACACCTCTCGCGCCGAGCGCGCTTGCTGCTTGCCGGCTATGGGCATGAAGGTCCCGCAGCAACGAAGGGTCGGCGTCCACACGCTGGGAGTAGCGTGAGGTGATGCCCTCGGCCAGGATGGCGATATGGACTTCGTGCCCCTCCTGAGCCAGCCGCGCGATTGTCCCGCCGCACCCAAGAACTTCGTCATCGGGGTGCGCCGCGACCACCAGGACCTTCATTCGCCGTCCCTCCTGACCGGGGTAATGCTCACTTCCGCCACCACCCGGTCCGCAAGTCGAACGGCCTTGCTGAACTCGTATCGCAATTCTCCAGCCTCCAGAAATGCATGGGGGTATTCTTCAGCATCCAGCATGCGGATGTAGTCGTAGATTTCTGTCAAGGACTGGAGTCCTGCGACATTGCTTTGCTCCGGTTTGCGGCGTTTGAAAATGACGGCCTCTCCTGTTTGCGGCACTGGTGTCATCTGCTCCCGGATAATCCGCCCGATCATTCGGGCCGCAGTTTCTCCCGCCCGGACGTAGATGTCTTCGGCCCGGCCTTCCAGGCTCATGGGTGCTTTGAGATAAACCGGCCCCGCGTCGAACTCCTGCGTCATGCGCAGCGCGCTGACCTGCGTCTCGTGATGCCCGCGCAAAATCAGGTTCTGCAGCGGGCTCCCACCCCGCCCGTAGGGAACATCGGTCATGTGAAAACAAACACACTCGAATCCCTTCACAATTTCGTCGGGCACCTTCCAGGACCAATGCAGAAAAAAGACGAAACGGGGATTGATGGCACGGACTGACGCCGCAGTCAACTCCTCCCGTGATCCGATGAAATGCCACTCCCCTTCATACTCGCGCAGGACGTCATCGAAGAGCCTTCGATTCCAGGGCCTGCAACCGACCAGCACATACTTTTGTTGGGCGCTCGTGCCTGCAGAAGGGCTATTCAAATCGAGGCCTCACATTCCGCGGACGTGGCGCGTACCTGCACCGGAGTGAACGGTTGCCCGCGCCCGCTGCGCAGGATCTCACCGGATTCCGGACCCTTATTAAAAAGCAGATCCAGCACTGAGGCATACGGCAAGAACGGTGGGAAGCGCTGCTCGTACTCTGGGTGTGTGTAGTTCTGGAACCATACCTTCACCCCGGCTTCGGCGAACATCGCCAAATCATCCAGGAGGTAGATCGCAGAACGAGGTGACAGATAGTCTGTTGCCCCTACGAGTTTGCACATGGAAACCAGCCGTCCAGACCGCTTCCCTTCCACACCCAACGTCGAAGCTCGTACCATCGGTGTCTTGACCGCAAGCTCACCGGCCAGCCATTGGATGAGAGCAAGGTTGAGATCGATCAACTTCTCCCCCGGCCCGTACCTCTCCAGAATTTCCTTCAGTTGCGGAAAGTAACTCTCAAAGTAGCGGGCCTTGCCATAGTTCACCTCAATGCTGCGCAAGTGTTTCTGCCAGAATTGTGGCTCCCGGATTTCCACCTCGCAAAGCGGCTGGCCTAGACGTCCTCGAAAAACAACCGGCACAGTCAGCCACTGCAGCCCGGTCGAAGACTTGATCCGGTTCCGCTGGTCCCACGACTGCTTGACGAACTGCGCATCGTCCAGCAGCAGAAACTGGTCCACCTGGTCAATCAGGTCAAAGAACCCGGCCCAAGGAAGGTATCCTGGTTGTGAAATCGCAATCTTCACTTTTTCGCTTGCGCCCGTAGGTAACGCTCGCTTACCTTGCAAAAGCCCAGGGACAGCCACAGCGCTCTGGCGCCTTCGTTCCCTTCCATGACCTCCAACTGAATCTTGGACGGACCAAGTTTCTCCAGTTCAGCAATGGCCAACTTCGCGCACTGCCGACCATTTCGACCTCAACCATCAATCTCCCGTTCCCCGTTCTAGCAGCGCTTGCAGCACGCGCGTTGCCCCCTCGCCATCCACCACCTGGCGGCCGATGTTCGCCATCTGCTCTCGCAATCTCCTCGATCGTCCCAGTTCGTCGAGTGCTGTCGCCAAGGCAGACCCATCGAAATCCCCGATGGGGCCCAGGTTACAAACTGCGCCTCTCTTCTCGAGTTCCTGGACGACCCTGAATTGCACGGGGTTTCTAGAATAGCTCAAAACTACGCAGCTCATGTAGAGCAACTCCCAAAGCGTGCCTCCCCCTACGATGACGGCCAGATCCGCCCGCTCCATTCGTTCACGCATGTTCGCAGCGTTGAACACGACACGGACGTTCGGGGTGCCAGCCCGCTCCAGTTCGCGCAGATAGGGATACCCGGGCCCCGCAATCACGGTGATCTCATAGCTCGGCAGTCGTCCCAGCGCTTCGGCAATCTTCGGGGTAAGATTCTCTGGATCGCTCCCGCCTAACGTCACCAGAATCTTGCGGCCTTCCTCCGGGAAACTCCGCTGGCCACGCCACGCCGTGAACTCCCGCCGCAACATGACGTACGGCTCTCCCAACAGCAACGGGGCAAGGGTTCCACGCTTCCTGTAGGACTCCTCGGTTGCATCCAGGTTCGGATTCAGGATCAGGTCTGCCGGGAAAGACTCACGCTCCGCAAAATCGTCGATTAGCAGAACCCTCGCTACGCCGGATTTTACGCGCTGAAGGAAGGCCTCGTCGAAACGATCGCCGTCGATGACCACCCAGGCAGCGCTGCGTTCCCGGGCAAGGTTCACAGTCGCATCGGCGTCTTCAGAAGCCCCCACAGACTTCGGCATGCGCACGATTGAAAGGCCCTCGCCGGCTAAACGGTCCTCGATCGCAGGAGGCAGTTCCGCAATCGCAAATACCGCGTCCCCGCCGGAATCCTGCCACGCCTGAGCCAGCGCCAGACACCGCATGATGTGCCCTGTGCCAATCGTTGCGCTGGCATCCGCACGAATTAACAGTGCGGCCCCCGTCATGACTTCCCTAGGGTGTCAGCCCGGCTTGGCAGCGGGGTTTGCTCCCTTCGGCCGATCCCCAAGAGCACCCGAAGCCGTTCATTCTCGATTGGACTCCAGCAATTCGCAGCCGTCGCCGCATCCGGCTTTCGCCCCTGTAGCATTGGTGGAATCTGTTTAATCTCCCCCGGCTGGTCGAGCCGGATTCCTATGCCAAAGCGTGTGAACTGGTCCACGTATCCGTACGGCGACGACTCCAGCCATTTGCAGAGAAAGCATGGAATCCCGCGCAACGCGCACTCGACCGTAACCGTCGAGAGAATTGTGATTCCGAACCAGGTGTTGTCGAGCAGGTCCGATTGCAGCGGCCCACTGACCACGCGTACAACCCGTCGCTGGTCGGGACGCAGCGTCTGGCGGATGATGTTGCTCCGCTCGGAAGCGCTTTCGGCGGGATGCAGCTTCACGACGAGCTGTCGTCCCTCGGAGAGTGCCAGATCGGCTAGACCCGGCAGAATATCCTGATAAACGTCCGCTGATCGTCCTCCCATCGCCTCATAAGGCTCAGAAAATAACACGATGAAGGGCTTCTTCTTCTGGCTCGTCTCTGGTTTTCGCTCTTTGATGAAGGTCGGCGCCCCCACTTCGACCCGGCTCGCGGGCACCCCGCACACGCTCTCAAGATAGTCCTGTTCCATCCTGCCCTTTGCCAGGATCACATCGGCGTGGCACCGCTTGAACATGTAACGCCCGTCCAAGGCCCCGTGGTGGCAGGAAATCGTCGGCAAACGCCTTTCCCTGGCAAGCAGCAATGGAATATGCGTGTACGGATTACTGTCGTCGGCGCAAATCACAGCTTTTATGGGCTCGGTATCCAGCACATTGCGCCACGCGTCCCGAATCTCAAGGCCTCGCCCGAACCGATCAGAAAAGCTACTGAAACAGCCCAGCCGCGAGAGCACGCGGAACTCCGGGACACCTTCTATTTCCTTCCGCAGCAGCTCCCACCGCGCCATCAGATCCTTGTACTCCGCTTCCCGGGCAGCAACGCGCACCGAGGCGTACGAACGCAGCCATGCCGTCGAGACATTCGCTGGCGGATTTTCCACCCATCCGCTCCGACGGGTTGCGACCAGCAGGAAACGCGCTTCGGGAACGGCGGCGGCATATGCCATCCCCGTCCGGGAAACGTTGCCATAGGCGGTCGGCAGCAGGACCAGCGGAGCATCCTGGGGCTTTCGCCTGCTGCTCATCAGACCCCGAAGCTGGTATCCGGAATCGTACTTGTCCCAGAAGATCTCCAGCAACTGCCCCGCAGGAAACTTCTTCAGCACGCGGAAATAGTGCCCAGCCCGGCGTTTGCCGCGGCCGCCTTGAGGTGGAAACACGCGGACCCGAGAACCCAGCATCAGTCGCAAAGCTTCGGCGTGGAACCCAGGGCCCGAAACATGGACTTCATCACGAGCGTCAACCGTGTCGGCGAACTTCTGCAACAGGATCACCGTCTCCAATTGCAGATGAACCAGGATCGCGGTCAGCTCCCACCAATCGAGCCCAAACCGATCCTTCAGCCTTCCCAATCCGATGCCCAGCAACTCTCGTACGCGGTAAATCTCCTTGAATCCGTCTCTCAAATCGTCAAGAAGAGCGACTCCGGTTCCAAGACGGTCGGCGGCACGTTCATACGATTCCGCCCCGGCACGTCCGAGATCAATGACGCGATCCCAGCGCGAAGCGGCCCAGGGACCGGCCGGCAGCCCGTCCTCGGGCCGAATGAGCAGAACTCTCATGAGGCACGCTTAGCGGCGATTGTGCTCACCACGCGGTCCACCCGCCATCGACCGCGAGATTGGTGCCCGTGACGTAGGAAGACGCGTCCGAAGCCAGAAACAACAGCGGCCCCGCAAGTTCGGCTGGTTCGCCCGTCCGGCGCATGGGATTTTTCGCGTTCAGCCGGCCGTGAAAGCCCGGGTCGCGTTCCAAAGCCTGGGGGCTGGGAAACGGACCCGGGCTGATGCAGTTCACACGAATCCGATCAGCCGCCAGATGACACGCTGCATATCGCGTCAATTGAATCAGGCCTGCCTTCGCCGCTCCATAGTACGGTGGATTGTTCAGACCGCTGGTTCCATAAATCGACGGGTCAGGACTCACGCTGCCGTACATCGATGCGATGTTGACTACGGAAGCGCCACCCCTGGCGCCATCTGCCGCCTTCCTCAGCAGAGGCAGACAAAGCTGGAGCATCTGAAATGCGGCGGTGACATTCACGCGATAGAGCTGATCGAAGTCGGCCGCCGTTGCACTCTCAATCGTACCCGGTCGCCCCGAGCTTGCGTTGTTGACCAGTATGTCCAGGCGCCCGTGTTGCTGGCCAATTCGATCGATGTGCCGGCGCACAGCAGCCTCATCGGTCACATCAAAACAAGCAGCGGACACGCTCAGCCCAGCTCTCCGCAGTTCATCGACATAGCCTTCGAGAACATCTTCCCTGCGCCCGTTCAATACGACGTGTGCCCCCGCGAACGCGAGAGCCTTGGCCATCGGCCGCCCTAACCAGCCGCTTGCCCCGGATAGGAAGGCCACTCTCCCATCGAGTCGAAATACTGACAAGGGGTCTCTTTCGTCAATTGGGGACTTGGTCATGGGCAAGTTTCCACTGCGAGGGATTCAACAACCCTTCCGGCGCTCTGGGCAGTGAACCCTCCAGCTCTGCGCACTGCTCAGCAGACAACTTTGGCAGACAGAACAACCTCAGGTTTTCGTCTACCTGTTCCAGGCTCTCACACCCCACGACGACGCTGTGGATCCAGGGCTGCGAGCGAACGTACGCCAGACACAGATCAGCTGCGCCTTCACGGCCAAACTTCACCGCCAGGCGTCGAATCTCCTGCACGCACTGCGACGCGTCGTAGTTAGTCAACCTCGGCCAATACTCCGCGGGGCCCGCCAGCAGTCCCTGCAGCAAAGCACTCCGCGCGTGCACGATCACATCCGGACGATCCGCCAGTGCTCGATCAACACCACTGGCGCGCCAACGCCAATCAAGGACGTTCAGCGGAACCTGCAAATGCTGAATGTCCGGATCCCCCAGGAGTTCGAGAGCCTCGTGCGGGTCGTACACCGAAACGCCCAACTTGGCAATCTTTCCGTCTGCACGCAATCTTCGCAGATGATTCCATGCCGCACCGCCCCAGCAATGATGATGGTGCGCGCGATGCAGCAGCAGCGTACCGAGGGTTGCCACGCCCAGGGCTCCACAGGAGCGCTTCACACTTTCGTCGACTTCAGCGTACACCATTGCCGCATCAGCGTCAGGCGCCAGGGAAGCAAGCGGGTCCAACTTGGTGATTACTTCTACGCGAGAGCGCCACGCGCCGGTGAGTGCCTCTGCCAAAATCTGTTCCGCTTCGCCATAGCCACGAGCTGTGTCGAGCGCGGTTACCCCGTGAGCAATGGCACGGCGGACCATCTTGCTGGCCAGCCCTCGGCTCGGCTGGCCCGACCGGTTCGTAATCCCGTACTGCATGCCAAGCTGCGCCGTGCCCAGCGTCAACTCGCTGCACGCACGACCTGCAATGACCCGATAGGGGACTCGAAACGCCGGTTCACCAGGCAACGACGCCAGCCTCTTCGCCAGATCGAACCACCCGGCGCGAAGCGGATCTTCCACACCTTCAAACAGACGGCAGATTCTCTGGTAGTCCTCTTCGTCATCGATGGTGCAGCGCAGATGACCGTAGTCGGCGCCTCCGAGCGCGCGAGGACGGTGGATGGCTATTCGGCAGTTCCGCCGGATCCAGGGGCTCACGTGCTCGCGATCCTGCGGGCTGGTTGCCGCGGCGTGGGCTTTCCGCAGCGTTGCGGCGGAAAATACCTCTCCACCCAATCCATATGGAAGCCGGCTCCGGGGCGAATCCTGCGACAAATACTCGAGCCCCGACTCCGCAAATGCAGCCACCAGTTCTTCGACCAGTGCACCATCCGGAACAACATTGTCCGCAGTCAGGCGCACCACGACCGATTCATCGGAGAGGTCTGCAGCTGCCAGGGCGTATCGCCCGAGCACGTCCTCCAGCGGACCGCGAACCACACGAACCCCATACTGGTCCAGTATCTCGGCCAGAGCATCGTCAGACGGTTCCGTCGATGTAGCCACTACGATTTCGCAGTTGGAATTGCCTGCTCGCAAAGCGGCCAGAACAGCGCTGGGGTATTCGCCCACCGGCAGCAGCGCTTTTCCGGGCAAGCGGCTGCTCTTAGTCCGCGCTTGCATGATGATCAAAGTTCGCATGGGTGGAGGCAGGACACGATTCAAGGGGTTTCTGTTTTCCTGGACGAGATCCGGCGGGCCGGTGCTATCTTCTCGGCTCTAGCTCGCAAAATGATTCATAACTTTCCGGACCGCGCACACCACATCCTGTACATCCGCATCCGTCATCGCGTGAAACATCGGAAGGCTGATGAGCCGCTCATAGGCGTCCTCCGCAATCGGGAACTCGCCCCGCTTATCTCCGAAGCGGTCCCGATAGTACGGATGGTAGTGCACCGGAATGTAGTGCACATTGACGCCGATGTTTTCCGCACGCAGCGCGCGGAAGATCTGCGCGCGATCTGCAGTCAGTTTTTCAAGGTTCAGACGAATGGGATACAAGTGCCACGCCGGATTCACGTCCGCTCTGACAGAGGGAGCAATCACGCCGGGAACCTCACGGAAGGCCGCGGTGTAACAACCCGCGATTTCCCGCCGGCGCGCCAGATTCGCATCAAGTCTCTTCAACTGTTCGCACCCGAGCGCGCACACAATGTCGGGTAGGCGGTAGTTGAAGCCGAGCAGCACCATCTCGTAGTGCCACTGTCCCGCCTTCTGGCGCTGGCGGGCGTCACTTGATATCCCGTGATTGCGGAAACGCCGCAGCGTCTCCGCCAGCCGGGGATCGTTCGTTGTGACCATCCCGCCTTCCCCGGTCGTGATGTGTTTGACGGGATGAAAGCTGAAGACTGTCATGTCCGCGATGCACCCCACACGCCGGCCACGATATTCCGCTCCTAGCGCGTGACACGCGTCCTCAATCACGAGCAGGCCTTTCTGCTTCGCGATCTCTTGGATCGGAGCCAGTTCTGCCGGGTGCCCCGCATAGTCGACCGCAAGAATTGCCCGGGTCCTGGACGTGATCCGCGCCTCGACCTGCTCCGGATCGAGGTTCAGCGTGTCGCGGCAAACATCGCCAAAAACCGGAGTGGCCCCTTGATAGAGCACGCAGTTCGCCGTAGCGGCGAACGTCATCGGAGTCGCAATGGCTTCATCGCCCGGCTTCAGTCCAGCGGCGAACGCGGCGCCATGAAGCGCGGCAGTCCCGGAACTGAAACTGACAGCATGCCCTGCTCCAACACGAACCGCGAAAGATTCCTCAAACTCCGCAACCTTCGGTCCTGTGGTCAACCAGTCGGAGCGCAGCACATCAACCACCGCACGGATGTCGGTCTCCTCCAGCGATTGCCGGCCGTACGGAAGCAAGGTTTCGCGTACCGGCGACCCACCGTGGATGGCAAGTGCCTTCGGAGTAACGGAGGTTGCGCTCATGACGGATTTTGCCTACGCCGAAACGCGCGCCGGCACGGGTTGCTCTTCGGGTGCGACCGGCGCAATCAACTCCTGGAGTTCCCGGTTCGTGAGCCAGCGTTCATTGGTGTCGCTGGCGTAACGGAACCCTTCCGGCAGAGGTGTTGCATCCACCCAATTCTCCCGCCGCCACCAGGGATGCGAGGGTTGAATGATGTACCGGTCTCGAGTTTCCAACGTGTTGCGCGCCTCATCCTCGGAGACAAGAACCTCGTGCAGCTTCTCTCCCGGACGGATGCCAATCGTCTCGATCTCGCATCCCGGCGCAATTGTTTCTGCCAAATCCACCAGCCGCATGCTGGGAATCTTGGGCACAAAGATCTCGCCGCCGTGCATCTGCTCAATGCTGCTCACCACAAACCTTACGCCTTGCTCCAGCGTGAGCCAGAAACGCGTCATTCGTGGATCGGTGAGTGTGATACGGCCGCGGCGGCGTTGCTCGAGGAACACTGGTATCACGCTCCCCCGGCTGCCGACCACGTTGCCGTACCGGGCACAACTGAATCGAGATTCCTGCCCTCCGGCGTATGCGTTGGCCTGGACAAACATCTTCTCGGCGCAGAGCTTCGTCGCTCCGTACAGGTTGATGGGGTTGACCGCCTTGTCGGTGCTAAGCGCAAGGATCCGCCTGACGCCCTGGTTGATGGCAGCGTCGATGACGTTGCGCCCACCCATGATGTTGGTCTGAATGGCTTCGAACGGGTTGTACTCGCAAGCCGGCACCTGCTTCAGCGCGGCGGCATGGACAACGACCGTCACTCCAGCGAACGCACGCTCCAGGCGCCCCGGGTCGCGCACATCCCCGATGAAATACCGCAGGCTCGGATCATCGAGTCCCGCCGCCCGCATGTCATGCTGCTTGAGTTCGTCCCGGCTGAAGATCACCAGCCGCTTGGGGTGATACTCCTTCAGCATGATCTCGACAAACTTCTTCCCGAAGGACCCAGTCCCGCCCGTAACCAGAATTACCTGTTCCGACCAATTCATTCCATCAGCCCTATTGTTCCTGGTACTCGTCAACCGTCCACGCTCCAGCGTCGCGCCTGGGATCGAAAAACCGTGATTCACTGTTCCAAGTTCGCTTTTCGGCCCGGGAGCAAGGTTGATGGGTAGTATAGCGAAGTTCCTCCCAATCCGTGCGGGCGGAAGCTCTTCCAGGCCGACCGGATCCCGCTTCCCCTTGCTACACTTCCGAGTACGAGGAAAGAACGAGCGAACCGGCAACGATGACCCCTGACACCTTTGACTTCACCACGAAAGAGCTGCGTAAGTTACGCAGCATGAAGCATCCGCACGGAATTCAGCAGTTTCTGGATGATGCCCCCTACCATTTGGCCGACACCGCCTGGTCTCCGCGGCGCGTGCTGGCCGAGCAAACCGCACATTGCCTGGAGGGAGCAATCTTCGCCGCTGCCGCACTCCGGGCCAACGGATATCCTCCGCTGCTGCTCGATCTTGAAGCGGACAACGACACCGATCACGTAATCGCCATCTACCGTGATGATGGCTGCTGGGGCGCAGTGGCTAAATCCAACTACACCGGATGCCGCTGGCGCGAGCCGGTATACCGTTCGCTCCGCGAACTTGCGCTCAGTTATTTCAACGGTTACTTCAATATGCGCGGGCAGCGCACGCTGCGCCGCTTCTCGGGTCCCGTCAACCTGAAGCGTTTCGACCGGCAGCGATGGATGACTACCGACGAGCCGGTGTGGTTTATCGTCTATCACCTGTTCGATATCAAGCACTATCCCCTGCTGACCCGCGCGCAAGAAAAACGGCTGCATCGCGTGGATGACCGACTCTTCCAGGCGGAATGCTTGGGGAAGGCATTGAAGCACGATGGGTAAGGGAGCAGCCCGTCGGACCGGGCAGTTTCATGCATCCTCAGGGAACTCCAGGCCTTCTAAAGTCGTAAGGTAAGTCATGGAAAAGCTGGGTCTCGCTCTGCTTCTTCTGCTGGTTGCCGCGCCTGTTCTGGCCCAGCAGGATCCGACCGGCGCTGCTCCCCCAGGTCCCGAGGCGGGTAGTTCCGCTCCATCCAATAAGGCCGACTCAGATACTCTCAAAGACAATGCCTCGCCGGCGTCAAAGGCCGATGCTGCTTTGCCCGATCTCGCGCCCGATGCTAACGGTGCCCTCTCACAGGAACAGATGCAGCAACTGTTTCGCGTCGTAGCCGACAAGGATGTCGAAAACGACAAGCGCCAGCGCGATTACACCTATATCGAGCGCGAAGTTGAAAACAAACTCGATGGCAAAGGCCAGGTAAAGTCCACCGAGGCCAAGACCTATGAGGTGCTGGAGATCTACGGCGAGCAGGTACAGCGGCTGATCGAGAAGGATGACAAGCCGCTCTCCGAAAAAGAGGCAGCTAAGGAAGAAGAAAAGATCCAGAAGATCATCGACAAGCGTAAGAACGAATCAGATAGCGACCGAAAGAAGCGGGAGGAAAAGGAACAAAAGGATCGGGAAGAGGGGCGCAGGTTCGTACGCGAGGTCGCCGACGCCTATAACTTCAAACTGGTGGGAACCGAGCTTGTTGGCGACCGCGAGGCCTGGGTGATTGATGGCGAGCCCCGTCCCGGCTTTGTGCCGCACATGAAGGAGTCCAAATTCCTTTCGAAGTTCCGCGGCAGAGTCTGGATCGACAAGACCGATCTGCAACTGGCCAAGATGGATGTGGAATGCCTGGACACTATCTCCTGGGGAGTGTTCCTGGCCCGCTTTCACAAGGGTTCTCGCTTCATGCTGGAGCAGACCCGCGTGAACGAGGAAGTCTGGCTGCCGCGCCAGCTCGCGGCAAAGATTGACGTGCGTCTCGCCCTGCTCAAGAATTTCAACGTCGACATCGAGCAGAGCTACCGGGATTACAGGAAGTTCCGTACGTCGGCGAAGATTGTGGGAGTGGGGGAAGTGAAGCCGTAGGTTCCGAGCCCTAATGCAACGAGGCAACGCTCGATACACTCGGAGCTTGCCCGGCGGGGACGCGCAGGCGGTTTACTCCACCTTGACGGCTGTCGTGAACCGAAATGCCATCTCGCGTCATCTACTCTGTCACTTGTGTACACTCTGTCTCTACCAGGTGAGACCATGTCATCTGCCCTCGTCCCCAGTGCTCTGGACCACACGCAAGCTTTTCCCGTTCTTACTGCCGCACAGATCGCACGTGTTCGACCCTGTGGCAAGGTGCGAAACGTTGAACCGGGCGAGATATTGTTTGAGCCGGGCGACGTAAGAGTCCCTTTTTTCGTGCTGCTTTCGGGCGCTGTGGAGATTGTGCAGCCCGACGTGAATGGTGAACGCGAGATCACGACCCATGCGGCCGGGGCCTTTACCGGAGAGATGACGATGATTTCGGGGCGCGGCGCCCTGGTGCGCGGGCGGGTCACTGCGCCCGGCGAGTTCCTGGAACTCAACAGCGATGAATTTCGCTCTCTGGTGGCGCGGGACGCAGAGCTGAACGAAATCTTCATGCGGGCGTTCATCCTCCGCCGGCTGCTGCTGATTAACAGCGGTCGTGGAAACGTGATTCTGATGGGTTCGCGCCATTCGGCCAAGACCCTTCGCCTGCGCGAGTTTCTGAGCCGCAACGGGCACCCGCATACCTACGTGGATCTCGACACCGACAAAGGGTTTCAGGTACTGCTGGACCGGTTTTCCGTCAAAGTGGAGGAAATTCCGGTAGTGATCTGCAACGGGCGAACGGTATTGCGCAGCCCGTCGACGCAGGAATTAGCTGACTGTTTGGGATTTAACACGAGTATCTTGCCCTCGCAGATACGTGATGTGGTAGTGGTCGGTGCAGGTCCGTCGGGTCTCGCGGCGGCCGTCTATGCGGCTTCCGAAGGGCTCGATGTACTGGTGATTGAAACCGAGGCTCCCGGCGGACAGGCAGGATCGAGTTCGAAGATCGAAAACTATCTTGGGTTCCCCACCGGAGTTTCAGGACAGGAACTGGCAGCGAGGGCGACGACGCAGGCGCAGAAATTTGGCGCGAAGATGATGATTTCGCGCAGTGTGGCGCGCCTGAACTGCGGCCGGCGTCCCTACGAACTGGTCCTCGATGACGGCCAGACCATTCCTGCGCATGCTGTCGTGATTGCCAGCGGGGCACGCTACAACAAGCCGGATATTGCCAACTTGAAGCAGTTTGAAGGCCAGGGAGTCTACTACGGTGCGACCTACATCGAGTCGCAGTTGTGCGAAAACGAAGATGTGATCGTGGTGGGCGGTGGAAACTCCGCGGGCCAGGCTGCCGTGTTTCTTGCGCAGACGGCACGCAGGGTATACATGCTGGTGCGCTCGGACACGCTTGCGGACACGATGTCGCGCTATCTGATTCATCGCATTGAGGAGAATCCTGCCATCGAGATGCACTACTGCACCGAGATTGTCGCCCTCGACGGCGGAACGCAACTGGAGAGGGTGACCTGGCGGGACAAGAGTACCGGCGAGACATCGACTCATGAAATACGGCACGTGTTCGTCATGACGGGGGCGTCGCCGCGCACCGACTGGCTCAAGGGATGTCTGGCGCTCGACAACAAAGGCTTCATCGTGACCGGACGCGATCTCGACACAGCAGTAGGCGCACCGGCATGGCCGTTGCCGCGTGCACCGCAAATGCTCGAGACGAGCTTGCCGGGAGTTTTCGCCGTGGGTGACGTCCGCTCCGGCAGCGTGAAGCGAGTCGCCTCATCGGTCGGTGAGGGTGCGATTGCGATTCATCTCGTGCATCGAGTGCTGGCGGAGTTATAGAGGGTGGGGCAGAACTCCTTGCCACGGATTCACACGGATTTGCGCGGACTTTACTGCACCGTCGTTCGAACCTGTCATTTTTTCGAGCGTTATAATAGATAGATTCTTCCTCGCCGAAATTGCCTTCTGTGGAGGTCGCCGAGGAAAAGTGAGCCGAGCTTTGCTCGGCCTGGCCGGGTCAAAGACCCGGCCCCACAAGGGCATTGCCGATCCCGCTAGTCTTTCGCGGGTTCGGTTCAAGCTAAAAGCTAAGAGCTAAGAGCTAACGGCTAAGAGCTTCTTCATGGACTTCAAACTTGTTTCCGACTACAAGCCCCAGGGCGATCAAGGGCGGGCGATTGAATCGCTGCTGCGCGGCGTCTTTGACCGCGAACAGCATCAGGTTTTGCTTGGGGTCACCGGGTCGGGCAAGACGTTCACCATGGCTAAGGTGATTGAGGCGGTGAACCGTCCCACGCTGGTGATGGCGCACAACAAGACACTGGCGGCACAGCTTTATCACGAGTTCAAGAGTTTCTTCCCGCACAATGCGGTCGAGTATTTTGTTTCGTATTACGACTACTACCAGCCCGAGGCTTACGTCCCCGCCGCCGACCTCTACATTGAAAAAGAAGCGACCATCAACGATGAACTCGACAAACTGCGGCTGTCGGCCACACGGTCGTTATTTGAGCGGCGCGATGCGCTGATCGTGGCTTCGGTCAGCTGTATCTACGGCCTGGGCTCGCCGGAAGCGTACTACGGCATGATGCTGTTCCTGGAAAAAGGTCAGAAGATCAAGCGCGAGGACATCACCCGCAAACTGGTCGACGTTCTTTACGAGCGTACCAATGGCGAATTCCGGCGCGGAACGTTTCGCGTGCGCGGCGACGTCATCGAGGTCTTCCCCACTTACGACGACATGGCCTATCGCATCGAGTTGTGGGGCGATGAGATTTCGTCGCTCACGCAGATCGATCCCCTGTTCGGCACGGTGAAGCAGAAGTACATGCGCCTCCCGATTTATCCCAAGACGCATTATGTGATGAAGGAAGAGACGCGGGCATCGGCTGTCGATTCGATCAAGAAAGAGCTGGCATGGTGGGAAGTGGAACTGGAGAAGCAGGGGCGATTGGTGGAGTCCCAGCGTATTCATCAGCGAACCATGTTTGATCTCGAGATGATCAAGGCCATGGGCTACTGTCACGGCATCGAGAATTATTCGCGGCATTTTACGGGACGTCTGCCGGGCGAGCCTCCGCCCACCCTGCTGGATTACTTTCCCCGCGACTTCCTGATGTTCATCGACGAATCGCACCAGACAGTGCCGCAGCTGCGCGGCATGTACGCCGGCGACCGCTCGCGCAAGGAAACGCTGGTGGAGTACGGCTTCCGCATGCCGTCGGCGCTCGACAACCGTCCCCTGACGTTTGAGGAGTGGGAGCATCGCACGAACCAACTCGTCTATGTTTCGGCGACGCCGGGGCCGTATGAATTGACCAAGTCGGCGGGCGTGGTGGTGGAACAGATCATCCGGCCAACGGGCCTGATCGATCCCGAGGTTGAAGTTCGTCCGGTGAAGGGGCAGATTGATGACCTGCTGCACGAGATCCGCGCGCGAGTCGAGCACGGCGAACGCGTGCTGGTGACCACCCTGACCAAGCGCATGGCCGAGGACCTCGCCGAGTACTACGCCGAAGTGGGCGTGAAGTGCCGATACATGCACTCGGAGATCGAGACCCTCGAGCGCGTGAAGATCCTCCGCGATCTGCGCAAGGGCGAAGTCGACGTATTGATCGGCATCAATCTACTGCGCGAGGGGCTGGATCTTCCAGAAGTATCACTAGTGGCGATCCTCGACGCGGATAAGGAAGGCTTCCTGCGCTCGTCAGGCTCGCTGATTCAGACGATCGGCCGCTGCGCGCGCCACTTGCACGGTCGCGCGATTCTGTACGCGGACCGCCGGACCGATTCGATGAAGCGCGCCATGGACGAGACTCTGCGACGGCGTGCCATCCAGACCGCATATAACGAAGAAAATGGGATCACGCCAGAGTCGATTGTGCGCCCTCTCGACATGACGCTGGCCGCGATCGTAGCCGCGGACTATACCGATCTGACTGGAGGCGAGGCCGAGGGCATGCCGGAGTTCAAATCACAAGAAGAAGTGGACACTTATATTGGCAAACTCGAGAGCGACATGCGGGAAGCGGCCAAGCGGTTTGAGTTTGAGAAGGCGGCGAAGCTGCGGGACACGATCAAAGAACTACGAACGAAGGAGTTTTTGTTCGCGTGAACGCTAGACGAAGTCCATCGCCCAGTCCCCCTTCTTCAGTTCTTGCTAGCGCCCGTACGCCGCGCTGGCCGCAAGGGGTTTCCGGTGGAAGGTGTAGCCGTCAAAGGTCTCTGACCGGAAGTTGAGGTTCGGAGCGTAGAGTTTTTCCGTCTGGCTCAGGAAGAGATACCCCCCAGGCTCCAGATACAGGTGCAAACGCTCAATCAGAGCAGAACGCTGCGAGCGCGAGAGGTGCGGCAGCACATCCATGCAGAAGATGCAGTCAAAGCGTCCGATGTAGACCGGACGCGTCAGGTTCATGGTGTTGAACGTGACCAGGCTGCGCAGGCGCGGCTTCACCAGGAGATGCGAACCCACGATTGGCGCCGATCCGTTCGAAGACCCATTCGATGCCGGTCCGTTCGATGCCGCCCCATTCGAAGATCCGTTCGCCGATCCGTTTTGCGAGCCGTTCTGGCTTCCGTTGCCGTTGGCCGTTCCAATTCTCGAGAAGCTTGCGCGAATCGTAGCCGGGGGCAGGCCCGCAAGTGCCGACTGCGGATACAGGCCACGTTCCGCCACTTCGATCGCCGAGGGCAGCAAGTCGGTTCCCACAATGTGAATCGACCAGTCTTTTGAAATTTGCGGCGCAACAGGAACAACGGTCTCAGCAATCCCTCCCGTGCGCACTGCACCGCCCTTCTCTTTTCCCCCATTGCCATTGCCGGTACATCCATTCGCGGCGCTGCTGCCGTTGCTAGCACCGTTCGATCCGGGCAGCGAGTCGCAGATCGCCATGGCGATGGAATAAGCCTCTTCGCCGGTGCCGCAGCCAGCACTCCAGATGCGCAGCGCGGCGGGTCCTTCTCCCGCTTTTCTGGCATAGATTTGCGGCAGAACTTGCTTGGTCAGCGTGTTCATGGCGCCGGGGTGCCGGAAGAATCCGCTGGTCGAATTCAGCAAGCCTTCGAGAAATTGAGGAACGGTAGCGGGATCCTGATCGCAGGCGCGAAAGCGATCGAGTAAGGCGGCCGGGGATTCGAGTTCGTGGGCCTCGAGATACTCCGCGATGTGGGCGGCCAGGGCGCTATTGGGACAATCGAGCAAAACTCCGGTTTGGCGCTCAACCAGGAGGCGGAGCTCAGAGAGCTCGTGCTCGAGAACGGTGCCGCCGACCATCAACTTGTGCATATGACCTTCCCCCCGCGAGGGGTATGGAACCAGCGCCAAAGAAATCAGCGTCCTGCAAAGGGGGAGGAGCAGTTCTCAGTTCTCAGTTCTCAGTTCTCAGTTCTCAGTTCTCAGTTCTCAGTTCTCAGTTCTCAGTTCTCAGTTCTCAATCCCCCGCAGCTACTGCCGCGAAGGACTTGCCGGAATCCTTTTCTGCCTGTATGGCAGCGACGTTCATTTCTTTTTCCA
This sequence comes from Terriglobia bacterium, assembly GCA_020073465.1. GTDB lineage: Bacteria > Acidobacteriota > Terriglobia > Terriglobales > Acidobacteriaceae > Sulfotelmatobacter. The sequence goes on from JAIQFC010000004.1 coordinate 169,457, forward strand.
ACGACGAAAAGCGTTGCAGAACTTCGTGAATACGCAAAGCCATGTTCCGAATGGTTTCAATCTGCGCCCGTGCCGGCGCCGAAAGACTTCCCGGCTCGAGCAGCAGCAGATCGGAGTTGCCCAGCACCGAGGTGAGCGCGTTGTTCAAACCATGGCGCATCTCGAGCATGTAACGCCCGAGAGTGGCCTGACGCTCCAGCGTGCCGCAGGCCAGTTCAGCAGCCCGGGCGCGCGCCTCGGCGCGGGAGCGGTGTACCGCTTCGCTGGCGGCCACGACCAGCAGGTCGAGCCAGCTTTCGTTGCGTCTCAGTACCGATGTGCGCGGCCAGCGCTCGCGCACGAGTTGCGCCGTGCTGGGGTCGTGACACACGTAGAAGATCGGTTGCCCGGTGGAGTGCAGGGGCTCGAGAACGACAGACAGCACCTCCCGCCGTAGTTCTCCGACAATAGCGATGTCGAAGTTGTCGACGGCGAAACGTGGCCACAAATCTCCGCTCAGCAGCGTGAACGTGGGGACGGTGCGCTCCATCTGCCAGCGAGCCGTGATGCGGCGGGAGAAGTCCACATCGTCGGAGATGATCAGTACCGTCGGTTGATCCACGTTCTCGATCCTTTTCTTGCCTGGTGGCGTCGCGGTGCGGTCGCGAACAGCTACCTACTTCTTTTTCCCGGGCTGCGCGTCCGGGTCCCAATCCGGAGTGTTCGAAACTTCAAATTCCGGAGCATCCGCGCTGGGCGGCGCAAACTTGCCCTTGGGCTTCTCAGTGGCGGCGGGCTTCGCTGCCGCTTTCGCCGTACCTGCGCCGGACGCAATGCCAACAGCTGCTGCCTTGGCTGCAGCCGGAGCGGACGGCTTTGCCGTGGCTGCCGGCTTCACTGCGGCGGGCGCAACTCCCGGAGCCTTCGATTTTGCTGTCGCTTTCGCTCCACCTTCGGCGGGCTTGCCGCGGCCCAGTGCATCGTCTACCGAGACGCGCAGGTCCACCAGCATTCGTAACGGGCTCCCCGAGGAGTACTCGGCCTGAAACATGACCTTCCACGACTGGCAAATCATGCGCAGGCGCGCGATCGGTTCCTGGGCGGAGAACTGCGCGCGCCGGCAGTCAATCGTCCCGATCTTCCTCTCTTCGAGTTCATTGAGACCGTCGAGAATCGCGTTGAGATCGCCATGCATCAGGTGAAAGAATGCCCGGCGCATCAGATAACCGAAACGGGTGAACGCGACCAGCGCGATGGGCAGATAGAACAGATCTCCGGCTTGCGTTTTGGCCTTGCGTCCCTGGGCCAGAACGCCGCCATGTAAGAGTTCGTCGAGTGAGCGGCAGCGGTGCGCAGAATCCAGCACCCGGTCGAGCGCGTTCAGCCACACCGGAGTCTTCAGTTCTACCGAACCGAGGACTGGTTCCAGGGTTTGCGCGACGTACGCCAGGTCCACATCGTCGTCGTTGAGCCCGGAAGGAGCCACCTGGCTGAAAAACTGCACCAGGAGAAAATCAATCTTGTCTCGTACCGCGTCGTTCTTCGTGGTCTTGGCAAGAAAGTGCTGGATCAGGTTCTGCAGCCCTTCTTCATTGGCCAGGGGACTGGTTTGCAGGAACTGCCGCAGTTGGTGGACGTGCATGCGCTCGTCCATTTCTTCGAGCCACTTCTGTGCCTGCTCGACCGACTCCCGGCCGGGCGTATCGATCCCCGCCTCCAGGTCCCCGCAGGGCTGCACATCGATGACAAACTCGCGCGCAAGTTGGAAGTAAATCGGATACAGCCGCAGAGCGGCGCTCCACTGGGTTGAGAGATCCTGCGGTTGCAGTGAAGGAGTCATGGTTTCACGATCCAGTTGGGCACTTCTCCCATAAAGCGTGCCGCCACGACGGTATTTCCCGGGTGGTACTGTAGGGCGACCACCGAGACTTCCACGTCGAGCGAACCATCCGAGTTGCGCAGGCGCAGAACGTCCGCGAACTCAAGCGGCGTGTTGCACGCGAAGAGAACCTCGCGGGGCGTGCCGAATTCAATCACAGTGCTTTCGGTGAAGTTACCGGGGTGCGAGCCCGCCCCGGCATCGCAGCGGGCAATCTGCACCGGAATGCGGACCGGAGCGGCTTCTGGGAAAAACCCGGCTAGGCCGGCGACTGCGCTGGCACACTGCCCCGAACGTGCCGATGCTGCGGCTTGTTGCGCCAAGCGAAACTCCCCCTCGGTCCAGACTCGCTCTGGCTTCGCCCGAAATGCGGTTGGGCTCCCCCTCTTCCCGCTTAGGAAGAGCTTTGGGGAGCCAGAATCCGCGGTTACGGATAGAAAGAGAAGCACGAGCGCATCCAAAGCTCGGAACGGAAGGACTAGCACTGAGGTGGCTGCATTTTCAGTGGGTTAGGGGCGGGAATCACTTGCAGGAGAGCAGTCCGGCGGCCCTCCCATCTCAGGTTGAGACGCCAGTCTCAAGAGTGAGCGAAGCACTCATGCAGTAGTGACGTGGCATAGTGATCTGCTGGGGGAGATCTGCTGGGGACGGAGATCTGCTGGGGCAGATGGGATGTTCCCTCCACGCCCTCCAGGTCTTTCGGTTTTCAGAGTTCTTCCCGAACTGCAGTCGTCCCTCCGGGACTGATGACACCGGATTGGGATGCTCTCCCACCTGACCTGCTCCCCTGTTTCGGCACAAAGCTGAGTATGATTTGTGCGAAAGGAAGGGGAAGAAGGTATGTCGAAGAGCAGGCACACGGAAGCGCAGATGATCGGGGCGCTGAAGCAACTGGAAGCGGGTCGCAAGGCGGAGGACGTGGCGCGGGAAGTGGGCGTATCGAAACACACGATCTATGCTTGGAAGGCAAAGTACGGCGGCATGGATGTAAGCCAGGCGCAGGAAGCGAAGCAGTTGCGGGATGAGAACACGAAGCTGCGAAAGCTGGTGGCAGATCTGAGCTTGGACAAGGAAGCGCTGCAGTCGGTGATTCGAAAAAACGGCTGGAGCTCGTAGCCCTGAAGGCGGCTGTCGAGCAAGTGCGCGGGGAGTATGCCTTCAGCCAGCGGCGGGCGTGCGGCCTGATGACGATGGCGGTGTCGAGCTATCGCTACCAGAGCAGGCGCTCCGATGAGCCGCTGCGAACGCGGCTGGTGGAGTTGGCGCGGGAGAAGCCACGCTTCGGTTATCGGCGACTGCATGTGTTACTGGGCCGCTCGGGAGAGCATGTGAACCACAAGCGAGTGCATCGCGTGTATCGGGCGGCCGGGCTGATGATTCGTCGAAAGAAGCGGAAGCCCTGCGTGCGCGTGGGACAACCGCTGCGAGTCTGGACTTCGGCGAACCAGGAGTGGGCGCTGGATTTTGTGCACGATGCGGTGGAGTGCGGGCGGGCGATCCGGGTGCTGAGTGTGGTGGATGCGTACACGCGGGAGTGTTTGGCCTTGGAAGTGGACACCAGCTTCGCGAGCCGGAGAGTAACGCGAGTGTTGGAGGCGATTGTGGCCGAGCGCGGGCAGCCGTTGGCGATCCGCTGCGACAACGGGCCGGAACTGACGAGCCGGCATTTTCTGGCGTGGTGCGTGGAACACCAGATCGAGTTAGTGCACATCCAGCCGGGCAAGCCGACCCAGAATGCACACGTCGAGAGTTTTCACGGACGGTTGCGGGAGGAGTGCTTGACCGTGAGCTGGTTTCAAAACCTATTCGACGCGAGGCGTAAGATCGCAGCGTGGCGGACGGAGTACAACGAAGAACGTCCGCACAGCAGCTTGGGATATCTCACACCGCAGGAGTTTGCTACAGCGATGAGGGCGGCTGAGGCCGGCTCCGCTTTGCTGGCTCCGCCGTCCTCAGCCGCAGACCCGGACGCGGAAAGTGTCGTATGATCTCGTGCGCGAAGGAAGGGGGCAGGTCACAACCCATGGCAAAGGTATGTCTGTGATTCTACGGGCGGAAATTGTACGACGGTGCAGATCACCAGCCGTTCGCATCGTCACTATATTTCCAAAGCCACCAGCTCTAGCACGAACGCCTGCAACACTTGCGGTTTTGTGGGCAACGGTGCGGGGACCTTTGACGATTCCGGCTACAGAACGTCCTCGACCGACGGCAACGGACACACCAGCTACTACACTTACGACAGCCAGGGCAATATGACCGCGAAGGCGTTGCCCGCCTTCTACACCAACGGCTACAACGTCTGGAACTACACCTACAATTCTTTCGGCGAAGTGCTGACCGTCACCGACCCGCTGGGCGCGGCGGGCGACCCCAACCACACTACAACGGGAACACGAGGACCAAGGTGGATGCGTCGGGGACAACGACCTACAACTGGGACGCGGAGAATCGGCTGACCAGCGTGGTGCTGCCCGGATCAGGTGGGACGGTGACGTTCAAGTACGATCCCTTCGGGAAGAGAGGGGCCGAAGCACTCACTTCGGAAAATGGCTAAAGTTGAGAGTTAGCGTCCAGACAGATCCTTTCTGGTTGACTTCGACGGCTAGACGCGATATCTCCTCGTTGGCAATGTCCCAGTGAAAATCCTGTTGCGTGGAGTTGCCAAGGATCGCCAGATCGGACTCCGCTAGGCCAAGGGCCTTCGCCATGAGCTTGGCAGCCTCTATAGTCTCGCTCTTTTGAGACGTAGAGTAATGAATTACCAGGTTGTTCAGTCGTTCGATGGCTGCTCCCCTGTCACCTCGTTTGACATCGAACAGGAAAACTTCACTGCACTCGTAGCGACCACCGATGATCCGCCCCTTGCTCTCTACAGAACTACAAGTAGCTCTGTCGCAGCTTGCGCCCAGCAACTCGGTAGGCCAAATCGCTTGAACGCGAGCCACGTTCATATCCTGCCACCGACTATGCTGCACCTTCTCAAGCGCTGCAGCGATTGTTGTCGGATTTGGGCAACCCTCCAAACGACCGTTGCGGGTCTGGCTGTTTGCGGCAACGGCGAAAAAGAAGACGACTGCAAGAAGCCGTAGCAGTTTCATTGATTGTTCTCCTGCTGTTGGGTGTCCCTCAGGGTTTGTCGAAATTGGTTGGTGACAGCCGTCCCGGTCTTGTCACAGTCCGCTTTGCATTCCCCTTCAGAGCTGAAACTCTTTCCTTCCAGCGCGTTGATTAGAGGCGTGACGGCAGCAATCGCCGGGTTGATGTGGACGTTGTTCTCGTGGTTGCGCGCACTGGCTATATCGTGCACACTCCTGTCCTTTGGTCGTCGCGGGAAAGTCGACCACGGCCCATTGTAGATGTACATATCGCCGTATATGCGCAGTTCGGCGTGCGCTTTCCACTTGTCTGAGCAATCGTCCTTGGTACAGGCACACATCAAAAGCGCAGTCGCTGATGTGCAGGCGCCACCAGTTCCTGGTCCACAGACGCTGTCGATATTAATCTGGTCGTGCTCCCTAATTCCGTTTCTTATAGTGAACAATCCCGTGGGGTCGATCAGGTTAGTCGGTCTGTTTTTCGCGTAGTCATAGAAATTCGGACCCCCAGCGAATCCTGCTGGGTCTTCTGAAATGAAGCGGGGCGGGTGGCCCACCTTTAGATTTCTGGGAATCACCACGACTGAGGGTGCCCCATCCTTGCGTACTTTGCAAGGGTGGGAATCTCGGACCGATACATTTTGCTCTTCACGCTCTGCCCTTCTGGTCTGTGCCTCCCACCCTTTCGCAGAGAACGCGAAAGGATGGGGCACCCTCTTCAGAAATGATGTCAGCGCAAGGCCAACCGCAGCGAAAGGTTGGCCACCCGCCGTTCTTGGCAAGGGTGGGAAGATATACCGAGTGCGCAGCAGGGCTCACTGCAGCGTCTGACTAGACGACCCCGAAGCCCCGCCGCTGATGTTGTATCGCTTCAACTTGCGATACAGCGTCGCGCGGCTGATGCCGAGCATGCGTCCGGCGAGGGCCTTGTCTCCGTTGACCTGCTCGAAGACGCGCTGGATGGTGGCGCGTTCAATGTCTTCAAGATCGGTCGTCGACAAGGGAGCCTGCGGCGATTGAGGCGCAGATTCAGGGGCAAAGTCCGGTCCCGCGCCGTGCAAGCCTTCCCCACCCAGCTCTGAGGCTGCAATCGTCGCGGTCGTGGCCGCCGCAATCGTAGGCGGCAGGTCGCCGAGGTCGATCACTTTCCCGTTACCCAGGGCCACGGCACGTTCGACGCAGTTTTCCAGCTCGCGCACGTTGCCCGGCCATTCGTATTGCATCAGGGCTTTCATGGCCGCGCTCGAGACATGCAACTCCGAGCCGGGAGCGTAGCGCTCCAGAAACCAGTGCACCAGCATGGGGATGTCGCTGCGGCGCTCGCGCATGGCGGGAACGTGGAGCGTGACAACGTTTAACCGAAAATACAGATCCTTGCGGAAGTTCCCGTTCTTGTAGGCGGCCTCCAGATCGCGGTTGGTGGCGGCGATCACGCGCACGTCCACTTTGACGCGCTGGTTGCTGCCTACCGGCCGCACTTCCTTTTCCTGGAGCACGCGCAACAGCTTGGCCTGCAACTCCAGCGGCAGCTCGCCGATCTCGTCGAGGAATATGGTGCCGCTATCGGCGGACTTGAACAAGCCCTCCTTCGATTTCAGCGCGCCCGTGAAGGCTCCTTTCTCGTATCCGAACAGCTCGCTTTCGATCAGCGTGGGGACGAGCGATCCGCAATCCACGGCGACAAAGGGGCGTCCGGCGAAGGCCCCGCGAAAATGAATGGCACGGGCCACGAGTTCCTTGCCGGTACCGCTTTCGCCCGAAATCAGGACCGGCGTGCGCGTGTCCTTCAAGCGCGAGACCATGCGCAGGACTTCCTGAATCTTGGCCGACGAGCCGACGATGCCGTGGACCGCGGTCTCCGAGTCCATGCGTTGGCGGAGGAATTCGTTCTCCTCGACCAGCCGGACCTTTTCCGCCATGCGTCGCAAGAACAGGCGGAGTTCTTCCAGCGGGGAGAAGGGCTTGGTGATGTAGTCGTAAGCCCCGAGTTTCATGGCCTGGACGGCGGTTTCGATAGAGCCGTGTCCGGTCATCAGCGCCACTTCGGTGCGCGGCAGCAGCTTCTTCACTTTTTCCAGGAACTCGAGTCCCGACATGTGCGGCATGACCATGTCGGTCAGGACCATGTGGGCGGGCTGCTCCTCGAGCAACGCAAGGGCGGAGTCGCCGCTGTCGGCTTCGAGACACACGAAGCCGAGGGCCTCCCCGATGGTGACACAAAGCTTGCGGATGCTCTGCTCGTCGTCGACGATGAGCAGCCGGATGCGGAGATCGTCCTTGCTGAGAGAGTTATTCACCTCGCTCTCCCCATAATGCGCGAAACCACGTCGATGAACTGCTGCACGCGAAACGGCTTTTCCACGCAGGGCGCGCCGGTCTGACGCAGCGTGGCCACGGTTTCTTCATTGGCGATGTCGCCGGTGATGAAGACGATCTTCGAAGCCAGGTCGGGGCGGTGCTGCGCGATCCAGGCATGAACCTGGGCGCCGTCAACGCCGCCCGGCGTGCGCATGTCAGAAACCACTCCGAGGAAATCGCCGGTTTCGAGCAGGCGCAGCGCATCGACGCCAGACTCGCAGCAGACCACCGGATATCCGCTGCGCTCCAGAGCAGCTTGCACATATGCCATGACGGCGGGCTCATCCTCGATGAGCAGTACGGGAACGGGCACTGGTTTGATGGCAGGGAGGCTCATTGCTGGATCACTCCTGCGGCTACGCCAAGGGATGCATTGTGGGACGCTGCGGGCAGGCGCACGATGAACGTGGCACCGTGCCCGTCGGTATTGTTGTGACACATGATCTCTCCACCGTGCTCCTTCACGATGCCGTAACAGATGCTGAGGCCCAGGCCGGTTCCCTTGCCGACCTCCTTGGTGGTGAAGAAGGGATCGAAGATCTTATCGGGATTAGAAATTCCAGGTCCGTTGTCGCAGAAAGAAATCTCGACACTGGCTCCCGCCTTAGTGGTCATGATCTCAATCCGCGCCGGCTGCCGCGTCTCGTGCACGGCATCATAGGCGTTGTTCAGGATGTTCAGGAAGACTTGCTGCAGCTCGTGCGCATCGCCAATGACTTCCGGCAGGCCCTCGTCAAGATGCTCGATGATTTCGACTCCGTGGCTGTTGAAATCATAGGAACGCAGTTGGATGGTGCGGCGCAGGATGGAATTGAGCTGAATGGCGTTCCGCTGCGGCGGCATCTGCCGCGCAAACCTCAGAAGGTTCTGCACAATCTGCTTGGTGCGCTGCGCTTCCTGCAGGATGACCCGCATGTCCTTGCGCGCGGTCTCGGGGAGTTCGGGATTCTCCATGAGCAGGTCGGCAAAGCCGAGAATCGCGGTCAGCGGGTTGTTCACTTCGTGAGCCACGCCGGAAACCAGTTGTCCAACCGCGGCCATCTTCTCGGCGTGGACCAGCTTGTCACGCAACACCGTCGAATCGGTGATGTCGGTAAGCACCATGACAATGCTGGTCACGTTGCCCGCCTCGTCGCGCATCGGGCTGAGATTGGCCGAGAACTGGCCGGGGATTCCGCCCCGCAGAATCTGCAGTTCCAGGTTGTCGATCTGCTGTCCGGCGATCGTGTTTTCGATGGCGTCGGCCAGCGGACGGATGAAACCGGGAGGCGCCAGTTCCAGTAGAGGCCGTCCCAGCAGATCCTGCTGTTGGAACCCGGCATCGTACCAGCGGCGATTGGCATAGCTGATCAGCCCCGCAGTGTCGGCGACCAGGATCAGGCTTTGCGTGTTGGCCAGAATCTTGGCGGAAAAGTCGCGCTCCCGGTGCAGTTCCGACTGGTAGGTTCGCAGGCCGGTCACGTCGAGCATCAATCCGCGAATCTGCAGCAGGTGCCCCTGGTTGTCGTGGAGTCCGAAGGCATTGATCAAGACATGGATGGGCGAGCCACTCTTGCGCCGTAGTGTCGCTTCGAAGTTGCGCAGGTGGCCGTGCTGTTCCATCGCCTCGGATTGCCGCTGGCGCTGTTCCGGAGAAAAATAGAGCTGTGTGGGAATGTCGATCTGCAGCAGTTCCTCGCGGCTGGAGTAGCCCAGCATGCGCACCATGGCGTCATTCACTTCAATGAACCTTCCGCCCGGCGTGCTGAAGAAGAGCCCTTCCTGAATATTGTCGAACAATTCGCGGTAACGACGCTCGGCCTCGCGGCGGTCGGTTATGTCTTTCAGAACGTGGATGGTCTGCAGCCCTTCGCTCGATGCGCCGTGCACGCGCGAAGTCGAGACCAGGTAGGTGCGATCGAGAACGGGATGCACGAACTCGTCCGCGTCCTCCGCCATCGACCGGCAGAAGGGACAAGAATAAGAGGCGGTATCGCCCGCGAGTTCCAGCAGGGCGCGCATGTTGACGCCGATGAGTTCGCTCGGCGGGACGCCGATCATGCCCGCCAGGGAACGATTCACGCGCAGAACCCTGTCGGCTTCGTCGTGCACCACGATGAAGTCAGTGATGGCGTCAAAAATCTCCAGCCAGTGACGGTTCGCCTGCTCGATGCGCGTGAACAGACGCGCATTCTCCAGCGCCATGGCGGCGTGTCCGGCCATCGCTTCCAGAAAAACACGATCCTCTTGGCCCAGCGGGCTGGAGCGTCCGGAAAGGCAGAGCACTCCGGCCATCTCTGCATTCGAGCCGGGAAGACGCACAACCGTGCAGTCGTCCCAGGCGAGTAACGAGGCAACTTCGGCACCGAGTAATTCCTTGCACGAGCCGGAGATGATCGTCCCCGTGTGGTGGGCCAGCAACTCGCCAAGGGCTGCACTGAGGCGACGGTCCAGGTCACGGTCAGGAGGACGATCTGCTGACGGTCCCGCCATCGGCCTCTTGGCGTCGGAACCTGCCTCAGCTTTGACCTCGTTGCTGTGATCTGTTCCCTTCCCCTCCTCTGCCCTGGGAGCGCGTGGCGCGGAATGCAAAGCCAGAACTTGAAAACGTCCTTCTTGATAGAGGGCGAGCGCGCCTGCCTGCGAGCCGGTGAGTTCGGCGGCGCGACGGACGAAGCGCCGGGAAAAATCGGGCAAGCGCAGGACGCCGTCAATTTCGCGCGCCAGTTCCATCATGGCCTCGGCGCGACGGCGGTGCAGCTCCGACAAGTGCAGGTTGTGCGCAACCTCCAGCACGACCGCAACCTGGTTTGACAGGGCGCGCGCGCGCCGGATGTCTTCCTGGGAAATGCCTGTCCCGTCGAGGCGATCGAGCACTCCAAACATGCCCAGCACCTCGCCTTCCGCACCCAGCAGAGGAACGGCCAGGAATTGCTTCACGTCGTACCGGGCGATGGCGTTGAGGTTGGCGCCGGGAGTCTTGGTGGCGTCGTCAGTCGAGAAAACTTCTTTCGCACGCAGGGCCCGAGTGGCGACCCCCTCGGGAAACACGACCTCCGCGCGCTTGGGGACACCTTTCTCCACGCCGTAGCGAACGCGGAACACATCATCTTCGAGCAAGGCGATAAAGCAGCGTCCGAACCCGAGAAAATCAGATGCACGAACCACGAAGGCCTGCAGGAACTGCTCCAGGTTTCCGCTGGAATTCAGCTCGGACGAGATCTCAAGCAGCTGATGCAGTTCGTGAGCCTGGGCGTGCGCGGTGGCGTAGAGTTCGGCGTGCGCCACAGCCACCGCCCCAAACCCGGCAACGGCGGCGACCAGGGCCTTTTCTTCCCCTGTAAAAACCCCGTCCTGCCGCGGATAGACGAGGATCGCCCCTAGTGTCCGGGTGGTGCGGAAAGGCGCTGCGATCAGCATTCCAGGAGACACCAGGTTTCCAAGGGAATGCACGTCGGCGCCCAGCGAGAGCGTGATCGGCTCACCGGCCGTCACGGCCCGTTGTGCCAGGTCGGCGGCAAAACGGATCGTCTGCCGGTCGTGCCGCGCACGGACGGAGTTGGCCAGCTGAGGTGTCTCCGCGGAGACAGCCCGCAGTTCGAACGGGCCTTCGCGGCGCAGCAACACGCACACCAGCCGCGTGCGCAGCAGCAGACGCAAACGGTCCGCAATGGCCTCAATGACTGCGGAAACATCGGGCTTTCCGTGCAGGGCCTGGGCCACGTCGGCCAGAATCTCGGCGCGCCGGTGCTCCTCGTGCGAGACTTCGCTCAGCCGGTTGGCCTCCAGCAGGCTGCCAAGTTGTCCGGCCAGAATTGTGGCTTTCGACGCCAGATCCTCGTTGAAGAAGTTGCTGTCCGAATCGTGCAGAAAGGTCGTGGCGCCGATGACCTCGTTGAATACCACCAGCGGCGCAGCCATGAGCGATCGTGCTTCGTATTTCGCCGCTGCGGGAAAAACGGTGGAGTGCACCTGGTTGGCAAAAATCGTCCGCCGCTGCCGGACTGCCTCGGCCGTGACCGCGCTCTCCTCGGCCCGCAGCCGGAGCCCGATAAAATGTTGCGCCAGTTTGCCGTCAGCTTGCTCGCCGACCAGTTCGTTTGCGGATTGGCGCCGCCAGAAGTAGACGCCGCTGACCTGAAAAAATTCGCGGGCTGCACTGCAGAACAGCTGGATCAAAGACCGGGCATCGGAGCGCTCGCTAGCCCTCGCGGCAATGAGCAAGAGCAGCTTCTGGAAGTCCTCGTCGGAGCCGGGCGCAGCCATGCCGCCCCGCTCAACCGTCGGGTTTGGTCCACCAGGATTCAGCTCGCCACTGCCTGTTAAAGCAAAGGGTTCGCCATTCACAAGTGCTTGGAATCTAAGGGGAAAGTACCTGCCATCTCAATTTGAGTCAAGCAAAATGGGAAAAGCGGGTGCCGAGGTGTGAAATCCCGAGAATGCAATGAGACGCGGTCTCAGACTGAGAATGATGTTGTGGCTAGAACCCCAGATGAGACGAACCTTACCGATGGGGCATTCCGATCAGAGCGACGCACTCCTTAAAGTATCTTATTTGCAATCACTTACGTGACGTGACTTTGGTTTTTTCAGGAACCGTTGGGTGGCCCGGACGTTGCACGCCACTGAGGGACCAGCTTTTCCCATCTAGGAGGGATTGTGTCTCAAAGAACGACAGCGACGCTATTGGCGGTGCTGGCACTGGCCGCGACCGCAGGAACGGTGAACGTGCGGGCGCAGCAGGCTCAGAGTGAAGAGATTGCCCGTCGGGTGAAGACCAAAGTCGCGCCCGTGTACCCCGATCTGGCCCGGAAAATGAACATCACGGGCACGGTGAAAGTGGAGGTGGTGGTCTCGCCCAACGGCTCGGTGAAGGATGCCCGCGTCATCGGCGGACATCCCGTGCTGGCGAATTCCGCGTTGGAGGCAGTGAAGAAATGGCGCTTTGAACCGGCGCCGATGGAAAGCACAGGAGTCATCGATTTCAAGTTCGAGCCGCGGTAGTCGCGCCTGACCGCGGAGGAGAAACGGCATGACAATCGGCAAGAAACTCTACGTAAACTTCGGAATCATCCTCACCATGGTGATGGTGCTGTTCCTGGTGAACTGGTTTGCCGTCCAGCGGGAGCATGCGGCCAAGGCTGCGGCGGCCTCGTCGCTCGAACTGGCGGACGCAACCAACTCTGTGCGTTTTCAGATGATGCAGAACCGCCTCTACCTGAGCAACTACCTGCTCAGCGGCGACACGCGCGAAGTCGACCGCATGAACGAGGGCCTGCGCATCCTGAACGAAAAGCTGGAACAGGGAAAATCGCTGACCAACTCCGACCAGGAGAAATCGGCGCTCGCCAAGGTGCAGCAACTGGAGCAGTCCTGGGGCAAGGAGTTCGCGCAGCCGTTGATCGACAAGCGCAGAGACGTCGACTCGGGCAACGCCACCGTGGCCGAGTTGCAGATTTACTACCTCCAGAAAGACGCTTCTTCGTGGGTGAAGAACTCCACTGACGCCCTGGAACTGGCGGACGCCGAGAACCGAAAGCTGGTGGAAGCGCGCCGCAAATCGGATGAGACCGCGGCCACCGGGACCATCATCGTATCGCTTTTGAGCACACTTCTAGCCCTCGGACTGGGCAGCGCCATTGCCTACCGCACGGCGAAGGGGATCACCGAGCCGCTGACCAACCTGATGAAAATCGCTCGGCAGATCGGCAACAGCGGCGATCTGGAGCACACCATCGACGTGAACCGGGACGACGAAATCGGCGAACTGGCCCGCACCTTCTCCAAGATGGTCACCTACCTCAAGGAAATGGCATCCGTTTCCGAATCCATTGCCGGCGGCGACCTGACTGTGGAAGTGAAGCCGCGTTCCAACCACGACACGCTGGGCAACGCCTTCGCGCGCATGGTGGAAGGACTTGCCGGGCTGGTGCGCAGCGTGCGCGACGCGTCGTCGCAGGTCGCCAGCGCCTCCGGCCAGGTCGCAGGTGCTTCCGACGATTCCGCCAAGATCGGCCTGCAGGCCTCTTCGGCCATCGATGAAGTTACCAGCACCATGCACGAGATGAGCGTGAACGTGCAGAACATGGTGAAGAGCACGCAGGTGCAGGCCTCCAGCGTGAGCGAGACTTCGGCCTCGATCGATCAGATGGTGGCCTCGATCCAGCGCGTGGCCGACACCGCCAAGGTGCTGCTCGACATCTCCAACCGTTCGCGGGAGGAAGTCCACAGCGGCATCACGACCATGGAGAAAGCAACCGATGGTCTGAACCGCATCAACACCACGATCAACTCCTCGGGCGAGATCATCGGAGCCCTCGGCCAACGCGCCGACGACATCGGCAAGATCATTGAGGTCATCGACGATCTGGCGGAGCAGACCAACCTGCTGGCCTTGAACGCCGCCATCGAAGCGGCGCGCGCCGGCGAACATGGCCTGGGCTTCGCGGTCGTGGCCGACGAAGTGCGCAAGCTAGCGGAAAAGTCCGCACAGTCGACCAAGGAAATCTCTGAACTGATTCAGAGCATTCAGAAAGAAGCCCGCAAGGCGGTCGAGAACATGGACCGCTCGACCAGCATCGTGAACGAAGGCCTGGAACTGGGCGGAGAGCTGAACGCGGCGCTGCGCAAGATCTCGAATGTCGTCACCGAGGTCTACAAGTTTGCCCAGGAAATCGGCGCAGCGACCAACGAGCAGTCGCACGGTTCCTCCCAGATCGCACGGGCGACCACGCGGCTCAACGAAATCACCCACGAAATCAACTCGGCCGTGGAAGAGCAGGCTTCCGGAGCGCAAGCCGTGGTCAAAGCCATGGAGCGCATGCGCGAACTGGTGCAGCAGTCGACCTCCGGCTCGACCGAACTGGCGGCCTCTTCCGAGCAGATGTCGAAGATGTCGCGCGGCCTGCTGGAGTTCATGGACCGCTTCGCGCTGGCGGATTCTTCCGGGCGCAGCGCGGCCCGCGAGGAACACGGGCGCAACGCGCGGCGTGCCGCCGCCGGGGCGCAGTTCTGACAACACTCGTGAGGGGATCATGAACCGCGAACTTCATATCGTGGGCTTCCAGGTGGGACGCGAGACCTATGGCGTGCCCATCACTTCCCTGCACGAGATCGTGCGGGTGCCGGAAATCACTGCGGTGCCGGATGCTCCCGACTACCTCGAGGGCGTCATCAACCTGCGCGGCAAGATTGTCTCCGTCATGGACCTGCGCAAGCGCTTCGGAGAGAAGCAGATCGGACTGAAGAAGCACAACCGCATCCTCGTGGTCGAGCACTCAGGCAGGCTGGCGGGCTTGATCGTCGACTCGGCGTCCGAGGTACTCAAGATTCCTGCCGATGACGTGGAAGCTCCTCCCGCCGTTTTTCAGGAGGGCGGGTTGAACTGCGTGACCGGCTTGGGAAAGGTAAGAGGACGGCTGGTGGTGCTGCTCGACATGAGCAAATTGCTGGCTCCGGGCAGCCTGCAGACGAAGAGCGGCGACGCCAAGCCAGCGGCCAAAGCGGAGGGACGCGGAGCAGCAGCGCGTTAGCCAAAAAGGCATCCAGCAGCGCAGGTGAATTCAGCGTCAGGCGAGAACGAGAACAAGCATGAGCACATCCGGAGCAGCACCTGCTCCCCTATTGACGGAAGCGGAACTGAAGCTGCTGCAGGCGCTGGTTTACCAGGAGTGCGGCATGCACTTCGACGAGCGCCGCACGCATTTCCTGCAGGACCGGCTGCTGCGCCGGTTGCGCGACTGCCGCGTCGATTCTTTCTATGCCTATTACCGGCTTTTGATCAGCCCGGCGGGCAAGGACGAACTGGCCAAGCTGCTGGAGAACCTGACAGTCAACGAGACCAGTTTCTTCCGGCACAAGGCGCAACTGGACTTGTTTCAGAAACACGTATTGGAGGAACTGTTCAAACAGAAGCAGTCGCGGCGGGAGTACTCGATTCGAGTGTGGAGCGCCGGCTGCTCCACCGGGCAGGAGGCTTACACGCTGGGCATGCTGGTCACCGATGCCCTGGCGTATTACTACCTGCGCAATCCGCTGCCGGTGGACTTGCCGCTGCCCAAGCCTCTGGTGCCTCCGCCGTGGCGGGTGGAAGTCCTGGCCAGCGACATCAGCTACTCGGTGCTGCGCGCCGGGCAGGAAGGAACCTATAGCGAGAATCAGATGGCTTCCGTCGACTACAGCTACCGTCTGCGCTTCTTCGACAAGGTCGGGGAACGCTATGCGGTGAAGAAGCCGCTGAAGGAAATGGTGCACTTCGACTTTCACAACCTGAAGACCGAGTACCTGCCGCAGCGCAACGACGTCATCTTCTGCCGCAACGTGATGATGTACTTCGATGAGGCCGAACAGAAACGGCTGATCGACAAGTTTTATCGATGCTTGAATCCCAACGGCTACCTGTTTGTCGGCCATGCCGAGAGCCTGCTGGGAATCACCAAGAAGTTCCAGATGGTGCACCGCGACAGTGGAACGGCATACCAGCGGGTTGAGGTGAGAGAGTGACGAATTCCCCAGATGAGCGCGGCGCAGAACTGCGGGATCTCTTCTATGAGACTTCGCAGGAACTGCTGCAGGCGCTGAACGAAGAGGCACTGAAGCTGGAGAAGCGGCCCGGCGATGAGGAGATCGTGCGCGTGATCCGGCGCACGGTTCACACTCTGAAGGGCGATTCCGCGGCCTGCGGTCTCCGGGAACTCAGCGAACTGGCGCATGAGTTCGAAGACGCGCTCTCGCTGGAAGGCACGGCCACGCAAGCCGCGGTCGCAGAGATCGCGTTTGCCGCCGCCGATGTGTTCGCCGAGATGATTGCAGCCTATCGTGGCGCGACCAAGCTGCCCTCGACGCGAAGCCTGCGCAAGCGGATTGAAGAGCTCACCTCTGCCCCGGCGGCCAAGAAGTCTCGCCGTAAGAAGAAAACGACAGCCGACAAGACGGCTACGGACTGGACCGAGCACGAAAAGCTCGCCATGAGTCAGGCCCAGGCCAATGGCCAGGACGTGTTTCACGTGGTGGTCAAGATCGACCCGCACTGCGCCATGCCCATTGCGGGACGTCAACTGGTCCACAATGCGATCGGGGGGATGGGGCCGATCATTGCAGTGCGGCCGGACCCGAAGTCCCCAGCTGCTTCCAAGCACGTGGAGTTCGTGCTGGCCAGCGTGCAGACCGTCGAACAGATTGCCGCCAAGTGCCGGATCCCGACCATTGCCGAAGACATCACGGTGGATCTGATGCTGGCGGCAAATCCGATCTCAGCCAAGACGGAGATGGAGGGCACGGCGGCAGAAGCAGAAGCCGGTAAGGTCATCCCTCCTGCCGAGGCGATCGCGGTCCAACCCTCAACTCCTCTGGCGGAACCGGCTTCTCCCCAGGCCGCGCTCGAAAATATCTTGCGGGTGGAAGCGGGCCGGATCGACAACGTCCTGAACCTGGTGGGTGAGCTGATCATCGGCAAGTCCATGCTGCAACAGGCGCTCAGTGAATTCTCCAAGCGCTATCCCAAAGAGTTGCTGCGCGGCAAGTTCGCCGATGCCATAGCTTTTCAGGCGCGGGTTTTGAACGACCTGCAGCGCTCCGTCATGAAGATTCGCATGGTGCCCGTGGAGCAGTTGTTCCGCCGCTTTCCGCGCATGGTGCGGGACGTGTCGCGGCAATGCGGCCGTGAGGTTGAACTGGCGCTCAGCGGGCAGGAGACTGACCTTGACAAGGGAATTCTGGATGCCATCGCTGAGCCGCTGACGCACCTGGTGCGCAACGCCGTCAGCCACGGCATCGAAACGGCCGAGCAACGCCGGCAGGCGGGCAAACCGGCCCAGGGCCTGGTCCGGTTGAATGCCTACCACCAGGGCAACCAGGTGGTGGTGGAAGTAAGCGACGACGGACGCGGTATCGATGCTCAGAAGATTCGCAGCAAGGCCATTGAACTTGGCATGGTGACCGCGGAAGAGGCTGCACGCTTGACCGAAGCGGAAACCCTCGACTTCATTTTTCGCCCGGGCTTCAGTACCGCGGAACAGGTCACCGAAGTTTCCGGCCGGGGCGTCGGCATGGACGTCGTCCAGAGCGTACTGCACCGGCTGAAGGCTACGATCAGCGTCGACACGCGTCCCGGACAAGGCACCACATTCCGGCTCAAGCTGCCGCTGACGCTGGCCATCATCAAGGCTCTCCTGTTCTGGGTGGAGCAGCGCCTGTACGCCATCCCGTTGAATGCTGTGGTCGAGATCTCGCGCACCAGCGAGTCAGAAGTCCATCAGGTGGACAACTACGAGGTGCTGCAGTTGCGCAACCAGGTGTTGCCGCTGTTGCGCCTGGGACGATCCCACCTGATCGAGGGAGATCGCAAGTCCGGCAAGTTGTTCGTGCTCGTCATCACGGTTGGAGAGAGGAAGTACGGCTTGATTGTGGACGCGTTGGACGGGGAAGAGGAATTGGTGATCAAGGCGTTGGATGACCAGACTTTCTCGACCGACCTGGTCTCGGGCGCTTCGATCCTGGGTGATGGACGGGTGGTTTTGATCCTGAATCTGCCGGCGGTCGTGGAGCATTTTGCGCGCTCCCGCCCGCAAGAGGCAGGAACTGCAAGCTCAGGGCTTCTGCTGAGCCATACCGATCGTATGCGTCTGGCACTGAGCGCGACGGGAGGACAGGCATGAAGAAGAGTCCTGTCCGCGTGCTCGTGGTCGATGACTCGGCCCTGATGCGCAAGCTGATCCCGCAATTGCTGGGGGCCGATGACTCCATTGAAGTGGTCGGCACCGCCATGGACGGAACATTTTGCCTGAAGAAGATCGAGGAACTGAAGCCCAACGTGGTGACCCTTGATCTGGAGATGCCGGGCATGAACGGCATCGACACGCTGAAAGAAATCATGCGCCGCCAACCGGTGCCGGTCATCGTTTTCAGTTCGCACAGCACCGAAGGAGCGTCCGTCACATTGAAGGCGCTGGGGCTGGGCGCGTTCGATTTCGTCGCCAAGCCCCGAGACGCTTCGATGCATCTGGCTGAGACTGCGAAGGAATTGATCGTCAAGGTCAAGGCGGCGGCCGCGTGCAAGCTCAAACCGAGAATCTTGCCGGGTGTCGTGCCCCGGCCCGAGAAGCGCGCGGCTCCGTCTGCGGGCACCCCCACGAAGATCGTGGCCATCGGGATTTCCACCGGAGGTCCCCAGGCGCTGGAGTTTGTGCTGTCACAGTTGCCGGCTGATTTTCCAGGATCGATTGTTGTCGTCCAGCACATGCCGGAGGGCTTCACCGATATGTTCGCGCGGCGGCTGGATGAACTGTGCGCGTTGCGGGTGAAGGAAGCGCAGTCGGGCGATGTGTTGCAGCTCGGGCGCGTCCTGATCTGCCCCGGAAGCCGCCATTTGAAGGTAAAGCGGCTGCCCATGGGAGACATTGCCGTGCTCTGTGATGACCCGCGGGTGAACGGACATCGCCCCAGTGCCGATGTTCTGTTGCGCAGCGCGGCGGAGGAATTCAATACACAGGCGGTCGGCGTTCTCATGACGGGCATGGGCGACGACGGCGCCGAGGGTTTGGGAGCAGTGAAAAAGGCCGGCGGCATCACCATCGCGCAGAGTGAAGACTCCTGCGTGGTGTACGGCATGCCCAAGGCGGCGATCGAGCGCGGATACGCCTCGCGCGTGGTCGCTCTGGATGTAATGTCGGCAACGCTGCAGGCCGTTTGCGGACGCAATGAAGGCTCGGAAATCACCAGCCGGGCGGTACGTGCTGGAAATTAAGGGCTTTCGTTGCACAGGCAAGGGTCGTGACGGACGTGATCTGGCCTTCAGCGAGCCAGCGTGATATGCAGTTTTGAAAGGGGAGATGGGTTATGGAGCAATTTGCACCAGTAAAACGCAGCAAGGACGGGCAGCCGGTCCGCTATCTGATCGTGGACGACTCCGTATTCGCGCGCAAGAACCTCGCCCGCATGATCGAAACATTCGGCGGGCAGGTGGCAGCCGAAGCCGGCGACGGCTTGACCGCCATCAGCGAGTTCGACCGCACGCATCCTGACATCGTGCTCATGGATATCACCATGCCGCAGATGGAAGGGATCGAGGCGGCCGAACGGATCGTCCAGCAGCACCCGGAAGCCCGCATCGTGATGGTCTCCTCGGTCGGATACCAGGAGAACATCGTGGCCGCACTGCAACGCGGTGCGCGCCATTTCGTGCAGAAGCCGGTCAAGCCCGAAGTGCTGTACGAAGTCATCAAGTACGTGCTGGGAGAAGACGGCGCAGTGGCCAATGCTGCCGGCGCGGGAGCTTAAATCCAATGAAGATGGAATTGATCCAGCCCTTTATCAACGCGGCTGACGCCGTGCTGTCGCAAGGCCTGCAGGGCACTACCCAGGTGAGCAATCTCACCATGGAAGAAGACGCCTACCGCAGAAAAGGTGTGGCCGGCATGGTCGCGCTGTCGGGCGACATCGAGGGGCGGATCATTCTGGATCTCGAGCCGCAAACCGCCGTGCGCGTGGCCAGCCACTATGCGGGCGCCGAACTGCCCGAATCCGACGCTCTGGTCAAGGAAACCATCTTCGAGCTGGCGAACCAGGTTGTGGGTAACGCGATCTCCGCGCTCAATGACCAGGGATTTCACTTCCGCGTCCATCCCCCGCTCCTGCTCACCGCGGCGGAAGGCGACAAGACCAGCGAAGACGTGGAAGCGCTGATGATCTGCTTTGAAACTGCAATGGGCCAGATTTTCATGAATGTCGCCCTGCGCTACAACCGGAAACGCCTGTCGGATCATGCGGCGGTGGGAGCGTAAGGCAGTGGTCAGTGGCTAGTGGTCAGTGGCCAGCAATTCGCAGTCTGCAACTCGTTGGGTTCAGTTCCGCCCCCTTCTGTTTCCTTACCCCTCCTGGCCTTCGCGAACTCCGTTCTCAATCTGCCCATGCCCTCCGCATGCTCTGAGGTATTTCTCAGCGCCCTCTAAGATCGCTGAGAGTCTCCGCAGAGGACGCTTACGGAGATGTTGATTCATGCTAATAGCGGCAACTGGGGGTCCGGCCTGCCTGCATCAAAATCTTCAGCCGGGTCGGCAAATCTTCTCAGCTCGGGATACTTCTTGATCAACGTAGGCGGCGCGGGAACACGCTTGCCGGTCACCATTGCTTTCAATTCCAGCGCATTGACTCCCGCCTTGCTCTCGAAGTGGTTGTTGGTGATCACGTATGTGGTCTGCGCTTTTTCTGCAACGCTTTCGATCCTTCCCTTCCAGTCGTCGAGTTCCTTCTCTTTGTAGAGATAGTTGTATCGGTCGTTGCGGTTGTCCGAATCGAACCACTGGTCGTAATTGCGTCCGTGAAGACGGACATAGGCGATCGGCGCGGTGACGTGATCGGTCGGCGCCAGCGAATGCCCCAGCACGGGCTGGTCAATGTTGCAGAACGCGACATTTTTCTGGGCGAACACAGCCAGGGTATCGGCATTGTTCCAGCTGGAGTCGCGAACTTCGACCACGCGTGGATATTCGATGAACTGCCGTAGCAGCCGGTCCAGGTACTCACGGTTCAGCGGGGTGTTCTTGAACGACACGGGAAACTGGATAAGCAGTGCGCCGAGCCGCCCTTCGCTCGCCAGAGCATCGAGACCCTCACGGGTGCGGATTTCATCCTCATCCGTGGGACGGATAGTAGCAGCGGAGGTAGGCTCCATGACGGCAATGGGCGAGTGGGTGAAAGCGCGGTAGAGTTTGGCGGTAAAAAGAAACCGCGGATTCACCGCCGTGACCCTGCGGCACCAGAGCTTGGCCAACTCGGGCTTCAGCGGTCCATAAAAAGAAGTGTTGATTTCCGTAGTGTCGAAAAAACGAGCCAGGTATTCGAGCTGGTGCTGCTTGCGGTGCTCGAGTCCCGGAGGGTAGAAGATGCCGTCCCAGTCTTTGTAAGACCAGCCAGCTGTACCGATGCGGACTTCATTGAACCGGGCTTGAGAAGTGGGTTCCATGGGGAACCGCAGACGGAGGGCAGCCGCAAGGTTAGCACAGGACAAGGCCGACGAAACTCGTTCTTCCCCTTCGGGTAGTGGTGCAGTTCGAGGTCCGGCCCCGCCACGTATCCGGCGTCATCCTGAGCGGAGCCGGTTCTCAGGCGGAGCGAAAGCCTGCCCTGAGCGAAGTCGAAGGGGATCTCGCGCGCATCGCCACCGCAATCAAAAGGCAAACTGCACCAATAACCTCAAAGCCCACGAAGACCAGGGACCCCTTGCGATGTCGGTTGAAGTTTGCGGGATAGCAGGCTGTTCTAATCCAACGACAACACCACCCAATACACGCCTGTGGGATAAGTCTCCGTACGGCCATAGCACGCCCCCACCGAGAAGCTGTGCAGGTTGGGGCCAGTAACAGCATGGTTCGCTCCCGCCGGCAGCGAATCAGGAGTCAGTCCCGCCTGTTCCGGCTCAAACTTGCTGCTGGTGCTAGGCTAGAAGCTGCACTCCAGCCTGAGAGATTACCTATGTCGATGGAACTGGTGACCAGTGGAGTCGTTGGTCTGCTGTTTGGCGTGGTGGTTGCTTGGCTCGCGCTCCGCTCCCGGCAAGCCACTCTAAGCACCCGTCTGTCGCTGATCGACGCGGAATTGATCGCCGCAAAGGCCGAGTTGGCACGCTTTCAGCAACTTCAAAACGAGCTCATCGCCAGCAAAGCAAGGTTGGAATCCACTCTCGAATTGGAACGGAAGTCCGGCAAAGAAAAGGTCGAATTAGTGACCCAGGCCAGCGAGGAATTGCGCAATGCCTTCAAGGCGATGGCCTCGGACGCGCTGAAAAACAACAACCTGTCATTTCTTGAGCTGGCCAAGGCAAGTCTGGAGAAGTTCCAGACTGAAGCCAAAGGCGATCTCGAAGCGCGACAGAAGGCCGTGACTGATCTTGTCGCTCCCGTGCACGAATCGCTCAACAAGGTCGACGCGCAAATTCAGCAGATGGAAGTGGCGCGGGGCAAGGCCTACGGCGATTTGCACGCACAAGTGCAGTCCCTCATCACCACCCAGGAAGAACTGCAATCCGAAACCGGAAATCTGGTGAAAGCGCTGCGCACTCCGAACGTGCGCGGGCGCTGGGGAGAGATTCAGTTGCGCCGCGTGGTCGAGATCGCCGGCATGCTCTCCTACTGCGATTTCTCCGAGCAGGAAACCGTGAACACCGAGAGTGGCAGGCTGCGCCCCGACCTGGTGGTGAAGCTACCCGGCGGCAAGAATGTTGTGGTCGATGCCAAGGCTCCGCTCCAGGCTTATCTGGAGGCCTTCGAGGCCGAGGATGAGCACACCAGAAAGGCGTGTCTCGCCAATCACGCCCGGCAGGTCTACGACCACATGCTGCGCCTCAGCGCCAAGAGTTACTGGGAGCAATTTGAGGCTACACCCGAGTTCGTCGTGATGTTCCTTCCCGGCGAAACGTTCTTCAGCGCAGCGCTGGAGCAGGATCCCAGCTTGATCGAACGGGGTGTGATGGCGCGAGTGATTCCAGCCTCGCCGACCACCCTGATCGCGCTCTTGAAGGCCGTGGCCTACGGCTGGAACCAGGAAAAGCTGGCACGCAACGCACAGCAGATCAGCGCTCTGGGCAAGGAACTCCACGACCGGTTGCGTAACCTTGCCGGGCACGTCACCTCGGTTGGGGCGAACCTCGACCGCGCCGTCGATGCCTACAACAAGGCGGTTGGTTCGCTCGAGAGCCGCGTGCTGGTGTCGGCGCGCAAGTTCGCAGAGCTGGGGGCCTCAGTGGCGGAAGATATTCCCGAACTCGAACCCATTGAAACCACAGCACGTGCCTTGTCGTTTGACTGGGACGAAGACCCCACCCTCCCGGAACCAACGAAGAGTGATGAACGCAAGGCCGGCTAGCACGAACGCGTAACGTTTCGGCATTGATCCGGGATTCCCTTTTCCGTAGCCCCACCTGTAGACGGCCTCCAAGGGTTCATACCACACACTCTGTTATCAAGTGCTCAGTTGTCTAACCCTAAGCAATTCAAAGGGAAGCAGATACAAAATCCCACAGAAACATCCCAAAAGCCGTAGGCGGCGTTCGGATTTGCATCTATAATTTGAGAAGTCACCTTGTTTCCGCCAGTTAACCGCACCTATGCGGAACCGTCACATGGCAGTGAAGTTGCTCACCGGGAAGGGTCGGGTCTTGCATCCAACACCCACGAGGCCCCATGGGGGTTCGGGGCCCCTGCGGAAACCCATGAACCGGGAAAGCCAGCTCCGTTTCGTTGCTGTCCTGCTGTTCCTGTTGACAGTGGCAGCGGTGGTCTTCGCTGGCTTCAATTTCCAGACGGAACGCAAGGTCGCTGCGCCCGACGACGGCGTATCGTGGATCGAACAAAATGGCCGCCTGCTCGCGGATCAAGTCGAGCCGAATGGGTCCGGGGCGAAGGCCGGGATCAAGCCTGGCGACCAACTGGTCTCGGTAAACGGCCAGGACATCAAGAACACTCCCGAACTGGAGCGCCAGCTCTACCGCACCGGTATCTGGTCGAAGGCTGCGTACTCTCTGATACGCCAGTCGGTGACTCTCGATTGCAGCGTCATTCTGGTCCCTGCCGACCGTTCCCTTTACAACTGGCTGCGTCTGATCGCGCTCGTCTACCTCGGGATCGGACTCTACGTTCTGCTGCGGCGCTGGACCGCGACCGGGTCCACGCATTTCTATGTTTTCTGCCTGGTTTCGTTTGTCGCCTACTCGTTCAAGTTCACCGGCAAGCTGAACGATTTCGACTGGACGATCTACTGGAGTAACGTTGTCGCTTGGCTCTTACAGCCGGCCCTCTTCCTGCATTTTGTCCTGACCTTCCCGGAAAAGCGGAACCTGGTGCGCAAGCATCCCTGGCTGCTGGCCATGATTTATGTGCCGGGAGTGTTGCTGCTGGGGGCACGCCTGGCGGCAATGCGACTCCTGGAAGCGACCGGACAGCTGAGCCGTGGCATGGACCGGCTTGATATCTCGTACGGAGCAGTCTATTTCATGGGCGCCGCCGCCGTGCTGTGGTACGGCTATCGCCGGGCCAGCACGACGATCCTGCGGCAACAGCTGAAGTGGGTTACGCGCGGCACCATTCTGGCGATCGTTCCGTTTACCGCTTTTTACGTAATTCCGTTTGTGGCGGGTTGGCCGCAGATGAGAATTTCGGTTCTTTCTCTCGGTCTGCTGCCGCTCACCTTCGGCTATGCCATCTTCCGCTATCGTCTGATGGATGTGGACCTGATTTTCAAGCGCGGCGTGGTCTACGCCCTCGCGGCGGCTGCCGTGGTCGGGATGTATTTCGCCATGGTGACGGGTGTGGCCGAACTGGTGCACATGCAGAGACCCGGCATAGGCTCGATCGGCTTGATCCTGCTGGTTGTGGTGACTGCGGTTTTGTTTGATCCCGTCCGCAAGTGGATTCAGGATCGCGTCGACCAGTTCTTCTATCGCACTCGTTACGATTACCGGCGAACGCTCATCGAATTTGGCCGCGAGTTGAGCTCTGAGACCGACCTGAATGCCATGCTCACGTCGGTTATGGATCGCCTGTCGCGCACACTCGCTGTCGACAGGATCGCAATCTTCCTGCGCACGGCGGAAGAGCAGGAACGCTTCGTGCTGTCGAAGTGCTCGGGCATGACGCCTCCCAGCAAACTCGACTTGAGTTTCCTGAGCGCCCCGCGTCCCGAACAGGCTGGGCATCTGTTCTTTGAGAACACGCACCAAGTGCTGCGCGAGACTCCGGGCTCTCAGGAAGCAATCGCCAGGCTCGATCTGAATTACTACATCCCCTGCCGGGCGCAGCAGAAGACGATTGCGGTCCTCGGACTGGGGAAAACGAGCCAGGGAGACTTTCTCTCCAGCGAAGACGTCGAATTGCTGGAAACTCTGGGCGGCTATCTCGGCATCGCCATTCAGAACGGCCGGCTCTATGCGTCGCTGCAGCAGAAAGCCGCGGAATACGAACGGCTGAAGGACTTCAACGAGAACATCGTCGAATCCATCAACGTGGGCGTAATGGCGCTCGATATGGAAGACCGCATCGAGAGCTGGAATGCGCAGATGGAAGTTATGTATGCCTTGCCACGCTGGCAGACCCTGACCCAGTCGTTGCAGACCGTCTTCCCTGCCGAATTCGTCGAGGAGTTCTACCGGGTGCGGCAGAATGCCGGCATTCACAACCTGTACAAGTTCCGGCTGAAGACTCCTGCGGGTGAAACGCGAACCGTCAACGTGGCCATCGCCCCATTGGTGACGCGAAAATTCGAAGTCGTCGGACGGCTCGTCATTATGGACGACATTACGGAGCGTGTGGAACTCGAAGCCCAGCTTTCACAGGCGGACAAGCTCTCGTCGATCGGTTTGCTGGCCGCCGGTGTCGCGCACGAGGTGAACACGCCCCTGGCCGTAATCTCTTCCTATACCCAGATGCTGGCGAAGCAACTGCAGGGCGATCCCCAGAAGTCGGGACTGCTCGAGAAGATTACGCGGCAAACCTTCCGCGCTTCCGAGATCGTCAACAACTTGCTGAACTTCTCGCGCACCAGCGGCACCGAGTTCAGCGACGTCGATGTCAACAAGGTCATCGCCGATACTCTGGCGTTGCTGGAGCACCAGCTCCGGACGGCAAAGATTCAGGTGCGTCCCGAGCTCACCCCGGCGATTTCTCCGATTCAAGGCAACCCGGGAAGGCTGCAGCAGGTGTTCCTGAATCTCTTTCTCAACGCCAGAGACGCCATGCCCAGCGGCGGCACCTTGAGCATCGCGACCACCAACGGCGACCTGGTTTCCGTGCGGGTTTCGGACACCGGAACGGGCATCGCGCCGGAGCACATTCAGCGCATCTACGATCCGTTCTTCACCACCAAGGCCGCGCCGCGGGAGGGTCAGAGCCGCGGGACCGGCCTCGGTCTCTCGGTAACTTACGGCATCATCCAGGAGCACGCGGGCAAGATTCGCGTAGAAAGCCATCCTGGGTCCGGAACGACATTCGCACTCGATTTTCCCCTGAGCAGGAAGGCACTCCATGTCTGAGGCAGCCGTCATTTCGCGCGGCACACTGCACGGGAACCCGGACCCTGTAGGTTCGGTGCTCATCATCGACGATGAAGCCGAGATTCGTGAATCCCTGCAGACTCTCCTCGAACTTGAAAGCTTCGAAGTCGAGACTGCAGTAACCGGCGAGGAGGGCCTGCTGCGGGTCGGCGAGCGCCCCTTCGACCTGGTGCTTCTCGACCTGGCGCTTCCTGGACGTAGTGGCATGGAAATTCTCGCCGAGATCCGATCGCACGACGCCCATCTGCCCGTAATCATGATCACGGCATACGGCACGGTGGAGAACGCCGTACGCGCCATGCAGTCGGGGGCAGCGAACTTCGTTCAGAAGCCCTGGGACAACGAGAAGCTCCTCGCCGATGTGCGCGCCGCTGTCGGTTGGCGCCGCGCCGAGGAAGAAAACGTACAGCTCAAGCGCGCCCTCAAGCAACGCTACAACTTCGAAAACATTGTGGGCAAAAGCGAGCCCATGCTGAAGATTTTCGACCTGGTCGCGCAGGTGGCGACCAGCCGCTCGACGGTGCTGCTCCAGGGTGAGAGCGGGACGGGCAAAGAAGTCATTGCCAAGGCGATCCACCTGAACTCTCCGCGGCGCGACAAGCCCTTCGTCCCCGTCAATACCGGCTCCATGCCGACAGACTTGCTCGAGTCCACGCTCTTCGGGCACGTCAAGGGCGCTTTTACCAGTGCTATTGCCTCGAAGAAGGGGCTGTTCGAAGTCGCCGACAAGGGCACGCTCTTCCTCGACGAAATCGCCACTATGGGCCTGGAAACCCAGGCCAAGATCCTGCGCGTGCTGCAAGACCGCAAGTTCATGCACCTCGGCGGAATTCAGGAAATCCAGGTGGACGTGCGCATCATCGCCGCGACCAACGTCGACCTGCGCCAGATGGTGCGCGAAGGACGTTTCCGTGAGGACTTGTTCTACCGCCTGAATGTCATCAGCATCGAACTTCCTCCGTTGCGCCAGCGCAAAGAGGATGTCCCGCTCCTCGTTGACTATTTCCTGAAGAAGTACGCCGAGGAAAATGAGCGGCCGGTGCGGCGCATCACGCCGGAAGCTCTGCGTCCATTGATGGCCTACTCCTGGCCGGGGAATGTCCGCGAACTCGAGAACGTGATCGAGCGCGCCGTCGTGCTCTCCTCCGGCGCAGAAATCAACGCCGACCTGCTCCCCGACTCCATGATGGGCCGCGGATCTTCCCCAGCCCTGCATGACCCGGCTCCCGACTCCTCGCTGTTTGAGATTGTCGAGGACGTGGAGCGGCGAATCATCACCGACATGCTCGAGCGCTGCAACTGGAACCAGACCGAAGCTGCCGAGCGCTTCCACGTGCCCCTCTCAACTCTCAACCAGAAGATCCGCCGCCTGAATATTGAGATCAAGAAGAAGGGACGCGGGTAAGAACAGCCGTCAGCTATCAGCTATCAGCTATCAGCCCTCAGCCTTTCCGCGCCAGGAACATGCGAGCTTTCTGAAGGTTGCTGAAAAACTCGACCTACGATTCTGTTTTGAAAGGGCGCGGCTTCAAGCCGCGCCGTGAATGCAGCAAAATCAATCGCGGCTTTTAGCCGCTGAGGGGCATTCGTCGCGCAATGTGAGTGTCTCAGCAAGCCGACTCTTACCCCCCGGGGCGACCTTCGCCTTCCTCCTGGACATTTAGCGCCAGTCCTAGTCGCACTCGGTCAGCTGAGGCTGAAAGCTGACAGCTGATAGCTGACAGCTTTGTCTGCTATAGTTCGGTCAAGCTCGGAATTTCCGCGACCAGCGGCGCGCGCCGGGCCCTCGAATCGCATGGAACTGATCTCGCCCACAGAACTGGCCAAGCAAAAGGTCCAGGCGGTTCAGGACTACACCCTGCTGGCGATTCGTTCCATTGGCAATATATTCCGCAAGCCTCTTTATCTTGCCGACATGTTGCAGCAGGCCGACCTGATCGGCGTGGGCTCGCTGCCGATTGTCGTCCTGATCGGCTTCTTCACAGGCGCTGTGCTCGCCGTCCAGACTGCGAACACTCTGCAGCGCTTTGGCTCGATCACGCTGATTGGACAACTGGTGTCGCTCTCCATGGTTCGCGAACTGGGGCCGGTGCTGACCGGCATCCTGGTCGCCGGGCGTAATGCTTCGGGCATGGCCAGCGAACTGGGCTCCATGATCGTCACCGAACAGATTGACGCCATGCGCGCCCTTGGTACTGATCCGATGAAGAAGCTGGTGACTCCGCGGGTCACGGCGACAGTCTTCATGCTGTTCTTCCTGACCATCATTTCTGACTTCGTCGGCCTTGCCGGCGGTCTGATGGTGGCTAAGTTGCTACTCAATCTCGACGCCCGCCAGTACTGGAGCAATGCCTGGCAATCTCTGGTATTTGAGGATGTGTTCATGGGCCTGGTGAAGCCAGTCTTGTTCGGGTTCATCATCTCCACAGTCGGCTGTTTCTACGGGATGACCGCCCGCGGTGGAACGCAAGGAGTGGGCCGCGCCACCACCCAGGCGGTGGTAACGGCATCGGTCCTGATCATTGTTACCAATTTCTTCGTCACGCAATTCCTGATGAACGTTTTGTCGTACAAGTAGATTCCCATGTCCGCCCCGACCTTGCCGCTCGACAGCGCTGTCATCGCGACCCAGGATCACTCCGGATTCGCCGTCGTCTTCGAGGATGTGTGGCTGGCGTTTGAAGAAAACGAGGTGCTCCGCGGAGTCTCCTTTCGTCTGCCTCTGGGAGAGACGAAGGCATTGTTTGGCGTGGCGGGCGCAGGAAAGAGCACGATCCTGAAGCTTGTTTTGGGCCTGCTGAAGCCGGATGCGGGGCGCATTACCGTCCTGGGCGCCGGCGTCGCCGAGATGCGCGAACAAGACCTGTTCGCCCTGCGTGGCAAGATCGGTATGGTGTTTCAGGAAAGCGCGCTGTTCGACTCGCTCACCGTGCGCGAGAACGTCGCTTTCCGGCTGATGGAAGAGCACGGCATCTATAGCGAGGACATTGACCGGCGGGTGCGGGAAGCGCTCAGCTTCGTTGAACTCGAGCACACCGTCGACATGTTGCCCTCCGAACTTTCCGGAGGCATGCGACGGCGCGTTGCCATCGCCCGCGCTATCATCACCCAGCCGGAGTTACTGCTCTACGACTCGCCCACGGGTGGGCTCGATCCGGTTACATCGAACACCATTGTCGAGCTGATTGTGAAACAGCGCGACGTCTATAAGACCA
The DNA here is from genome assembly GCA_020073465.1 of Terriglobia bacterium. GTDB lineage: Bacteria > Acidobacteriota > Terriglobia > Terriglobales > Acidobacteriaceae > Sulfotelmatobacter. Next base: position 199,004 of record JAIQFC010000004.1, read on the forward strand.
GCTCCCTGCTGGTCTCACATCGCCTGCAAGATGCTTTCACCATGGCGACCCACGAGTTCGACCGACAGTCCAGCCAGTTGCGGGCCCTGCCTCGGGGCCAGTACTGCAACGTCCCGATGAGCTTCCTCGTTCTGCGCGATGGGAAAGTCATCTTCGACGGCGACATTCACGAACTCGCCCAGACCAAGGACGACTACATCCGGGAATACATCTCGTAAGCAGTGGGCAGTGGGCGGCAAGAGCGACCGCCCGGCAGTAAGGTCTTACTGACCACTGGTCACTGGCCACTGTTCTTCATCGCCCTTTCCACATCTTCCGCCTTCGACGGCAGAGCTCCACTCAGATTGACCAGCTTCCCGCTCTGGTCGACGTAGAAGTCATCTTCGATACGCACTCCCAGGTTCTCTTCCGGAATATATATCCCCGGCTCAATCGTGAATGTCATCCCCGGTCCGAGGGGCACGCTGTAATCGTTCGGATCGTGCACGTTCAGCCCGATGTAATGGCTCAAGCCGTGGATAAAGTATTTGCCCAACGGCTCACCGTGCAAGTCCTTGCCATGAGTATTGATGTACTCATAGGCAGCCTTGTGAAGTGAATCGGGATCGTTGCGCTTGATGTTGGACTTGCCCGACTGGAAGGCCGCAACGGCCGCTTGCTCGGCGCCGAGGACGATATCGTAGATTTCCCGCTGTCGTGCGGTGAAATGGCCGTTCACCGGCAGTGTACGCGTGATGTCCGCCGCGTACATCGAGTATTCCCCTGCCGCATCGATGACGACGACGTCCCCAGCCTTCATGGTGTTGAAATCTTCCGAGTAGTGCAACACCGTCGAATAGAATCCGGAACCCACGATCGGCGCGTACGCCGGACGTTCGCACCCGCGCTTGCCCCATTCATATTGCATGAGCGCCGAAATCTCGCGCTCGGTCACATTTGGCTTCACCGCTTTGAACGCCGCCAGGTGCGCCGCGACTGACGCATCTACCGCTTTGCGAAGCAGGGTTATCTCCCCCGTGTCCTTGGCAGTTCGCAGTGAGGACAACACCGCCTTCACATCCTGGAATCCCAGAAATGAGTTCGTCCGCCTCAGAAATTCCAGCGGCTCGGCGCTGGCCGAAGTCTCTCCATGCGAGGCGACATCGGTGTAGACGACCGGACGCGCTCCCGTCAGCAGCTTCGCTACCTCGTCGGGGAGTTTGCCCATCTCCTCAACGCGGTCGAATCCCGTAATCTTTGGCGCGTCGGGATTCTCCGGCCCGAGTTTGGGACCCGTCCACTTCTCCTGAATCAGATTGCGCGCGGGGAGGAAGAGAATTTCGGCATACGGGCGAGCCGGAGCATCGCCCTTGGCTTCGACAGCAGGCGCGACCAGCAGCGCCGATCCGGGTTCAGTCAGCCCGGAAAGGTAGAAAAAGTTGTCTTCCTGGCGAAACCCATGGATGGCGTCGCCGGCGGCGTTCTCCATCGGTGCAAACAGCACGGTCACCCCGCCTGCCTTCTTGGCAAGCGCTTCACGGCGGGCATGATAGTCAGCATTCGGCTGGCGATCGAGTCCAGAGCTGGCTGCAACTGAGAGAAGGAGAAATACACAGGAGAAGAACTTGCGCATTGAGCAGTCCAATCGTTCAGTATTGTCAAAGTGCGGTATGGCGGCGCCTTACTTCTGCGCCTCGGTCAAACTCTTCTTCGTCTGAAGGAAGGCATCCACGTTGCTCTTGTCGATCAGGTCCGAACCAGTATCCACAAAGGTCGGGACGGGAGCAAAGCTGTTCTTCGACCAGTCGGCATCGAGCGATGACGGTTTGTGGTGATAGAGGTTGTCGAGCATCTGCAAGCCCACAAACGCCATGGTGTAGGGTTTCTGCGCAATCGTGGCTGCAATCCCTCCCTTCTGGATCCACTCCAGCGTTTCGGAATCTGTATCCATCGCCATCACGACTTTTCCCGTGATGTGGTAACTGTTCAGCACGCCCGCCACTTCCTTGCCCGACTGCGCTTCCAGGCACACGAACGCGTTAACCTTATCTTTTTCTTTGCCGAGGATCTGAGTCGTGGTGTCGAAGGCAATGCGAGGGTCCCCTTGAATATCCACTACTCTCGTAATTTTGATCCCAGGGAAGCGATCGAGGGCCTCGCGATATCCCCGCAGACGATCCTGCAGGTTGGTTTGGTCCGGCATGGTAAACACAACCACATTGCCCTTGCCTTTGAGTTCCTGCGCCAGCCGCTGCCCGCCCGTAATGCCGGCCTGGTAGTTGTTGGTGCCAATGAAGAACAGCCGCTTGCTGGCAGGCGCGTCCGAATCCAGCGTGACCACCGGGATTCCCGCCGCGATCGCCTTGTCGATGCTGTCTTTCAGCAGCGCAGCGTCAGTCACGCCCAGCAAGATGCCTGTCGCCTTTTTCCGAACCGCCTCGTCGATTGCATCTCGTTCGGACTTGGGATCATAGTTCTGCGGTCCCATGAAATCCGAGCGCACTTTGAATTGCCCGGCTGCCTTGGAGAAGCCGGCGCCCGCCGTCTGCCAGTAAGGAACCTGAAGATTCGCCGATACGAATACGTAATATTCGTCAGCATCGTGAGCCGACCCGCAGCTAAGAGCAGTCGCCAGCAGAACCGCAAGGCACAGAGAGTGGAAGGACTTGCGCGAGAGGAGCATTGGAACCTCCTTCGAACAACAAATCAGGAGCAGAACCGCCGTAGCTCGATGATATGTTTGGCGAGTGAGGATTGTAAACGAGGGGTCAAGCGAAGGCCAGCGGTCTTACCGTAGCGTAGCGGCGAAGTTTGGCTTGCGGCGAGCACCCTTCCAGGGCGTCATCCTGAGCGCAGCCGCTTTTCAGGCGGAGCGAAGGATCTTGCGCGGGTCGCCACGGCGTTCGGAAGCAAACTACCCCATACCAAATCGGTGAACCCGATGCGCCCCTTGCTCATCCACGTGCACTTCGCCCTAAGCACCAAACTGCCGCAGGTGATGATCGGCGTGCAAATACCCCAATCGCATCCACGCACTCTCCGACATCTTGCCAAAATGCGGATGCGTTATCCCCGCGAAATCCCGCGGCTCACGCGTGAACCGCTCGATGAGACTCCGCAATTCCCGCATGTCCGCGTCAAACTGGGCCGGTGGAGTACCACCGCCATGCTGATCCAACTCGGGCACAGTTTTGAAACCTGTGGGCCAAGGCATCGGCAACCACAGCGCCACCCATCGCAACAGCAGACGCGGATACGAAACCGGAACGGGCTTCGCCGTCATCTCCCCCAGATACAACCGAAACCCGTCGCTCAAGTGGCAGATCATCTGATGCGACGACATCCGGCCCCACCTTCGCGGGCTGCCAGGTTGAACCGCCTGCAGCCGACGGAGGATTTCTTCTCTGTCTTCCGGGTTGCGGAGAGTCTTCATCGTTCGCAAAACCTCCGTAAAACTCGCCAATGCAGGGGATCGCCGCTAAGACCCGACCGGCGGCATGTCGGCGTGTTTATCAGATTTGTGATGTCCGAAAAAGTTTCAGGACAATCGGCGCAGACAGGCCGTAGCGTCCCACGCAAACTCTCTTCCGACTAGACTCCCACCGGAAATGGCTTGGTATGGTTCGTCGTCCTAAGCGAAACACCTCCGAACCGCCCCTGCAGCAGCGACATCAGCCCCGTATACCAGTAGCCCACCACAAACAGCAGCAAGAACGGCACTGTAATGTAGTTCTCGTTGTCAATCGCGTAGTAGACGGTGAGCGCGAAGTAGGCGCCAATCAGCAATTCGACCCACGGCACCCACCCCAGCCGTTTCCGGTACTTGGTCGCCCCGACTTTGTCCTGTTTCGACTCGACACGGTATTTCGGCGTGCGCGCAAACGCGCTCTGCTTGCCGATGAGTGCCTCGATCACCGCCTTGGTGTTAGTGATAGTCAAGCCAATGCCAAGAGCCATGAGAAATGGCAGATACAAAAGCGCACGCGGCCAACTCTTGGGAAAGAGTTCCCGCTGGGAAACGAGATAAAAGCTCGAAATGGAGAACGTCGAGGCCATGAACAGCGGCAGATCGATATACAGCATCTGAAACCATCCCTGGTAGAAGCGTATGACCATCGCGGGCAAGAGCAGCACCGACAGCACGATCATCAGCGGGTAGCTGAGATTCGCCGTCAAGTGATACCAGGCCTCGATCTTCGTGTGCAGCGGTTCGTTGCTCTTGAGCACGCGCGGCAGAATCTTCTTTCCCGTCTGAATCAGCCCCTTTGCCCACCGTGCCTGCTGCGTCTTGAACGCCGTCATCTCTACCGGTAACTCCGCCGGGCATTCCACATCCTGCAGATAGACGAATTTCCATCCCTTCAGCTGCGCGCGATAGGAGAGATCCGTATCCTCCGTCAGCGTGTCGTGCTGCCAGCCGCCTGCTTCCTCGATCGCATCGCGCCGCCAGACGCCCGCCGTGCCGTTGAAGTTGAAGAACAGGCCAGTCCGTGCGCGCCCCGAGTGCTCCAGTACGAAGTGGCCATCGAGCAGGATGGCTTCCACCTGCGTGAGGAAAGAATAGTTGCGATTGATGTGCGTCCAGCGCGTCTGCACCATGCCGATCTTGGGATCGGTGAAATGATGAATCGTGCGCAGCAGGAAATCTTCCGGCGGCGTGAAGTCCGCGTCGAAGATCGCGATGAACTCTCCCTTGGCCGTGTGCATCCCCTCAGCCAGAGCCCCCGCCTTGAACCCCTCGCGGTTGGTGCGGTGGTGGTAGCTGATCGGGTTTCCCAACGCCGCGTAGCGCTCAACCAGGCCGCAGGCGACGTCAACAGTCTCATCCGTCGAATCATCGAGCACCTGAATATCCAGCTTCTCCCGCGGATACTTCAGCTTGCAGATCGCATCCAGCAACCGCTCGACCACGTATTGCTCGTTGAAGATGGGCAACTGCACGGTGACCCGCGGCAGGTCTTCGAAGTACGCAGCAGGTTCTGTTGTGCGATTCTCCTTGTGCTTGTAGTACAGGTACACCAGCACGTAGCGATGCGCCCCGTATCCCGCCAGCAGAATCAGAACAATGAAATAAGGAATGAGCAGCGCGAGGTCGAAACCGTTGGCCTGGTAGAGCCCGCGAAACGTGGTGTCGAGAAAATGCTGGCGGATGTAGGGCCCAATGCCCTTGGGGGCGGCCCACATCGCCAGCGTCGCGGTCAGGATGTGCTCAGAAAGTGGCAAGGAGTTCGGTAGAAACTTTCATTCTACCGGATTGTCATCCGGAGCAAGCGTCCTTTGCACTCGGGTAGTGGTGCAGTTTGCCCTTTGAGCGCGTTGGCGATCCGCGCGAGATCCTTCACTCCGCCTGAAAAACGGCTTCGTTCAGGATGACGCCGGGCACGTGGCCGAGGCCGGACATCAAGTGCATCACTACCGCACAGCGAGAGCCGGGTGCCCCATTTCTCGCGTTCTTTGCGAGAAGCGGGGATTCCTACTTTCGCCAAGTCCAAACATAATCTCACCGCACTTCCGCCACTTCCCTGCCCTCCGGCACGATGAACGCGTCCACCCGCAGCCCGTCGGGCAATTGCGAACCCGGATCAAGTTCCACCAGCGTCTCCAGAATCTTCGTATCGACTTTTTCCGTAGGCTCGTCGGTGCGGACATTCTTCGGCCCCAACTGCTGGCCCACGCGAACGACACGCCCCCAGAACTTCTGCCTGCCGAAGGCATCCGCCGTGACGTAAGCCTTTTGTCCGACGCGCACCTTGCTGACATCGGTTTCGTCCACGTCCACCCGCACGCGCAGAACATTCCGGTCGCCGATCGTCAGGATCGGATCGGGCACAGTCGAAGAATTCGAGACACTCTCTCCGCTGCGATGATGCTTCCGCAGCACACTGCCATCGATGGGCGAGCGGATGAACGTCTTCTCGTATCTCGCCTGCGCTTCTGCGAGCTGTGCCTGCGCCAACTGCAAATCAGCCTCGGCCAGGGAGCGGTCTTCCTCGCGCGCGTGATCGTCCACCAGCGAGTGCTGCTCGATGGCTGACTGATACTTCGCCTTGGCTACGTCCGCCTCCCGCGCATAGCGGTCCAGTTCCTCGCGCGAAACCACGCCCGCGGAAAACAGTTCCTGCCGCCGCCGCAACTCTGACTGCGCGTTCTCCATCACCGCCTTGGCCTCGCTCACCGACGACCACGCCGCATCCCGCTCCTGCCGCCGCGCTCCGTTGATCACCTTGCGCAACGTCGCCTGCTTCGCCACAACATTCGCCCGCCCCGACTCCAGTTGCGCGCGATAGTCGGCATTCTCCAGTTCGGCCAGCACCTCGCCCCGGTGGATGATATCCCCTTCTTCCACCTTCACCAGCTTGAGCCGCCCGCTCAATTCCGAGCCGATCTTGATGTCTTCCGAATATGGTTCCACGCGCCCCGGACCAGCGATCAGCATAGGCTCGTGTCTGGCCGCCGCAGTTGCAGCAGCCGCCGCGGTTTCGCGCGTATGCCTCGATGCCAGCACCAGCGATGCCGTGAGCAGGAAGGCTGCAAGTCCGATCAGCACAGTAGTGCGGTTCTTTATGAAACTCCCAACTGCAAAATTGCTACTCATGACCTTCTCCAAGAATTTGTCGTTGTCATCAATTCTTCTGTTGTCATCCTGAGCGAAGCGAAGGACGTGTGTACTTTGCCGGCGCCATGCAAAGTGCATCGGTCCTTCGCTTCGCTCAGGATGACAAGGTCTTCCATGTCTTCCACATGCTCACGCCAAACTTGCCGCTGCCAGCGGCATTCCGTGCACCAGCAATCCCGGAGGCACAGCGTCCACATCCGAGGCCTTGGCAATCGCGCCGTCCTCGATCTTCACGATCCGGTCCGCAAAGTCCAGCACCCGCGCATCATGCGTAACGATCACCACCGCCCGCCCGCGCTTGTGTGCCAGCTCCCGCATCATCTCCATCACTGTCCGTCCCGTGCGCGAATCCAGGGCTGCGGTGGGCTCGTCTGCCAGAATGATCCCCGGATCCCCCGCCAGCGCCCGCGCAATCGCCACCCGCTGCTTCTGGCCTCCGCTGAGGTCGGCGGGAAAACTGTCGTACTTGACGCCCAATCCAACCTGCTCCAGCAACTCCTGCGCCCGTTTCTTCGCGGCCGCCGCAGAGACGCCTTTCAGATCCAGCATCAACTCCACGTTCTCACCCGCCGTCAGCGTCGGAAACAGGTTGAATCCCTGGAACACGAACCCGATATGTTGCAGCCGAATCGCCGGCAAGTCCTTCTCCCGCAGGCTGGCCACTTCCCTGCCGGCGATGCGCACGCTTCCCGACGTCGCCGTCAGAATGCATCCCATGATGGAAAGCAGCGTAGTCTTCCCGCTGCCTGAGGGCCCGACCAGCATCAGTAATTCGCCCGCGTGCACGTCCAGATCGACTCCGCGCATCGCCAGAGTCCCCGTGCTTCCCTCGGCGTAAGTCTTCGTAAGCTGTCGGACCGCAATCGCAGGTTGCATCTTCATCCCTCTCCAAAAGTCTTGTCATTCCGAGCACCGCGAGGAATCTCGGTTTTGCTCGCCCACGCCCACACCTACCCCTTGAACACCATCGCCGGATCGATCCGCGTCACCTTGTTGATCGACACCAGCGCCGCTCCCACACACATGAGCAGCGTCACAAAGAACATTCCTACCGCCATGGACGGGGGCATCAGGATCGCTGCCCCGCCCGCCTGGCTGGCGTGCACCACAAACGCGCTCACGATCATCCCCAGCACATATCCAATCACCGCGCTGATCGCCGCCTGCTTCATGATCACTTTGTAGACGTAGCTGTTGGGTGCGCCCATCGCCTTTAGCGTCCCGTATTCGCGGATGTGATCCATGGTCGTGGCATAAATCGTCTGGGCCACCACCACAAATCCCACCACCAGCCCCAGCGCCGCCGCGATCAGCACCGCCACGCCGGCCCCGGTCGTGAACATCCAGTAGAAAGTCGTCATGCGGCTAAACTCCGCCGTGGTGTAGACCTCCACATCTTTCACGTGACCGAGCAGGTCGCGCCGCACCTGCTCCAGACTCGCTCCCGGCGCGACTTTCACCAGGATGAAAAGCGTCTGGTCTTCCCGCAATCTCGCGTAGCTCTGCGCGTTCTTGAACGTCGTGAAAACGTAAGGCGAAGTCGTGAACGAGCGAATCCCGCGCGTAAAGCCCACTACCCGCGCCCGATGCCCGCCGATTTCGAAGACCTCGCCCACCCGCGTCACGCCCAGCTTCTGCTTGTAGAGCTCGTCGAGGATGATCGCGTCCGGAGACTTCATATCCTCCACCCGCCCCTCGACCAGATTCCACGGCCGCTCAAGATTGTCATCCACGTTGAACCCGACAATCTGCACGGACTCTTCGCCGCCGTCATGCCGCTTCCACTGTGTCCAGTGCGCGATGACTTTCTGCGCATCTGCAACGCCCGCGACCGCGCGCACCTGGTTCAACTTCCGCTCGCTGAACGCGACTCCCTGCTCCACGTACGGAACATTCTTCGACGTAATCCAAAAATCCGCGCCCGAGTGATCGATCAGTCCGGAGGTGGCGGTGGTGAACCCGATGAACAGTCCCAGCTGCACCACGATCAGCACGACCGAGAACACGATCCCCGTCAGCGTGACCGTCAGCCGCACCTTGTCGTGAAACAAATTCCGTTGCGCCAGAGGAGGCATGATTACTTTTCCCCCTCACTAGATTCGGGTGCCCCATTTCTCGCGTCCTTTGCGAGAAGTGGGGCTCTGACCAACCCGCGCAACGTGACATCCAGCATCATCTCCGCCCGCTGCTTGAGCGGACGCCAATTCACCCACGGATCCGTGCACTTCGCAATGTCCAGCGAAATCACGCCATGCACCGACGCCCACAGCGTCTGCGACACCAGCTCCGCATCGCGGATATCTTCCCGGAAGCATCCCGCATCAATCGCCTGCTGCACCGCCCACTTCAGAAAGGCGTACGCATCGACCTCGGGATTGCCGTGTGTTTCCCGGTCGAGGTCGTCGAACCCGTGCGCCGGATGCGGCGTCATGAACATGAACTTGTAGTGATTGGGAAAGCGCATCCCGAAGTCGATGTAGGTGCTGCCAATCTGCTTCAGCCGCTCGATGGGATCGGTCGGCATGTTGGAACTCTGAAAAACTTCCGCCAGCCGCGCATAATCCTGCTGGCACAACTCGTGGAACAGTTCCTGCTTGTCCGCGAAGTGGACGTAGATGGCAGTCGGCGAGTACTCAATCTTCTCCGCCACGCGCCGCATCGACACTCCGTCGTAGCCCTCGGTGACGAACAGCTCCCGCGCCGCGTCCAGAATCTTGTCGCGCGTCTCTGACTTCTCGCGTTCCCGTCTTTCCTTGACTCCCATAACGGTGGTCCCTTGGTTAACGGTGTTTAGTTAACATTGTTAAGTTACTGCGCGACGTTTAGATTTGTCAAGGGAAATCTTCAGCTAATCAGGTGGATATCGTCTAACTTGTTGATATAAAGGCACATACTTGGTATTAATATGCTTAGCCAACCATACTTATGCTAAGTTGTTGAAATGGCTAAGAAGTGCGTCTTCTGCACCCACCCTGCCGATAGCCGCGAGCACATCTTCAGTGACTGGATGCTGGAGATGCTCCCATCCGACCAGCGGTATGTCGTAAATGAGCGAATAAGCACACGCGATAAGTACATACGATATCCGGTCAGAAAAGTTGGGCTCAAAGCCAAAGTGGTATGCACACCATGCAACAACAACTGGATGAGCGATCTTGAGGGACTCTGCAAAACCGCCATGACGCCGCTTCTATTCGGCGACAATAGAACGACGCTTACGCCGAAAGAAATTGTTCCAATCGCTGCCTTCGCATTCAAGACTTTGCTACTTGCCAATCATAAAGATTTAAAAGCTGCACCGTTTTTCCCGTTTGCCATTCGCCGCGCCTTTAGGCTTAGCCTTCGCATTCCGGATGGAGTTCACATTTGGATGGCCACTCGGGAAGTTCTTGCAGGTAAGTACTACGGATTTTGGAAATCTCAATCCGGCGGGACCGACCAAGAATCTCCTTTTGGTTTTCGCAGTTATACATGCACCTGGAATTTCCAGAACCTGATACTCCAAGTGCTTGCTACGAAGTGGGACAACAAGGAACGTAGGAGAACCGTTTCGCCTATTTCCTTTCCGCAGGGAAGCGATTGGGAGGGCGCGTCTACGCTCATCTGGCCATCCGATGGGAACAATATCCCGTGGCCGCCCCCCTTCTATCTCGGAGATAATGCGATCGAGAGATTCAGAGACCGATGGAACGCCTTTGCTGTACAGTTTCCTTCCGCCTGATGGCACACTGGGGCGAGTGGGCGGGTTGGCCCACCCTTGTGCGGTTCTGATTTCCGCGACGTCCCCCCTGAGGGTGCCCCATCTTTCGCGCACTTTGCGAAAGGTGGGGGGCACACACTCCGCAGCTCCTCGGACCGAAGAAAATTGGCGGGTTGGCCCACCCTTGTTCGGTTTTGATCTCGCCGACATCACCCAACTGAGGGTGTCCCATCTTTCGCGCACTCTGGCGGGTGGCCCAGGCTTTTGATTTCGCTGGCACAAGAAAACAGTGGGGTGCCCCGTCCTTCGCGTTCTTTGTGAAGGGGCGGGTGGCCCACCCGTGAGGGCTTGATCTCGCCGACATCACTCCACTGAGGCTGCCCCATCTTTCGCGCACTCTGCGAAAGGTGGGAAGCACACAGTCGGGAGCGCAATGATTCTCCGTTCGGAAACTCCCAGCGCCCGAATACACTTGTTGGCCAATAGTTCTTGCACCGCCGACGTAAGCTGGTGCCGTGGGCCTGTGGTGTGATGGAAGCACGGTACCCCGTCAAGGTCACGCCATCATTGTCGAGTGCGCCCTCGCCCAGATCAAGTTACTTTGCGGGGAGACCGTCTGGGGATACTTCAAAATCCCCGCCCTGTCTCTCCAAAGTGCGGAGAGACAAGGACGGGGCACCCTCGGGTAGAAGACTATGGGAAAGGCTGGGAGGCACGGCCTCACTTCTTCAACTCGACCACGATCGCATCCATCGCTTTGTCCCCGGTATTCTCCGGGAGGTGGGTGTTGGCGGCTTCGTACTGCGACTCTCCGGCTTTGATGTTGAACGCCTGGCGGGTTGGCCCACCCTTGTTCGGTCTTGATCTCGCCGACATCACCCCGCTGAGGGTGCCCCATCTTTCGCGTACTTTGTGTTCAGTCTCATGACATCCTTTACAAAACGTCCCGGGACATCCTTTACACTCCGGCGCGAGCGAAGCGAGCGCGGGAGTGTAAGCCAGCATGCCGTGGAAGACCATGGATGTGCAAGAACAACGCGTGCGGTTTGTCGTGGCAGCGAGCCGGCAGGAGAAGCCGTTCACT
>JAIQFC010000054.1 GCA_020073465.1 Terriglobia bacterium
TGGGACAAGCACTGGAAAATCAGCAAGGCCTTGTGTGGAGAGTGGGTGCAACTGGAGCGGATCGGACAGCGGGTGCTGGTGTACTACTGCCGCACCCTGATCCGCGAACTCGATCTGGGGAACCAGCACTCGACCGCGGTCGAGCGCTGGTTCCCCCAGTCGGATGCCAAGTGAAAACTGTAAAGGATGTGTCGGGACAAACTGTAAAGTATGTCGTGGGACTAGACAAAAACCGCGTAGGGTGGGGCACCCGGCTTCTGTTTAAAGGATTGAGGCCGTCGGTGGTGGCTGAGCCCGCTATGGTGGGCGGTTGAGCACAGGCCGCTTTGCCGTCTAACCGCTCGTTCAAGCGTTCAAGCCAATCGGCGTGAAACGCTCAATGATGGAAGGAGCAGGACAGCGCTGCTGGGCAATGACTAATTAAGGAGTGGAAGAATGCGATCGCCACTATTACTTCTTCACATTATCGCCGGCACTTTGGGAATGCTGTCTGGATTTGTCACAGTGTTTCTCCGCAAAGGTTCCCGCCAGCATGGCCTCGCTGGACACGTATTTGTCATATCAATGCTGAGCCTGTCCGCAAGCGGGGTGTACCTGGCGATCATGAAATCCCAACCGGGCAATATCCTGGGAGGAGCTCTAACGTTCTACCTGGTGGCAACGGCATGGATGACCGCAAGGCGCAGGGACGGAAGAACGGGCATGTTTGATTGGGGCGCGCTTCTGGTGGTCTTGTCGGTCGCAGCTGTCACCGTGACCTACGGTATGGAAGCAGCGAAGAGTCAGACGGGATTGAAGTATGGATATCCCTTTGGGCCTTACTTTTTCCTTGGTTCCGTGGCTCTGCTTGCCACCGCGGGAGACGTCCGCATGCTGGTTCGTGCCGGTATGTCTGGTACACAACGTATCGCGCGACATCTTTGGCGCATGTGTTTTGCGCTGTTCATCGCCGCAGCGTCTATATTCCTGGCACGGCAACAAGTATTCCCCGCTTTACTGCGCAAGACAGGTGTACTTGTTCTTCTGAGTGTCCTGCCGCTGCTATTGATGATTTTCTGGCTGATCCGGGTCCGCTTCGCAGATGTGTACAAGAAAAGAGTAACTTCCTCACTGAACGAACGGCGTTCCGCAAACAGCTTCGCGTAAGGAGGTGCGACCATGAGCACAGCCATACTAGCCAACAGGTTAGGGCTGAATTCCGTTGCGGACCGCGCGTTGAAAGCAGCGGCCGGGTTTTGGGTTCTGGTGGCGGTCATCGGCCAGTGGGCGTTTTTGTACTACATCGTCGCCTTCTATGGCCCCTCGACGCTTACGGGAAATTTCCAAGCCTGGACCAGGAACACCTTTCTCCGGATGTCGTACGTCTCCGGCGATACCGCTGGGAATCTGGCCTTCGCCGCGCACGCTTTGCTGGCCGCGGTCATAGCGTTCGGCGGAGCCATTCAACTCATTCCGCAGATACGGACGCGCGCCATTTCCGTTCACCGGTGGGTAGGGCGGTCGTTCTTCGCAACCGCGCTGGGCCTCAGCGTCTCCGGCCTCTATATGGAGTGGGTGCGGGGCGACCGCGGAAGCATGATCGATGCGCTCGCCATCAGCGTCAACGCTGTGCTCATCATCGTTTTCGTCACCCTGGCCTGGCGCTCGGTACTCAGGCGTGAGATTTCTACTCATCGCCGCTGGGCGCTGCGCACCTATCTCGTGGCGAATGCGCAATGGTTCACGCGCGTCGGATTCATGGCGTGGATTCTCGTCAGTCGGAAGCTGCTCGGAATCGGTGAAAGCTTCGATGACCCGTTCTTCCATTTCTGGGGTTTCGGGTGCTACGTGCTGCCCCTCGCCGTTCTTGAGCTCTACCTGCGCGCAAAGGAAAGCGCTGGTCCACACGGACGGTTCGCCATGGCCGGCGGTCTCGCTGTGCTGACGTTCGTCATGGGCGTCGGAATATTCGGCTTCACGATGCTCGCGTGGAGCCTCTTGGGAGGCTCTAAATGATGGAACGGATTGCAGAAACGTCACCGCGTTTCAAGGCCAGAATCGCCGGTGTCTTCTACTTGCTCACCATATTGATGAGAATGTTCGTCGAGATCTTCGTTCGTAACCGGCTGGTGGTATCGGACAACGCCGCGGCTACCGCGACCAACATCCTGGCGCACGAGCCGTTATGGCGGTGGGGCTTTGCAGCCGACATCATCGCGTTCGCGAGCTATATAGCTTTGACCGCTCTTTTGTACGAGTTATTCAAGCCCGTAAACAAGAGTCTCTCCTTAGTAGCAGCATTTTTCAGCATCGGGGCAAGCGTGGTTCAGGCTATTAGCAGCCTGTTTCATCTCGCTCCCCTGATCCTGTTGGGGGGCACGCCGTACTTGAGCGTATTTACGGTGGAACAGTTGCAGGCGCTGGCGTTCGTGTCTCTCAGACTGCGCGCCGCAGCCTACCACAACATCGGCCTGGTATTTTTCGGATTGTATTGTCTCCTGGTCGGCATCCTCATTCTCAGATCCACCTTCCTGCCGCGCATCCTTGGCGTGCTGATAGCACTTGCCGGTTTGAGCTACGTGCTGTTTCTGTCACCGCCACTCGTACGGTCTCTGCAGCCCTACGTTCTGGTTTTCCCCGGCGTTGGGCAAATATCGCTGACCCTGTGGCTCCTCGTGTTCGGCGTGAACGTTCAACGATGGAAGGAGCAGGCCAGTCGTGTGTGGATACCACAATGCGGCGAGCCGCCGCCCGGAGCCCCGCAATGACGCAGATTGGAATCGAAGACAGTTCGACGGAAAGAACGCAACGCATTTACGCGAGAGTTGCAGGCTGTCTGTTTCTGTGGCTCATCATCACTGGTCTGGCTGGTGCACTCACAATCTCCCACATCGTTGGGTCTGGGACGTTCGCAGAAACGGCGAAGAGAGTGGTAGCGTCGGAACGCTTATATCGGGTTGCACTCGCCAGTGAACTGATTGAGACCTTAAGCACACTCCTGCTTGCGTTCGCTCTCTATGTAACGCTCAAGCCCGTCGATAAGCTTTTGGCTCAGATCGCAATGTATTGGAGGTTGGGAGAAACATCCATCGGCGGCGTGGGGATGATCTTCGGTTTTGTGAAGCTGCGTCTTTTTAGTTCTCCACAGTCGATCGGGGCATTGGGAGCTGACCAGTCACAGGCCTTAGTGGACCTGACACGCACTGCCGGTTTCGCCGCGTACAACATCGCCGCGATATTCTTCAGTATCGGCTCGATCCTCTTCTTTTACCTGTTTTTCAAATCGAGATATATCCCCAGGATCATGTCGGCGTTCGGCGTGTTCTCCTCGGTCGTAGTGACGGTCATGTGTTTTGCCAGTCTGATCTTTCCCGAACACGCAGCGACGCTCCAATATGGTTGGGCGCCGATGGCCATCGCCGAAGTCACAACCGGCTTGTGGCTGATGTTGTTCGCGGTCAAGACCCAAGCCCGTGGTGATCAGCAATTCGCCCGGCCAGCGGTCATCCGCGGCTAGTAGCAGTTCGCCGTGCCGATGTCGGGACTTGGAGAAGCCCGAAAGGCGATCGTAGCGCTATGCACCCTTGATTCAATCGCTTGCACCGCATTGGGGGGTGACTTGGGTAACATCACCCTGTGACGGGAATCACAGTGTTCTGTTCCACCAGTCGATAGGCTGTTGGTTGTCGGGCGAGGGGCAGGGGTATAGACTCGTGAGAGTGAACCGCGTACGAACGGCCGCTGTGTTGGGAACTGTCCTGCTATGGGCAGCGACGCCGGCCATGGCATGTCTCTTGCCTGGTTTCGCACCAACTCCCGCAGAGCGGGAGTGCTGCCATCACATGGCCGAGCACTGCGGACAGTCTGTGATGCCGGCCAGTCACAGCTGCTGCCAGGCTCCGAACCGCCAGGAGACCCTGGTCCTGCAGGGGCAGGCGGACTTGCCACTGAGGAATGCCATCGCGGTGGTTCCGGACGCCATCCACGTTCATTTGTCTGCCGTTGTTGCTACATCTTCAAGGTGTCTTGCCTTTCTCGAGTCACCACCCAATCAGCCACAGTCCTGTTCGTCGTCTGTCCTGAGGATCTAGAAACCTTCTTTTCTCATTCCAGGCGTTGGTGTGGGTACGGGCGTACGTGCGCCTGAACTCCGCCAAGAGCCAGCCATTTCCATTCGATTGCGATGATCGTGGAGAAGAGAGATGAAGGTTCACACTTTTCTTGTGCTCATACTACTTGCTGCAGATGCGGGTGCGCAGCAGTTCGTTCCTGCAGCGCCGGACTCCGACCCCCTGGCGCGTGCCGAAGGCATGTTGCCATCCCCCCAACATCACCAAGCTGCCGCAACGGTCCCACT
Organism: Terriglobia bacterium; assembly: GCA_020073465.1. GTDB lineage: Bacteria > Acidobacteriota > Terriglobia > Terriglobales > Acidobacteriaceae > Sulfotelmatobacter. Next base: position 4,337 of record JAIQFC010000054.1, read on the forward strand.
CACACTGGCCGAACTCGAAGCGGCGGCTCTGTCCAACAATGCGGAACTCCGGGCCTCCGCGCTGCAGGTAGCGGTTGCGGACGCACGCAGGGGCAGCGCTGGCGCGCTGGATGATCCTTCGTTCATGTATCGCGGCTGGGGGACGCCGCTCGCAAAACCGTGGGATCTGAATCAGACCCAGCACATGTTCATGTTCAGCCAGAACCTTCCGGGTGGAGGGAAGCGCCAGCTCCGGGCACGGCTGGCAGATGACGACGTTGACATCGTGAAGGCGGAACTCGAAACAAGAAAGCGTGATGTGCTGGCGCAGGTTCGTCGATCGTTTTACGAGCTTTTGCGGAACCAGGATGAACTCCGGTTTCACGACGAACAAGTCGCCCTTGCACGTCAGGGGCTGGAGTCAGCGCGCATCAAGTACGTGGTCGGCAAGGTTCCGCAGCAGGACATGTTGAAAGCACAGATTGCCCTTACGCGACTGGTCGAGCACCTCGTCATGCTGCAACAGGACAGCGACCTTGCACGGGCGCGGTTGAACACGCTTCTGGGGCGTGATCCGGGCGCTCTTCTCGAGGTTCTGGGCAGGTACGCGCCACCGGGAAGGCTACCGGGGCTGGTCGACCTGGAGAAAATCGCACTGGAGAACCGTCCGGAGCTGGTGGCAATCTCGGTGGCGATCCATCAGGACGAAACGCGCACTCAGCTGGCCGAAAAATCGCTCAAGCCGGACTACGCGCTCAGTGGCGGCTACATGCTGATGCCAGCAGACTCCGCCTACCGCAATACCTATATGGCAGAGCTCTCGGTTACGTTGCCTTGGCTGAACCGTGGACGGCACAACGCGGAAATCGCTGAGGCCAGCGCCGTGGTCGCAGCACGGAAAGCCGACTACGAAAGCCGACGCGCTGTCGTGTTTGCTGAAATCCAGGAGTCGCTGGTGCGGGCACGTGTGGCGCAGCGCCTCGCCGGTTTGTATGGCGACACGTTGCGGCCACAAGCCCAAGCCGTACTTAAGGCAACCGTGGCAGCGTATCAGACGGACCGGACAGATTTCCTCAACTTGCTCGACAGCCAGAACACCACCCTCGATGTCGAACTGAACTACATCCGTGCAGTTTCGGACCTGGAGGCCAGGTTGGCAGATCTGGAGCGCGCGGTCGGTGCTCCGCTGCCGCGAAGCATGGAGCAGAGTTCCGCGGTTTCTGCCGGAGCTCAAGTGACAGGTATGCAGAGAGACCAGGAGGTGCGGCAATGACTACGCGGGAGAGATTTCTGATCGTTGCAGGACTTGTTGTCGGTTTGTTCATCGCGGGCGTGGTGTTCGGCGTTTCACGCTTCATCCGTCCCGAGAGCAGTGCAGCCAAGACGGAAGAAATGGCAGCAGCCGGGTACGAAACCGGCTCGGAGAATACCTCCAACCAACACCAGGGACACCAGCTGGGCAGTGCCACAACTTCGGAAGGAAGGCAGCCATCACAAAGTGCGCAACTGACTGAAGACGAGCAGCGCTCGATCGGACTGCAGACAGCCGTAGTCCATCACCAGTTGATTCGCCGCCAGTTACTCGCAGTAGCCCGAGTGGAGGAACCGGAAGCGCAACTGGCCAATATCAGCGCACGGATCGGCGGGCGGATCGACAAACTGCACGTGGATTACACCGGACAGCCCGTGCGACGCGGGCAGTCCATTGCGGAGATATATAGCCCGGAAATTCTCACCAGCGCCGAGGAGTACAAGCTCGCGCTGGAAAACCGCAAACGGCTGGGTAGCAATGCTGAGCCCCTGGCAGTCTCCGGTGCCGATGAATTGATCGCGGCCAGCCGTCGCCGGTTGGAACTGTGGGGACTGACTCCACAGCAGATCGACACGATCGCATCCTCTGACAAGCCACAGATCGATTTGACGATCTACTCTCCCGCCAGCGGTATCGTCAGCGAACGCAAGGTGACGCAGGGACAGTATGTCAATGCTGGGGACGTGCTCTACACCGTGACCGACTTGAGCACGATCTGGGTGAAGGCTGATGTCTACGAGGGCGATCTGCCTCAGGTGCATGTGGGGCAGGCGGTCGAGATCACTTCAGAGTCCTTGCCCGGCACCAAGTTGCGTGGACAGGTTGGCTTCCTGGAGCCCATGGTCAACGGACAGACCCGCACCATCGCAGCGCGCATTCAGGTTTCAAACCCAGGCATGCGGCTTCGTCCCGGCATGTTTGTGCAGGCCCGCTTTGTCCTTACAAGTCAGCGCGAACTTGCCGTGCCGCGCTCTGCTGTAGTGGACACGGGCACGCGCACGCTGGTGTATGTGGCCAAGGGGAACGGAGAATTTGAAGCCCACGATGTGCAACTCGGTCCCGTGGGTGACGATTACTACCCTGTCCTCGCGGGTTTGCGCGATGGCGACCGCATCGTTACCGAAGGCAACTTTCTGCTCGATTCGCAGACGCGGATCACCGGCGGCATGAGTGGGATGTTCGGCGGTTCCAAAGAGTTCAATCAGCAGCAGGCCGCACCCGACGCCGCGCAATTCAAAGTGCTGTTCCGCAGTGATCCTGCTACACCGCAGGGCGGCGCGGAGGCTGTGCTCCATGTCTCAGTGCAGGATGCTGCAGGTAAACCCGTAACCGATGCCCAGGTCCAGGCGACCTTATTCATGCCGGCCATGCCCGCGATGGGGATGGCCGAGATGCGCGAAACTGCGGTTCTCGGCTGGAAGGGCTCCGATTACGAGGGCAGGATCAAGGTGCCGACGCCCGGCACCTGGGCGGTCACGGTGGAAGTAACCCGGGGTGGTCAACTGCTCACCAGCTACCGCAGCAGCCTGAACGCGAAATAGGGAGGCAACGATGATCCAGCGAATGATCGAATTTTCACTCAAGAATCGTGGCCTCGTCCTGCTTGCTTACCTCGTGCTGGCGGTGTGGGGCTACTGGGCATTGCTGCGCACGCCGATCGACGCCATTCCCGACCTCAGCGAAAACCAAGTCATCGTTTTCACCGACTGGGCGGGACGCAGCCCGCAGGAGGTGGAAGACCAGATCACCTACCCGCTGACTGTCAACCTTCAAGGCCTGGCGGGCATCAAGACGGTCCGTTCCTCCTCAGCGTTCGGATTCTCGATGATCAACCTGATCTTCGAGGATAGCGTGGACTTGTATTTCGCTCGTGCCCGCGTGCTGGAGAAACTGAACCTGTCCTCGGGAATCTTGCCTGAGGGCGTAACGGCCGTGCTGGGACCGGACGCCACCGGTGTAGGACAGGTTTTCTGGTACACGCTCGACGGCCCCTACGATGCGGGCACGCTGCATTCGCTGCAGCATTGGTTTATCCGTTATCAGTTGAACTCAGTGCCGGGAGTCGCCGAAGTCGGGACGGTGGGCGGCTTTCTGCGGGAGTACCAGGTGGATGTCGACCCGGTGAAGCTGCGCGCATACAACGTTCCGCTGCGTGCGGTCTTTGAATCCATCCAGCGCAGCAACACCAACGTGGGCGCGAAAGTTATGGAGGTCAACGACACGGAGATGGCCGTCCGCGGCATCGGCTTGATCCGCTCCGTTGCCGACATCGAAAACATCGTTATGAGCGCAAGCGGAGGCACGCCGGTCTATTTGCGGAATGTCGCCAACGTACATCTCGGACCCGACTTCCGGCGTGGCGTGCTCGATCGGGACGGTAAAGAAGCGGTCGGCGGGGTGATCGTGATTCGCTCGGGGGTGAATGCCCTCGAAGTCATCGACGCCGTCAAGAAGAAGATCGCTGACCTGCAGCCAGGACTTCCGCCTGGAGTCCGCATTACTTCCTTCTATGACCGGAGCACTCTCATCCACCACGCGGTGGATACGCTGAAACATGCACTCATCGAGGAGATCGTGCTGGTTACGCTGGCACACGTGATTTTCCTGTGGCACTTCCGAAGCATCTTGATCGTCACTCTGCCCTTGCCGCTGGCGGTCGCCTCATCGTTCCTGTTCATGCACTATTTCGGAATCTCGTCGAACATCATGTCACTCGGAGGCATTGCCATCGCCGTCGGTGTGTTGGTCGACGCAGGCATTGTTGTTACAGAAAATGTGATCCGCCATGCGGAGGTGCACCACGAGGAACATGGCGAGTATCGCTCGAAGATCGTGCAAATCACTCTGGAGGCAACCAAACTGGTCGGACGGCCAATTTTCTATGCCATGACCATCATCATCCTGGCCTTCATCCCGGTGTTTGCGCTTGTGGGCATGGAGGGGAAGCTATTCCACCCGCTCGCGTTTACGAAGACGTTCGCCATGGTGGGCTCGACGCTGATTGCCGTCACGCTCGTGCCGGTCCTATGCACGTACCTGATTCGCGGAAAGCTGCGCAGAGAAGAAGCCAATCCGGTGATGCACTTCCTGCAACGGCTTTACAAGCCGGTTCTAGCCTGGGCGCTGAAGCACCGCATCGCAACCCTGGCCGGAGCTTCGGCACTGTTTCTTTTCGCCATGTTCCTGGCCACCACTATCGGCTCGGAATTCATGCCACCCCTCAATGAAGAAACGGCGATGTTCATGCCGATCACGGACCCGGCGATTTCTTTGACCAAAGCTACGGAGATTCTCCGCGAACAGGACGTGATCATTGCGCAAGACCCGGCGGTGGAGAACGTCGTTGGGAAGATTGGCAGAGCGGATACCTCTACCGATCCGGCACCGATCAACATGACGGAGACCATTATCACGCTCAAGCCGCGTGATCAATGGCCCGCCGGAACCACCAAGGAAGAGATCCTGCAACGGCTGGACACGAAGCTGCGTATGCCCGGAGTCACCAATATCTGGACGCAGCCCATTCGCAACCGCATTGACATGCTTTCAACCGGGATTCGCACACAAGTAGGTATCAAGATCTTCGGGTCGGACCTGGTGACGATTGAGCGTCTTTCAAGTGAGATTGAGCAGGTCGTGCGTCGCGTGCCTGGAGCGGTCGACCTCTACGCCGAGCGCATCACGGGAGCTCCGTATCTGGAAATTGAGACCGATCGTGCAGCAGCGGCTCGTTACGGAATTAACGTTGGCGATGTACAGGATGTTATCGAGACGGCGATCGGCGGCAAGAGCCTGACGACTGCGATTGACGGAAGGCAGCGCTTGCCCATCAGCGTGCGCTATGCCCGCGACTTTCGAGATACGCCGGAAGCACTTCGCAACGTGCTGGTCACCGCGTCAACTGGCGCGCAGATTCCACTGACCCAAGTGGCGTCTGTCCGTGTTGTGATGGGTCCTTCGATGATCAACAGCGAAAACGGCCTGCTGCGCGGCTCCGTCCTGCTGAACGTGCGAGGCAGAGACGTTGGCTCATTCGTGGAGCAAGCACAGCGTGCCGTGGCACGCGAGGTAAGGCTCCCCTCGGGCTACTACGTGGAGTGGAGCGGACAATACGAAAACCAACTGAGCGCCCGCCGACGCCTGATGTTGGTCATCCCGGCCGTGTTCATCATCATGTCGGTACTGCTCTACAAGATTTACGACTCGCTCAAAGAGGCTCTGCATGTCATGCTGGCCGTGCCCTTCGCGCTGACCGGAGGAATTTTCCTGCTCAAGATTCTGGGCTACAACTTCTCCGTGGCAGTATGGGTGGGCTTCATCGCGCTCTTTGGCACCGCAGTGCAGACTGGCGTGGTGATGGTGATTTACCTGGAGGAAGCGGTTGCCCGCAAGAGAGGCGCGATGGGTGAACTCACGGTGCAAGGGCTGCGCGAGGCGGTGATGGAGGGAGCGCTACTCCGGCTACGCCCCAAGGTGATGACAGTCTCGACGGTGGTTGCAGGCCTGCTGCCATTGATGTGGTCAAGCCGAACTGGTGCGGAAGTCATGAAGCCCCTGGCCGCTCCGGTACTAGGTGGCATGGTGTCCTCGCTGCTGCACGTTCTCATCGTGACTCCGGTGATCTTTACCTGGCTCCGCGAATGGGAGATCCGCCGCAAGCATGTCTAACCTTCACCGGTCGTCTATAACCGAAGAGCTTCGATAGGCCGGCGATCTGATTCACTTGGACGCCCGGCCTGTGCCGCGCCTGTGCGCTGTCGCCTGATTTCGGAAGCTATCCGCTTCTCGCTGTTTGCTGCTAGAATCCGCCGCATGGTGAACATGTCGACGGTAATACCATCCCGCTTGGTACCTTCGGGAGCGAAACTACGTCGGCAGGCGCCGGCTCCTCGCACCGACTTCAACTAACGGCCCACGAGATCAGAAGATGCCTAGCACGAACCGAGCTCTAAGTTCCTCACAGGTCGTCAATATCGAGGACCTGCGCCGCGTGGCGCAACGTCGTCTCCCCAAATCGGTGTTCGACTATCTGGATGGCGGCGCGGAGGCGGAGCTCACACTGGCCGAGAATTGTCGTGCCTTTCGCGACGTGATCTTTCGTCCTCGTGGTGCGGTTGCCGTAGCCGATTGCAGCCTCAAGACGCGCGTGCTCGGGCACGAACTCTCTTTTCCCGCGATGCTCGCTCCTGTGGGATACAGCCGGCTGATGCATCCCGGCGGCGAAGTGGTCGCCGCTCGCGCGGCTGGCCTTGCCGGCACGGTCTACATCCTCTCCACTATTTCCGGGCACAAAATGGAGGATGTAAAGGGCGGCTCCGCCGGGCCTGTCTGGTACCAGCTGTACCTGCTCGGGGGGCGCGAAGCAGCCGAAGGCGCCCTCGACCGCGCTCGCCGGGCAGGTTTTTCTGCGTTGGTGATTACGGTGGACACACCTGTGGCCGGACTGCGCGAACGCGACCCGCGCAACGGCATGAAGGAACTCCTGGGCCCATCACTGCTGGCGAAAATCCCCTACATGCCTGACATTCTCGCTCATCCAGGCTGGCTGGCATCGTTTCTGCTCGATGGAGGCGTACCTAAACTGCAAAACGTTGTTCTCCCCGGCAAGGGCCCGATGGAACTGGTCGATGTTGCGGCCGCCTTGTCGCATGCGGTCGTGACGTGGGAAGACTTGCGATGGATCCGCGAACTGTGGTCCGGTCCGATCGTGGTCAAGGGACTTTTGAGGGGCGACGATGCCAGGCGCGCCGTGGATGAAGGAGCGGCGGCTGTCGTCGTCTCGAACCACGGTGGCCGGCAACTGGATTCGGTTTCTCCCACGTTGCGGGCACTTCCGGAGGTTGTCGCCGCAGTGAATGGCCAGGTCGAAGTATTGATGGATGGCGGGGTGCGTCGTGGCAGCGACATCGTTAAAGCTATCTGCTTGGGAGCGCGTGCTGTTCTTATGGGACGAGCCTATGCCTACGGACTGGCCGCTGCGGGGCAAGCGGGTGTTTCCCGTGCGCTCGAGATCTTGCGCTGCGACCTCGAGAGAACTCTCCGACTGCTGGGCTGCCCGTCCGTGGCAGCTCTGGACCGGTCCTACCTTGAAGTGCCACCCGCATGGAACGTTCGTTGAGCGGGACAGGCCAACTGGTCATTGCGGACAGGCGGGAACCAATCGAATCGGCTTTGCTGGAGGAGAAGCGGCCACCAGGGTTTGCACGGTGTGGTCCGCAGTTTGCCACCATCCATGGAAGACCTGTCCGCTGATGCAACGCACGTGCAGCCGCCGCCAGTTGTTGATTCCGGTGGGTGACTGAGGCGCGGGTGTTAAATCCTCTGACTCTCTCCCACTATCCAGTTCAGTTTGCCAGAACTCATCCATTGGGGTAACGACAACACAACGGGTGTCCAGTCGAAGACCGGTGTGCAGGGCCTTGAGTGCGCTTTCTTTTGCGCTCCAGAGGAGAGCCAGGAGCAGAGAATGCTTCGCCACAGATGCCCCAGCCACTAAAGCGTGTTCTTCGGGACTGAAGTAGTCCGCCACGAAGGCATCGCTCCGTGGCTCGATCAACTCCAGATCGCATCCAAGGTCCGTTCCGCACGGAGTTACGGCACACAGGGCGATCCCGGCGCGATGGCTGAGAGAGATGGCTGCGACCGCTGGTTGGTTGAGGACGAAGATTCCAGGTGCGCCGGAGGGTGCGGTTCGTATTTCTATGTCTGAAAATGCTCGAGAAGTGCCTGGCAGGTTGAGGCAAAGAGTCACGGCGCGTTTAGCCGTCCAGCGTCCAAGCCGCCAATCATCTCGGCGCTTGGCAAAGCGCAGGCCCTGCAAGCAGAGGGCCTCGCTCGCGCTGAGCCAACTATTTTCTGCGGGGACGTCGGAGTCGGTTTGCTTGAGCCAATAAACATCTGTCATACGCAAACAATCCGCGATCTGACCAAAGAAGGCGCCTGTCCAACCCGCCTCCCAAAGGGGCGGTCCAGACAGATCAGGCCGCTACTATGCCGCTTCTGCGATCTCGATCTGCGGCCTGTCAGACCTTGATTCCTCCTCGCGTCGCACGCCGCGTTCAACCGCCTGGATGATGTAAGGGCGCAGGGTTGCGGGCGGAATAATATGGTGCAGTGCGCCCACACTCAGCGCTCGATACACGCTGTGAACACGGTCAAACTCGCAGGCCATCTCCCCCAGTTTCTCGGAATGGACGATCTTGAACAGTTCGTCCCATTCAGCGCGTAACCGCCCCTTCTCAGCACCGTCGGCTTTGGAGATCGCCTGGTTCAGAGCCTGCAGGCGCTCATCTTTGCGAGCCCTGGCCTCAACCTCTCCGGCGAAAACCACAGCCGCTGCCGGGGCGCCTCCGATCACCGAGGCATAGGTTCCTTCCAGGGCGGCAACTTCGAGCTGCTCGTTCAGAGCACGCGAGAAGACCACGTAAGCGCCTCCGTGATAGCGCGAGATCACGCAAAACACGATGGGGCCTTTGAAGTTCACCACGGCTCTCCCAATTTCGGCGCCGTACTCGAGTTGCAGCCGGCGCATCGACTCCGGCGAGCCGTCAAATCCCGAGAGGTTAGCGAGAAGCACAACCGGGCGATTGTTGCTCGCCGCGTTGATGGCACGAGCCACTTTCTTGGAGGAGAGAGGGAAAAGCGTCCCAGCCGACCACTGATCCGGCCCGTCAGCTGGGACAAATCCCAAGCGCTGAACCGGCCGTGATTCGATGCCAATCAGGCAAACCGGATAGCCACCCAGATGGGCATCCCAGACCACAGCGGTCTCCGCTGCCCGCATACCGGCCCAGCGTTCCAGCGGTGTGTGGTCCTGGTCCACAGTAGCCATCATCACTTTGCGGATGTCGAAGGATTTCTTGCGTCCGGGATTGGTCTCGTCCGACAGGATTTCTCCGATGCACGTGAAACCCTCTTCGCCATCCTTACTGTGAGGATAGGTTTGGACATCCCGATCTATTGGGTCCGTTGTCTGTGCTCTTCTGGGGAATCGCTCGCCTGGCAGTACATAAGTGTGTTCGTAGTGGCGGAAGAGGATGTGACAGGCGTCATCGATGTCCCGGGCCCAGTATTGGGCCTGGCCGTTGAGACCCATGATGCGGTCATAGCCGCCGATCCCCTGATTGTCTTCCGCTGAGATGCCCCCGGAGTAATCCAGGGCGCGCTTGCCGGTGAGCACCATCGCGGCTTTCGGCGTCATGACCAGAATGCCGCGGGTGTGCATGAGCATGGTAGCCTCGGCGTTCCAGTAGGGCTGCGCTCCGACGTTAATCCCGTTGATAAGGAGATTGACTTCGCCACCACCTTGCGTGAACTCGATCAAGCGGCGCAGGACGCGTGCAATCCAGTCCATGTTCTCCACGCCGCTGTCCATCGAAATCTTCGCGCCGGCGGAAATAGGGAACCACTCCAGGGGAACGTTCATCTCCTCGGCCAGATCCAGGGCCGCGAGGATCACTCGGCACTCGGTCTCGGAAAGAGCGCCAAGATCCTTGCTGGGGTCACCAAGGAGCATGACTCGGGTCATGCCTTCGGGATACTTGGAGGTGAAATTGCGAATCACGCCCGCAATGATATTCGCCTTGTTCTTGCCATATGGACGATCGACGGGAACCAACTTGCCGTTGGCGTCCAGATCATGTTCAACAAAGTCTCCTGGCGGAAATTCAGCCCGGGTGTCGTCCAGAGCCGGTGTGAGCATCCTGATAATTTCGTAGGGATAGAGCAGTCCGCGCTGCCGTACCCGCACGACCTTCTGATCGTATTCGGTCAACGGCTTGATGGGGAGCAACTTGTCTGCGGGACGGAAGGTTATGAGCATACCACTGCCGCCGGGGCTTGAAATGCGCACGACCATGTCGCGCAACTCTCCGGTCTGGGGATTAGGAATGCGGGCACGCA
>JAIQFC010000005.1 GCA_020073465.1 Terriglobia bacterium
TCGCTGCTTCGGTAACAAGCTTAAGCCCCGTTAAATTGTCGGCACCGGACCGCTTGACCAGTGAGCTATTACGCTTTCTTTAAAGGATGGCTGCTTCTAAGCCAACCTCCTGGCTGTCTGGGCGTTCCGACTTCCTTTCCCACTTAGCTTGTATTTTGGGACCTTAGCAGGCGATCTGGACTGTTTTCCTCTCGACGACGAAGCTTAGCCCCCGCCGTCTGACTCCCGGATTGGTTGTTCTATGGCATTCGAAGTTTGATTGGATTCAGTAAGCTGGAAAGCCCCCTAGTCCATTCAGTTCTCTACCACCACGACAAATCATCCGAGGCTAGCCCTAAAGCTATTTCGGAGAGAACGAGCTATCACGGAATTTGATTAGCCTTTCACCCCTACCCTCAGCTCATCGGAGCTTTTTTCAACAAACACCCGTTCGGCCCTCCAGTGGGTGTTACCCCACTTTCAGCCTGGCCAAGGGTAGATCATCCCGCTTCGCGTCTATTCCTGCCAACTCAAGCGCCCTATTAGGACTCGCTTTCGCTGCGGCTCGCTTTCGCTTAACCTTGCTGACAAGAATAACTAGCCGGCTCATTATGCAATAGGCACGCGGTCAGACTTTCCAGCTTGCGCTGGCATAGTCCTCCCACCGTTTGTAGGCACACGGTTTCAGGTACTATTTCACTCCCCTCGCAGGGGTTCTTTTCGCCTTTCCCTCACGGTACTGGTTCACTATCGGTCAGAAGCTAGTATTTAGCCTTACGGAATGGTCTCCGTAGCTTCCCGCAAAGTTTCTCGTGCTCCGCGGTACTCAGGTATCGGCTTCGAGTCCAGATCGTTTTCGTCTACGCGGCTATCACGCTCTATGGCTCCTCTTTCCAGAGGGCTTCGACTAACGACTGGATTGGTAACTCTACTGTTGCCGACCCTACAACCCCTGCATAACCCGAAGGTCAAACAGGTTTAGGCTGTTGCGATTTCGCTCGCCACTACTTTCGCAATCGAGGTTTCTTTCTTTTCCTCCTGGTACTGAGATGGTTCACTTCCCAGGGTTCGCTCGTGCCCGACTATGGATTCATCGGGCCGTACGGGGGTTTTACCCCCGTGGGTTTCCCCATTCGGAAATCCCCGGGTCAAAGCCTGCTTGCGGCTCTCCGGGGCTTATCGCAGCTTGCCACGTCCTTCATCGCCTGCTTCTGCCAAGGCATCCACCATGCGCCCTTAGTAGCTTGACCATAAAATTAACTCGACACACGGCAACTCTGCTTCGATCTCAACCACATTGTCATCCCGAGCGGAGCATCAATTTCGCGAAGCGAAACAGATGCGCAGTCGAGGGACCTTGTGTTTGCTTTTGATCTCTGCAAAACCACCACACGCCGCGAAAATCTCATGGGCCTCTAGATCCTGCTCCTCGCACGAACAGTTCTCAGTTCCCAGTTCTCAGTTCTCAGAATTCTCTGAAAGCTGATGGCTGAGAGCTGATGGCTTGTTTCGCACACCAGCAGGGTTTCTTTCAGGCACTCATAAAAATTTACAACGCCTTGTAATTTGCCCAATCTATTCAGTTGTCAAATATCGTCCTCACCAGCTTTCGCTGGATCACCCCGCCTCAGGCGGGTATGGGTCTTACTCACCCCAGAGTGTGCAAACTCCAGAGTTCCTCCAACCCAATGTTCGGCGCCAAGCAACCTTCATGAACCGGGATACGGATTCGGTTGTCGCATTGACGCCCAACATCGGGTTGATTTTCTGTCCGGCCGCCTAAGTTCGCGTCGAGGGAGCATCCGGATCAATGCCGCGCTCAATCTTCGCGATCCGCTCCTGATGCTTGAGGATCATCGCCGTGATGGCGATCGCACCGCCAACCACCACCGCAACGATCGGTATCAGCAGCCCACCCAAACTTAAAATGGAATTAATCACCCTTTCCACTCGCCGCCTCCTGAACTCAGCTTGTCAGTTGCCGGAATCCTGGTGGAGCTGACCGGGATCGAACCGGTGGCCTCCTGGTTGCAAACCAGGCGCTCTCCCAGCTGAGCTACAGCCCCATGATTTCTTGGTGGGCCTGGGTAGAGTTGAACTACCGACCTCACCCTTATCAGGGGTGCGCTCTAGCCACCTGAGCTACAGGCCCGCGGTTTCTCGTGGAAAATCCCGGAGCCCATCGATCTGGCTCCCAGCTTCAGCTACCAACTCTTAGCAAGCTACTTTCGTAGGTCGCTAGTAGCTAGCAGCTAGTAGCTAGCAGCTCGATTTTATTTCGAGGACAAGGTTGAACGCGCGCCCCAGCTAAGCCGGAGCTGACCATCATGGATTGCGAAAACGAGAAAGAGAGGTCCGAACGAGGCTCCCTCGCCGCATCCTCAGGTTATGTGGACTTGGTAAGGGGTACATGGCAACGTCCCACGCATATTTAATTCCCGGTGTTTCAAAGACCGAAATCTTTGGAACGGTGGGACCGCGCGAGTGCCATGACGTTCTCTCTTAGAAAGGAGGTGATCCAGCCGCAGGTTCTCCTACGGCTACCTTGTTACGACTTCACCCCAATCATGAGCTGTACCTTGGATGGCTGCCCCCTTGCGGTTAGCACACCAGCTTCTAGTACGGCCCACTTTCGTGATGTGACGGGCGGTGTGTACAAGGCCCGGGAACGTATTCACCGCGGCGTTCTGATCCGCGATTACTAGCGATTCCAGCTTCATGGAGTCGAGTTGCAGACTCCAATCCGAACTGAGGCCGGCTTTTTCCGATTAGCTCCCCCTCACGGGTTTGCGACGGTTTGTACCGGCCATTGTAGCACGTGTGTAGCCCTGGACATAAAGGCCATGAGGACTTGACGTCATCCCCACCTTCCTCCCCGTTATCCGGGGCGGTTTCACTAGAGTGCCCGGCTTGACCCGATGGCAACTAGGGATAAGGGTTGCGCTCGTTGCGGGACTTAACCCAACATCTCACGACACGAGCTGACGACAGCCATGCAGCACCTCCGCAGCAGTTCTTGCGAAAAGGGATGTTTCCACCCCGGTCCACTGCGCTTCGAGCCCAGGTAAGGTTCTTCGCGTTGCGTCGAATTGAACCACATGCTCCACCGCTTGTGCGGGCCCCCGTCAATTCCTTTGAGTTTCAGCCTTGCGACCGTACTCCCCAGGCGGATTGCTTATCGCGTTAGCTTCGGCACGGCAGGATTGGGTACCTGCTACACCAAGCAATCATCGTTTAGGGCTAGGACTACCAGGGTATCTAATCCTGTTTGCTCCCCTAGCTTTCGCGCCTCAGCGTCAGTTATGGTCCAGTGCGCCGCTTTCGCCACAGGTGTTCCTCCCGATATCTACGCATTTCACCGCTACACCGGGAATTCCACGCACCTCTCCCATACTCCAGCACGGCAGTTTCGCCTGCAGACTCCAAGTTAAGCCTGGAGATTTCACAGGTGACTTACCGCGCCGCCTACGCGCCCTTTACGCCCAATAATTCCGAACAACGCTTGCACCCTCTGTATTACCGCGGCTGCTGGCACAGAGTTAGCCGGTGCTTCTTCCACCAGTACCGTCATTATCGTCTTGGTCGAAAGGAGTTTACGCCCCAAGGGGCTTCATCCTCCACGCGGCGTTGCTGCGTCAGGGTTTCCCCCATTGCGCAAAATTCCCCACTGCTGCCTCCCGTAGGAGTCTGGACCGTGTTTCAGTTCCAGTGTGGCCGTGCGCCCTCTCAGGCCGGCTACCGATCTTCGCCTTGGTGGGCCGTTACCCCGCCAACTAGCTAATCAGCCGCGACCCCCTCTTCCAGCGCATTGCTGCTTTGATCTTGCGATGTTATGCGGTATTAGCCTCGGTTTCCCGAGGTTATCCCCCACTCGAAGGTAGGTTAGTCACGTGTTACTCACCCGGTCGCCACTTTACTCATGGATTGCTCCACTTTCTCGTTCGACTTGCATGTGTTAGGCACGCCGCCAGCGTTGATTCTGAGCCAGGATCAAACTCTCGTTTGAAACCTGATGCCTACCGACGGGTAGAAGGTAGGCTGCCATCGCCGGGCTCCCGAGCAGCGTTTTCACGCTGCGCAAGACAACGACCCGGGATGGCGCCACCGTTCAGCCTCCACTCCCCTCCGAAGAGGAGAGAGAAGTTCACGGTGGTCTATCTTGTGAGATCGTTCGGGCTTATGCCCGAATCCGCTCTCTCACGACTGGCACGTTCAACCTAGTTGTCAAAGACCGAATCGCCTTCCGCCTGAGCGGCGCGCCTTCAGTCCAGGCGAACTCGCACGAGTGCGAATCCGACTGTCCTCGAAACCCTACAAACATACTGCGCTGCGCAAAATCCTGTCAACCTGAACATCCCACAGGATTTCCAGATGTTTTCCACATCGGGAATTCTTCAGTTGGGAAGCGGGGCAGGAGAGCTCGACACACCCACCAGCATTGTCATTCCGAACGGGCAAAGCCCGTGAGGAATCTGCTGTTTAGGGAGCTCAACGCGCGCAACAGTATGGCCTTCCGCTTCAAAAGCGCTCATTTTCGGCGCAGGCCGAAGCGGAAGACAGAAAATTGAGAAAAGATCCTACGTTTGGAGGTTCCTTGCTTTGAAGGTACCCTTCAGAAACTCGAGGTTCCTGAATCGATGTCCCGTGGCCGGGACGATTGAACGCGATACGCGCTCTTAAATCTTAGATGCCGGACGCGCGACGAGAGTTGCAGACAATACGCCCGGCTAGCCACACCAATGCTCTCGGTGAATTGTTTATACCAGATAAAGGGGGAAAAGCGCAAGGGGCAAGTTGGAGTACGTGGAAGTTTACTGCGCTGGTACCACTTGGGTCGCCACCAACTCTAAGGGCCTTTTCAAGTGGTCGGCCCAAGCGCCGGCAAAATCGACCGTCGTGCGGAGCGACGCCACAATTGCGTTGGGCAAACCATGCGATGAAAAGGCTTGGCCAGCCATCGCATCTTCTATGTCGCTTTGGAGAAGTCTCAGGTACCACTTTCCCTTGAAAATAAAGTCGTGTTTCCCCATTCGGTAGTACCGATCGACCGTTCGCTCGATGCGGGAGAAATCGCGGTTGAACTCGGCCTCGGTTCGCCCGTACCCCATACGTAACTCCTGTTTGCAGTCAGTATAGAGCGCAATGTTCGTGTGCGCGTTGGGCGGGACATTTACTCCCGAATCGGACCTCCCGTAACGGCATCGTGAAGGCACTTCGAATACCTCAGCAAACAGGCACAAGACCACCCAATCCTTCCACAATGTCGCCTTCCTAACTCGCCAGTCCGCCGCATCGCCAAGCGTCGGGGCTAAGCTTCCCCGATCCAATGACGCTGCCGATGAGGCGCCTTCGTGTAAGTCTCCTTCTACAAAAAGATAGTTCTCAACGTGGTAATAGCGCGTGTAGACGATGTGGTCGGAAAAGACTTTCGAGTGAAGAAGATCATCGAGATCTTTGTCCAGGTAGAAAAGTGAGCCTGTGCGTTTTCCTTTGAACGAGTCAACTAGGGAACTTACCGTGCGCAGATAGTCGTAGAACGAGACCAGGGCCTGCTTTCCGCCCGTGCTTGCTATGCGGTCGGCTCGGACGATCCGGTACGTCGCGTTGAGCTTCCCGAGGGCGCTTGCGCACAACCGGTCGTAAAAATACGGGTCGCTGTCTTGGCCTTCGACGAAAACAAAAAGCGCGACGGCGGATATTTGCATTGAGCGTCGAAATGCGGCACAGCTTCGAATCAACCGACTCATATGCGGAAAATCTTATCGTCGGGCAAATCAGCCATGATCTCTGGTGAGTGTGTCGCAGCGATGAGTTGCATTGATGGGTTGAGCTGCTGAAGGGAGCTTAGGAGCTTGTGCTGCCAATCGATGTGCATTGACAGCTCAGGTTCGTCGATGATGAGCGAACTTGAGTCGGCCATCAGCGCCTGAATGCAGATGAGAAGCAGGTGCTTTTCTCCGGATGAAAGAGATGGCAGGTCAATTTTCGTGCGGTCCTTTACTGTAATCGCAATTTCTCTCTCGCCAAAGCTGACGGCCTTGTTGCCCGTGAACATCTGCTGGATCAGGTCCCGGAGCTTCTCCTGCGGCCTCATTGCGTTGGCAATCTTGCGCTCGACCGCCTCGATAACTCGTACGCTAGCGCGGACACGGCTGTCCTCATTGTACCGCCGGACAAACTGGTCCTCAGGCCCGAGGACATCCTCTAGGCTTTGCTGGCGCTCTAGAAACCGGGAGACGCGCTGATAAGTCTCGTGCGCCTCGAACGGTTCCTCGGACCTATCGGCCTCGTTGACATCAGCCAGGAGGTTGCGGATTATGTCGCGGAATCCTCGGTCCTGGATCTCTCGAATTGAGCTATTTACGTCAACAGTGTAGTCGCGCCAGACTCGCTGCATGATGGCGGCATAGTGTCTGTCCAGTTCCTCTTCTGATCTACCCACCGATTTTCCCGTCAGTCCGGGAATCTCCCTATAGAGCCGTGCTGTGGGCAGGTATTGGTGCGACCACTTGACCTTATTAGTTTCAACGTCGCTCGGGGTAATGTCCCAGGCCAGTAGCTGTTCACGGATGTTCCTCCGGACACTCTCGGTCCAGAGCTGTTTGCTCAGCCTGAGCGAAACATCGTCCCCAAATAGGGTGGGTGCAATTGCAACGGCTTCGGCCGTCTCTTCCGGTCCCGGCTCCGGGACTTTGGTGATACTCAGTGTGAAGTGCCTTTTCCAAGGGGCGGAGTAGATGGTTACGCTTGCACTCCTGAAAGCCAAATCCCGAAGAGCGGATGTATCCTTGTCTAGGGCGGAGTGAAGGATCTTGAGGAGC
Organism: Terriglobia bacterium; assembly: GCA_020073465.1. Taxonomy (GTDB): domain Bacteria; phylum Acidobacteriota; class Terriglobia; order Terriglobales; family Acidobacteriaceae; genus Sulfotelmatobacter. Next base: position 6,801 of record JAIQFC010000005.1, read on the forward strand.
GTGGTCTTCCCGCTGCCGTTGGGGCCGAAGAAAACGTTGACATCGCGGTTGAGTTTTTGCGCAAACGGAGCGTCCCTGCCCGCGAGCCCGTCGATGGAGAACTCAGTAATGTACGCCATTCACGCTCCGTATTTCGCGGCTTTGACGCGACAAGTCTACGACAAACTGAGAGTATCCCGCATCTTTTACTTGGGAACTCCGCTCCTCAGCCTCGCGTACGCTCCTCCTTTCTTTCTTGGACAATGGGAAAACCGGGCGGGATATGTGGCGATTCCCGGCAAGAAGCAGATTCGTCGCTTCGTTTGGAATGACAAGACCCAAAGAGGGATTTTTGCGGCACAACTGACGCTGGGTATCTCCCAGCGATCCCGGACACCAATCCCCGTTTCGGACTTCCCCACCCCTCGACTCGCTCAGGGGGGCTTTCTCGCAAAGGAAGCGAGAAATGGGGCACCAGCTCTAAAGGCAAGAATAAAGGCGGCGGACAGGAGTGTCCGCCCCACACGAGTGGACCGATACGATCAAGAACGCTTCAGCGTCTCGACCTCCATAGGTTTGTCATCCTGAGCAACGCGAAGGACCTATGCAACCTGCGTCGGTCACAACAGGTGCCAACAAGTCCATAGGTCCTTCGGCCCGCAAAGAGCGCGGGCCTCAGGATGACAGGACAATGGCAGAACGATGCCTCAGGTGGCGATTTCCGGCAGAAAGCAGATTCCTCACTTCGTTCGGAATGACAAAGCTCAAAGAGGGATTGTTTGCGACATAACTGACGTCGGGTATCTCCCAGCGATCCCGGACATACATCCCCGTTTCGAACTTCCCCACTTCTCGCAAAGGACGCGAGAAATGGGGCACCCGGTCGTGGCAATCCCCGGCAAAAAAGCAGATTCCCTTCGACTGCGCTCAGGGCAGGCTCTCACTTCGTTCGGAATGACAAGACTCAAAGAGTAAGCCTATGCGGCGCGGCTGAGGGCCTGCCCTTTCACTCTGATTCGTGCATCAGGAGGTGCCAAGCTTCTTTGTAGCGGGAATACTTGGATTTGTTGCGGTGGGGGGTGAGGAGGATGTCGGGCTGGTGGTGCGTGGCGGCGAGGGGGAGGATGTACCAGGTGTCGGTGGGGATCACGTATGCGGCGATGAAGTCGACTTGCTGAGGGTCGTAGGGGACGCCGTTGTGGTCGAGATGGCATTTATAGGAGTTGCCACGGTGGAACAGAGTGCACTTGATCTGGACGCGGAGGAAGTGTCCGTGGTGGTCGACGGCGACGTCGTAGGGGGCGGAGTCTCCCCAGGGCTTGGAGAGGAGGAGTCCGTGCTCGGCGGCGCGCTGCATGAAGCGAAGCTCCGCCCACTCGCCCCGGCGCTTGGGGTGAGGGATATCGATTTGCATTGAGTGAAATCCTTTGAAAGAAAGTCGAAACCCCTTCACCACAGTGGGCACAGAGGAGCACAGAGGATTCGGGCAATAAGAAACGCGTCCCGGGTGAGGACGCGTTCTGGTTATTCTCTATAAATCTATTATATCAATCAGCAATGGGGTAACTGGACATTTTCTGAAAAATATATCTGGTGCAGCATCATGGGGATGGGGGGAATTGGGTGGGTTTAGGGGCTTGACAAGAAATCGGGGAAATCGAGGGTTTCAAGTCAAAAACCCCACCCTCCGCAAAGAACGCGGAAGGGTGGGGCACCCGCGCTGAGGATTAAGTCCAATCACATCAAGGGAATTCCAGGGTCACGAACTTGGCGGGCTGCTTGCCGGCGTTGGTGATGGTGTGGGAATAGCCGCCGGGGAGCCACTTGGAGTCGCCGGACTTGAAGTGTCCGGGCATGGGTCCGGACATTGGTCCGGTGCCTGAGACGTCGCTGCGGATGTCGAGGTCGGTGACGGCGACGAGCAGGTGCGGGCCGGTGTGGTGGTGCCTGGGGACGACGCCTCCCGGCTGGAGTTCGAATTCGGTGGCGCGCACGCCGTCGTTTACGAAGAGGATTTCTTTGGTGCCGCCCTGCAGGATGTCGAGGCCGCGGGTCTCGTCCATGCGAGCAATGGTTTCTTTGGAGGAGGCGCGCAGTTCTTCGTCCTGCAGGTACTCGATGGTCACGTTGCGGAAGGGTTGGGCGGAAAGATTGCGGGCGATGTGGGCGAAGGTGGCGGGAGAGAAGCGGGTCGCGCCGTCGGGAAGCTTCACGTCGACGGGAGGCTTGCCTTTCACGTCGTTGGAGACGTGGGCGTCGCCGAGGATGACGTAGACGTAGTCGTGACGGTGCCAGTGCATGAGAGTGTCGGCGTGCGCGGGGGCGTCGACGTAGAAGACGCGCACGTACGAGTTCTGGAGAATGAGGTGGTGACTGGGCTCGGCGGTGATCTCGACTTCGGGGATAGCTTGCGCGGCGAGGAGGACGCTGGCGAACAGCAGCAGGATGCGTTTCATCGCGAGGATTCTAGCAGGAGAACAGTTCTCAGTTGCCAGTTGCCAATACCCAGTAAATGCTTCTTCATTCTTCTTCGCGGGTGATGCGGATCCATTCTTCCATCTGGTCAAGGTACTGAGTGAGGGCGCGGCGGCCTGCTGTCGTCAGGCGGTACTGGGTGCGGGGGACGCGGCCTTCGAAATATTTCGTGCAGGAGACGTAGTCAGCTTCTTCGAGCTTGCGGGCGTGCACGCTGAGGTTGCCGTCGGTGGTCTTGAGGATGCGCTTGAGGTCGTTGAAGCTGAGAGACTCGTTGGTGGCGAGGGCGCTGACGATGCCGAGACGGATGCGCTCGTGAATCAAGCGATCGAGCTCGGGGAGCTCGGGGGCACGCGGTGCGCGGTGCGCGCTCGTTTCGGCCTTCGCGTGCTTGCGGCGATCTGGGACTGCTCTAGCCACCGTGCCTCCTGGCGATGAGGGATCCGAAAACGAGGTGCAGGCCACCGAATCCGGCGGCGAGGAACCAGTTGGCCCAGGCGGCGGGACCGAGAGCGGCGAGGCCTCCGACGACCATGAAGCTGACGCCCATGACGGGGACGATGGGGACGGAGAAGACGCCTCCGGTGGCGAGGCCGGCGCCGTAGAGCATCAGCCAGGCGGCGGGCAGCGCGGATTGCAGGCCGGTGCGGAAGAGAAGAAACGTGAGAAAGACCCCGGCAATCATGGGCGGGAGAAATCCCAGAGCGACTTTGCGGCCGGGCCCGGAGAACAGCGGGAGGCCGCGGCGATTGGCTTTCCAAGTCATGGAAAGCAGGGCGATAGCAGCAGCCAGGAGAGCTTCTCCCAGCCAGACACGGAGCCAGGCGAAGGGAGCAATCTGGTGCGCGGCCAGCCAGGTGGCGGCCAGGGCGCTGAGGCCGAGGCCGACCATGCCCCATCCGGAGACGGCGGTGAAGGCGGCGGAGCGCTCCATGGTGTCACGAATGAAGCGCAGGTCGTCCGCAGCGCGGGCGGGCAGCGGGCGCGGCTGGCGATGGAAGCGGCGGAGACGGTGCTGCCGGTCGAACATAACGGAGTCAGGATAGGGGAAGCGAAGCTGTTGTGTCAAGTACTTTACAATGTAAAGAAAGCCGGCGTCCTTGTCTTGGCGTTGTCATCCTGAGGTCCGCGTTCTTCGCGGGCCGAAGGATCTGGGGAATTGCCGGCAGCACCGGTGGCACTGGCAGGTTACATAGGTCCTTCGGGCCCAACACCGGGGCCCTCAGGATGACAAGCAGCGCTTGCGCTACTCGGCGTCCCTAATGAACGTTTGCTGAGGGTGAACGGAATCGCTGCGCAAGCCTTCAGGTACGCACGGCTGCCGGCGCAGCCACCGGTTCCAGGCGCGCGGTGAAGTGGCGCAGGAATGGGGCCTCGTAGCTGAGCCTCAATCCCTGCACCTGCTCGCGCTTCTCCCAGACTGCAAGGATGATCTCGACGACGTAGTCAATGTGGCTTTGGGTATAGACGCGGCGTGGAATCGCGAGGCGCACGAGGTCCATCTTCGCCGCCGCGCCGAACATCAACGTGCCAATCTCCACCGAGCGAATTCCGCCTTCGTGGTACAGTTCGTTGGCCAGAGCGACGCCGGGGAAAAGGCCGGGCGGAACGTGGGGCAGGAAGGCGCGGGCGTCGATGTAGATCGCATGTCCACCGGGCGGTTGCACGATGGGCACGCCGTGACTGGCGATGTGGTTGCCGAGGTAGGCGGTGGAGGCGATGCGGTATTCGAGGTAGTCCTCGTGCAGGGCTTCCTGGATACCGACGGCGACGGCCTCGAGATCGCGTCCGGCGAGACCACCATAGGTCGGATAGCCTTCGGTGAGAATGAGAAGGTTTTTCTCCTGCTGGGCGAGGACATCGTCGCTGGTGCACAGGAACCCGCCGATGTTGGCCAGGCCGTCTTTCTTGGCCGACATGGTGCAGCCGTCGCCATAGCAAAACATCTCCTGGGCGATTTCTTTCGGAGTCTTCGATTCGTAGCCGCGCTCGCGGGTTTTGATGAAGTAGGAATTCTCGGCGAAACGGCAGGCGTCGAAGTAGAGCGGGATGCGGTGCTTCCGGCAAACCGCGCTGACAGCTTTGACATTTTCCATCGAGACGGGCTGGCCGCCGCCGGAGTTGTTGGTAACGGTCAGCATGACGAGAGGCACACGCTCGCGGCCCATGGTCTGGATCAGGGTCTCGAGGGCTGCAATGTCCATGTTGCCTTTGAAGGGATGCTTCAGGCTGGGCTGGCGGCCTTCAGGAATCACGAGGTCATGAGCCTCGGCGCCGACGAACTCGACGTTCGCGCGGGTGGTATCGAAATGAGTGTTATTGGGGACGACATCGCCCTTCTTGCACATCACGCTGAACAGAATGCGCTCGGCGGCGCGGCCCTGGTGGGTGGGAATGACGTGCTTGTAGCCGAAGATTTCCTGGACAGAATCGCGAAAGCGTTCGAAGCTGCGGCTGCCGGCATAGCTCTCGTCGCCCTCCATCATGGCGGCCCACTGGTGAGTGGACATGGCGCCGGTGCCGGAGTCGGTGAGGAGATCGATCAGGACGTCGTCGGCAGGAAGAAGAAACAGGTTGTAGTAGGCGGCCCGCAGCAGTTGCTCTCGTTGCGGCCGCGTGGTCCAGCGAATCGGCTCGACGCTCTTGATGCGGAAGGGTTCGACGATAGTACGAGGCATGGTGGTCTTTCTCCATTGTAAACACTTGAGGTGAACCAAGACGGAAGAGAGTTTCTTACGTTGCGGAAAGCGATGTGTACCTTTTTGCTGGCGATAGATTCGGTGTGAATCTGACTATCACGAAGGACGAAGCGTCGGGCGTGACGTATCAGCTCAAGAACAAGAAGGCGGACGTCGAGTTCACGTTCACACTCGCGGCTATTTTGGTTTGGACGGCTTCTTGATCCAGCCATCTTCTGGTGCCTTGATGCCGAGCGATTTCGCAAAGGCCGGATCTACCCAAACTGACTTCACCTTGCTTGGGTCCACTGTGATTGGCGGGGGATCTACGCAATGGGTGACAAACTCTGATGCTGAGCTTGCAAGATGCACTAGATCATCCGTCTCGTGATCCCAAAACCGGACCGCGCCATCTTCAGTAGTCGTGAGATAGTTGCCGCAGGGGTCTTCTGCGAGTGCAGCAAACGAGGTACCGTCCAAGGTCGCGAAATTGGTCGGAGCAGGAAGAAGGCGAATTGGACCATAGCCTTCCTTCGTCACTGGATGCATGAAGACCTTGCCACGGACTGTGTCCAGTATGTCTGCCATGAAAAGTCTCAACCCGTGGGCATTTTTCTCCTCAACTTTAGCTTGAGGTGCCAGTTGACGCAAAGAGCGATTTCATTCATTGAGAATTGGCTAGCCCCGTCGGGTCAATGAGTGCTATGGCGATATTACATCGACAATCGAACACGGCACATTCACGGTGTGACCCAAGTCACTGACATGACGTGCTCATTCGTATGGTATTGATGTGTCTCGCCTCCCCGAAGAGTGCTTCCCACCGTGGGACGCACCACCCCCCTGAGGCGAATGGCTGAATTCTCCGGAAACGCATTCTTCCTGTTTCAACCGGCTGGAGGTGCAACATGCTCTACAAGGCCATCTCCTTAGCCCTCGTCGCTGTCCTCCTGCACGGCAGCATCGCTGCACAAGATCAACCGCAGTCGCCAGCTCAGACTGTAGCCAAGATGCAGCAGGTTCTCCACAAGGCACAGGAGAAGGACAAGGCTGTCACAGCCACCCTAAAAAAGAAGATCGACAATCAAAAGAAGGTCAGCGGCAAGGTGAGCGATATTTCTGACACGGGCTTCGTTCTTACCGAGCCGAAGACCGGGGCAACAAAGAAATTGGCTTACGAAGATGTTCAGCAAGTGAAACAAAAGGGAATGTCCAAGGGTGCAAAGATTCTGATTGTCAGCTTGGTCGTTGTGGGTGCCGTTATCGGCATAGGATTCGCCGCCGCTTGCTCTGCGGAAGGTGGCCCCCATTGTTGAGACCCAAGCCGAGGGAAGCTGGCGCAATTAGGCGTTCAGACTCAGAACCCGCTCAATGAGTGTGTCTGCGATATTGCGCCAATCGACAAGGGCTGCACCCGCATAACTGAGCTCTCTCCGTCCACGCCGGGTGGAAGGTCAGTAGATACCTTGCCGGTGATCAGCATCACAGACAGGGGTTCGTGGTTGCGGTAAAAAGACCACGCTGCCGAACGAGCGCCACTTCCAATGCCGTCGGAGTGTACCCACCCGCCGAGGCAGCGCTAGCCGTCAAGATAGGGTGCGCGCATGAACAAGCCGCGCTCCACTCTCGTGCCTGTGCTTCTGGGCTTCGCCGTGTCTGGCTGTTCCGGCAGAAGATATTCCGCAAACCCCGTACGACGTATCGGAGGAGGGTTTATGAGTGCTCAGCATTTCTTCCCTCGGTCCTTGTTCTTTGGTTGCACTGCAATACTTCTGCTCGTGGCCCTGGTCGGGTGCGGCAGCAGCAGCAGCCCCGGTAATCCGGTGCAACCTGTTCCCACAGCATCGATGCAGTTCAAGATCGGCGACTCGGATTCCGATCGATTGTTGTCCTTCACGGTTACTTTGAATTCGATCAGCGCAGTTCCCAGCACTGGCACAGCCATCAATCTGCTAGCCGGCGCAACTACCATCGAATTAACCCGCACGGCAGGCACAATGGAAACCCTGGCGCAGCTCGAGGTGCCCCGGGGAACCTACACCAGTCTGCAATACGAAGTGTCAAATATCAGGATTACAGCTTGGGACCCGGTTCATAGCATGTTTCAGGATTACGTGGGCTCGGGGACGCTGAGCGGCAGTGTCTCGCTGAGCCCGGCGCTCGTAGTGGGAACCACCTCGAAAATCATCGACCTCGATCTGGATCTGAAGAACTCGATTACGTTCGACAACTCCGGAGCTCTCACCATCAATCCGCAGTTCGGCGTGACCGCAATGGATATTGCCAGCACCGACACCCAACTGGCGGAAGATGGCCGCGCCGAGGACATGGTCGGAGTCGTACAAAGTGTCTCCGGGTCGTCGTTCACGATGAGCCTGGGATTGGGGTCGAACACCGTGCAAGTTGCAACCGACAGCAGTACAGAAGGCCAGTCCTTCAGTTTGCTGGTACAGAATGCCTTGGTCGAGGTTGACGCGCTGACGCGGGCGGATGATTCTCTGCTCGCAAAGCGGATCGACTTCGTGGAAACCGGCTCGCTGGCTCTGGTTGAGGGAGTGGTGACCGGTCCGGGCGGATACCCACCGGGATTGCCTCCGGGTGGAGACACCGCGACCCTGCTCGTCCAGAAGACTTGGGCGCCGCCACAAACCACGGTTCCGAATGTGGGGGATACGATCACGCTGACTGGCCTGACCACCGCCGAATATACCTTCGACGCCGACAAACTGGACTCGTGGGGGTTGGGCTTCCTGAGTTTTTCCAATAGCAGTCTATGGAGGGGCCAAGCTGTTCTCGCGCTGATTACACCCGGCACGGGTACGGTGACTGCTCACAAGCTGAAACTGGTAGAGATCGCCGCGGCCGGAATCGTTCAGGGCTACGATCCAGCGCAGATTCATGGATTCACTTTGCGTGTCCCGGCTGATTCCGCCTACCAGAACCTGGTTGGGCTCATGCCGCAAACCTACCTGACTACGTGGGATCAATCCGAAAACAAAACTGTGTTCCACGGCTTCCCTGCCAACGGCATGCAGAACGGGATGGAGGTGAGGGTGCGGGGCCTGGCTTTCTGGTACGTTCCGCTTGGATACTTGGCGGGTGGACCCGATATCCTGCCGACCCGCATTGACTATCTATCCACACCGGGAACCGGAGCGCTGGCTCCGGCCACTAAGACCCTTTACAGGGCAGAGCCGAGGCAGATGAGCCCGAAAGAGCAGTCCCGCTAAGAACGCTGCATTATGCCGCCCCCTAACTGGGCGACTTTGCGTTGCGTCCCGCGGGGGCGTGGGAGCGCCAGAACGACGGGAGGTGCGAAATGCCTTCTAAAGTGATCTCCGTATTGCTCGTCATTGTCCTCTTGCATGGCAGCCTGGCTGGACAAACCCCAGCGCAATCCCCAGTGCAGACCCCGGCCAAAATGCAGCAAGTCCTGCGCAAGGCACAGGAGACGGACAAAGCTGTCAAAGTCATCCTGAACAAGAAGATCGACAATCAGAAGAAACTCAGCGGCAAGGTAAGCGACATTACTGACACAGGCTTCGTCGTTACCGACCAGAAGACCGGGACAGCCAAGAGGTTGGCCTACGCAGACGTTCGGGAAGTCCACCCAAAGGGAATGTCGAAGGGCACGAAGATCGCCCTCGGGGTGTTAGGTGGAGTCGTTGTCGCCGTCGCCATTCTTGCAATTTGGGCAGTCAACAATATTGATTAAGCGGGTTTGCCGGACGGATGCGATGGGCGTGTGGTCGGAATGACGATTGGTCATGCTGACCGCGTTTTTCCTTGTTTGGAGTTCAGGCCGCTCGATCCCTCGGGCGGCTCTTTTCTTGCATCACACGGAAGGCGAGAACGCGTTAGCTGACTGGCAATTTCACTCCCGACCCGGTCGCAGCTTAAGAGGGATCGGTCGACAACGTTGCGCGGATTACGATCCGACTACTTCGTAACGGGATGGCGACTCGGCTACGGCGGGCCCAAAACGTTGTAGACTAGCGCGCCATGGTGTTGTGGTCTGCTCCAACCCGCTGGCAACGCGCAGCCTGGGGACTTGGTCTGGCGCTGGTGACTGGCGTCCAGGCTCAGAGTCCTTCCAGGCCCACGACTACGCTCACGGCCCACGCGGAACTGGTTTCTGTGCCGGTGATCGTGAGGGACAAATCGGGAGCGCATATTCACGGGCTAAAGAAGGAAGACTTCACACTGGCCGAAGAGGGCAAGGAGCAGCAGATTGGGGTCTTTGAAGAGATCCAGGCGCCGAGCACTCCGGCACAGCGCCGTCCGGGTCCGCCGGATCAATTCACCAACTTGCAAGGCGAGGACTCGTCGCCGCGGCAGTTGACCATCGTGGTGCTCGACATGATCAATACGCCGCCTGCAGACCAGACTTATGCCAAGAACGAAGTCATCAAATACCTTACGGAACCGGGCAATGCCGACCTGCCGATTTCTCTGCTGGCATTGAACCGCACCGGGGTGAAGCTGATTCACCATTTCAGCAACGATCCCAAACAGGTAGCGACCGCTCTGAACCGCGTCGACCGCAGCCAGGCGCCGGTCACGGAGGATCCGTCGGAGGCTTTCCTCACCAACGCGACGGACAAGTTATCCACGATCCTGCAGGGGTTTGGAGAGTTCCAGGTAGATTCGGAGCAGGCCGCGGTGTCTTTTGATCGACGTCGGGTGATCACCCTCACTCTGCAATCCATGCAGCAGATTGCGCAGGCTTTCGCAGGATTTCCGGGCCGCAAGACCCTGGTGTGGGCGGGCGGCGGGTTTCCTTTCACGATCAACGAGACGACCATGGCGCTGAAAGAATCGGGCGCAGGCCTGGATACTCTGGCCAACCTGGCGCCGCTTTATGAGAGCACATGGGCGGCGCTGAACCAGGCGCAAATTTCGGTTTATCCCGTGGACGTTCACGGGCTGGGGGACTTGCCTGGACCTTCCACAGTTCTGGTGAAGAAGCCTCTGCCGGATCCATTCACACACGGACAGTGGCTGCACGCTGGCACCAATGGCACCTTTGAGACGTTCGCCCGCGCAACCGCGGGGCGGGCCTATTTCAACAAGAACGGGCTGCAGAGTGCGATCCACGAAGCGGTCGACGACAGCGCCAGCTATTACCTGCTGGGCTACTACCTGCATCGCGAAGGCAAGAAGGCGGGTTGGCGAAAACTGAGCGTGAGGGTCAATCAGGAGGGGGCGCAGGTCCTGGCACGCACAGGATTCTTCCTGAGGCCGCCGTTAGCGAAGTCGGAGGAGACATCGAAGGACGCGATGGAAGCGGCGCTGGACTCGCCCCTAGAGTACACCGCGATTCCTATCACCGCAAAATGGCAGGAAGTCCAGGCAGTCTCTGAGCAGGGCAGGAAGAAAGCGATCTTTATCCTCACGATGCCACCGGGTTTCGCCGAGGTAGACGAGACCAACCGCAACCGCTTCGCTGTGGACTTCTGGGCAGCTGCTCGAACGCCGACCGGCGCGCCAGCAGGCGACACGGAGCAGACAATGGAAGGTAACTTCAAACCGGAGACACTCGACCGGTTCAGGAGTATGGGAACCGACTACCGCGGTGCCTTGACGGTCGCCCCGGGAGATTACGTGGTTCGCTTCGTCGTCCGCGACCGGCTGAGCGGGCGCATTGGGACGGTATCCGCGCCGTTGAAAGTAGCTCCCTAGGAAAGTAAAGGAGGAAAACTCTGTGCAGAAGATCACCCCGTTTTTGTGGTTTGACGGCAAAGCCGAAGAGGCGATGAATTTCTATGTTTCCGTCTTCAAGAATTCCAAAGTGGTGAGGGTCACTCGATATGGCGAAGGCGGCCCGGGAGCGAAGGGGACAGTCATGTCAGCGACATTCCAACTTGAGGGGCAAGACTTTTTTGCACTCAACGGCGGCCCGCAGTTTACGTTCTCGCCCGCCATATCGTTCTTCGTGAACTGTGAGACGCAGCAAGAAGTGGACGAGCTATGGGAGAAGCTGTCTGAAGGCGGATCAAAAGACCGATGTGGCTGGCTGAACGACAAGTACGGTTTGTCGTGGCAGATTATTCCGTCAGTTCTGGGAAAGATGCTGCAGGACAAGGATGCGGAGAAGGCAAAGAGGGTGATGATGGCCATGCTGCAAATGGAAAAGATCGATATAGCGGGATTGAAGCGGGCGTACGAGCAAAGGTAGTCGGCTCAGCCCGGCATGTTCTGTGGATCGGGAGGGATGCGGCGGCGTAGAGAAGGGTACGAGAAGGCCTTTCTGATCACTCTTCGCGAATTGTGGCTTTCCTTCGTTCTGCGCAGAGAATCCCGGGCGAGTTGGTGCGTACTACTTCATCCGCTCAATCTCTTCGAGGAGCTTCTGCTCATAACTGGTTACCGCTTGCCTGCGCTGCGTGTTGTTGCCTTGATACGGACTCCAGACAAGGTTGCCGCGAACATGAATCTTCGTGCTGTGGAGTTCTTTGCCATCGGCGTCCTGCAGCACCAGGTGACACGTCACGGTGCTCCGCCCTGCGCCGAAACCAACCAAAAATCTCTTAGCTGTACTGCCGGAAGTAAATTCGTCAAGAACGATATGGGCGCGAATCGGGGCGCTGTCGGCGATGTCGATGTTGGCGGTGCGAAGCGCATTTTTCAGGCTGTCTTGAACGAGGTTTGGGGCAGATGGTTCTTTGACCTTGTCTGGTTTGGCCACGACGGTCGGATCGACTTGCACCGCCTTGACGCCGCGGAGCGGTGCAGTGCTCTGGGCGTTCATGTCGCAAACCATCAGTGCTAAAAACAGGGCGAGCGCGGCCGGAATGATTGTTTTCATTTTAAGTTGCCTCCCAACTCACGAATAAGGGCGAGAATTGCTGCAGCTCAACGAGAAAGGATGGGCTGAGAGAAGCGAAGACCGGAGGACAAGACAGGGCTACCCGAGCCTTGACCACCCTCGTGTCCTTCGGGGGGAACAGCGCTCTCATGAGCTCTCGCTGTCAGAGGAATACTAACGAGAGGGCTGGTGGTGCGCAGTGATTCCCGTCACTGTGGGACCAACGGCCTGGCGGCTGGAAGAGAACGAGCACACGCCGGTCGTCCTAACATCGTGCGAAACTACCCGCGCTCGAAGGCGTGTTTCTTTTCCAGTTCGTCGGTAGCCTGGCGCATGGCAGACTCGAATCTGTCAGCTTGAGACATGAGGCTGGGAGTGGCTTCTGCCCATTCGGCCTCGATGCGAATCAATCCCTCGGCGGCAACAAGCCGGGCGGCAACCTCCAGCAGATGGGAGGCGGTGGTTTCAAGATATTGGGCCTCGGCGGGATCGGCGATCCGGACGCGCTTCTCTGCGGTGAGCCTGGTCTGCCAGTAGACTTTGCGCTCGAGGAACTCGGCAATGACCTCGTCGGTGGCTTTGCCAAAGACCCATTTTGCGCGCCTGAAGTCGTAGTGACGGCTGGAGAAAGCCACGGGGAGCAACTTCCCGGATTTAAGGAATTCGATCTGGCGGCGGTCGACTTCTTTGCGGAGAGCGTTGATGACGGGAGCTTCGGCGTCTTTGGGCTCGAGCGAGGGCATGACTTCGCGGACGGTGGCGGAGAGGTTAACGGCGACCGGGGCGTGGAGATCGGCGGAGTTCTCGAGGCGGATGTCGCCGTGGAGGACCCAGAAATCGGCGCCCGAGGTTGATTTGTGAAAGGGCCAGTCGAGGCGGAAAGTCAGGGGGAGCCCGGTGAGGGTCATCCAGATCTTCTTTTCGGGGGCGGGGGAGCCGCCGTTTTCGTGGGTCATGGAGAATGAGTCCTTGAATTGAGGATGGGGATATTTTAGCGGAGGGACAGGCTTAGCCGCCTGGCCCACTTGACCGGCAGTTCAAGGATTTCGGTCGCACCGAAAACGCGAGCCTACTTGGGTTCGGCTGGCGGAGGAGTCGGGGGAGCGGGTTTGCTGCCGTGGTGCATCTCCATCATGCCCATTCCGCCACCCATGGAGTCCATGTGTTTCATCATCTGTTCCATGTGGCCAACCATGACGGTCCATAGATCTACGTTGGCTTGCCAGCGCGCCTTCTCGGCGGGTTCGCTGATCTTGGCCGCATTGGCTTTCATCTGGTCGAGGGACGCCTTCATCTTGTCCAGGTCGGCTTTCATCGCCGCCATGTGGTGTTTGTGCATGTCCGCCATCTGGTGATGGTGGTGCTCGTCGCCCATCTGGTCGTGAGCGGCGGCGGCAGGAGGATTGGGAGGAGGTGCCTGAGATGGCGTGCTCTGCGCGTACGCCAGAGAAGCGAGGGCGAACACTGCTGGGAGGAGAAAGCTCTTGCGATTCATGAGAGTTGTCCTTTCCGGGAGTCGATTCAAGTATATGCCTGGAAAAGGGGTAGGCAGGCACAGTTCCCGGGGAGTCTGTGTCGAAGCTTCTCTTTCGCCCCGTTGGGGCTTGTTCCCGTTCTACTTCGTGCCCACGGCTTGTGCCGTGGGCTGCATTCTTACGCCGTTTCGCGGCTTAACACAGCATCGTTCGTCCACTTTCGGAGGACTATCTTGCGACGACAGAGTCTCCCCGGGCACGATACTGAGGTCCCTCCCCTTCGACCAACTCAGGGGCAGGATGACGCGACATATGAGTTGTGTATCGAAGCGAGACTCCTACGCCTGGCCGCGGATTTTGGCCCACCACCAGCGGACACCCACGAAAAGGAAGCGCCAGTCGTGGAAGAACTCGGGCGGCTTGCGTTCGAGGGCGTGGCCGATGAATTGGAGGGTCCACCCGAAAAGGAAGAGGAGGGCGGCGTAGAGCCAGAGGCGGTGCAGGAAGATGCTGGCGAGAAAGATGGCTACGGAAATAAGAATGGTGGGTATGCCCAGCGTGTGGCAGGCACGGTTGATGGGGTGCTGGTGGCTGGTGGAGTATTGGGCGATCCACTGCTCGCTGGTGCGGTTGCCTAGCATGGCGAAGGAATCATACACCGGGCAGCGGTGGCGGGCTCTTCAAAAGCCAGAAACGCAGAGAGCGCGGAGAACAACCGCAGAGGGCGCAAAGAGAGAACGCGCTTTTTGAGGGCATTGGCCGGGATGGTGTCGTACGGTCCCTCCCGGCTCGCTCCGCTCGCGGTCGGGATGACACAGGAGAAATAGGACACGGGGCCTCGCCAAGTTGAGACGCCCGCTTCCCGCGTGGTAGCATCCTAGGTTTTGGCAGGTGATGTCGGGCTGGCCTGTTCCTGTCCTAATCCTTCTATGGGCCGTTTCCTTCCCACGCCTGCTGAGGGAGCCTACTCGTGAAAATCTATTCTGGGGAAAACATCCGTAATGTAGCGATGGTGGGGCACGGGCATGCGGGGAAGACCTCGCTGGTGTCGGCCATGCTGTATACATCGGGGGCGACGCAGCGGTTGGGACGGGTGGACGATGGGTCGTCGACCACGGACTACGACGAGGAGGAGATTGGCCGCAAGATGTCGATTTCGACGGCTGCGGCGGTGGTGGAGTGGGGCACGTCGAAGATCAACATTCTGGATACTCCCGGGTTCAACATGTTTGTCCACGAGGCCAAGATGGTACTGCCGGTAGTGGACGCGGCGATCGTGGTGGTGGATGGCGTGGCCGGCGTGGAAGTGGTCACCCAGCGGGTTTGGGATTACTGCGAGGAGTACAAGACGCCACGGCTGATCGTGGTGAACCGGATGGATCGCGACCGGGCAAATGCGGAGCGAGTGCTGGAATCGGTGATCAATGCGTTTGGGCGGAATGTGATTCCGATCGAGCTGCCGATTGGGGCGGAGAAGAATCTGTCGGGCGTGATCGACCTGGTACGGATGAAGGCTTATACGTACGAGTTGGGCGGCAATGGCAAGGGCAAAGAGACGGAGATTCCGGCGAACCTGAAAGAACAGGCGCAGACGGCGCACGAGCGGCTGGTGGAGCTGGTGGCCGAGGGCGATGACAAGTTGATGGAGAAGTTCTTTGAGGCAGGGACGCTAGGGGAGGAAGACCTGATTCCGGCGCTGCACAATGCGATTCGGGAGGACCGGATTTTTCCCGTGATCTTCAGCTCTGGATTGGGGAATGTGGGCGCGGACCGGGTGATGGACTTCATCGTGGACTACACGCCCGCGCCTTCGGAGCATGAGTGGGTGCAGGGAGAGGCTCCCGCATCAGGCAATGGGGATGTGCCGAAACGGCATGAGACGGACGCAGAGCCGGTGTCGCTGTACGTGTTCAAGACCGTGTCGGATGCCTTTTCGGGGAGGATTTCGTACTTCAAGGTTTTTTCTGGTGTACTGAAGAATGACGTGACGGTGCAGAACTTCTTGCGAGGAACCGCGGAGAAGCTGTCGCACATTGGTGTGATGCAGGGGAAGACGGCGATTCCGGTGAACGAATTGCACGCTGGAGATATTGGGGCGGTGGCGAAGTTGAAAGAGACGCTGACGGGCGACACGCTGGGCGACAAGTCGGCGCCGATTCAGTATCCGCGGGTGAAGTTGCCAGAGCCGGCGATTACGTTTGCCATCGAACCGAAGAGCCGCGCGGATGAGGACAAGCTGGGGCCGGGCATCCACAAGCTGATGGAAGAGGATGCGATGCTGCGGTTCTTCCGCGATCCGCAGACGAAGGAATTCCTGATCGCGGGCACAGGGCAGCAACATATTGAAGTGACAGTCGCGAAGCTGAAGAAGCGGTATCACACGGAAGTGAATCTGAAAGCGCCGAAGGTGCCGTACCGGGAGACGATCCGCGCGAAGGCCGACGTGCAAGGGCGACACAAGAAGCAGACCGGGGGGCACGGTCAGTACGGCGACTGCAAGATCAAGATGGAGCCTTTGCCGCGGGGCGGAGAGTTCGAGTTCGTCAACGAAATCTTCGGGGGCGCGATCCCGAAGAACTTTATCCCTCCGGTGGAGAAGGGCATCCGGGACGCGGCGGCGCGCGGGTATCTGGCCGGATTTCCGGTGGTGGACTTCCGCGTGATTCTGTATGACGGGTCGTATCACGACGTGGACTCCAACGACTTGTCTTTCCAGATGGCGGGGCGGATCGCGTTCAAGAAGGCGATGGAAGTAGCGAAGCCTACGCTGCTCGAGCCGGTGATGGCGGTCGAGATCACAGTGCCCGACGACTTTGCGGGCTCGATCATGGGCGATCTGAACAGCCGGCGGGGACGCATCCAGGGTATGGACAACAAGGGGGGCAACACCATCGTAAAGGCGGAAGTGCCCATGGCGGAGATGCTGACCTACGGCGTAGACTTGACCTCGATGACGCAGGGGCGCGGGAGCTTCAACATGGAGATGCATCACTACGATGTGGTGCCGGGGCAACTGCAGGAGAAGATTATTGAGAAGGCGAAGGCGGAGCGGGGCGAGGTGAAGGAAGAGGAGGAATAGTTTCAGTTCCCAGTTCTCAGTTCTCAGTTCTCAGTTCTCAGTTCTCAGTTCTCAGTTGATGGTGGGCGGCCTGTGGGCCGCCTTTTCATTTGTGGACTTCTATATCCGTGAGGCTGAAACCAGTTCCCTTCGCCAGCAGTGGTTCGCCGGAGAATTTGGCGAGGGCGTAGGCGAAACAGTCACCAAAATTGAGGGCCGCTGGGTGGCGGCCCTTTCCGTATTTGCGCCAGGCGGAGCGGGCAATGTCGGCTTGTTCGGCGTCTACGGGTACGATTTGGAGATTGGCACGAACCACGAAGAGATCGAACTCGCGGCCGGCAGCGTCTCCTTGCCGAGCTTCTAGTACGATTCCAGTTTCGAGCACGGTCGCGGCGGATACCAGGCGACTTGCGGCTATAGTGATGGCATCGAGGAATGTCCGACGCTCGGGCTCGGCGAAGAAGATGGCTGCGAGAGCTGATGTATCAATGACCATGTTTGCAGGATCACCGTGGGAGGCCGTGCTCATCATAGCCAAGGATTTCGTCTGCACTACGGCGATCCAGAACAGGTAACTGGTCCACGCGGCGAAGGATCTCCTCTAACTGGCTCAAAAGGATCTGACTTCGACGCTGTTGCTTGAGCCGCCCAAGGCGTTCTTCCAAGGCCTTTTGGACAGCACCGGTTAAAGACTCCCCGGTCTTCGCTGCGATCTCCCGGACCAGCCGCTCAGTTTCTATGCTCTTGATACTAATTGCCATACACGGGTTATTATACCACTATAGAAAAGAGTATAGAACTATTCTCACGTCTTGAACATTTCCTCTACTGGTTTGCGGAAGAGTTTGGCGATCTTGAAGGCGAGGGGGAGGCTGGGGTCGTATTTTTCGGTTTCGATGGCGTTGACGGTTTGGCGGGAGACGCCGAGTCTTTTGGCGAGGTCGGCCTGGGTCCAGTTGAGCTGGCCGTGCAAATCGCGGAGAGGGTTTTTCACTGGTACCTCCGCTTGGCTACGCCTACGCCCAGCCCCCACAGCATGATCAACAAAGGCGCGACCCCGGAGTCCCAAGTGCACCTCTAACCACGATTCGGAGCGCATCGGGCAGCGCAAATGATCTAGAATCCTCGCAGGGAAGCAGTTGTTTCCCACGGTGATCTGATATGGCATTTCCTGTCACTCGACTCCGCCGCCTGCGCCGCACGGGAGAACTACGCAACCTAGTGCGGGAAACGCGCCTTACTCCGGACGCCTTTGTGTATCCGATGTTTGTGTGTCCGGGGGAGGGGGTGCGGAAGGAAGTACGCTCGATGCCGGGCGTATTCAACCTGTCGGTGGATGAGGCGGTGAGGGAGGCGCGGGAGGTTCATTCGCTGGGCGTGCCGGCGGTGATCCTATTCGGGCTGCCTAACAAGAAGGACGAAGTGGCTACCGGGGCCTGGGCGGAGAACGGGATCGTGCAGCAGACTGCCCGCGCCATGAAGCGCGAGGTTCCCGGGTTGATCCTGATGGGGGATGTTTGCCTTTGCGAGTACATGTCGCACGGGCATTGCGGGATTGTGAAGGCGGCGGGTCAATCGCTGGGAGCGGCAGTGGCTGCTCCGCCGGCGGCGACGGCGGAGTACGAAATTGTCAATGATGCGACGCTCGAACTGCTGGCTCGAACTTCAGTGTCTCTGACCAAAGCGGGCATCGACATCATCGCGCCCTCGGACATGATGGACGGACGTGTGGGCGCGATTCGTCGCGCACTGGACGAGGCGGGATTCATCAATACGCCGATTCTTTCCTATGCGGCGAAGTTCGCGTCAGGCTTCTACGGGCCGTTCCGCGAAGCGGCCGACTCGACGCCGCAGTTCGGGGACCGGCGCTCTTACCAGATGGATTCGGCGAACCTGCGTGAGGCGATGCGGGAGATCGAAGCGGACATCGAAGAGGGCGCGGATATGATCATGGTGAAGCCGGCCATGCCTTACCTCGACGTGATTGCGGCGGCGCGCGAGCGATTCGATTTGCCGCTGGCGGCGTATCAGGTCTCTGGGGAATACGCCATGATCGAAGCGGCGGCGCGCAACAACTGGATCGACCGGGAACGGGTGATGATGGAGTCGCTGGTCAGTATCCGGCGGGCGGGGGCCAGCATAATTCTGACGTACTACGCGAAGGCTGCGGCGAAATTGCTGGGGTAGATTCCCAATGTAATCAAGAACCCCACTTCTCGCAAAGGACGCGAGAAATGGGGCACCCAGCACACCGTCGGTTAGCGTCTGCTGTTGCACTTCCTTCGCGGGCGAGGCCCCTTCGACTTCGCTCAGGGCAGGTCCGCGCCACACAAGCACACAACCTCATGCGCCGGCGGCGGTCTGGCCCTGGAACTTTACTTCGATCTGGCGGCGATCTTCGTCGGACACTTTGAACATGGAGCGCGGCTTAAGGCTCATGAAGCTGGCCAGGAAGACTTCGGGGATCTGGCCGATGCGGGTGTTGTAGGTGTTGACGTCGTCGTTGAAGAATTCGCGGCGGTCGGCGATACGCTCTTCGAGTTCGGTGATGCGAGTCTGCAGCTTGAGGAAATTATCGTTGGCTTTGAGCTGCGGATAATTTTCGGCGACCGCGAACAGACCGCGGAGGGCGCCGGTCATCATCAGGTCGGCAGTCGCTTTCTGGTTGATGCTGGCCGCGTTCATCGAGGCGGCGCGGGCCTGGGTGACCGCCAGCAGCGTTTGCTGCTCGTGCTGCATGTATCCCTTGACGGTCTCGACCAGGTTGGGGATCTCGTCATGACGCTGCTTCAGGAGCACGTCAATGTTGGCCCAGGCACGGTCGTTGTCGTTGCGCAGGCGTACTAGTTCGTTGTAGAGGATGACGGTGTAGATGAGAACGCCGGCGACGAATAACAGAATTGCAAGGCCGGTAATGAGATCGCTGCCCATGCGCGGCTCCAACGAAACTTTGGGGTTCGGCACATGCTAAATGAAGGAGTGCGGAGGAGCAAACGGGAACCAGCATTCAGCGTTCAGCTATCAGCTATCAGCCTTCAGCCCGGAAGTGCGCCGGATCCCCTCAGGGGTAAAGCCCTCGTTCTTGCTGGCTTGAATCGGCACCGCTGAAGGGCCGTGCCCGTCCCAGCGCTACTTGTGACATAGCCCCTAGTCGTTGCTGGGCCTTTGCGGGGTCAGGTCGCAGGCCTGTTTGACGCGACTGAGGTCGAGACCTCCGGGCGAGAACTCGGCGATCTGAGGGCCGCTCTTGGTCCTGGCTTCCACCTTGAAAGTTTGGGCTCCGATCAGACCGCGAGTAGTGCCCTTGTCCATGGAGAGAAAATGACCGTTGACCCAGTTCCAGCCGCGGTGGCGGTGGGTGTCGTCGATGCGGACCAGGACTTCCATCTTGGGCTGTCCCCAGAAACCGGGATAGTCGGGGCGGCTGAGCCGGGTGCCGGGGTTGAAGTCGGCGAGCGTGAGCTTGCCATCGCTGCAGAAGAGCTCGACCCGGGGCTTGTATTCGGGGTCCTCGCGGAAGTAGTTGTCGGCGAGCAGTTCGAAGCGGACCTTCTTCGCGGCAGTCATCTTATCTTCGGAGTGGAACTCCATCCACTTGCCGCCGGCGCTGACGCCGTCGCTCTCGTCCTGATACGGGCTGAGGCGGCCGCTCTGCGCGTGGGCAGCCAGCGAAGCGGCACAAAGAACGAGCCAGCACGTGATCATGCGCCGGATTAAGAAGCGATTCGTATTATGACAAAAGCGTAGCGGGTTCACGATCTCCTCCGGCCAACTGATTCCCTGATTGTATGAACCCGGAACAGGGCAAAAAAGTTGCTTGACGGGTGCGAGCAAGGTGGGTTGGGACGACGTCTCTCCCACCTCTCTATTTAGCTGTACTTGCGGCGTGGCTTGAAGCCGCGCATTTCAAAACACAGAGACCTTCCCCAGAGCAGCGCGGGCCGGAGGTTGCCTGGAGAGTTCTAGCGGGTGTCGACTTTCAGGACGATGTAGACCTCGGAGCGGTCGTCGAACTGGCTCACGGATTTCGTATCGCTCTTGCGGCCGTTGAACTGGGCGTAGACCTCGTAGTCCACCGCGGGAAGAAGCGCGGGAAAGCGGTAGGTGCCGTCCTGGCCGACGATGTAGGTCTTCACCGCGCGAGTGCGGGTATTGGTGACGTAGACGACGGCGTTTACCACCGGGTTGTCCTGAGAATCAAGGACCTTGCCAAACAGCAGCCGGCCATTGGATTTGTCCTTCTTGTCGGGTGAAGCACCGGCTACGGCGCTGAGGACGAGGAGCAGCGCGCCAGTCGTAACGAGCGACAGCAAAACGAACCGTTTGGGATTCATGTGAACCTCAATTGTCTCATGGATCTCTAGTGAGTTAGATGCAAACCGATGTCGATGCGCTCGTTGCTGTCGATGTGGACGGTAACCTCCTGGACCTGGTGTAAGGGCTTGCCGTCATTGGGTTTGAAGTCCTTGAGATCGGCGGTAACCAGGTAATCGGCTTTGCCCACGGGGAGGCGCTGGGCGAATTCGCCGTGGTGGTCGGAGTAGAGCTCCCACTTGGCTTTCTTGTCCTGAGCGCGGCGGATCTTGACCTTGACTCCGTAGACGGGGCGATCGTCCGGTCCCCAGACTGTGCCGACGATGACGGCGTAGTCCTTCTTGGGCTTGTGCTGTTTCGCGCCGGCAGCGTTGCTGTGGACCGCAAAGGCAGACAGGGAAAGGACGATCAGCAGGAAAGACAACAGTCGCAGAATTGAAATACACACATCGTGGCGGAGGCTAGGAGTAATCACCGTCTTCGCTTTCCTCTTCCTCTTCTTCCTCTTCCTCGTACCCCTCCTCGACCGCCTTGAGCTCCAGCGGACTGGTGGTGACGACTTCAAAATCGGTGCCACACTCGGGACAGGAGATCACTTCCCCTTCGTCGACCTCTTCTTCTTCCACGTCCAGATCGGTTTCACATTCCGGGCACAACACCATAAACCCTCCCATACCTGTTGGAGCCTCCTGATAATATTTAGATTCTCCGCTGCCCGGAGGTCAAGTGGGATGGGAGGGAGAAAATGAAGTTTTCCCGCGATGGGGCGGAAGCGGCTCCTGCGGACGGTGGGCGAGATTCCGAGGACTGACCTGCCATGCGTCGAATCATAGATTCTTCAATCCTTGCGGCGACGACCCTGGCGTTGACGCTCACGTGCTTTGCACAAGGCGCCGGGCAGGAGAAGACGCCGGCTGATCCCCGTATCGCGGCGGCGCTGCAGCAAGTTTCCGCCAAGCAGATTCAGGCAAATATTGAGAAGCTGGTCAGCTTTGGGACGCGGCTTACACTCTCGGCTCAGGATCCGGCTTCGATTGCGGCGGGGCGCGGGATCGGTGCAGCGCGGGAGTGGATCAAGTCGGAGTTTGAGCGCTACTCGAGGGAGTGCGGCGGATGTCTGGAAGTGAAGATGGACACGTTCACGGAGGCAGTGGCCGACCGCATTCCGAAACCGACTGAAATCACCAGTGTTTACGCGGTCCTGAAGGGCACGGACGCGGAGAGGGCGAAGCGCATCGTATTGGTGACGGGGCATTACGATTCGCGCAATAGCGATACGTTGGATGTTGCGGGAGACGCTCCGGGGGCCAACGATGACGGAAGCGGCGCGGCGGTGAGCCTGGAATGTGCGCGTGTGCTGAGCAAGATGAAGTTTCCGGCGACGATTGTTTTTCTTACGGTGGCGGGTGAGGAGCAGGGGCTCAACGGCAGCAGCCATTTCGCAAAGATGGCGAAGGAGCAGGGCTGGAAGCTGGAAGCGGTGTTGAACAATGACATCGTCGGAGGGGACAAGAGTACGCAGCAGGATCACTCGGTGGTGCGTGTTTTTTCCGAGGGGCTTCCCACAGCGGCGACGGAGCAGGAAATCCGGCGCATCCGAGGGCTGGGTGGGGAGAGCGATTCGGGGTCACGGCAGGTGGCGCGCTATATCGCGGAAATCGGGCGGAGCTACGACGCGGGAGTGAAGCCGCTGCTGGTGTTCCGGCTGGATCGCTACCTGCGCGGCGGCGATCACTATTCCTTCAACCAGGAAGGGTTTTCTGCGGTGCGGTTTACGGAGTTTCGCGAGGATTTTCATCATCAGCATCAGAACGTGCGCACGGAAAGCGGCATCGAATACGGGGATTTGGCGAAGTTTGTAGATTTTGACTATGTGGCGCACGTGGCGCGGCTGAATGCGGCGACTTTGGCGTCGCTGGCTGCGGCTCCGGCGCCGCCGGGGAATGTACATGTGCTGGCGAAGGACCTGGAGAATGATTCCACGCTGACGTGGCAGGCTGCGCCGGGCGCAACCGGATATGAGGTTCTGTGGCGCGCGACTTCAAGCCCAGAATGGGAACACGCGGAAAAAGTTGGCAATACTACGCGTATTACGCTGAAGATTTCCAAGGATAATGTCATCTTCGCAGTGCGGGCGATGGATCACGAAGGGCATCGCAGCCTGGCGGTTGTTCCGATGCCGGAGCGCTGAGCGCTGCCGAATGCAACCTGATAAGATGGCGGAAGGATATTCGGCGAAGGCCCTTTCCTCACTGATCGCCAGTCCCTGTTTTCCATGAATCGCGGGCGTTCCATGACGTTGAGCTTTCCCCCGTTCACGCGGTGGGTGAAGCGGCTCATCATCACTTGCGCAGCGGTGTTCTTTTTCCAAAGAGTCATTCTGGCCTTAATCTCCCATGATGGCCCACGTGCCATGGAGGTCTACCTTGGTCTTGTTCCGGCCCTGGTAGTGCACTACGGATTTGTCTGGCAGCTGGTCAGCTATTCGTTCCTGCACGCGAATTTGAGTCACATCCTCGTGAATATGCTGACGTTGTGGATGTTTGGATCGCAGGAGGAACAGGATTGGGGCTCGCGGAAGTTTCTGGAGTTCTACTTTTTCTGTGTAGTCGGGGCCGCACTGGTGTCGATGGGGATATCGTACACGCCCTTGCCTGGTGCCTCCCCAGGCACCCCAACGATCGGAGCGTCCGGTGGAATTTATGGACTGCTGATCGCCTTCGGGATGCTCTACGGGGATCGCGAGATCTTCCTGTTTCCGTTTCCATTCTCGATCAAGGCGAAGTACCTCGTGGCGATCATCATCTTCGTGGTGGTGGTCGCGACCTTTCAGCCATCGCAGAGCGGCGTTGCGAATTCAGCTCATCTGGGCGGATTGCTTTTCGGGTTTCTGTATGTCAGGTTCGTCCCTGGCCGCGGGCTTCTGTTCGGATTTTCCGAACGCTACTTCGGGCTGAGGAATGACTATTACCGCTGGAAGCGGCGGCGGGCGGCAAAGAAGTTTGAAGTCTACATGCGCCAGCATGATCGGGACGTCCACTTCGACGAGCACGGGAACTACATTCCGCCGGACGATGATGTGCGCAAGGGGAATGGCGGATCGAAGTCGGGGTGGGTGAATTAGATAGTGCAGGTCTTGGGTCTTAGGTCTTTGGGGGTTAGGTCTTCGACCTCAGTTCTCGGGTGATCCTGCGGCTGCGCAAAACACAAACCCCAAGGTCCTGAGACCTAAAACTCAACACCTAAGACCTTACGCAGAATTTCCTAAACTTGGCCAGGATTTCCTGCGGCAGTTCTTGCCGCTTCCCTTTTCCTTTGAATCCCAGGTCGTGACCGGCCCCCTCGACCGCAAACAACTCTGTTTTCGCGGGGACCATCTTCAACGCTTGCTCTAGTTCTGCGACGGAGCCGAAGGGGTCGCGGGTGCCGTGGACGAAGAGCGTGGGCGTACGCAGGCTGGTCAGATGTTGCGTACGGAGCTGCTCCGGTTTGCGCGGCGGATGGAGAGGATAGGAGAGCAGGAGCAGTCCTGCAGCTACGTCTGGCTCTTCGGCACAGAGCATGCTCGACTGTCGGCCACCGTAGGAGTGGCCGGCGAGGAAGATGCGGCCGGAGATCAACTTTCTCATGGCCGCGATGGCATTTTTCAGGCCGTAGCGGTCGCGGGCGGCGTCACCGGGACCGGGCGGGCCGTAGAGACGAGTCTGGCGGTAGGGGAGGTCGCAGCGGAGGACGGTGAATCCAGCGCTGGAGAAGGCCTCTGCGAGGGCGACCAGAAGCGGGGCTTGGGCGTTGGATCCGGCGCCGTGAGTGAGGATGAGGGCGTCGTGGTTGGGTGTTTGGGGGGTGTGTAGGACTCCGCGAACGTGAGGGACGAGGCAGTCTTCGGTAAAGGAACTAATGGAGGCGGGCACGGGGTTGCTCCGCAACATTCTATATCGTGGACAGAAGAGCCGAGCTTTGCTCGGCTGGACAGCCAGGGGCGGCTGTCCCCACATGAGTTGTGGTGGTACTTGTCTTACATCACGGCATTAACTTCTTCACTTCTTCGCGCCGAGCGGAACACTTTCCAGCTTTTCGTAGACCTTGAGGATCTGGATTTCGTTGCCCAGCCTCGCCCAGCAGCGCTGGACTTCGGGATCCTCTTGCGCGGCACGCCGGGATTCCTCGGATTTCCAGTAACGCAGCAGAACGTAGTGCGACTCGCCGTCACGATAAAGCAGGTCGCGGCTGTAGCCTTTGGCGGAGAGAATGGCGATCAGCTCGCGGATGGTGGCGAGCGAAGCGGCTTCCATGTCGGGGACGGGCTCCCAGACCGCCACGGATAGAATTTCCTGTGACATACAGCGGGATTATAGCTTCTGGCGGCGCGCGCGTGGGGGCTGGCCGTGAGAAACTGCGTCGGCTTCCTCGGCGCTGACCTGATGGAGGCGCATCAGGTTGGTAGAGCCGGAGGCCTGACGCGTGCCGGCGACCACTCCCAATACGTCTCCGGCCTTGAGCAGGCCGCGCTGGAGCAAGTCCTGCTCGGCCATGCTCACCATTTGTTCGGCGGACCGCGCCTGGGGACAGCGGACGGGATGCACTCCCCAAAAGAGATTGGTGCGCTGCGCCACCGGGACAGCATGCGTGAAGGCGTAGATCGGGGTCTTGGGGCGGTACTTGGAGATCATGCGGGCGGTGTTGCCGGTTTCGGTGAAGACGGCGATTGCGCCCATGGGCAGGTCTTCGGCGGCGTGAGCAATTGACTCGCAGATGGTCTCGGCGATGGAAAGGCCGTGGCGGTCGCGGCGGCGGCGGGGCTGGGTGAACTCGGCCATGTTGCTCTCGGCTTCGACGACGATGCGGGCCATAATGGCAACGGCTTCGCACGGATAGCGCCCGCTGGCGGTTTCGGCGGAGAGCATGACGGAGTCGGTGCCGTCGAAGATGGCGTTGGCCACGTCGCTGGCTTCGGCGCGCGTGGGGCGCGGGTTCTCGATCATCGATTCCAGCATCTGCGTGGCGGTGATGACCGGCTTGCGCCAGGCGGCGGCGCGGCGGATGACGTGCTTCTGAATGACGGGCACTTTTTCGGGCGCCATTTCGACGCCGAGGTCACCGCGGGCAACCATAACGCCGTCGGCTGCTTCTAGAATTTCCTCGAGATGGTCGATGGCTTGCGGCTTTTCGAGCTTGGCGATGACAGGGACATCGCTCCCGCGGCGGGTAATGATTTGTTTGACCATGCGGACGTCGGCAGCGGAACGGACAAATGAGATGGCGACGGCGTCGACGCCGTGCTTGAGGCCGAATTCCAGGTCCTTGCGGTCCTTGTCGGTAAGAGCGGGGATGGAAAATGCTACGCCGGGCAGGTTGATGCCTTTGTGCTCGCCGAGCATGCCTCCGTTGACTACTTCGCAGATGACGTCCTTACCACGGACGGAGCGGACGCGGATTTCAATCAACCCATCGCTGAGCAGGATGCGCGTGCCGGGGGTGACTTCCTTTGCCAGGTCCGGGAAGGTGGTGGAGATGCGGCTGGCGGTGCCGAGGACGTCCTGCGGGGTGATGGTGACGGTGGAACCCGTTTTGATCAGGACGGGCTCGTACCTCTCCAGGCGTCCGGTGCGAATCTTGGGGCCTTGCAGGTCTTGCAGGATGCAGACGGTTCGATTCTCGCGTTCGGCGGCACGGCGCAGGCGGTTGATGTTGTGGGCGTGCTCTTCGTGCGAGCCGTGGGAAAAATTCAGGCGGGCGACGTCCATGCCGAGGCGGAGCAGGTCGCGCATGCCGGCCTCGGAGTGGCAGGCCGGGCCGATGGTGCAGATGATTTTGGCGCGGCGCGCGGAAGTGGACGGTTGCGATGCGGGATAGTCTTCTGCAAACTCTTTCTTACGAGCGTTCAAGTTTTCCTCGGATCACCTAATAATGCGGGAGGATCTCGAAATCAGGAAGAGCGGCTCTTACGCCCCTCCGGAGCCGACCCATCGTCCTCTGTGAACCCACGGCTTACGCCCCTTCGACAGGCTCAGGGCAAGCTGTGGGCTGTATTCTATCGCTGCTTCGCGGCTTGGCGTAGCGCTGGCATTAGTCTGCCGTCTTGGGATTACTGACCGCGGTTAGTTCTTTTCCCAGCATCGCCCTGGGGAATAGCATCGCATTGAATTCTGCGCCAACAAGAATCACCAGGGAAATCATGTACATCCACACCAGCAGAGCGATACCGACTCCGAGCGAACCGAAAATAATGCTGTAGTCGGCGTAATGGCTCAGGTACCAGCGAAACAACATGGTCGCAGAGAACCACATCACCGTGGCCAGGGTGGCGCCGGGGATCACGCTGTGCCAGGGCTGGGTACGGGGAACGGCGTTGTGATAGATCAGCGCAATCACGGCGATGCTGGTCAGGGTGGCGATCACCCAGCGGAGCGCGCCCCACATCAGGAAAATGTACGGACTGAATTCGTGGTTGATGTAGAACAGGATTTGGGTTTCGATCTTGCTGCCGAGGGCCACCAGCAGCGTGGCGAAGGTCATGGGGAGACCGGCGAGGATTACCAGGGAGAACGCGATGAGACGCTCTTTCACCAACCCCCAGGTCTTGGGCAGCTCGTAACAGCGGCGGAAGCCTTCCATCCACGAGATCATGACGCCGGAGGCCGTCCAGATGCTCAACAGCGAAGTCGTAATCAGCAGTCCCACAGGACGATGCGTCGCTCCGCGCAGGTAGTTCATGGCGGTGGCGCTGCCTGCGGGAAGAATACGGCTGAGCGCAAAAGATATCTCCCGCAGATAGGGCTGACCTTTACGCCACGTGGCCAGGAACGAACCTACAACCAGTAGTACAGGAAAGAATGTGAGAATCGACGAGTAAGCAGAGGCTTTCGCAATCGCGAAAGAGTCGTGCTGGAAGGCACGCCAGAAAGCCAGCCGCAAGAGTCGCAGAAAGCGGAACATGCGTTGCCCTAGATTAGGGCCGGGAGGTACTGGACGCAAAGAGGGAAGTTCGCCCGGTTCCTCGATTCGCAATCGCTGGGGGGTGGCGTGCATCGATAGTTGGAAGCCAAAATGGGTTCGGGGGCGATGGGCTCGCCCCCGACTTGCCATAGTTTGGGCCTACTCCGCGGGCAATTCCGCGGGCAGGTCCTCGGTTTCGCCTTCGTGCCGCATCATCTCGAGAGCACGTTCGGCCTCTTCGTAGGCAGCCGAAACCTCGGCCTGCACCTTGGCGGCGGCCTCTTCCATTTCTGGCGAGAGACGCACGTTGCGGTAGTACTCCATGCCGGTGCCGGCCGGGATGAGGCGTCCGACGATGACGTTCTCCTTGAGGCCGCGCAGGTGATCGACCGAGCCCTGGATGGAAGCCTCGGTGAGCACGCGGGTGGTCTCCTGGAAGGACGCCGCCGAGATGAACGAATCCGTCGCCAGCGACGCCTTCGTGATGCCCAGAAGCAGCGGCCGACCGGTGGCCGGCTTGCCGCCCTGCGCAATCACGCGCTCGTTCTCTTCGCGGAAGCGGAACTTGTCGAGTTGCTGCTCGAGCAGGAACTGCGTATCGCCCACGTCTTCGACCTTCACCCAGCGCATCATCTGGCGGACAATCACTTCGATGTGCTTGTCCGAGATGTTGACGCCTTGCAACCGGTAGACTTCCTGGATTTCGTTCACCAGGTAAGCCTGCAGTTCTTTCTCGCCGAGGACGGCCAGGATGTCGTGCGGGTTGAGCGGACCGTCCATGAGCGGTTCGCCGGCCTTGACGCGCTCGCCTTCCTGGACGTTGATGTGAACGCCTTTCGGAACCGAGTATTCCTTCTCGGTGCCGTTGTCGGCGACCACGTAGATTTTGCGCTGGCCCTTGGAAACCTCACCGAACTTGACCGTGCCGTCGATTTCGCTGATGACCGCGGTCTCATGCGGCTTGCGGGCTTCGAAGAGCTCGACCACGCGGGGCAGACCGCCGGTGATGTCCTTCGTTTTGGTGGTTTCACGCGGGATCTTGGCCAGCACGTCGCCGGGAGAAACCGCGTCGCCATCCTGCACCATGAGGTGCGAGCGGGAAGGCATCAGGTAGCGCTTGCTCGACTTGCCCTTGACTACAATCGCGGGCTGACGCTTCTCGTCGGGCGAATCGCCAACCACGTGACGCGACAGGCCGGTGACTTCGTCCACTTCTTCGTGGAGCGTGACCCCTTCCTGCAAGTCCTTGAACTGCGCCGTGCCGCCGATTTCGGTCAGGATGGCGAACGTGTAAGGATCCCACTCGACCATAACCTGGCCGAGCGTGACGGGATCACCGTCATTGACCTTAAGTTTGGCACCGTACACAACCGAGTAGCGCTCGCGCTCGCGGTTCTTATCGTCGACGACGGCGATCGAACCTTGGCGGTTCATGACTACCAGGTCACCCGATTTCGCTTTGACCGTCTGCAAGCCGACAAAGCGCACGTTGCCGTTGTTCTTGGCATCGAGGCGCGACTGCTCGGAGACTCGCGATGCGGTACCACCGATGTGGAAGGTACGCATGGTGAGCTGGGTTCCGGGCTCGCCGATGGACTGCGCCGCGATGACTCCAGTGGCTTCGCCGAGTTCGACGAGGCGTCCGGAAGCCAGGTTGCGGCCGTAGCACATCACGCAGACACCGCGCTTGGACTCGCAGGTCAGCACCGAACGGATCTTGACCCGCTCGATACCGGCAGCCTGGATGGCTCCGGCGAGATCCTCGGTGATCTCGTTGTTGATGTCGACGATGACGTTGCCGTCGTAGTCTTTGATCTTCTCGAGCGATACGCGGCCCACGATGCGGTCGCGCAGCGGTTCGATGATTTCGCCGGCTTCGACGATACCTTGCACATAGATGCCGTCGACGGTGCCGCAATCGTACTCGCTGATGATGACATCCTGTGCCACGTCGACCAAGCGGCGGGTCAGGTAGCCGGAATCGGCCGTTTTAAGCGCCGTGTCGGCCAGACCCTTGCGGGCGCCGTGGGTCGAGACGAAGTATTCCAACACCGTGAGACCTTCGCGGAAGTTCGCAGTGATGGGCGACTCAATGATTTCGCCGGAGGGCTTGGCCATCAATCCACGCATGCCCGAGAGCTGGCGAATCTGCTGTTTCGATCCCCGAGCGCCGGAGTCGGCCATGACGTAAATCGGATTGAGTTGGCCTTCCTTGTCGCGCCGTTGCATCTCACCGAACATTTCGTCGGCAACCTTCTCGGTAATCGCCGACCAGATTTCGATGACCTTGTTGTAGCGCTCGCCGTTGGTGATGGCGCCGTCCAGATACTGCTGCTGAACCGCGACGACCTGCTTCTCGGCGTCGCGGACAAGGGTCTTCTTGTTGTCGGGAATGACCATGTCGTCGATGCCGATGGACAGGCCGGCCCGGGTAGCGAAGCGGAAGCCCAGATCCTTGACCTCGTCGAGCATCTTGACCGTGGTCTCGAGGCCGAAGCGCAGATAGCCGTAGTTGACCAGCGCACCGATGCCCTTCTTCTTGAGCAGGCCGTTGATGTAAGGCATGCCTTCGGGCAGATGATCGTTCAGAATCGCGCGGCCCACGGTGGTGTTGATGAAAGACCGCTCCACCTGGACCGGCTCGGTGTGGATGATGTCCTGATCATCGTAAGCAGTGGTCAGGTCGATCAACTCGCCCGAGTAACGGAGGCGGATCGGAGAGAGTGTCTCGACTTCGCCGGCGTCGAGCGCCATCAGAACTTCTTCGATGTTGGCGAAGGCGCGGCCTTCACCCTTGGCGCCGGGCTTGCCTTTGGTCAGATAGTAAAGTCCCAGAACCATGTCTTGCGTGGGCACGGTGATGGGCTGTCCGGATGCGGGCGAAAGAATGTTGTGCGACGCCAGCATCAATACGCTGGCTTCCACCTGCGCTTCCGGAGACAGCGGGATGTGAACCGCCATCTGGTCGCCGTCGAAGTCGGCGTTGAACGCGGTGCAGACCAGCGGGTGAATCTTGATGGCCTTGCCTTCCACCAGCACCGGCTCAAACGCCTGAATGCCAAGACGGTGCAGCGTGGGAGCGCGGTTCAGCAGGACCGGGTGGTCCTTGATGACTTCTTCCAGGATGTCCCACACGATGGGTTCCTGCTGTTCGACCATCTCTTTGGCCTGCTTGATGGTGGTGACATTGCCCGTCTGCTCCAGCCGGTGATAGATGAACGGCTTGAACAGTTCGAGTGCCATCTTCTTGGGCAGGCCGCACTGGTGCAGCTTAAGCTCGGGACCGACCACGATCACGGAACGGCCCGAGTAGTCCACGCGCTTGCCGAGCAGGTTCTGGCGGAAGCGACCCTGCTTGCCCTTCAGCGTGTCGGACAGCGACTTCAGCGGGCGGTTGTTGGCGCCACGCAGCACGCGGCCGCGGCGTCCGTTGTCGAACAGGGCGTCGACGGCTTCCTGCAGCATGCGCTTTTCGTTGCGCACGATGACTTCAGGAGCGTGGAGGTCCATCAGCTTCTTCAACCGGTTGTTGCGGTTGATGACGCGGCGGTAGAGATCGTTCAGGTCCGATGTGGCGAAGCGGCCGCCATCCAGTGGAACCAGGGGGCGCAGCTCCGGCGGAATGACCGGGATGACGTCGAGGATCATCCAGTGCGGTTTGTTGCCGCTCCTGCGGAAGGCCTCGACGACTTTCAGACGCTTGGCGTACTTGAGCCGCTTCTGCAGCGAGCTCTCGTTCTTCATCTTCTCGCGCAGCTCGGTAGAAAGACCGTCAGTGTCGACTCGCTTTAGAAGTTCCTTGATGGCCTCGGCGCCCATCATGGCCTTGAATCCGGCGGGACGGTACTGCTGGTCGAGTTCGCGGAACTTGGCTTCGTCCTTGATGACCTCGCGCTCTTTCACCGGAGCGTCGCCGGGTTCGACCACGACGTAGGCTTCGAAATAGAGCACAGACTCAAGGTCGCGCAGCGAGATATCGAGCAGGTGGCCAATCCGGCTGGGCAGGCCCTTGAAGAACCACACGTGGGAGCAGGGCGACGCCAGCTCGATGTGGCCGAGCCGCTCGCGGCGGACCTTCGAGAGGGTGACTTCCACGCCGCACTTGTCGCAGATCACGCCGCGGTGCTTCATACGCTTGTACTTGCCGCACAAGCACTCCCAGTCGGTGACCGGTCCGAAGATGCGGGCGCAGAACAAGCCGTCGCGCTCCGGCTTGAAGGTGCGGTAGTTGATGGTCTCAGGCTTGGTGACTTCGCCGTGCGACCAGCTCCGGATCTTCTCCGGAGACGCCAGACTGATGCGGATGGCATCGAAGTCTGCGATTACATTTGCCATTTCGAACGGGCTCGATCGAAACAAGGTGTTCCTCCGCTTCCTGCGGTTCTGACGCGTCCGCTGACGGCCCTCGGAACCAGTTCTCAGTTCTCAGTTCCCAGTTAAAACCGGGATTGAACTTTTGCCCCTCATGCGGCATTGAGAGCGGATGCCGCAGTGGCTGATTCTTCAAAAGCTTCAGAAGGCTGCCTCAGTCCCGGCCTCAGTTCGCTCTTACTGAGAACCGAAAACTGAGAACTGTCTTCTCAATCCGCTGCCGCGCTGGCCGTGGGCTTCTTCTCGGCTGCCTTTATCAGTTCCACATCGAGGCAGAGCGACTGCAGCTCGCGGATCAGCACGTTGAACGATTCAGGTACGCCGGGCTCCATGGCGGCTTCGCCCTTGACGATGGCCTCGTAAATCTTGGTGCGGCCGTACACGTCGTCGGACTTCGCCGTCAGCAGCTCCTGCAGGATGAATGCCGCGCCGTAGGCTTCAAGCGCCCAGACTTCCATTTCGCCGAAACGCTGTCCACCGAACTGCGCTTTTCCGCCCAGCGGCTGCTGGGTAATCAGCGAGTACGGACCGATGGAACGCGCGTGAATCTTGTCGTCCACCAGGTGCGACAGCTTCAGCATGTAGATGTAGCCGACCGTGACCGGCTGTTCGAACTTGTCGCCGGTCATGCCGTCATGCAACGTTGTCTTGCCCGAAGTCGGCAGACCGGAGCGCTCGAGCAGCGCCTTGATCTCGCCTTCGCGCGCTCCGTCGAACACGGGCGAGCCCATGAAGACGCCCTTGGCGAGGGTCGGAGCAACGGCCTCCAACTCTTCATCGCTCATGTCGCCGATGATGTCCGCCAGCTGCGAGTCTTTGAACAGTGCCTTCAACTCGCGGCGGATGGCCTCGGTGCGCGTGTTCTCCTTGAGCAGTTCGGTAATCTTCTCGCCCAGGGTGAAACCGGCCCATCCCAGGTGCGTTTCGAGAATCTGGCCCACGTTCATACGGCTGGGAACGCCGAGGGGGTTGAGAACGATCTCGACCGGCGTCCCGTCTTCGAGGTACGGCATGTCCTCTTCCGGCAGGATGCGGGCAATCACGCCCTTGTTTCCGTGACGGCCGGCCATCTTGTCACCCACGCTCAGCTTGCGCTTCATCGCGATGTAGACCTTGACCAGCTTGATCACGCCCGGCGGCAGCTCGTCGCCCTTGGTGAGCTTGTCCTTCTTCTCGTTAACGATCTTCTTGAGCACGTCGATCTGGCGCGAGGTCATTTCCTCGATCTCGTCGATCTGCTCATTCACTCGCGGATCCTTGTCGGCGTACTTGATGCGCTTCAGGTTGCGGGTGGAGATGCGTTCGATCGCGTCGCGGTCGAGCACGTTGCCTTTGTTCAGCAGGCGCTTGTTGGTCCGCTCGTCGTGCAGGTCAGCCTGCACTTCCTTGCCGCCCAGGATATTCTCCAGGCGCTTGAGCCGCTCGTCGGTCAGAATCCGGATTTCGTCCGACAGGTTCTTCTCGAGTTTGGCGATCTGCGCCGCCTCGATCGATTTCGCGCGCTCGTCCTTTTCCTGGCCCTTGCGGGAGAAGATTTTCACATCGACGATGACGCCTTCGATGCCGGGCGGGCAGTAGAGTGACGCATCGCGCACGTCTCCGGCTTTTTCGCCGAAGATGGCGCGCAGCAGCTTCTCTTCCGGCGTGAGCTGGGTTTCACCCTTGGGCGTGACTTTGCCCACGAGGATATCTCCCTGCTTGATGCTGGCACCGATGCGAATCACGCCCGCTTCGTCGAGGTTACGCAGCATGGACTCGCTGACGTTAGGAATGTCGCGGGTGACTTCTTCGGGACCGAGCTTGGTGTCGCGGGCTTCGATCTCGTACTCCTCGATGTGGAGAGAGGTGTAGTAATCCTCTTTCACCATTTTCTCAGAGACAAGAATCGCGTCCTCAAAGTTGTAGCCGCGCCACGGCATGAAGGCGACCAGGACGTTTCGTCCCAGAGCCAGCTCGCCGTGATCGGTGCAGGGGCCGTCGGCGATGACCTGGCCCTTCACCACGCGCTCTCCCTTTTTCACCACTGGCTTCTGGTTGATGCAGGTGTTCTGGTTGGAGCGCTTGAACTTGGTGAGCTGGTAGATGTCGCTGCCAACTTCACGCGACAGCTGCGTGGGATGGTGCTCGCCTTCGACGCGCACGATGATGCGCTCGGAGTCGACCGAGTCGATGAAGCCGTTGCGGCGAGCGAGCACCACCGCGCCCGAGTCTCGAGCAGTAACGCCTTCCATGCCAGTGCCAACGATCGGCGCTTGCGCGCGGAGCAGAGGCACGGACTGGCGTTGCATGTTCGCGCCCATCAGCGCGCGGTTGGCGTCGTCGTGCTCGAGGAACGGAACCAGCGAAGCGGCGACGGAAACGAGCTGCTTCGGGCTGACGTCGACGTAATCGACTTCGTCGCGGTTGACCAGCACGAAGTTGCCGGCCTTGCGGGCGTTGACCAGTTCCGCGGTGATGCGGCCCTTGTCATCAAGCTCCACGTTGGCCTGCGCGATCGTATGCCGGTCTTCCTCCCAGGCGGAGAGATAGAACGAGAAGGGCTCAACCTGCGCGGGCTTCTTGTGCTTGTCCTTCAGCTCGGCGTTGATCTTCTCGATCTCATGCTTCTCCATGTGATCGCCGACCTTGTGGTCGCTGTCGCCCGTGTTGACCACGGTGACGTAGTCGATCACGCGTCCGTTCTTGATCTTGCGGTACGGCGACTCGATGAAGCCGTAGTCGTTGATGCGGGCGTAGCAGCTCAGTGACGAGATCAGGCCGATATTCGGACCTTCCGGCGTCTCAATCGGGCAGATACGTCCGTAGTGGGTGGGGTGCACGTCGCGGACTTCGAATCCGGCGCGTTCCCGCGACAAACCGCCCGGCCCCAGGGCCGAGAGACGCCGCTTGTGCGTGATCTCGGAGAGCGGGTTGGTCTGATCCATGAACTGCGAAAGCTGCGACGATCCGAAGAACTCGCGGATGGCGGCCATCACAGGCTTGGCATTGACCAAGTCGTGCGGCATGGCCGTCGACATTTCCTGATACACGCTCATCTTTTCCTTGATGGCGCGTTCCATGCGGACCAGGCCGATGCGGAACTGGTTCTCCATCAACTCGCCGACTGCACGCACGCGGCGGTTGCCGAGGTGATCGATGTCGTCCACTCCGCCGATGTTCTTGCGCAGCTTCAGCAGGTAGGCGATGGTGCCGTAGAAATCCTCGGGATCGAGGGTGCGCTTGTCGAGGCTGGTCGCATCCTGGTTCTCGAACAGCTTGATGTTGAACTTCAGGCGGCCCACGCGCGAGAAGTCGTACTTGCGCGGGTCGAAGAACATGCCGTGGAACAGGGCCGTGGCCGTGTCTAGCGTCGGTGGATCGCCGGGGCGCAGCTTGCGGTAGATTTCGATCAACGCTTCCTGCGGCGTCTTCACCGAATCGCGCTTCAGGGTCTGGCTGATGACCGTGCCGACATCGTCGCGTTCGGGGAAGAAGAGGTTCATCTCTACGACGCCCGAGTCGAGAATCTTCGAGAGCTTGTCGGCAGTCAGTTCGGAGTTGGCCTCCAGCATGACTTCGCCGGTGGTGGTGTCGACGATGTCGCCGGCCGTCCATGCACCTTCGAGGTCGGTGAGATCGACTTCGATCTCCGTGATCTTTGCCTTCTGAATGTCTTTCAGAGTCTGGTGATTGATCTTGCGGCCGGAGTGCGCGACTTCTTCCCCGGACTTGTTCTTGATGCTGTGCGCCAGCTTCATGCCCAGCAGGTTCGTGGGCTTCTCGCTGGTTGGGTCGAGCGTCCAGTAGAGCTTCTTGTCGCGAACCGCAATGCGGTCGGTGGTGTAGAAGGTGCGCAGAATGTCTTCACCGGAACGCAGGCCCAGGGCACGCAGGAAGATTGTGCCCAAGAACTTGCGCTTGCGGTCAATGCGGACATAGAGCACGTTCTTCTGGTCGTACTCGAATTCCACCCACGAGCCGCGGTAGGGAATGATTTTCCCAAGGAAGTACGTACGGTTGTTGGCGGTCTCGAAGAAGACGCCGGGCGAACGGTGCAACTGGCTGACGATGACGCGCTCGGTGCCGTTGATGATGAACGTACCGTTCTGCGTCATCAGGGGCACGTCGCCAAAGAAGACTTCCTGTTCTTTGATGTCGCGGATGGAGCGGTTGCCGGTCTCGGCGTCCTTGTCGAAGATGGTCAACCGCATTGTGACCTTGAGCGGGGCGGAGTAAGTCATGCCGCGCTCTTCGCACTCGGCCACGTCGTACTTCAACTGCAGACCAACCGGGTCACCGCACTTGTTGCAGAAATCGGGCGTGTTAGCGTTGTAAGTGCCGCACTTGCCGCAAAGCACTTCGCCGGGATGGAACGGATCGGTGATGACCGTGGATCCGCAATTCTTACAAGTGGTGCGCAGGTGGTGCAGGCCCTTGAGGTGGCCACACTTACACTCCCAGTTACCAATGGCGTAATCCACAAACTCCAGTTGTGATACGTTGCGAAAGTCGGTGATGGGGAAGACGGACTGAAACACGGCCTGGAGGCCGCCGTCTTCGCGCTCGCTGGGCAGCTTGTCCATCTGGAGAAAACGGTCGTAGGAGCGTTTCTGCACCTCGATCAGATTCGGGATCTGGATGGTGGCTGGAATTTTGGAAAAATCAAAGCGTTTACGGAAGGCATTATTCTTCATCGTCAAGAAACTCCCAATCTCACGCGCAGCCGAGGGCCGCGCTCAAACCGCGGAATGTGGGGCGCTTCATCGCGCCGCGGGACTTAATGCGTTGAACCTAAAAGCCAGGACCTGAAAACACGACGGGGCGCCCGCGGGGACAGGTGTTCCCGTAGACGCCGTACTCAGCGTTTTGCCCTTCTTGATTTGAAATCTTTCGCGCCAGTTCTTCGGCCTGTTTCCGCTCCGCCTGCCCGCGGAGCAGCATGCCAAACTTCCCTCGCGAGCTTTCCACCCGCGCCTGAGTGAATCCGGGGAAGCGATGTTATATAGATGTTAACACCGCCGCCCAAGGTTCACAACTAGTTAGAACGATTTTCTAGCCCGTATTTGCACCGTTTTGGGGCATTTTCGCCGGGTAAAGGTGCTGCAACGGGGTCCAAGTCCCCATCGACCGATCTGATCCACGCGAGATCCTTCGCTTCGCCTGAAAAACGGCTGCGCTCAGGATGACGCCAGCGGGCTTGCGCCCGCTCACGATCTATTTGACCTCGACGGTCGCTCCAGCTTCGGTGAACTTCTTCTTGATCGTCTCCGCCTCTTCCTTGGAGACGCCCTCTTTCACGTTCTTGGGCGCTCCGTCCACCAGTTCCTTGGCTTCTTTCAGGCCCAGGCTGGTGACCTCGCGGACGGCCTTGATCACGTTGATCTTGTTCGCGCCGACCTCCTTGAGGACGACGGTGAACTCGGTTTTTTCTTCAGCCGGAGCCGCGCCGGCCGCCGCTGCACCGCCGCCGGCCACCATCACCGGGGCCGCCGCTGCCGCCGACACGCCTAGACGCTCTTCCAGCTTCTTCACGAGCTGCGCTGCATCGAGCAGCGACAACCCCACGATTGAGTCTTCCAACTGTTGCAGGTCCGCCATTTGATTTCTCCGCTAGTTATCAGTTTTGTTGATTTCGTTATCCGTGGGCCAGGTTTCCAGTGCGACCAGGTTCGCTTCCCTTGCGCCAGACAACGCTTCGGATCGAACCGCGCAACCCCTGACTTGCTGATAACCAAATCTCTTCGGATGGCGTGAACCATCCAGAACTTGTGTGGCGCGGGCGCCTCGCCCGCAAGCCTTTAGCAATGGTGCATGCAACGCGGGCGGAGGCGCCCGCGCCACACGACCTATGCTTCCTTGAACTTCTTCTGCTGCACACCTTGATCGACGACCACAGCCAGATTCCGGCCGACCGCGTTCATCGCGGTCACCAGGCGCTGCGCGGGAGCGTTGATCAGGAACAGGAGCTTCGACATCAGCTCGTCCTTCGATGGCATGGTGGCCAGAGCCTCGATCTCCTTGATCGAGATGACCTTGCCTTCGACCACGCCGACCTTGAAGGTGAACTCCGGAGTGTCCTTGGCGTACTTCGTAAGCGCCTTGGCCATGGCCACCGGATCACCGGTGGTGTAGGCGATGGAAGTGACGCCTGCCAGGTTCTTCAGCGCCTCTTCGACCTTGGTGCCCTTGGCCGCGCGCTCGGCCAGCGTGTTCTTCACGACGCGGTATTTCGCACCGGCGCCCCGCAGCGCTTTGCGCAGTTCATAGTCCTGAGCGACGGTGAGCTTGGTATAGGTCGCCACAACTGCGTTCGAAACGTTCTTCAGGTCGGCGCTCAGCTTCTCGACCTGCTCTGTCTTTTTCGCTTTGGTAACCGCCATTTTCGAATCCCCTTCGATCCTTGATCTGTCATCCCGAGGCAGCCGCTTTTGCTGCCGAGGGACCTGGGCGCGCCGCGCGAACATTCCCGCGTTCTCTGCGAGAATGCGAAATCGCGCGTCTGGCGCGCTTCCCTACCTAGGCCTTCGCCGCTGCTTCGATCGGAGCCACATCCAGCAGAATCCCGGGCCCCATGGTCGAACTCAGCGTGCAGCCCTTGATGTACTTACCCTTGGCCACCGACGGCTTCGCCTTGATCACGCTGGTGATCAGCACCGTGGCGTTTTCAA
This sequence comes from Terriglobia bacterium, assembly GCA_020073465.1. GTDB lineage: Bacteria > Acidobacteriota > Terriglobia > Terriglobales > Acidobacteriaceae > Sulfotelmatobacter. Next base: position 45,545 of record JAIQFC010000005.1, read on the forward strand.
TCAGCTTGTCGGGCGAGAACGAAATCTTGCCCACGGGACAGTGAACCAGCGCCGTCTTGTCGGTACGGAACTCGACCTTTCCGGCTTTTACTTCCTGTACTGCCTTGGCCACATCGAAGGTGACCGTTCCGGTCTTGGGATTGGGCATCAAGCCCTTGGGCCCAAGAATCTTTCCCAGGCGTCCGACGGACTTCATCACGTCGGGCGTGGCGATGAGGGCGTCGAAGTCAGTCCAGTTTTCCTTGGTGATCTTCTCGACCATCTCTTCGCCGCCGGCGAAATCCGCGCCAGCCGCTTCGGCTTCCTTCACTTTGTCGCCCGTGGCGATGACCAGGACCTTCTTGGACTTTCCCAGACCATGCGGTAGAACGACCGTGCCGCGGACCATCTGGTCAGCGTGCTTGGGGTCAACTCCCAGGCGCAGCGTGACTTCGACGGTCTCGTCAAATTTCGCGTACTTCACTTTTTGCAGGAGCGGGACCGCGTCCTGCAGGATGTAGGGCCGCTTTTCGACCGCCGCGTGCGCCTTGGCGATGTTCTTTCCTTCTTTTTTCTTGCTCACTGTTTTCCTCGTCTCCCACCGTTGATCGTTGCTCGGATCAGCCGTGGTGTCTTCGACTGCAAATTCTTGGCTCTTCCTTACCCAACCACTTCAATGCCCATCGATCTTGCGGTACCGCGGACACTCTTGATCGCGGTTTCTACCGAGGCAGCATTCAGATCGGGCATCTTCTGCTTGGCGATGTCCTCGACCTGCTTGGCGGTCACTTTGCCGACCTTGTCCTTGTTCGGCGTTCCCGATCCCTTGGCGATGCCAGCGGCGCGCTTGAGCAGCACCGAGGCTGGCGGCGTCTTGGTGATGAAGGTAAATGAACGGTCGTTATAGACCGACACCACCACGGGGATGATGAGTCCTTCCAGTTCTTTTTGATTCGTACGGGCATTGAACTGCTTGCAGAACTCCATGATGTTGATCTGCGCCTGTCCGAGCGCGGGACCAACCGGAGGGGCCGGGGTCGCCTTGCCCGCCGCGATTTGCAGCTTTACCGAACCTGTAACCTTCTTTGCCATGATTCTCTTTCTCGCTTCAATCCCGGGTCTAGGATTTTCGGCCCGGCGGTTTGAAGCTCGCCTTTCCGGAAACTAGAAACCGCACATACAACAAACTCGCTTAATTCGCGTCGGCAGATCTGCGAATCTTGCCTTCGATGAACTTCTGAAATTCGTCCGGCTTTCCGGGAGACGCCATCTCGAACGCGATGGTCATGTGATCCGGCTGCGCCAGCGTGTACGTGAGCCGGTAGCGCCGGGCGCCCGCATCCGCATCGCTAAGAAACACGGCACTCTTGCCGTCGCTCGACGCCGTCACCGTGTAGTGGATCACGTTACCCTCGTTGTCCGTGTAGAACGCTCGAACCTGCTGCCTCGCGCCATCCGGATAGATGATCATCAAGTCGTCATGCGAAATCGCAGGACGGCCGTTCGCTGCTGGATACTCAGAATGGTTCTTCCGCACCAGCACCTTGCCCTGCAATCCGGGCTCGAACGAGCAGTACCCACCGCCCGCTTGCCCCGTTTCTGCATTTCCTTCGCCTACCCACTTCCCAACTAGGAAGTTCAACGAATTCCAGTTGACGCTCGCGGCAGTCTGTTGCGCCGACGCGGTCAGCGCCTGACACAACATGACTGCAACAACGCCCAGAATCATCCTCTTCATGAGGGAATCTCGATACCCAATGGTCATACGGGCCTACGCCACCTTCTCCACCTGGTTAAATTCCAACTCAACCGGGGTGGAGCGGCCGAAGATTGTGACCATCACCTTCAGCGTCTCGCGGTCTTCATTCACTTCGTCGACGATGCCGGTGAAGCTGGCGAACGGGCCCTCGGTGATGCGCACCGACTCGTTCTTCTCGAACTTGACCTTGAGCTTAGGCTTCTCGCGGCTGTCGGCGACCTTGTAGACGATGTGCTGAACTTCTTCGTCCGAGAGCGGAGTGGGCTGCTGCCCGGTACCAACGAATCCGGTGACGCGCGGCGTCGACTTCACCACGTGCCAGACGTGATCGTCCATGTCCATTTCAACCAGCACGTAGCCGGGATAGAACATGCGCTCGGAGGTGTATTTCTTGCCGCCACGGACTTCGGTCACCGATTCGGTCGGGATCAGCACTTTGCCAATCTTGTCCTGCAGACCAAAGGCCTGCACGCGCGACTCCAGCGATTCCTTCACCTTGCGCTCAAAACCGGAATAGGAGTGGATGATGTACCACTTCATGTTCGGGTTGCGCGGCGGTTCGGCAGTTGCGGCCGGTGTGGTGGCTGCATCCGCAGAAGGCTGCTGCTGTTCGCCTTCTCCAGGGGCCGCGGTTTCGACTTTTTCTTCGTCCTGCATAAGATGCTTTCCCAGACCAGCTTCCTTCCTCAGTGCCCCTTGAACTGGTTGAACAGGAGCGTCACGCCCTTCTGGATCGCGTTATCGATCAGAAAGAAGTAGAGTCCGAAGATGAACACCGTGATGACGACCACGGTTGTCGTGGCCCGCACTTCCTTCCAGGAGGGAGCAGTCACCTTGCGCATTTCATTGCGCACGTCGTTGTAGAACGTCTTGATCCGCTCCGGCCAGGACTTGATCCGGTCGCCGAAGTCGCCCGCCGCTGCAAGTGAATTGGCCATTTTCTTCGTCTCTACTCCCATTGCTACTCCCTAACCCTTCCTTCTCGGCCACAAAATCTGGCAGGGGCGGAGGGATTCGAACCCCCAAGTCCGGTTTTGGAGACCGGCAGTTTAACCGTTGAGCTTACGCCCCTAGAAACAGTTCTCAGTTGCCAGTTCTCAGTCAAAACCCTGACAACTGGATGCCTGACTATTTGACCTCTTTATGAGGCGTGTGCTTGCGGCAACGGGGACAGAATTTCTTGAATTCCAGCCGCTCCGTTGTCGTCTTCCGGTTCTTGGTTGTCGAGTAATTGCGCTCTTTGCAATCACCGCACTGTAGCGTCACGATTTCTCGGGGCATTGCTCACTCCAAAACAGCTTCTAGCTGCCAGCTTCTAGTAAACCAAGTCACACAACATCTTTCCGCGGCTCGACTTCTTCTTTCGCCCAGCGGATCAACGTTCCCCACGGCACATAAAAGAGCGCAACCAAGAGGGGGGCTATCACCCACTCAAATGCGATCTTCGCTTCCCGCCACACCATCTGGCACTCCGAAACGCGCGGCTAAGCTACTGAATGATCTCCGCGATGGTGCCTGCTCCCACCGTGTGGCCGCCTTCGCGAATGGCGAAGCGCAAGCCTTTCTCCATCGCCACCGGCGTGATCAACTCGATCACCAGGCTCACGTTGTCGCCCGGCATCACCATCTCCGTGCCCGCCGGCAACTCCGCCACGCCCGTCACGTCCGTCGTGCGCAGATAAAACTGCGGCCGGTACCCTTTGAAGAACGGCGTATGCCGCCCGCCTTCTTCCTTCGTCAGGATGTACACCTCCGCCTTGAACTTCGTGTGCGGCGTGATCGATCCCGTCTTGGCCAGCACCATCCCGCGCTCCACATCTTCCTTCGCAATGCCGCGCAGCAGCAGCCCCGCGTTGTCGCCCGCCATGCCTTCGTCCAACTGCTTCTTGAACATCTCCACGCCGGTGACAACTGTCTTTCTGGTCTCGCGGAAGCCCACAATCTCCACTTCCTCGCCCACCTTGATCTTCCCGCGCTCGATCCGGCCCGTCACCACCGTGCCCCGGCCCTGAATCGAAAAAATATCTTCGATCGGCATCAGGAACGGCTTGTCCAACTCCCGCGCCGGCTGCGGCACACTCTCGTCCACCGCCTTCATCAAAGCGTCAATCTGCGCTTCCCACTTCGCTTCCCCGTTCAACGCCCCCAGCGCCGACAGACGAACCACCGGCACGTCGTCGCCCGGAAACTTGTAGCTCTTCAGCAGCTCTCTGACTTCCAGTTCAACCAGGTCGAGCAGCTCCGCGTCATCCACCGCGTCGCACTTGTTCAGCGCCACCACGATGTAGGGCACGCCCACCTGCCGCGCCAAAAGCACGTGCTCGCGCGTCTGCGGCATCGGACCGTCCGTCGCCGCCACCACCAGGATCGCCCCATCCATCTGCGCCGCGCCCGTGATCATGTTCTTGATGTAGTCGGCGTGGCCCGGACAGTCCACGTGCGCGTAGTGCCGGTTCGCTGTCTCGTACTCCACGTGCGCCGTGGCAATCGTGATCCCGCGCGCCTTCTCTTCCGGCGCGTTGTCGATCGAATCAAACGACCGGAACACGATCTTCGGATTGTGCTTCTGCAACACCTTCGTGATCGCCGCCGTCAACGTCGTCTTGCCATGGTCAATGTGTCCAATCGTCCCTACGTTGCAGTGCGGCTTGGTGCGGTCAAACTTTTCTTTCGCCATCTCTCTATCTCCTCGGCTTCCAATTACGCCGGAACCAAATCTTCACCATCAGCTTCGTAATACGCGCCAACGAATTCCTGTTTCTCCACTAACCCGTCGACAACTTCCCGATCGAACCTACTGAAATCTTCTGCGAACCGTTCGCGGAAAATCTCAAACCCGCGATGCCAACTCCAGAAATCCCGTACCCGGTACTGCCCATCGCTCACCGACTCGCACTTCACCTCTGTTGCGATGTAACCTTCGGCCCGTCGCAGAAATCGCGACCAGATTCCATCTGGCCCGAAAACCACTTCAAACTCAGCCCGCTTAGCTTCTCTGACCCAGAACCTGCGGTCGACGACGAACCGCGGCGCTGGCAGTCACTTCGTTGTTCCCTGCACCTTGGCGATGATTTCCTCCGCGACTGATCGCGGAGCCTCCTCATAGCGCGCAAAGTGCATCGAGTATTCCGCGCGCCCCTGTGTCGACGAACGCATGTGGGTCGCATAACCGAACATCTCCGCCAGGGGAACGATGGCCTTGATCACCTGCGATCCCGCGCGATGCTCCATGCCTTCAATCCGCCCGCGCCGCGAGCTCAGATCACCCATGATCGTGCCCGCAAAATCCTCCGGCGTCACCACTTCGACCGACATCACCGGTTCCAGCAACACCGGCGAAGCCTTGCGCGCCGCTTCCTTGAACGCCATCGACCCCGCAATCTTGAACGCCATTTCGTTCGAGTCAACGTCGTGGTAGCTGCCGTCATAAAGCGTAGCCTTCACATCGACCATCGGATAACCGGCGAGCACGCCGCCTTCCAGCGCTTCCTGAATGCCCTGATCGATCGGCTTGATGAATTCTTTTGGCACCGACCCGCCCACAATGTCGTTGACGAATTCGTAGCCCGTACCGGCCGGCTGCGGGTCTAGATAAATCTTGGCGTGACCATACTGCCCGCGCCCACCGGTCTGGCGGATGTATTTGCCTTCCGCTTCCGCGTGCCGCCGAATAGTCTCGCGATACGCCACCTGCGGCTTGCCCACATTCGCTTCGACCTTGTACTCGCGCATCATGCGGTCGACGATGATTTCCAGATGCAACTCGCCCATGCCGCTGATGATGGTCTGTCCGCTGTCGGGATCGGTGTGAACCTTGAAGGTGGGATCTTCCTGGGCCAGACGCGCCAGCGCCATGCCCATCTTTTCCTGATCGGCCTTGGTCTTGGGCTCAACCGCAACCGAAATCACGGGAACCGCAAATGTAATCGACTCCAGCGCGATGGGATGATCTTCGTTGCAAATCGTGTCGCCGGTGCTGACGTTCTTCAAGCCAACCGCGGCACAGATGTCGCCCGCCAGAATCTCGCTGATCTCTTCACGCTTGTTGGCGTGCATCTTGAGCAGACGCCCAATGCGCTCCGTCTTCGTGGTGCGCACATTCAGCACCGAATCGCCGGTCTTGAGCTGCCCGGAGTACACCCGAATAAACGTCAACTGCCCGACAAACGGGTCGGCCATGATCTTGAATGCCAGCGCCGAGAACGGCTCGTTATCGGCGGCTTTGCGCGCAATTGGCTGTCCATTGTCAGGATTCGTTCCGTGCGTTTCCCCCACGTCGAGCGGCGATGGCAGGTAGTCCACCACGGCATCCAGCAGCGGCTGCACGCCCTTGTTCTTGAACGCTGTGCCGACGACGACTGGAAATACCTTCAGCGCGATGGTCGACTTGCGCAGCGACGCGCGCAGTTCATCCGCCGTGATCTCTTCGCCTTCCAGAAATTTGTGGAGGATTTCGTCGTCGTTCTCGGCGATGCTCTCGACCAGCTGGGCGTGGAATGCTTCGGCTTTCTTCTTCAGTTCGGCAGGAATTTCTTCGGTGAGGTACTCGGAGCCAATCGTGTCGTCCGTCCAAACGATCGCTTTCATCCCGAGCAGGTCAATGACGCCCCGGAACTTGTCTTCCTGGCCGATGGGAATCTGAATCGCGACGGGCTTGGCACTGAGGCGCTTGCGGATGGTATCGACGGCATGCTCAAAATCAGCGCCCATCTTGTCTATCTTGTTGATGAAGCAAATGCGCGGAACGCCGTACTTATCCGCCTGCCGCCACACTTTCTCCGACTGGGGCTGCACTCCGTGAACCGCATCAAACACCGCAACAGCGCCGTCGAGCACACGCAGCGAGCGCTCCACCTCGGCCGTAAAGTCCACGTGGCCGGGAGTATCAATGATGTTGATGCGAATATCGCGCCAGGTGCAGGTCGTGGCCGCGGATGTGATCGTAATACCGCGCTCCTGCTCCTGCTCCATCCAGTCCATGGTGGCCGTGCCTTCGTGCACCTCTCCGATGCGGTGCGTCCGGCCCGTATAAAACAGGATGCGCTCGGTCGTAGTGGTCTTGCCGGCATCGATGTGGGCCATGATGCCGATGTTTCTGCACCGTTCTAATGGGACTGTTCTGGGCACGACTGTCTTGCTTCCTTCTGGGCTCCGATTGCTTGCTTTTGGCTCTTAAGCTCTTAGCCTGTAGCTAGGACTCTCTGACACATAGCCAGGACTCTCTGACACAAGCCAAGAGCCAAAAGCTGCGTTTTCACCAGCGGTAATGCGCGAACGCCTTGTTCGCTTCCGCCATGCGGTGCACGTCTTCTTTCTTCTTGATCGCGGCGCCGCGACCATTGGCGGCATCCAGCAACTCATTGCTCAACTTGTCGACCATTCCTTTTTCGCCGCGCGCCCGGGCGTACGTGATCAGCCAGCGAATCCCCAGCGAAGTGCGGCGGTCGGCATTCACTTCGACGGGCACTTGGTAATTCGCACCGCCCACGCGCCGGGTCTTGACCTCAAGCAGCGGCTTCGCGTTCTCCACCGCCTTCTTGAACAGCTTCAGAGCCTCATCGCCGCCCTTCGACTCCAGGCGCGTCAAGGCTTCATAGAAGATGCCCTCCGCGGTGCTCCGCTTGCCCTGCCACATCATCGAGTTGATGAACTTCGTCACCAGATCCGAGCCATAAACGGCGTCAGACGGGACGGTCCGCTTTGCGATATGTCCTTTACGAGGCATTTAAGCTTCCAGCTCCTAGCTCCTAGCTTGAGCTTGCCGGGCAAGACCATCTTGCCCCACCAAAAAAATCTCTCGCTGGCCAACGACTAACGACCAGCGACCAGCGACGGCCCTAGCCCTTCTTCGGCCGCTTGGCGCCATATTTCGAGCGCCCTTGCATCCGGTTGGCAACGCCCACGGCATCCAGGGTTCCGCGAATCACGTGATAGCGCACGCCCGGCAGATCCTTCACGCGGCCGCCGCGAATCAGCACGATCGAATGCTCCTGCAGGTTGTGCCCGACACCCGGGATGTAGGTCGTCACCTCAATCCCATTGGTCAGACGAACACGCGCCACTTTCCGCAAAGCCGAGTTCGGCTTCTTGGGCGTCTGCGTGTACACGCGGGTGCATACTCCGCGCTTCTGCGGACATCCTTGCAGAGCAGGGCTCGCCGTCTTGTAGCGGGGCCGTTTGCGGCCGTCACGCACGAGTTGATTGAACGTAGGCACTCTTTCGCGCTCCTTGCCGCACGCCAACCGGCTCTTTCGAGCAGGCAGCGTACAGCGAATCCTGCTTGTTCTCGACACGCATCAGACATGGCCGACCGCAGTCAACCATTCCTTCTCACCGCGCACAAATGCCGGAGAGATTCTGGAATTCCCATTCAGACTTACGCTGCCGACGGTGGCACCCGGCCAAAACTCCGGGGGCGCTCCGTTTCGTCAGCCTTGCCCTGCATATCCTCCACAAAAGGGTGAAGGCGCCGCAGGAACGTTTCAGCGAGGAAGTCTCCGGAAAGTACCGCGTCCGGAAACGCATTTCTCAAAAGCTTAGCTGCGAATTTTCTGGGCACACCGCCGCACAGCAAAACTCACAGCGCACAGCAAGCCTGGATGTACTCGCGGAACCCAACAACTATAGCAAGTGCGAGTAAACATCGTCAACCCGCGTTTTTGCATCCCACTGACGACCAGAGGTGAGAACTGGAAGCGACTCTAAACGCGTGTAAGCCAGGGTAATTAAGAAGGCGGTCAAAACGACTCATGGTTGCTTAGCATAATCGGGGAGGGAGGTCCTTCGCTTCGCTCAGGATCTCGGCTGCGGGTTCAACGCCCGCAAAACGCCTCGACTTGCTGATTCCGCGTCCAGCCTCTACACTACAGGTTTTCCAATTCATTCAGCAGCTCGTCACGCGCTCGTGCGTGCGCGGGGACGAGGAGGGTGCATGGGCAGGTGGCATTTCCGAGGTGTGGCGTGGGCAGTGGCGGCTTGCCTTTTGTGCATTGTGAGCGGCTGTGGCGGCCATAGGTCTCCCGGACTCCCCATTCAGGCCGCCAGAATTAACCTTTCGCCCAACCCGAGCACTTCCGTTCAGGTAGGCAGCATCCTGATCTTCACGGCCTCGGCGCAAAACGCTTCCGGTTCGGTCATCTCGGCGACGTTCACCTATCAGTCCAGCGATACCAACATCCTGAACATCAGTCCCGGCGGAGTAGGCTGCGCCGGCCGCTGGGACGCCAGTTTCACCATCTGCACGCCACAAGGCACAGGAGTAGTTCAAGTCACGGCATCAGCGCAGGGAAGCACCAGCTCGCCCACGCAGGTTTTCGTACACCCGCCGATCGACAACATCGAGATCAGCGAAGTTGCGACCGTGGGCTCGCCGCCTCCGGCCTGCCCGGGGCAGCAAATCATTCCGGCAGCCTGCAACCTGAACTACACGCCAGTCGCCGGATGTCTGTCACCGAACCAGACCATCAATCTGCAGGCTACTGCCTTCAGCAAAGGAGCTGACGTTACATCCCTGGTTGGCCCCTTCACCTGGTCAGAAGGCACCGCGACTGCCGTTACGGTTACGCCGATCACCAGCTCGTCCAGCAACACTCCAACCAATCAGGCCGTGGTAAAGCCAAACACACCTGGCTTCACTCCGGTATTTGCCACGGCATCAGGCGTCTCCAGCCATCCTTACTATGCTGAAACGTGCCCTGTGCAATGCATTGCCGTGGAATTGGGCGCCAGCGGCTCGCAAACCGGCGGTCAAACCAGCTTCGCGACGACCAAGGGAACCGCGGAAGGGGTCACCGCGACCGTTGTGGACGTTCAGGGCTGTGTCGTCCCCAAACCTGCTCTTACCTGGAGTTCGTCTCAGCCTGCGTCGGTTTCGGCGGCCTCGTCCTGCTCGACAGGCACCACCTGCTCAGTGACAACTCCCTTGCCCGGTGCCGGATCGGTCACGGCATCCTGCACGCCGCCGACTTGCAACGTCGGATTCCCGCAGAGTGTGGCAGGCCTCAACCAGCCCGGGCAACAACCCCTCGTCCAGCCTCTACCGGTTTACCCGGTGACGGCAATCTCCGGCCTGGTGAGCGGAGCCGCTTCCCCGACGAGTGTTCTCGCTACGAGCCTCGATTGCCAAAGCACGCCGCTCTGCACTGTGAACCTTTACATCCCGTCGACCACCGCAACCGTGGGCGGGAATCCCGGGCAGCTTCCTACTCCCCCCAACTCGCTGCTTTTCGACCTGGCTGGAGATAAGGTCTATGTCGGCAGCAACTATGGGGCGCAGGTGATCACCGTCGCAAGTCTGGGGGGCACGACCAATCCACTCACCGCGCTGGGCACCGTCACCGGTAAGGTCCTTGCGGTCTCTCCCAGCGGAAACGCCGCCATCTTCTCCGACACCTTCCACACCCCCAACCAGGTCTATGTCGTCAACGCGGTAGGCACATCTTCGACGTCTACGCCCTTCAATATCTCCGGCGCGATCGCCGCCACTTTTTCTCCCGATGGACTGAAAGCATTCATCATCGGATGTGTAGCCGGTGCCGTCCCTTGCACCAGTAGTTCCGGCAACACGCTTTACGTCTATTCCGCCCTGCAGTCTTTGCGGACGATTCCGTTGTCGGCACCGGCAAGTGCCGCAGTGTTTTCATCAAGTGGCGCTTTTGCCTTCCTCTCAGGCGGCAGTTCTGGTTCTTCGGTGTCTGTCCGCGACACCTGCGACAATAATCTCGCCACTGACGGCAACGGCAATCCGATCACCGTCACCCAGTTCCCCGCTGCGCCGCTGTTTCTGAAGATGGTGCCGGCCGGCAATGTGCCTACGGGCAATGCCCTCATTCCAAGTCTCAAAGCGGAGGGCCTGGACTTCTTCTTTGGGCTGGATAATACGGGCATCGACATACTGGCTACGAGCACTGCACAGCTTCTTCCCCCGGCTGCACCTTGCCCGCAGACCATTACGCTGGCCAAAACCCTTCAGAACACGACGTTCTTACCCGTGCATATTGACCTTGGCCAGGGAACGTTCAACCCTATTGCCTTCTTCGTCTCCCCCAGCAGCACCCTGGCCTACATTGTCGCCAGCGACCGGAGCAGCGTCCTGGTCTACAACTTCAACACCAACTCCGTCAGCGGGATTCCACTCGCCAATAGCAGCAACGGACAAGCCGTTTCTCCTGTCGCAGCCTCCATAACTGTCGATGGCACCCTGATCTATGTGGCCGCCAGTGACGGCACGCTGCACCAGCTCAACACAGTTTCAGCCGCAGATCTCTTACAGGTCTCTTTCCCCGCAACGGATAATCCTTTCTGCCCCAAGAACTCGACCCAGCCCTGCACGTTGAATATGGTGGCAGTAAAGCCGTAAGGAAGTCATTTGCTCTCGGCCTCACTGCTGGAATCCCATACATGTTTATGAATACGTTTGAAAAGGGCGCGCGTTCGGAGCGTGCCATAAAGAACCATCAAACTCAGGGCTGAGTATGCGTGAGAAACGAATTTTCGGGCTGAAGACGGGGAACGCGCTTACGAGATTCCAGCCCCGTCAGGGGCGGAACGTGACAGCCCGGCACGCAAGTGCCGGGTAGAGTGGGGAGTGGGCGAGTCCCGTAGGGACGGCATGAGTTTCCCGCACACGCTCTTCAACTTCTGAACGACCGACTAAACCATTCCGCAGGGTTTGTGAAACCCGTCCCAAATGGTAAAGACTGACCATTGTTTCTACGCCGGTTTCTCCAGCTCTTTTCCCACGCTGTCGAGCACCCCATTCACAAAGTGCACCGACTCCGGAGTGGAGAATTTCCGCGCAATCTCCAGCGCCTCATTGATCACTACCGCCCGTGGCGTATCCGGATACGCGATCAACTCCGCCACGGCCGCCCGCAGCAGATTACGATCCACCGCAGCCATGCGCTCCATGCGCCAGTGTTCCGCATGCCGCTCGATCAATCCATCGATTTCGCCGCTGCGGTCCGTGGCCACCCGAAAAAGATCATCCGCAAACCCGCGGACCTCCGCGCTGGCCGTGCCATGCTCCGCCCAGAACGTGCGGCGCACCTGCTCCGCATCCTGCTTCCCCATATCGGCCTGAAACAGCATCTGCAGAGCCAGTTCGCGGGATTTGCGGCGGGTACCCATAAGAGAAGTTGTCCGTGATCGGTGGCCAGTTGCCAGTTTACTGTAGGTAAGTTACTTGCGCCGCTTCGTCTTCGACGCTTTCTTCGGTTTGTCATTCCGGGTCTTGAATTTGTCATTCCGAGCAACCCGAGGAATCTGGGTTTTGCTGGTAGCTGGTGGCTGACGAGCAGATTCGCCGGAGCCCGAAGCCCGAAGCCCGATAGCCGGTTTCAGATTCGCCATCTCCACCGCCGCCAGCGCCGCCTCAAACCCCTTGTTCCCCATCTTCAGCCCAGCCCGATCAATCGCCTGCTCTAGCGTGTCGCAAGTAAGAACTCCAAACGCATGCGGCACCCCAGTCTCCTGCGCCGACTGCCCAATCCCGCGCGTAACCTCATTGACAATCACGTCGTAGTGCGCCGTATCCCCGCGCAGCAGGCATCCAATACAAATGATCGCATCGTACTTCTTCGTCTCAGCCAGAGTCCTCGCCGCTGAAGGAATCTCAAACGCTCCCGGCACACGCACGATTTCGATGTCTTCTCCAAGCTTCGCTCCACATCTCACAAGACCGTCAATCGTGCCAGCAAGCAAGCGTTCAACAATGAAAGAGTTGAATCGGCTGACAACAACTCCGAAGTGCTTTCCCGTAGCTTGCAGATCACCTTCCAACCCCAGATGGTCAGTGTCAACCACATTGTCCACGACGCGCGGCCCCCACACCATAACGCGCGTACCGCCCGGCAGCTTGACACAAAAATTTTGGATCAGGTGCACAGGTTCCGGTCCCGAGTGCGTCTTCACGATCTCCAGGCCTTGACGCCGGACCAATTCAAGAGCGGTGTCCGGATCAGTAACCATCAAGCTGAGATCGACGTCATCCCACGGCTTCTTCCGGTAGATCACATCGAGATGGAGTCGACTAGGGTGAAACGTGGCGGATCGACAGTTATCGTTTTCTCCCACAGGCCCCCGACGCAATCCCAGTGACTCCAATAACTTTGCTAAAGCTGTGAAGTCCTCCGACGACTTTGCCAGAGCCTCGACTTGGACCCATTTGATCAAGCTCTTCTCCGTGCCTCTGTGTCTCTGTGGTGAATTACTCTTTTGTCTGCGCAAATCTGCGGCAACGAATTTACTTCCCCTTAAACTGAGGCGCTCGCTTTTCCAGAAACGCCGTGGTCCCTTCTTTCTTGTCCTCCGTCGCGCAGCACACACTGAACAAGACCGCCTCCAGGTACAGCCCCTCTGCCAGCGTCATCTCCATGCCTTTGTTCACTGCCTCCATCGCATACTGCACCGCTAGCGGCGCGTTGGCGATGATCTTCGCCGCTATGGCTTCCGCGCGCGGAATCAAGTCTGCCGGCGCCGCGACCTCGTTGACCAGTCCGATGCGATGCGCTTCCTGCGCCGTGACCATCTCGCCCGCCAGCACCATCTGCATGGCCAGCCCTTTGCCCACAAGCCGTGGCAGCCGCTGCGTTCCCCCGTATCCCGGGATAATCCCCAGCTTCACCTCCGGCTGCCCCAGCTTCGCGTTCTCGCTCGCCAGCCGCATGGTGCAAGCCATCGCAATCTCACACCCTCCGCCGAGCGCAAATCCATTGATGCACGCAATCACCGGCTTCCCCAGATTCTCAATCAGGTTGAGCACCGACTGCCCCCGATGCGTATATTCCTTGCCCGAAACCGCGTCGTGCTTGGCCAGTTCGCCAATGTCCGCACCCGCAATGAATGCTTTCTCTCCTGCGCCCGTGAAGATCACCACGCGAATACTCTTATCGTTCTTGATGTCGTGAAACGCCGCCCGCAGCTCCTCCATGGTGGCCATGTTGAGCGCATTGAGCACCTTCGGACGGTTGACAGTGACGTATGCAATTGCGTTTTTCTTTTCGAGAAGAATATTTTCGAAGTTCATAAATTCAAATCCCCTGCCACGGATTCACGCGGATCACACGGATTAGGCCAGATTGTCATTCTGAGCGAAGCGAAGAACCCATGCAATTTGCCGGCACCACCACACCGCGCGAGTCCGTCCCTGGCCACGCGACAATCAAGAAATCTGCGTTGATCAGCGAAATCTGCGGCTAAAGCTTGTTCGCCTTAGGCTGATTCGGATCCGCATAGTCGTAAAACCCGCGGCCCGACTTCCGCCCGTACCACCCCGCCATCACCAGCCGCTTCAACAGCGGAGGCGACGCGAACCGCCGCTCCTTGAACTCGTCGTACATCACATGCGTAATGTAGTACGTCGTATCGAGCCCGACGAAATCCAGCAACGTAAACGGCCCCATCGGATATCCACATCCCAGCTTCATCGCATTGTCGATATCCTCAATCGACCCCACGCCCTCTTCATACGCCCGGATGGCATCGAGCAGATACGGCACCAGTAGCCGGTTCACAATGAACCCGGTCTTGTCCGACGTCCGCACCGGAACCTTGCCCAGCTTCTTGCCAAACTCGTACGCCGTCTCGTAAACGTCGTCCGCCGTAGCGATGGTCCGCACCACCTCCACCAGCTTCATCAGCGGTACCGGATTAAAAAAGTGCAGCCCGATGAATCGCTCCGGCCGCTTGACCGCCGTCAGCAACTCGGTCACCGAAATCGACGACGTGTTGGAAGCAAAGATCGCGTCCTTCTTCACGATGCCATCGAGCGACGCATACATCTTCTTCTTCTCTTCCACGTTCTCGATGATGGCCTCAATGACGATGTCGCAATCGGCCAGGTCCGCCTTGTTCGTCGTGCCCTTGAGCCGCGCCCGGATCGCATCCTTCTGCTGCACCGTGATCCCGCCCTTCTCCACCGGACGCTCCGCAAACTTCGCCAGCGACTTCTCAATCCCGGCAAATCCCTTGTCGAGAAACTTCTGCTCGACTTCAAGCACCGTGACGTCGAATCCCGCAGTGGCGCAGACCTGCGCAATGCCAGAGCCCATCAAGCCGCAACCAAGCACTCCTACCTTCTTGATATCCATAATTGCTTCCTTGAGAAACTAGTCTGTCATCCTGAGTGAAGCGAAGGACCTATGCACTTTGCTTGCGCGAAAGAACCGCATAGGTCCTTCGCGGCAAAGACCGCCGCTCAGGATGACAAGAGCTTGTGAGATGACCATCACCAACTGATTTCCTACGCAGCCCGTTTATGCTTCAATCCACGAAACAATGTAAGTACCAAAAGCAGAACACCAGTCCACGTCGCAACATTCGTAAAGAACAGTGTAATCACGCGCCTTCCGGCATTGGGCGGAATCCAAGCCTGGAATTCCCGCTCGAACACTAACATCGGCCAATGGAACAACGCATCGGACCTGAGGGGCAAGTTCAGAATCAGTGGCACCAGGGTGAGCGCAAGTCCCAGCGAGAATGCAGCGGCGATGCGCTTCAGCCAAATCACAGCTACCTCCGTTCTCCTCACGTCCCAGGGGGCCGCGGCAAGAACTAATTCATACTCTCCACCACCATCGCGATCCCCTGCCCTCCGCCGATGCACGCCGTTGCCAGCCCATACTTCTTCTTCCGCCGTCGCAACTCATACAGCAGCGTGATCACCAGCCGCGTCCCGGTCGCACCCAGTGGATGCCCCAGCGCAATCGCGCCGCCATTGACATTCACCTTCTCGCGATCCAGTCCCAATTCCTTCTCCACCGCCAGATACTGGGCCGCGAACGCCTCATTCACTTCAATCAAATCGATGTAGTCCAGCGACAGCCCCGCCTTCTGCAGAGCCACTTTCGTGGCCGGAACCGGGCCCCGCCCCATCACCTTCGGATCAACTCCCGCAATTCCCCAGCCCACAATCCGTCCCAGCGGCTTGAGATTCCGCTTCAACGCATTCTCCAGCGACATCACCACCACCGCCGCCGCACCATCCACAATGCCGCTGGCGTTCCCAGCCGTCACCGTCCCGTTACGACCAAACGCCGGCTTCAGCTTCGCGAGTCCTTCCATCGTCGTCTGCGGACGCCGATGATCATCCTCCGTCAGCGACTCCCCGGTCGCCTCGCCCTTATGATTTCGCAGCGCCACCGGCACCAACTCTTCCTGCATGCGTCCTTCTTTGTAGGCCGCGTCTGCCTTCTGCTGCGACCGCAGCGCCAATTCATCCTGCGCCTGCCGGGTGATGCCCTGCTGCTCGCCATACAATTCCGCCGTATTCGCCATATACAGACCGCAATACGTGTCGAGCAGCGCCACCATCAGCGAATCCTCCAGCTTGCCGCCCGGAGCCAGCGTGAACCCATCGCGCCCGCGAATTACAAAGGGCGCCTGCGACATCGCTTCCATGCCGCCCGCCAGCACGATTTTTGCCTCGTCGGTCTGAATCATCTGCGCGGCGCTTACAATCGACTGCATGCCCGAGCCGCACAGCCGGTTCACCGTCAGCGCCGGAGTCTCAATCGGAATCCCCGCCCGCAACCCCACGTGCCGCGCCCCATACAAAGCGTCGCCCGAAGTCTGCTGCGCGTTGCCCATCACCACGTGATCGAACTCTTTCGGATCAATCCCCGCGCGCTCGATCGCACCTTTGGCCGCGACCGCCCCCAACTCCTGCGCTGTAAAGTCTTTCAGCTTGCCGCAATAGCGCCCAAAGGGCGTACGCGCCCCGCTGACAATGGCAATATCACCCGGTTTTAACATGATTTTCCCGGCAGACCCGTCATCAGAACGATCGGAGTCGTGCAGCCAAACTTATCAGTTTAACAGCGGGAAGAGAGATTCTCCACCACGGAGGCACGGAGCCACCGAGGAAAGCGGACTATAGATTATTACGCTGACATTTTTTCAGGCGCGATGCTTCTTGATATTCATGACTCACCACGGCGCGGAATCGGTTCGCACCAGGTGCGGCACCACTGGAAGGAACACTCACCCGAGGCCGACACAAGAAAGCCCGGCTTGACTCCGTGTCTCCGTGACTCCGTGGTGAAGAGTGGTGAAGAAAGCCTACGCTACCGCTCCGGCAGCCAGCGCTGCCGCTTCCGCGACAACCTTCCCCGAACCTTGCCCCGTGGAGGTCGCCAGAGCATGCTCCACCCGATTGATGACCTCGGTGACAATGTCGATGGGATCGTACTCGGGACGAATCACCGCCTCAGCCAGTCCCGCAGAAAGCTGGATCGGCGACGCCTTCTCGTCCTTTGCAGGCAGGCGCACCTCGGCGATGACCTTGCGCAGCTTCTCGACCGCCATGATCCCCTCTTTTTCCGACGTGTCCCCAAGAATGATGGCAATGCTCGTCGTGTCGTAACGGAAAGCCAGATCATTCGAGCGGATATTCGCGGCGAACAGTTGCCCAATCTTCTCCATCGCCGCCCCGACCTCCGCCTCACCGTACTCCTTGATCATGGCCGCACTCTTGCCGAACTGCAGCAGTAGCACCGAAAGCGGAGCTGCATTCTGCGCCGCCCTCTTGCTCTCGGCCAGAAGCAAGTCGATGTAGGAAGCCCGTTTCAGCAGTCCGGACTTCTCGTCCGTCACCGAAAGATTCTTCACCAGCCGCCGCAACCCTGCATTGTTGAGCGCGATCACCATCTGCTCGGCGACGGTTCTCAGCACCAGTACATCCGATTGCTGCCACACCCGCGGCTTGTTGTGCATGAGCACCAGCACGCCAACCGGTTCATCGGCGTTGCTCAAGGGAAGTACCAGAATCGATACCGCACCCAACTCCGCAGCCGCCTTCCGTGCCGACTGCAACTGCGATGCCTTCTGCGCATCCTGCAGGATCAACGGCTCATGCCCGGAAGCCGCTTCTTGCAGGCTCGCGACCACTTCGAACAACGCAGACGGCGTTCCCTTCTTCACTCCGTCTGCACAAAACTCCTCCAGCGCGGTCGGCGGAAGTCCCGGCTTCCCCATGGCCGCGATGCAGCGCGTTGCTTCCCAATGTCCGCCAATCTCCTTCACCGCCGTGGTCAGCACCGCCGTCGCTGTCCCCTGGTGATACAACTTGCGCGTGATCTCCGCTACGCGAGTAAAGCTTCGAACCTCTGCTGCCGGATCAGCGGTCGCTGGCGCGGCCGCCGCAGGTGGAGCCGGAACCGTCGCTGCAGGCGGCGCCGCTGGAGGCAATGGCGCCGACCCGGCATAGCGTGGCGTCACCCCCGCTGACAGGTACAGCCGCTGCAAATCCTCGTTACGTTCCTCCTCCCGTGGAAACAGCTCTTGAATCCTCTGCAGCCGCTCCACTGCCTTGTTGCGCATCCCGTACTGCACCAGAATTTCCGCCTGCAACATCAGGTCCTGCAATGTCGAAGCCCCCAGGGTTGGCTCGTCCACGTGGGATGGCTCCTCGGCCGGCTTGCTCGTGGACGTAAAGCGCGCGGCAATCGCCTGGTAGCGCTTCTCGTCGATCTTCCCCTTCAGCATCTCCAGCCGCTTCATGTGGCCGGATTCATACGGATCCACTTCGGCCGAACGGTCCAGGCACTCCGCCGCCTTGGCAAACTCGCTGGTGCTGCAGTAAAGATCAAAAAGTTTCAGCAGCGTCTGGCAGTAGTCGTTCTCGCGATTGGACGCGTTATAGAGCTCGCTCAGGAACTCGAGCATGTGCGATGACGCGCGGTGTGCCGCCGTGAGGTCCTGCATGATGGCGATGAACTGCCGCCGTTCTCCGCGCCGCCGCTGGAATTGTTCCAGCTTGCGGGCCAGGGCAACCGCGGATTCGTCCTGCCCACCATCCAGCAGTTGCCCGACCAGCGCGATCACCTGCTGCACTCGAGATGGATTCTGTTCAAACAGCTGCCATACCAACGGCTCAGCCTCGGCATAGCGCCCTGCTGCAACCAAAGCATCCGCGTAGCTGTCACGCAACTCGACCGTTACCTGTCCCGAGTTGAGCTGCGGCTCAAGGATGAAAATTGCGGCCCCAGCCTGACCCTGGAGCAGCAGGCTCTTCCCATACGCCAGAGCGACCGCCTGATCAGAAGAGTCTTCCTGATAAGCCCGCTCGTACCATTGCGCCGGATCGCCACCTTCGGTTGCCGCCAACTGCGCCACCCGCTGGAACGCCCCCGCCGCGACCTTCCGATTCCCCGATTCCGATGCCAGCTCAGCCACGCGCAGGTAGTTCGCTTGCGTCGGTTCCATCGCCACCAGGCGCTCCAGAATCTCCGCGCACTCCTGCTTCTTCCCCAGCTTGATCAGGTCGGCCAGGGCAGCTTCGTAGGTTCCAACTGCAAGCTTCTTGTTCGACCCCTCCAGCAACTGCCCGAAGCGGAACTTCTGCTGCCAGGTTGGACTTCCGTGGCGTGTCAGCTTTTTGTAGGTAAGGCTGGCCCGGGTAGCGTCTCCGGCGCCCACCTGCCGCTCAAACAGGTCCCCCAAAAGCTGCACTGCTTCCTTGTTCCGGCTCAGGGAAAGACAGAGATCGGCGGCCAGCTGCCGCACTACATCATTCTCCGGATCATCGTGCAGGACTTGCAGATACTCTTCCAGCGCGTCGGCCGTCTTACCCTTTTGCAGGAGCTTCTCGGCGCGCTCCACTCGCCGAGCCACCTCAGCGCGGTCCAGACGTCTTGTGATCTCGGGCATGAGTAGGGGACTGACGGAGTAGTCCTCCACCGATTCTAGGAGGCCCCTCCGGCAGCAGCAATGCGGTAACGGCCGCGCCCGATTACGAAGGTCACTGCGCTCCACCTAGGTTTGCTCCAAAAGGCTTTGTCATTTCCGAACGAAGTGAGGAATCTGCTGTCTGCCGGCAGCATCACTGCCCTCGTATCGAGCAGACGTAAAGATGGTTTTGAGCGCTATCGTCTGATTCAAACAGTTACGCCCGTAAGCTGCGAAGAATGCGATGTCGGTGTCCAATAGCGGTAGGGACAAATGCAATGCCCAAATTGAGGCTCGCAGTTATCCTTCCGATCCTGATCATATGCCTTGATTTCCCAGTTGCACTCTGGCAGAGCCACGTTGATGCTCAGCAACCTCCGAAGCACGAATATCCCATCGTCTCTACTGTTACATTGGTCTACTTTGGGCTAAACGCGCCAGTGGTGATTTTTAAGGGGTTGTGTGAAGCAACGCTCCCCATCTACAGGATTGACCATGCTCCGCGCCGACACTATTTGGTATCGGTGTGGGACAGCTTCTGTTCTTCACTGGGGTTGTCTTGCTCTGGTTCACCGTGGGGTTGTTTCTTGACCGTCGTAGAAGTTCCCAGATGCATCGGCAGACTCCGACGGCTATTTGGCGAGTGCTCGGGACTCTATTGCTGCTGGCCTTCGCGATCCTGCTCTTTGGTGGCGGAGTGTTCGTGACGAGACACCGCCCCACGGGAAATCCGGTTGGGGATGTTCTACAGGGCATTCTCTTCTTTGGCTGGTCAGTGGTGTTCGTGGTCGCTTCTGCGATGAGGCACGTCGCCACATTATCCTCGAACGCGATCAAAGACCAAACTTAGCTGTTGAAATATCGCCATTCCACTCATTGGCTCGGATCCGCGCCAGCGCCTCGATTTGGGCAATCCGCCTCATCTTTGCTATGGTGCTGCATTGCCCTCCGACGCTCCCATCCAGGAAGAAGGTCTTCGCCACCAGCTCACTGCCGGCCAGATGGCCATGGTCGCCGTCGGAGGCTCGATCGGCACCGGCCTGCTCCTCGGTTCCGGAGCCGCCATGGAAATCGCCGGGCCCGCCGCCATTCTCAGTTTTCTCGCTGCCGCCTTCATTAACTGGACCGTCGCCATGGCCCTCGGAGAACTCGCCTGCGTCCATCCCGCCGCCGGTTCGTTCGGGATATACGGCGATCTCTACCTCAACCAGTTCGCCGGATTCATCGCCCGCGCTGGATACTGGCTGGGAATTTCACTCGGCATCGGGACGGAAATGATCGCCGCCGCCACCTACATGGCCTACTGGGTGCCCAACGTGCATGCCTATGTGTGGGTGGTGGTCTTCTCTGTTTTGTTGCTTCTGGTGAATCTTCGCAGCGTTGGCTCCTACGGACGCTTCGAATTCTGGCTCTCGATGGTCAAGCTCACAACCATCACGGCCTTCATCATCATCGGTGCCGCCTTGCTGCTTGCCGGCCGCGCCACGCCTCAGTACAACGTTCAAGGAGGATTCTTCCCCACAGGGGCGCTCGCCCCGTTGATCGCAATGACTTTCGCCATCTACAGCTTCGGAGGAGTCGAGATGGTGGCCGTCACCACCGGCGAAACGCGCTCCCCACAGGAAACTCCGCGTGCCATCTGGCTCACGTTCGTCACCCTCACCCTGGTCTATGTGGGAGCCATTGTCGTGCTGCTGGGCGTGATGCCCTGGAATCACGCCGGAGTTACCGAGAGCCCCTTCGTTGCCGTATTCCGCACCGTGAACATTCCCCGTGCCCCCGGCGTGATGAACTTTGTCGTGCTCTCCGCCGCGCTCTCTGGAGCCAACGCGTCCCTCTACGTCGGCTCCCGAATGATCTTTTCGCTGGCTCGCACCGGCTGGGCTCCGGCTCGCCTCGGTCGCCTGAATCACTCCGGCTCGCCCCAGTACGCCGTGCTAGTCACTTCCTTCGGAATCCTGTTCGCGCTTGGTTTGGAGTTGTGGGCTCCCGAAAACGCGTTTCGCTACCTGCTCGGAGCCGCCTTCACCGGGATGATTCTCTCCTGGCTGGTTTCCCTCGCCGCCCACATAAGTTTCCGCCGACGCCACTCCCCGGAAGAAATTGCCGCACTCCCTCTCCGATCTCCCTTAGGAAAATGGGGATCAATTCTGGGCTTCGTGCTGGTCTCCGCGGCCCTGCTCCAAACCTGGCTGTACCCGCGTGTGAATCTCTGGAGCGGCCTCGCCTGCCTCGCGTTGCTGGTTGTGGCTTTTGTTCTTGCCAAGCCGCACCGCGAGCCAGCATCGTAGTTTTTTTTCTTGTCTGTGTGGTTATGTGGGGACAGCCACCCTCGGCTGTCCGGCCGGGCAAGGCCCGGCAGCACTCACCGCAGCCGCAACGACCTCAGCATCTGCTCAAACGTCGGCCGCATGGACCCGAACTCTTTATCGGGTGAAATGAAAACCAGATACAGCACTATCCCATCGCGACGCTGGGTAGTGACCACCCAGTCGCGCTCCGCTAGCACTTTCCCCTGCGCGTCCTTGATCGGAGAGCTCCCGATCAGGTCCACCGACTTCCCTGCCACGCCGTTCACGCGGATATTCTCATCGCTGCCTATCTGCTTCAGATCGGGATTGGACTGGCGAAGTGACGCCAGCAGTTCGTGCGTGGCCGCGTCCAGCTTGGCGCCAGATTCTTCCGGCTGGTAGTTTGCAATCATCACGCCGTAGGCCACAGCGTTCTGCGAAACCCCGCTGGGCGGCGCAATCGTCACATTCGAACCCTGATCTCCGAATACCTGCCAGTTCTCCGGATAGGAAATCTCGTATTCGTTGTGCCGAAACGCTTTCAGGTTCGAGCTCGGCGTCACGTCCGACGTTGGCTGCCCTCCCGCCGTCGGCACCCCTCCTTGTTTTTGCATCGCCGCTACTTCCTGCGAAGTGGGCGGCTTCATCCCCGCGACGCGCGTCTTGATCTGCCGGAAGTCGGCGCTGTCGGCAAGGTAGGTCCTCGCCATCAGCGTCTTCACTTCACGGGAGACGGCCTCCGCCCGATTCCCCGGATTCGGATGGTCGCTCATGAACTGATTGATCATCGAGTTCGCGCCCGGCCCCATCTTGCGGCTCGTAACCGGAGTCATACATGATGTCGGTCCCAAGCAGGTCCGCCTCGGACTCCGACTGCCGCGAGTTCTTCAGAAAATACGAGCCCACCCCAAACGAAATCCCCAACTCCGCCGCCTTCGCCAGCGTGCTGTTCCCCATGATTCCGCCCAGGATCGCCAGCGGAAGTTGCGCCCCCATCTGCTTCGAAGCCGCACGCGTCCCGTGCCGCTGCACCACGTGCGAAATCTCGTGCGCCATCACACCTGCCAGCTGTGCCTCATTGTCCGCCGCTTGCACCGTGCCCAGGTTCACAAAAATCGGTCCGCCCGGCAGCGCGAAGGCATTGATCTCCTTCAAATTCACCACATGAAAGTTGTACGGCCACTTGTATCCCGGAGCACGATCGGCCAGCCGTGCCCCCAGCCTCTGCACATACTGCGTCACCGGATCCGAATCCGGCAGCACCGGCAGCTGTTTCACAACCTGCGCTGTGTTCTCTTGTCCCAGTTTGATTTCGTCATCCTGAGAGAAGATGTTGAACCCATGCGTGGGCTCCACCCGGGCTTCCAGGCAAGGCACCGCCACCAGACACGTAACTAACAAGAGAGACGGAACACGTGAGAAGGGTGAGTAGATAGCCATTGCACTCATGATAAATCGGAAGGCTCATGCGTAGCAGGCGAGACTGGACCTTGCACGCCTTGGTGTCGGACTACGTCAGGCTGTCAGATCTGCCACGCGTGTTCATAACTTCCGGATAGCCCGTCATTCAGGCACGATTCTGAGAGACACCGATAAGCGGCTGCGAACGAGGTCACTTCTACGTGGAGCCGACTAAACAGCGAAGTGGTTTCGGGACGTCCCGGCAGCCCTTCCTCCCAGCTCAGTGAGAATGCTGATGGTGATGACTCGCATCGCTCGATTTTTCTTCATCCCTATTTCCGTAGCCTCGTAGCTCGTCATATTTCGCGATCTGTGCCGGGGAGAGAAGTTTCTGGGTTTTTAGATGCGCGCTCAAATGGATCAGCCGCAGCTTGCCCTGCAGGGAAGCGCTTTCTGCGGTCAAAGCGGCCAGCTGAGAATCATCGATCTCATTTCCGGCAAACAAAGCGTTCAATTTCCGTTCATTCTCGATGAGTTGCTGGCCGGTGCTGATCGCCGCCTGGCTCATAGCATCCTTGATCTGTTGTATTTGCCGTGCCTGCTCCTCGGAGAGCTGCAGTTCCTTCGCGAGATCGAGCACATGCCGCGGCCCGGGATAATGATTCTGCTCGGCAGCCTTGGCCATGCCATGGCCTATGCCTTCTTCGTACGCCTTAATCTCCTCGGCAGTAAGCGACTTAATGGCGCGATATTCGGGACGTGGATCGGGTGAATCGTCATGACCTGGATGCTGCTGCGGAGGTTCGGCCTTAAAAGCAGCGTGGTGGGCGTGCAGAGGACAATCCTTCATGCTTCTGCTTTCATCCTGTGCGGACGCCGCTGCCGCCGCCACGAAGGCCACAACCAAAACCGCGATTAAAGATTTCACTTGCACTTCACCTCACTTGTCTGCAGTCTTCGCCGGAGTCCTGGAGAAAGTAGCGGCGACAGCGCCGCCGCGCCCTCCGGGTAAGCGGTGACAAAGTCCTCCAGCAGCCGGGCAGGGAGTTTATGGTGGTCGTTGAGCTGTCTTTTCCACGATCTGACTGCGTTGCCCAAGATGGCGCGCAACTCGTTAAGCTCAGCGATTCTGCGCTCCAGGTCCGCAAGCTTCCGCGCGGCCAATTCGCAGACTTCACGGCAGGGAGCTGCACCGCTATCGCGCTTGCGCAGGATGCGGCGCAACTCTTGCACGGTAAAGCCAATGGCCAGCGCGCCGCGAATCAGCCGAATGCGCATCACTGCCTGCGCTGGGTAGAGCCGATAGCCGCCGGCAGAACGCGCCGGATGCGGCAGCAATCCCTGCGCTTCGTAGTAGCGCAGCGTATCGCGGCTTACGCCCAGCAAGCGTGCTACCTCCCCTGATCGCATTGCCCGAATTGCTCGAGCCTGTGTCACTAGCGGAGAATTGTATAGGGTGGAATATGTTCGACGGTCAAACGAAATCTTTTTCGGCATAAATGACAAGAAGGCGCGGCCACGGCCACGCTACCGCTCGTGCGCGCACTCTTTCAGATTGGGCCAACTCCCAGATGGTCGGCAATCCGGAAGTTGAAGACTGCAGCTTATAATCCTGCGGTGTCCGACAACTGGCGACTCGGCGATGCCATAAACGTCGAAGAATCAATCGCGCTTTAGGCGCTGAGCTTGAGGCCTCGGTTTCACGGCAGCTTGCTTAGCTAAAAAGGCGCCGGAGGGTTCCGGCGCCGAGGGTTTCTCGCGAGATGCGGTCAAGCGAGAAGGAAAAACTTTCAGGAAACTATTTGCTCTCCGCGACCGACGGGCTCGCCCCGAAGTCGCGACGACTATTAGCAGCGGTGCGCGCGGCACGTGCCGCCGGCTGAGTCGCAGCCGCGGCCCCGTAACGCTCCAGCAGCACCGGCGCCATAGTGTTTTCTGCTTCCTTCACAAAGATCATCTTGTTTTCGGAAGCCATATCTACGCGCACAAAATCGCCCAGCTTCACCTGGCCCGTGGCCACCAGGTTCGCCAGCGGAAACACCAGGTTCCGCTCAATCGCGCGCTTCAGGTGCCGCGCCCCATACCGCGGATCGGTGCCTTCCTTGAGCAAGTATTCCTTTACTTTCGAAGTGCAGTTGAACACGAACTGGTTCGTGCCCGCAGCCATCAGCACCCGCTGCTGCACCATCCCCAATTCGATCTCAAGAATCTGCGACAGATGTTCATCGCGCAGTGTCTTGAACACAACCGACTTGTCGATACGGTTCATGAACTCCGGCGTGAACTTCCGTCGCGCGGCCTCGACTGCCGTTCGCTGAATCTTGTCATCGAACGAACCATTGACTTCAACCACCTTGGGCGCAAACCCGAACCCGCCATCCACGAGGTTGGTCATTTCGCCGGCGCCCAGGTTCGAAGTCATGATGATGATGCACTGCGACAAATCCACGCGGCGGTTGTCGCCCAGCGTCAAAGTCGCCTTGTCCAGAATCCCCAGCAGCAACTGCCACAGGGAGTCCGACGCTTTCTCGATCTCGTCAAACAGCAGGATCGACAACTTCAGCTTCTCCGTGAACCACTGGTTCAACGCTTCCTGCGTCAGCAGCGGATGCGTCTCGCGATGTCCCAAATACCCCGGAGGCGACCCAATCAGCTTCGCAATCTCATGCGAGTGCTGGAACTCCGCGCAGTCAATCTTGATGCAAGCCCGCGAGTCGCCGAATAGCGCCTCAGCCATGGCTTCGACCACGCGCGTCTTGCCCGACCCCGTCGGCCCCAGGAACAGCAGGTTCCCCACCGGACGCCCCGGGGCATTCAGCCCCGCCAGAAACATCTGGTAGATCTCGACGACTTTCTCAATAGCCTGGTCCTGACCGACGATCCGGCGGCGCAGGGCGGTTTCAAATTCTCCAGCATCATTGCTGCGACGGTTCGGATCGAGCACAGTGGCGAGGTTCGTTCTCATAGGGTCTTTGCCCGGATTCTCACCGGACCTCTGATTCCTTTCGTTCATGCCGTTTTCACCGGCAGTTGACCGCGTTTCTCCGAACTTTCCAGGCCGTTTTCCGTGTCACCAGCCTGTTTTCTGGAAGCGACAGAATCCGTCATCAGAACCTGTCGACCTTCTCCAGGAGCAGAGCCCCCGGATGGCATGGAATCAGCAAGCGACTGACCACCGCCCCAGTTGCGTCTCTAATCCAGAAAACCCCTGTATCCGGCAGGGGTTAGCGGCAACCCAACGCCCTCCAAGGCGAGAGAGTTTAGACCATCCCCTGAGGAAAGAGAAATACTTTGCAGAGTTGGGGAAGGAACCCGCACCTCAGGTCCCTGGGAATCGAATGTCCCTCGAGCCGGCAGCAATCGAAGTCGGCAATTCGGGCCCCAACCTCAAGGCAGAAACCGGATTGGACAAAGCGGTGGCTGAAGTGAGCAAGGACTCGAGCCCCAAACGGGGCGGCATGTGAAAGCCCGGCACGGCAGTGCCGGGAAAAGGAGGAAGGCAGAGCGAGTCCCGTAGGGACGGCACAGATTCGCATGCACGGCCACTGCCTGTGACCCAGGCGGTCGACTGCTCGTCTCTCCTGACGGGCATCCAAATAACTGAGCACTGAACACAAACAGTCAACCGTGGTTGTCCGCCCGTAACTAGCAGCCAGCATTGGCCCAAGCTACTATCGCGGTTAGGACTTGTCACCGGGAGGAACCTTGCGCCGTTCGTCTTCTCTTCGTATCGTTACAGCGGTCTTGTGTGTTCTCTGCGCCATCGCCGCTTGGCGTCTCAGCCCAAGCCTTTCCTCCGCGTTCGCCGCACAGGGACAGACGGCGCAGTCCGCTCCGCCTCAAACCGTTCAGGGCGCGAAACTTCAACCGGTAAGCGCATCCATCCCGGTCAATCCCAACCCCGCTGATGTTCGCGCGCTGCAGCCCACTGCCGCGCCCGGGACCGAGATCTACACCGCCAAGCGTGGGGAGGCCATCCCGACCATCGCCCGGCGATATCTGGGCAAGACCTCTTACTTAACGTCCTCCGAGCTGGCCGAAGCCATCCGCCAAGTGAACGGGAAAGCGAACGGAGACCGTCCCAGCAACATCCTCAAGGCCAACGAAAACATCGTCATCCCCGGAATCCTCCCGGCCCCCATCGTCGAGAAGACGATCCCGGTCGCTAAAGACTTTGAAGTCCGCGCCATCTACCTCACCGGCGTGATGGCCGCCAGCGACCACGGACTCCGAATTATCCGTCACTGGCGTGAAGTCGGCGGCAACGCCGTAGTCTTCGATATCAAGGACTCCGACGGCAGCGTCAACATTCCCTTCGATCACCCGTTGCTCGGCAGCCACAAGGTGTATATTCACGACGTTCCGAAATTTGTACGCTTCCTGCACCAGCAGAACATGCACGCCATCGCCCGCATCGCCATCTTCCGCGACGAGCGCCTGGTCACCGAGCATCCCGAACTAGCCGTGCAGTCGAAGCGCACCAAGCAGGCATGGCGCGAAAACGGCAAGCTGGTCTGGACCGACCCGTCCAACCCCAAAGTGCAGGAATACAACATCGCCCTGGCCAAACACGTCGCCCAACTCGGCGCCGATGAGATCCAGTTCGACTACGTCCGCTTCCCCGCCGAAGGCGACCAGAAAGACGCAGCCTTCGTTTTCCAGAGCGAGCATCCGGAAGGCACGCAGCAGCCCGTTGCCAATGTCATCCCGACGGGAGCGACAGCTCCCGGAGCGACCTTACCTCAGTCCGTCCCGCAACCGCCGCCGACAGGATCGCAACCAGTGCCCACCTCGACTGAGCATGCCGACGCGAAGCATCATCCCGCGAAGCATCCCACGGCCGCCCCCGCCGGCCCGCAGCGCTCCGACGTCATCACCAGTTTCCTGAAGAAGGCCTATTCCGAGATCCACCCCACCGGCGCCCTGTTCTCGCTCGACGTCTTTGGCGTGATGGCCTGGCAGCGACAGGTTGACCTCTCGCACACGGGACAGGACATCATCGGCATGGCCAGATACTGCGACGTGCTCTCGCCCATGATCTACCCCTCGCACTTCTTCGGCATGGATAACATCGCCCGCCCCGGCGACGAGCCCGCGCACTTCATCGGCGAGTCTATGGACCGCTTCGAGCTCATCACCAAAGGCAGCGGTGTCGTGATCCGCCCCTGGCTGCAAGCCTTCCACTGGCGCACCAGGACCTACTCGCCCGAATACATCAAGGTTCAGGTCGAGACCGCCAAGAACAAAGGTGGCATCGGATTCTTGTTCTGGAACGCCGCCAACGACTATTCCAAACCCTACGCCGCCATGCCCGAAATGAAGGCGGCGAACACCAAAGAAAAGGACAAATTCTTCCGCGGCGACGAACTGCCGGGGACGGCCGTGAAAGCAAGTCTGACGCCCGCCGCCGCTCCCGCCCCAGCCTCCCCAGAAAAAGCAACTCACTAGCCCGAAGGCACCACAATTCATGTGGGGACAGCCGCCTCGGCTGTCCGGCGGCCCAGGTGTATCGGGGCCGCTAAACCCCGGCGTTACTTCACGCCTTTCTCTGGATCCCATGACCCCTGCTGCTTGCGGACATAGATGATCTGCCCGACATGGTAGGCATTGTGCGTGCCGATGAGCGCGATGGTCGAGGCCCACGACTCGATTTTCTTATCGTCCGCCGCTTCCACGGCTTTTTCCCATGCGGTCAGAACTTCGTCGAGCTGCTGCACCGCGGCATTCCATTTCTTGCTGTCGAAGACGAACGTGTCGTCATTCTTCCCGCTGTACTTCGGAGGCGGCTCCCCTTTGAATCTTGCCAGCTGATCCTGGTTCCAGAAAACCAAATGAGCCGTCAGCTGCCCGACGGAATGATTTCCGCTCCCATCTTTCCAGCTGGCCTGCTCCGGCGTGAGTCCTTCCACTGCCGTGTTCGCAGGCACAAACCAGTCTTTCTGGTTGTGGGTCTTCCGCAGTTGCTCGAGCAGAATGCTCTTCAGTGTCGCCGGCGCTTTCTCGGTTTGCGCCTGAACCAGAAACGATTGAGCCGGGAACGCCAGCGTCAGGATTAGAAACACACTCATCTTTTTCATACCGGCTTTGATCCCTCCATCCGCGCGCCAAACCCTCGATCCCGGTCCGGCCGCGCCCCTCAGTGTACGCGAGCCTGTTCCCACAACAACCTCCAGACAATGTCATCCCGATGCCTGAGGGTAAGTCGAGGAGTGCGTTCCTTGCCCAACGAAAGTTGAGGTGCTCCGTCTGCACAAAATGTTCCGAGCGGAACTTCTCACATTCCGCAGGCCCCGCCCCCCCGCCGCGCCCAGGCCGGCCGTGGGCACCCATCCTCACGTAACATCAGTGCGGGTTATGGCCAGGGTTACTGAGAATTGAGAACTGACGACTGAGAACTGGTCTCAAGCCTCGGCTATAATGTTGGTCAAGGAGTACGCATGGCAATCCAGAAGACCGACAAGATCTGGCACAACGGAAAGCTCATCAACTGGGACGACGCGACCATCCACGTGATGTCGCACGTGATCCACTACGGCTCCTCGGTATTTGAGGGCATCCGCTGCTACGCGCTGCCCACAGGGCCGGCGATTTTCCGCGCCACCGAACACATCCAGCGCCTGGTCGATTCGGCCAAGGTCTACCGTATCGACGTGCCGTTCACCCGCGACGAGATCATTAAGGGCATGCTCGACACCGTCGGCCACAACGGCGCGTGGCCCTGCTACATACGTCCGATCATCCTTCGTGGCTACGGTGAGGCGGGCGTGAACCCGTTCAACTCGCCGACCGAGGTCTACATCATCAACTATCCGTGGGGAAAGTATCTCGGCGGAGAAGGCGAAGGAGTCGACGTCTGCGTCTCGTCGTGGACGCGGCTGGCGCCCAACACTTTGCCCGCGATGGCCAAAGCAGGCGCGAACTACATGAACTCGCAGCTCATCAAGATGGAAGCCATCGTCAACGGCTACGTCGAAGGCATCGCGCTCGACGTGGGCGGATTCGTCAGCGAAGGCTCCGGCGAGAACCTGTTCCTCGTGCACCGCGACAAGCTGATCACGGCGCCGCTGGGCAACTCGGTTCTGCCGGGCATCACGCGCGACTCGGTGCTGCAGATTGCACGCGATTTGAATATCCCCATCGTCGAGCAGATGATTCCGCGCGAAATGCTCTACATCGCCGACGAAGCCTTCTTCACCGGCACCGCCGCCGAAGTTACGCCGATCCGCTCGGTCGACAAGATCAACGTCGGCAAGGGCGTAACCGGACCGATCACGAAAGCGCTGCAAAAGGAGTTCTACGCGATCGTGCGCGGCGAAAAGGCCGACCGCCACAACTGGCTCACGCCGGTCCCGGTGCGCAGCAAGCAGCCGGTCAGCGTATAATTCGCAGGCGTAGCTTTCAAACTGGGGCGCTCCCCGTGCGCCCCTTCCGCATTTACGGCCTAGAAAACGTAACACCCTCACATATAGGAGGAAATATGTCCGCTCAACAAGGTCTGACTCCTGAATTCGCCCTCGGCTTCCGGCAAGTGATGCTCGATGGCGTCGCCCGTGAAATGGAAACCACCAAGAAAGTTCTCGCCGCGATTCCCGACTCCAAGAGGGATTACCGGCACGATCCGAATGCCCGTACCGCGTGGGAATTGGCGTGGCACATCGCCAACTCCGATGTCCAGTTCCTCGACGGAATCGCCGACCTGAAGTTCACCATGGAAACGCCCGACGCCGAGCACAAGCCCAAAACCGTCGCCGAGCTGGTCGACTGGTACGACACGAACTTGAAGCGTGCCGCCGCGCGGGTCGCTACTCTGTCCGCAGAGCAGCTGTTAACGCCGATCGATTTCTACGGCGTCTTTAACCTGCCGGGCGTCTTCTATCTTGGCTTTCTCAACAATCACAGCATTCACCACCGCGGCGCGCTGGCGACCTACCTGCGTCCCATGGGATCGAAAGTCCCGTCGATTTACGGCGGCAGCTTTGACGTTCCCTTCCAGCCCCCGGTGGCCAAGGCCGACGCGGCCTGATTGGTCCACTGAAAACCGGAAAGCCGCCCGCTACGGGCGGCTTTTTCGTTGCAACTCCGGCCCTGTCCAAACCGAAGGGATTGTCCAAACGCCGGATGGCGGCCATTACCTAGGTCATCTTGGGGAAGGTGACGTTTCGGGTCATCATACGAAGAGCTTTGACGGAATCTCTTCCATGAATATTGATGACCTGCTGCGGATCGCGACGGAACGGCGAGCCTCGGACTTGCATTTGAAGGTGGGGAACTATCCTCACCTGCGCATTGACGGCGAATTGATGCCGTTGACCGACCAGCCCCGCGTCAGCGCCGAAGATATGCTGACCATGGCGTTCAGCATGATGTCGGCGCGGCAAAAACAAAAGTTCAAAGAGACCACGGAAATCGATATGGCGTATGGCGTTGCCGGCCTGGGACGCTTCCGTGTGAACATCTTCCAGCAGCGCGGCAACGTGGGCCTGGTACTCCGCGTCATTCCCACCAAGATTCGCGCGCTGGACGAACTGTTCCTGCCCAAGGTGGTCGAGCAGATTTGCGACATGCCCCGCGGACTGGTGCTGGTCACGGGCGTGACTGGTTCCGGTAAGTCGACGACGCTGGCCGCCATGGTCGACCGCGTGAACTCGTCCCGGGCGGAGCACATCGTCACGATTGAAGACCCTATCGAATTTCTGCATCGCGACAAGAAAGGCTACGTCAACCAGCGCGAAGTACAGGTCGACACGCCTTCGTTCGGCGCGGCACTGCGCGCTTCTCTGCGTCAGGATCCGGACGTGATTCTGGTGGGCGAAATGCGAGACCTGGAAACGATCTCGACGGCGTTGCACGCCGCCGAAACCGGCCACATGGTGTTCTCCACGTTGCACACGTTGGACGCGGTGGAAACCATCAACCGAATCATCTCCATCTTCCCGCCGCCGGAGCAGAAACAGATTCGTATGCAGCTGGCGGCTGTGATGCGGGCGATCGTCAGCCAGCGCCTGGTGCGGCGCTGCGACGCCGAAGGCCGCGTGCCCGCGGTGGAAGTCATGATCAACACGGCCTACATTCGCGAATGTATTCTCGTGCCGGAAAAGACGCGGTCCATTCGCGACGCCATCGCGGCGGGCACGTCGCAATACGGCATGCAGACCTTTGACCAGTCGTTGTGGGATCTGTTCCAGGCTGGCCTGGTGAACTACGAAACGGCGCTCGAGAACGCTTCCAACGCCGACGACTTCAAGCTGCGCATGCAGGGTATCGCTTCAACGGCCGACATTTCGCGGCAGTCGATGCAGGCTGCGGGTTTTGGGAACAAGTAGGGCTTTGGGGATTTGAATTTCGTCTTCAGCACTGAGTTGCCTCC
Organism: Terriglobia bacterium; assembly: GCA_020073465.1. GTDB lineage: Bacteria > Acidobacteriota > Terriglobia > Terriglobales > Acidobacteriaceae > Sulfotelmatobacter. Next base: position 78,006 of record JAIQFC010000005.1, read on the forward strand.
TTGGATGGGCGCGCCCTTACGCGCGCCCTTTTTTCGTGATGCCATCAAGGTGAGACCTGGCAGCTTACTTCAGTGCTGTGGAGCGGCTCCGAACTGGGCGAACGTAACGAAGTGTCCCGCCGGATCCTTGATACTGATCTCCGTCGCGCCGTAGAAGGTCTTGCGCACCGGCATGACGACTTCGGCGCCCTTGACCGCGGCAATGGTCTCGTCCAGGCTCTCGACTTCGACATAGAGAAACGTGGGGCCCTTGCGGACCAACTGGGAGATTGCGCCGACATCCTTGTCAGCGCTGGCGTAGCTTTGGTACATCAGTTCGACATTGCCCTTTTGCAGCATGGCAAAGGCCAGCTTGTTGCCGTCGGGCACTTCGGCCGTCTTCTGGAAGCCCAGCCGTTCTACCCAGAACTTCACGCAAGGTTCCACGTCTTCCACAAAAAGTACAGGAGTGATTCTTTTCACGTTCATGGTTTTGGTCTTCTCCTCCGCCTTCGGCCGTCCCCAGGGCAGGGCGGCGAGCAGTACGAGGGTAAGCAGCACGAAGGTCGCGATTCGCATGATTTTTGTCCTTGTCAAAGGATGTAGTCTTATTTAGACTAGTGACACGATATTCGACTTCCATCACCATGTCAAGGAGGATTTTCATGCCAACCCAACAACACCGTCTGCAGGATCTGATTTCGGTCGGGCCTGCCTTCGTTCGTGACTTTGAGCTACTCGGGGTGCGCAGCGTAGCCCAACTGGCCCGTCGAAGCCCGGAAAAACTCTATGAGGGCCTGTGCCGGGTCACCGGGCAGGCACAGGACATCTGCTGTCTTGACGTTTTTCGCGCGGCAATAGCCCAGGCACGGAATCCAGTCTTGCCCATTGAGCAATGCCAGTGGTGGTACTGGAGCCGGCAGCGAAAGGCGCGCGATGCCCGCAGCTAGGAAGCGTGCGTTGACGACGCCGGACCTGGTCCTGCTGAGCCTTCTGGCGGAGCGGCCGTTGCACGGTTACCAGGCGAACCTGGAGTTGGTACGGAGGGAGGTGCAGGACTGGGCCGGGATTTCGCGGCCGCAAGTGTATTACTCGCTGGAGAAGCTCGCGCGCCGGGAGTTGATTCGGGCCACGGAAAGCGATGAACCGGCGGCCGGCCCCGAGCGCAGTGTCTTTGCGACGACTGCGAAAGGACGGACAGCACTGGCGGACGCCCTGGAGCGCGCGGACTGGGCCACGCAGCACGAGAGGCCGCCGTTTCTGACCTGGGTCGCCTTATCGTGGCAGGCTCGCCCCGGCGTCTTCGAGCAGCAATTGCGCCGGCGGCAGAGATTTCTGGAGAAAGAGTTGGCCCGGGAAGAGGAGGTTCTGCGCTCCATTCGGGAGGAGGTCGGCCACCGTTTCCACGAAGCGGTTTGGATGGTGAGTCTGATGATCGAGCACTTTCGCGCCGAACTGCGCTGGCTGCGCAAACTGTCTCGCGAGGTTCATCGCCGCGCTCCTGCCCGGCATCCGCAGTATGCAGAAGACAAGTGACAGCCACAGAGGGCACAGAGAACACTGGGGAATCCCGGGAACATCGTCGCTCAACCTGGATTACGACCGAAGCCGCCCTTAAGCCTCTCATTTCCTCTGTGCTCCCTGTATCCTCTGTGGTTTTCACTTCGTTTTCAACTAGAATTAACTCTCCATGTCGTTCCCACGTCCCAAGAAGAGAACCTACTCTGAGGACGAACTCTACGAGTACGCCGTCGGCGCTCTGGCCCGGCGCATGCGCACCGTGGCCGAACTCAAGCGCCTGATGCGTGCCCGCGTCGAAGAACCCGAAGCCGAGTACGGGCATACGCTCATCGAGCTGGTGGTCCGGCGGCTAAAGGATCAGGGATACTTGAACGATTCGCAGTACGCGGCATCGTTTTCTTCGTTGCGGCGGGACAATCAGAAATTCGGACGTATGCGGGTGATTACCGACCTGAAGACCAAAGGCGTCCACGGCGATGTGATCGACAAGGCGGTCGGCGCGGCCTACGAAGAAGTGGATGAAGAGAAACAGGCTCGCGAATATCTGCGGAAGAAGCGTCTGATGAAGCCTAAAGATCAGAAGCAGGTGGCGCGCATCTTCCGCCAGCTGGCTCGCGCCGGCTTTCGCACCAAAACGATCATGGCAATTCTGAAGAAGTGGGATGTGGATGATGAAACCTTGAGCGCGCTGGAGAGTGAATCCGCATGAAGTCGAACAACTACCGGCCTGCGCTGGTGCCGTATGAAGACTTGCCGGAGTCGGAGAAAGTCTATGACTGCTCGGCGGCAATGGAGACGGCAAGAGCAATCCTGACGCTGGGATTTCGCATCCAAGAGAAATAACGGAGCGTGAGGCGCAGGCATTTGCCTTCAGCCCTCGCGTGCGGCATACTCGAAAACCGATTCCGGCCAAAAACTTCAAGGAGGAGCAATATGAAAGCGAAACTGGCGGCAGTGTTCATGGCAGCGTTGCTGGGTGCCGCACCGTTCGTGCGCGCGCAAGATACGGGCGGGGACAAAGACAAAACAAGCGACACGAACGCCGTAAAAAAGGCGGCCAAGACGACGGCCAAAGACACGGGAAAAGCCGCCGACAAGACCGCATCGGCCACGGAGAAGGCGGCCAAGGCAACGGGCCACGCGACCAAGAGCGCCGCGAAGACCACGGCAAAGGACACCGAAAAGGGCGCGAAAGTCGCGTCCAAAGACACCGAAAAAGGCGCCAAGACTGCAGCGAAGAGTACCGAGAAAGCCGCCGATAAAACCGGTGCAGCGACGGAGAAGGCCGCGAAGAAGACAGGCAGCGGCATCAAGAAGGGTGTGAAGGGCGTCGGCCACGAGGTCAAAAAAGGAACGGAGAAGACCGCGGACGCAGTGAAGTAGCGGCAGGCAGCAGATCGAATCAACCACAGAGGGCACAAGGAGCGCGGAGGGAGACGCGTTCCTGGTGTCGTCTGTGGTTTTGATTTTTGGCGATGCTAGAATTGATGTTTGCTCCCAACATGTTGACCGGCTCTGAAATCCGACGCAGATTTCTGGACTTCTTTGTGCAAAAGGGGCACAGGGAGGTGCATTCCTCGTCACTCGTCCCGCAGAACGATCCCACGCTGCTGTTCACCAACGCGGGCATGAACCAGTTCAAGGACGTCTTTCTCGGCCTGGAAAAGCGCGACTACCCCCGCGCCACAACTTCGCAGAAGTGCGTGCGGGCCGGCGGCAAGCATAACGATCTGGAAAACGTCGGGTTCACCAACCGCCATCACACGTTTTTCGAGATGCTGGGGAATTTTTCTTTCGGTGATTACTTCAAGAAAGATGCGATTGCCTACGCCTGGGAACTGATTACTTCGCCGGAGTGGTACGGCATCTCCAAGGACAGGCTGTACGTGACCATCTTCGAGGGCTCACCCCTAGATGAGATTCCGCGCGACGACGAAGCCGACAAGTTCTGGCTTGGGGTCGGCGTGCCCAAAGAGCGCATCTTTGCCATGGGGATGAAGGATAACTTCTGGCAGATGGGAGACACCGGCCCATGCGGCCCGTGCAGCGAGATTCATTACGACATGGGCGCAATCGCCAGCGACCAAGGCCACGCCGACTGCAAGTTCGGGTGCGATTGCGGACGGTATGTCGAGATTTGGAATCTGGTGTTCATGCAGTTCGACCGCGATGCCAGCGGGAAGCTGAATCCGCTGCCCAAGCCTTCGATTGATACGGGGGCGGGGCTCGAGAGGTTGGCTGCAGTAATGGCCAATCTCATGGACCCGACGAAGATCTCGAACTACGACACGGATTTGTTCACGCCGCTGATCAAGCGGGCCACTGAACTGACTGCCGTGAGCGCTTTTACGAAAGTCTTTCACGGCAAAACCGTCCAACATGGTGCAGCCTCACTGCGCGTCATTGCTGACCATTCGCGTGCCGCGACATTCCTGATTTCCGACGGGGCCCTCCCCGCCAACGAAGGCCGCGGCTACGTCCTGCGCAAGATCATTCGCCGCGCCATTACGCATGGGCGGTTGCTCGGACAAACCAAGCCGTTTCTGCATGAAATGGTTTTCGCCGTCCGCGACTTGATGCAGGATGCGTATCCGGAGTTGAACGAAACAGCTGATCGTGCGTCCAAGGCAATCCTCGCTGAGGAATCGAGATTTGCTCACACTATCGAGCTTGGACTTTCACGTCTGAATGCGGACATCAGTGCAACAGCCGAGGAATACATCGCCCAATCCAACAAATTGGAAGAGGGTCTGCAAAGGCTCCGGGAAGAATTGACGAACCTTACGGGAGAGGACCGAAGGCATCGGGCTCTGGCGATCTATCAAGAGATCCCAGACCCGGGAAAAAAGGAACTCACATACAGTGGCGATAAGGCTTTCAAGCTGTACGACACTTTTGGCGTCCCTAAGGATTTCATACAAGATGTCTGTCGCGATTTGGGAGTAGTGTTCGATCAGGAAGGTTTTGACCGTGCTATGGCAGAGCAGCGCGAGCGCGCTCGCGCATCTTGGAAAGGTGCGGCCAAGCAGACCGCCAATCCCGCATATCAGCAGCTTCCGAAGTCGGACTTCGAGGGCTACCGCCAAACTCGCTCCGACAACTGCGAGGTGCTGGCCATCATCCACAATGGCCAGGGGACACAACGACTCGAAGCCGGCTATGAAGGCGAGGTCATCCTTGACCATACGCCGTTTTACTCTGAATCCGGCGGGCAGATGGGCGACCGTGGGCGGCTTTACTCCGACGATCACAACACCGTCGTCGCCGAGGTGAAGGGATGCTACTACCCGATTCAGGGCGTGCGGGCGCATCAGGTCATCGCGAAGCAGGCGATTCGGGTGGGCGACAAGGTGGATGCGGTGGTGAACACCGACGTCCGCCAGTCCACCATGCGCAATCACACGGCGACGCATCTGCTTCACGCAGGCCTGAGAGAAGTTCTGGGAAAGCATGTGAAGCAGGCGGGATCGCTGGTGGCGCCGAATCATTTGCGTTTTGACTTCTCGCATTTCACTGCGGTCGCAGACGAAGAGTTGCAGGACATCGAAGACATCATCAACAAGGAAGTGCTGCGCAATCAGAAAGTCGAGACCATCGCCGACGTGCCCATCGACGTGGCCATCAACGAGTATCACGCCATGGCGCTGTTTGGCGAGAAGTATGGCGACAAGGTGCGGGTGATCAGGATCGGCGACTTCTCAACCGAACTGTGCGGCGGCACGCACACGGCAGCCACCGGGGAAATCGGGCTGATCAAGATTCTGAAAGAAGGCAGCGTCTCGTCGGGTGTGCGGCGGGTGGAGGCGGTCACGGGCGAAGGGTCGCTCCAGCACTTCCGCAAGGACCATGAACTCGAGGGCTTCGTCGCCAGTATTGCGGCGCACTCGGACGTCGCGTCTCCGGCCGAGGTGTTGAGGGCCGAGTTGGATAAGAAAGACGCGGAGATCAAACGGCTGGCGCGCGAACTGGACCAGGCGCGGATGAAATCGGCGTCATCGAGCACGGCGAATATTGGTGACAAAATCAAGGATGTGAAAGGCGTGAAGGTTCTCGCCCATCGCGTCGACAATCTCGAGCGTCCGCAGATGCGTACGCTGGTCGATCAGCTTCGCGACAAGCTCGGCTCTGGAGTCGTGGTGCTCGGGTCGGCGTCGAACGGGAATGTGTCGCTGATTGTCGGCGTCACCAGGGACTTGACGTCGCGCGTGCAGGCGGGCAAGGTCATAGGGCTCGTGGCGCAGAAGGTGGGCGGCAAGGGCGGCGGGCGTCCCGACCTGGCCGAAGCGGGCGGCAAAGATCCCGCCGCGCTGGATACTGCGCTGGACGAGGCTTATGCCATAGTCGACTCGCTGTTGGGATAAGGGCCACCGTGGCGGCAACTATGGAAGATCGCATCCGCTACATCGAACACGCGGGCAAGCAGATTCTGCTGGTGGATGTTTCCCATTGCACAGCGGCCGAAGTCGCGAAGATCTCCACTCTGGTTCCCTCTTACGTGGTGAGCGAACCGCCCGGCTCTGTGCTCCTGCTGGCGGATTTCACGGACGCTGAATTCGACCGGGCAGCCGTCGACAGCCTGAAGAAGAGTACCGTGTTTGATCGACCACATCTGAAGAAATCGGCGTGGGTGGGAACAGAAAACCTGCCTCACATCTTCTTCGAACACATCAAGAACTTCTCGCGGCGCGAGTTGCCGACGTTCCCCACCCGGGCAGAAGCCATGGAATGGCTGGTCAAAGACTAGCGGCTCTTGCCCGGCTAACTCCTCCACCGCAGATTGACCGGACCCGACATCGGGTGCTTCATCGCGTTTCCCGTCCGCTTCGACTCGAGGTGTGCTGCCTTCAACTGGAAGTACCACTTTGCCGGGCGGTCGGCGTCGTCGATCAGCATCAGGTGCGGGTTGTACTTCAGGCCTTCAGCCTGGATCTCCATGGTGCGGCGGTCTTGTTCGACGAATTTCGAGAATACGAACTTCAGCATTTCCGGGCCAAAGGGCAACCAGCGGAACAGGTTCCACGCAGCGACTACGTCGATGCGGCAATGATTGCGCGTGATCGGTGTCACCGTGGTCAGGCTGGAGAACCAGTATTTGCCGGCACGGATCACTTCGGTGCGTATATTCGGTAAAACGAAATCGATGGTGGTGGTAATCGAGTCGGCGTCGGCATAAAGGCGAAGCAGTTTGTAGGGCGCGGAGTTCGAACTGGGCGTGTGTGCGCTCATGCGAAAACCATTGGGGATGGGCTCGAAGTTCTTCCGCTTCTCGTGAATGCTGTGGCGAGTGCGCCACCACCACGCCTGGTGGACAAAGGGGCCGTGGGCTGGGTCCATGAGGCCGATGATTCCGTGGTCGACGCTCACCGGCATTTCCGCGGTGAGATAGGCGAGTTTGTATTTCTCGCTGAACTTTTCGATTTGGGGTGCAGGGTCGGGAGCTTCAGCAGGCTTGGTGAATCCTGCGCCTTGCGGACTCAGGTGGGGAATATAGACCCAGATGAATCCGTCCTGCTCTTCGCAGGAATAGCTGCCGGCGTAGATGCGATCTACTCGCAGCGTCTGATCGGAAGTGAGCGAGGGGATCAGTTGGCATTGTCCGTTGTGCACGTCGAACTGCCAGCCGTGATAGGGACACTCCAGATTCTCTCCGTCGAACTTTCCCGAGTTCAGCGGCATGCCACGATGAGGACAGCTGTCACGTAGTGCGATGGGATGTCCCTGCCGGTCTCGGCCTATTACCAGTGGGACCTCCAGCAGCGTTGTTTTGTACAGGTGGTGGCGGTGCACGCGATCGGCGGGCAGGGCGCGATACCAGAAGCCCGTGAGCATGAGGGAATCGGGGGTTTGGCGCTGCGGGGATTCGAGTTCGGGCATGGGCGTGAGAATTGTCGATTGTTGATTTTTGATTGTTGATTGAAGTCCTATGCTAGCATCCGCAGGACTTGGGCAGGGCGGCTACCGCAGGGGCTAAAGCCCTTCGGTCGGCGGTGGGCCGGTTACCGCAGCGCTGGAAGCGCTGCGCCACCCAAAAACCACGGTAAGAGCTGTCTAACAGCAATAGTCTCGGGAGCCAACAAGCCCTTTGGAATTTCTTGGCCACTTTCGCAGGCTCACTCCGGTGCAGCGGAACACGTTCATCGCGTGCTTCCTGGGCTGGTCGCTGGATGCCTTTGACTTTTTCATCCTGATCTTCTGCGTCAACGCTCTCGCGGCTCAATATCAGGCCAAGGTTTCGGAAATCACGGAGGCGATTTTCTGGACGCTGGCGATGCGCCCAGTGGGCGCATTTCTGTTTGGACTGATGGCCGACCGTTTCGGCCGCCGGCCAACGCTGATGGTCGACATCATCGCGTATTCGGTGTTCGAACTGGCCTCCGCGTTCGCCCCGTCGCTGAAGGTCTTTCTCATCGTGCGGGCTCTGTTCGGAATCGCGATGGGAGGCGAGTGGGGCGTGGGTGCCGCGTTGGCATTCGAGACCCTGCCGGCCAAGGGACGTGGATTCTTTTCCGGCCTCCTGCAGGAAGGTTACGTCGTCGGGTATCTGATCGCTGCGTTGGTTTACGGCGCTCTTATTCCAATCGTCGGATGGCGTGGGATGTTCGTGATTGGAGCGCTGCCTGCGTTCTTGGTCATTTATATTCGCAGCAAGGTGGATGAATCACCGGCCTGGCTGCAAGGACGTGTGTCGAGAGAAGCGGAGAATCATCTGGGCAAGGACATTGTTACCCATTTGAGCAGCTTTCTCTTTCTTGTGGCGCTGATGTTCGCGTTCACTTCGTTCAGTCATGGGACGCAAGATCTTTATCCCACGTTCCTGCAGAAGAATTTGCAGTTCTCGCCGCACACGGTGGGCTTGATCGCCATCATCTACAACATCGGGGCACTGCTTGGGGGAATTGTCTTTGGATCATGGTCGGAGCGAATCGGCCGGCGGCGCGCCATTGTCTTCGCCGCGCTGCTTTCGATTCCAGCCATTCCCTTGTGGGCTTACTCCCACTCCGTGCCGCTGCTTGCGCTCGGCGGATTCCTCATGCAGTTCATGGTGCAAGGGGCCTGGGGAGTGATTCCCGCGCACCTGAACGAACTCTCGCCTCCTTCTGTGCGGGGGACATTTCCCGGCCTTGCCTACCAGTTGGGCAACCTGCTCTCGTCGCGAAACGCCGTCCTGCAGGCGAAATTTGCCGAGCGGCGTTATGGCGGCAGTTATCCGCCCGTGCTGGGGTGGACCGTGTTGATCATCGCGACCCTGGTAGCTCTGCTTACATTGAGTGGGCCTGAGCGCAGAGGAGCGGACCTGTCGGATATGAACTCGAATTCATCGCCGTGAGGCCAGTGGACACTAAACAAACGATATTCTAAGGGTGTGCAAGATTCAGCACACTCCAGGTTCGTAAGTGCACGAGGTCATTGTCACGGGAAGCTTCCTGTGGTACGGTAAGTTAAATTTCACGCCTTCGTAAATACTTCCCTGGGTCCTCGGATGTTGTGGTTTGCGCGAATGCGTGTCCATGAGGTAGCGCCACTATGAAAGAAACCATGGATTCCATTACAGCGAGCGAGTCGACCGAAAAAGAGAATTTCGCCAATCGTAAGCTGATACGACCGACCTTGCCGCGGGTCGAGAATCATGGCAATCACAACTCCGTTGCAGCGTCTTCCGGCGAGCGGCGGGAACGAGTCGAACGCCATGAGCGGCACGACCGCGGGGAGCGTAATGATCGTGGAGACCGGGGCATGGGAGGCAAGAGGCCGGCTCCCCCGGAACAAACCAACGCGGAAAACTTTTATTACCAGAAGCAGATGCAGTCGCGGACACCGATGGTGATCATGCTGCGCGATGGTGAGGAAGTGCACGGCATCATCGAGTGGTACGACAAGCAGTGCATCAAAGTGAACCGCGAAAACGGCGAACCCAACCTGATGATCTACAAGCCCGCCATCAAGTACATGTACAAGGAAGGCGAAGGCGAGCGGTAGACCCCCTGTGGGCGGGTGCGGCCTGGCTGGCAGCCATTTCTGAAAGCCAGTCTCGGAAGAATGCGAGTTACAGTGTCCTCCTCCCGAAGCAACCAAGAGTGGACCGCTGAAGATGCTGCCCTTCGCCGCCATCGGCGAAGAGCAGTACTCGACCTACATGCGTGTTGCGCCGGCTTGAAATTCGCGACCCTCGGCACGCTCAGCAATTGACCGTCAGATTTGTAACGTGAACCTGAGCCGGTACCAGCCGTGGCACTTCCGGGAAATACTGCCTTCAATTATTAACAGCACAGTCCCCAAGCCCATTATCCCCTGCAGAAATAGAAGGTGTTGCATGCGTACCGGTTTTGTAAGTGTGTTCCAGCATCCCCGGCACGTCGCCAGCTTTTTCCTCGTGGTTCTTGCCATACCCGGCTGCTCTCAAGACTCAACCTCGCCCAGGCTTGGAATGCCCTATGACTGGAGCCATCGCTACGTGATTTTCAGCAATTCTTCTTCCCCCAAAGCCATGCAGGCGGCTCAACAGGACGTTAGATACTGGCAGCAGAAGGTGCGCATGGACCCTGCGAACTGGACGGAGACGGCTCTCCCAAGGAAGAGGAAACGAGTGGATTGGAGCGTCAACCTCGGAGGAGCAGGCAGCGCCATTGCTCCGGGAATGTATCCGGCAAAATACAGTTTCAATGTCAATGCGGCGCCGGACTGCACCAATGACTTCGTCGTGTTCGCGCTCCACGTCGCCGGAGCGAGCAATCAAGCCACGATCGTGGGCTATAGCAATCTCTACACCGAGCCTGGCGGCACCGGCTTTTGTCCGGGCACGGGTCCTACGGTGAAATGGGCGTACAACACGGGAGGCGCAATCAACACGTCACCAACTTTGTCCCTGGACGGCAGGAAGGTTGCCTGGGTGGCGAGCGCGAATCCGCCGGTCTTGCACGTGCTTACCATCGGCACTACGGGGAGCAACGGCACAAGTGTCACGAGCCCAGCTGTCGCCGGTACTGGCAACAATGCTGTCGACACGGAGATTGCCTATGGTTCCGTGGGTGACACGCGCTCATCCCCGTTCGTGGATTACACCCATGATGTGGCTTACGTGGCCGCCGACGATGGCAAGATCTACAAGTTCACCGGCATCTTCCGCAGTACGCCAACGCAAGTCACCACGAGCGGCTGGCCGCTCCAGATCATTGACGGAGCCAATCACGTAATTGTTGGGCCTGTTTTCGATTCCGTCTCAAAGAATCTTTACTACGCGGACGATATTGGGGACTTCACCTACATTCGCGAAGTTGGCAGCACCGTCGGCGTGTGTATTGGGCAGCCGGTACCTCCGTGCTGGGGCCAGGCCAGCTACAGTTTGACCTCAACGGCTCATCCGATTGTCGAACCTCCGATCGTGGACTCCGCGTTGCAGAAGGTCTACGTGTTTGTCGGAAATGACAATTCAGGGCACGCGCACGTGCTGCAGACCGACACTCAACTCTCCTCGTTCGCGCCGGAGCCGCCGATTGGTCAAGGAGGCATGGATATGTTCGGCGGGGTCTTCGACCACAATTACTTCTCCAGCCCGTCGACCGGGTTTCTTTACGTGTGTGGATATCCGCCGTCGGCGCCGAACTCCAGCCCTGTGTTGTATCGCATCGGGTTCAACAGCGCCGGAAAGATGAACAGCACGCACGATGCGAATTTGCTGGCCCTGTCGAGCAATTCAGTGGTCACACGCTGTTCGCCAATGACAGAATTCTTCAACACATCCGCGGGCAAGGACTGGCTCTTCGTCAGCGTACCAACCGGCTGCGTCGCGACCGGCGGAGGCGCGGGCGGGTGCATCATGAGCTTTGACATCACCGGCGGATTCCCTGCCGCTGCCACGCAAGGGCGGCCGGAGGCTGGCGGCACCAGCGCGATTGTTGTGGACAACGTCAGTACCCAGCCCCAGGCTTCCAGCATTTACTTCACTACGCTGGGGAACACTACCTGTGGAGATGGTGTGTCGGGTGGCGGCTGCGCGGTGAAGCTGACGCAGTCGGGGTTGAATTGAAGCAGGAACCACCACTCCCCGGCTAATGCAGGAACCCGGGAGCGGGCAGTTCTACAACTTCGGCAGCACGATTCCCTTCTGCGCCTGATATTTCCCTTTGCGGTCGGCGTAGCTGGTTTCGCAGACTTCGTCGGACTGGAAGAACAGGATCTGGCACAGGCCTTCGTTGGCATAGATGCGTGCGGGGAGGGGGGTGGTGTTCGAGATTTCGAGCGTGACGAACCCTTCCCACTCGGGCTCGAACGGCGTCACGTTGACGATGATGCCGCAGCGGGCGTAGGTGCTCTTGCCCACGCAGATCGTCAGCACGTCGCGGGGAATTTTGAAGTACTCGACCGAGCGGGCCAGCGCAAACGAGTTGGGCGGCACAATGCAGATGTCAGTGCGCACGGTGACGAACGATTTCTCGTCAAACTTCTTCGGGTCCACGATGGTGGAATTGACGTTGGTAAAGATCTTGAACTCGTCGGCCACGCGCAGATCGTAGCCGTATGACGACAGTCCGTAAGAGACCACGCCTTCGCGTACCTGCTTCTCGGAGAAGGGGTTAATCATCTCGTGTTCGAGGGCCATCTTGCGGATCCAGCGGTCACTCTTGATCATGGAACTCCTTGGGGAAATTGACGAATTGGGTAATCGTGTAATTGGGTAATTGACGAAGATCGGGGGCTGGGTTCCGCGCAACCTCCTGAAGAATTACACAATTACCCGATTACACAATTACTCAATCGGAATGCTGGCTGGTTTCTGATACTAGTGTTGCCGAGGGTGCTTGCCAGTTTACGGGAGAGATGCTCCCGTTGACAATCTCCGTTATCTCCCATAGCATCAATGACTTGAGGCACCATCTTAGGCGCGCTTTCGGGGGGCCCTCGTGATTAAGCTCGACATCATCAACGAAGTGGTGGGCAAGACCGGCATCACCAAGACCAAAGCGGAACTGGCCGTGGAGACCGTGTTTGAGAGCATGAAGAAGGCCTTGGCCCACGGCGATCGCATTGAGCTGAGAGGATTTGGCGTGTTCAATGTGCGTCCGCGCAAGACCGGAATCGGGCGGAATCCCCGCACCGGTGCTGAGGTATCAATCCCGCCTGGGAAGGCGGTCCGGTTCAAACCGGGAAAAGAGCTGCAGTCGATTGATTAAGAGCGGACCTCCGCTTTCGGGCTTCAGGCTTGCGCCTTCGGGCTTCAGCGAGTCTGAGATAACACCTAACACAAATCAGCAGACAGCGGCATACTGCAACGCCGTTCTGCGCAAGTCGTAGTAGCATCAGACAAAGGCCTCGCATGAATCGAGGCCGAAGGCTCGCATGTCGGAACCGATCCCTCCTGTAACGTCCTCCACCGCGGAGTATTACCGGCCAATGCCGGTTTGGGTGGTGCACCCGCCCAAACAACGATACTGGCTGCATGGCTTGCTGTTGCTGGCGACTTGCTTTACGACGCTGGTGGTGGGAGCGCGCATGGAGTTCAACTTCCTGCATGCTCAGTCGGTGTTTTCACTCGATGATAACGCCGCACCGTTTTTCCCGTTGGGGTGGGCTTTCTCCAGCCCGGCGCGCCTGCTGCTGGGCGTTCCATTTGCGGCCACGCTGATGCTGATCCTGCTGGCCCACGAGATGGGTCACTACCTTTACTGCAGGAAGTATGGGGTCTCGGCTACGTTGCCGTTCTTTATTCCGGCGCCGACTCTGATTGGAACCTTGGGAGCTTTCATTCGCATTCGTTCTCCGATTCGGTCGCGGACCGCGCTTTTCGATATAGGTATCGCCGGGCCGATTGCAGGATTCGTGGTAGCGCTCGGTGTCCTGGCAGTCTCACTGGGTCTATCGAAGCCGATACCGTCTGGCATGCCTGCTGCCGATCTGGAGATTGGGTTTCCTAGGATTTTTCAACTGGTGCAGACCATGCTGGCTTCGGCTGGTGTGGGACAGGGCGTCTTGCGTTTACCCCTAAGTCATCTCCTCTTGCATCCCACAGCCATTGCGGCCTGGGTTGGGATGTTCGCCACGTCGCTGAATCTGCTGCCCGGCGGCCAGTTGGACGGTGGGCACATTGTGTTTTCGCTGGCGCCGCGCGCGCACAAGTTCATATCGCGGCTGACGATTCTCATCCTGCTGCCCATGGCGTACTACTTGTGGACGGGATGGTTCATCTGGGCAATCCTGCTGCAACTGAGCAGCTTTCGGCATCCGCAGGTGGCGGAGTGGCCACGAGTGTCGGGCGTGAGAGCTTGGCTGGCAGGATTCGCACTGGTGATGCTGATCCTCACCTTGACACCTGCTCCATTCGGGCATGCGGCCCTGCCGGAAGCCGTGCGGCAGATTCGGGGCCGATAAGGGAGGCTGTCGATTCCCCGATTTCGAATTTAACTGAAATCACTTCGTCCTGGCTTCTTCCAATCAACAATCAAGAAATCAACAATCAACAATTGTGTGCACTTGCCCTATCCGGCTCGTTTCCGCAACTTGCTGTGGCTCCGGCCGTAGCCGAAATAGATTGCCATCCCCACGATCAGCCAGACGATCAGGCGCAGCCACGTGCTTCCGGGCAGGCTGGCCATCAGGCCGAGCGAGATGAGGATCCCGAGAATTGGGGTCAGCGGTACCCATTTCCATATCAGCGGCGCTTTGAACGGGCGCGGCAGGTCGGGACGCTTGATGCGCAGCGCCCACACTCCGGCAGACACAATCACGAATGCCAGCAGCGTCCCAATAGAAGTGAGCTGGCTGAGCACGCTGATCGGCAGCACTCCCGCAAGGATGGCAACGAAGAATCCCACCACGATCGAAGAGATCCAGGGGGTGCGGAAGCGCGGGTGAACGCGGCCTGCCCACTCGGGCAGCAGTCCGTCGCGCGACATGGAGAAGAAGACGCGCGATTGTCCGAGCAACATGACCAGCATGGTGGTGGTGAGGCCGGCGAACGTGCCCAGCATGACGACGATGCTTCCCCAACGCACTCCGGTAGCCTGAATCCCTACCGCGACGGGCGCAGCGGTGTTGAGCGCGGTGTAATTGACGACTCCGGTGAGGGCGGAGCCGAGGCAAACGTACAGCACGGTGCAGATGGCCAGAGAGCCGAGAATTCCAATGGGCATATCGCGCTGCGGGTTCCGAGCCTCCTGCGCGGCGGTGGAGACGGCGTCAAACCCGATGTAGGCAAAGAAAATCACACCGGCGCCGCGGGCAATCCCCGACCATCCAAAAGCGCCGAACGATCCCTGGTTGGGCGGGATGAAAGGATGCCAGTTGGCCGCAGCGACCTGCGGATGGCGCAACAGGTAAGCAGTTGCGATCGCGATAAAAGTTAAAACCGTTCCCACTTTGATGAACACAATCAACGAGTTGAAATTCGCGGACTCGCGCACACCAATGACCAGGATCAGGGTCATGAGCGCGATGACGAGATAGGCCGGAAGGTCGAGAATGCCGTGCGCCGATGGCAGCTTGGTAGCGTCAACGCCGGCGCTCGCGAGCTGCGTACCGATGGTGGCGAGCCGCGACCATTGCCCGTTGTAGAGCACCAGCAGAGTGCCAGGAGGGGCGGTGATCTGCGGTGGAAGCTGAATGCCGAAACTTTGAAACAGGGCGACGAGGTTGCCGCTCCAGCCCACTGCCACGGACGCGGCACCGAAAGCGTACTCGATAATCAAGTCCCATCCGATAATCCACGCAAAGATCTCGCCCAGCGTGGCATAGCCGTAGGTGTAGGCCGAGCCCGCGATGGGGATCAGTGAGGCAAATTCGGCGTAACAGAGTCCCGCGAAGATGCAGCCGGATCCGGCCAGGATGAACGACAACACAATCGCGGGTCCGGTGAAGCTCGCGGCGACGGTTCCGGTCAGGACAAAAATTCCTGCGCCGATGATGGCGCCGATGCCCAACGTAACCAGGTTTACGGGGCCAAGCACGCGGCGAAGGCCGCTTTCGCTTTCGTCACGCGCTTCGGCCAGTAGAAGATCGATAGGCTTCGTTGCCAGAAAATCGGACAAGGATTTCCCTCCTGGGATTGCCCGGGGCATTGTAACCGGACGCATGAAGAAGAGCACGTAGAAAAGCCCCGAGGGCGCGGATTCGCGATCCGTCTAATTGCCGCAGTGCTCGGTGCCCACTACATCAGCCAGAGTGCGTCGACATCCACGATAAGTTGTGTGCGCGGGATTTTCTGCTGTGCGGCGTAGGCCAACATCGCGCGCAGTGTCGTGTTCAGTTTTTCGCGACTGGGCGACTTGAGTACGAAGTGATAGCGGTAGTCGCGCTTGAGGCGAATGATAGGTGCGGCTGCCGGGCCGAGCACGCGGACACCCTCGTGGCGCGTTTTCTCAAACCACTTTCCCAGCGTCCCCGACCAATTGAGCGCGTCATCGAGCTTGTCGCTGCGTATGAGCACATTCGCCAAAGCAGAGTAGGGAGGATAGTGCATCCAGCTGCGGAAGCGTAGTTCTTTGTCGTAGAAGCCGGCGAAGTCGTGTTGGGCGGCGAATTGGACGGCATAGTGATCCTGGAAATAAGTCTGCAGAATGACTTTTCCAGGAGACTGGCCGCGTCCAGCGCGTCCGGCAACCTGCGTGAGCAATTGGAAAGTGCGCTCAGCGGCGCGGAAGTCGGGTAAGCTCAGGGCAACGTCGGCGCCGACTACGCCGACCAGCGTTACACCATGGATATCGTGACCTTTCGCGATCATCTGCGTGCCTACGAGCAGGTCGAGTTCGCCTTCACTGAGCGCGTTGAGCGTGCGCTCGAAGTCTTCGTGGCCTCGAACAGTGTCGCGGTCGAGGCGGGCGATGCGGGCTTGAGGAAACATGCCGTGCAGCAGTTCTTCTAGCTTCTCTGAACCGGTGCCCAAGAAGTAGACATACTCGCTGCCACAGTGGATGCACGCCTTCGGCACGGGGGCGGTATAGCCGCAGTAGTGGCAGACCATCTTGTGCTCACGCTTGTGATGGGTGAGCGCGATGGCGCAGTTCTGGCATTCGAGCGTCTTGCCGCAAGTGCGGCAGAGTACGACCGGTGAGTAGCCGCGGCGGTTGAGCAGCACCATGACTTGCTCCTTGCGGTCGAGGCGCTCTTTGATCTCCGCGGCCAGTTTGCGGGAAACCACCTGCTCATGTCCGGTCTCCTGGAACTCCTGGCGCATGTCGATGATTTCGACTTCGGGTAGAGGCCGCTGCTCGACTCGATCGGGCAGCTCGATGAGCGCGTATTTGTTCTTTTTCGCATTGAAGTAGGACTCCAGCGACGGCGTCGCCGAGCCTAGCACCACGACCGCGTTCGCCATCTTGGCCCGCATCACGGCAATGTCGCGGGCATGATAGCGCGGGGTTTCTTCCTGCTTGTAGGAAGAATCATGCTCTTCGTCGACGATGATCAACGCCAGGTCCGCCACCGGCGCGAAGACCGCGGATCGCGTGCCCACGACCATGCGCGCTTCGCTGCGCTTGATGCGGTGCCACTGCTGGGCGCGCTCCTGATCGGACAACGCGGAGTGCAAAATGGCGACTTCGTCACCGAAGATCTGATGCAGGTCGGCCGCAACCGCTGGAGTCAGGCCGATTTCCGGGACGAGCAAGATCGCCGAGCGTCCCGCCTCGAGCACGGCTCGCATGCCGGCGAGGTAGACGGCGGTCTTGCCTGAACCGGTCACCCCATGCAGCAACATGCCGGAGAACTTGCGGGCTGCGACGCCTTCGCGCAGACGCGTGAGCGCCGACTCCTGTGCGGAGTTGAAGTCGAATTCGAACGGAGAAGGTCGAGGCTTGGTCCGCGATACGGTGAACGTCGCGGGCTCTTCGTGGATTTCGACCAGACCCCGGCGCACCAGCGTACCAAGCGTGGTGCGCGGAACTTCGAGCGCTTGCAGAGTCTCCAGGGGCACTCTGCCTCCGGATGCAGCGAGGGTGTCAACCAGCTTTCGCTGGTTGTCATTCAACTTGCCTTCCGCAGATTTGAGCTGCGCAATCCTGACGGTGCGCGTGGCGTCGTGCGCGGCAGAGGTGTCTTCCCGGATCAGCCACTTCTTGCGGACCATCCCGGCGAGAACGGATTTGGAGATACCGGTTGCGGAACGGAGAGTCGCTTCCCGCACGAGAGGCGCGGCTTCAGAGGACGACTCGCGTCCAGCCAGATAATCCAGGACGCGGAACTCTGCCGCCTGTTCTTCCGGCGTACGGCGCGAGCGGGCCGAAGATCCTGACATTCCCGCCAGGTGCAGCGCCATTTGTCCGTCTTCGGCGATGCGATAGCCGATAGAACGCTTGAACTCCGCGCTCAGAGGGAGCATGGTGCGAAAAACTTCGCCGACGGGAGCAAGATAGTAGTCAGCGATCCAACGACCGAGGCGCAGCAGTTGCTCGTCGAGCACCGGCGCAGAGTCAAGCACGCTGAGGACGGATTTGGTCTGGACCGACGGCTTGCGATCGTGCAACTCGACGACGATGCCGGTCATGCGCTGCTGGCGAAATGGCACCAGCACGCGCCCTCCAACAATTGGCGCTGCGTCCACCGGAACACGATAGGTGAAAACCATGTCCAGCGGCACGGGCAGGGCAACGTCGCAGAATTCGGGCATCGATTGGAAGGATAAACTAAAGAACTTTCATGGGGCCGAAGGATGGCGCGCTCGGGAATGCCGAGAGCAACTTTATTCAGCAGCCTTCTTCGGTGGCTCGAGGCCGAGATACTTCATCACCATTTGCAGATCTTTCCAGGCTTCCCCCTTCTGGCGCGGGTCCCGCAGCAGAAATGCAGGGTGATAGGTTACCGCCAGGCGCGCTCCCGGCCAAGAAGGATCGCTGCTGCGGGCGCCGACCGGGAGGAAATCGTAAAAGCGGCCCCGCAGTTCGGACATGGGCGCGTTGATGGCCAGCAGATTCTTTGCGGCGACAGCACCGAGCGCGACCACCACCTTGGGCTTGATCACGGCGATCTGCCGCATCAGGAACGGGGAGCAGGTTTCGCACTCGTCGCGCTCCGGCGTGCGGTTGCCCGGCGGACGGCACTTGACCACGTTCGCGATGTGGACGTCCTCGCGGCGCAGGCCCATGGCCTTGATCATGTTGTTGAGGAGCTGACCGGCGCGTCCGACGAAAGGTTCGCCTTGCGCGTCTTCGTCGGCACCGGGACCTTCTCCCACAAACATCAACTCAGCGCGGGGATTCCCTACGCCAAAGACAATTTGCTTGCGACCCTGCTTGTGGAGTTTGCAGCGCGTGCAGTCGCCCAGGTCTTCGCGAATGAGCTTGAGGGCGGCGACTGGATCAGAAACACCGTACTCTGGCTTTGGTGTGGAAATTTCGAAAATGTTCTCCTCGGCGACTGCTGGCACGACGGCGGGTTTTCTGGCGGGCATTTCCTCTCGCAATTCCGTTGGCAGCGTGGGAATCAAGGCTGATGAATCAGTCCATACAACCGCCGGCGCACTCTCCGGGGATTCGAGTCCAGCCCGGTCGCGCCGGTAGAAATCATAGATGCCTAGCTCGTTGTAATAACGCACACGTGCGGCGAGCGCGCGGCGAAGTTCAACATCAAGAACTGGTGGCATTTGGCTTGGGGAATTATAGCGGTACAGCCGTTGTATCAAGAGATGTCTTTTCCACAGTTGCACCGGTCGTGTGAGACGTAGCCAGTTACGTCTCTACGACGCTCACTCATCCGCCGATGTGAACCATCGTTCTTGACGCGGGCACAAAATCCGGCTCGCCAATGTGGTGGCGCTCTTCTTTTCTCGCGACGACCCCGCAAATGAACTCAGCTAACTCTTCGTCGCTCGCGCCCTGGCGCATCTGGGCATGGAGGTCGTGGTCCCAGATGGAAAACAAGCAGGTGCGGATCTTCCCGTCGCTGGTGATGCGGATGCGGCTGCAGTGCCCGCAGAACGGGTGCGACACTGGGGCGATGATGCCGATTTCGCCGACCCCATCGTCGAAGCGGTAGCGGCGCGCAGTCTCCGAGCGAGCGTGCGGAATTTCGACCAGCGGACGGTACTCGGCCATGCGCGCCAGAATTTCGTCGAGCGTAACCACGGTGTTAGGCGACCACGTGCGCCCCTCTTCGAGCGGCATGAATTCGATGAAGCGCACGGTGACGCCCTCTTCACGCGCGAACATGCCGAAGGGGATGATCTGGTCTTCGTTGAAACCGCGCATCAGCACGCAGTTCACTTTCAAGGGCCAGAGGCCGGCGCGGCGGGCGGCTCGGATGCCGGCGAGCACATGGTCGTATCCGTTGGGCACGCGCGTGATGCGGGCAAAACGGTCGGGATCGACGGCGTCCATGGAGACAGTGACGCGGGTGAGGCCAGCGTCCTTCAGCAGCTGCGCGAGATCGGCGAGCAGGTGGCCGTTGGTGGTCAGGGCGATGTCGAGGGGGTCCGCATCTTGGTTTTGAAAGGGCACGGCTTCAGCCGTGCCGTTAGACCCACTATCTGAATGGGGCTTCAGCCCCTGAGGGCGCAATTTCGCCAGTTCACGGACGAAATCGACCACGCCGTTGCGCAGGAGCGGCTCCCCTCCGGTCAGGCGAATCTTCGTGACTCCCATCCCAACGAGCACGCGCGCCATGCGCAGGTAGTCGTCGAAATCCAAGTCGCCATAGAGCGCGCCTTCGTTCCCCGTGCGGCAGTAGACACACTTGTAGTTGCAGCGGTCGGTGATGGAAATCCGCAGGTCGGTGATGGCGCGGCCGAATTTGTCGTGGAGAAACAAGCTTTTGGCTCTTAGCCTTTAGCTCTTAGCTCACCTGCGGCGGCATCCTAGCTTCGGTTGAGCCAAGAGCCAAAAGCCAAAAGCGGTTCAGGAAAAGAGACAAACAGGCGGGACAATCCCGGCGGCTGTTTCCTTTCCAATGCGCTTCTTCCGGAGCGCGGGAGGCGCCGGCGTTTCCACCAGCACCCTCGGGAAAGTGTGGGACGGACACTTTTGTCCGTCAGCCCTTTCCCACGCCGCCGCAGCCTGGGTATCCTCGAAGGCTGGGGCGGTCGGAAACTTCAAACATTATAGATGCAAACCGCGGGCCGAAGATCTTGTTTCGTGCAGAGCGACGGTAATCTGGCAAAATCTAATCGACGCCCGTTTGGTGGCAAGATTGTGACTGAGGAGGAAACGATGCCGCAGAAGCGAATTCTCATCCTAGCTGGTGACTACGTGGAAGACTACGAAATCATGGTACCGTTCCAGGCTCTGCTGATGGTCGGACACTCCGTGCACGCGGTTTGTCCCGGGAAGAAAGCTGGAGACTTCGTCCGCACCGCCGTCCACGATTTCGAGGGAGACCAGACATACAGCGAAAAGCGCGGTCACAATTTCGTCCTGAACGCGACCTTCGACGAGATTCATGCCGAAACATACGATGCGCTGGTGATTCCCGGCGGACGGGCTCCCGAGTATTTGCGTTTGAATCCTAAAGTGCTAGACATGGTGCGTCATTTCTCCGGAGCACGCAAGCCGATTGCCGCGATCTGCCATGCCGCGCAACTGCTGGCAGCCGCACAAGTGCTCGCGGGACGGCGTTGCAGTTGCTATCCGGCCGTATCTCCCGACGTTGTCGCGGCCAAGGGAACCTACGTCGACCTGCCCATGGACAAGGCCTGTGTGGATGGAAACCTGGTTACGGCTCCGGCGTGGCCGGCGCATCCCGCGTGGCTCGCGGCGTTCCTCGAGGTCTTGGGAACCAAGGTCAGTATTGAGCCCGCCGCTGCCTGAGCGGTGCCTGAGCAGTGAATGTGTGGGGCGGACACTCTTGTCCGCCAACTCCCTCACCGGCACGGCACCATCGGTATCGCGGGAGCCCGCACGGTTGGAAGTCGGTTCACGATGGTAGTAAGACCGGCTGTCCAGCATGTGTGATTTGCCAAGCGACCAGCGACTAACGGCCGGCCTCCACTTTGGCAATCGCCCCCTCTGCCAATGGCACCATGATTTTGTATCCCGCGGCGTTGGGGTGGAGGCCGTCGTCGGCGAGATCTTTCTTCATGAGTCCCTTGTCGTCGACCATGGCGCTGAAGTAGTCGAGGTAAGCGCAGCCATTCGATGACGTCGCGCAGTAGTTCTTCAGCCAGCGGTTGAGTTCGAGAATCTTCTCCGGAGAGCGTTGCGCAAAGAAATCCTGTGACCGGGGCGTGTAGTTGTGCACGGGCAGGATCGAAGAGTAGATCACCTTGACGCCGTGCGCGTGGGCGAGTTCTGCGAGGGATGCGAAGTTGGCTTCGATGTCCTCGAGCCGCATCGGCCCGGTATTGCCGGCAATATCATTGGTACCGGCGAGGATGATGACGACTTTCGGGTGAAGATCGATGACGTCCTGGCGGAAGCGGACCAGCATCTGCGGCGTAGTCTGGCCTCCGATGCCGCGGTTGATGTAGGGCTTGCCCGGAAAATATTCGTCGAGGTGCCAGATGTCGGTGATGGAGTCGCCAAAAAAGACCACGCGGTTCTCACCGGGCGCAGACGGCTTGAGCGCGGCGTTGGCGTCAACGTAGCGCTTCAGCTGGCCGTAGTCGTCGGTGAAGACCGCAATGCGCGAGGCGCGGTACTGGTCGAGGCCGGGGAATCCGGTGGAGGGGATGCTGGGCAGTGCGGGTTGCTGAGCGAGGGCGGAGAAGGTGAGGAGCAGCAGGGATACTAATTGCATGACGTTGCGAAATGAACCCATATGCTTGTTCCTCCCAGGAGAGAATAGCGCATCCGCAAGCAAGAAGCAGACTCCTCGCTTCGCTTGGAATGACAATTCCTAGCGTTTGATCAGTGGAAATCCGCGTGAATCCGTGGCAACGGAGTTTTCGCGAGCGAGGGCGCCCGCGCCACACGAGCGTCACATTCCGTCGTAGTTAGGTCCACCCCCGCCTTCTGGCGGCACCCAGGTGATGATCTGATAAGGGTCGGCGATGTCGCAGGTCTTGCAGTGGACGCAATTGGACGGGTTCAGGCTGATGCGCTTGCCGTTGGGCTGGGTTGAGTCGTCAACCATTTCGTAGACGTTGGCGGGACAGAAATTCTGGCAGGGGCTGCCGAATTCTTTCACGCAGCGGGTGTTGCAGATGTTGGTGTCGTGGATGACCAGGTGCGCGGGCTGGTCCTCTTCGTGCTTGGTGCCGGAGTGATAGAGGTCGGTTAGCTTGTCGAAAGTAAACTTGCCGTCGCCTTTAGCGGGGCCGAGCAGGTGGGCTTCGGCGCCTCCGTTGGCGGGGAGTTCGACAAGTTTGCGCATGTGCTCGTGGCCGGCTTTGCCGGGATAGCGGTTGCGCAGGCCACGTCCGCCGGTGACCATCTGCAGCCCGGTATGGAACATGCCGGCGTAGAATCCGCGCTCAAATCCCTGGTGCATGTTGCGGACTTTCCAGAGTTCCTCTTTGATCCAGCTGGACTCGACTTTTTTCTGAAAGCTTCCCAGAGTCGCGGCCGATGAATCATCCTTCGTCAGAGCTTCGAAGGCGGTCTCGGCGGCAAGCATGCCGCTCTTGATGGCGAGGTGAATTCCCTTGAGGCGCGCGGAGTTCAGGAAACCGGCGGAGTCGCCGAGGATCATCCATCCATTGCCGGCGACGGGTGGGATCGCCCACCAGCCGCCGTAGGGCAGGGACTTCGCGCCGTAGCGGATCATCTTGCCGCCTTCGAGCAGGTTCGCGACAAACGGATGCCGCTTGAATTCCTGCAGCACCCGCTGCGGGTCGAGGCGCGGGTCGGGATAGTCGAGTCCGGTGACGAAGCCGAGCGAGACGATGTCGTCTTTCGAACCGTAGATCCAGGCGCCGCCGTATTCCTTGGTGGTGAGCGGCCAACCCATGGTGTAGATGACCTGGCCTTTGGCGATGCGGCCGGAGGGGACCTCCCAGAGTTCTTTCACGCCGACACCGTAGGTTTGCGGGTTGGAATCTTTGGCGAGATCGAACTTGTTGATGAGCTGTTTGGTTAACGACCCGCGCGGGCCCTCGGCGAGGATCACGACTTTGGCTTGCAGATCGTAGCCAGGCTCGAAGTTGGATTTCTGGTGGTTCTCTTTGTCGATGCCCTTGTCGTCGGTACGGACGCCGGCGACGCGGTCACCGTCGAAAAGCAGTTCAGAGCCGGAAAACCCGGTGAAGATGGTGATGCCGGTCTCCTCCACCTTGCTGCCCAGCCATTTCACGAATCGGTTGAGCGAGATGACGTAGTTGCCGTGGTCGCGCAGAGGCGGCGGGGTGATGGGAAGCTTGAACTTGCTCTTCGCGGTAAGGAAGTAGACAGCTTCTTGCGTCACTTCGGCGTCGAGAGGAGCTTCCTTTTCGAATCCGGGGAGCAGTTCCCGCATGGAGCGCGGGTCGAGCAGCGCTCCGGAGAGGCAGTGCTGGCCGATCTCGCGAGCTTTCTCGAGGACGTAGATATTCTCTTTGCTGAGCTGCGCCGCAGGATTCCTCGTGTTGTGCTCATCGATAAGCTGAGCCAAGCGGAGAGCGCACGCCATGCCCGCGGGGCCACCGCCGACGATCACGACGTCAGCGGGCATCTGCGGGCGTTCGACGCCTTCGAGAGGTTTGCGGAAAATCAGCATTCAGCCCTATTTAAGAACTTCCTGGCCACGGATTCACGCGGATCGACACGGATAACACCCTCAAGCTATTTTCTGATCCGTGTGTATCCGCGTTGATCTGCGGCGATGAAGTTTAGCCTCCCGCTTTCGCCTTCTTCACTTCTTCAATCAGTGGCGGGACGATGTCGAACAGGTTGCCGACTACGGCAAAGTCCGCGATCTCGAAGATCGGGGCTTCGGAATCCTTGTTGACGGCGATGATGGTGCGCGAGCCTTTCATGCCGACGATGTGCTGAATCGCGCCGCTGATGCCGAGCGCGAGATAGAGCTTGGGCGCAACCGTCTGACCCGACGACCCGATCTGGCGGTCCATGGGCAGCCATCCCGAGTCGCAAATGGGACGCGAGGCAGCGAGGTCTCCGCCAAGGGCGTCAGCCAACTGCTTGGCGATCTCGATGTTCTTCTGCTCTTTAATGCCGCGGCCCACGGCCACAATGATTTCAGCCTGGGTCAGGTCGACCGCCTGCTTGGCTTCCTTGAAGACTTCCTGCGGCTTGTTGCGGATCACGCCGTCGGCGATGTTGACGGCCACGGTCTCAACTGGGGCCGCAGCCGCGCCCGCTTCCGCCTTGTCGCCACGAAAAGCCCCGTTCTGGAAAGTCACGAACCACGGGGCGTCGCTGCTGAAACTGACGTCCGCAGCGAACTTGCCCTGAAACATCTGACGCGTGAACACGAGCTTGCCGGCTTCGTACTTGAAGCCGATGCAGTCGCTGATCACGGCGCGCCCCATAGCGGTCGCGAGCTTGGGGACAAAGTCGCGCACCTGGTAGGTATGCGGCATGATCACCAGCTTGGGCTGCTTCGCCGTGAGGAACTGCTTCAGCGCGGCGGCGAAGGCGTCAGGAGTGTAGGGCTCAAGCTTCGGAGACTCGACCGCATAGACTTTCGCGACTCTCTTCGCGGCGACTTCAGCGGCAAAAGATGCCGCGCTCGCGCCTACTACGGCGGCCTCGAGAGGCCATCCAGTAGCGGCCGCGATGGCCTGGCCCGCGGTAATGGTCTCCCAGGAGACGCGATTCAGCTTGCCTTCGCGTTGTTCAACAACTACTAAGATGGTATCGGGCATAAGAGCGGTTCTCAGTTCTTGGTTGTCAGTTCTCAGAAAAACCGCGGGCGAGGGCGGCGCCCGCGCCACACTTACAGCACGCGCAACTCGTTGCGCAGTTTGTCCACCAGCTTCTTTGCGATTTCGCCTGGGGGGCCCTCGATGTGTTCTGTCTTCTTGGTCTTCTGCGGCACGTAGAGCCGCTCGATCTTCTGCAGATTTTCTCCAATCGCGGACTGCACTTCGGCCAGCGCCACTTTCCGCAGTGGCTTGTTCTTCGCCTGCTTGATGCCAATGAGCGTCGCATAGCGCAGCTTGTTGATGCCTGACTGGATCGTGAGCACCGCGGGCAGCGGCATGTCAACGAACTGGAAATATCCGGCTTCCAGTTCGCGTTTGACTCTAATCCCACCGTCGGTCTTTTCAATCTGCATGATGATGGTGGCGTGGGGCCAGCCCAGCAGTTCTGCCAGGATGACGCCAGTCTGGGCGTAGCCGTAGTCGTCGGATTGCAGGCCGGTGAAGATCAGGTCAAACTTCTCGTCTTTGATGGCAGCCGCAAAGGCCTTGGCGGTGTTGAAGGCGTCGAGGCCAACGAACGCATTGTCTTCGAGGTGGATCGCACGGTCTGCACCCTTGGCCAGCGCTTCGCGCAGCACTTGCTGGGCGCGGGCCGGGCCGGAAGTGATTGCCACAACTTCCCCGCCGTGTTTTTCTTTCTGGCGGAGTGCCTCCTCCAATGCGAATGCGTCGGGCTCATTCACCTCGTACGAGACGTCTTCCCGGATCCAGGCGCCGGTTTCGTTGAGCTTGAGCGGTGCGTCTTTCTGGTGCACCTGCTTCATGCATACCAGGATTTTCAAAGCGTGACTCCTTGCCCCTGTCGCTTCTGGAAGCCACAGGGAAACTGGTCAGTATAAATGAGCAGACGGAGAAAATGTGGGCCTCCTGATCACCGGTAGTGGCTGAGACACAATGTTTAAGACAGTGCCTGATCACCACGGTGTGATCGTAATCACAGACTGGTGTCGTTCCGTCGGTCAGCATGGCCGAGAGGCTTTCATGCCAGACGACACTTTTTCTGCCATGCGGCAGAGCATCATCGACGGGGCGCCCGATACGGCTTCTGACCTGGCGCAACAGGCGGTCGCGGCGGGGATCGCGCCCCTGGAAGCCATCAACAACGGGTACGTTCCGGGGATGCATGCCGTGGGCGAGCAGTTCGCGCAGGGAAAGATGTACCTCCCGGACATGATGGCGTCGGCCGAGGCTATGCGGGCCGCGATGGCGGTGCTAGATCCAGAATTGAAGAAACTGGGGACGGAGCGGCCGATGGCCGGCGTGGTGGTTCTGGGAACGACCCAGGGAGACATCCACGAAATCGGGAAGATTCTGGTTGGGACGTTGCTTTCGGCACATGGATTCCGCGTACACGATCTGGGAGTCGACGTCGCGGGCGTAGAGTTCGCGGTCAAGGCGCGCGAACTAAGTGCCGATATCGTTGGTGTGTCTGCTTTGCTCACAACGACCATGCGCAATCAGAAGTGTGTTGTCGAGGCGCTGGAACAAGCGGGCCTGCGGTCGCAGGTCAAGGTGATGGTCGGGGGCGCGCCGGTGACACGGCGGTGGGCGGAGGAGATTGGTGCCGATGGTTACGCCAAAGACGCGATGAGCGCGGTCGCTCTGGCGCGCAGCTTGATGGAACTGAAGGCTCAGACGTCCGCGGTGCAGCCGGTATGAGGCCGAAACTCGAACTGCTCGACAAGCGACTGATCGAGCGCATTCTTGGGGAAGCGTTCCAGTTGATCGAGGATCCGGGCGTGCGCGTGGCCCCGTACGTGGTCGAGTTGCTGCGTTCGGCGGGAGTGACGGTTACCGAAGGTGTGGCGCGTATCCCCGAGGCGCTGGCACGCAGGCTGCTGGAGCTGGCTCCGCGCGGGTTCTGCGTCTACGACCGCAACGGGAAGCCCGCGGTGCGCTACGGGGGAGACGACGTCAACTTCGATCCCGGCTCTTCATGCCTGAACATTCTGGATCCGGAAACGCAGCAGGCCCGTCCCGCGGTCGCTGCCGACCTGGTCCGGCTGGTGCAGGTCGCCGAAATGCTGCCGCAGTTTGCGGCGCAATCGACGGCGATGGTATGCAACGACGTGCCGCCGGAGATCGGGGATTGGTACCGGCTGTTGCTGGTGCTGTGGCATTCAGAGAAGCCGGTGGTTACCGGCGCATTCTCGGCTTCCAGCCTGCACACGCTGCTGGAACTGCTCGCGCTCGAGAGTGGGGGACGCGAGGCGCTGCGCAATCAGCCGCGAGCTGTTCTTGACGTTTGTCCCTCGCCGCCACTGAACTGGTCCGAGTTTGCCTCGCAGAATCTCGTCGACCTGGCGCGGGCCGGAGTACCGGCAGAGATTGTCAGCATGCCTCTGGCGGGAGCGACGGCCCCCGTCACTCTGGCTGGTTCAGTGGTGCAGCACGCCGCCGAGTGCATCAGCGGGATCACGATTCATCAGCTGGCGCAGCCGGGATCCCCCATCGTCTGGGGCGGAGCTCCGGCGATCTTCGATATGCGCACGGGCAAAACTCCCATGGGTGCCATCGAGACGGCCATGCTGGATGTCGCCTGCGCCCAGGTCGGGAAATACCTCGGATTGCCGACGCACGCTTATATGGTCGCGGGCGACGGCCGAGTCATTGACGCGCAAGTGGAGATGGAGAGTGGGATGTCGGCGGTGCTGGGGGCGCTGGCGGGGATCAACATGATTTCCGGTGCCGGGATGCTGGATTTTCTGGCCTGTCACAGCATCGAGAAGCTGGTGATCGACGCGGAGGCCATTGCCTCGGCACAGAGGCTGATCGAAGGGATTGAGCCGCGAACCGACTCGCTGGCCGTGGCCATGTTTGCTCAAACGGGGCTACACGGAGATTTCCTGAAGCTGAAAGAAACTCGAACGCTCTTTCGGAAGGAGCAGCACTTCCCCTCTGCGGTCATCGATCGCGGGCTGGGCGGCAATACGGGGTCTACCCCAGATATCCTGAGGCGCGCACGGGAACGAGTCGAGGAGTTGCTGGCACAATATCGGCGTCCCGAGATTCTCTCCGACCGGGAACAGGCGATGCTGCAATTCGCTGAGCGCGAGGGTGGACGAGCGGGACTGGAAGGCTTGCCAGGGATTGTCAGTCCTGCGTCTGCTACTCGGTGAAGACCACCGATTGCACGCCGGAAATTTCAAATCGCTTTCTGCAGCGCATGTTCTTGCAGGCCAGCATGTCATCTTTGCGCAGCATGTAGGAGCGGGCCTTGGCGAAGCGGGCACGGTCACGCTCGTCGGCGCGGCCGGGAAGCTGGCGCTTCTTCGTGCGGACCACCCAGTTGATTTCGTATTCGCCGGACTGCTGGCAGTGCGGGCAGTTGAGCGTTGCGTTCTTCTTCTCCTGCCGCTCGTCGAAAAAATCGCGCTCTTCCATAGACAGTCGTTGGTCCCTTCGCCCTGCTCAGGGCAGGCTAAGAACAGTCGTCGATCGTTGGCGAGCCCTTGCCGGCCAGCCGTCAACCCGACTGCGAACCATGATTATTACAGTTTTGTGACCGACAAGCTATGGCAACATGGAGGCGATGGCGCGAAAGAAGAAGGCAAAGCGGTTTCGGGCGGTGACCGCCGTCAAAGAGTTGGCGAGGGAGCGCGTCGGCACGCCTCCGGCGGCAAAGGTTGTTCTGGAGAAAAAGAAGAAACCGGAGAAGCACAAACCGACACTGGGAAAACTATTGGGAGAAACGGAGTAATATTCCCGTCACGTGCGGCCATCAGTTGAAAGTTACCGTCACGCTGCGGTCTGCGGTCAAGGAAACAGTACAAGGGTTCGTACCGACGGGCGAGTCGCAGTTTGTCCAACTCCCAAATGTTGACGGGCTAATCGGAGTGGCAGTTAGTGTCACCGTGGTTCCGGTCGCAAACTGTGCGGCGCAGGTCGTACCACAATTGATACCGCTCGGAGAACTTGTAACCGTTCCGCTTCCACCTCCGCTGGTGGTTACCGTCAACGTATTCAAGGCACCTCCCGTTGGGCACCCCAGACTGGCAGGGCCATCCACGGTGATGTTTGCGGTATTGCTGACCACGAGATTGCCGCCATCGTTGAACGTGGCGAATACTCCAGCCGTGCCGCAATTCAGGTTGGGGCTAACCACCCCAGCGCTGCTGACCTGGGCGACCTGCGGGATGTCGGATTGCCAGGTAACCTGAGTTGTGATGTCTTTGGTCTGCGGTGGGTGAGTATAGGTTCCGAAAGCCTTGAAGTTCGCCGACAGGGACGGGTCAACCGCGCCGAACTCAACCCCGGAAGGTTGCACTGATATGGACGTAAGGTGCCGGTTGTGGGCGCAGCTTGACAGGCTGACCAGCACGCTTGCGGCGAGGCTGAGGGCGGCAATGCTGAACCACTTCCGGGTCATCGACGACTCCTGGGAGCTGGAGATGCAGATAGATGCTTCTCCGCGGGGGAAGGGTCAATTTAGTCAATGGTAGGGCAAAAAGCAAGCGCTACGCGGGACAAGGAGCAAGGGAGTAGCGGGGCGGGCAACCGGGCAACGTGGCTCATGTGGGGACAGCCGCCCCCGGCTGTCCGGCCGGGCAAAGCCCGGCAGGCGGTCAGGTAAGACGAGCGGCGCTCATCACTCGACTGCTTCCGCGACAAACCGGGCGAACTCCCTCACGTCCTCTTCCGTCGTATCAAAGGAACACATCCAGCGTACGATCGATTCTTCCTCGATCCACATGTAGAAGAAGTACCGCCCTTTGATCTTTTCGACGGCGTGGCTGGGAATCTTGGCGAAAACGCCGTTGGCTTCGACTTTCCACACGACCTGCACTCCCGGGATAAGGCTGATCTCTTTTTCCAGCAGGCGGGCCATGTGGTTGGCGTGCTCGGCACTGCGGCGCCAGAGATCGTTGGTCAGCAGCGCTTCAAACTGCACCGCGATGAAGCGCATCTTGGAGGCGAGTTGCATGCTTTGCTTGCGCAGGTAGAGAAAATCCGTGCTCAGCTGGCGGTTGAAGAAGACGACAGCCTCGCCGCCCATGATTCCGTTCTTGGTGCCGCCGAAAGAGAGCACGTCCACGCCCAGGTCGCGCGTGGCCTGGCGCAAGGTCTGGCCCTGGCTGACGGCGGCGTTGGCGATGCGGGCGCCGTCCATGTGCAGAAACATTCCCCGCTCGTGGGCAAAGCGGGCAAGAGCTTGAATCTCCTCCGGTTTGTAAACCGTGCCCATCTCCGTCGACTGCGTGATGGAGATGACACGGGCCTGCACGTGGTGCTGGTCGCCGATGCCGTGGTAAGCGTGGCGGACAGAGTCGACGGTGATCTTGCCGTCCTGATGCGGCAACGGGATGAGTTTGCAGCCGGTGTGCTTTTCGGGGGCGCCGCATTCGTCGGTATAGATGTGCGCGTAGTCACTGCAGAGCACGGCGTGGTAGCTACGATTAAGAGCTTGCAGGCTGAGAACGTTGGCGCCGGTGCCGTTGAAGGTAAAGAAGACGTCGATGTCGGGGCCGAAGTGTTCCTCGAACTTCTGAATGGCGCTGCGAGTGTAGGGATCGTCCCCATAGGCAACGACGTGGCCCTGATTCGCCCGGCCGATGGCTTCGAGGACTTCGGGATGGATGCCGGCATTGTTGTCGCTGGCGAAGCTGCGGGAGGGTTGGTTCAGGCCTTGCTGCATATAGCGCAACAATGTAGCAGAGTGGAACCACGAATGCAGTGTGCCGGGCCTGCATGCGATCCGGCGGTGAAGGGTTTTCTTGTGTTCTGCGCCGTTGTAAGAATCCTTACAGTGGCGCCTACCGGCGCATTCGTGGGTGCGTCCAATATGGGTTGGGGCGCTTTCACAGAGATCCGAACTCGGGTACAGTACTAGGGGCCAGAAAGAGCCCGACCAAATTAAGTTCATGAAAAGCAATCTTGGTAGACATCCGGCTCCCGCCCTCCTGCTCACGGGACTGGCCGTCCTTGCCACGACCCTGGGTTGCTCGAGCAAGGCGACGCAGAACGCACAAGCGGGGGGCCCTCCCGCCATGCCGGTGAAGGTGCAGGAGGCGCGGGCAGTACCGGTGAACGATGCCAGCGACTATGTCGCCACCGTGAAGTCGCGCGATTCGGCCGTCATCATGCCCCAGGTGGAGGGCCAGATTATCCAAATCTACGTGCACTCGGGGGACCGGGTTGCGGCCGGGGCTGCGCTCATGGAGATCGATCCCTTGAAGCAGCAGGCCACGGTGAAGAGCCAGGAAAGTGCCAGGGCCGCGCAACAGGCGACGCTGAGTTGGTCGAAGCAGCAGTATGAGCGCGCCCAGGGGCTGTTTTCGGCCGGCGTGGTCAGCAAGCAGGACTTGGACCAGGCCAAGGCCGCTCTGGACGCGGCGCAGGCGCAGATGGAAGCGCTCGACTCCCAGGTGCGCGAGCAGGAAGTGCAACTCCATTACTACAAGGTGGTTGCTCCTCGCGAAGGAATTGTGGGCGACGTCCCGGTGCGCGTAGGAGATCGAGTCACGACCTCCACGCAACTGACTACGGTGGACCAGCCTGGAAGCCTGGAAGTGTACGTCTACGTGCCCATTGAACGCTCGGCACAGCTCAAGATGAATCTGCCGGTGCAGGTGGTCGACAGCGAGGGCAAGGTGCTGGTCAGCACTCGCGTGACCTTCATTTCCCCGCAGGTCGATAACACGACTCAGACGGTGCTGGTCAAGGCTCGCGTCCCGAACAGCAATGATGCGCTGCGGCAGTCGCAGTTCATACGGGCGCGAATCATATGGGGCACGCATCAGAATCCCCAGGTTCCGATCCTCGCCGTGTCACGGTTGGCCGGACAATATTTCGCGTTTGTCGCCGAGCCGCAGAATGGTGGCTCGTACCGGGCGAAGCAAAAGCCACTGAAGATTGGACAGACGATCGAAAATGATTACGAAATCCAGGACGGGATCAAGCCGGGCGATAAGGTGATCGTCTCGGGAACGCAGTTCCTGCGCGATGGCGACCCCGTAATACCGCAGAGCTAAGAGTGGGCTTCGGGTTTCGGCTTTTAAGTCGCAGTTTCTTAACAAGAGTACTTGGCAGTGGTCGTCTGGCGCGAGCCAGATGACGGCGGTGCCGCCTCAGAGATTCTTCGTTAGCCAAAGTGTTTTAGCCGAAGCCTGACGGCTGAAGCCCGAAGCCCGATTTCTTATGTTCGTTGACTTCTTCATACGACGCCCGGTGTTTGCTACAGTATGCGCTCTGCTGATCATCCTGGCAGGCGCCGCCGTCATCCCCACGCTGCCGGTCGCGCAGTTTCCCAATCTTGCGCCGCCGCAGGTTGGCGTCTCCAGTTTCTACATCGGCGCCAGCGCGCAGACGGTTGAGAGCGCGGTCACGATCCCGCTGGAACAACAGATCAATGGTGCTGAGGGGATGAAGTACATGACCTCGACCAGCGGCAACGACGGTTCGAGCAGCATCACCGTGACCTTTGATTTGAATCGCGATCCCGATATCGCCACCGTCGACATTCAGAACCGCGTTAACACGGCGCTGGGACGCCTGCCTGCTGCAGTAAAGAACATCGGCATCACCACGCAGAAGACCTCGCAGAATTTTGTTTTCGGCGCAGCCGTCGTCTCCGACAACAACCGATATTCCACGCTGTTCATGAGCAATTACCTTGACGTGTATGTCAGGGACTCACTCAAGCGCATTCCGGGAGTGGCCGACGTTTTTGTTTTCGGAGAACGCAAGTACTCGATGCGCCTGTGGCTCGATCCGGTACGCATGGCGGGACGTGGACTGACAGCTCCCGACGTGGTGAATGCGTTGAGCGAGCAGAACGTGGAGGTAGCGGCCGGGCAAGTTGGACAGCAACCGGCGAAACCGGGACAGCAATACCAGGTAAGCGTACGTGCTGTCGGCCGGCTGAGCGAGCCCGCGCAGTTTGAAAACATCATTCTGAAGACCAATGGAGACGGCACGCTGGTTCGGCTGAAGGACGTCGGAAGAGCAGAGTTGGGTGCGGAGAGTTACGGTTCCGATCTCAAATTTAACGGACAGGATGCCGTCGGCATCGGTGTAACGCAGCTTTCGACTGCGAACGCGCTGGACGTAGACCGGCGCGCGCTCGCTGAATTGGACCGGCTCGCGAAAAGCTTTCCGCCCGGAATGCGCTATCAACTCGCATTTGACACAACCGACGCTGTCGGAGAATCCATTCGCGATGTCCTCAGCACGCTGGGTACGGCGATCGTGCTGGTTATCCTGGTCATCTTCGTCTTCCTCGAGGATTGGCGAAGCACGCTGATTCCTGCGGTCACAATCCCTGTCTCACTCATCGGGACATTTGCATTTGTGAAACTGTTGGGATTCTCGGTCAACACACTGACGCTGTTCGGCATCACGCTGGCGACCGGGCTTGTCGTCGACGATGCAATTGTAGTGATTGAGAATATCGAGAGACACATTCAGGAAGGACAGCGGAACGCGCGCAAGGCCTCTTCTGAGGCGATGGGCGAGGTCACTGGCGCGGTCATTGCGACATCCCTCGTGCTGGTGGCCGTGTTTGTCCCGGTGGCATTCTTTCCGGGAACGACAGGAATTTTGTTCCGGCAATTTGCGCTGACCATCGCTTTCTCGATTTCGATCTCTGCGTTCAACGCGTTGACGCTGACTCCCTCCCTTTCGGCCTTGCTGCTCGGACGCGAGCACGGGCAGAAGAACTGGGTTTTCCGGCAGGTGGACAAAGTGATAGCCGGAACCACCAACGGGTATCGCAACCTGCTGCGGCATTTCCTCAATTACAAACTGGCAGCGGTCGTGCTCTTCTTCATCGGCTTGGGCTTGACGTACTTCGTGATTAGGAAAGTGCCCACCGGATTTGTTCCAGACGAAGATCAGGGGTATTTCATCGTCGTGATTCAGGCGCCGTCAGGAGCTTCGCTTGAATACACGAAAGCGATTGGCAAACAGGTTTCTGATCTGCTCGCCGGCGTGCCCGAGGCTGAGGGAACCTTCTCTGTGGCTGGCTTCAGTTTTGCCGGCGCCGCCGCCAACCAGGGACTCATGTTCGTTCCCCTGAAGCCGTACGAGCAGCGCAAAGGAGAGGAGCACACTGCCAAAGCGATTCTGAATCGCTTGCGTCCGAAAATGTTCGGCATCTCGGGAGCGATCGTCTTTGCGACGTTACCCCCCGCCGTGCAGGGACTGGGAGAATTTGGCGGATTCCAATTTATGGTGCAGGATCAGGCCGCTCACACCTTGCAGGAATTGGCCGCCGCTACGCAGGGATTGATGCAGCAATCCGGAGAGCACAAAGAACTGGTCGGACTCTACACCCCGTTCACCGCCAACGATCCCCAGTACCTCGTGACCATTGACCGCGAGAAGGCGAAGAGCTTACACGTGCCGTTGTCTCAGATCACCGACACGCTCGGCGTATACATGGGTTCGGCTTACGTAAATGATTTCGATTTCAACAACCGTTCGTATCGGGTCTACGTACAGGCCGACAGGCAATTCCGCTCCGAAGCGAAGGACATGAATGAGTTTTACGTGCGCTCCGATGTAGGAGCCATGGTGCCGCTCGATAACCTGATCAACACCGCACAGACCACAACGCCGCAGGTAATCAGCCACTACAACCTGTTCCGTTCGGCCGAAATCGATGGGTCGGCAGCACCGGGCTACAGTTCCGGACAGGCGATTACGGCCATGGAAGATCTGGGCAGGAAAATGCCGCAGGGCTTCACCCACAGCTGGACTGGACTTTCGCTGGAGGAATTGCAGGCAGGTGGAACATCGCTGATCCTGTTTGGGCTGGGGACGCTGGTGGTGTACCTGACGCTGTCGGCACAATATGAGAGCTTCGTGCTGCCGTTTATCGTGCTGCTCGCCGTGCCCATGGCTTTGCTGGGAGCGCTCTCGGCGCAATGGCTGCGCGGACTGCAGAATGACGTGTTCTGCCAGGTTGGACTGGTCATGCTGGTCGGACTGGCCAGCAAGAATGCGATTCTGATCGTCGAGTTTGCCGAGCAGTTGCGCGAGCGGGGGCTGCCGCTGGTTGAGGCGGCCGTGCAGGCAGCGACCATCCGTTTGCGTCCAATTCTGATGACTTCCCTGGCATTCATTCTTGGCGTCGTTCCACTAGTTGTGGCCACGGGTGCGGGCGAAAATGGGCGTCACTCGGTGGGCACGACGGTTTTCGGAGGAATGATTATGTCAACCGTTCTAAACCTGTTCTTCATCCCCGTGCTCTATCTGATGATCGAAGGCTGGCGCGAACACGGGAAGGCTCCTGAGCATCGCTAGGCGTCTGTCCATTGAGAACGAACAAGCTGGCTTCAGTTTTGTTTTGACTTGATTCCTCCCTGCAGAAGCTACACAATGCCTTCACCAAAGTTGTGAGTGGCAGTAAGTTGCTGCAGCAAGCTTCCTGCTCAATTTCAATAACAGGCGTTTCGGGCCGAACTCCTCGAAAACAAATCAGGTCTTTGCCATCTAGCTGAAACCACATGCACGGAAAATCTTCCGGGGTCGGAGGGGAGAATGAGGAAGTCGTTGTGGAACGTGCTGGCAAGTAATCTGGCGCTCTTCGCGCTGGCGGTGACCGTGAGTTGCAGTTGCCTGTGTGGCGACAAGAGCCCGGCGGTTGGCTCCGCTCCATTCCGGAGTATCGGTCAGGATCCCGCTGGCAAGGGCGAGTCCTGGCGCTTCGTGGTCTCCGGCGACTCGCGTAATTGCGGAGACGTCGTTATGCCCGCCATTGCTGCGGGGGCGAGGACAGACGGTGCTCAGTTCTATTGGCATCTCGGAGACCTGCGCGCCATCTACGACTTCGACGACGACATGCTGCAGGAGTCGAAGATCGCAAAGCAGCACTTGACCATCAGCGACTATGAAAAGAATGCCTGGGACGACTTCTACAAGAACCAGGTCGCCCCGTTTGAGAACACCCCGTTCTACCTCGGAATCGGGAACCACGAAACCTACTCTCCGAAAAGCCGTTGCGAGTTCGCGAAACGCTTCTCCGCGCTCCTTGACAAGCCTGAGTTGCAGGGCGGAAAGACCCCTCAGAGTTCACCAGTCGGGGCCAAAGTTGCCAGTTCCAAGGGTGCGGCCGCTAACCCAGCCGACAAGAACACCTCCTCCCCTAACGCCTGCACGAAAGACTGTGCCGATTGCGAGCGCCTGCAGTCGACGACCTACTATCACTGGGTCAAGAGCGGAGTGGACTTCATCTACCTGGACAACGCCACCGGCGATCAGTTTGACGACAACCAGATGAAGTGGTTTGACGGAGTAGTCAAGGACGATGCGGCCAAAAAGGAGATTCAGACCGTTGTTGTCGGCATGCACGAAGCCCTGCCCTGGAGCGTTTCCTGCGGTCACAGCATGAACGAGTCGCCGAAAGGGATCGAGAGCGGCGTCAAGGTTTATCAGGTTCTGCTGGATCTGCAGAAGAAGGAGAAGAAGGTCTATGTTCTTGCCAGCCACTCACATTACTACATGAAAGACATCTTCAATACGAAGCACTGGAGCAAGGATGGCGTCTTGCCGGGCTGGATTGTGGGAACAGCCGGCGCTCAACGCCGTCCCTTGCCACCGGCGGCGGACCTGGCCAAATCCCGCGCGTACGTCTACGGATATTTGCTCGGACGTGTCTTCGCCGATGGAACCATTCAATTTGAATTCACGGAATTAAGGCCTGACGATGTCCCCTCTACCGTGAACGACCACTACACCGCTCAGTTTGTCTCTCGGACGTGTTTTGCCGGGAACCGGAGTACCGACCCGCCCCAGGGAAAGGATTACTGCAAGGAGTAGAAAAGAAGCCGGGAGAGGAAACAAGCCATTGAATTTCTCACCGCCCGGGCGCCGCCGTTCAGCGCTGTGCGCCTGTTGTTTCCGCCAGCCGCTGCCGCTTCAGCGCCCGGCGGCGCATCTTTGCCATCCATTCCCTGGAATACATGGTGCCGCGGCAATTCGCAGCGCCGCAGTGGCACGGGGCGGGCGCCTCGTCGTCGTAAAGGTTGTAGTCCCAGACGAGTTCCTCCCCGGCGTCTATGTCGCGCAAGGCAAAGATCCAGACGCGACCCTTGATCTCATCGACTTCGCAGTTGGGATCGCAGGAGTGATTCAGGAATGCCCCCAGCCCTTCACCGTCAATGATGGTCTCGCCGTCCTCGAGTCCATACAAATAGGTGCGAGAGGAGCCATCGTAGAGGCGGTCGGCTTCCTCTGGAGTGATGCGCGGTCCGGCATATTCCACGATGCGGGCCCCTTTGCGAATGGGAGCCGTGGTGTAGACTCCGACCGAGTGAATAGGGGAAGGACGAACCACCAGGGGCATGAAACTAATTTCGCACGACCGGACGGGTTTGGGAAACGGCAAAAAGCGCAATGGTCAAGGCAGTCCGGCTCGGGCGAGATGCGGAGTCAAGCCCGCCACACGCGTGAACTACACCAGCACCCGTTAGTCCGGATCGTAGACGGAACTGCCAAAGCCTTGCTGGCGGGCCTGGTCCTGCATCTCTTCCAGCCGCTTCTTTTGGTCTTCCAACTGCGACTTCATCTGCTCAACTTGTTGCTGTTTCTCCCGCTGGCGCTCGTTCCATTGCGCACAATTGGAAACGCAGTTTGCCCCGGCAAAATGGATGGATTCGCTCACTTGGTCGACCTGGCTCTGTAAAGAGCTGATCAGATTCTTCTGTCCCTCGACCTGCGCCTTCCACTGCTCGGCCGACATCTTCCACTCTTCTCGTGAACGATCCGCGGCATTCACATACTGGGCCTGGCCGGCGCCGGCAGTCTTCACCGCCGGTTTGAAGCTTTGCGGAATCTCGTCGTTAGTGATGACTTTGGGGGCTTTAGCGGGCTGCGCATTTTTGGCCTGGGGCTGGGGAGCCTTGGCCTGTTTTTGCTGGCGGGCTTGGCGTGCAGCATCGCCCAAGGATTGCGAATCCTGACCGTGGGCAAGCAATCCGAACAGAGAAGCAGCGGAACACAAGATGGCGGCTCGATAGAGGTGCCGCATGGAACCCTCCCTAGCAATCCGTTGAGGGAGAGTAACGGCTGCCTGGAAGAAATGGTAGCGCCGAATGGCGGTCCCGCCGAGTTACTTTGGTGTAGCGCAACAGCCATTTGTCAGGGTGTGGCCCGGCTTATGGCCCGGCAAGAGACGTGATCAGCGAGTCGAGTTTCCCCAGAAGAGCGGCGTTTCCCTGCCGCGGATACTGGGCCAGCGCGTCGCGGTAGTGCGGCAAATTATAGAGAAATGACTCAACGCGCTCCTTGTTCAATTCTTCCCAGTAAGCGCCGTAGCCTGCCTTGTCGAGCCAGTACGCGTTGAAGACCTGCTCAAACTGGTGGAGCACGGGCACGGCGAGATACGGCTTGCCCAGATGCAAAGCCTCCGTCACCAGCGAGAATCCCGAATTCGCTACGACGGCCTTTGCGCTGGTCAGGTCGGCGAAGAACCCGTCCAACGACGGTTTCTTGTAGACAATATTGCCTTCCGAGCCTTCGCGGCCAAAGCCATACGCAACAAACTGACAGCGGACAGAACTCAGCAACTTCGCCAGCTCCGGAGCCGGGGAGGTCACGTAGACCAGCACGTGCTCTCCCAGTGTGGGGGTGGCGTCGAGGATTTCCTTTCGCAGCAGAGGCGGAAATAGAAACGTATTTCGTTTCCTGACAGGTGCATCAAAGAAGGAAATCACCAGGTAAGCATCGGCGTGGGGCGTCATCATGCGCGTCACCAGCTTGGCGGCAGCCGCGTCGCGCCGGTACTTCGGCGGATACGAGACGGCAGCGTTCGTCAGGCAATGCTGGTTGTCGATGGAGATGACGGGCAGCCGCTTTCTGTGTCCCACATGGCAGGTGAGGGGCTCAAAGTCAGTAATGACCAGATCGATCTTCCATTCCTCGACCAGCTCTTTCAGATGTGCGAGACTGCGGGCCGCCTGCGGCATCGTGATGAGATTCTTCGCGATCGTCCGTTTGTAGCGGACGCGGTTGTTCACGTACGCAAACCGGAAACCGTAGATTTCCGTGACGTCGAAGTGTTCGCTGAGGTCGCGCAGGCCGCGGTCGAAGGAGGCTACGTGGACGGTGTGTCCCTGCGCGACAAGATGAGAGAGAACCTCTTTGGCGCGGGTCGAATGTCCTGCGCCCTCCCCGTTCACTCCGTAAAGAATGTTGGCCATCGAAGGGCGAGTATACCGCGCAGTCAGGCTCAGCTCACTTTCAGTCCATCGGGAACCAACGGTAGAGACCGCAAGCGCATCCCACTCGCGTCAAAGATCGCATTCGCGATCGCGGGAGCCAGACCGACCATGGGACATTCCCCCGCCCCTGCGGAAGGAAGGTCTTTACGGTCGAGCAGCACCGTTTCGATCATGGGAACATCGCTGAAGCGGGGCACGCGGTATTCAGACATTCTGCCGTTGAGAATCTTCCCATTCTCGAATTGAATGGCTTCAAAGAGCGCGCCGCCCAGCCCCTGCACGTTGGAGCCCTCGATCTGGTTACGCAGATTGTCAGGGTTGACGATTGCTCCGCATTCGAATGCGGACACCACACGCACAACTTTGACTTCGCTGGACTTCGAATCGACATTGATCTCGACGAACGTGGCGACGTTCCCCAACTTCTCGTAGCCTCCCCCCATCCCAAAACCCTGACCAGGCTTGGTTTTCGGCTTTCCCCAGCCGAACTGCTTCGCGCCCGCCTCAAAGACAGCGCGCAGCCGCTCGTTTTTCAGGTTCCTCAGACGGAATTCAAGCGGATCCATCTTGACCGCGTGGGCCAGTTCGTCCATGTGCGATTCGCGGGCGAAGTGGTTCGCAGTTGCGGCCAGGGCGCGATACGAACCCTGGCGCAAAGGAGATTTTGTCGGATGAAACACGATGCGCTGGTTCGGAACTTCGTAGTACGTGCGAATCCCAGCCGAACCGGAGTTGTAATTGTGGAAGTCCCAGGCAACAAGAGTGCCATCGTTGCGGGCGCCGCTGGTGACGTCGATAACGCCGGCGGGGCGAAAATACGCCCAGGTGAATTCCTCCTCGCGCGTCCACACGACTTTGACGGGACGCTTGGCGGCACGGGCAAGTCGGGCAGCTTCGATTGCGGTTTCCCCGGTGTGTTTGCCGCCGTAGCCTGAACCCGTGTCGGGCATCAGCACTCGCACTTTCTCTTCCGGCATGCGGAAGGCCTCCGCCAGCTCGCCGCGCACTCCGAAGGGCCGCTGGGTGCCGGTCCACACCGTCAATTTGTCGCCATCCCATTTGGCCAGAGCGGCGCGGGGTTCCAGGGGAACGTGCGCGATGTAAGAAACCGTATAGCTCTGTTGGAGCTTGTGCTCGGCCGAGGCTAGCGCCGGGTCGATGCTGCCAGTCTCGAAGCGGTCGCCGTCGCCCGTGGGATCCTCCCCTGTCTCAGGATTCTTCTTCAGATAATCGAAGAGTTCCTCGCCCGAAGGCTGTGCCTCCGACTTCCATTCAGCGTGAATGGCCTTGAGAGCTGACTCGGCCAATTGCGTGCTGGGCGCCGCGACTCCCACGAAGCTGCCGTCATGCACGACGGTCACACCCATCTGCTCGGCTTTCTGCGTCTCTAACGAGAGGAGACTCGCCCCGAAAAAAGGCGGACGGAGCACCTTGCCGTGCAGCATATCGGGCGACTTCTGGTCTGAGGGATAGCGATGCTTGCCGGTGACGAAGTCGCGGCCATCGACTTTGCGTACGGATTGCCCTGCAACTTTCCAGTCGGTCGCCGGAATGAGCGGAACCTCCGCCGGAATGCTGTGCGCGAGTTGCTGTCCTTTGACCAGTACCGAGTATTCGACGGACCGTTTGTTCTGCGGATCGCTGACCTTGCCATCGGCTGCGATGAGGCGTGCGCGATCGGTCTGCCATTGCGCCGCCGCAACGCCAATCAGCAGATCGCGCGCTGCTGCCGCCACTTTGCGCAACTGCAGATTCATGGTGGGAGTTGTACGGCTTCCGAATGTGCCCATGTCGAACGGGGTGAGCTGGGTGTCGCCCATGACCATTTCGATCTTGTCGATCGCGACGTGCAGTTCTTCAGCAACGGCCTGGCTGAGGGACGTTCTGATGTTTTGGCCGACTTCGACTTTCCCGGTGTAGACCGTGACTTTGCCGTTCTCACCAATATGCAGCCAGGCATCGATTTCCTTGGGCAGAGATTCACCCCGTGAACGTCTCGCGCCGCCGGACTC
This sequence comes from Terriglobia bacterium, assembly GCA_020073465.1. Classification (GTDB taxonomy): domain Bacteria; phylum Acidobacteriota; class Terriglobia; order Terriglobales; family Acidobacteriaceae; genus Sulfotelmatobacter. The sequence goes on from JAIQFC010000005.1 coordinate 119,396, forward strand.
CTGCGCGACCGCATGCTTCAGGACAGAGAACACCAGAACTCCCGCGCCCAGGAACTTGAAAAACTCGCGCCTGTCCACGTCGAAACGGTACAGGGGCACAGCGGTAAGCTCATAACGTTCGGGCTCCAGTGGAATCTCGGCTCGGATCTTCTCGTTCATCGGCTGCCTCCCTTCGCAGCGGGCGATCCTGCCATCACCTTCGCCGCGCGCTGAATCGCGCTCACGATGCGCGAATAGGTGCCGCAACGGCAGACGTTCCCATCCATGAAGTCAACGATCTCGCTTTCCGTCGGACTATGGTTTGCATTCAGCAGGCTTACGGCCGACATGATCATCCCCGATGTGCAATATGCGCACTGCATCGCGCTTTCTTCGAGGAACGCCTGCTGTACCGCATGCAGCCGGTCTCCACTCGCGAGGCCTTCAATCGTGGTGACCTTCTTCTGAACAACGCTGCCCACCCTGGTGATGCAGGATCGCTGGGCCTTTCCGTCGATCAAGACGGTACAGGCACCACATAACCCTTCTCCGCAGCCGTACTTGCTGCCGGTGAGGTCCAGTTGATCGCGCAACACGGTGAGAAGACTGGTTTGCGGATCTACGTCGAGAGTGTAAGCATTTCCATTTACGACGAGCCGGAGAGTAGGCATTGCGATCTCCATATCAGCGCAGACCGGTGAAAGAAACGCTATTTTAAAATGATATACCTGTCGCAATCGCCCGCGGACGCGAGATGCGCTGACACGGAAGCTGACCGCCGACCCAAACGGGCTTCCCCAAAACGACTGAGTGAAGGATACTTGGTGCTATGAAAGTCCAGTTCTGGCCAAGAGTGCTCTTGATCACGCTCCTTCTCGCGTTGCCCGCAATCACCTGGGCACAGACCGGCACGTTGATTACGGTGGATCCGTCTGCCCCAAGCCATGCGTTCCCACATTTTTGGGAGCAGATGTTCGGCTCCGGACGCGCGGTCCTCAGTCTCCGCGACAGCTACCGGCAAGACCTGCGGCAGGTCAAACAGATTACCGGGTTTGAGTACGTCCGCTTTCACGCGATTTTTCACGACGAGGTGGGGCTGTACGACGAGGATCCACAGGGCAAGCCGGTCTACAACTTCTCTTACGTTGATCAGATCTACGACGGTTTGCTGGCCAACGGGGTGCGCCCTTTTGTTGAGCTCAGCTTCATGCCGAAGAAACTGGCATCGAAAGAGATCCTTCATGCCTTCTGGTACAAACAGAATGTTGCTCCGCCCAGGGACTGGAACAAGTGGGACGACCTCATCAAGGAGTTCACCCAGCACCTCGTCAACCGCTACGGAATTGAAGAAGTCAGCCAATGGTATTTCGAGGTCTGGAATGAACCCAACATAGATTTCTGGGGTGGAGACCCCAAGCAGGCCACGTATTGGGACCTGTACGACCACACTGCCCGCGCCGTCAAAGCAGTGAACCCGCGGCTGCGGGTGGGCGGCCCGTCAACCGCACAGGCCGCGTGGGCCGATGACTTTCTACACCACTGCTTCGACAACCATGTTCCCGTCGACTTCGTCTCCACCCACGTCTACGGCAATGACAGGTCGCAGGATGTTTTCGGAACGGTGGAAGACATTCCTCGCAACCGGATGGTGTGCCGTGCCGTAAAGAAGGTCCATGATCAGATCAAGGCTTCTCCCATGCCCAACTTGCCTTTGATCTGGAGCGAGTTCAACGCCAGTTACGCCAACGAACCCCCGGTCACCGACACGTCCTACATGGGTCCGTGGATGGCTGACACGATCCGCCAATGTGACGGTCTGGTCGACGTGATGTCCTACTGGACGTTTTCTGACGTTTTCGAAGAACAGGGTGTCGTAAAGACGCCCTTCTACGGAGGCTTCGGTCTGATCGCGGAAGACGGCATCCCCAAGCCCGCATTCAATGCCTTCAAGTTGCTGCATCAGTTGGGCGATCAACGCATCGAACTCGACTCGGACTCCGCGCTGCTGACCCGCAAGAAGGACGGTTCCCTCGTGCTAGCAGTATGGAACTACGCGCCTCCGGAACAGGCTGGGACGTCGAAGACCGTCACGCTGCGCTTCAAGAATGCCAAACTCACGCGTGTCCTGATTTCTCGCGTCGATCCTGAGCACGGTGACGTCCATGCACTCTACGAAAAGCTGGGCGCTCCCCGCTACCCAACGCAAGCACAGATTCAGCAATTGAAGAAGGCCGCGGAACTTCCAGCGCCGGAGGCCCGAGCGCTAAAGAATAGCGACCTTACGCTCACCTTACCGTCGTATGGGCTGGCCTTGATCGAGCTGAAATAGCCACTCCATTCGCAGGCATGCCGCAGGAACGGAAAGCAAAACAACCGGCGACCGGACTGCCTGGTGGTGGCTCAATTTGGAGTCTGACACCTAACAACTTCGATCGGCGTCATCCCGAACGGAGCCGTTCTTCAGGCGAAGGGAGGGATCTCGCGTGCGTCGCCACCTCACTCAGGCCTCAAGCTGAGCTACTACCGTTTGCAGGCTTCCCACTGGTTTTGAACGTCACCGGAGTATTCTGTCTGGTTGCGCCCTTGTCCCGCGCCGTTCTGGATTGGAGAACTCTTCCCGTGAAAATTTTACGATTCATTCTCGCTGCCTGCGCAAGTGTGGTGCTGATCTCGCCTTCGCTCACCGCCCAGGCCACACCAACTGCTGGACGATCCACAAAACAGTCGTCAACCCTCAACGGATACCAGCCCCGGTGGTGGAAGGAAGCGGTGGTCTATCAGGTCTATCCCCGTTCGTTCAAGGATTCCAACGGCGATGGCATCGGCGACTTGAAAGGCATCACTTCCAAACTCGATTACCTTCAGGGCCTCGGTGTCAACGTAGTCTGGCTGAGCCCGCACTACGATTCTCCCAACGCCGACAACGGATACGATATCCGCGACTACCGCAAAGTCATGACCGAGTTCGGCACCATGGCCGACTTCGACGAACTCCTGAAAGGCATAAAGCAGCGCCACATGAGGATGGTTCTCGACCTTGTGGTAAATCACACCAGCGACGAACACGCCTGGTTCGTGGAGAGCCGCAAGTCCAAAGACAATCCCTACCGCAATTACTACATCTGGCGCCCCGCAAAGAATGGCAAGGAGCCCAACAATTGGACTTCTTTCTTCTCCGGTTCAGCATGGAAGCTCGATCCCGCGACCGGCGAATACTATCTCCACCTCTTTGCCGAAAAGCAGCCCGACCTCAACTGGGACAATCCCAAAGTGCGTCATGAAGTCTACGACCTGATGAAGTTCTGGCTCGACAAGGGCGTCGACGGCTTCCGTATGGACGTCATTCCCTTTGTCTCCAAAGATCAGACCTTCCCGGATTTCCCTGCAAACTTTGACGGACGCGCCGAACACATCTACGCCTCGGGCCCGCACATGCATGAGTATCTGCAGGAGATGAATCGCGAGGTCCTGTCAAAGTACGACGTCATGACGGTGGGCGAGGCCTTCGGCATCACCCTCCAGCAAACGCCGTTCCTCGTCGATGAGCGGCGTCACGAACTGAACATGATTTTCAACTTCGACGCCGTCCGGCTCGACCAGCAGAACGGCATATGGCGGGATTGGACCCTGCCCGAACTGAAGGCCATCTATACCCAGCAGGATCGCAGCCTCGACGCACATAGCTGGAACACGGTTTTTCTCTCCAACCACGACAATTTGCGCATGGTCTCCGCCTTCGGCGATGACTCTGCCGCGTATCGCGTGCCCTCAGCCAAACTGCTCGCGACCATGCTCTTCACTTTGAAAGGCACGCCCTTCGTCTATCAGGGCGACGAATTGGGAATGACCGACTATCCCTTCAAGGGCATCGAAGATTTCGACGACATCGCCGTGAAGAATGCGTGGAAAGAATATGTCCTCACCCAGCGAGTGAGCGCCGAGTACTTCCTCGCGAACATGCGCAAGACCGGTCGCGACAATGCCAGAACCCCCATGCAGTGGGACAACTCATTGAATGGAGGCTTCACCACCGCTGCGAAACCCTGGCTCGCCGTGAATCCCAACTACTCCGAAATCAACGCCAGGCAGGTGATCGGCGACCCCAACTCGATCTACCACTACTACCAGCGCATGGCGGATCTCCGCAGGAAAACGCCGGCCCTGGTCTACGGCGACTACAAGGACCTCGACCCGGCAAATCCGAAGATCTTCGCCTACACCAGGACTCTCGGCAAAGATGCCTACCTCATCGTCCTGAACTTCTCCAAGGATGCAATCTCTTACTCAATTCCGGGAGGCTTGAAGGCGGGCCGCCTGGAGGCTTCGAACTTAGGCGAATCGGAAGGGACCACCACTACGCTGCACCTGAAGCCCTGGGACGCCAGAGTTTACAGAATGGCGGTCCCTTCCTCCGGGACTGATATCAACTGACTCTACGGTCCGGCATTTCGCAACACTCACAGAAAATGGCGGAAGCGAGTGGGGGTCGAACCCACCGGTGACGGGGTGACCCGCCGCCCGCCGGTTTTGAAGACCGGGACGATCACCGGACCGCATGCGCTTCCGTGACTCATGGTAGCTGGAGTGGCCGTGGGCTGGCTAGCTGGGGCAGTCCCAGCAAAATGGAGAAATGTTCCGACAGGAACATTTTGTACTGGCTGAAAAGTATGTACAGAAATATACATATAATCTAAATGAAACATAAGGCAACAATTACGGCGGCTGCAGCGGGACGACGAAAACCTAAGCGGCAAAGAATCAGCCTGAGTGCCTCGGGGGAGGAACCGAAGCGGGCGCATCCGACGATGGAGGAAATTCTCGGGCTATACAAGCCGCGCAAGAAACCGGTCACGCTGCGGCTGGACGCGGACGTGCTCGACTGGTTCAAGAAACCGGGGCACGGTTATCAGACGCGCATCAATCGGGCGCTGCGCAAGGTGATGAGGGAAGAAAAGAAAGAGCTGGGCGAGTGAGGAAGAGTCCCCACTTCTCGCAAAAGACGCGAGAAATGGGGCACCCGGCAACAGCAAGTTGCCGACCTGAAAAAGTTGGCAGACGATGAGCAACAGCAAATCAAGAAACTCACTGACCAAATACAAGCCGATAGCGCTGCTGCAATTCAGGCAAAGGCCGACGATGCCGCAGCCACTCTTCAAGCGAAGAATGCCGCTCACACCGCTGGCCTGAAGAGTGGGATTGCGATTGGTGTTGTTGGAGCGTTGGTGTTGCTCGGGTTGATCTTTGGTATCAAGAAACTGACGCAGAGATTCTCGGTAGTAAAGAAACCACAGGTTCCTGCATAGAAGTTGTACTTCAACCACACTCGGGTTGACCTGAATCTCACCCGGTCATCCGCGTTCATGCAGCGGCTTCCTATGCGCCGCGTTGGACCTTGCCGCGAGGCCGTGGACCAGACTGTGATCCACAGACCCAAGGGCCGCATCCCAACTCAAACCGAGCCAATTCCCTTGACGCCGTGTTGAAGGCCGGTGGCCTTGGACCGGACTGCGCGGTGCTGTGAGTGTGCCTCGGTCTAACACTTCTCAGCAGTCTGAGTGTATCCAAGATCACAGACTGCGCCGTTTGCTCGACGATAGGATACCAACTTTGGAGAGTGAAATCAGGAGAGACAAAATGGGCAATGTGATAACCATTCAAGGAATGTGTGCAGGACAACCTTGCAAGCACGGCCCCGGCAATCAGATCATAATGCGCGAAGACGAAGTGGTCACAGTTGACGGCAAAACATATCACAAGGGTTGCGAACCAACAGAGAAGGAGCGTGAAGCAAGGAGAAACTCATACACATAAGGCCATTCACTTCTCACCCAATGAAAACCTTCGCAAAAACGGTGATTACAGTCCTAGTCAGCGGAATTATCGCCCCACTGTTCATTTTCACTGTTTTGAAGGGCGCCAATGATGCTTTCTTTGAACCGCCGATTCATGTGTCCGACAGGACTTTCCTCATCAGCTATGCTGTATTGGGCTTAGGAACAATGATCTGGGCAGTGTACTACCTGATGAGGAATCGAAACTGACCCAGTACCGGAGTGCGTTTCTTCTCTTCCTCTGCGAGATAATCAACGATGGGTGTCATTGTGTTCCTTTCAAGCGTAGGTTGCCCACTGCGATGCACATGTAGAGCATGTTGACTGCTGTCTTCTTCATATTGGTTAAGCAGAGCCAGTCCTGAGCCAACCCCGGCTTGCTCCATAACTCTTTCTCAGCCGTGGCGATTTCCTCATCTGTTGCTGCTAGCTCATTGAAGTGTTCCTGAATCATCTCCCCGATTTGTCTTTCACGTCTTGCCCGTCTCGAAACTTCCTCAGGCACACCCGACGGATCACCGATAAACTTAACCATTGACCACCTCCACTCTCAGACTAGCAACCACGCGGCAGGCGCGGAAGGCACCTCTGTGGAGTTGCAGGCGCACGATGGTGGAGCGAACAGAAGGCTTACCAAATTTCAACCAACCTCGAATCCCTTGCATGTTGAAAAGTTACTGCCACTTAACTGCCAGTTCTCTCCCGAATTGCTCCAAAACTGCCAGTTTCGACCCGCTCGGACCCGCGTAAACCGCTGATTCCAGACACACCGGCTTTTCCGCCTTCGATTTGAAGACCGGGACGATCACCGGACCGCATGCGCTTCCGTGGGCAGTTTCACCGTTCCCATCACAGAAAAATGCCACGGATCAACGCGCCTTCACGGACCGAGAGAAACATCTCCTCACATCCGTGATCGTCCGTGCAATTCCGTGGCCGGTTCGGGTTACTTCGGCTGGGGCACAATCCGCAAATACGGCCTCGGCGCCTTCCAGCCGCCAGGATATTTCTGCTGTGCTTCCTCGTTCGACACAGACGGCAGGATGATGACATCGTCACCGTCCTTCCAGTTCACCGGCGTGGCAACTTTGTGCTTGGCGGTGAGTTGCATCGAGTCCAGGACCCGCAGGATTTCGTCGAAGTTGCGGCCAGTACTCATCGGATAACTGAGTTGAAGCTTGATCTTCTTGTCCGGACCGATGACGAACACGGTCCGCACGGTCGCGTTGTCGGCGGCGGTGCGTCCTTCGCAGCTCTCACCGGCCTCCGCCGGCAGCATGCCGTAGAGCTTGGCAACCTCAAGCTTCGGGTCGCCGATCATCGGATAGTTCACCTTGTATCCCTGCGTTTCCTCGATGTCGGCTGCCCACTTGCCGTGGTTGGTGACAGGGTCGACGCTCAGGCCGATGATCTTGGTGTTTCGCTTGGCGAATTCCGGCTGTAGTTTGGCCATATAGCCGAGTTCCGTGGTGCACACGGGTGTGAAGTCTTTAGGATGGGAAAACAGAATCGCCCATCCATCGCCGATCCATTGGTGAAAGTGAACGGTGCCCTGCGTGGTCTCTGCCGTGAAATCGGGGGCCGTCTCGTTAATTCGGGGAACGTGCGTGGTTTCGGTTGCCGTCGCGCTGCTCATGGTTCTCTCCTCGTAAATTCAATTCCTTCAAGTTCCGAAAGTGGCCCGCCGCCGCTCTTGATTCAGGGTGAATCGGAAAAAACGAAACCCACCCTCTCGCGACGGGTGGGTCTGGGAAAAATCTCTTGCCCCTACCCACACGCCGGTGCCCGCATACAACAACACATGAGGCCGGCAAGGGGGGCAATCACGCTAGTTAGGATAAAAGCGGCATAAGCCGCTGTCAAACGCAGAGCCCCATCGGCAACGCGGCTCTCGCAGCTTTTCTGCATCGCAATGGCGGTCGGCAGCATCTGTCACTGCGTTGCCAAACCTGCAGCGGGGGAGGGTTCAATGAGCGGACAAACGCGCCGGTTGGCGATGACACAGTGGGATGTCTTCTCGTCCCGGCCGCTTGAGGGTAATTCTCTCGCGGTGTTTTCGGACGCCCGCGGGCTCACTGACGCCGAAATGCAGTCGATCGCCAAGGAAATGAATCTGTCGGAGACCACGTTCATTCTTCCGCGGGACGCTGCGACGGAGCGCGAACGGGGCGTACGCGTCAGGATCTTCACGGTTCAGGAGGAACTTCCGTTTGCCGGACATCCCACGCTGGGGACAGCTTTCGCACTGCGCGCAGGCAATGGTGGGAACGAGATCTTCCTCGATTTGAACGTGGGCAAGGTTCCCGTGCGCTTTGAAGAGTCAGGCGGTCCGGCCGTCTTCGGAGAAATGACGCAGGTCGACCCGGTCTTTGGACGTGAACACAACCGCGAAGCAGTGGCGGGTGCGCTCGGATTACGACTGGAGGACTTCGATCCTTCCCTTCCCATTCAGACCGTCTCGACCGGCGTGGCTTTCGTAGTGACCCCCTTGAGATCGTTGAGTGTGATCCAGAATTTGCGCGTCGATCTGAACCGCGCGGCTGAATACACGGCCAAGGCGGAAGGAAAGTTCTTCTACTTCGTGACCCGCGAGACAGTGGACCACGAGGCTCGTTTGCACGCTCGCATGCTGTTCTACAACGGTGAAGACCCGGCCACGGGCTCTGCCGCCGGTTGCACCGCGGCGTGGATGGTGGCTCACGGCGTCGCGAAGCCCGACGAGCGGGTGCTCATTGAGCAAGGCGTTGAGATGAAGCGGCCGAGCCGCATCTTTGTGCGCGCTTCCCGCAGCGATAACCGTGTAGTTAACGTTCGCGTTGGCGGGCACGCGGTGGAAGTGATGCGCGCTGAAGTTTTCCTGTGAACCTCGTCCTGTAATCATCGAAAGAACGTGTTCACCCACGTGTCCGCCCAAAGATCAATAGCTAGAAAGTCCCATTAACATCGGCGACACTTTACAGCGGCACGTGCTTCCCGTTAGCATGCAATTCGCTCTGACATTCTTCATATTGAGAAAAGCTTCCGTTGGTCTTGTGCTGTGCTGATCCGGTCCGCCAGCGGAATGCAGACGGGAAATGAAACCAAAACGGACGATCCTGTGTGTTGACGACAACGAGCAGTCACTCTCCCACCGCAAAATCATGCTGGAAACCCGCGGATACCGTGTCGTAAGCCTTTCTCGCGGCGAACAGGCGCTGGAGCGCTTCAAACAGGGTGGGATCGACCTCGTCCTGACCGACATGGCCATGCCCGGACTGGACGGCCCGCAACTGATTGCCGCCATCAAGACCCTCTCGCCGCACACTCCTGCCATCCTGATCTCCAGCAAGGTGCGCCTCTATAACCACGAATCGCAAGCCGACGTTTTTCTTGCCAAGGGAATGTATGCGCCCGCAGACCTGCTGGAGCGCATTCGGCTCCTGCTGGTTCGCAAGCGCGGTCCAAAACGCATGCAGCAGCGGCATGCGGCCTTCCCGCCTCAAGTCGGCGTTGCCTGAGACGGCGTCCCTGCCTGCCAGTCTTCGTGTAAGATCGTCATCAAGCATGGCCGAAGCGTTCATCCAAGCCAGAGATCTGCGCAAGACCTACCACGTGGGAAAGATCGAAGTGCAGGCGCTGCGCGGAATCTCGTTCAGTGTGCAAAAGGGCGAGTTCGTCAGCGTCGTAGGCCCGTCCGGCAGCGGCAAATCGACCCTCTTCTACTTGCTGGGCGGACTGACCCGCGCCGATTCGGGCAGCGTGGTCTTGGACGGCGATGACTTTGCCACGCTCTCTGACGCCGAGCGAACCCGCATGCGGAAGCGGAAGATCGGGTTCGTGTTCCAGAAGTTCAACCTGCTGCCCACTCTCGACGCTCGCTCCAACATCCTCATAGCGCAGGAAATCTCCGGCAATGGCCACCGCGATCCCGCGCATTTCGATCGCATCACCGGGTTGCTCGGCCTGACCAAGCGGCTCGGCCATCGTCCGGCCGAGTTGTCCGGCGGCGAGCAACAGCGAGTCGCTCTGGCGCGCGCTCTCGTGAACAAGCCGGCTGTAGTTCTCGCCGACGAACCCACTGGCAATCTCGATTCCAGGAACTCCGATATCGTGCTCAGCATGTTGCGTCAGTCGAACCACGAGTTGGGACAAACGGTTCTCATGATTACGCATAATCCCGAAGCCGCGAAGTATGGCGACCGGATCATCCACATGCGGGACGGCGAAATCGTGAGGCCGGAAGATGATCCGCAGTGGGCGCTGCACTGAGGTTTGCCGGTCGCCGGCGCTGCACGTTGCCGCGCCAGAACGCGTCATTTATAATCGTTTTTGCTGAGCGGGAGTAACTCAGTGGTAGAGTGCGACCTTGCCAAGGTCGAAGTCGCGGGTTCAAATCCCGTCTCCCGCTCCAGATTTCGCCTCTTCAGACCTGCTGTTCCCCGCGGATGGACTTTTTTCGGCCGGAACGCTAACGTAGTGGCAGGGGCGCGGTACCCAAGTGGTAAGGGAGAGGTCTGCAAAACCTTTATGCGTCGGTTCGATTCCGACCCGCGCCTCCAGATTTCTCAACGCAGTAGCGTGCAGCGCTTGCACTTAGCTCGATTCCTTCCTTTGCGCTCGATTGCCCTCATTTGTGTTCAAACGAGTCTGTTTTGACATCGGAGTTGGCCCAAAGTTGGCCCAAGAATTCCGGAGGCTCATCAGTTCACTTTCTCGCTGGCGTGCTGCCAGTCGAACTGCAGGTTCGCGGCCTGCGACTTTCGCATGGTTTCCGCGTAGGTGGCCATCGCCGCCTTCTTGTGTTCCTCGGTCGGGTGGACGTAACGCTGCACGATGCGAATGGAACTGTGACCGAGAATTGCGGCCAATGTGGCCAGGTCGATGCCGGCTTGCGCCATGCGCGTCGCGAAGGTGTGGCGCAGATCGTAGAGCACGAAGGCCAGCCCAGCTTTTTCGCACACTGCATTGTGAGCATTGTTCAATCGAGCAACATGCTCGCCGGCTTTGCGACTGGCGGGGAAAATCCAAGATGACTCAGCAGCCGTCATTCTGCGCGCGAGGATCTCCCGACTTTCCGGTGTCAGGTCCAGCGTGCGCCGCGCGGCGGTAGACTTCCCCCAGCGAATCTGCAGCTGGCCGCGTTCCAGGTCGACGTCCGATGAGCCGAGGGTCAACGCCTCTTCCGGCCGCATGCCTTGGTTCAGCATCAATCGCCCCAAGTCGAAAAGATCGCGGCGCCGTTCGGCGAAGCTGAAATATTTCTTCTCTTCCTCCGGAGTGAGCACGTGGATGCGGACCGCATCCCCCTCGGAAGGAATCTTGACGCGACGGATAGGGTTGTCGCGCGTCCAGTTCTGCTGCATGGCATATTTGAAAAAGGTGCTGAGCGCATGCAGATCGTGGCGCAGCGTGATGTCGCGAACCTTGTGTTCGTTCACGCGCCAAGTTTTGTAGGCTTCAATCCTGCCTTCGTCGATCGCGCTGACCGGCTGCCGGGCGAAGAACACAATCGCGCTGGCCAGGCTGACTCTAATCCGCCGGCTGCTGTTGGGATGGTCGCGGTAATTGGCCAGGGTCCACTCGAAGAACTCCTTCGCGGCCGTGTTGAATTCCCGGACAGCAACACGTTTGGTGGGCGCATGGCCCTCAAGGAGTGCTGTCCGGTGTTCGATTTCCTTGCGCAGGGCCGCGCTCTCGTTTCGTTGTGTGGCGGCCAAGCTTGTGCTTCCCGCGTAGTTGCGTCCGTCCAGCTGAAAGCGGTAATGCCACTTCCCGTTCTTGTTGCGCAGTGCCATCGGTCACCTTCTGCAGCTTGGCTGCGAGCCACGCGTTGACGCGTTCTTTCGGGTACCAGATTTTTCTTCCGACCTTCAGGAATGGCGGTCCAACGTGCAGACAGCGCCAAGTCGCCAACGTCGCCGGCGAGATTTCCAGGTTCGAAGCCAACTCCTCGGGAGAGAGCAGCGTCTCTCTGAGGGTCAACTCCGAATCTGCCGCGCCGATCCTATCAGCAACGTCAAGCGCCGGGCTGTGATCTCGCGACAAACTCATGACAGCATTTCCCGATGTGGGCTACGCTTGCTTCTCGTACTGCCCGTTCCTTTGTGCTTCCAGATGCTGTTCGACGCGCTGACACTCCGCGCGTTCCATGGGCTTGCGTTGCTGGATCTGGTCGATGGGCACGGGCGCCAGGCCGAGCTGCGCTGCCAGTTCTGCGGTGGTGGGGATGATGGGCGCCGCCTCATATCGTTTGCGGGGAACGCTGAGGCCCATCTTGCCTTTCCCCGACCAGCAGAGTGGCGCCGCATCCAGCTCCGCCAGTTTCTGTTTTATCCAGGCCGCGGTCTCGGCATTCGCTACCACCGTGCAGGGTTTGTGCGGACGCAGATTGCAATCGCAGCGCGCCACACGCCGGCCGCCATGCTCATCCACGGGGCCATGCTTCCAGCCGGATCCACTGCAATCCGCACAATGGGGATCGTGCACGGCGCGCGGCTTGGCGACGTCGGGCACGGGTGGGAGACATTCCCGTACCTCGGCGGCCGAGGCTAGAAATTTGTTCCAGGTCCAGGCCTTGCGCATGCCGGCATAGACGCGAGAGATCCCGCACTCGTGGACGAGTTCCGCCATGTCCAGCACCCAGTATTCCTGATCTGCCGGGCTCAGCTTCTCCCATTGCGCGCGGCGGTGGGCCACGGCCGCGTTGAGCAGTTCCTTGAAGCTGACTATCTCAGCCGCCGATAAGCCGATCGAGCGGAGTTGTTCGTCGAGTGTTCCCTGCATTTTTTGCGGCCTCCGTTCTTGGGCGCGGTTCTTTCACACACTCACTCAGGTTTTGGTTTTGGTTCTTAGAACCAACATCAGTAAGTGAGTGAGTGTGAGCAGCGCGCGCGCGCTTCGCACGCCACTCTCGGAGCTGCTCGGTTTGTTGGTGGATGAGGTCCAGGAGCGGCGGAAAATAGAGCCATTCGATTCCGTCCACCTCTCGGCTCTTGAAGCGTGCCAGCACGCCCGACTTGTGGCTTTCCCAAAAGTCGGCGCGCCTCGCACCTGCAAGCTGCCAGAGGTTCGATGAATTACGCAGATAGCCCTGCATTTCGGACGCAGCGGAAGTGAAGACGAGTCGGAAAAACCAACCGGCTTCATAGTCGGGCAGGCCGCCGGCCCAAGCTACAAGGTCGGCGATGGGGATGCGGAGTTCGGGAAGCCGCGGCGCCGGCGACGTTGGTGTTGACGCGCTCGAATTGTCCCGGCTATGCTGCAACTGTCTCGGCTCCGTTTTGAGCGCCCCGCGGGTTGCATCCGTTGGGGCGTTCGTGTTTCAGGAACCGAGAGTAGGGGCAGTGAACGAGGAGAGGCCCCAAAAGTTACTGACCGATCCTCTGGAAACCTGTGGAAAGTTACTGAAAAACTCTAAACCCCGCGCTGGACGCGGGGTTTATTTTGTCAAAAGAGACTGGACTGAGCGGCGATTTTCGACCCAAGGGGATTGACGACCTTTTTCTCGGTTGGGATTTTGCCCGGCCGATTGACCCAGGTGCGGACGTTGGAGACGAGGGTTATCGCAGGCCTCGACTTGCTGAGGGCGCTTTTCCAGTCCTCGCCGTAAGGGCACGTCAGAATCCGCGAGGCGTCCAGGCGCCGCCCCAGTTCAGCGTTGCTCATATAGTTTTCTTGGGAGAGGAGTTCGGTACCGATGATGCGCCACTCGATCGGCTTCTCGTCCCAGTCTGCCGGCCGGTTACCACGCGCCGCGCGCGCACGGTTCTCAGTGGTCAGGTTCTTGACCCAGACGGCGCGCTCCTCGGGACTCTTGCGGGCCCAATTCTGTTTGGATCTCTTACTCTTGCGTTTGCACTCTTTGGGATCGGCTGCAACCTTCAGCATGCCGGCATGTCTCCGCTGCCGGTATGCGGGGTCCTTCCACTGCCCCTCCATGCGTTTGCGTTGCTGCGCTAACAGTTCGGGATCGGACCAGGCTACTTTGCCGGATTCGCTTCGCTTCTGGCGCACTTCTGGGCGGTTCAGGGCGCGGCGTATGGCCGCGCGGTGCGCAGGAGACATCTTGGAACCTTTGGGGGGCATTGCCACCTTCCAGTTGGCGGAAGGGCCGCGCGCACGACTAAGGATTTAACCGGCGCCATTTTCGCGCGGCCCGACTCCAACTTCGATCCCAATGTATTCCCGAAACGGGACAGGCGATAGTCTACTTTCGAGGGTTGGCTCCGGGATCAACAGCGACTGCGTTCTCACCCGCGGGTGACAATTCCCTTACCGTCCAGCTGGTGCACTCGATCTCTTCGGGGGAGAGGGCACTGGTGAAGTCAGTTCACCAGTACTGGTGAAGCCAGTTCACCAGCTCGCCGCGCCGGACGCAAGCAATGGTGCATCGCAAGGCGAAAAAAGCCGCCAATCGCCCGCGAATCAGGGGCAGATTCGGTGCTTTTCCCCGCGGTGCCGCAGATCGAAATTCAAGTCTGAATGCTGGTACACCCCTCCGAGCGAGGGCTAACCGTCATCGAATCAGAAGGATGGGCCCAGGGGGAGGGGGGGATGAAAATCTCTAGGACTTTTCGATGCGGCGACCGAGCTCCTCCGATGCGCACACGCCCGCAGCAAAAGATTTTTCCCGGGAAACGCGCTTTTGAGATCACGGCTCGAATTGCCGCACTGGGCGCGGCTTTCCATCAGGTATTCGCGTCGCGCCGCCTTGATCGTTTCGCCATCGTTCCGAAAGCAAAACGGGCCTCTGGAGCGGCGTTCGGGCCGTTTTGCTTTTCCGAAGCCGCCCGCGCTCACTCGATTCGATGCAGGTACTTTTCCACGCCGACGCGCCGGAAGCGCAGCCGGCCACCAACGCGGACGCCGCCCATCTCTTTCCTGTGATCATGCACAAACCGTGCCGACATTTTCAGCAGATCGCCTACCTCGCCGGCGGTTAGGAGTTCCTCCAATGGACGGGGGACTGGCTGCGCTGGACGCCCTTGCCGTTCTCTCCGCGCGCGCGTGTCGATCATGCCCGCACCTGCTGCCGAAGGGTCGGCCCCCTGCCGATATATCGGCACTTTGATCGGCAGTTCACGCCCCTGGGCCCGGAAATCATTCTCCGATTTCCCTCTCCCACCATCGCATGAACTCATCCGAGCTGGGGTCGGCTCGCTGCGCGCTCGACTTCTCGATGCAGGCTTTAATGTCTCGAAAAATTTTGTCGAAGTCCATCACTCGGAACAGGTTCGATACCAATGCCGCTTGCGCTGTGGTGGGGTACTCCGCGTTCCTCGGATCGAGCGCCAGCAGCGCGATCGCGCGACTGTAAACTGCCCTCTCGATTTTCAATTTGGCCTCCTGCCGATATATCGGCACTTTGTTCGGCACTTCACGCCCGCGCCGCCCGCAGCCGCGGCGGGACGCAGGCCGCATCGTCCAGCAGTTGCGCGCGCGGAAAAGCCTCCTTGGCTTCTTTCATGCTCGCAAACCAGAGGCGCTCCGTCTCATGGGATCTGGGCTTCGCGATGTAATACACGGTGATGACGCAGGTAGCTTGAATGCCATTCACCCAAACGGGCCAGGCCAATCTGCGTAGGGTGGTCTTCGTGTGGCGACGCGAAGCCAGCGGCTGGCTTGCGGCGCTGGTAACCATGCGGGTGCCGATCGTGGCCACCATTCTGTCGCGCTGTTCCCGTTCCAGGTTGTCTAGGACTTCGTTGCCGTGTGGAGTGAGTAGAAGTGGGTGAAGTAGACTGCTGCTGCTTTTGGGATCAGAATGAAACTCAGCCATGTTGCACCTCGGAACGTGCGATGTGGTTAGCGGGAGTTGGGCGTTGATAGCGCCCAGCTCCCGCGTTCTGTCTCCGTCCTACTCCGCGCCAGGCGTCGGCGTCAGTGATTCCCGCGCACCGTGCAAAGATTTTTTTGTGGCTCCGCCCGTTTCGGGATTTTCCCCCCGCTTTGGGCCGAAAATCGCGCAATAGGAAGCCCGCAGAGCGCGATCTCGGGAATTCATGGACCCCGTAGTACCGCGGAAATGAAGCCAGCGGCTGGCTTCAGTTCATCTGCGCCGCGGGGAAGGCGAGGCTCACCATCATCGCGGAGGTCGCCCAGATCTCCTCCAGCAACTCTTCGACGCGCGCGCACAGTTCAGCATTCTCGGCATCGTTCGCCTGGATCCGGCACATCAATCCGTTTACTTCCGCACGCAGCTGGGTATTCCGCGTTTCGAGTTCTTCCAACATAGCTTCAGGTTAAGGCAGCGGCCGGGAGGAGGAATCTGCCCCCGGCCGCACTCACCGCCGGCGTCGCCATGAATCGACGCGCAGCGATTCTTGTTTCACGCGCCGTCTTCAGCGGGCCGGAAGCACCGAGAAGGAGGGGCTCATGCAAAAGCCCACCACGGCGCTCCCGGCTGCTGCAACGCTGAGGGCGCCGGGGAGCCGATCCGACGCCTTCAGCGATCTCATTTCGCCTGACCACCAGCCACAATTACCTCAGGCCAGCAACCAAACTTACCGTAGAGCCCAAGCCGCGCATCCGATGCGACCGTTTGGGCCGTGCGCGAAGCGATCCACGCCGCCGCGAGTGCGGGAGCCACGTCGACGATCTGACCTCGCGCATAACCGAATGCCGGCTGGCTATTGACGACGTCGGCCTCACCCGCGATCGCGCAGAGCATTTGCACTTTCACGTCAGCGTCCCCATCACGCAAGGCACCCATGCCCCATCGGCATTGCAGATGAAAAGCTGCGGCCGCGCAGGGTCTGACGTCAGGACGTAGACGGAAAACGGACACGCATTGGTGGGCAGGCTGGTGCCGTGCTGTACTTTCGTACCCAGGCCGCCGGCGATCTCTCGCGGAGGACTCATAGACGCTTGAGCAGCTCCAACTGCAGCCGCTTTTTCTCTCGGTCCGCCAGGAGCAACTGGCTGGCGTCGCCTTCGGGATGCGGCCGCAGCCGCGCCGCAAAGGCTGCGGGGATGTGCCGGAAGCGCGAGAGGTCGATGCTGGCCGCCATAGCTACAGGCTGTTCCGGCGTCAGGATGGTTTCGCAGAAGCCCGCGTCTTCCGCCTCTTCGGCACCCATCCAGGTTTCGGCGTCCATCATGGCGCTGACCTCGTCCGCGGACCGCGCCGTGTGGCGCTGGTAGGCAGCGACCATCGACTTTTTCATGTTGTCGAGAGCGCCGGCCATCCTCCGCATTTCCGCGGCGTCGCCCACCAGCCCGGCATACGGGTTGTGGATCATCATCATGCTGTTATCGGCCATCGCGATTTCCGAAGCGGCCATGATGATCGTCGAGGCGATCGACGCGGCCAGGCCGTCCACCTGCGCGGTGACTCGCGCACCATGCGAGAGCAGCGCGTTGTAAATGGCGATGCCGTCAAAGGCGTTGCCACCGGGCGAATTCACGCGAAGGCGGATGCTGCGCAGGTTGCCGGCGGCGCTCAACTCTTCCTGGAACGCCGCGGCACTGGTGCCTCCAAACAGGTCCTCGCCGATCACGTCGTAAAGAAAAATCTCCAGCTCGCCCGATGCCTGCAGTGCAAATCTCCACGGTTTGTTTTTCATGGGATCACTCGCTCTTCATCGCGAGATACGCGACCGGGCAATTGCTGTCCGACTTCAATAGCCCAGAGCCCACTCGCAGGAAGGCCTCGTATCCGACCTGAGAAAACTCCGCAAAGCGTTCCACATAGACCTGGACGCGCAGCGAGTTGCGCATCTGTCTGCGAATTAGCTTGGAGTGATCCCCGAAGCTGATCGGGGTCAGGCCCGCGCCAATTGCCGGCATGCTGGGACTCAGAAAAACCGGGAAGCCCAGCAGTGTAGGCCGACCGGCGCTGTCGATCGCCGATTCGAAAAGATAGTTTCCGCTGCCGGCGCCCTTGAGTTTCAGAATAGATGTGAGGGTCGCGCGCGCCATGACCCAGGAGCCGTTCACCAAGTATGCCGGGTCAACGGCATCGATGAGATCGAATAGCTCATCCGCGGCCAGCACCGAACTCGATGCGGTCGTTTTTCCGAGCACCGCCGCGGCAAGGAGTGTGGTCACAAAGGCGCTGCCCACGCCGCGCGCCATTCTTATCGCCGCGGCGCCGGCGAACAGACTTTGGAAGTCGAAAAGCGAGTCGTTTACAATTTCCGTAGAGGCCCGGATGATCCCGCTTCTCCATTGTGGGCATTTTTCGAAAGCGAGTGCGCCAAAAACGAAGTCAGGGCCAGCGGAGGAAACAGAATTTTCCTCGATGATTGCAGCTTCGCTCGACGTGTCTTCGAGCAGGGGATAATTTACGGCCGACCCCGTGGGCGTCAAAAAAAGAGTGGCGGCGCCCAGCAGTTGATCCGTCTGCACGAGCATGCTTTCAAACTGTTGTGCCCACGAGCTGGGCACCAGATACCCGCCAGTGCTGCCACTCGCGACGCCTTCCCCGGCCGCGCGGATGCGTGGCGCTTTTTCTGGGGGGATGTGGGCCGCTTTCTCAGGAGGCAAAGCATCCCGGCCGCCTTTGAGATAAGCCATGAATTCCAGATCCACCGGCGCCGCGGTGACAAGAGCTGGCCTTCCGAGTTCGCGGTCGCGCTGGGCTATCGTCGCGCGGCGCAGCGGTTCGTGATCGATGAGGGAATCCGCCAGGGCGAGCAAAGACTCAACCTTGGCGCTGTCCTCTTTGGTGTAGCTGGATTTTTGAAGGATCTGGTGAGCTTGGGCGAGCAGCGAATTGCGGTCCATCGGTGTGCCTCTCTCTCGTCGAGGGTCGCGGCCCAAATAAAAAAAGCCGCAGACAGAATTTTTCCTGTCAGCGGCGCCTCTCGAACCTCGCCGGAGCAAAGCCGGCACAGATCGCGAATGACGTTCTGAAAACTGCTGCTGTCCGCGTTTCCGGCACCAATAGCCGCGCCTGAACTTGATCAGGAACGCTTCCAGCTCGAAGAACTCTCGCGCTTCCCAACAGTCCGCGTCCGGCAGATTTTCAGGAAGCGCGAATCCTCACGCTCCTCTTTCCGGCCGCTTCATGCCATCCAGAGCAAACGCGGGTCCTTCTGCCTTTAAGTCTACGCCTCGCCCGCAAGCCATGATTTCAAGAAGGCCAACTTCTCCTGCAGCGGGATTTGCTCGAGTACCAGGTGCACCCGCTGCTCGAGGAGCGCGTCGTGACCATTGGCGTGGCCGTTCCCGCCGTTCGCGGGAGTAGTGCTGGTCGAATGGTTGCTGGCCGGCGCGTGGTGGACCGCTGCAGGCGCGCCGTCCGGCGGCTTCGTGGCGGCCGCCGCCGGACGGGAATGCACGCGTTGGGCGTCGCCTTCGATGCCACCGTGAAGTGCGCATTTTCCCGACTTGTTATTAGCCGCCAGGCGTTCCGAACATCCCGGGGTGCTGCAGGTACCGTGCTGCGCGGGTGTGGCGCGGCGCGCCCCGCCGCCGTGAAGTTGGCAGCGGCCGGTCGTGTTGTTATTGGCGAGCTTCTTATCGCAACCCTGTTGCGCACACATGCGGATCTGCGCCATGGCGTCCTCCTCTGTACTAGTGATTACTCTGCCGGCCCTCTTCTGCTGCAGAAGTGATGCCGCCACCGCAATTTTCTCTTCCGCGGTGGGCGGCGCAAGGTTGGGGCGGCGCGCGATCGCGGCCGCCACCGCGACGCCCGCGGCGATGGCATCCGGCGCCTTCGCCTTTACCATCACTCGCTGCAAAACGGGACAAGGAATTCCGTCATCGCAAAAAATGCAGATCTCACGGCCGTCATCGTCGCGAACAGCCGCCACGCAGGTCGGATGTTGGCAAGCCTGGCAGCTGCTCATGCGAGGAAGGTTAAGCTGAGTTGCTCCGGAAGTCGATCCCGTTTTCTACGCCGCTGCGCGGACCTCACCGGCGCCGCCGGCAGAGTCGCACTCGCAGCCGCGACGGCCGCGACCAGCACAAAACTTTTCCACGGCTCAAAGATCCCACGTTGGGGGAGTCGCGCGGAGGCCTCCAAGTCACCACGTTTGCCGAATTCGCTCACAGGATGCCCCAGGACGAATTATGGCATCCGGATGGTCACGAGAAAGACGATCACCGCGCAGGCGTCACCGTAGCGCGCGCCGTGGGTGTTTTTTTGGAGGGGTGCGCGCCCGCGTGAGAGTCAGTGAAGTGGTGGGCCGCGAAGAATGCAACAGTCTCACCACTGGTGAAGTCAGTTCACCAGTACTGGTGAAGCCAGTTCACCAGACTGGTGAAGCCAGTTCACCAGCTGTTGCGTATTTTCCGCGCGAGAAATCGGCAGCCGGTGTAACCTGAGTTGGCCCAAAACTGGCCCGAAAGGGGTCATCGGGAGGGTGCGGTGTGGCAAGGAAACGCAGTTAGGGGCGCTAGGGAAAGGTCTGCAAAACCTTTATGCGTCGGTTCGATTCCGACCCGCGCCTCCAATCCTTCCTTAAGCTCCTTGCTGGAATCCCAGGCATGACACCTCGACGACTACGGCGTCTGGTTCGAACTGGAATCATTGTGCTGGTCCTCTGTTCTGCTGCTTTCGCTCAAGCGCCCCCCCCACAGCAGTGGCGCCTGGCCTGGAGCGACGAGTTCAACGGACCAAACGGCTCCCCTGTCGATCCCGCGAAGTGGGTTCTGGAAACTGGAGGACAGGGCTGGGGCAACCACGAACTGGAGTACTACACCAGCCGCCCGCAGAATGCTTACCAACAGGATGGCAACCTGGTCATCAAGGCGATCGCCGAAGAATACACCGGCGCCGACGGCGTGAGACGCGCCTACACCTCCGCTCGCCTCAAGACGCAGGGAAAATTCGATCAGGCCTACGGACGCTTTGAAGCACGCATCAAGATTCCTGCCGGGCAGGGTCTCTGGCCTGCATTCTGGATGCTGGGAGCCGACTTCCACGGAGAAAACTGGCCCGGGTGCGGGGAGATCGACATCATGGAGAATGTCGGAAAAGAGCCGGAGATAGTTCACGGCACAATTCATGGACCGAAATATTCAGGCGAAGCAGGTATCGGCGCGCCCTATCAGCTTGCCGGCAGGTTAAAGTTCTCCGCGGATTACCATCTCTTCGCAGTCGAGTGGGAGCCGTCGGTGATCCGTTTCTACGTCGACCAAGACCTCTATGCCACGCGAACCCCGGCGGATCTCCCGAAGGGCGCACGCTGGGTTTACGATCACCCGTTTTTCCTGCTTTTGAACCTCGCGGTGGGGGGAGACTGGCCGGGCAGTCCCGACGCCACCACTACCTTTCCCCAAACCATGCTGGTGGACTATGTCCGCGTCTACCGGCGAGCCAAATGACGGTCAACCCCGGCAACCCAGGATGTGAATTTGAGGCTTTCCTTCGTGTTCCTTAGTGTCCTTCGTGGTTAATGAGGACATTGGCCGGCTCCTGAAACTCTTGCTGGGGGCTGCCTCTGAAAGTAGACTGGTGCGCGCGTTCAGCCGTTATCCATTTCGCAAAGGTCCCGAAATGTATCCTCGTCGCGAGAAATTCGTGGGCGCAAAACTGGTTGTCGCCCTCGCCGCCTTCAGCTTCGTTCTCCCCGGCGTTCATGCTCAAGGCAAGCCTGCCGACCCGGTTGCCGACTACGTACGCACCGAAATGCAGAGGCAGCATATCCCCGGGGTGGCCCTGCTTATCGCCCGGCACGGGCAGATCGTTCGCTCCGAGGGCTTTGGTTTCGCCAACGTTGAGCTGCAGGTCCCGGTAAAACCGGCGACCATATTCCAGTCGGGATCGGTCGGCAAGCAGTTCACAGCCACTGCCGTCATGATGCTGGTGGAAGAAGGCAAAGTGGGCCTGGATGACCCGCTCACGAAATACTTCCCGGATGCTCCGGCAGCTTGGAAGGACGTCACGGCCCGGGAGCTCCTGAGCCACACCGCGGGATTCGGCGACTATCCCAAGAAATTCGACTTCCGCAAGGATTGGACTGAAGGCGAACTGCTCAAACTGGTCGAGGGCATCCCGCTGGCTTATCCGCCGGGCACGAAGTGGGAATACAGCAATCTTGGATATTTGACCCTGGGCCTGCTCATCCACCACGTGACCGGAGAGTTCTACGGCGATTTTCTGCAGCAGCGAATCTTCAAGCCGCTGGGGATGGAGACAACCCGCATCATCAGCGAAGCCGACATTGTTCCTAATCGTGCCGCCGGGTATCGGCTGGTGAAGGATGAACTCAAGAACCAGGAATGGGTCGCTCCCATGGTGAACACCACGGCCGACGGCAGCCTCTATTTTTCGGTTTTGGATCTCGCCAAGTGGGATGCCGCACTGTATACCGAGAAGCTGTTGAAGCGATCGAGCCTGGAGCTGATGTGGACTCCGGTCAAGTTGAAGAGTGGACAGTTCAATAAAGCCGGCTACGGTTTCGGCTGGTTCGTCCAGGAGCAACATGGACATCACGTGGTGCAGCACGACGGAGCGTGGCAGGGGTTCAAGACCACCATTGCCCGCTACACCGATGACCAACTGACAGTGGTTGTCCTGGCAAACCTGGCTGAGGCAAAACCGGAAGACATCGCCAAGCACGTCGCGGAAATCTACTTGTCTAGGCAGGAAGCGAGCACTAGAAGGTGTCTCATAAATGGCTTTGGGAAAGGCACGGTTTTCAGCCGTGCCACTGATGCTCAATAAGGATGCGGGCTTTACAGGCTGTTGAAAAACTCGATCGACGCCTCTGTTTTGAAAGGGCGCGGCTTCAAGCCGCGCCGTAAGTGCCGCAAGATCAACCGCGGCTTTAGCCGCTGAGGGGACTTCTAGTCTACAGCCGTTCGATTGGGAGCTCCGGGCCCGCTATTTCTTCTGCAACTGGTCGAGCGCTGCCAGAACTTCCTCGCTGTGCCGCGCAGGATCAACGCTCGTGTAGGCCTTCGCGATCTTGCCGTTGGGGTCAATGACGAAGGTGTGCCGGGCAGCGAACTTCACTACTCCCAGATTCTTGAGGGAACCATATTGGTCCGTCACCCTGTGATCGGTGTCGGCCAGTAGTTTGAAGTTCAGACCTTCCTTAGAGCAAAACTTCTTGTGCGAGTCGACGCTGTCGAGACTCACTCCCAGAACCACGGCACTACGCTGGGCATACTTCGGCTGGTCGACTTGGAAGTTGTGGGCTTCTCGCGTACATCCTGGTGTCTGGTCCTTGGGATAGAAATAAAGGATCACCCATTTTCCGCGGTAGTCCTTCAAGCTGACGGAGGTTCCCTCCTGCGACGTCAGAGTGAAATCGGGCGCGACACTGCCTTCCGTGGGCGTTGCCGAGTGAGACAAAAGGCGTGGTACTAGCAGCACAACCACAACAACAACCAGCAGCAGGAGCACGATCCGTAGCATGCACCCCTCCGGGGCGTCAAAGATCCCGCGAGGATTCTAAATCAGAGGTCCGCCCGCTGGGGTAGTGTCTCAGTTGATTGTCATCCCGAGCAAGCGCCCTTTGCGCAGGGAGGGATCTGGGCGAGCCGCGCGAAGCGTCGTGTTCTTTGCGACGCAATAATCGCGCGTCTGGCTCGCTACCTTATCAAACTGACCGCTACCCGCGGGCTTTCCCTCAGCAAAAACCGCGGTACTTGATATGATGAAGTATTGCGCCTTATACGACGGAGAAACCAGACGTGGCTCAGACTGAAACTGACGGCTTAGAGGTGCTGGAAACCAGAGAGTGGGTCGATTCCCTGGATTATGTTCTTTCCAGAGGCGGCCCGAACCGTGCCGGTCGGCTCTTGCAGCAACTGGCTCTGCACGCGCGGCGGGAAGCCGGCATCAATCTTCCCTTCTCGGCCACTACGCCCTACCAGAACACGATTGCTTCCCGGCAGCAGGCTCCTTTCCCCGGCAGCCAGGAAATGGAGCGCCGCATCAAGAGCCTGGTGCGCTGGAACGCGCTGGCTATGGTCGTGCGGGCCAACAAGATTCAGGAAGGCATTGGCGGCCACATCTCCACCTTCGCGTCCGCCGCCACGCTATACGAAGTCGCGTTCAATCATTTTCTGCGGGCGCAAACCGAGACCGGCGACCGCGACGTTGTCTATTTCCAGGGTCACGCCGCACCGGGAATGTATTCGCGCGCCTACCTTGAAGGACGCATTCCGAAAGAAAAACTGCAGAACTTTCGTCGCGAACTCAAGCCCGGTGGCGGCCTGAGCTCCTATCCCCATCCCTGGCTGATGCCGGATTTCTGGGAGTTCCCTACCGTTTCCATGGGGCTGGGGCCGATCCAGGCCATCTACCACGCGCGCTTCATCAAGTATCTGGAGAACCGGGGCCTGAAGCAGACCACCGGCGGTAAAGTCTGGGCCTTCCTGGGCGACGGCGAGATGGATGAACCGGAGTCGCTCGGTTCCATTACGCTGGCTTCGCGCGAGAGGCTCGACAATCTGATTTTCGTCGTCAACTGCAACCTGCAGCGACTCGACGGGCCGGTACGCGGCAACGGAAAGATCATTCAGGAGCTCGAGGCCATCTTCCGGGGAGCCGGCTGGAACGTCATCAAAGTAATCTGGGGCACCGACTGGGACAGCCTGATTCAAAATGACCGCGACGGCCTGCTGGTGAAGCGGCTGGGCGAGGTCAGCGACGGTCAGTACCAGAAGTATTTCGTGGAGAGTGGAGCGTACTTCCGCCAGAACCTGTTCGGCACAGATCCGCGGCTGCTTAAGATGGTCGAGCACTTGTCGGATGATCAACTGGCGCGCATGCGGCTGGGCGGACACGACCCCATTAAAGTGCATGCGGCTTTTCGCGCGGCCGTCGATCACCAGGGCTCGCCGACCATCGTGCTGGCCAAGACCATCAAGGGCTACGGATTGGGCGAGGCGGGTGAAGGCAAGAACATCACGCACCAGCAGAAGAAGCTGAACGACGACGAGTTGCAGATGTTCCGGTCGCGCTTCGGCATTCCCATCCCCGACGATGAACTGCATGAGGCGCCGTTCTACCGGCCGTCCGATGACAGCGCCGAAATCAAGTACATGCAGGCGCGTCGCCAGCAGCTGGGCGGATACATGCCGCAGCGCAAGGTGCGCGCCACGCCGCTGAAATCTGTTCCCAATGCGCATTTCGAGGAATTCCACAAAGGAACCGATGGACGAGAAGTATCGACCACCATGGTCTTCGTGCGGCTGCTCGCGAAGCTGCTGCGCGATCCGGAGTTGGGCAAGCTCATCGTCCCCATTGTTCCCGACGAGGCCCGCACTTTCGGCATGGAGGCGCTGTTCCGCCAGGTGGGGATTTATTCCAGCGTAGGTCAGAATTACGAGCCCGTCGACATGGACACGCTCCTCTACTACAAAGAGGCGAAAAACGGCCAGATTTTGGAAGAAGGCATCACCGAAGCGGGCTCCATGTGCTCGTTCATCGCGGCGGGCACGGCCTATTCCAATCACGGGATCAACACGATTCCCTTCTTCATCTATTACTCGATGTTCGGTTTCCAGCGCATCGGCGACCTGATCTGGGCTGCCGCCGACATGCGTTGCCGCGGATTTCTTGTGGGAGGCACCGCCGGACGCACCACCCTGGCCGGAGAAGGCTTGCAGCACCAGGACGGTCACAGTCACGTGCTCGCGCTGCCTGTGCCGAACCTGCTGGCTTACGATCCCGCGTTTGCCTACGAGATTGCCATCATCATTCAGGATGGCATCAAGCGCATGTACGTCGATCAGGAGTCGATCTTCTATTACCTGACCGTCACCAACGAACCGTTGCCCATGCCGGAAATGCCGCATGACGAGAATATTCGCGAAGG
Organism: Terriglobia bacterium; assembly: GCA_020073465.1. Taxonomy (GTDB): domain Bacteria; phylum Acidobacteriota; class Terriglobia; order Terriglobales; family Acidobacteriaceae; genus Sulfotelmatobacter. Next base: position 144,909 of record JAIQFC010000005.1, read on the forward strand.
TGTCTTGAAGGGGTTGTATCGCTTCAAGGCTTCGGCCAAGACCGACGCCAAGCTGCGCGCGCAACTGCTGGGTAGTGGGACCATCATGTTTGAGGTGCTCAAGGCGCAGAAGATTCTGGAAGAAAAGTACGGTGTTGCCGCCGACGTCTGGAGCGTAACCAGTTACAAGGAGCTCTATCGCGACGCCAACGACTGCGAGCGCTGGAACATGCTGCACCCGGCGGAATCGGCGAAAGTTCCGTACGTCACGCGAGTTCTGCAGGACGCTCAGGGACCGTTTGTGGCCGCCTCCGACTACATGAAGGTACTGCCGGAGAGCCTGGCAAAGTGGGTGCCTGGGCAATTGGTGTCTCTCGGCACCGATGGCTTTGGCCGCAGCGAAAGCCGCACCGCCCTGCGCGACTTTTTCGAAGTTGATGCCAAGCACATCGTGCTGGCTACGCTGGGGGCCTTGGCACGGGAAAAGAAAATTGGCTCCGACGTGGTGAAGCGCGCCATTCAGGAGCTGAGTATTAATGCTGAGAAGGCCAATCCGGCAATCAGCTAGAGTTCGGATCAGGGCAGGGATTCATGCACCGCCGAGGCATTGGTCGATTCGTACCAGGACCCGGGAGCGTGATTCGTATCAGGGCGTGAGAGCCTGATTCGTATCAAGGCGTGGAAGCTCGATTCGTATCAGGCCGCGGGAACTGGATTCGTATCAGGGCACGCCTTCAAGGCGTGCCGTAAATGCATCGCGATGAATCGCGCCTTCAGGCGCTGATCGCGCAAGAGCAAGATCTAACAAAAGGAACAGAGCGAAGTGATCGAATTCAAACTTCCCGAACTGGGGGAAAACATCGAGCAGGGAGACCTGGTGCGCCTCATGGTCGCGCCCGGCGCCACCGTCAGCGCCGGACAGTCGGTCATGGAACTGGAAACCGACAAGGCCGTGGTCGAAGTGCCCTCGTCGGTGAGCGGCACGGTGCAGGAAATTCGCGTCAAAGAAGGCGACAAGATCAAAGTTGGACAGGTCATCTTCACGGTCGAAAACGGGAGCGGAGCGAAAGCCGCCGAGTCTTCGACAGCGAAAGTGGAAACTACAGCGCCTCGAGAGCAAGCAGCGGCACCTGCACCGCGTGCCAGCGCACCAGCAATTCAGGAACATGTCGCTCAACCAGTGCCATCCGCCAACAGTCCAACCAGCGCTTCCGGCGCCGGCGAATTCAAGTTGCCCGAGCTGGGCGAGAACATCTCGCAGGGTGACCTTGTCCGCCTCATGATCGCGCCGGGATCAAAAGTATCGGAAGGCCAGCCCGTCATGGAACTGGAAACGGACAAGGCTGTCGTGGAAGTCCCGTCTTCGGTGAGCGGCGTAGTGAAGGAAGTGAAGGTCAAGGAAGGCGAGAAGATCAAGGTCGGACAGGTGATCTTTACTCTCGAAGGCGGCATTGCCGCGCAGCCTGAGCCGGCTCGCAAGAAGAATGCCCCCGTCGAACACGTGTCCGGGCAAACTGGCGCTCGCTTGGCCTTTCAGGCCGCGATTCGCGCCGAAGGCAAGACCGAAGAACAGGCGTTGCCGCCCGACCAGCCTCGGCAAGCGCCCGCTGCTTTCAAAATGCCCGAGCAGTTGGGGAAAGTTGCCGGAACCGAGCACCGGCAGCCTGTTCCCGCTGCTCCCCATGTGCGCCGGTTGGCGCGCGAGCTGGGCGTGGATATTTACGAAGTGAAAGGCTCCGGCCCCGGTGGACGGATCAGCGATGACGACGTCAAGGCTCACGCGAAGTCTCTGCTCTCGGCAGTAGCCTCCGCGCTTCAGTCGCCTCCTCGCGCCGGACACTTCGCGGCGCCCACGCTGCCCGACTTCACGAAGTGGGGCAAGGTCGAGCGGGTCTCCATGCGCGGCGTGCGGCGCAAGACCGCAGAGCATCTGGCCGAGGCATGGAACACGATCCCGCACGTCACGCAGCATGATCGCGCCGACATCACGGAACTCGAGCAACTGCGCGCACGCTTCGCACCGAAGGCAGAAGAAGCCGGCGGCAAGATGACAGTCACCGCCATCGCGCTGAAGGTCTGTGCCGCTGCACTGAAGGTATTCCCCCAGTTCAATGCCAGCATCGATATGGAGAAGGAAGAAATCGTCTACAAGCAGTACATCCATATCGGCGTTGCGGCAGACACGGACCGCGGCCTGCTGGTGCCGGTCATTCGCGACGTAGACAAGAAGAACATCGTCGAGCTGGCAGTGGAGTTGTCCCAGCTGTCCAAGAAGGCGCGGGAGAAGAAGCTGACCCCAGCAGAGATGGAGGGCGGCACGTTCACGATTACGAATCTGGGCGGGATCGGTGGAGTCGGATTCACTCCCATCGTGAACCACCCGGAAGTCGCGATCCTGGGACTCTCGCGGTCGCGCATGGAGCCGGAATGGATCAACGGGAAGTTTGAGCCGCGGCTGATTCTTCCGCTCTCGCTCTCCTATGACCATCGCCTGATTGACGGCGCCGATGCCGCACGTTTCCTGCGCTGGATTGCCGAGGCCTTCGAGCAGCCGTTCCTGCTTTCGGTTCAGGGCTAGCGCGCTGTGTTTGGAAGCTCAGAGAACATGTGTGAGAGCCGAAACCTCAGTGGGGCAAGTGGAAGGTCGTGGGTGTTAGCCGCGAAGCGGCGTGAGAATGCAGCCCACGGCCTGCCCTGAGCCTGCCGAAGGGGCGCAAGCCGTGGGGACAAGCAGGAAACAGACAAGCCCCGTAGGGGTGACATGTGACAGCCCGGCACGGAAGTGCCGGGTGGAGGTGGGAAGTTCGAGCGAGTCCCGGAGGGACGGCACGAATTCTCACGCGCACGATTAGAGCCCAGGTTGACCAACAATTACCGTAGCGCTGAAAGCACCCAATAAAGAAACTTCCAATGTCCGAAAGTCCGAGATTAAACATCGCAATCGTCGGCGCCGGTCCCGGAGGATACGCCGCTGCGTTTCTTGCCGCTGACCTGGGCATGAACGTCACACTCATCGACCCGGAAGCCAACCCCGGCGGCGTCTGCCTCTATCGCGGCTGCATTCCCTCCAAAGCTCTCCTGCACGTCGCCAAGCTGATTGAGGAATCACATCAAGCCAAAAATTGGGGAATTGAATTCTCCGAACCGAAAATTGATTTGGCGCGGCTACGCTCGTGGAAGGAGAGCGTGGTCAAGAAACTCACCGGAGGCCTGGGCCAGCTTTCGAAACAACGTCACGTGCAGTATGTACAAGGACGCGCCGCGTTTGAGAACCCCACGACGCTGCGGGTATCGAAATCGGGCGGTGGCGAAGAGTCCCTAAGCTTTGACCGCATCATTCTGGCAACCGGTTCGCGGCCTGCGATTATCCCGGCGTTGAAGCTCGATTCGCCACGCATGATGGATTCAACCGGCGGCCTGAATCTCGAAGACATTCCCGGCAGTCTCCTTGTAGTCGGCGGCGGATACATTGGCCTGGAACTCGGCTCGGTGTACGCCGCGCTGGGCACGCGCGTGACTGTAGTAGAGATGCTCCCCGGCCTGCTTCCGGGAGCGGACCGCGATCTTGTCGTCCCACTGCACAAGCGGCTGGAAAGGAATTTTGAAGCGATCCTGTTGAACACAACCGTGGCATCCGTCAAAGACGAAGGCAACGCAATTCGCGCCACCTTCGAAGGCCCCGAAGTCAAAGAGCGAGAAAGAATCTTCGACCGGGTCCTCGTTTCGGTCGGGCGCAAGCCGAACTCCGAGATCCCAGGCCTCGAGAACACGCAGGTGCGAGTCGGCCCCCGTGGATTCATCCAGGTAAACAAGCAACTGCAGACGGACGACCCCTCCATCTACGCGATCGGGGACGTTGTCGGCGAACCCATGCTGGCGCACAAAGCGTCCCACGAAGGACGCGTTGCCGTGGAAGCAATCGCCGGACACAAGGTTGCCTTTGAACCCAATGCGATTCCTGCCGTGGTCTTCACCGATCCCGAGGTTGCCTGGTGTGGTCTGACAGAAACGCAAGCGGAGAAAGAGAATCGCGAAGTCAAGGTCGCGAAGTTTCCGTGGGGTGCTTCGGGCCGTGCGATCACCCTCGACCGCCCGGAAGGAATAACCAAGCTACTCATCGATCCAGACACAGAGCGTGTGCTCGGCGTCGGCATCGTCGGCGCCGGAGCTGGCGAACTGATTGCCGAGGGTGTGCTCGCCATTGAAATGTCTGCCCTGGCCAGCGATGTTGCGTTGAGTATTCATCCGCACCCCACGCTTTCGGAAACAGTGATGGAATCTGCGGAAGTCTTCTTCGGGACCAGCACCCACGTGTACCGGCCCAAGCGAGGATGAATACCATCCGCTCGCAGGTAGTGGTGCAGTTTGATTGTCATGCCGAACAAGTGTTCTTTGCGCAGTGAGGGATCTGGGCGAGCCGCGCGACGTGTCGCGTTCTTTGCGACACAATAATCGCGCGTTTGGCTCGCTTCCTTACCAAACTGCATCAATACCCGCCCACACGCTGCCGCCCTGTCACGTTCCGCTACAATGAACCCTCATCCTCTCCGCTCCAATCGAGTGTCCGCATAGAGCGGTCGCAGGAGAACACACCATGTCCTCTTGGCTGAAAGCAACTGTAACTCTTGTTCTTTGTCTTGCCGCCTGCGTGGCCGTGCCGTGCCAAACATCTCTCAACCAGATTCTGCAGCCCTCCACAACTGTGGCGGGAAAACCAGGCAGCGCAGCGGTTGACTCGTATGGGCGCGGAACACCTTCAGGGACTGTGCTGGGATTCCTCCAGGCGGCTCAGGCGGGAGATTACAGCATCGCTGCCCAGTACCTCCAGATGAGCGCGGCTCGACGCCAGTCCGACGGCGAGGACACGGCCAGGAAGCTGAAGAAGGTGATGGACACTGCGTTCGCCGGCAACCTCAAGAACATGAGCACCCAACCGGAAGGTACGCCGCAGGAAGGTGTTCCTCCAGACCGGCAAAAGCTTGGGATCATGTCGTCCGGCGACGTGGAAGGGGAATTGGAGCTGGTGCGCGTTTCCGATCCCTCAGCCGGCAAAATCTGGTTGATTGCCTCCGACACGCTGGTCAAAGTCCCCGAACTCTACGATCAGGTTCAGGCGCGCCAGGTCGAAACTCGCCTCCCCAATGTCCTAGTGAAGCGCCAGCTCGTCGGGATGCCGCTGTGGCAGTGGCTGGCTCTGTTGCTGGCGGCGCCCCTGGCGGCCGCAATCGGCTGGCTGGTGCTGGTTCTGCTCGAAGGCCCCATCCGCTGGTGGGCGCGGCGTCGCGGGCAACTGGACTTGGCCAATTGGCGGTCGGTATCGGGACCAGCGTGGTTTCTTGCCGGTACTCTCGTGCATCAGATCCTGACCGCGAACCTGGGTCTGCCGCTTCTCCAGCGCCACTACTACTTCCAGGTCACGGCGATCACTCTCATCGTCAGTGCGAGCTGGCTTCTGTGGCGGGCGATTCGCTGGTTCCTGCGGCGCATGCGAAATCGCGCGTTGTCTCGTGGCCATGCCGGCACGGGGTCCCTCATGCTGCTGGGCGAGAGGATCATCAAGGCGCTCGTGTTCGTCATGGCGGTGCTCGCCGTGTTCAGCAGCCTCGGCTTCAACATGAGCACGGCCCTCGCGGGTCTCGGTATTGGGGGTCTGGCCATCGGCTTCGGCGCGCAGAAGACGATCGAGAATCTCTTCGGCGGCGTCTCCGTGCTCGGGGATGAAGTCATTCGCGTGGGCGATGTCTGCCGCTTCGGCGATCGCACAGGCGTGGTCGAGGACATCGGCTTGCGCTCCACCCGGGTGCGCACCGACGAACGGACTCTCCTGGCGATCCCGAATGGCACGGTGGCAACGATCAACGTGGAGAACCTCAGCCGGCGCGACAAAATCCTGTTCAACACCAAGCTCGGACTCCGAACCGAGACCAAGCCTGACCATTTGCGCTTCGTGCTCTCCGAGATTCGCCGCTTGCTCTACAGCCACTCCAAGGTGGAAACGAAGACGGTTCGCGTCCGCCTCATCGACATTGCCGCGGGAGCACATACCGTCGAGGTCTTCTGTTACATCCTCACCCAGGACTTCAACGAATTCGCCGCTGTGCGTGAAGATCTGCTGTTGCGCATGATGGATTTGGTCGAGGAATCCGGAACCGATCTGGCCCTGCCCTCGCAGACCTTGTACGTCGGCCGCGATTCAGGAGTCGAGAAGGAAAAAGCAGAGCGCGCCGTAAAGAAGATTGAAGAGTTGCGGGACGGGAAGCAGTTGCCGTTCCCCGATTTTTCAGAGGAGCATATTTCTTCGCTGCGCGGGTCGATCGACTACCCACAACCGGAGTCCGCGCTACGAAACGAGCAGCGAGATTCAGGAACGAAGCGTTAGCAAGCTCCTGAAACTCGATCTGCGACTCTCTGTTTTGAAAGGGCGCGGCTTCCAGCCGCGCCGTTAGTTCTGGAGAGGGCGTGCCCCCTCAGTAGTCCCATCGGGTTGGTGGCTGTGACGATGAGTGTAATGGCGATGCTACGACAGTTGCAGCGCGATGTGGACAATTGACTTGCTTCCGGCACTGCGATACTCTCTCTCGACTTTCCTCAGTTATGCCCACTACGGCCGCACCAGTCGTCACTTCGCGTTCCAAAACGAAGCCACTGTTTTTCTTGGTTTTCTTCGCGTTGACGCTCTTTGCGGCGTATAGGAAGAACGCGCGGATTCTTGACCCAACGTCCCCTATCGCACAGCACTTCGCTCCCGCCAAGTGGTACTTGGCTGTTCATGCCTTCTTCGGAATACTGGCAATGGCGGTTGCAGCATTTCAGTTTTCCAATCGTCTGCGAGCGCGTTATCTACGGATGCATCGCTTACTTGGATATCTGTACGTGACGAGCGTGTCTATTTCGGCCCCGTTTGCAGTCCTCGTAGCGATAAAAATTCCGAAGTCGTTTTCGCTGATCACAGCAAACTGCTTGCAGTCTTTTGGCTGGGTAGTGACCACGTCAATCGCGCTCTATTGTGTCCGCAGTGGCAACATTGCCCTGCACCGTCGCTGGATGATACGCAGCTACCCTTTTGCCATGGTGTTTACCGTTGCCCGCACCGTACCTGTATTCGTGCCCGTCGCTCACCTGGGCCCTACAGGGGGTGAAGCGGTGCTCTGGCTCGCCATCGCACTTGCAGCTTTTCTGCCCAGCGTTTTTCTAGATTGGCCTGCGATCTTCCCGCGTACTGCGGCGAGAGCAGCTACCGCTATCTGTGGAACCGGGGATTCTCGTGCGTAAATGTTGAAGTCAGGCGATTTCACTCATTGAGAACCGGAGGGTTCGGCCTTGAACCCGGCGGGTCGCAGCGCGTAATTTAAGACTTCCCAACAGCTCAGGCGCCGCGTGGCATTCAGTCAGGGTTGTTTCTTAACCTCTCGGCAACTTCCACTTGCGCGTCAACCACCGCAGAAAAAGGTGGGTAGGGCAGTAGATGAACAGGGGAACCACCACGAGGTAACCCAACAGATAGATTGGTCCAGGCATCCAGTGCTGTTCGCGGAAGAACGGCCCGCGGGCCCAGTTCACATCCAGTTCAGGCCGCCAGAAATAGTTGATAGGCACCACGATCCACGCCGTCAAGGTCTGCAACTTCCAGCCACGCCGGTCATATCCCAGGCGCCGGATCGCCCATAGCAGCAGCGGCGGCGTGACGACATGAAACAAGCTCACCAACCGAACCGGCAGGGGAATTCCAGAATCGAACATGTACTCCGTCCCCCCGAAAGCGTGCCGGCCAGTCAGCAAGGCTCCCGCCAGGTCGACCACGTAGAGGGTCTGGAACAAGAGCAAGCCGCAGGCCTGCCAGGAGAAGATGAGCGGAGATTCCAGCCAGAGCGCGAGACCGATCAGAAGGTTTCCAATATCACAGAAGAAGAGAAAATTCTGGAGTCCATATTGCTTCCAGTACAGAGGCATCCAGGCGGCGAGCCATACCGTCCAGACGATCTTGAGCCACAGGGGTAGCCGCATCGAAGGCTATTGTACGCGGCGCCAGCAGCAGTGTTACTTCGGTGTTTGTGCCCGCGCAGACCGTGTTGTCCACAAAGTCAGCCCCGCGAAATCCCCAGAAACAATCTACTTACTCCGAATTACCAGCGTAACTTGATGGCGCTTACGACTGTACCTACGATGGCTTTGGTATGGGTTACCAAGCTCTTCTTTTCTGTCCCGACGAAAAAACCGCGCGCACGGTGACGCAGGTTCTCAGCGAGCTCGAGTTCTCGGTTGAGTCCTGCAACGAGCCCTTTGCCGCGGTCAAGAAGTTGATGGCCGAGCACTTCGACGCCATAGTGGTCGACTGCGACAACGAGCAGAATGCCACGCTTTTGTTCAAGAGCGCACGTAATTCGACGTCCAACCAGACGTCGCTCGCGGTGGCGGTGGTGGAGGGGCAGGCTGGAGTTGCGAAGGCGTTTCGCATCGGGGCAAACCTGGTGCTCACCAAACCTATTAACGTGGAACAAGCCAAAGGCACGCTGCGGGTTGCGCGCGGATTGCTGCGCAAGGGGGATCCCGCAAAGCCTGCAACCGCGGCTCCAACTGCATCAGCCCCGGCAGCCCCAAGCCCTGCAGCGGCAACCCCTGCGAAGCCTCGTCCAACAATTCCCGCGCCCGTTACGAAGCCAGCAGCACCCGCAGCCCCGAGGCCAGTCCAGGCTGCAACTGCCAGGACAGTCAGCCCGGCGCCGACCGCAAAGATTCCCGATCCGACTGAAGACGTTCTCGAGATCGACACTGACACTGATGTGCCGGCAGTTCCAACTGCCACGCCTGTTGCTCCGCCGGCGTTCAACACCGCGCCGCCGCAGCCGTTCCCTAAGACTCTTTCGCCGTCAGCCGGGGTCAACCCTTTGCTCTCGCCCCCTACTGGTATCGGCGCTCCGGCCGGCGCAACGGGCGCAGCCAGCGCGCCGGCACCGGCACGTGTGGCTCCCGAACCGGCGTTTGAGCAACCTGCACCGCTCAGCGAATCAGCAGCCGCTGCGAAGACAGTAGAACTGGGTAATGCCGGAGGCCAGGTTCCTGACTCTTCCGCTCCCGCGCCTACTTTCACATTTGGTGGCGCCAATACTCCCGAATCGACTGATGGAGGCAGCAAGAAGGCTCTGATCGGAGTGGCCGCCGCTGTCGTCGTGGCAGCGGGACTGTACTTTGGCTGGACGCAGTTCCATGGGAAGTCGACGTCCCCATCTCCAGTCGCGCAGCAACCTGCACCAGCAAGCACCATTACTCCGCAGAGCGCGCAGCCGAGCAAGCCTCAGCCCACGCTGTCTTCGTCGAAAACATCTTCTGCTACGCCTGTGTCGTCACCGAGTACCCAGCAAGTGACACTGTCAAACTCTCCCGTGGAGAAGCCGGAAACAGACTTCACTACCGATGACAGTGAGGATACTTCTGCCCAGGATGTAGCTCCCGTCAAGAATTCAACAAAGGGGGGAAAAGCGGGATCAGCATCGGCCGTCAAGCCTCCCGAGAGCAAGCCGGCTTTGCAACCGCTCATGGTGAAGAACGGTGCGGTGTCGCCGGTGCAGACGAAACCTGCTCCTGCAGCGGAAGCTCCTGCCCCGAGCGTGCTGGGCATTGCCCCGGCAAGTTCCGGCGGCGGGCTGCCGAACCTGGTCGCGAATTCGAACCAGCCCAAGCCTGTGCTGCAGACTCTGAATGTGTCGCAGGGCGTGTCGCAGGGGCTCTTGGTCAAGAAAGTGCAGCCCACCTATCCACCAACCGCGCTGCGCATGCACGTCGAGGGGGCAGTACTGCTGACGGCAACGATCGGGAAAACCGGGAGCATCACGGCGGTCAAAGTTCTCAGCGGCGAGCCTCTTCTGGCGCAGGCCGCTCTTGATGCCGTGAAGCAGTGGAAGTACAAACCGTACTTCCTCAACGGTGAGCCGGTCGAGATTCAAACGCAAGTCACCGTGAACTTCAAGCTTCCACGATAGATTTTTCCGGGCACCACCAACCAAAAAGGGCATGCGAAGTAACCGCTTCGCATGCCCTTTCAGTTTCGTGTGGTTCAGCGTAGTCAGGCTTCCACCGCCCGCACCTCAAAACCCACAGGGTCACATACCGATATTCATCCAAGCTTAACTTGGGCGTAATGGAGAGCTAACAAACATCAATTACAGTCTGCGAGGTGGAGCCTCAACTGAGTTGAGAGCTGCCGGATGTGAAAAACATTGAGGAGAGTACGATGAGACAAAAAGCCGTAGTTCTGGGCTTAGTTGCCGCATTAGCCATCGCGGCATTCGCCGAAGATAAGGAAGGAAAAGCTGTTCCGCGGACTGTTCCCCATCTGGACCGTGTCTTTCTCATCATGATGGAGAACCACGGCTACGGCCAGATTCTTAACAACCCGAACGCTCCCTACATCAACCAACTGGCCAAGTCCGCGAATTCCGCGACCAACTACTTCGCCGTGGCGCACCCGAGCCTGACCAACTACCTGGAGGTTGTCGGCGGGTCAAATTTCGGCGTGCAGTCCGACAACGATCCCGACTGGCACAATACATCCTGCGTTACCAACCTTGCTTCTGGAGTCGCCAACACGGACAACCCGCCAAGTCCCAGCATCTGCCCTATCTCGGGCACCGGAACCGACGCGGCAACCCCGGCCATCGATCTAACCAACGAGACGCAGGGGCCTCCGGGCGAAGTAAATATCGATGGAATCCTGTCGTTCGCCGCAGCCCCCAACACGGTGGGGCAGACCATCGGCGACCAGCTGGTTGCAGCCGGAAAAACGTGGAAGTCGTACCAGCAGAGCCTACCCATTGCAGGGGCCGACAATGTGAACTACAGCGATGGCGTGTTCACGAATTCAACGGACTTCAGCCTGATTAACCCGCAGTTGAATCCCCCGCTGACGCAGGCCGACGTAGTGAAGCTCTACGCTGCCAAGCACAACCCATTCGTCTACTTTCAAACGGTGCAGCAAGGAGCCAACCCGCTGAACAGCCTGGCCAATACGGTCGACTTTGATGGGCCGAACGGACTCTATGCCGACCTGCGCGCCGGAAAACTTCCGAACTTCTCATTCATCGCTCCCAATCAGTGCAATGATCAGCACGGACGAAGCAATGCAGGCGCGTTTTGCAACTTTGACCCGGCCAGCGACGGCACTCAGGCGAGCCTTAACCCGGCACTGATCATCCTCGGTGATCAAACCGTACAGAGACTGGTAACCGCCATCCAGGCTTCTTCGGTTTGGAATAAGGGCCACAATGCCATCGTCGTGATGTGGGACGAGAATGACTACAGCTTATCCCCAAACACTAACCAAGTGATGCTCATCGTGGACACCAACTACGGTTATCACAACCTTCAGAGCGAGGTTTTCTATACTCACTTCTCTCTGCTCAAGACGATCGAGTCGGGCTTTGGTCTTCCGTGTCTGAATCATGCATGCGACTCGAACGTGAAAACAATGTCCGACCTGTTTGGCCAGCCCTAGGAGTGTCCGCCAACGCAATAGAAGGCCGGCTCTCGCGAGCCGGCTTTTTAAGTTTTGAGTCCTGTCAATTCCTGTCAGTAGCGAAGACTTGCCGCCGTAGAGCCTATTGCTGTTGCATCGCCTCATCCACGACGACCTTGCCGCCCTTGTCGACGGTGACGACCTTATGGATGGGAGCGTATCCGCTGAGCGTTATGTCGATTACGTAGTTTCCGGGGTCCAGCATGACCTCGACCGGGGATCCCTTGTCGAGCATGCGTTGGTTGACCGCCACTTGCGCGCCCTTCGGCTGAGTGCGGATGCTGACCGATCCCTGGCCCGGCTGGCCGCCGTTTCCGCCGAACAGTTTCTTCATTTTTCCGACAGTCTTGATGCTGTCCACATTGCCCAGCGGACGCAGGGTCGGGGAGATGCTGACCGTCTGCCCGAGCGCAAACTGCGCGCTGGTGGTTTCATCGATATAGCCCATCTTTCGGACCAGGACCACGTGCGTGCCCTTGTCCAGGCTGACGTGGGCCGGAGTCACCTTGCCCATGTCCCTCCCATCCACGTAGATGCTGGCGCCAGCGGGATCGCTGGTCACAGAAAGGCTTGCCATCACCTGCGCCAGATGCACTACCATCGTCGACTTGCTTCCCGAGGCCACTTCAACCGAGCGCGTGTCGGTCGAGTATCCCGGCTTGCTGACCGTGATCGAATGGGAGCCCGGTTGCAGACTCGACACCGCCAAAGGAGTAACCCAGCTGGGATCGCTTCTGCCGTCGATCTGCACCTGGGCGCCTTGCGGCGTGGAGTCCAGTGTCAGCTGCCCGGGCACGACCACGGGAGCTGCTGCCGCCTTCCGCCGGGCATTCTTTCCCCTCGCGCCCGCCCTGGCGACCGGCTCCTCAACTGCCGTCTCAGGCTCCGGCGCCGGCTCTGAAGGCTGAGCTACAGGCGTGGCAGGGGCAGCGGCCGCTTCATTTCGTGGTGCGGGCTGTACCGCTTCAGGCTGCGCGGAACTCTCCGCCGGTGCCGCGGTGCTCGATGCGCTCGAGTCATCATCCCCACTCAAGCTGTGAATGTGGAATGTCAGGGCTACAAGAATGATCAGGATCAGCGCAACCGCGCCTCCGATGGAATACATCAACAGCCGCGGCGGAACGCTCTTGATTTCCTTGATTGCCTTCTCGGCGACTTCGCGAGGCTGAATCTTCGGCTTCTCTTCCTTCTCGATCACTCCCTGAAACATCGTGGAACTGGGTGCGGCCGATTGCACCGGAGAAGGCGGTGGCGGCGGTGGTGCAATGTAAACCTCTTTGAGCGGAGGCAACTCGGCGATCTCAGAAAAACTGGTGCCGCTTCCTCCGCCCGTCCCCCCCTCTGCCATCGTCGGATCCACCGCGAAGCTCGGCGCATCCGGAGCGAAAGTCTCCACCTCAGGGGCAGGTGCAGCCGCTGCCGACATATACGTAGACTGGCTCTCCGATGCCTCGATGTTCGCGCCCGAGCTGGTGAACTCGTGGGAAATGTCGATTTCTGGTGCTTCGGCCGACGTCGCTTCGGCCCCGCCCCATCCGGCGGCGGCGGCAGCCGCTTTCGGAGCGGCCTCCGCTGCAGGCACGACAAATTTTCTTTCAGCCGGCTTCGCCGCGGGTGCGGCGGGTTGAGCGGGACGAACCGGGGCTGCGGGACTGGCCTTGCGAGGCACAGCCGCTTGCGGTGCCGAGGCTCCAACAAACTTCGACTGGACGGCCGCTTTGACCTGCTTTGGAACGACGGGGGCCTTGGGCGCCACGGCAGGCTTCGCGGCTGCCTGCGGTTTTGATTCTTTGCACTTCTCCAGATCGTCGAGTAATTCCCGTCCCCGCTGGTAGCGCTTGGCCGGATCCTTGTCCAACGCCTTCATGATCAGGTCGCTGAGCAGCGGATGAAGCTTGGCGTTCACATGCATCGGCGGGACCGGAGTGCTCTCCAGAATGCTTTCCCGCAAGTTATCCACGTCGGGACGGTCGAACGCCTTGCGGTCGGTCACCATCTCATAGAACATAGCTCCCAGACTGAACAGGTTCGATCGGCCATCGATTTCTTCGCCGCGAATCTGTTCCGGCGACATGTAATGCAGGAATGAAGGAAGCCCTGCCGAAATCTGCTGCGTGAATTTTCCCGCGCTCGAAACTCCATAGGACAGAATCTTGACGGTCCCATCCCAGCCGCACATGATCTTGGCTGGCTCCAGGCTGTAGTGGTAAACCTTGCTGCCGTGGGCATAGTCCAGGCCCCCGCACACTTGCCTTCCGATATCGAGCAGGTCCCAGATCGAGAATCCTTCTTTGCGGGCCAGCATGGTGGCAATGCTGTTGCCCTGCACATATTCCATGGCCGCGCAGAACTTGCCTTCCATTTCGCCCGCGCCGAAGACAGGTGTAATGTTGGAGCTGCTCAGGGCCTTGCTGGTTTCTGCCTCCTGCAACAGCGCTTGCTCCAGCGCAGTGGCACTCTCTCCGAACGCACTCAGTTCAATCGCCTTCAGAGCAATCGTCTGCCCGCTCTGCGGATCATTCGCTTTGTAAACGGTCCCCGTAGGGGACTTTGCCAGCTCACTCAGGATCTCGAAGTGGCCTATCTTGGTCGACATTTCCTTCCTGCCTCGTGCTAGGCAAGACCTGCGCTCGCCGCGAAGTCAGACAACCGCGGACATTCCGGCCTAGGGTAACGTTAGGATATCCCGCATGGAATTTCGCTTCGAGTTACCAAAGTACTCTGATATGAGAGGGTTAGAAGCGTCTCGGCCGCCACGCCGGCGGCCCTCCGGCAGTCCCGTTTGCGGGATCCGGGGTTAAGGAATCGCGTTGCTTGGACGCATCGCGCGCCCCAGCCGCTCGGCCAGACGGCCGATCTCGTGGACAAGCTCTGGCGGTTCATTCACCTCGAAGTCGACGCCGATCAGCGCCAGATGTGCAGCGAGAATCTCCAGCGATGGAGCGCCCGTGTAAAGCATGCACCTGCGCTCATCGATGCCCTCAACGACTCCGGCAGTTGGCGGCACTCGCTCGGCAACCATTTCAGCCGATGCATGCAGGGTCACCCGGGCGCGGAGGGGATACGGCGCGTAGGAAACTGACCGCGAAACGTAAGTGGCGAAATCCCCGTCTGGCGGCTTGCGTGGCGCAAACAGTGAACTGGCAGTGAGTCTGGCTTCGATCCGGTCGACGCGAAAGGTTCGCCAGTCCCTGCGCCCGACGTCCCATGCCGCCAGGTACCAGCGGCGTCCCGTATGTACCAGCCGGTGCGGCTCCACGTTGCGCGCGCTGGTAGTGCCACCCCGGTTGCGGTAGTTAAAACGGAGCCGGTGGTGGTCGCGGCAGGCGCCGGCAATGGCCGACAGTGTGGCTGCGTCCACCGTGGGCCCCGCATTGGCCAGCGGCAGAATGAAGGAATGCAGCGCCGCAATGCGCCGGCTCAAGCGTGACGGCAGCACCTGCTCCAGTTTCAACAGCGCACGCACCGAGGCTTCACTAATCCCCGCCACCGTGCCGCTGGCCGCGGTTCGCAAGCTGACGGCCACCGCCACCGCTTCATCGTCATCGAGCAGCAGCGGAGGCAGCATCGCACCTGATCCCAGCTGGTAGCCGCCAGCCACGCCCGACGTCGAATGGACCGGATACCCGAGGCTGCGCAGCCGGTCGACATCGCGTCGCAGCGTCCGGTCCGTCACCTCAAGCTCGTTTGAGAGTTCCGCCCCTGACCAGTACCGCCGTGCTTGAAACAAAGACAGCAGGCGGAGCAGTCTGGCCGAGGTTTGCAGCATGATGCAAGCGTATCACTGATTGCGGACTAATATTGTCCGCAATGCCTGTTACAGTCCTCTGCGTGACAACCGCCTGAAGACACCGCGAGAGGAGATCACCCATGAAATTGACCGAGTTGTTCCTCGCCGAACTGGAACGCGAAGCCGCCGGAACTCGCCGCACCTTGGAGCGCGTGCCCGAAGGGCACAACGATTGGAAGCCTCACGAGAAATCGATGCCGCTGGGCTACCTGGCCGCACTGGTCGCAAGAATGCCAGCGTGGGCTGCAATGATGGTTCAACAGGACGAACTGGACATGGCCCCCAAAGGTAGCTCGAAATACAAACCTCATGAGTTGAATACAAATCGGGAACTGCTGCAGACCTTTGACGAGTCGGTCATCGAAGCTCGTGAGGCCTTGCAGAGCACGACTGATGAACACCTGATGACACCCTGGCGGTTCCTGGTCGCCGGTAAGGTGGTAAGCGAGCAGCCGCGCCACATCATGCTTCGCGATGCCGTCTTCAATCACCTGGCCCATCATCGCGGACAGTTAACCGTCTACCTCCGCCTCAACAGCGCCCTCGTGCCGGCGATCTACGGACCGTCGGCCGATGAAGGACGCTTCGATCAATGAACCAGTGACCCACAATTTGCGTAACTAAACTGTACCGTTGTCCGTTGTATTGGTTATCAGCAGATATTTGAAGCCATCTTATGAAGAAGTTTTGGGAAGGGCACGGCTTCCAGCCGTGCCGCCCACGGCCGCGACACGCGTCGGGCTTTAACCCTGAGGTTATGCACCTGTGGGGTACTTCTCCGTGACATTTGTCATACGGGTCTGATGACGATCTCCACTGGTGGGACTCCCACCGGGAAGTGAGTATGAAGATGAGCATTGCGAAGACCCAGGAGATCCGGTCGAGCAGTGGTGCAGTTTGATTGTCATCCTGAGCAAGCGCTTTTTTGCGCAGCGAAGGATCTGGGCGAGCCGCGCGAAGGGTCGCGTTCTTTGCGACCCAATAATCGCGCGTTTGGCTCGCTTCCTTGCCAAACTGCACTGCTGACTCCGTCCAGGTCGGTTGTCGATTGCGAGTTGGTTCGTTTATTCTGTGAGGGACACCCGTAGTTGCTTGATCGGCGCCCCTCGGCAGTTTCTCCCGGAGTTCGTCCATGACCTTGACCCGGTTTGTTACCAAGAATGCATTCCGTAACAAGCGCCGCAGCATTCTGACGGTACTGAGCATCGCTTTCTCCCTGCTCCTGCTCACGCTGATGATGACCATCTGGCGCGCTTTTTATCTCGATCAGGGCAGCGCCGAGTCGGCGCAAAGGCTGGTAGTTCGCCACCGCGTATCTCTCACCTTCTCCCTGCCCGGTTATTACCGGGAGAAGATCCGCGCCGTCCCAGGAGTCGTGGCCGTAGTGCCCGTTTCCTGGTTTGGCGGAATTTATAAAGACCAGAAGCCGGAGAACTTCTTCGCGCAGTTCGGCACTGATCCCGATGAGTTCTTCAAGGTATATCGGGACGCCGAAATGCCCCCGGATCAGGTCACCGCCTGGCAGCGCGACCGCCAGGGAGTGATTGTCAACGATACGCTGGCGCAGAAGTATGGCTGGAAACTGGGTGACCGCGTAGTCTTGCAGGGGACGATTTACCCCGTCAATCTCGAACTCTACGTACGCGGCATTTTCCACTCCAACCCGGCTAACAAGTCGGTCTATTTCAATGCGAAGTATGTCGAAGAGGCAGTCGCGTGGTTCAAGGGGCAGGCCGGCACCTTCAGTATCCTTGCCGCTTCTCCCGAGGACGTAAGTAAGGTGGCGAGCACGGTCGATGACATGTTTCGCAACTCGCCGCAGCCCACGAAAGCCGAAAGCGAGAAGGCCTTCGGCTTGGAGTTCGTGGCCATGTTGGGGAACGTTAAAGCATTCATCCTAAGCATCTGCTCGGCCGTGGTGTTTGCGACCTTGCTCGTTTCCGCGAACACCATGGCCATGTCGATTCGCGAGCGGACGCGAGAGGTGGCCGTCCTCAAGACTCTCGGCTTCACCCGCCAGAGCGTGCTCGGCTTGTTCGTGAGCGAAGCCGTTGCTCTTTCTCTCGCCGGTGGCTTGCTTGGTTTCGTCCTGGGATGGTTAGCGGTGTATGCCCTTACTCATTCACCACAATTCTTCAGCTTCTTCCCCATGAAGGTAACCCCAGGCATGTGGCTGGTGGCGATGTTCATCGCCGGACTGGTGGGATTGGTGAGCTCGGCCTTTCCGTCCTACACCGCCTCGAAAGTCAATATCGTGGACGGCTTGCGGCACATTGGTTGAACTATGACTCTCGGCAGCTTCATCGTGCGTAGCGCGTTCCGCAACAAGCGGCGCAGCATCCTGACCGTGTTCAGCATCAGCTTCTCGCTGCTGTTGCTCACACTGATGATCTGCATCTGGCGCTCGTTTTATGTGGACCAGGTCGCACCGGAAGCGTCGCGACGCTTGATCATCCGCGACCGCGTCTCGCTGGCGTTTTTCCTGCCGGCGTTCTATCGCGAGAAGATCCGCGCCGTCCCAGGCGTAACATCGGTGGTGCCGATCACCTGGTTCGGCGGCCGCTACATCGATGATCGGCCGGAGCACTTCTTTGCCCAACTGGGCACAGATCCGGACGAGTACCTGAAGGTGGCGTCGGACAAGATTGTTCCGCCAGACCAGGTGAAGACCTGGCAGCAGGATCGCGCTGGAGCCTTGGTGGATGTGACGCTCGCCAACAGATATGGCTGGAAGATCGGCGACCGCATTATTTTGCAGGCAAACATTTTCCCGACGAATCTCGATCTGACGATTCGCGGCATCTATCACCGCGATCCTCCTCAGAATGCGCTGTACTTCAACGCCAAGTACCTGGAAGAGGCGGTGCCCTGGTTCAAGGGGCAGGCGGGATGGTACGCAGCTCAAATCGACTCGCCGGACAATGTGGCGCGCGCGTCCAGAGAAATCGATGACATGTTCCGCAACTCGCCGCTGCAGACCAAGACCGAGAGCGAAAAAGCGTTTCAGCTTGGGTTTGTCGCTTCTCTGGGGAACATCAAGGCATTCATCCTCGGCATCTGCGGCGCGGTTGTGTTCACCATCATGCTGGTTTCGGCCAACACCATGGCGATGTCGGTGCGCAGCCGGACCCGCGAGGTGGCAGTGCTGAAAACCCTCGGCTTCACCCGCCGGAGAGTGCTGTCGATTTTCGTGAGCGAGTCCATAGCCCTGTCAGTCGCGGGCGGAGTGCTGGGAGTTCTTGTAGCGATTCCTGTGATTGCGGGGCTGACGCACCGTTTCATCGGGTTGGGCGTTCCGCTCTATATGAAGGTTACGGCGCCCACGGCCGCGTTGTCGTTGCTGGCGGCCGTGGCCCTGGGATTGGTGAGCGGCTACTTGCCGGCTTTCAATGCGTCACGCAAGAACATCGTAGACGGCCTGCGTCACATCGGCTGAGTTTGAGAGTGCACATATGGCGATACCAATCAGCTATAACATCCGCAACCTAAGGCTACGTAAGGGTCTCACCGTGATGACCGCTCTGGGCATCGCACTCACCGTCACCACGGCGATCTTTCTGATGGCCCTGATTGCCGGACTCAATCGTGCCTTTGTGAGCAGCGGCAATCCCAACAACGTGCTGGTGCTGCGCAAAGGGTCGGAGGCGGAACTGTCGGGAGGCTTCGATGCATCGCTCTACCCGACGCTCACGACTCTGCCAGGCATTGCCAAAGACAGCCGCGGCCAGCCCATGACCTCTGCGGAATGGGTTGTGGTCATCGTCCTCCCTCGCAAAAACGGCACCGGCGAGGTTAACGTCACGGTGCGCGGCATGATGCCGGATGGCCTGGAGCTGCGGCCCAGTACAAAGCTCGTGGAAGGACGCTGGTTCCAGACCGGGCAGCGTGAAATTGTGGTGAGCAAGTCCATTCGCGACCGTTTCTCCCACGCCAACATTGGCGACACCATGGAATTCGGCAAAGGCTCCTGGAAAGTCGTAGGAGTCTTTGACGCCGGCGGCTCGGCCTACGAGTCCGAAGTGTGGGGCGACGTGAACCAGATGGCTGCGGATTTCGATCGCCAGGGCGGATACTCTTCCGCCTACTTGCATGCAACCGATCCCATCGCCGCAGAGGCGCTCAAGAACCGCGTCAGCGACGACCAACGCCTGAAGCTGGAAGGCGTGCTCGAAAGCGACTACTACGCCAAGCAGACCAGTTCCGGAACGCCGATTAAGGTCATCGGATACGTCGTGGGAATCATCATGGCGATCGGATCGATTTTTGCCGCGATGAACACCATGTATGCGGCCGTCGCCTATCGCGGGCGTGAAATCGCCACCCTGCGCGTCATCGGCTTCTCGCGCCCCGCCATTCTGACCTCCTTTGTTCTGGAATCGCTGATGCTTGCCCTGCTCGGCGCAGTGGTCGGCATCCTGCTGATGCTCCCGTTTAATGGTTATCAGACCGGAACGTCCAACGCTGTGACTTTCAGCGAGGTGGTCTTCGGTTTGCGGATTACACCGCAAGTGGCGCTGGCGGCCCTGATCTTTGCGCTGGTCATGGGATTCTTCGGTGGCCTTGCCCCGGCATGGCACGCGGCCCGACAAAATATTTTGAATGCGCTTCGAGGATAAGTTGACATAGGACTGGAAACTCGAAACCGCAAACTGGAAACTGGATTTCGCACTGATTCTTATGGCGATTGATACTAAACACGAAGACCTGCAAAACCTCCGCATCGACCGCACCCACCGCGGCGGTGATGACGGTGGACAGCCGTCGGCCTGGGCGCGCCGCTACATCATCATCGGAATCACAATCGTGGCTCTGCTGAGCCTGTCCGCCCTGGGATACCGCGTGCTGTCCCCCGATGCAGCCGAGGTTGAAGTGGCGCGAGCCACCGCGGAAAACAGCGACCTTGGCGCAACCGTGCTCTCTGCCACTGGATACATCGTTGCCCATCACACCATCAATGTGAACTCGAAAGTGACCGGCCGTCTCGCCTGGATTGGCGTGGAGAAAGGCGACAAGGTCAAGGAAGGTCAGGTTCTGGTGCGCCTGGAGGACCAGGAGTTCCGTGCCGCTTTTGGCCAGGCGACGGGTGCGGTCGACAATGCCCGCGCTTATCTCGAGGAACTCCAGCACGGATCCCGTCCCGAGGAGATCCAGCAGGCCCAACACAACCTGGACGAGGCCCGGGCTACCCTGGCGAACGACACGCGCACTCTGGAGCGCACCAGGGAACTCGCAGCCAGCGGGGTGGTTTCCCGTCAGGCCCTGGACGATGCCACTGCCAGGTTCGAATCCGACCAGCAGCGCGTCAATTCCCTGGAAAAGACGTTTCAGCTGATGAAGATTGGCCCGCGCCAGGAAGAAATCGCCCGCGCCCGTGGTGCGCTGGCACAGGCCCAGGGACAACTCGACTATGCAAAAGCGCAACTCGATGGCACCGTCATCCGCGCGCCAGTGACAGGCACCATTCTTGACCGTACGGCAGAAAAGGGCGAGTTGGTCACTTCCCAGTTTGCCAGTACGGCCGCCGGCGGGCCTCAGGGATCCGTAGTCTCGCTCGCCGATCTGAATGATTTGCAGGTCGAGCTCGACATCGCCCAAGCCGACTTCGCCCGTCTCAGCCCGAAACAGAAGGGCAATGTGAGCGTCGATGCCTACCCTGACAAGGTCTACGACGGAGTCATCGCCCAGATTTCTCCCGAGGCCAACCGGCAGAAGGCTACGGTACAAGTCAAGGTGCAGGTGCTGAACCCGGACAAGTATCCGGATGTATCCCTGCGTCCGGAAATGAACGCGACCGTCAAGTTTCTAGCCAGTGAAACCAGGACTTCCAACCAGCTGGCCGGCGTGTTTGTGCCATCTGCCGCGATTAAGGATCGCGACGGAAAGAAAATCGTTCTGGTCGCCCACAACGGCAGGGCCGTTGCCCGCGAGGTTCGCATCATCGGACAGCGCAGCGACGGCGCCCTGGTCGACGGGCTGGTTGGAGGCGAGAGTGTCATCACCACGGCGCCGCCGAATCTGAAAGACGGACAATCCATCAAAATTAAGGGGCAATCATGAGCACAGTCGCTGAAACGAACATCGCCACAGCCACCAAAGTCGTGCAAGTTCGCGGCGTCAGCAAGGTCTTTAAGCGCGATGCCTTTGAGGTCAATGCGCTCGACGACGTCTCCATCGACATCGCCAAAGGCGAGTTTCTCGCGCTGATGGGTCCGTCCGGCTCCGGCAAGACGACCCTGCTGAACATGATTGCGGCGATCGACCGGCCGACCAAGGGCGAACTGCTGGTGCAAGGGCAGGACATCTTTCGCTTCGGTGACGCCCGCATTGCCCACTGGCGCAATGAACACATCGGATACGTCTTCCAGACCTTCAACCTGATTCCCGTCCTCACTGCGTTTGAGAATGTGGAATTGCCCCTGCTGCTCACCAAGCTCAATCCCAAGCAGCGCCGCGATCACGTCATGACAGCTCTGAAACTCGTCGGACTTGAGGACCGTGTGGACCATCTTCCGAAGCAGCTCTCCGGCGGCCAGGAACAGCGCGTCGCCATTGCGCGCGCGATTGTCAGCGACCCAACCTTGTTGCTGGCTGACGAACCCACCGGCGATCTCGACAGTCACTCCGCCACTGAAGTGCTCGAGATCCTGAAGCGTTTGAACGAGGATTTCCAGAAGACGATCGTGATGGTCACTCACGACCCTCACGCCGCATCCTATGCGCACGTAACCAGACACCTGGAAAAAGGGATGCTTCTGCCGCCTGCCTAAAGGGAAGAAGAACTCAGGAAGTAGCACGGCCCGCTCCGTGGCGGGCCGTTTCGCTGCAGGCCTACAGGGACGGTCGAGCTTCGCCGGTGGTGCTTTGGGACGAACCAGTGGCTGATTCCGCGATCCACTGCCAGGCCCGCCGGCCGTTGCTTAGAACCACAGGCTGTGCTTCCCCGTAGTCCACCAGACGGTTGAGGACGGTGGTCACCGACGCCATCGGGTCCTTGTGGCGGGCCAGCATTGCTGGGATCTTGTCCTGGATCTGATCACAGACGTCGCGCGCGCTCAGCGCCCGGCCCGATTCCATCAGGATCATGCGACAGGCCTTGGTAAAACCTGGTTGCCGGCCATTGCTCTTGCGGTCCACCAGTTCCAGCAATTCCTCACTCAGCACGCCATCGCCGAACAGGTTGGCCAGTCCCGCAATTGTTTGTTTGACGGTGCCAATCCGCCTCATCACTTCCGCCCGCTGCTGTAGCAGCTGGCGAAGTTCGTCATGTGCTTGCCGCACGACCTCCTGCACATGACCGGTTCCACCGCTCCCTGCTGTCTTCGCAAAACCGCTCCCGTTCTGCCCGTTCTCCATACTTGTTCCCCCACAAGGAAAGCGTCGCAATCGAACGACATTCCATTGTTGTCCCATCAAACGTGGCATTTTAGGTATCCTGCGATGTCATCGGTGATGACAGATCACAGCCCCCACACCAAACAGCTGTCGAGTTGTGCAGTCTCCTCAGGGCAGAGTCCCGCTTGATGCTCTATACGGAGGATGCTTCCCAAGTGTTCCCTGAATCTATCCAGAAAACCTGTCTGAGATCACCGCCGCTCTTATTGCCTTGGACGCTCGAATTGCAGTTTGGTTAACAGCAATTGAAGACACTGCAAATATTTGTGGACGTGCAAAAGCGTTGCTGTCTTGGAGTTACGCAGGTGTTATGAGTTTTGTTATGGAAGGAATATCACCAGCAGCCTTCCATCCGAATGGTAACCATCCCCGGTTGCGTTCTTCGCCTCCTGCACCGGGTTGGTTGGCAGGTAATAGCTCAGACTCTTGATTTTTCCGCCCTTCTGGAGACTGCTGCCGATGTTCTCCCTTTCGCCGTCGACCGCGGGATCGATCTTGTGCGTGACGCTTCCGTTTCTCTGGTCCCTCGCGAACCCGATGTCGTGGGTCCCGGCTCCCACCCACACTTCCTTGTCCTTCCACGTAAAGGGAGCCTTCCAGATGCGGAAGTGGTGGCGGCTGGCAACCATGGCAATCGGCTCCGCTTGCTCATAACCAAAGTCCTGCCGGCGGCCGAAAAGATAAAGCGTGCTCATCGGCATCTGCAGGTAGTCCTTCTTTTCGTAGGTCTCGAGCACCGCGTTGAGCACCGCCTTCTGAGTGTCCGTGTCTGCCACGTGCCAATTCGCGGCCTCGAGCGCTGCCTGCACGTCCTTTTCCGAGCCGACGATGACGAAATTGACCATGTCGCCGAGATTCTTAAATTGATCGTTCACACGGCGGGGAAGGCTATCGAGTCTCTTGCGCAGGCCCGCTTCCAGTGGAGAATCGGAAACTTTCAGCGGCGTCGTCACCGTGGACGCTTCCGCCGCAGTACTGCCCGAAGCACCCGACGCGGCGTTGGCAGTCCCCGGGGTGCTAGCCTCGGATTTGCCCGTCCCGAACTGTCCCGACATGAAGATCTGGGCTGCCGTCGACAGCTGCGATTTCAGTTGTTCGCCGCGTGACTTGGGTTGTGCTTCAGTCTTGTCGGCGGACGAAGCGCTCGTGGTCGACACTGGCGTCTTCGCGCTATTCGACTCAGGAGTCAGCGCTTGTCCTTGAGGTGCAACAGAAGCCGGGACCGGCTGACTGCCGGACGCGGTAACCCCCACCCCCGTCCTGTGCACCGTGACCCGGAAACTTCCCTGGCACGCGGGAGTCTCCGCTATGTTGACCCCCAGAAAAAGGTGCGAAGGCTCTTCAATGCGAAGCTCGCTGCTGGTCCCAACCAGCACAGCTATCGACTGTTGCTCGTGAAGTTTCGCGATCAGCGCTCCCGCCGGAGCGGAAGCCAGAGGCAGCTCCGATCCCGATGTCGTGGCTGCGGTCGTCCCTTTCGGGTCGCACTGTCCCGTACCCGGGATGGCATGACGGTCCGGCACCGATGCTCCTTCGGTGCTTGCCGAGATTTGCAGCAAATCTCCGCTCTGGAGATCCAGACCCGTGTCGGTCCATACGTGGGTACTCGGGATCGAGAATGTGAAATCCGCTGGCGCCGATCCGGCCTGCCCAAACAGCCAAACTGCGGGAAACAAGACCACGGGAAGGAGAGCTAATCGTCTCGCCATAAACCCTCCGGAACAGGCGTATATATTTTACGCCTGAAGTTCTCCCAGTTTGGGCCGGTTCCAAACTCGGAATCCGCCCCCCATCCGGACAATCCGCGGCTCGCACCAAAGTTCCGATACGAGTGCTTCCCTTCCGATAAGGAGAGTATGGATTTATCACTCCCGGCACCGATGACAACATCTGGGCTGATCCAACCGGCTTGGCATGTCCTGCTGGTCGGGAACCGGGAGGAAGACTTCTTCCTCATTCGCGAGATCCTGGACAGATACAGAAGCACCTTTACCGCCGAACTGGATCATGCCCACTCGATCGACGAAGCCAAGCTGATGCTGCACCGAAAAGACTATGGCCTGATCCTCTTCGACTACGACACGGCAGAGCTGAAAGCAGTTCATCTTCTCTCAGAGGCCCTCCAAGCCGGAGTCTCCATCCCTTTCGTCCTGCTGGCGGAACACGCAGACGAGAAGACAGTTGCAGAGATCATCGCGGCCGGCGCCTCCGACTGCATGGAAAAGTCGGAATTGAGTGGCGCCAACCTGGTACGCACCATCCGCTGCGCTCTGGCGGTGCACTCCATGCAGCAAGGCCAGCTGTTCGCCGAGGCATCGCTCCGCAAGCTGTCGCGCGCCGTCGAACAGTCCGCGGACGCCATCATCATCACGGATCGAGAGGGCACCATCGAGTACGTGAATCCCGCGTTTGAATCTCTGACCGGATACTCTCGCCGCGAGGTCACGGGACAAACCCCTCAAATCCTGAAGTCTGGCGAGCAGGGACCTGAGGTCTATCACGAATTGTGGAAGACCATCCTTTCCGGCAACGTTTACCGCGGGATTCTGGTCAATCGGAAAAAGAACGGAGACCTGTACTACGTCGAGCAAAGCATCAGTCCCGTGCGCGACGCCTCCGGCTGCGTAACTCACTTCATCTCTAACGGCCGGGACCTGACCGACCGCCTTCGCATGGAAGCCCAGCTTCTGCAGGCCCAGAAAATGGATGCCATTGGCCGCCTCGCGGGTGGGGTTGCCCACGACTTCAACAACCTGCTCACCATCATCACCAGCTATTCCGAACTGGCGCTGGATGCGGTTGTGCCGGGAAGTCCTATCGAGAACAAGCTGCAGGAGATACTTTCGGCCGCGCGCCGCGCTGCACAGTTAACCCGGCAGTTGCTCGCCTTCAGCCGCAAGCAGGTGCAGGCCCTCCGGGTCGTCGACCTGAATCCCGTCATCGCCGACATCGCCAGGACGCTTCACCGCCTCATCGGCGAGGACATCGAACTTACCTTCATCCCCGGGGAAGAACTGGATCGCGTCCGCGTCGATCCGGTTCAAGTCGAGCAGATCCTGATGAACCTCGCCGCCAACGCCAGGGATGCCATGCCTCAGGGGGGCCGTCTCACCGTTGAAACGTCCGCCGTGCAACTCGACGAGAACTACATCCAGCAGAAACCTGCCATCATCGCACCAGGGCACTACGTGCTGGTGACCGTGAGCGACAATGGTGTCGGCATTCCTCCCGATCATCTTCCCCATATCTTCGAACCCTTCTACACCACAAAACCTTCGGGACAAGGCACCGGGCTGGGATTGGCCACGGTGTATGGAATTGTGAAACAGAACAGGGGGTTCATCTGGGCCTACAGCGAATCCGGGATGGGCACCGTTTTCAAGGTCTATCTGCCCTGCGTGACGGATCAGGGACGCATGCTCGACGTGCCAGGCGCAGACCTTGCGGCTCCCACCCACGGGTCTGAGACCGTGTTGTTGGTTGAAGATGAAGACGCGGTCCGGCGCGCGACGGCCGAATTCCTCAAGCTCCAGGGCTACACCGTCCTGGAGGCCAGGGACGGCCTGGACGCACTCGCGGTTGTGAAAGGCTCCGGATCGACCATCCACCTGGTCATCAGTGATGTCGTCATGCCCAACATGAGCGGCGGCCAACTGGCCAAGGAATTGGAAGTTCGTTGTCCGGAAACCAAGTTCC
The DNA here is from genome assembly GCA_020073465.1 of Terriglobia bacterium. Taxonomy (GTDB): domain Bacteria; phylum Acidobacteriota; class Terriglobia; order Terriglobales; family Acidobacteriaceae; genus Sulfotelmatobacter. Next base: position 171,275 of record JAIQFC010000005.1, read on the forward strand.
TCTTCGTCTCCGGTTATCCCGGCAAGACGGTCATTGACCACAAAGTCCTCGATTTTGAAGCAAACTTCCTGCAGAAACCCTTCACCCTGAAACAACTCTCCAGCAAGATTCGGGAAATCTTGGGTCAGTCCCGCGCCGCTAACGCATAACGTCGCCTCCAACTTGATAGCCCGTCCGGTACCATAACATTCCACGCAGGCAGGTCATAGTGCAGTTCGGACTCCAACGAGCATCTATTTTTGCAGGGCGTCATCCTGAGCGAAGCCGCTTTTCAGGCGGAGCGAAGGATCTCGCGTGTATCGCCACAGCGTTCAGCGCAAACTGTCTCACTCCCACGCAGGTATAATGACTTGCTTCCTTCAGGCAATCATGCTTTCAGGCGCAAGCTGTGCGCTGTTCCTGCTCATCCCAAGATTCGACCAGCCCGCCCGCACGGCGTTGGCGGTCGCGCTGCTTCTCGTTCTTGCCGGCGCCATCGTCTATTCGTTCCTGTCGATTCTTGCGGCGCTACGGTATCTCGGGGTGCGACCCTCCACGCCACAGTCAAGCGAGCCAATCAGTATTCTGAAGCCGCTTTCCGGACTCGACCTGGATCTCGAATCGAACCTGCGCACATTTTTCGAGCAGGACTATCCCGCCTTCGAAATTCTGTTCGCGGTTCGCGATGCTACGGACCCGGCCGCCGAAGTTGTGGCGCAATTGCAGAAGCAGTACCCTCGCGTCCCCTCCCGGCTCATCCTCACCGGTGAGCCCCCTTACGCGAATGCCAAGGTCTACAGCCTCACGCACATGCTCGCCGCCGCTTCCCACGATCTGGTGGTCATGAGCGACAGCGACATTCGCGTCACGCCCCACCTGCTCCGAACCATTGCGGCTGAGTTTCATAACCCGAAGACTGGCGTCGCGACCTGTCCGTACCGCGCCGTCCCCGGTGCCAGCTTCTGGTCAGCACTCGAAGCCACCGGCATCAACACCGATTTTTGGGCAAGTGCCCTGGTCGCACGAATGATCGAAGGCATGCACTTCGCCGTAGGCCCAACCATCGCCGCCCGGCGCCACGTACTCGATTCCATCGGAGGCATGGATCACCTGAAGGACTATCTCGCTGAGGACTTCGTGATGGGCAAGTTTGCCGCCGAGGCCGGCCACGGCGTGATTCTCTCTTCCTATGTGGTCGAGCACCACATCGGCAGCGCCACGCTGCGAGAGAACATCGCTCATCGCGTCCGCTGGACGCGCAGCACCCGGCGATCCCGGCCCGCAGGCTATATCGGACAGCTTTTCACCATGCCTCTTCCACTCGCTCTGCTGATCTGCATCATTGCCCCGGCGTGGTGGGTGGTTCTGCCGATTACGTTGGTGGTGCGCACGCTCGCCGCCTACGTCGTATCTGCACGAGTGCTGCGTGCGAAGATTAACTGGCTTCTCCTGCTGCTTGAAGACGTCATCGGGTTCTGCTTCTGGATTGCAGGATTCTTCGGGAACACTATCCTCTGGCGAGGACGCCGCTACCGCCTCTTCTCCGACGGACGCTTTGAACTCATTCCTACCTCCAGAGATAAGTAGGAACCTTGTAACTTCGTCGCTACGAGCCGATCCGCATCAGCCGTCCATCCTTCAGTCGGAATCGATCGCCACGCCACGTAACGGTGTGGCCGGCGAAGCTCGTGATCCACACCCCCACGGCGATGAAGTCCCTTAACGGAAGCAGCCACAGGTGCCTCAGCAACCCGCCGTCCCTGAGCACGGCCTTGCCAATGGCGAGCGCGACGGCCAGGCGCAGAAACAGCGTCAGTCCAAACGATGCCCATACCCATGCTGCCCCGTACGTCAGAATCAAGGCCAGGCAAGACCAGAACAGGCCAAAGGTAAACGCCAGGCCAAGGTACCCGCCAGCACGCGAATCGCGCACTCCACGCGCCCAGCGCAGTTGATGGGATAAGAAACCTCGCAGATCATAGGCGGGAAGATGCGTCTCGACCACTGCGTCTGAGAGCACTACGCTGAGCCCCAGATCCGCAATCCGTTTCCCGAGTTCATAGTCGTCGGCGAGATAGTCGAGAAGCGATTCAAAGCCGCCGGCCCTGGCCAGGTCCGCGCGACGGAAAGCCAATGTCGAGCCCAGCCCGAAACGGATACCACTTTCGAGCTGACGTGCCGCCAACACTCCTGCGCAGAAATCGGTGCTGATCCCTAGCGACTCCAGCCGTGAACCAAGCGTCGAAGCCGCAACTCCCCGATAGAGACAAGTGACCATCCCTACCTTCAAGTCGGCAAGCGGCGCAATCACCCGCTGCAAATAGTCGCGCTCGACCCGGATATCGCTGTCATTCACAATCAGGTGTTCGTACCGCGCCTGGGGCAGCATCTGGGCCAGATTGCTGACCTTCACGTTCGCACCCAGACCTTTCGGGCACACAACCAGGCGGACGTGCCTGTCGGGGAACTCCCGCTGAAGTTGTTCCACGCTGGCAACCGCGGGATCGCTCCGGTCACTGACCCCAAGAATGATTTCGTATTCCGGATATTCCTGCAGGCAGTGGCTGCGGAAGCTCTCGTAGATATCGGGATCGATCCCCTTGAGCGGCTTGAGAATCGAGACCGGAGGCAAGAATTGTGTGGGGCGGACACTCCTGTCCGCCGCTTTCCGCCCGAGCAAGAAATTCCTCGCGCCCCACAAACAAAGCAGATAGTAAACCGAACTCGAGACCATCCCGCAAACCGCAACGATCTCGAGGACCTTGACTATGGAATGAATCATGCGCCGGCGGAGGTCATTCTATTCGTACCGCAGCGCCTCGATGGGATCCAAATTTGCCGCCTTCCACGCGGGATAGATCCCAAAGATCAGTCCCACACCGGCAGCCGCGCTGAAGCCAAACCCAGTCCAGAACGTCGACATGCGTGCGGGTAAGGAAGGCCACACTGCCGGAATCACCCACACCACGACCGCGCCAAAAAGAACTCCAATCACTCCACCCACAGCCGTAAGAATGATCGCCTCCAGCGTGAACTGCAGCAGAATGTCGCGTTTGCGGGCGCCAATCGCTTTGCGTACTCCGATTTCACGCGTTCGCTCGGTCACGCTCACCAGCATGATGTTCATCACGCCCACACCGCCCACAATCAAGCCCACGCTCGAAATCGCAAACATGCCGATGAACAGCATTCCCGTCAGTTGGTTCCACACGTCGGAGATCGAGTCCGCGGTAAAGACAGCAAAGTTGTCGGGCTTGTCGGGCGCGACTTTTCGCCTGCGCCGCAGCAGTTCCCGAGTTTCGTCGATTGCCTTGGGCACGTCGTCGTGCGAGGTGGCCTTGATGCTGATCCAGTGCTGTTTGAGCTCGGGATGCAGCTTCCTGAGCGTGCTCAGCGGAAAAAATACCTTGTTATCTTCGGGGTTCTTCCCGCCGCCAAAAACCGACTTCACCTGTTTGGCCGTTCCGATCACCGTAAACAGCTGCCCCTCGATGTTGACCTCTTTCCCCAAAGGATCCGTATTCCCGAACAACTCTTCCGTGGTCTCGGAACCTAGAAGAACCACGGGGGACCGGTGCTCCTCGTCCACCTCGCTGAACCACCGGCCGGTTGCGATCTGCAGGTCGAACACTTCCTTCGCGGACGACTGGTCACCCTCCAAGATCGTATTCTTGGCCTTGCGATCCCCATATTTCACCGCGAACGAGCCAATGCCCAGTTCCGGTCGAAAATAGCGCACCCCCGCCGTCACGGCTTTCACATGCGCCAACTCCCGGATAGCCACCGCATCGTCATAAGTCAGTTCCTTGCGCGTCCGCATTTCTTCCGTAGGCCGCCCGAAGGTGAAAGGCTCGATGTGGAACGCAAAGATCACGTTCGAGCCGATGCTGGTCACGATGTCCTGCACGTTGTCGTTCAGTCCACGTCCGATGGAAGAAACGCTGATGACAACGGCGACTCCTATCACGATTCCCAACACCGTGAGCGACGAGCGCAGCTTGTTGCTGCGGATCGTATCCGTCGCCATGTGGACGATCTCGCCGAATTCGCCTTTTTTCATCATGCCTGATTGTGTAATTGGGAAATCCAAAACCCTTGGGCTCTTCAATCACCCAATTACTGAATCTCCCAATTGCTCAATTTTCCTACAGCTCGAAACGCAGCGCCACGATCGGATCCAGCCTTGCGGCCCTTTTCGCTGGATAAACTCCGAAGAACACGCCCACGCTGGCCGCCACGACTAATCCCGCAGCCACGGCCCAAATCTTGATAGCGGAGGGCATCCCGATCAGCGCCGTAACCAGTTCTGCGATGCCCACCCCAAACAGCACGCCCAGCACTCCGCCTACCAACGCCAGAACTACCGATTCGATCAGGAACTGCACCAGCACGTCGTCGCGGCTTGCGCCGAGCGCCTTCCGGATGCCGATTTCGCGCGTGCGCTCCGTCACCGCCACCAGCATGATGTTCATAATCACAATGCCACCTACCACGAGCGCGATGGCGGCAACCCCAATGGTGGCCATAAAAAATGTGCTGCTGAAATCTTTCCAGATGCCCAGCAGACTGGCGTTGGTTTCGATGTCGAAGCTGTCCTCTTCGCCCGCACGATCGTGCCGGTGCGCCCGCAACGCTACCCGAGCTTCGTCCACCGCTTCGTTGAGCGCAACCCCTGCCGACGACGCCTTCCCCGAGATGCGGACGCTGTCCTTCCGAGTTCCGTACTGCTTGAGATACGCGGAGATGGGAATCATCACGTAATTATCGAGACTCTGCCCCAGCGTTTTCCCCTTCTTCTTCCCCACCCCGACGATCTGGTAGGTCCACCCATCCAGCCGGATTTCCCGGCCCATGGGATCCACTCCCGGCATCAGGTGTTCGACAATGTCGGTCCCGACCACCGCCACAGGGGATTTGTTCTCCAGGTCGGTTTCGTTGATCATGCGGCCTGCACTCAAGTCCGTGTCGTAGATGGGGGCCATCGAGGGTGTGATGCCCTGCACCGTACTATCGCTGATCGACTGCTCGGCGTACTTCACATGCCCGTTGCCGTTGCGCAAGGCTGCTCCCACGTAGTCGCAGTGGCGGCAGGCCTCCAGTACCGCCCGGTAGTCCTCCATGTCTAGGTTCTTGCGTTTCTCCGCCTCCAGGAAATGCTCCACATTGGTCTCGACCGGAGACATCTTGGACATGATGAAAACATCCGCGCCCAGATTGAAGATCTTCCCTGCCACGTATCCATCGATGCCGGCGACAAAGGTGACCACCGCGATTACCGCCGCGACCCCGATCACAATTGCCAGCACGGAGAGCACAGAGCGCAGCTTGTTCGCCCACAGCGATTGCAGCGCTACGCGGATGGCTTCGACGATATTCATGATTCGGGCTTCGGCGCTCGGGCCTCGGCAAAATCGGTGCTGGCGTCGGCCCGCGGCTAATTAAGTCTATCAGTTAGGGAATCCTGAAGGCGCACATGAATCAGCGAGGGACGACCGACTTGCAAGCCGAAGAATAGGGACACAGCCGAAGCCCGAAAACCGAAGCCCTGCCGTCGAATCAACTATAATGATCTCGTTGGCAGCTGGACCGGACGGTCGCTTTCCGCGTCTTCGGACGCGGGGAGAGGAAAGTCCGAACTCCGCAGAGCAGTGTGCCGGATAACGTCCGGGAGGAAGTGGCCCATCCTTGCCCGCTTTTTGCGCAAGGGTGGGGAGACTCTCGACGGAAAGTGCCACAGAAAACATACCGCCTCGGCGGCAACGCCGGGGTAAGGGTGAAAAGGTGCGGTAAGAGCGCACCGCTGTCGCAGCAATGCGGCGGGCAGGGCAAACCCCACACGGAGCAAGACCAAATAGGGAGGAAGGCCGGGACTTCGGTTCCGGACACGTGCCGGCTCGGTGCGTCAAACCTTCGGGTAGGTCGCTAGAGCCGCGCAGCAATGCGCGGCCCAGAGGAATGGCCGTCCCGCCGGAGCAATCCGGCGGACAGAATTCGGCTTACAGGTCCGGCTGCCACATTTCTTTTAGTATCAATAGCTGGTTCAGTGTCGATCTAGTGTCCACAGCTCGTGGTAGGAAAGAGGGGCTAAGAAGCACTAGCTGACTGGGGAATAGCAGTAGTCTATAAGATCTCGTCAATTCCCATCCGTCTCGCTCGACCCACACAAACCGGACACTAAATGGACACTACGGAAATCACAGAAGTCTGCGGACTCTATCTGTGGTCCACGTCAATATTCTCCAACGGGCGAAGAACGAGAGCGGCTGGCGAAGGCTCTGGCTTTTTCTCACGCGCTTGCAGGGCGATTGCCGGGAATCGCCGCGCTCGTGCCCGCGCGGATGGCGCAGGGGTTGATTGGTTCGGACGACTCCCGGCCTTGCTTTCTTTCTAGCGCAACACATTCCAGAAGTCAGTGACTGGGCGCACTGTGTGAGTGTCACCTGCCTTCTGGCGAACGGCTATTACTAATGGATGGGGACGCCTGCCTTTGGCTGAAACAATTGCCGCGAGGCGGCACAATGAATACCTGCCTTGGGCGATTATGAAGGAAGCCCGAGCGCGTGAAAACGCGAAGGCTTTGAGTCGTCCCCCACTTCCGACTTCAGCAGATCGTGACGACTGCAAAAGCCGCCCGCAGAGGGCGGCTTGAATCGCTCCACTGATTCGTACCACTAGCAGCGTCAGCTTCGCGGATAAGCGCGGCAGCCTCGTTCAACCAGCCTTTCCGACTACTTGGTAACTCACAACAGCGATACTACTCGGTCCACACCGGAATGCACTTAGGAACTGGCGGCTGTTTCCTAAGTGACATCGCCCGCACTCGCTGCGCGTTTGAGAGAAAAGGCGAGGAATTTACGTCTGAATCGAGGGCGGCTTTCAGCAACTGCCCTTGGCCGTGAAGACCCATACCTAAGATCTGCGAAATCAGTACCAGCAAAACCGCGCAAGCAATCAGGGAGACAAACACAACGGGGAAACCATAACGCTCTGCCGGACTCAAAATAAATTCGACAATGGCCCCCACAAGAACCACACCCCCTAGAAAGATGCCGCCAAATCTGACGGTTTCGCTGAAAGTGACTACCGCTTCTGCTGCGCGATAGCCATCTGAATAGCGTGCGATCGCGGCTGTGGAGTCATTGGATGCTGGGATGAGAGTAGTGATGACGGCAGCGCTCATAAGGACCTCCTTTACCTTCCTGGGACAGGGCCTGCTCCCGACGATGGCTCTTTATTGAGTAGGAAAGCGTCGGAGGGAGTATGGACACGCCACGACCGCGCGAGCCCTTCAGGATCGGTCGCTTCTCGAAAAGCGCTATCCTCATTCTCATGCCCGCTTGCTCGCTTTGCAGTGAGCGGCGTCACAGGAACGTTGCAGGCCGTACTTTGTTTTTGTTTACCCGAAAACACAAGCAAAGTGCCGCTTCATCTTTCGGATTAAGCCGGGCCTCCCGCCTTTGGCGGGGTGTATATAAATGGAAGAGCCTTCGCGCCTAAGGGACGCGAAGGCTGTCGTTGTTTGTGCAGTTACTCGGGTTTCTTTTCGGCTGGCGGAGGTTGAGGCGGGTCGCCCATGCCGTGGCCGTGCATCATGCCGGGTCCCATGGACTCCATGTGCTTTTGCATCCGCTCCATGTGGCCTACCAGCGTTTCCCACATATCCACGTTGGTCTGCCAGCGTGCTTTCTCGGCAGGGTCCTTGATCGCGGCAACATTGGTTTTCATTTGTGCGAGAGAGGAGTTCATCTTCTCCACGTCGGCTTTCATGGCCCGCATCTCTTGCTTATGCATCTCCATCAGTTTTTGACGATGCTGGGCCCGCATTTGGTCTCCACTGCCGGGGCCGGGAGGTGCTTGCGCGGGTTCTTCCTGTGCCCACATCACGGGCGTCAGAGCGAATATCAGGGCGAGTAGAAGACTCTTAATGTTCATTGCAACTCTCCTTTCCCGAAAGATCTCACGATGAATATAGACCTAAGCATGGAGTTGAACGTTGTGCACCTTGCGGTCGGCACGCATGGAAAGTTGCATATGGCGCGATCTCAGAGGGGTGGCGCAATGGACACCTACGGTTTTTTCCAGTTGCCACAACCTGCCTTTTGGCGGATTGTGAATAAGCCTTCAACGAACGTGCCGGAGTTTAGGGTCGGCCAGCGCTCGTAGCAGGCGTCTGGTGTGCATGCGTGCGTCCCAGACAGAAGGCAAAGATGTCATCCCAGACCTTACTGAAGATCTTGTCGCCGAATCCCGAATCGGATTTCAGCAGATCGTACGTCCGATATTTGCGGCCTCCGCCAGCATCGGCACGGAGGTTCTTGTACTGCCCGACGATATCCATGTGGTCGGCATGGAGGAGCACATTTTTGCCCAACGGCCAGAACATGGACAGGCTGTTGACTATGCCATCGTTGTCCCATACCTCGATCGGATGTTGCGGACTCAAACGCTTGGCCTCTTCGCTGCTTGATTTTGGCGGCTCGAATGGGCCGCCCGCACACGCACGGTAGCAGGTCCTGTAAATAATGTCCGTTCCCGCGCTCAATGTAGCGTCCTTGGTAATCTCAGGATAGGTCCAGGGCTTGGCAAACTCCCACGACGGTGCGGGGCTGCGGCGGTCGAAGCGAAAGGGTCGTCTTCCAAGCGTCACATACGACCGGAATTCGATGCCGCGCACTTGCGTCAGCTCTTTCTTGCGATCGCCAACACCGAAGTGCGCGGGGCTCATGGGTTTGCCAGTTCGTGGAGGTCGTGAGGCGAGGTCGTCGATCGCACGGAAGTCCGAAGCCATGTGACGCAAGTAGAGTGCGAGTTCGGATGCGGCTTCGTGCGCGTCCGCCATCCGCATGGGGCTCGGCCTCCCGTTATATTCGTTGGCTTCGTCTAAGGCATCCTGCACGGCCTGAAGCAATCCTGCGCCAGTCACAAAAGCGGCGCTGGCTGCGATTGCGCTTTCGATTGGTTCCACAAGCAACGTCTGTGAACCCGCAACCACGGCGCGCAATTGCTCGATCAACGCTCTACGCCAGACCCATTGGGATTGCACCCAGTCAGCGATGTTGGTACCCCAGTGAGGTACGGAGAGGAACACGACGCGACGCACGCACTTAAAGAGGTCTATCGATTTCACCTTGGCGCCGCCATCAACCACAATCGGCTTCTTGTGGTGGTGCAAGCCCCACAAGTCCCAGAGGAGCCAGCGGATGTCGAGCCCCCCGGTCGAGTGACCTACCAAGATGACATCGTCGCTCGTCGAAATTTCACCCCGCGCCATGCGCTTGGCAAGGTAGTCCCGCAATCGTGCTGCGCGCGTGACCACCGCCGCAGTAGGAAAATTATCGAAGTAATGGAGCACTTCATTTCCGGCTAGCCAAGGCTTAAACAAGGGCGTGATCCCGCCGTAGTATTCAAGTTGTCCGAGCGCGTCGAAACCGGCGAAGCCTGGCACGAGCACGATGTGAAAACGTTTATTGGAGCGGGCAGTCGCGTTTTGATCGGCCATGTATCTGCTCGTCATGCCCGGCGTCGCCGCACTCCAGCCTGCGCGGTTTGCGCTGGGGTTGAGTGCTGTCTTTCGGACGACTCCCGGGCTACCTTCTTCTTAGCGCAACACTTTCCAAATTGCAGTGACTGGGAGCACTGGTGGCGTGTCGCTTGCCTTCTGGCGGAAAATGAGAAGCCCCCGGTTGAGCTCCGGGAGCTCTGGAGTCCATACGTGGGTTCCGATTAGGCCGCGACGTTTACGGCGGCGCCCAGGACCTCGGCTTCGGCGAGGAACCAATCGTCAAGGTCGTGGCCGTCCTCGCGGCCGTGCTCCACATAGATTTCAAATGCAAGACGGCGGATCTCATCTTCAAGATTCGGATGTGCGTCGGTCGGGATGTTTCTGGATATGCTTTTGGTGGGGTGGTTTGGCACTGGGGATCCTCCACTCTTGGGGCTGAAAGCGCGAGCAAGTGATCCTGAATGCTCACACTCGGGATGCCGCGATTATTTGTCGTATGTTCCATTCATAGCGCAACGGGTTTCATAATGCAGTGACTGGGCGCACTGTGTGAGTGTCACGTGGCTTTCGGCGGGAATGAAAACGGAAGAAGACGCAGCTGGGACAAAAATGAAGAGCTGCGACATCGGTTACGCTCTAGCCGCCAACTCTTGCGAGGGAGTTGGTAGCGTGGAAGCGTGCACCGTCGCAGCCCCTGATGCGATCACCGCTTTCACGGTTCCAAACCCCAGCTGCTCCTCGCGAGGCAGCCGGTTTTTTCGGGTTTGGTGGCCCAGCGAGTTGCCTCGCCAAGCGGATCACCCGGTCTACTTCGGATCGGTCAATGTTACTTGGACCAACCCTTTCAACCGTCGACAACTCGACGCTACTCCTGCCAAATCGAGAAATGCAAGTGACGTGGATCACAAATCTCATTTAGGGTGGTGCAAAACTCATAATTTCTGTGCAAAAAACCTTCAAACAGGGGCGGGATTTGTCAACGTTTTGGCGGGCACACTCCCGTCGACGGCAGAACAGGTCCAGGACGCCCATGCCAAGCGACCTCAGAATGACGAAGTGTGCTCGAGGGTGGGAGCTGCGACCCTGTCCACGATGTGTCGGAAACGCGGATCGGAGTGGAGAGCAGAGAACTTTGGATCCTCTCGTGCAAACACGATCCAGCTGCAGCGCTCCTCCGTGGCGATCGCAAGCCACTTAAGCGCGTCCGAGAACTCGTTCAGAGCCGTGTAAACGACTGCGATCCAGTACGGGCTGAAGTAGTGTCTTTGCCGCAGTTTCAGTAGGGAGTTCAAAATGTCACCGGCTCCTGCTTTATCCCCGCGCTTCGCGAGTCCGTATGCCAGATGTGCCTTCGCCAGGAAGCTATTGTCCGAGTGTTCCACTGCCAAGCGGAATTCAGCAACGGTTTCGTCCAGGTCTCCAAGCCTTTCCAGAACCATTCCCATGCTGGTGTGGCCAATCCAAAGAGAAGGATCCAGTTCCACAGCGTGTTTGAGCTGGGAGAAGGCTGCTTCGTAGTTCTTGGAGTAATACAAGGTCCATCCCAACATGATCTTCGTATAACTGGAAAATGGATCCAGGTCACACGCTCGACGCATCATGGCAACTCCGTCCTCAGGCCTTCCCAGGGCTACCAAGAGTTGCGCATATCCGCCCACGGCGAGAGGGTGGCGGGAATCGATGGCCAGTGCGCGCACGAAAGCGGCCTCGGCAGCATTCCAGTCGTGTTCATAGAGAAAGTGGTAGTAGGCGAGTGCGGTTCTTGCCTCCGCGAGATCTTCAATACCCAGAGCCTTGTCAGCAGCACTCTTAACCTTGGGAAATGCTTTGCGGGATGCTGCGATCCCCAGCCTCGCCAACGCACAATGAGCATTAGCCAACGCTGCCCACGCCAATGCGAACTGGGGACATTCCCGGACAGCCTCGTCAAACAGGGGAATGCAGCGATTGATAGCCACTTCCGTGAGTTTAGAAAGGAAACAACAACCGTGAAGATAACTTTCATGCGCGCTCGGTGCTACAAGCTGGAGGTGCGAGGGCCGCAACGGAATTGGAATCGATTGAATCACGGAACACGCGATGTTCCGGCTGATGTCCTCCTGAATACCAAAGCGATCCTCTCCCTGCCTGGTATAACTTTCCGCCCAGACGCATGCTTGTGCCTGACACTTTAAGAGCCTGACCGTCACTCGCACTTCGCCGTCGGCTTCCAAGACCGCCCCGACAAGCACGTAATCAGCCGAAACCTCGCGGCACAGCGATAGTGTGCTCTTCCCCTTATGCGCGCGTTCCGTCGTGAATTCAGGGGTGACAATGGCAAACGGAGGGTTCATGCGGCGAAGCTGAATGATCAACAGCTCTGTGATTGAAGCCGCTAAGGAATCACTCTGAGCACCCATGAAAGACTTCAATGGGAATAGTGCGACTCGTGGGCGCTCACTGTCGGACACCACCGCTTCGGAAGTAGGTGAACCGTGCGCGGCCGCCATAAAGCGGTAGCCGCGGCTTCCTACAGTCTCGATAAAGTGAGGATGCGATGCGTCGTCATTCAAAGCCGAGCGAAGCCTGCGAATGGCAACGTTGAGGCACAGATCTCCTTCGACAAAAGTATCAGGCCAGACGTTTCGGATAATTTCTTGTCGCAAGAGCAGTTGCTTCGGCCGCCGTAACAAGAGGGCAAGGATCTGAAAGGGCTTGTCTTGCAGCGGAACCTTGGCACCGTGTTTGAAAAGTTCACCGGTAGTAAGGTCGGCCGCAAACTCTCCGAAACGGAGACGATTTGACTTCTCTAGGTCTGTCATGGGCGTCCCCGCCTACCAGAACTCTACCACCGCTCGGAGGGGTGATAACGAAAATTCGTTCCCGTCCCTTTCGCTCGCTCTCTACGACTGAAAAGAGAGGAGTTAGCGACATTTGCCGGTAATTCAGATGTAAGCCGCATGTAACTGTCAGGTTTTCGATAGGGAATGATACTTAGGTTGATGGTGGCTGTGATCTCTGAGCCTCGGGGCCTTGGAGGGCCAGCAGCACGACCGAGTTCTGGGGAGAGATTCCAGCCTTGGTCACAAGGCAAGCGGGACAGCAAGAGACCGGGTCCCGAGAGACAGAAAGCAGGAAACATGGAGAATCTTGAACGCATCATCAGTGAACATCCTCTCTTCGCTGGTCTGGAGCCTCGCTACACGACCTTGCTCGTCAGCTGCGCCTCGAATGTGCGGTTTGAGGCGAGCACGTACATCTTTAAAGAAGGAGAGGAGGCCAATGAGTTTTACCTGATACGCGCAGGCAGAGTAGCCTTGGAAATCTTCGCACCACAGCGCAAGCCGATCATCGTGGAGACGTTGAGTGAGGGGGACATCCTAGGGTGGTCTTGGTTGCTGCCACCTTATCACTGGAAGTTCCACGCACAGGCAATCCAAGTTACGAGGGCAATCGCGCTCGACGGCAAGTGTTTGCGCACGAAGTGTGAGCAGAATCACGATCTCGGCTATGAAGTCTTGAAGCGCTTCGCGCAGATTGTCGAGCGGCGGCTGGAGGCGACTCGAATTCAACTGCTCGACATCTACAGTGTCCCGCAATCACGACAGCAGCGGGAGCCGGAATTGATCTGCTGATTCGCAGCCGTACGTGGTCCGGCAAGAAAGCCGTAAGCGACGATGGAAAGATTGGGATGTCGTCCTAAAGCACGTTGCGAGAAACCAACGGCCAGCTTGGAGATGAGTGAGGCCGCATGAAACAACGGTAGCAGAAGGTCATTTGTCAACAGGGGGTGAGAGATGTTTCCGGAAGCACACGCGATTTGGAGAGGCGGCCTCTATGCGGGAGAGGGAGTCGTATCGACGCCCAGCGGTGTTCTCAACAATGCTACCTACGCCTTTGGATCGTTAGCCGGGACTGAGCGTTTCACCACGCCCTATGAGATGCTCGCTGCCGCTATCGCCTCCTGCATGTCGACGATGGTCGCCCTGGAGATGGCAAAGTTGGGTATCAATCCGACGGTTGTGGGTACCTACGCAGTTCTCAATTTGGACAACTCCGCCGACATATGGCCGATTACGAGCGCGCATCTGGAGATCACCGCTCGCACCACGGGTGCGAGTGACGCCGAGTCCAGTCGCTTCGAGCAGGCGGTGGAATCTGCTCGGCGTGAGTGTCCGATTTCAAGTGCTTTGAAATTGCAGCTCACCTGCAAGGCAAAGGTGATTTCACTGGCTTCAACGGCTTTCGTTTGAAGCGCAGCGCGTCTTGCAAGCTGTAAGAAGTAGCGAGATTGAGTTCTAGGCTTCGTGGCAGGGATCCGACGGAACTGGTCGGGAGGAGGCAGGAATGGCAACTGTGGCATCTCCACATCCCCCGGGGGCCTTCGAGATCACTCTAGAAAATCTTTTCTCTTTCCCTCAAGGTCGCCGCGTACTTACCTGCCTGCAATGCGGGACCTGCACGGCCACTTGTCCGTACGGCGTAGGCATGCAATACCCGCCGAGGCGCATCATCGGGATGCTACGTACGGGGCAGTTGGAGAAGGTCCTCACCAGTGACAGCCTGCTCAGTTGCGTCGCTTGCTATGCCTGCACCGCGAAGTGTCCACGCGGCATTGAACTCACTACGGTCCTGCTGCCGCTGCTGAAGGAGCAAATGCTTCTCTCTCTTCCGGAGGTCCCCTCCGAGCTGCAGAGAGCGCTGGAGAACATGTTGCGTTACGGCAATCCCATGGGGGAGTCGCCGCGAAAGCGCGCAGCTTGGGCAAAAACTTCAAGCATACCAATCCGAATTCTTCCCGAAGATCCCCGCACGACGGACGTGCTTTGGTTTGTGGAGTGCTACACCTCTTACCACCCACGCGGACAGGACACAGCCCGCGCTACTGCCAAGATATTCCAGGCCTTGGGCATTGACTTCGCCATCCTTGGCAATGAAGAGAAATGCGCCGGCGAGTGTGTTCGCCTGTCCGGGGAGCCAGGACTTCACAACACGCTCATGGAATACAACATGCAGGTCTTCCGCAAGTACAAGTTCAACTCAATCGTTACTTCTTGCCCCCACGCCTACGACGCCTTCCGTTACAGCTACAGGACGGCTGGGTTCGATTACGAATTGCGGCTCGCTACAACCTTCTTAGCGCAACATCTCGAAGCGCTGAGACCAATGCTAAGGGGTAAGGCCGGCTACACGGTGACCTATCACGATTCCTGCTGCATGGGTCGGCACAACGGCTTCTACGAGGAACCTCGCACGCTTCTACAAGCAATCCCCGGAATCAAGCTAGTGGAAATGACGCACAACCGCGTTAACACCATCTGCTGCGGTGGTGGTGGGGGAGGCATGTGGCTCGACACCTACTACAAGGCGAAAGGCTACGAGCGGCTTTCCGAAAGGCGAGTCAAGGAAGCTGTAGCGACAGGTGCCGACGTACTGGCGGTGGCCTGCCCATACGAGATTTCGCGATTTGAGGACGCAGTCAAAGTGCTCGGTTACGACAAGAGGATGATCGTGCGCGACATAACGGAGTTGCTGGTGGAGAGCATGGAGGGTGAGATATGAAGATCGTTGTTCTGCTCAAGATGGTGCCTGATGTGGTGGAGGAGCTTGAGATCGCCCCCGATGGCAAGTCGCTGGACACCACGTATCTGCGGATGATTCTGAACGATAGCGACAACCATGCGCTGGAGGAGGCGCTGCTGTTGAAAGAGCGTCATGGCGGAAAGGTTTGCTTGCTGGCTCCGGATGCGCCTGAGGTTGACGACGCACTCTTTGCCGCTCTCGCCAAGGGCGCCGACCGAGCCGTCAAGATCGCTGGCATTGACGCAGCCGAGGGCACACGCGCGGTGGTTGCTCGCATTGTTCAGGCACTGTCCACGGCTGACTTGTTGCCTGCTGATCTCATCCTGACCGGCGCGCAGGCCATCGATGATCTCGACGGTCTGGTCGCGCCTCTGTTGGCACAGACGCTGCGATGGTCACACCTGTCGGTTGTGAACCAGGTAAGGTTCGATGCCTCGACCGGCGTCACAACCGTGACTAAGGAGTTCCCCGGCGGCCTGCGCGCTGAGTTCGAGATAAAACTGCCCGCCGTCCTGGGCATTCAGTCGGCAGAAAAACCACCGCGCTATGTGCCGGTAGCAAAAGTGCGCGCCGCGATGAAATCCCTGCAAATTGACTCGACAACGGTCCCCATTGCGGCCGGAATGCCGGCGCTGGAGATCCAGAGCATGGCCAAACCGAGTGCGGCGGGACACGCCGAAATGCTGGAAGGGCTACCGGAAGCGGTTGCAGGCAAGCTCTGCGATGTTCTTGCCGCCCACGGGTTGCTGTAACGGAGGATGAACATGTCAGGAAATATCTGGGTTGTGGCTGCATTGTGTCGCGGTCGGCTGCTGGATGCAACGTACGAAGCCGTTGCTCTGGGTCGCGAACTGGCCGAGAACCTCGGAACAAAACTCGAAGTTTTGCTGCTAGGCCATGAACTGAAGGACGTGCTGGGCACGCTAGGCATCGCCGATGCCGTCCTCTGCGTCGAGCATGCTGCCCTGGCCGATCCTGTCCCCGAGGTCCATGCTCATGTTGTGGCTCGACTCGCGGGAACTCGTCACCCGCAGGCCATCCTGGTTCCGCAGACGAACGTGACCTGGGAACTGGGCAGCTTGGTGGCTGGTGAACTGGGAGTGCCTTACGTCAACTCCTGTACTGAACTACGGATGGTCGAGCAGACGCTCGAGGCGCACACCGTCCTCTATGGCGGCAAAGTCGAAGCTATCGTGCGTACCAAACATGCGCCCAGCATCTTCGGGCTCGTATCCGGCGTGCGTGCCGTGGAGAAAGGTTACGCGGATCACGCGCCTGCAACCGAGAGAATCACCGAGGTTGACGTCCAGCCCACATCCGTCCAGTTGAGACGCTACCTCGAGCCGGAGGCCGGGGATATCGACATCAGTAAAGAAGAGGTGTTGGTGGGTGTTGGGCGTGGCATCGAGACACGAGACAACTTGGAGGTGTCGAAGGAACTCGCTGATGTGCTTGGTGGGGCTATATGCGGATCTCGCCCGGTAATCGACCAGGGCTGGCTTCCGCTCTCGCGGCAAGTCGGCAAGTCAGGCGCAACCGTCAAGCCCAAGCTGTACATCGCGGCCGGGATCAGTGGTGCACCCGAGCACGTCGAGGGCATGAAAGGCAGCGGGCTGATTATCGCCATTAACAGCGACCCGCAGGCACCTATCTTCCAGGTGGCACATTACGGCATTGTCGCAAAGTTGCTGGACGTCCTGCCCGCCCTAACGGAGGCCATCCGGAGCCGTTCGCGCAGGGGAATGAAACAATATGCCTGACCCAACTACATTCGCCTATTTTGGGCTACCCGGCTATCAGGCTTTATGGCTTTTGACACTGCTCTCGTTCGCAGTGTTCGGCGGCCGGGTACTCCAGCATGTCCGCATTCTGGCACGGGCCCGTCCGGATCCTCGATGGGATCACCTGGGTCAGCGCTCCTTGAGAGTGGTCACGGAGGTGTTGTTTCAGCGCCGCCTGCTGGATGAGCCTTTAATCGGTATCGCTCACCTCCTCATCTTCTGGTCGTTTGTTCTCTTCGCCGCCACTTTCTTTTGGGGCTTGCTCCGCGGGCTGATCCCCACACTCCCCATTTCTTACCCGGACGACGTTGGCTCGATCGCCCTTGCAATGGAGCTTTTTGCGGTGCTGGGATTGGCTGCGCTGGGTATCGCTGCCGTGCGGCGGTATGTGTTCACGCCGGTGGCACTCGAGCGATCGCGCGACGCAACCACGATCCTGATCCTGATTGCGGTGGTGTTGGTCTCGTTCCTGGCACTCTCAGGCTTTCGCGTGCTCACGCACCCGTCCGAGCAAGCTTGGCGGCCTGTCGGAGGACTGCTGTCGAACGGCTTGCTAGCTGCCGGTGCAACGCGCGAGGTTGGGCCGAAATGGTATCTGGGCATGTGGTGGCTTCATATGGCCACGGTACTCGGCTTTCTGGCGTACCTGCCGTTCTCCAAGCACCTGCACCTGCTCGCCTCGCCGTTTGCCGTCTTCTTTTCTTCGCTTGATGCCCGTCGGCTGCCACAACACTCCGAGGGTGCGGCGCGCCTGCCTGAATTCACTTGGCGCGAACTCTTCAGTGGGTTGGCGTGCGCCGAGTGCGGGCGATGCGATCGCGCATGCCCGTCCTTCCAGAGCGGTCTTGCCCTTGATCCCAAGGAACTGATCCGCAAGGTGAAGGAGGCGGTCATCGCCAGCGAGCGCTCGGCTGTTGCCGACGGCTATGCGCTCCTCGGCGAGGTGAGTTCCGATCAAGTCTGGGCTTGCACGACTTGCGCTGCCTGCATGGAGCGCTGTCCCGTCTTCAACGAGCACGTTCCGCTGCTCGTCGAGATGCGCCGGGCCCTGGTGCTGAACGGCGAGTGCCCTTCGCGATTGCAGCAAGTGCTGCTCAGCCTGGAACGTTACGGCAACTCTTTCGGGCAGGCGCCAAGAGCGCGTCCGAAGTGGTGCAGCAGCCTGAACGGTTGGCTCAAGGATGCTCGTAGAGAACCAGTCGACTACCTGTGGTTCACCGGCGACTATGCCTCTTATGATCCACGAGTCCAGCCGGCTACGCGTGCCCTGGCGCGGATCTTCCAACGGGCCGGCCTCAACGTCGGACTGCTGCATGAGGCGGAACACAACGCCGGCAACGACGTCCGCCGTGTAGGCGAGGAGGGCTTGTTTGAATTGCTGGTTGAGAAGAACCTGGCGGCATTCCACAGTGCGCGATTCAAGAGGGTTCTGACCGCCGACCCTCACAGCTACCATGCCCTCAAGCACGAATACCCGCCTCTGAACGGTAGCGCGACTGTCTTGCACCACACCGAGGTGATCGACGGATTGCTGCAGTCAGGACAGCTTGCGGTACACCACGAACTGCTGCGCCGTGTCACGTATCACGACCCCTGCTACCTCGGCCGATACAACGGAGTCTATGCGGCGCCGCGCGATGTGCTGCACAGAATCGGGGCGGAGCTGGTTGAAATGCCGCGGAACCGCCGCAACGCGTACTGCTGCGGGGCGGGAGGCGGCCGAATCTGGATGGAGGACACGCCAGTACATAAGGAGCGGCCAGCGGAGGCACGCGTCCGCGAAGCCGCGCAACTGCCCGGTGTGGAAATGATCGTGGTCAGTTGCCCCAAGGACTTGGTGATGTTCCAGGATGCGCTCAAGACGACAGGCCTGGAGCATCACCTCACTGTGTGTGAGATTGCGGAACTAGTGGAAGGTGCGGTTACGCCCTGATCGGGAGTCGTACACGTATGGACCCGGCAAACACCAATAAGGCAAGCACGGGCGGCACGGGTGTTTACGTCTGTCACTGCGGGACAAACATCGCGGGGATCGTGGATGTGCACGTTGTGGTCGAATACGCCGCGACGCTGCCAAGCGTAGCCATCGCCCGCGACTACAAATATCTGTGCTCTACGCCGGGTCAGGAACTGATCAAACAGGACATCCATGAGCACGGCATAGACCGTGTTGTGGTTGCAGCTTGCTCACCATGCCTGCACGAGAAAACTTTCCGCAAGGCGATCGCCGATGCCGGGCTCAACCCTTATTTCGTTCAGATCGTCAACCTGCGAGAGCACGATTCCTGGGTGCACACTGACCACACAGCGGCGACGCAAAAGGCTATGGACCTGATCCGAGCCGCCGTACGTCGTGTGCGCATTCACAAGCCGCTCAATCCTAAACGGGTCTCCGTTCATCCCGATGTGCTGGTGGTGGGTGGAGGCATCGCCGGGATCCACGCAGCGCTGACACTGGCCGACGCTGGCAAGCACGTGTATCTGGTGGAGCGCGACGCCACGATCGGTGGCCACATGGCTATGTTTGATAAGACCTTCCCCACGCTGGATTGTGCGGCCTGCATCCTGACACCCAAGATGACCGCGGTGCAGGCGCACCCAAAGATCACGCTCTGGACCTTATCCGAGGTCACGCAGGTGGACGGCTATGTCGGCAACTACAAGGTAACGGTCAAACGTAAGCCCCGCTTTGTGCTCGAAGATGCATGTGTGGGCTGCATGGAATGCATCGAGGCCTGCGTCTACAAGCAGGCCAAGGTGCCCGACGAGTTCAACATGTACCTGGGCAAGCGCAAGCCGATTTACATTCCCTTTCCCCAGGCCGTGCCCCAGGTTGTGGTGATCGATCCCGAGACTTGTATTGAGTTCAAGTCAGGAAAGTGCAAGAAGACTTGCGTGGAAGTGTGCGCCGACCGCAAGGCCATCGACTTTCACCAGCCAGAGAAGATCGAGACGATCGACGTCGGGACTATCATTCTGGCCACTGGTTTCTACACCTTCAACGCCAAGCGCATCCCTTACTACGGCTACGGGACGTACCCCAACGTCTATACCGCCTTGGAAGTGGAGCGATTGGTCAACTCTGCCGGACCTACAGGCGGCGAAATCGTGCTGCGCGACGGCCGCCGGCCCAAGGCCGTTGGCATCGTTCACTGTGTCGGCAGTCGCGATGAGAACACCAACCGCTATTGCTCTCGCGTGTGCTGCATGTACTCGCTCAAACTTGCCCACCTTATTAAGGAGAGAAGCGAGGCCGAAGTCTTCAACTTCTACATAGATATGCGCACACCGGGCAAAGGCTTCGAGGAGTTCTACAACCGCGTGGCGGAAGAGGGCACGCACTTCATTCGCGGTCGCGTGGCCGACATTTATCCCGATCCCCAGGACCAGGGTCGTTTGTTAATGTGCGCCGAAGACACGCTCATGGGCGTGATCTGCAAAGTCCCGGTCGACATGGTCATTCTTGCCACCGGGCTTGAGCCGCAACCGGACGCGCAAGAAATCCGCCGCCGTTTCCACATCACATGCTCGATGGAAGGGTTTTTCCTGGAACGTCATCCCAAACTGGCGCCCGTCAGCACGTTTACCGATGGCGTCTTCCTGGCGGGATGCTGTCAGGGCCCTAAAGATATTCCGGACACCGTGGCACAAGCGGGCGCCGCTGCCGCAGAAGCGTTGGCGCTCATTGATGCAGGCTACGTTGAGCAGGAACCCTATACAGCCTCCGTTTTGGAGGAAGAGTGCTCAGGCTGTAAGACCTGCATTCCCATTTGTCCTTACCAGGCCATCACGCTCCTTGAGGATAAGAAGAAGGCGAACATCAACGAGGTTCTCTGCAAGGGCTGTGGAACCTGCGTAGCCGCCTGTCCATCCGGATCGATTCAGCAGAACTTCTTCGAAGATCAAGAGATCTTTGCAGAGATCGAAGGGCTATTGTCCTATGCCTGAAGCAAAACCCAATTCGTCGGGAGCAGCGGCATCGGCGACGGAAGCGCCACGGTTCGAGCCCAGGATCATCGCTTTCTTCTGCAACTGGTGCACTTACCTCGCTGCAGATCTGGCCGGCACCTCGCGGATGAAGTACGCACCGAATGTACGAGTGATTCGCATAATGTGCTCGGGTCGTGTCGACCCGCAATTTGTGTTAGATGCCTTCGCTCAGGGCGCAGACGGAGTACTCATTGGCGGCTGCCACCCCGGCGATTGCCACTACCAGGAAGGAAACTACAAGACACTCCGGCGCTACCTCCTGTTGAAACGCCTGCTCCAGCAGATGGGAATCGAAGAGGAGCGCCTGCGACTGGAATGGATTTCTGCGTCCGAAGCGGACCGGCTGCGCAACGCAATGAATGACATGGTGGAGAAGGTGCGCGCGCTCGGCCCACTTCATCTGAGGTCGGCCGAGGAAGAAGTCTTCGCCGAGGAAGTGGTGGTCTGATGGCAGAGAAACCGAAAGTCGCTTTCTACTGGTGCGCGTCCTGCGGCGGCTGCGAAGAAGCGGTCGTGGACTTAGCCGAGGCGATTCTTGATGTGATTGCCGCCGTGGAGATCGTCTTTTGGCCGGTGGCAATGGACTTCAAGCGCAAAGACCTTGAAGCCATGCCGGACGGTTCGATTTCCGCTACGTTCCTCAACGGCGCCATCCGCACCACCGAACAGGCAGAAATGGCTCACTTACTGCGAGGCAAATCGAAGCTCCTCGTGGCATTGGGATCGTGCTCGCACTTGGGTGGAATTCCCGGGTTGGCCAACTTGTTCGATCGCGAAAGCCTTTTCAAGGCTGTCTACCTGGAGTCGCCAAGCACAGTGAACTTTGAAGCGACGCTCCCGACCGCAAGGCACAAGGACGATGGCCACGAGGTGGAATTGCCCGGCTTTTACAACACTGTGCGTCCGCTAGATCAGGTGGTCGACGTGGACTATTACATTCCCGGTTGCCCACCCACACCGAGGATTTTCCGCACCGCGCTGCAAACTCTCCTGGGCGGTGAGTTGCCACCTAAGGGCTCCGTGCTTGCTCCGGATCGCGCGCTTTGCGATGAGTGTCCGCGCAGAGACACCAAGCCGGAACATCTGTCTATCACTGAGTTCAAGCGTCCACAGCAGGTTCTCATCGACGAAGAAAAATGCTTGCTCGCCCAAGGGTTGCTGTGCATGGGCCCAGCCACGCGCGGGGGCTGCGAGGCGCTCTGTATCAACGGCAACATGCCGTGCACGGGATGCTGCGGTCCTACAAGCAGAGTCAGAGACCAAGGCGGGAAGATTCTGTCTTCTCTGGCTTCCCTGGTGGACAGTAAGGAAGACGCTGAGATTGACCGCATCTTGGCCACAATTCCCGACCCGGTCGGAAGCTTCTACCGGTACAGTCTGCCTGGCTCGTTGTTGCGAAGAAAGAAGCTGGATGGTGCGTCGGTGCAGGCCCCGACGCCCACGTGAGGTGGCCTTATGCCCGATGAGAGCGAACAAACCCTGCGCACCGCCTGGCAGAAAGGCAGTACACAGGCAAATGCCAACTACGTGCGGCGGCGCATCACGATTGATCCCATCACCCGCCTGGAGGGCCACGGCAAGATCGACATTTTCCTGGATGAAGGGGGACAGGTCGAGCGAGCTTATTTCCAGGTGCCTGAGCTGCGTGGTTTCGAGAAGTTTGTGCAAGGGCGCCCCGCGGAAGAGATGCCTCAGATCACCTCTCGGATCTGCGGAGTGTGTCCTACGGCGCACCACATGGCAGCGACCAAAGCGCTTGACCACCTCTACCAGGTAGATCCACCACCGGCCGCCAAGAAGATCCGCGAACTGATCTACACCACATTCATCATCGAAGACCACTCGCTCCATTTTTATTTCCTGGGTGGGCCCGATTTCGTGGTCGGCCCCGAAGCGCCGGCCGCCGAGCGAAATGTCCTGGGAGTCATCGGGAAAGTCGGAGTTGAGACGGGCAAAAAAGTTATTGCCATGCGACGTCGCCTGCGCGAGTTGATTGCCCTTGCCGGCGGCAAGGCTGCGCATCCCGTTTTCGGATTGCCAGGCGGTGTAGCCAAGCACTTTACCCCTGAGATGCAGAAGCAGTTTCAGGAGGTAGCCGCCGAAGCCGTGGAGTTTGCTCAATTCACTCTTCAGTTGTTTGAAGACGTGGTGCTCAAGAACACCGACTACGTCCAACTGATTCTCTCCGACATTTACACGCATCGCACCTACTACATGGGCCTCGTGGACGACGACAATCGGGTGAACTTCTATGACGGCTGGATTCGGGTGGTCACGCCAGAGGGTAAGGAATGGAAGAAATTCCGCGCCGAACAATACCTGGAGAACATAGCCGAGCATGTTGAGCCATGGAGCTACGTCAAGTTTTGCTACTTAAAGCCGGTGGGATGGAAGGGTTTCACAGAAGGGGTGGAAAGCGGTATTTACAGCGTGGCTCCTTTAGCGCGCTTGAATGTTAGCCAGGGTATGGCGACACCGCTGGCACAAGAGGCATACGAGAAGTTCTTCTCGACCCTGGGTGGTAAGCCAGTCCACCACACCCTGGCCAACCACTGGGCGCGGGTGGTCGAGTTGCTTTACGCAGCCGAGCGGATGAAGGAACTCGCCGCAGACCCACTGCTGACTGATCTGAACACGCGAGTTTTGCCAACGGAGAAGCCGCGGGAGGGCATCGGTGTTGTAGAAGCACCGCGGGGGACGCTCATCCACCATTATCAAACCGATGAAAACGGATTGATCGAGAAGGCCAATCTCATCGTGGCGACGCAAAACAACGCAGCGCGCATTGCGATGAGTGTCGAGAAGGCTGCCAAGGGTTTGATTCGTGGCACTGACATCCCAGAGGGTGTGCTCAACAAGGTGGAGATGGCGTTCCGCGCCTACGATCCCTGCCACGGGTGTGCTACCCACTCTCTGCCAGGAAGCATGCCGTTATTGATTCGAGTCCGCGACCAAGGCGGAAACACGCTCGTCACGCTGCGCCGCGACTTCGACGGGAGCGTGCATCGTGAGTAACCTTACGTATCATAGTTCGGAGCCGCCTGCGACGACCGAAACGCGAGAGTTCACCATGCGGATCTTGTGTCTCGGTAACGATCTGTTGGCGGACGATTCGCTGGGCAGCGTAGTCGCAGAGCACGTTCGGCAATTCGCCCCGGCGGACGTGGAAGTCCTCAGTACGCCCGAGGCTGGCTTCCATTTGGTCGATTACGTCTTGAATGTCCACCGTCTTGTGGTGGTCGATACCGTGGTGACGGGCACGGCCCCAGCGGGAACCATCTACGCATTTCACGATCACCAACTGAAGGCAGTTCCGGGAGGATCCCCACATTATGTTGGGCTGTACGAGACGCTCAATTTAGCGCGAACACTGGGCCTGCCAGTCGCAGAAGAGGTATTCTTCCTGGCGGTCGAAGCGGCCGACTGCTCAACGCCTGGAGGAGAAATGCATCCGGCGGTGCTGGCAGCCATACCGGCTCTCATAAAGATGGTTCGGGACATGGTGCGAGCCGGAGCCGGTGCATTATCGCCGTGAGAGAGTGCGTAGCTGCGTGGGCTAGAATTGGCGCTCGGCGAATGTGAAGTGCGTTTCCGCGCCCAAGTGGCGTCTGCGGAAGTGTCTCCACCAGTTCCCTCTCCTTAACTATCGTCACAGTTCCGAACCTTGGCTGCTTGGCGGAGGCGACAAGCTGTTTCACAATCGCGATGAACGTTGTGGCACGACATGTGCGCGCACGATCGCGCCGGTAGGTAACGCCTGGTTCGCGTCCTCTCGCCTCAGGCTTAGTGTCCATTTAGTGTCCGGTCTGTGTGGGTCGAGCGAGACGGGAGGGAATCGGAGAGATTCTATAGACCCCCGCTATCCTCAAGCCAGCCAGCGGTTTGCGCGTTAAGTCTCGCTGCGACTATAATTTACGAGAAGCGGCCGACAAGAATTCGGCTTACAGGTCCGGCTGCTACTTTGATTTGTCATTCCGAGCAAGCGCTCTTTGCGCCGCGAGGAATCTGGGCGAGCCGCGCGACGGGTCGCGTTCTTTGCGACCCATTAAAAGCGCGTTTGGCTCGCTTCCTTACAAGCCGCATCATTGCCGTTTCAGCAAGCAGCTTTCAAATTCACGTCAGGAGCCCATCATGTCCGCACCCAGTCGCCGGCCGGAGATTCGCCGGCGCCGTACCCGTAAAGAGAAAATCGTGCAACTGCGGAAGCGCCTCGCCGCTGCCAAGGCCGACACCGATCGTGACCGCCTCACCGCGAAGTTGCACAAACTCGCGATTGCATCCCCCGGTCAACCTCTACTGAAGTAAGAACGAGAGCGCGCAGTGATCTTAGGGTGGCGCAGCGCTTTAAGCGCTGCGAAAGAGATCCCGCTTTTCTTGTAGCGGCTTCTTAGCCGCTGAGGTACAGCGAGTTTTTCTACAAGACCGCGCCCACCTAGGCGACACCGCTGCTTATCCTTGTATCTTTGTCTGTTGCTGGGTGCAGGCCGGAAGGCTCCGCGCTTCCGCCGCCACCCCCGATCTGGCGATACACCTCGACAATTCTCCGCACCGACTTCTCCCACGAAAACTTGGCGGCCTGCTGGTAACTGCGCTCCTTCATTCGTTCGCGCAGGGCCTGGTCCAGAAGAACCCGGTGCAGCGCCCGCATGATCTCGAAAACATTCTCCGGGTTGACCAGAACGGCCGCATTCCCCACGACTTCCGGCAACGACGACACGTTCGATGTCACGACCGGCGTTCCGTGCGCCATTGCTTCCAGCGGAGGCAGGCCGAATCCCTCATAGAGCGACGGGAAGACAAAAATCTTCGCTGAGTCATAGAAAATTCGCAGCACTTCGATCGGCACGAATCCCAGGAAGCGCACGTCATTCTGCACCCCGCTTCGCACCACGGTTCGCCGCAAATCCGGGTTCCCTGACAGGTCATCCCCGATAATAATCAGCTTCAGATCGGGGAATGCCTGATCCCGTTCCAGTTCCGTTTTCAGCGCCGAGAATGCCTCGATCATCCGCACCACGTTCTTGTGGGGACTGACTCGTCCAGCGTAAAGCAGGAAGGGATAGGTCACCTGATAGCGCTGCGCGATCAGTTCACGCTCCGCCTCGGTCGCGTGTCCGTGAAGGAAACGCTCGTCGATGGCGTTGTAGACCACCTCGATGCGCTCCGGCGGAATCCCAAACAACTTCTCGATTTCGTTCTTCGTGAAATTCGAGACCGCGAAGATTCGCGCCGCCCCGCTCAGGGTTCGCTTCGTCAGCTGGAAGTGTACCGAGCGCCAGAATCCCGTCTGCCCGCGGGCCCGCGACATGTGCTCCAGCATGTCATGCACTGTCATCACGTATGGACAAGGCAGGGCGCGTGGCACGGAAAAGAGATTGGGGATATGCACCAGGTCAGCGTTCAGGTGCTTCACGATCGTGCGGAATTCGCGGT
Source organism: Terriglobia bacterium (assembly GCA_020073465.1). Taxonomy (GTDB): domain Bacteria; phylum Acidobacteriota; class Terriglobia; order Terriglobales; family Acidobacteriaceae; genus Sulfotelmatobacter. Next base: position 197,522 of record JAIQFC010000005.1, read on the forward strand.
ATCCCTTGAGCGATCGCTCGGGTTCCTCAAGAGGAACGGTGTGAAAATTGGGCGGCAGCGATCCAATTTCTTTCACCTTGGCGGGAGGGCCGATCAGCAGGTACTTGTTCTCGCGGTCCAGCCGGCCGAGAGTGCGCACCACATTGCGGATGTACGTCCCCACACCAAATTCCGTCATCCGCCGGATGTCGATGGCAATCTTCACCGAAGGCATTTAACCACAGAGGGCATGGGGGAACACAGAGGAATTGCGTGCTCACTTCCATCAAGTCAGCCGCGAAGCGGCGAAAGAATGCAGCCCACGGCGCAAGCCGTGGGTGCAAGCGACAAGTGGAAAAGCCCCACCGGGGCGAAAGAAGACTTCCTGGACCGACTCTACCGAGCCCGTTCTTTCATCTATGCGCGCCACATAAACCCTCACGCCCGCACTTCTACCTGCGCCTTGGCCCGGCGTTCGGAGTAAAGCGGGAACGTCTCGCATAGGTCGAGCACCTCTTTCCGGACCTTGGACAACACCGCCGCATCCGTCCGGTGGAGCAGTGCCTCCGCGATCCAGCGTCCAATCTGCCGCATCTCCTCTTCCTTCATGCCGCGCGTGGTCAGCGCCGGCGTGCCAATGCGGATACCGCTCGGCTTCATCGGAGGATTCGTATCGAACGGAATGGCGTTCTTGTTGACCGTGATCCCAGCCTCGCCCAGCGCCTTCTCCGCCTCGCTGCCCAGCATGCCCTTCGAGAACACATCGACCAGCATGAGATGCGTATCGGTTCCACCCGAAATGATGCGGAAACCTTCGTCCGCCAGCGTTTGCGCCAGCACTTTCGCGTTGGCCACAATCAGCCGCGCGTAGTCGCGGAACTCCGGCCGCATCGCTTCCTGGAAACACACCGCCTTCGCCGCCAGGATGTGGACCAGCGGTCCGCCCTGCATTCCCGGGAAGACAACTTTATCGATCGCCTGCGCAAACTCCGCCTTGGAAAGAATCATCCCCGAGCGCGGCCCTCGCAATGTCTTGTGCGTAGTCGAAGTTACGATATGCGCGTGCGGCACCGGCGACGGATGCACCCCACCCGCCACCAGCCCGGCAAAATGAGCCATGTCGACCAGATAGAGCGCGCCAACCTTGTCCGCAATCTGCCGCATGCGGACGAAATCAATAATGCGTGGATACGCGCTTCCGCCCCCGATGATCAGCTTCGGGCGCTCCTTCTCAGCCAGCTTCTCCAGTTCGTCGTAGTCGATTGTTTCCGTCTCTTTGGTGACGCCGTAAGGAATGATCTTGTAAGTCTTGCCCGAAAAATTCAGGTGATGCCCGTGCGTCAAATGCCCGCCATGCGCCAGGTTCAGCCCAAGTATCGTGTCGCCCGGCTGCAGCACCGCCGCATAGGCCTCCATGTTCGCCTGCGACCCCGCATGCGGCTGCACATTGGCATGCTCGGCGCCAAACAACTGCTTGGCCCGGTCGCGGGCCAGGTTCTCGACGACGTCCGTGAACTCGCACCCGCCGTAATACCGTTTGCCTGGATATCCCTCGGCATACTTGTTCGTGAACACCGATCCCGCCGCCTCCAGCACAGCTTCGCTGACGAAGTTCTCCGAGGCGATCAGTTCCAGCCCTTCGTGCTGCCGCCGGGTTTCATTGTCGATGGCAGCGGCGATCTGCGGATCGGATTCGAACAGCGGACGGTACATCGCGGCAGTCTTTGTGGTCATAGTTCGTTCCGTTTCCTAATCTCTCTCGTAAAGATTCGGCCACAGGATTTCCATATACCTCTCCGGCCATTTGGGAGGCGTAAACCCGAACTGCGCATAGAGCCCGTGGGCGTCGAGCGTCGACAGGTTCCACCGCCGCAATCCTTGCAGGGTCGGGTGCTGCACAATGCACTCCATCAACCCCTTGCCGAGCCCGCGTCCCCGATGCGATTCGAGCACAAACACGTCCGCGATGTATGCGTAAGTGGCAAAATCACTGATCACCCGCGCGAATCCCACTTGTGCGCCCGCACCATCATATATGCCGAAGCACAGCGAGTTCTCCATCGCTCGCGCCACCAGTTCGCGGGGAATCCCCTTGGCCCAGTAGCTATTCGTCAGAAAACCATGAATGACCTCGAGGTCGAGACGCGCGCGCTCGGTGCTGATCAGAAACTCCCCGCACCTCTGCTCCACAACGCTATCTGGACGAGAAACGCGCCCCGTTTCCATCGTTCCATTCTAAACCCGCCGCCCTGTCATCCTGACCCTGAGCGTTCGCGAAGGGGAAGGACCTATGCACTTTGTTTGCAGTGCCAATCGGTAGTGTCCTATGCGCGGAGGTTTCGAAACTCCATGCCACTCAAGAACGACTGGATGCTCCTACCCTTCAAACGCCGTCCGCAAGAACGACGCCAGATGCCACCCATCCATATATTTGTAAGGCGTCTCACCAGTCGTGTAGTGCCCGCAGGGCAGTACTGCCACCTTGTGATCCAGCCCGTGCCGCTCAAATTGCTCCACCACCTGACGCGAAAACTCCGGCAGAAAGGTCAAATCATACTTCGCATAAACAATGAGCGACTTCTTGCGCCAGCGCGAAAACTGCTCAAAGTAAGACATCGGACTGATCGCCAGCCACACCTGTCGCAAGCGCTCCAAATCGATCTGCTGTTCGACGCCCTTCCGAATGTGGCGTGTCGACTGTCCATGCCATGCCACGTCCGCAAAGTAAGTCGAAGCATGGTTGAACGCCGCCACCCGAATCCGCGGATCGTGCGCCGCCGCAATGAACGCATAACACGACCCCAGGCTCGTCCCTACGATACCCAGCCGGTTGTAGCCCTGTTCTTCGAGCCAGTCCAGGCAGCAGCGCACGTCCACCACCCCTTGCCGCGCCGCATCGAGCGTGCGCCCGATGTTCGCCGACACCGCATAGTCCGCCCGCCGGATCTCTGCCGGCATGCGGATATCGTGATACGGCATGCTCAGCCGCAGCACCGCAATGCCCAGCATGTTGAACACGCGGCACAAACTGACATAGGCAATCGCATCCGAATTCCAGTGGGGCAGAAGCACGATCGCCCGCCGCCCCCGCGCCGGAAACCACCGCGCGTTCACCACATTATTTTCGGTGTAGGGCGTCCGCACCGGAGAAGTGAACCGCAGAAACTCCGCCGACGTTCCCCTGACCTTCTCTTCCAGCTTCTGATCAGGAACTTCGCGGGTGGAAAAGACCTGCACTTCACGCTTCTCCAGCCGATAGTCGCGTGGCCGCGTGTAAGAGTAGAACTCATCGCTTGCCCCCACGATGCGCCGGTTGAAATCGCCGAAGAACTTCTCAGGATTATCCGCCGACTGCCCCGGATGCCACCCATTGCGGCAAGGCCATTCCCGGGCCCACTCCACCCCCCAATCCAGCGGACGCACCACACGATTGTTGTCCACCGATGTAAGCCGGTGCTCCCAGTCATACATCCACTGTGCGTAGCGGGAAGGCATATGGAATCTTCTAGTGTACCAAGCAGGAGTGGGGGCTGGATTTCGGAATCATCCAATGGTAGCAATCAGCAGGTGGCACTTGGCATCTGGCCGTCGAACGGGAGTTCGCCCTCCCCTCACTGCCCTGAATCCCGACTCTGTCATCCTGAGCGCAGCGAAGGACCCATGCATCTTGCCGCCGCCCGAGAGGCCTGCGGCGCAGGAACTAACTGCTGTACCGTCTCGGCACCCGCTTCGAAATATTGCAGAGAATCTCGTACGGCGAACTGTTCGCCAGTCGCGCGTGCTCCAAAGCATCCACACTCAGCCCATCGCACGTCCCCAGCAGAATGACTTCATCCCCCACCGAAACTCCCGGGATTCCGGTCACATCCACCAGCGTCAAATCCATCGAGATGCTGCCCACGATCGGCGCGTAATGATCGCGCACCATCACGCGCCCGCGATTGGAAAGCTGCCGGTTGTATCCGTCGGCGTAACCCACAGGAAGAACCGCAACCTGGGTCCGCGCCTTGGTGACAAAACTCCCGCCATATCCCAGCGGATGATTCGCCGCAAAGTGTCGCATGGAAAGAATTCTCGTCTTCCAGGTCAGGATCGGCTTCACCGCCAGCCGCAAAGTCCCGCCACCCACCTCTCGCCCTGCCCGTTGAAACGGCAGGTAGTATCCATACAGCGCGACTCCCGGACGTACCATGCTGTTCCACGTTTCCCGCCGCGAAATGACCGCGCTGGTGTTTGCGACATGCACAAAGCTCGGCTCGAAACCCACCCCGCGCACCATTTCGCGCGCTTTCTCGAACGCGCGTTCCTGATCCGCTACCGACGGCGTGTCCATGATCTCCGATGAAGCCAGATGGGTTGAAAGCCCTTCAAGCGCCAGATGCTTCGCCTGCTTCAACGCGTCGAGCACCGCCGGAAGTTCGGCAACTGCAACTCCCAGGCGCCCCATGCCCGTGTCCACCTTCAAGTGCACCGGATGCCGCACCACGCCGAGGGTGGCAGTCGCCTTCTCCAGCGCCTCGATGTCCCACGGTTCCCAGACCGTGGGAGTCAGGCGCAGCCGGACAATCTCGCTCTCTTCGCCGCGCCAGAAACCCGTCATCAACAGGATGTTCGACTGGATGCCAGCCTCGCGCAGCGGGATCGCCTCATCCAGCGAGGTCACGCCCAGCCACCTCGCCCCTTCCGCCTCCAACGCACGAGAGCATTCCACCGCACCGTGACCGTACGCATCCGCCTTCACCACGGCGCACACGGTGACGTTCGCTCCCACATGTTTTTGAACGGTTCGGAAATTCTGCCGCAGCGCGGCCAGCGACACTTCTGCCCAGGTCGGGCGCGTCGCCACTCGGCTCAGAGTCTCTGCGGTAGTTGCCACTGTCGCGATTATAGCGGGATGAACCGGCATCCCCACGTTACCCTGGGACTACTCCCGCTCGCCTGCACCATCCAACTCACATTGCACGATGAGCGCCCGGGGCTACTTACCCACAGACGACCAGTCCGTCAGCAAGATGGGTTTCCCACCCCGCACCACCGTGGGATAAACATGGTCGAAGCCCTTATGCTCCGTCGGGCCATAGTTGAGCACCAGCTTCGGCCCCAGTCCGACGTTCATGTTGTGGATGGATTCGATGGCGCTGATAAACTTCTCGCGAGTCAGGTCCTTTCCCGCCCGCTTCAAGCCTTCCACCAGTACCATCGCATCCACAAAGCCTTCGAAGCTCACAAAGCTCGGCGGCTGGGCGGGGTAATACTTCGTCAGGTATTTCTGGTAGAGAGCCACCGTCAGGTAGTCGGTCCGGTCATAAGGCGGCACCACCTGGGTGATGATCGTGCCCTCTGCATCCGGTCCCGCTTCTTTGATGAATTCCTCGGTACCCACGAATGAGACAGTCAGGAACTGCGGCTTCCAGCCGGCAGCGTGCGCCTGCTTGACCACGGCCGCAACCGGCGAGTACGGTCCTACCACGATCACTGCCTGCGGACGGGTTGCCATCACCTCCCGCAGGCCGCCCTCAATGTCAACCGTGTTCCGTGCAAACGTGCCCAGCGCCACCGGGGCCGAATTGTGCTTCTGCAAAGCCAGTTTCACCCCATCCAATACGGTCTTGCCGAAAGCATCGTCCTGGTAGATGACGCCGATCTTCCGAATGTTCTGCTCCCACAGCTTGTCGATCTGCTCGCGAGTTTCGTCGTAATACGAGGCCCGGATGTTGATGACGTAGTGCTTCAGCGGTTCGTAGAGAAGCTGTGCCCCGGTAAACAGCCCGACCACGGGGATTTTCTCTTCCTGTGCCATCGGCACATAGACCTTGGCGGTCGGCGTCCCCACAAAGAAACCAAGCGAGAACACATTCTCCTTGGCCATCCGTCTGAAACACACTGGAGCCTTGTCGGGGTCGTAGCCGTCATCAAAGGCCAGCAACTGAATCTTGCGGCCAAAGACTCCCCCCTCGTCGTTTATGCCGTGGAGATAAGCCGTCGCACCCATGACGGTCTGGTTCCCCAGTACATGCGCGGGGCCGTCGAGAGCGGAGCACGACCCAATCAGTATGCTGTTGTCGGTAACGCCCGGGGTCTGGCCGGTCGAAGATGCGACCGCAACTGCCAGGATCAGAAACAAGACGCGCAAACAGAAATGGACAGACTCCGCCCCATGACGGCTCATCTGCAATCTCCCTCTTGCCAGTATTTCCCCCGCACTGGGTCACACTTGCTGAGGTGCCAATTTTTTCGTGCGTGAGTTGTCGCTTATTCTTGCATGGCGTGCCGGGGAGCGCTAGACCAGCGCCGCACGATAGTAACCCCTGCAGGAAGCCTTGATCTCAGCTCTTGCGCCGGGCTTCTCGAGTCTTCGCCGGCCGCGGTTTCGATGGCTTGGCAGCCGTTCCGAACACGCGGGCGAAGATCTTGTCCACGTTCTTCAACTGGCGGGATAAATCAAACGCATGCTCGATCTGTTTGCGTGGCACCCGCCCCGTGATCTCCCTGTCGGCAAGCACAAGCTGCTGAAAGTCGAGACCCTCCTTCCACGCCCGCATGGCGTGTCCCTGCACCAGCCGGTACGCATCCTCGCGCGAAACCCCGTGCTCCACCAGGTCGAGCAAGAGCTGGCCGCTGAAGATGAGTCCCCGCGTGCTCTCCAGGTTCGCCCGCATGCGCTCGGGATAAACAAACATGGTTTCAATCAGGTTGGTCGTCTTGCTCAGCAGGTAGTCGACCAGCGTAGTCGAGTCGGGCAGGACGACCCGCTCCACCGAAGAATGTGAGATGTCGCGCTCATGCCACAACGCCACATTCTCAAACCCCGCCTGCGCGTTGCCGCGCACCACCCGCGCCAGCCCGCTGATCTGTTCACATGTCACCGGATTCCGCTTGTGCGGCATGGCCGACGAACCCTTCTGCTTCTCGCTGAAGAATTCCTCCGCCTCCCGCACTTCGGTCCGCTGCAAATGGCGGATTTCCGTCGCGATCTTGTCCAGCGATGAGGCAATCACCGCCAGCGTTGCCAGATAGTGCGCGTGCCGGTCGCGCTGGATCACCTGCGACGACACCGCCGCCGCCTTCAGCCCAAGCCGGGTACAGATCTTTTCCTCGAGCTCTGGGGTGAGGTGGGCAAAAATTCCGACCGCTCCGGAAAACTTGCCCACCCGCAAGTCTTCCGCTGCCGCCGCGAAACGCGCGATGTTTCGCTGCGTCTCCGAATACCAGTTGGCCAGCTTGAAGCCGAACGTGATCGGCTCCGCGTGGATGCCGTGCGTCCGGCCCACCATCGGCGTGTCTTTAAATTCCCACGCGCGACGCTCCAGCGCCTCGGCCAGCCTCTCCAGATCCTGCGCAATGAGCGTGGACGCTTGCATGATGAGCAGCGCCTGCGCCGTGTCCACCACATCGTTCGAGGTAAGTCCGTAGTGAAACCAGCGCGCGTGCGGACCCACAATCTCCGCCACCGCCGTGGTGAACGCGATTACGTCATGTCGGACCTCCGCCTCGATCTCATGGATCCGCTCCACCCGGAAATCGGCGCGCTCGCGAATCGCCTTGGCGGCGTCCTTGGGCACCAGCCCGGCTTCGGCCAGAGTCTCAGTAGCGGCAACCTCCACCGCCAGCCAGGTGCGGAAGCGGTTTTCGTCGCTCCAAATGCGGCCCATGTCGGGCCGGGTGTAGCGCGGAATCAAGGCTGGGCGCTCCTGTCGTGTGCGGAAAATTTTGGACTAAAGATTCTAACAGGAGTCGTCGGGCTGCAATGCCGTGTCTGTGTGGCGCGGACCTGCCCTGAGTGGAGTCGAAGGGGCCCCGCCCGCGCTGCCAGCACCACTGCCCATGTAGGGACAGCCGCCCTCGGCTGTCCAGGCCGAGCAAAGCTCGGCTACTGTTTTGGGAAGAGCACGGCTTCCAGCCGTGCCGTCAGCGCACCAAAATCATTCGCGGCTTTAGCTGTGGTGTCACTAAACCTGCCCACAGGGATATTCATCTGCCTCGAATCGTTCGCGAAACAGGACGTGACCTCCCATTTGCAGCCTTCGGCATAGCCCGACTCAGGAAGCTCGTACACTGCAGAAGCCCTCGGGCGGGTCAATGAGTGAGATGGCGATATTTCAACACCTAAGAGTTAAGGGTGGACACAAGGGGCCTACTTCTTCCGTAGCTTGCTCTCTGCTAGATCCTTTGCTGTCTCCAGCGCATCCGCGGCCTTCACCTTTACATCCGGTTCCACGCCTGTCCCTTCCCAGTCGGCCTTTCCGAAGGGATTGATCGGCTTCACTTCGGGAATACCGATGCCAAAGTGATCGTCGATACGATGGAATACACCCGCATGGGCGCCACCACGCGTCGTCTCACCCACCAACGTGGCGCGTCTCAGCATCTTCAGGTCGTAGCTGAACTGCTCTGCACCGGACCAGGTCGAGGCTGAGGTCAGCACATATACCGGCTTGTCCGCCAGTCTGTTTCCGGGAATAGGCGACCGCGTCCAGGACTGCTCAGTTGGAGCCCCCCTGGGGCCGTACATGTACTCCGGATGGTCGAAGAGGTAGCTGGCAATCAGCGAGACCATATTCGGAAAGCCACCAGTGTTGTCCCGCAAATCAAAGATGATTGCATCTGCGTGGTTCAAAGAGGCCATCGCAGTAGTTGCGGTTGACTTGCATACAGAAGTATCAGAGAAAAAATTGAGCTTCAGATAGCCGATATTGTGCGGCAGGATTTCGACCTTTTTGAACATGCAGTTTTCCTGCTCCATTGCCTTCCGATAACGCGCAAGACTTTCAGGTGTTTGTTCCGGCGGGTGCTCCGGCAATCTGTCCCGGCTGTATTCCATGATGAGGTGCATGTCATGGCTTGCATCCCTCATCTGCTTGGTCAGCAGATCGGCAAAGGCCCCGCCCTCCGTCACCGCGTTGTCGTCGCCGCTCTTCTGATGCGCCAGCAGCGCGTCCGACATCTTCTGCGCAACGTCCCGATCAAAGTAGTACTGCCTCAGATTCGCAATTGTCCGATCAATCACGCGTTGCCGCTCCGCAGGATCCAGGTTCGCGTCGCCGGTCGTTGCTTGGGCCAGTGCGCCGGCAGCATACTGCGGCTTTGGTCGCTGAGCTTGCGGTTGGTCCACGCGGGTTCCCATGTGGGGCTGCAAACGACCTTGAGTCGCTATCGTCAGGCTCAACGTTTGCGCGGGCGACCCGGAGCTCACCTGAGATTGTGGATCGCCCGCTGCTGAGGAGGCGACGGGATTCTTGGAGATGCGGCTCTGAGCAGCGCTTGGGGTACCCTGTGCGTGTTTGAGCACGTCGAGGCCCGGGGCGGGCGCGACGGGAAAAGAAATTGGTGCTTGGTCCCCGGCGTGAGGCGGAACCGTCGGTCTCTCTAAGATCACAGGCGGCGAGTTGCCGGGGTTCGTTTGGGTCGGTCGCGGGCTGTCGAACGGAACTTCCGGAATGCGCACGTGGAGAACGTGGATCCAACTGTCCTTGATGGCGAAGCAGGTCAGGCAAAAAACGGCCGTCGACAGCACCAGGGCATGGATCACGGCGGGAATGCGAGGGCGGAAGGGGTCGAGCGTGTAGAAGGATGGGATGCCATCGGGAGCGGGCTGCCGTGGGCGTGCGGGAGAGAGGTCGTGCCAGAATTCCGGACGCAATGCCCACTGTCGTGCCAGCGACAGCAGACCGTCGAGCAGCAGCCTGAATGCAGCTGCTTCTCCCCCGGCGTGGTCGAAAATCGAAAGCATCTCCTCCGCGAACCTCTGGCGGAAGCCCGGCGGATGCAGACGCAGCACGCAACAGTACAAAGGCCGAAGCATTATGCCCTCCGCGGCCTGGTGATTCGCAGTCGCAATCGCGCCTCGCGCACTACGCCGGCGAGGCGGGCGGTTTCTGCCGCGAGTACACCGCGGCCAAGGGAGGTCAGGCGATAGTAACGGCGCCGGGGATCATCGTCGCCTGGGCGCCGACCAAGTTCCTGCACGAACTCGCGCTGAATCAGCTTTTGAAGATTGTCGTAAAGAGTTCCCGGGCCAAGTTTGTATTTCCCCTCCGACTGACGGGCTACCTCCTGCATGATGCCGTAGCCATGGAGATCCTCGGCGGCTAGAGAGAGCAAGATATGCAGGGTCGCGGGAGACAAAGGGAGGAAGCTAGAGGTTCCGTCTTTCATAAGTCGATGTGCATTATATCGGATTCCGAGCTATGATGTCAAGGGGGTAGCTGATCGGGGAGGCGATCTCACGCGCTCCGCAAGATGCGGCGGCGGCCGGGCAGCCATTCTGCCTGGCAGGGATCTCCGGGTTGACGGCGTGGAGAACTAGTTCGACGCGGATAGGGGGTTCAGTCCCCACACTTTGGCACTTTAGAGTAATCGCCAGGTCAGTTGACGAAAACAGGCGATTGGACTCGCTGAAATTGGCCAACTCGGGACATCCGACCTTGAATCCGCCAGATCGCAGCGTGCAGCGACAGTCACTGGCGGTTTCCGCGGCTAAAGGCGGTGCATCAAGGGAATTCCTCACATCCCGTCCTACCAGCCACCCCCTCTACTGCGCCATCACCGTTTCCTTGAACTTAGCTCCCGTGGCCACTCCGCTCACCGTGGCGGTCACGTAGATAACCCCCGGAACCCCCGGCGTGGTGTAATTCACGTCAGCCCAGCCTGAGCTATTCGTCGTCGCGGTCGTTGACGAGAACGCCCCCCCTGCCCCACCGTCGCTGAAGGTCACAACGACCCCCGGTACCGCGTTGTTGAATGCATCCTTCACCGCCGCCGAAATCGACGCCGGAAGCGGAGTGTTGATCGGCGCAGTCTGGTTGAAACCGCCGTGAGTCTTGATGAGCGCCGGCGCACCTGCGTTGGCTACTTCCGAGAACGTAGCCTGGTTGAAACCCGGCAGCGACGCTGTGATCGTCACCGTACTCGCCGTCTTCGGCAACGTGTAGCTGGTCGACGCGAATCCTGAAACGTCCGTCTTTACCACGGACGAACTGAAGCTGCCTCCGGCCCCCGCATCGCTGAAGGTAACCGACAGTCCGCTGACGTTCCCTCCGTAGGGATCGGTGGCTTGCACCTTGAGCATGGTTGGCAGTGTCGTGTTTACGGTTCCCGTCTGTCCCGACCCGGACGCAACTGGCAGCACGCGGAACAATCCGTAAACCGCCAGTTTGCTGGTGCCGCCGACGTAGACCCTCCCGTTGGCCACGATGGGCGTCACGAAATGTGGCGCACCTCCGACCGAGTCCCGTGTCGCATTGTCGATCGTGCTGTAGAGCTTGTTGAGATTCAGGGCATCGAAGGCAAACATCTTCGTGGCAGATCCCTGCCCGTCCATTGCCCAAAGTACGGCATTGCTATTCCCATTCGCCGAAAGGATCAAGCCGTTAGGGTTGGAATAACTGAGCGTGGACTCGTAGATCGGAGTGACCGACATCTGGCCGTTCGTGAGCGCATACGCCTGCACGGGGAACCCTTGTCCGCCCACAAACAGCAGGTTGTTCCAATAGAGCGGTACGCCGGCCACTTCCCCGGTTACAAAGGCTAAGAACTGCGGGATTTGGGAGTTGCCGCCTGGATTGAAGCCGCCCAGATTGTCCCGGTCAATCACGTTGATCGACCCTTCCTTCCCGATGGCAATCATCTCGTGCGGATGCGACCCGGCCTGGTCGGGAAGCATCAGCACTCCTCCCGAGCCCAGATCGAGATCGTTCTTGGTGAGATAGCGCTCGTTATTCGGAGTGAAGTAACTCGCCACACCGAGCGTCGTCCCCAGATTCAGTTTCAATACAGAGTCGCCGTAGTGGGGGCCGCCGGTATCTGCATCGTAGGGTCCGTCGCCCGTGGCGAAATACAGATTGCCGGCACTGTCGGCGGCAGGTCCCACGCCCCCTTGCCAAATGCCGACGCCGTAGCCATCCCGCGGATTCGTTGTGAACACCCCGAGCTGCTGCAAATTGGAGGCGTTATATGCCATCACCCAGCCCACGGCGTTCGGGGAGAACTTGCAGCCCTCACCGCCAAACGTGACGTACACCACCCCCTTGACGAGAACCAGCCCGGGCCGCGCCATCTGGTATCGATCTTTGAAGGCAAAGGTCACACCGCCGGAAACCACAGAACCCTTGATCTGAACTGGGCCTCCAAACTTTTCCTGCCCAGTTGTAATGTCCAGCGCGTGCAGGCGATGCACAAAACTTCCGCTCTCTTCCGTCTTCGCCACCGCATACAGAGTTCCCGTGGCCGAATCGATCACCATCGCAGGCAGAACGCCAATCTCGGTGAAGGCGGTAACTTTGCCGCAGGCTTGATCGGCGATCGGAACACTCGTCACCCCTGCCCCGGCATTGGTGAAGCTCACGTGCCACAGGGGTTGCGCATTACTCCCACTGTTGCTCGCAGCGTCGAAAGCGTAGACGCTGTCGTGCATCGTCGCCGCATAGACCACGTTGTGCGTTCCCAGGCCCGGAATGGAGATTCCCGGCAGGAACAGTGGATGTCCTACGATGGCTCCATCCACCGGCTGCGAAAACAATCTGCCGAAAGTCGTGCTGTTTACGTTCGTCGGGTTGAGAAGACTCTCGCTGAGGTCGAGCCCGCTGCGGGAGTTGTCGTACCGCTGCGTGGTGACGCTGACCTGGGCACTCGAGGACGAGACGAGGAAAATTCCGATGCTCAGCAATAAGGACACAACCAGGAAAACTGGCAAACGAGAAAGGATCCGTGCAAACACCGCGCCTGGCGGCGTTTTCCCGCTGGGAACTGCAAACATTTGCAACCCTCCAACACTAGACAATGCGGGCCCGTTGGGGGGAGGCTGGCAGTGTACTGTAGTGATTTCTAGCGCGCAAGCGGAATCCTCCTGTAGTCGCGCAGTTGGACCTTCAGCCCTCATATGTGTCAGGCGTCATCCTGAGCGCAGCCGCTTTTCAGGCGGAGCGAAGAGCCTGCCCTGAGCGAAGTCGAAGGGTATCTGGGCGAGCCGCGCACACTGAGTCCGGCACTCCTATACTCGTCAGGCGTCATCCTGAGCGCAGCCGCTTTTCAGGCGGAGCGAAGGATCTCGCGCGAATCGGCACCCCCTCCTGAGAAAACGACTCCCCCAACCGGCCGGCAACCTACCCGCCCACCAGTATCGCCGCGAACTGCTTTCTATATCGTCTTACGATATACTTAATTTGTGACTAGGTCGGAGCACGATACACTTGCCGCATGAAGAAGCTCACCCTATCGGACTACCAGGCCCTGGCGGAGTTTCGCTACCAGATCCGCAAGTTCCTGCACTTCAGCGAGCAGGCTGTACGCAAAGCCGGTCTGGAGCGTGGCCAGTACCAGCTCATGCTGGCGATCAAAGGCATTCCCCCCGGAGTTCGCCCGCGCATTCGCGAGCTGGCCAACCGCATGCAAATCCGCCACCACAGCGCGGTTGAGCTGATTAACCGCCTGGAATCCGGTGGCTATGTGCGTCGCCAGCGCGCTGAAGACGACCGCCGCGAAGTGTTGCTGGCTCTGACCCCGTCGGGTGAGCGCACTCTGGCGGACCTGGCTCTGCATCACCACGAAGAACTGCGTACTGCCGGCCCCGCTCTCGTGGCCGCTCTGCAACGACTCATGCACGCGGGAGATGCGGTTCCACAGAAGCACTCCACCCCGGATGAGGAAATGGCTGCCAAAACGAAATGACAACTCCCGCCGCGCTCAATTCACATTCCCAGCCCGTGCAATTCCGCATGCTGCTGGTTTCCTTCCTTTCCGCAGCCATCGGCCTGGTCGCCGGCTTCGTCGCCTTCGCTCTCTACAAGCTCATCGGGCTGTTCACGAATCTTTTCTTCTTCCACCGCTGGGCCACCGATTTCACCAGTGCGCGCCTCCACCATCTCGGAGCGTGGGTCATTCTGATCCCCGTCGTAGGCGGTCTGATCGTCGGCATCATGGCGAAGTACGGCACGTCCAAGATCAAAGGCCACGGCATCCCTGAGGCGATGGAAGCCGTGCTGATCAATCGCAGCCGCATCGCCCCTCGCGTTGCTATCCTCAAACCGATCTCTGCCGCCATCGCCATCGGCACGGGCGGTCCCTTCGGCGCGGAAGGCCCCATCATCCAGACCGGGGGAGCTCTGGGCTCGCTCGTCGGCCAGGCCTTTCACACCACCGCCGTCGAGCGCAAAGTGTTACTGGCTTGCGGAGCCGCCGCCGGCATGTCCGCGACCTTCAACACGCCCATTGCCGGAGTGATTCTCGCCATCGAACTTCTTCTCTTCGAATTCAAGTCGCGCTCCTTTATTCCCCTGGTGGTCGCCAGCACGCTCGCCACTGCCGTGCACATGCAGCTGCTCGGCCCCGGACCGATGTTCCAGGTCGGAGCCATGGACTTCGGCATTCCCCGCGCTCTGCCCTTCTACCTCGCACTGGGATTGCTCTGCGGCCTCGTCGCCGTCGCCTTCAGCAAACTCCTCTACTGGGTCGAAGACCAGTTCGAGAAGCTGCCCGTCGACGATTTGTGGTGGCCCGCCATCGGCGCGCTTGGCCTCGGCATCATCGGCTTCTTCGTTCCCCGCGTTCTGGGTGTCGGCTACGACACCATCAGCGACATCCTGAACGGCCAACTGGCGTGGAAGCTGTTGCTGGTCGTGATGATTGCCAAGGCCGCCGCCCTCGTCATTTCACTCGGCTCCGGCACTTCCGGTGGATTGCTCGCTCCTACCTTCATGTGGAGTGCGGCCATGGGCGGCATGTTCGCCATGATTGCCAATTACTTCTTTCCCGCTGCGAACCTGTCCCCCGGCGCATTTGCCCTGGTCGCGATGGGCGCGGTCTTCGGAGCCGCCTCCCGGGCGACGTTTTCTTTCATCATCTTCGCTTTCGAAATCACTCGTGACTACAACTCCGTCCTTCCCTTGATGCTGGTCGCGGTCATTGCCGACGGCATCGCCATGCTCTTTATGCCCAACAGTTCCATCATGACCGAAAAGCTGGCGCGGCGCGGCTTGCGCGTCCATCAGGACTATGAGGCTGACGCTCTTACCCAAGCCACGGTCGCGGACACCATGGAACGCGACCTGCCCGTCATCCCTTCGACCATGACCGTTGGACTGCTGGCAGAACGCATCGCCCAACATGACCGCCAGTTGGCCCGGCACGAAGCGCTCCTGATTCTCGATGACTCCGGCAAGCTTGCCGGACTGGTCACGCGCGGAGATATCCTGCGCGCGCTGGACAAGGATCCCTCCGGATCGATGAGAGTGCAGGAAGCCGGCAGCACTCACCTCGTCGTCGCCTACCCGGACGAATTAGTCTCCGAGGCAGCCGCCAAAATGCTCCGCTTCGATATTGGCCGCCTGCCTGTGGTCGATCGCTCCGACGAGCGCAAGACCGTGGGTTACCTGGGCCGCGCCGGAATCCTCGGCGCCCGCCTGCGTCAGTTCCGGGATGAGCACGTCCGCGAGGCGGGCTGGTTCCAACGCGCCGGGGAAGTAGGTTCTGCCTCTGGCACCGACTGCAGCTAGGACCTCATCCGGCACGGGCACGGATCCTAAGAAAGATCCCGCCTTGAAAGGGCGCGGCTTCAAGCCGCGCCGTCGGCTGGGGATACGAAATTACACAAAGGTCCGAAATCTTGGGTTTCCTTCGTGTCCTTCTTGGTTTACTAGAACACCACCTCAATGCAGCCGAGGTTGCAAACCTTTTCTTCTTTTCGATAAAATCCCTCCATCCTCACACCTAAATGCTCTGCGGGCGGTGTGCACTCAATGGCGATGGCTGAACGCAAGCGATCACATTTTGTCAGTCGCGATGCAGTCCTGTGTGCGGGCGCACAGGCATGGCGACGCTTTATCGCCTGTAGTCGAGCGGTTCAGCAATCTATTTCTCAGTAACGAGACAACTTCAATTTTCGAGTTTGCAAGTGGGGAGAACACTATGCCGAGTCCATTACACAGATTGATTTCGATCGCTTTTGTTGCGTTTGCCCTCGTCACCCAGGCCTTAGCTCAGGGCGGAGCCACCGGAGCCATCACCGGCACCGTGCAGGACCAAAGCGGCGCCGTCGTCGCCGGCGCGGAGGTTCGCATCACCGATCAGGACACAAAACTTTTGGAGCGCACGGTCAAGACCGATGCCGAAGGTTCATTCACCGCTCCCCTGCTGCCGGTTGGAACCTACACCGTCAGTATTCAGAGCGCCGGCTTCGCGCAAGCCGACCTCCGCGACATCGTGGTCCGCGTCACCGAGACCACGCGCATGATCGCCAAGCTCAGCCCGAAAGCCGTGCAGCAGCACATCGAAGTCCAGGCCCAGGTTCAGGCTGTCGACACCACCGACGCCACCACCGGCCAGGCCATTGAGGCCACCACCATCCGCGCCCTCCCGCTTGCCACCCAGAACTTCCAGCAATTGCTGACGCTCTCGACCGGCGCGCAAAGCGAACTGAATTCCGCCGCCCAATTGGGACGCGGCGACGTCCGCATTCAGGTCAACGGCCAGCGCGAGGACAACAACAACTATTCCATCGAAGGAATCAGTGCCACCGACTACAACGTCGCCGAGCTGTCCACGACGCCTTTGCCCAGCCCCGATGTTGTCCAGGAGTTTAAGGTCCAGACTTCTCTCTACGACGCCAGCCAGGGCCGCAACGGCGGCGGAAACATTAACGCCATTCTGAAATCCGGTACCAACGACTTTCACGGCGACGTTTATGAGTTCTTCCGTAACACCTCTCTCGATGCGAACGAATATTTCCTGAAAGGCAGCGGGTCGCCTCGCCCGGTGATCCAGCAGAACATTTTTGGCGCCAGTCTTGGCGGCCCGGTCAGTCCGGGCGGCAAGCTGGGATTCTTCTTCTTCAACTATCAAGGCGCGCGCCAGCGCAGCGGCGACTCCCCGGGAACGCTGATCAGTACGTTCGTCCCCTACGTGCCTGCCATTGACCGCGGCACTGATCCTGCTTCGGAAGCCAATCTCGCAAACGATACCCAATTAGCGAGCGCGGGCCTTTCGGTCGACCCGGTGGCTGCGTCGCTTCTGGCTTTCAAGAGCAACCAGTTTGGCGCGGCAGGTAACGGTTATCTTTTTCCGCTTCCGAACAACGTGCCCAATGGTACGGCAGTGGGTAGTCTGGTTCAGTTCACCGTCAGCAAGCCCGGCAAGTTCGTCGACGATCAATTTACCGCCAACTGGGATCACGATTTTCGCAACTCCAACGACCGGCTCTCAGCCCGCTTCTTCTTCTCCAACTCGGAAAGGGACGTGCCTTTCG
Source organism: Terriglobia bacterium (assembly GCA_020073465.1). GTDB lineage: Bacteria > Acidobacteriota > Terriglobia > Terriglobales > Acidobacteriaceae > Sulfotelmatobacter. Next base: position 214,737 of record JAIQFC010000005.1, read on the forward strand.
GGGCGGGTGGATTGCAGGCATCACTCGGCGCTCCCGCCAGCCCCACCGATCTCAATTTCCCCTACCAGATTCCGGTCCACGACCGGTTCTTCAGCGTCGCTGAAACCCATCTGTTTTCGCCAAGCCTAGTCAATGATTTTCGCTTTGGCTACGTTCGCATCAACAACAGCGGCATCAACGTCGACCCCGTCACGGTGACCGATGCCGGCATTGACCGCCCCACCAGCAACCTCACCAACAGCATTTACAAATTCACCTTCCTGACCTCAGGATTCCAGTTTGGCCCAACGCCGCCCGCCAACCAGTTCCAGATTCAGAACAACTACAATTTCGTCGAGAACCTGAGCTGGGTCCGCGGCAAGCACACCTTCACCTTCGGGGGCCAGTTCACTCGCGTCAATCTCGACAAGAAGTTTCCCCAGGTCTTCAACGGCCAGCTATTTTTCACCAACACGAGCGCTCAGGATTTGCTTGGGAATCCCATAACCCTGAGCGATTTCGAGAACTTCGTAGGCGGCACTCCCGAGTTCAGCTTCGGAGGCGGCGGCGTCTATAACCACAACTACCGCCAGAACAACTACGCCGTGTTCGCTCAGGATGACTGGAAAGCCACCTCAAGCCTGACCCTGAACCTAGGCCTGCGGACCGAGTTCCTCGGAGCCTGGACCGATGGCGCCTGCCACATTGGCAACATCGAATCCGATTTGACCAAGTCCGGAACCTACCCGTTCATCTATCCCGGCTGCGTGAATAAACTGGGCGTCAGCGGGCTGACGGGCAATGCTGCCGGATCCACCTTCCGCAACAACGTCTCCACCGGATGGGGCCCACGCGTCGGCTTTGCCTGGGACGTCTTCGGCCGCCACACCACTACCGTTCGCGGTGGCTATGGCATCTATTACGTCCGCGAAGACGTCGGCGCCGTCGACCAGCTCAGCTTCCAGTCGCCGTTCATCCCTATCGTGTTCTTTGGTCAGACGCCGGGCTTCACCATGTCCAATTTCTTCACTGGCACTCCGGCCACCAACGCGAATGGTGTCCCGGCTGCCGGAACGTTATCAGGGGCCTGGTTGCCGTGCCTGGCCCAGTTCACCGGCTTTGTAGATGGAAATGGCGACCCGACGACCGACACGAATCAGTTTGGCACTTACAACAGTTGCACCGGTCCCGGAGTCAACAGCACACAAAATCTGTTCGTGCTCGAAGTGCCGCGTCATTTCGTAGTGCCCAACACACAACAATGGAACCTCACAATTCAACGTGAGCTTGGAAAGCGCTGGGTTTTAGAAGTAGGCTACGTCGGTACCCGCGGAATCCACCTGCGCGAAACTCGCGACGGCATCCAGTCCGTGGACGCCAGCGCTCACCCCTTCACCGTCACCGACACCAACGGCAACAGCTCCCAGATCACCGCCAACACCTTCGCCAACGCCATCGCCCGCACCCCGACGCCGGGATTGAACGGCTACAGCGGCTATCAGGTCTTCGCCAACGACGCCTATTCGATCTACCACGCTCTGCAGGCAACCGGATCGCGCCGATGGGGACGTAGCTACTTCCAGGCCGCCTACACTTACTCCAAGAACATTGACGCAACTTCCACCGGCAATACCGCTTTCAACACCGCCTATAACGATCAAAGCAACATCAACGCGTCACGCGGTCCTTCCGACTTTGACCGGCGTCACCGCCTGTCAGTCAGCTACGTCTATGAGCTTCCCTTCCTGGAGCACTCCAGTGGAGCGCTTCGCGCCGCGCTCGGCGGATGGTCGATCAGCGGTGTAACTATCTTCCAGTCTGGAACGCCGTTCTCCATCTTTGATTCCGGCGCTGGGACCGCCTTCCTCGGTCAGGGCAGCACGCCGCTGCTGGGCGCAAGCCTGGCTCCCGGCGCAACCGTTGCCAGTGGCCTGACCAGCGGCGACATTCACCAGCGCATCAACGGCTACCTGAATCCGGCGGCCTTCGTGCCTGCCCCGCAGCTCTATCCAACTCAGTGCGAAACGGATTCCAACTTCTGCACTACCGGATTTGGGGATCTCGGACGCAATCTCTACCACGGTCCGTTCCAGCAGAACTGGGACTTCTCGCTGATCAAGTCATTTAAGATTGGCGAGCGACAGGACGTGCGCTTCACTGCGGACTTCTTCAACCTCTGGAACCACACCAACTTCGGCAACCCCTCAGTCACCGACATCGAGGCCTACCTCGCCTTCGTTGGTGGTGGCGGCACAGGCAACGGCCCGTTCGGGCAAATCGTGAACACCGTCGGCACCCCGCGCCTGATTCAGTTCTCCCTACGCTGGGCGTTCTAGCCGAAACCGAAAAATTCTCTCCCCATCGGCCGCCTCCGGGCGGCCGATGTCGTTGAGGGGGCATGTCCTCGAGCCGGATCGCGCAAATGATTTCTCTCCGCGATACCGGCCTTTGCGCTTCACGCTGCTTTGGCGGCCGGCAGGGCCTGCAGCGCGTCCAACTGCCGCAGCAGAGCCGCAATGTCTTCCTTGTGTTCCTCGCGGAGGTCAGCCTGTCGCGCATCCAGGCAGCGCTCTCTGGCCTTGGTGAGCAGTTGGGCGCGGCCCGGCAAGTCGCTGTCTGCACGCGCCAGGTAGGCCTGGGCTAACCGGAAATAGCTGCAGCAGAAGCTGGGCTGCATCTTGACGGCTGTTTCCAGTTCCTGAACGGCTTCCAGTGTCGCACCTTCGCGCAGCCGAACCAGCCCAAGGCAGTGATGTTGCGTACCTGTAAAGATCGGCTGTCGTAACACGTCGAGTTGGGAAATGGGCCACGTGGCTCTGCGTACGAGATCCTGCGCCTGCTGCAGATTCGCGCCCCGCTCGGCATACGACCAGGCCCGCCCCAGATAAACCTGGGACAACAAGTCATTGGTCGGCATGTCATCGGCAATGATGCTGGTTGGCTTTTTGCCGGACTGGCCTGCCTTCAGCAGTTTCTTCACTTCTGCGCTAGCTTCCCCAAACGTCGCCTCGGCATCGGTGTAGGCTCTGGCGCCCAAATAGGTCCACCCCAGATAAATCCTGGTCTCGGCCGGCTTACATCCCATCGACTTCGCCATGTTGAAATGCTGAATCGCCGGGTCGAATTCGAGCAGTTCATTGTGGAATCGTCCCAGCCAGAAGTGCAGCCACGCCAGGTCAAGTGTCCGGTCGGATATTTCCAGAGCTTGCCCCAGCAGCCTGATGACCCTGGAGAAGGCCTGGCGCCGGGCCTCAATGCGCAGAATATTTACTCCACGACTGATGTAGGAGTCTGCGATCTTGCGCAGCACGACCGGCTGGTTCGGGTCCAGATCGAGGCTGGTCTGCCATTCACTTTCAGCGTGTTCGTAATCGTGAAGCTCATAATAGACGTCTCCCAACAACGAGCGCACCGTCACCGAGTCGGGCGCCAGCTTGACTGCTTCCTTGGCACTCTGCAAAGCCTCATCCATCCGCCCGTCGCGCTGGTAGGCGGTCGTCAGGCTGGAATAGAGTTCCGTCGCCTGGATCTCGTTGGGATAACGCTGCCGCAGATCTTGGATGGCATTCCGAAAACACTCCGCAGCTCGGGCTGGCTTGTTCCGCCGCAAGTATCGGTGCCCATGTTTCATCTCGACAAAAGCGCGAGCCCAGTCCCACCGGCGAAGATTGCGAGGGCATGCCCTCCCGCTCCTGATGGCAATCACGACATCGGGGCGCTCAGGAATCGGATGGAGCCCGATCTGCGTGTATACCTGCTCCACCAGGTCCAGGGTTTGCTCCGACGCCCCGGAGGGACAATTCATCGCGCTCTTGCAGGCGTCCAGGGCTGCACTCCGATCCGCCGCCTTCCCGCTCTTCCTAAACAAGTCAGCCTGGACTTTAGCCAGGTAGGCCCAACCCTGAAAACGATCTTGCGTCCGCAGCGCCCGCCGGAAGCTCTGCACCGCGGGACCATATTTGCCCCGGTCCATCAGAAAACGCCCGAACCGGAAGTGGAGATAGGCGAAGGTCGGATCGAGATACAGGCCCTGACCAAAAACGGCAGCGGCCGAGGAATCATGGAGATCAGCCCGAACTTCTGCCAACTCGGTCAGACAGTCGCGAGCCACACCCATCACGTCGCCCTGCCAACCTGTCCAAGCCGAACGGCAGAGCGCCCGCCAGGCCAGAGCCGCCGCGATTTCATGGCTGCGCTGGAATTGCGTCGCCTCGCGCCCCGATTCCCTTTCGGCCAGCCCTTTAAGCCGCCAGGCTTGAGCGTCCTTCGGCTGCAAAAACAGTACCTGCTCACAGAGGCGGGTTGCGTCCTCAAGTCGGTTTGACTTCTGCGCTTCGAAAGCCAGCGCGTAATATGCGGCGGAAAAACCGGGGTCCCGTTCGGTGGCGCTGCGGAATGCGGTCCGGGCAGACTCTGGGATCTGCAAGTCCCGGTACACGATTCCCAGGTTGTAGTAGTTGCGCGCGAATTCACTGTCCTCCGCCAACGCCTGGATGAATGCCTTCTCGGCCTTGTACAGCCTCAGTTTCCGGTCCTTACTGGATCGCAACTGGTCCCGGTAAATGCGCAATCCTTCCGAGTAACAACGCACCGCCCGCCAGCGCGGCGATCCGGTACGAACCACGTGCGTGAAAACCCGATACGCCAACTGCTCGACCATGCGGATCGCCGTGGCAGAGCCCGTTGCCTCGCCATCGTCCAGGTCTCCGTAGTTGATCCGCCAACTGCCGCTGCGTTCGCCGCCTACAATCCTCGCGATCAGCACCAGGCTGTTTCCTTCCTTATGCAAACTGCCGGAAAGACGGGGGCCTTGCACGATTCGTCCCACGGTTGCCACCAGGGCGCCCACCGGTATCTCGACATTGGCCCCGAGCTTCATCTTGGAATCGGCGCTCACCACTCCTTCGAGTGCCTCGCCGACATCCTGCACGTTAATCCCCGGCAGTCCCGCCTCTTTCGCCTGACGCGCCCCTGGCCTGGCTTCGTCCGTCACGGAATAGAGTTCCGTGAGCCGGCACAACTCGTTAAGCAGCCGCGGCGCAATTCCTTCGACCGTCGCTTTCAGTGTGTCGTCGCCCGTGCAATTGGCAAAAGAGAGAATGACAATCCGCTTCCGCGCCTGATACGCCCACCACACCACCACCAGCAGGCCCGACCACGCAAGCGTTCGCACCACCGAGCCAGCGTCCAGCAACTCCAGAAAAGGATGAGGAGGTTTACTGGTTCGCCACCAGTGCACCCACCTCAGCACCATGACGCCGCTGCACAGAATCAGCGCCGCACGCCAGCCCGTCAGAGCCCATCGCCGGAGCGTTCCCAAGGTTCGCGCAATCCACCAGGCTACGTAACGAAAGTGCACGCTGTACCACCCCGAATAAGCCCACAGGACGAAAACCGCCATCAGCGATGCGACACCAAGCACACCGAGCATGGGAACCAGTCGGTGCGCCAGTACGGGGTGACGCCCCGTCATCGCGGGGCTGAGCCTCAGCACGAGCAACGCCGTCGCACAAGCCAGCGTCGACACAGCGACCAGCCAGCACGCCGCCCAGGTCAGCCGCCGGTGTGCATAAGAGAGGTTGTAGATTTTGAGTTCCTGACTATTGCGAAGTAGGCCCATACTTGTTCCTCCTTCAACACTGCTCCTACTCGCCACCGCGCAGGAGACTTGGAGCCCGCCTGGGAACCTCTGATTCCGTCAGAAACAGAAGACTGGCACCCGGGCTCGCGACGGGGGGACGCACTCCCCGGGGAGATGCGCATTTTACTCCGCAAAACCTCAGTTCGGATATCACTAAAAACCGAGTCGGAGTACTCGCTCGAGAAGGAAGTTGCGATGTGCGTTTTGCTGGGAATGAGTGGGGTGTGGAAACAGCGCACGCAACCGTAAACTCAACCCGGGGATGTCATGGATTTCACCGGTCCATGTCTGCCCGGCTTGGAAATCCATCAAAAGTTTTCCAGCATCCAAACGTTCGAACTGCCGCTGGCTTCCCAGATCGCCAGGTGCCGGCCATCCGGAGACGGTATCGCCCAGCCCAGCATCATCTTGTCTTCTTCCAGCACCGGCTTCGCTTTGCCCTGCAGGTCCACGTTCAGCAGCGCCCGCTTCCCGGCATTGGTGTAGACCGACACCCACATGCTCTTGCCGTCCGGGGCCCAGTCAAAACAGCAGATGCCGCTCCAGCCAGGCACTCGTATGTTCCGCTCGCTGTAGTCCGCCAGCGAAAGCAGCCGGATCGTCGGGTCACCCGACGCTGCAGCCTTCTTCGACATGGCCAGCGTCCGTCCGTCCGGCGACAGCGTCCAGTTGAAGTCGTAATAGTTATCGCTCTGGGTTCGGGCCTTCAGCAGCTCTTGTGGCTGCCCCTTCACCGGATCGAAACGGTAGAATCTCTCCTCTGCCTCTCCCACTTCGCTGAAGATGCACAGCGTCGATGGCAGCCGCGCACACTGAAGGTTGCTGATCCCCAGCGATTCCAGGACAAATTCGGGCGGGCCTCCCGCCAGCGGCGCTCGCATCAGCCGCACTTTCCTCGCGGTCTCTCCCAACTTAGGCGTGATGAGATAGACGATCGACTTTCCATCTGGCGTTAACCGCGGAATGCTCAGCGCTTCCTTTCCACCCAGCAACAGTTCCGGTGTGGCCTGATCGACGCCTTGTCGGAAGATGTGAGCTGTTCCGTCGCGGTCCGACATGAACAGGATCGACTTGCCGTCCGGAGTCCACGAGTAGGGGAAGTCTTCCCGCTCGTCGAGAGTCAGGCGTCGCGGCTCGCTCAAACGCGTCCCTTGCGGATTCAATTCGGTGACGTACACGTCGGGTTGCCGGGTCTGTTTGAAGAAGGCCAGCCGCTTCCCATCCGCGGTGATGCTGACCCCTCCCGCAAATCCCGATTCACTCGTGAGACGTATCGCGGGCCCGGACAGATGCGCCCGCCCATCGAATGGTGCCGACCAGAGATTGGAATCATTCTGATTGGGCGGCGGTTCGGCTAGCGAGTAGATCAGGCGTCCCGGAGCCCACGCCAGCGCCGCTCCCAGTCTCGGATCGGAGAGCAGCACCTCCGATTTTCCGCTGCTCAAATTCCGCAACTCGATGAAGGAGTGCATTCGACTATAGGCAGGCTCAAACCGAGATCGCACATACGCCAGACTCGTCCCGTCCGGCGACCAGACGATGCCCCCGTACTCATACCCCGGCTCGCCCACTTCCTTCCGCGGATTTTGTCCGTCACTCTGCATTCGCCATAACTCCTGCTGGCCGGACACCCCGCGCACGAAGGCAATCTGCGACCCATCGGGCGAGACCGACGCCCGGAATCCCTCATCGATCAGCTTGCGTGGGGTTCCACCCAGGACAGAGATTTCCCACAGACTCTGCTCTTCGTGTGCACTCGCCACCCAGCCCACCACCAGGTGAACCCCGTCCGGGAACCAGCTCAGCGGTCTGGCGTCGAAGCCCCCATCCGGGGCCCAGCTCGGTGCGTTCGAGTCGAACCCGGCGGGCAGCGGTACGGGATGGGTCTCCCCTGTCTCGATTTGCCGCAGGTAGAACCCGGTCTTGTCGGCAAAGGCCAGATACTTGCCGTCCGATGAAATGACACCGCCGATCACCGGAGCTTCCGAAGGGTTCGCCGTCAGTCGCTTCGGAGTCGCTGCCTGGTGGGACGGGTTGCCGCGTCCCAGCCACAACCCCACTGCAACCCCCGCCAGCACCATGACCACTGCCGCCCCGGCAATCTGCCACTTCCCGATTGACCTGTGGACCCCCGGGACGGGCGCCACGAGTTCCGGCACTAAATGGGAACCGTTGACCGGAGCCAGGAACCGGTAGCCGCGCCTCGCCACCGTTTCCACAAAGCGCGGATTCTCCGCCGCATCTCCCAGCGCATTTCGCAGCCGCTTGATGGCCGCATTCAGACTGTGGTCAAAGTCGACAAACGTGTCGGCCGGCCACAGTCGATTGCGCAGGTCTTCCCGGGTCACAACCTCCCCGGGTCTTTCCAAAAGGAGAGCCAGAATCTGGAAGGGTTGCTCCTGCAGCTTGACCTTCAGCCCACTCCGCCGCAGCTCTCCGGCATGCAGATCGATTTCGAACGCGCCAAAGCGTCGCGTGCGTGATTCTCCACTCTCCGGCACGTTTGGGCTCCCCACGGGCCCGGAGTTTAGCACCTTCACAATCCCGCTTCCCATGTCACAGAACCCCGTAACTGTTTGACGTTAACCCGCTTATCTCGTCACCCACATTTCACCCCTGCGTTACCGGCAAAGCCTTGAGGCACCCGCACCGCCGGGCCACCTTTCTCTCAGTACGGGGGAAGTGGCAATGGGGTTCAAACTTAAGACGCTCTCGGCGCTGGTTCTGATCCTGATAACCGGGGCCGGACTAACTTTGGCTCAGGCAGATGGCCGCAACATTACGGCCATAACAATCTTCGTCTACAACGACGCTCACGTCTCTCACTCCGAGTTGGCCGCGGCCGAGCGGCAAGCCTCGCTCGTTTTCCGGGAAGCCCGCGTCCCCATCGCCTGGCTGAATTGTGTGGATAACCGCAAGATGAGTGAGGACTGCCACCGCCGGCTCCAGCCGAATGAATTCGTGGTGCGCATCGTGCCCAAAGGACAGACCTCCAGCGACCTGGTGTTCGGCGTGGCCTTCCTGGCCGAGGACGGCAGCGGCAAGTACAGCGACGTTTTCTTCGACCGCATCGAGAGCACACGGCACGAAGAGGGCTCCAGCATCGCCAGCCTGCTCAGCGCCGTGACCGCTCACGAGGTCGGCCACCTGCTCCTCGGCTCCCACGCTCACTCGCCTCTGGGGATCATGGCGCCGCTCTGGACAAAAGCAGACCTGCGCCGCATCGGTATGGGAGCGCTGCGCTTTACCCCGGACCAGTCCTCCCGCATGCGAGAGCGTATTCAAGAGTGGCAGACGCACGCCGACACTGTCCGGTTGGCCAACGTGCGCAGAATTGATTGAGTGCAGCCGTAGCGCCGCCGTAGTACGGAGGATACCGCCGCCGTCCCGGCGGTTGGGCGTTCTCGCCACCGTGCCGAGAGCAAGGCGCTGTTCGCGACGCACCGCTTCGAATGTCAGTAAGGGTAGGAACTTACTTCTGATGTTGGGCCGCATCCATCAGCGGCCGCAGCGCTTCGACCGAAACGCCAAGAGTGCCGCCGGAGAATCCATCCATGTACGCAGAGTTGATCCCAATTACCTCGCCTCTGGCGTTGAACACCGGGCCACCGCTCCCGCCATGGGCGGTCGGTGCATCGTAAATCAGCTTGTCGCCCACCACGTCACCCAGATGTCCGCAGGTGGCCGACGGACGAATCAGCGACAGCGCCGCCAGTTCGCTGGCCGCGGTAATGTCGCCGTGGCGGTAGGCCAGCCGTTCATATATCCCTGTCGGTGATTTCGCCACCATGCCCGCGATCCCCATCGGATAACCGATCACGGTCACCAACTCTCCCGGTGACGAGGCATTCTTGGCCAGCGGCAGTACTGCCAGGTTTCGCATCTCGGGAGCGTCCTCGGTGCGCAGCACCGCCAGATCGCTGGCAGAAGAGACCGCTGCCGGCGAAATGCTTACCGCCGTCGGTGATCCCGGAAAGAAGATGACCAGATTCTCCAGCATGGCGGTAGCGCCGCGGTGAATCAACGCTTCAGATTCCTGGTCACCATACCACGGTTGGGCCACGTGCCGGTTGGTGGCGATCAGCCCGTCGGCCACGAGAAAGCCCGTGCCCGACACCCGCGCCCGGATCGCCGGCCGCTGGTTCGCGAAGCCCACTTGATACACGCCGTAGATGTATCCGATGGAGTTGCGGTACCGGTTGAGCACGACGGCGGGCATGGCCTGCTGCTGTTTCAGTTGCTCGACCTGCGCGGTCAATTCGTGAACCTGCTGCTGCAGGTCGTTTGGCGGCACACCCAGCGCGGCCATGGGCGCGTAGTAGTGGAACATGGCGACGGCGCCCAGCAGCAGCACGAATGCAAGCACCGCCTGCACCATCTGCTGCCAGCTCTCGCAGACTTCGTTCGATTCCTGCGGAATCTCCGGTTCAGCCATGTGCTTGTCGAACGTATCCTGTTGGTTCTGTGGGTGTTACGAACGCACTTTCAACCGCGTCCGGCCGTCATCCTGAGCGCAGCCGTTCTTCTGGCGGAGCGAAGGATCTGGCGTGCATCGTCAACCTACTCGCACGCGCACGTATCAGTAGCCGGGATGGCTATCTTCGCCCGGCCGGCGCGGCTTTGCCACGGTACGGAAGATGATGTCCAAGCGATATCTAATGTAGTTTGACCAGGGTCTGTAGGGGTTTGTGCGGGGACAGCCGCCCTCGGCTGTCCATCCGGGCGGAGCCCGGCAGGAGGCATGATCAGTTTGATGAACTTGTCCGACCCGCTACCACTCGGCTCCAATGCAGGCAACAAGCAAAAGCGGGATCGGCAAGGCCCCAGCCCCGAAGGGGGCGGGATTCATTAGCCCGGGGCGTAAGCCCCGGGTAGGACCCAAGAAGGAATGAGTCCCGCAAGGGACGGCACAACCGCTGCACGCGATGTCCGCAAACCCCCACTCACCCGCCGCGATGACGCCGACCGGCGTCTCTACACGCGCTCCAATTCCCGGTGCGTGCGCTCGTTCACGATGTTCCCCGTGTTCAGCGTCGATGCCGGCTCGAACAGCAGGAACCAGCACTCCTCCTCCGCCACCGGTCGGTGCTCCACCCCGCGCGGCACCACGATAAACTCGCCTTCCTCAATCCACTCATGCCGGTCGCGAAACTCCATCCGGAACCGACCTTTCACCACCAGAAACATCTCATCTTCATTCTCATGATGATGAAACACGAACTCCCCGATGATCTTGTCCAGCTTCACATGCTGCCCGTTGAGCTCAGCCGCAATGTAAGGCTTCCAGTATTCCGAAATCTTCGAAAACTTCTCAGCGATGTTGACTTTGGACATGGTGCCCTCGACGTGGGATTCTTTGCAGGGGTGCGAAGTCTGTTTGATTTTGGTGCCCGCGCAAAAGTCGCACAAAATCATCTCGCGGCTCTTGAACGCGGCGCGAATGAAAATCGACGGCGTCATCCTGAGCGCAGCCGCTCTTCAGGCGGAGCGAAGAGCCCGCCCTGAGCGAAGCCGAAGGGATCTGGCGTGAAGCGTTCCAGCTTCCGGAGTCCTTTCGATGCGGGACAGCCCCAGTTGACAATCTCGTTGGTATATATCACAATATATACCATGCCAAAGACCGCCAAACTCTTCCGCAATGGCCGCAGCCAGGCGGTCCGCCTGCCCTCCGAATACCGTTTCGAGGGCTCGGAGGTCTACGTTCGCCGCGACCCCGCAACCGGCGACGTCATCCTCTCCCGCCGCCCTGAATCCTGGAAAGATTTCTTCGAGTTGATGAAGACGATTGAAGTGCCCAAGGACTTCCTGGCCGACCGCAAAGACGCTCCGCCTCAGAAGCGCCGATTGTTCTAAATGCCTCCCAGCTACCTGCTCGACACCAACACCGCCAGCTACGTCATCAAAGGAAACTACCCCCATGTCCGGGAGCGACTTATGAAAATCCCGATGGCCGAGGTCGGGGTCTCTGTAATCACCGAAGCCGAACTTCGCTTTGGCGTCGCACGACTACCGCAAGCGGCAAAGCTGGGCATCGCGGTCGAGGAATTCCTGCTGCGCGTCGAGGTGCTCCCCTGGGATTCCGATGCAGCCCAGCATTACGCCCGCCTCAGGGCGGCGCTCGAAGCACACGGCGAGCCCATAGGCAACCTCGACCTCATGATCGCCGCTCACGCCTTGGCCGCCGACGCCGTGCTGGTCACCAGTGACCGGATCTTCAGCCGTGTAAAGGGCTTGACGGTCGAAGACTGGAGGAGACCGTAGAACTGTGCTCTCAGCTGCGGTTGATCTGCTGCCGTAAGCGCTTGATGATTCATAGGGTTGGCTGTTGATCGAGAGATGAGCAGCTGGCTATTGCACTAAAGTCTGCATCGCGGCATGTTGTCAGGTGTGAAAAGAGCAGCTTTTCTATTCGTCGCACTTGGCCTGCTTGATGCAGTATCAGCAGCCCAAGAGGTGAGGATTCGCGTTTTGGATGGCAGGAACGGTCGGCCCGTGCGCGACGAGATCAACGTCGATTTCTTCGAGAATGATGAGCGAGGGATCGACATTGGTCACAGACATAACTGGAGATGGCTAACCCCGCGGACCGACAAAGACGGCGTCATCCAAGTCCGTCTTGAGCCGACCGACAAGTACATCACCGTGGAACCAGCTGAAACAATCGATTGTCGACTGAAGAGGAAGGAACGGCCGGATCTCCTTCATCCTCCATTGAGTTCTGTCGCAGAGATCATCCATTCGGGGATTGTCTTAGAAAATCATTGCGGTGAGGTCCAGGCGGTTCCTGGTCCGGGGGAGTTAGTCTTTTTTGTGAAACCCCTCCATTGGTGGCAAAAATTCCTGGGTGGTCTCTTTTCCTAACCGAGGAATCCATGACCTTCCGAATCGATACATAAAGCAAAAGCCGCCAGCTTGCGCTGACGGCCTTTTCTGAGAACTGAGAGCTCACTTCTCGTACAACAGCACGCCCTCCGCCTTCTCCGCATCGACAGGCCGGTAGAACAGCTTGTTGTCCTCGAGGAAGACCTCAATAAACGCCGGACGCGTAGTGATCGTGCCCTGAATCAGCGCCTCCGACAGCGGGTCTTCAATATATTTCTGCAACGCCCGCCGCAGCGGACGCGCGCCGTAATTGCGGTCGGTCAGCGTCTGGTTCAGGATCCACTTCTTGGCATCGTCGGCCACCGTGACCGTGATCGCCTTCTGCGCCAGGTTCGTGTTGAGCTGGTTAACCATCAACTCCAGAATCTGGATCAGGTCGCCCTCGCCCAGGGCGCTGAACAGAATGATTTCGTCCAGCCGGTTCAGGAACTCGGGATTGAAGGTGCGCTTGACCTCGTTCTTGACGAGCTCTTCCACCTTCTCCGCGATGGCGTCTTCCTTGGTCGACTGGAAGCCCAGCCCTTCGCGCTTTTGCAGGTGCCGCGCCCCGATGTTCGACGTCATGATGATGATGGTGTTCTTGAAGTCGACCGTGTTGCCCAACCCGTCGGTCAGCTGGCCGTCTTCAAACACCTGCAGCAGGATGTTGAACACATCCGGATGCGCCTTCTCGATTTCGTCGAGCAGCACCACGGAGTAGGGCGCCCGCTTCACGCGCTCGGTAAGCTGGCCACCCTCTTCGTAGCCCACGTATCCCGGAGGCGAGCCGATCAGCTTCGACACCGAATGCTTCTCCATGAATTCCGACATGTCGAAGCGAACTAAAGCCTTCTCCGTGCCGAACATGAACTGAGCCAGCGTGCGCGCAACTTCCGTCTTGCCGACGCCGGTGGGCCCCAGGAACAGGAACGACCCAATCGGCCGGTTCGGATTCTTCAACCCCGCGCGCGACCGCCGGATCGCGCGAGCCAGCGCGCTGATCGATTTATCCTGCGAGATGATGCGCTTGTGCAGTTCTTCCTCGATGCGCAGCAGCTTCTGCGTTTCTTCTTCTTTAATCGAGGTGATGGGAACGCCAGTCCAGCGCGATACCACGTCCTCGATGTCCTCCCGACCGACTACGCCGGTGGAGGATTCATCGAGGTGGTATTTCTCGCGAAGGGCGCGCAGGTTCTCGCGCTCTTTGCGTTCTTCGTCCGAGTAGAAGCGCGCCTTCTCGAACTCGTGGTTCGCGATGGCGTTCTCCATACGGTGGACGATGAACTTGATCCGCTTCTGGACTTCCGTGATCTCTTCCGGCAGCGAAGTCTGGCGCAGCTTCACGCGCGCCCCGGCTTCGTCCACCAGGTCGATGGCCTTGTCCGGCAGGAACCGATCCGGAATGTAGCGGTTCGAATGCGAGACCGCGAAGTTGAGGGCGTCGTCGGTATAAGTGACGGCATGGAACTTTTCGTAGCGGTCCTTGATGCCGAACAGAATCTTGATCGCGTCCACCTCGTTCGGCGGTGGAACCTTGACCGCCTGGAAGCGCCGCTCCAGCGACCGGTCTTTCTCGATCGACTTGCGATACTCGCCCGGAGTGGTTGCCCCGATGCACTGAATCTCGCCCCGCGACAAAGCCGGTTTCAAAATGTTGGCCGCGTCCAGCGAACCCTCAGCCGAGCCTGCGCCCACCAAGGTATGCAACTCGTCGATGAAGATGATGGAATTCTGCGACTCCATCAGTTCCTTCATGATCGTTTTGAGACGCTCTTCAAACTGCCCGCGATATTTCGTCCCGGCGACGATCAGCGAAAGGTCCAGCGCCAGAATCCGCTTGTCGGCCAGGAATGAAGGAACCTCGCCGTCGGCAATCCGCTGCGCCAGCCCTTCGACGATCGCAGTTTTCCCTACTCCCGGCTCGCCGATGAGCACCGGATTATTCTTCGTACGCCGGCACAGAATCTGGATGACGCGGTCTACTTCTCCCTCGCGCCCGACTAAAGGATCAAGCTGGCTGTCCATCGCCGCCTGGGTCAGGTCGCGCGAAAACTCGCTGAGCAGCGAAGACTCCCGCTGCCGTTGCGGCTGCGCCTTCTCCTGGCTGCTGCGCGCCAATTCCTCGCGAATCGTCGACAAACGCAACCCGCGCTCATGCAGGATCTCGGCCGCGAAGCACTTTTCTTCTCTCAATAACCCCAACAACAAATGTTCTGTCCCAATGTGCCGGTGCGAAAGCCGCTCCGCCTCCTCGGCCGCATAGGCCAGGACCCGCTTGCATTCATTGCTCAAAGGTAGATCAACTGAGGTCGAGACTTTCTCCCGGATGGTGGTGTGCCCCTCGATCTGTTTGCGGATGGATTCGACCGAAGCGTGGGAGCGCAGGAACCGGTTGGTCAGGGCCTTGTCTTCGCGCAGAAGTCCCAGAAGCAGGTGCTCAGTCTCAATATAAGGAGACCCGAACTGGCTGGCTTCGTAGCGCGCAAAAAAGATGACGCGCCTGGCTTTCTCCGTATAGCGTTCGAACATAATGCCCTTTCCCTTGACCTTCCCGGTCGAGAAAGACTACTCAGTCCCGTTCGACCCCACCGAAAACCCTGAATCCCGGACGACCGTTAACCTTACCTATTATCCTCATTATGCAAGCAAAGGGCCACCCCACCCAAGTGCCGCATCGTGGCTGAAACCCCGTTCGTCACGTTACCGAGGGAACTATTGCTTCCTCCTCGGTCCGCCGGTTCGGCCACTTTTCTGCATTTTCTCTCACTAATCGTGCCCTTTGCTGCGCCAAATCCCTCAGGCCGGCAGCGACTCCGGGGCAATCTCCTCCATGCGACCTCGCTGCAGCCGCAGCACACGATGGCAGCGGCGCGCGAATGACAAATTGTGCGTAGCAATGAGGGAGGTGAGCTGGTGCTCGCGATGTAGTCGCGCTATCAATGCGAAAACCGATTCCGCTGTCTGTCCGTCGAGGTCCCCAGTGGGCTCATCTGCCAGCAACAGCTTCGGCTTGGTGATGAGCGCCCGGGCCAGAGCCACCCGCTGCTGCTCCCCGCCCGAAAGCTCTCCCGAGCGGTGATGCGCGCGCTGCTCCAGTCCGACCTCGCGCAGCCAGCGTGAAGCTTCTGGCTCCGCCTGCTGCCACGTCTGCTCCCGCAGAAGCAACGGCATGGCAACGTTTTCTGCCGCCGTAAATTCTGGCAGCAGGTAGTGAAACTGCCAAACGAAGCCCGTTTCCCGGTTGCGAAACGCAGCGGCCTCGTCCTGCGACAACGAACTCAACTGCAAGTTGGCGCAGTATACGTCACCCGCGGAAGCGCGATCAAGAGTGCTCAGGATGTGTAACAAGGTACTCTTGCCCGCTCCCGACTCACCCACGATGGCGAGCATCTCTCCTCGCCTCACTTCAAACGATAAATTCTCAAAGAGCACCAGGTCCGATTCGCCGGACCGGAACACCTTCTTCAATCCAACCACCCGAAGTAGCGATTCTTGTTCCATTAGATGCAATGCGCTTCCGTTTCGTTCCAGCGGCTGCAGCGCGGTCCCCGCAGAACTACAGTCCGGCCAGTACCTGCATGCACTTGCGAACTAAAATCGCATCGCGGACCCGACTCTTGGTCTGGCTCCGGGATGCCGAAAACTGTACACCCGTCCTCCAGAGCGGAGATGTGACGCAGGTCACCACCGCTCCTTGTCCACAATCCTGCAACCAACCCCCGCCCCCCGCAAGTCGCCAAAATCAGGGAGCATCCGTGGTGCCGAGGAAATAGCACCCCTGCCGATCTCGACGTGGTTACTGGCAACTGGCGACTGGGTACTGGCAACTGTTTCCTATTCATATCGCAGCGCCTCCGCCGGCAGAATCCGCGACGCCGACCACGACGGATACAGCGTCGCCACAAACGACACTCCCACCGCCACCAGCGCCACCAGCGCCCCGTCGATCGCGCGCGGAGCAAACGGAACGTAATCAATGGAATAGACCTCGGGCGAGAGCGAAATCATGTGATAGTGCCCGCCCGCATAGGACAGCGCATAGCCCAGCACCAGCCCGATCCCCGTCCCGACAAGTCCGATCAGCACCCCCTGCGCGATGAACACGTTCCGTACCTGGCTCTGGCGCGTACCCATCGACATCAGTACCGCGATGTCCTTGGTCTTCTCCATCACCAGCATGATCAGCGAGATCAGAATGTTGAGCGCCGCCACGAACACGATCAGCCCAATCGTGATGAACGTCACCACACGCTCCAGCCGCAAAGCTCGGAACAGAGCCTTGTTCTGCTCCATCCAGTTGGTCGCCATGAACCCCTTGCCCGCCGCGCCTTCCAGATCGTGCGAGATGACATCTGCACGGTAGATGTCGTCCACCTTGAACTCCATCACCGAGATCAGATCGCCCAGCCCAAACAGCCGCTGCGCATCCGACAACCGCGTGAATGCCCACCCGGAGTCGTAATCGAAGAATCCAGAGTTGAAGATCCCCACCACACGAAACCGGTTGTACTTCGGCACCATCCCAAACGGCGTCAACTCCCCCTGCGGAGAAGTGACCAGTACGACATCCCCAACGCTGGCCCCAAGGTTCTCCGCCATGTCCTTCCCCAAGACGATCGGCGACATAGCCGCCACCCGCGCGTGCACTCCCGCGAGCGAGTCAGGAGATTGATCGGCTTCTGTAGCTGTTGCTTGTGTGGGGCGGACACTCTTGTCCGCCGCCTTTGACTCTGGTCTTGACTCTGCCTGGGTTGTCTTGTGGGGGCGGGTCTCAGACCCGCCCATGCCGGGTTGAAAACCCGGCTCGCTGTTGGTCGAATCCTCAAGCCCCTCCGCCGACCCCTGCTTCACCGAATTCAGCAAATCCCCCACCCGCCGCTCATACTTCGGAATCATCCCCTTGAGCACGGCCCCCCGCGCCCGCGGCCCCCGCGAGATCAGCACCTGCTCAAAGATCGCCGGAGCCGCCGCCACTACATGCGGCTGCTTCGACAAGCGGTCCATCAGGGCAGGCCAGTCCTTGATCCCATCATCCGCAATGCGCTGCAAGCTGATATGCGAGGTCGACCCCAGCAGCCGCTGCTGCAAGTCCTGCCGAAACCCGTTGTTGATGGCCAGCGCGACGACGAGCGAAGCCACCCCCGCCGCCACCCCGGCGATGGAAATCCCCGTGATGATCCCAATAAACGCCTGCCTGCGTTTGGCGCGCAGGTAACGAGTCGCGATGAAGAGTTCGAAGCGCATGAAGAAGCTTTCAGTCTGTCAGCTATCAGCCTTCAGCCACGACTACGGATTATACGGTGCATGCCGCGATGGACAGTACAGCGACAGGAAGAGTTACTCGCGAACGCTCCAGCACGGCGTAGAGGAGAGAGCTTGATCGGATTGTCCGATGCCGGGCTAAGAGCGTGTCAGTTCTTGCAGAACGCCATGCGCTGCCGGATGGTCATCGTCGACATTCGCTCGTTGCAACAACTTTCGAGCGGTCGGGATTGACGCTCTCACGCCCTTACCTTCAAGATACGCAATCCCGAGATAGAAGAAAGCCTCGTCCCTACCAGCTTCGCAGATGTTCTTTCCCTTGGTTGCTTTGCGAAAACAGCGAACTGCGGCGATGGGGTTCTTCCGGACGCCCTTCCCCCAATAGTAGTGAATCCCGAGCTGAATGAGGGCATCGTCGTCACCTAAGGCGACGCTCATTCGAAACTATTGAACGGCCTTTCTGAAATTGCCGTTTTGCCTGTGCGCTATCGCGATATTGCTGGCAGCGCATCTCTCTCCTGCACGGAAAGCCCTTCCTAGCCAAACCAGAGCTTCACGGCGATTTTTGTCGGTGCGTTCCCTGTTCCCTAGTAGAACACCCAAGTTGTTTTGAGCGGATGCGCAACCGTGCTCTGCGGCTCGTCGGAGCCATTCCGCAGCTTTCCGCGCCGAGCGCCTAACGAGAATTTTCCCCTTCTTGTCTTTGCATCCGTCCTCAAAGCGCCCTGCAACCCCCCATTCAGCTTCGGGGTTTCCTTGCTTGGCCCTAGCCAGCAAGTCTTCCCATTCGGCGACAGACATTCTGAATGGATATGCAGGAGATTCGCAGTCTGCTCTGGGCAACTTCCAAGGGAATCTGGAATCAATGACCATATGAGTTCGGTTAAAGTCACCGTCTCGCGCACTTTCAGTTCGGAGGTTTTGCCGTTCCAAATTGTCTCACGTACACTCCGCCGCGCGCATCATCGGGCTTGTCCACGTAGTTGGCGTTATCTCGCCATTCCACTCACTGAGCGGGCTGTAGCTGCAATCGCCCAGCTGCCGTCAATCGTCAACGCCTTCCCCGCCAGACGCGCTACACTCACCTCATGCCTTCTTCCTTCCGGATCGCCTGCATCAGTTTGTTGCTGGTCGCGCTCCTGCTGCTGCCCGGGTGCAACTCGCTGAATCCCCTCTGCGGAAGCGCCCGCCCCGCGCCGGTCCTCAGTTCGATCTCCCCGGCAACCATGGCCTTTTCACAGCTGCCCCCCAGCTTCGTCCTCACGGCAACCGGCAGCCATTTCGTTTCCTCCTCCGTTGTGGTCTTCAATGGCGCCACCCTCGCCACCACCGTGAACAGCAGTTCCCAGCTCACGGTCACCATTACATCCGACATGATCCCCGCTCTTGGAAGCTTCAATGTCGAAGTCCAGACGCCCGCTGGCAATTCCGGCTATCTCGGATGCTCGAGCGGCGGCACCAGTAGCCAGCAAGTCCTGACCGTCAACTGACTCCCTGCGGTGTGACGTAGATCACTTTCCAGGTGCAAGTTGTCGCCTTAAACTCGTTCATCCGAAGTGCGGCTGCGGGCGCAGCTGTTCGCGGTCGCCACATAGATTAGCCGCTCAAGGTTACACGCGGCGGGAGAGAAGAAATGATTCGGAAAATCAGCATCGGCATCGCACTGATCGTCGTCCTCACCGCCTCCGCTCTGTCCAAGAACAATTCCAGCAGGATTGGGGACGACTACGCCAGGGCAGCGCTGCGCGCCATCATCTATACCAATCAGAGTGGGATCACGGCGCAGCGCATCTCCATCCTGGTGGATGAGGCCGACGTGGAAGCCAGCACTCCTGCGGAAAAGGCCTCGCTGAAGGAAATCAACCGCATCCTGGGCGTCTGGATCAGTAGACCTAGTAACGATCACCAGCCCTGCTACCAGGCTCTCAAAGCCAACCTCAAGGCTCGTAACGGCGTCACACCCGAGGCATGCAGGTAAAATCGCCCGGGGGTTTGCCTTCGATTGATCCCGTTGTCGGCTCGAGAGGGCGAAAATGATCGGCCAACTGGACACCCTCCGCGCATCGCTGGAGTGTTGGTTCTGAGTGCTATCGTTTGTTAACAACAGTATGATTGTTTCTGAGATTTCTCCGACGCCTGAGACTTTGAGAAAGGACTAAACAGGTGAGGTCGTTAAGGCGGTTTCAACCGGGACTATCTAGCTTGCTCGTTGCTGGCTTCCTCGTCCTAGGGCAGGCCGTATGGGCTCAGGAAAAATCCGCGTCTGGATTGATCGCACTGTTAGCGAACCGAGAGAGGTTTGATGGCAAGCAGGTGACCCTCATCGGGTATCTAGTGCTCGATCATCAGAAGAAACATGCCGCTACGGCTTTCCTGTTTCTTCATGAGGAAGATGCGAAAAATCTGTTGCCGAATGCGGTGGAAGTGGTCCCAAGTGAGCAGATGCTGCGAGATGAGGAGAAGATCAATGGAATGTACGTCATGATGACGGGAATCGTACGCCTTGTCCCAACTCCAAAGGGGTCTTACGGAATAGTCATCAAAGATGTTCGAGGTTGCCAGGTCTGGTCTGATCCGCGACGACCCCTCATGTCGTCAGGCGAAGTTCGAGTCCCGGACAAGAAGTAAGGCCAGAGATCAGTTGGCGTAACATCGCGACAACACAACCAATTTCTCGGGCCAGCACCCGTCAGATAGTCCAACACCCGGAATGACGCTGACCTCTTCTAGCCACCCAGCCTCGGCAGCACTGTCGGCACTCGCTTGCGATACGCGGCGTACTCCTCCCCAAACCTCTTCTCCAACTCCGCATCCTCCATCCGAATCATCACCGCGCCGGTCGCGACCGCCAGCGCCGTCAGCAGCCAGCACACCACCAGCCCTGTCCCAATGCTCCAGGCCAGCATCTCGCAGAGATGCCCCAGGTACACCGGATGCCGCACGTGCGCCCGAATGCCCGTTGTCACCAGCCGCTGCTCGCGATGGTCCGGAAAAACTTCCGGCAATCCGCCCAGTTGCGCCCAACTGAAATGCGCCCCAGATCGCAAATAGAGAGAGATGCCCGCGGCAAAAAGCAGCCCCGCAGGAATCCAACTCCACACTGTCGAATAGAGCGCCACGGATCGCCAGTGTCCCGTAATAGCGCCGATCCCCACCCACATCACGATCCACGCCGGCACGAGCACGCGGAACGGCGAGCGGGAACGTTCCCGCCAACGATGGGCCTGCGGATGGATCATCAGCCAGAACAGCGGGATGGTCGAATACACCACGCACGCAATCCACGCCAAGTTTCGCACCACCAGCAGCATGCACCGATTCTAGCCTGCTGCCTTCGCGCACGTCGTTTGAGATGCGGCACGTGTGGGGCGGACACTCCTGTCCGCCGCTTTTGACTCTGACCTTGAACCCGGCGGTTGGGCAACACTTTCTCCTTATCTGCAAAGAAGAAATCAAGTGCGAAAGCGTCGGACAAGAGTGTCCGACCCACACGAGCACCCCCTTTTCGCTTCGCTCCTCGGAATGACAAGAGAAGGACAAGACAAGGAGGCATGGCCAGAAGCGGGCATGGCCTCTCCCCGGCATTTTCCACAGAAAATTCGCGCCGTTGTGACATCTGACCTTGTCGTCCACAGCCGTGCTCCCTTTAATCTGGGAATGTAGGTGCCGGATGCACAGCCGCGCGGTCCTAGGAAACCCCCGGCCCCCGCAACCTCCCCACGTGAGTGAGGGACAGTGGGGCATCTGACTCAAGGCGCTTCAGATCGGCTACCCTGGTTAGCCCGGGGCTGGCGCCTGTTGTTGGAGGTGATCACTTCCAAGCTAACGATTAAACAAGGGAGAGCAGCCAGAAAAGCTGCAAAGAGCATGTCAGGAATCTGCTGACGAAATCAAAGAGGAAACAGAAGCAATAGGAATGATGAAAACGCATCGCCGCCAGCCACTCGAATTCGCACAGCAGTCCTCGACAGCCCTCCACCCCACACCCTTCCCGATACTTTTCCGCCCGTCCATGTTCCTTCGAATGTCCTCCCCCACGTACGCCCTATACCCGAATCCACTCAGGGCTGCGATAATGTAAAAATGGTTCGTGTTTTCCTCAATGATAATTGGCTTCCGAAGTCCGTCCTCTGTCTTCGCGGCTACAATCGTCACAAATTCCTGCTTGACCTGATCGCCGGAATCACCGTCGGCCTGGTCGCCCTGCCCCTCGCGATGGCGTTTTCCATCGCCTCGGGACTGACCCCACAGGCCGGCATCTATTGCGCGATTGTCACCGGCTTCCTGATCTCCGCCCTCGGCGGATCCAAAACTCAGATCGGTGGACCCACCGGCGCCTTCGTCGTCGTGGTCGCCGGCATCGTCGCCGTCCATGGCGTGGATGGTCTCTTCATGTGCACCGTCATGGCCGGCGTGCTGCTGGTCATCATGGGTGCAACCGGCCTCGGCACCGGCGTGAAGTTCATTCCCCGCCCCGTCGTGATCGGATTCACCAACGGCATCGCCGTCCTGATCGCCAGCACGCAAGTCAAGGATTTCTTCGGACTCCATCTCGACAAAGTCCCCGGCGTCTTCTGGCAGCGCATGGAAGCTCTTGCCCGCAATTTCCATACGCTTTCGTTCGAAGCGACCGCCCTCGCCGTGTTCACGCTGCTGACGCTGATTATCTGCCGCAGCCTCTCTGCCCGTATCCCCGGACCCATCGTCGCCCTGCTGTTGGGAACGCTGGCCGTGTACTTCTTCAAGCTGCCGGTAGAAACCATCGGCACGCGCTTCGGCGGAATTCCCAGCGGCCTGCCGCACCTGCAGATTCCGCACTTCCGCACCGACCTGATTCACGGCCTGCTCGGACCGGCATTCACCGTCGCCATGCTCGGCGCGATCGAATCTCTGATGTCCGCCGTGGTCTCCGACCGGATGAGCAATGACCGCCATAACCCCAACGTCGAACTCATCGGACAGGGCGTAGCCAACATCTTCTCTCCCATGTTCGGAGGCCTGCCCGCCACCGGCGCGATCGCCCGCACCGCTACCAACATCCGTTCGGGTGCGCAGTCCCCCGTGGCCGGCATCATCCACGCCGCCACGCTGCTCTGCATTCTTCTGTTCGCCGCGCCCCTGGTCAGCTACGTGCCCATGGCCGCACTCGCCGGAATCCTGATGATCGTCGCCTACAACATGGGCGAGTGGCGCGAGATCCCGCAACTGCTGAAACTCACCAAAACCGACATCAGCATCTGGCTCGTGACCTTCGCCCTCACCGTCTTCGCCGATCTCACCGTCGCCGTTGAAGCCGGAATGATCCTGGCCGCGCTGCTCTTCATCAGCCGAGTGGCCGCGACCACCACCGTCTCGCAGGTCACCGACGACTACATCGAAGACGGGCGCATCCACATCCTGCAGGACAAGGACATTCCCTACTACGCCACCATCTTCCGCATCCACGGCCCGTTCCTGTTCGGCGCGACCGACAAAATCTCGGTCGTCACCGAGAACCTGCACAAGCTGCCCCCGGTCGTAATCCTGCGCCTGCGCAACATGACCGCGCTCGACGCCACCGGTCTCTTTGCCCTGGAAGAAATCGCCAGGGAACTGCACGCCACCAAACGCACTCTGATCCTCTGCGGCGCCCGCGAGCAGCCCGCCAAGCTGATTCACCAAGCCGAGTTTGAGGAAGTAGTTGGCGCAGAGAACATCTGCGACAACGTGCAGGAAGCCCTCAGCCGTGCGGAAGAAGTGTACGAGCGACTCGAAGCAAAGTTTGTGACAGCTAAGAACGAGCGAGGGTAGTTCACTGTTTTACTGCTTGTCATCTTGAACGAGGCGAAAGACCTATGCACTCCGTCGGCAGCACATCCGATTTCGCCGAATGCATAGATCCTTCGGTCCGCAACAAACGCGGACCTCAGGTTGACAAAGAACTGGGTGCTCGCGCGCTTAATCCTGCACGAGACCCGAGGCGTTCAGCTTGTGGCGCATTTGCTGCCTGACCGCGTACGGCTGCGCTTCAGTTCCCCCTCGTTCTGCGCGCATTGGGTCTGTGCCAGGCGGTTGGCGATGATGGAGTACACCGAAGGATTGAAGACCAGTCCGATGTGGGTGCCGGAAACTGAAAAGTCGGTTTCCGGGTTGTCGGTTTTGCAGTACCGCGGGTCCACCACTCCGTCATCGGGAGTGTAGACCGCGGTTTCCAGGATGGATGCGGGCATCCTGCGCTGCAGGGAATCCACAAAATCGCAGGTGCAGTGCCCGGTGTAACAACCGGGCAGGACCTCCGTGCCGTGCTTTTTCAGGATGCGGCGGCGCACTGCTTCGGCGGCGTGCACGATACTGGAATGAGCCACGGTACCGCGAAAGGGAGCGGCCAGCGTGGTGACGGAGGCAATGTCCTGGGGCCGCTGTCCCGCGATGGAGCGGGCGATGATGCCTCCCAGGCTGTGGCCGATCAGATGAATCTTGCGGCCAGTCTTGCTGAGCGCCTTTTCCATGGTTTCATCCACGCGGCGCTTGATCAGCAGGTTTGGACACTCCGCGTTCAGACTGATGCCGGAAAAATAGGCTTGGTATCCGATCCGCCCCAGCCACTTGTGCAATGGGAGCAAGTAGTAGTCCGGACACAGGAAGCCGGGAATCAGGACCACCGCTGAACCGTCGCCGTGCGGCGTACCCATGCCGTAGTACACAGGTGCGGCATGCAGCAGGACCAACTCGGCGGCAAACAGCACTTCACTCAAAATGGGAAGGTGGGCTTGCTGATAATCGCGAGTGAGAATATTGGGGCCCCGAGCCATCGGTGCAACGTGCGTTCTTCGCATTCAGTCAGCGTCTTACTGTACGCGCGGAGTCGCGGTTGCACAATGAAGAACTTGGATAATCTCGCGCAAGATGTTCCCGTTGCGGGCCAAAGCATCGAGACGCCATGACCACACGCCCGGCTTCACAACTACGACAGCCGCGTAATCCCCGAGAAGCCGTCGTAACCCGAATCGAACGTCAGGATTCGCTCGATGCCGTGTTGCTCCATCACGGCCAGGTGCACCGCGTCGCGTGCGGAGAGCCGCTGGTAGCCAAAGACGATCTGTTTGGCGCGCTCGACAACGGCCCGGTCGACCGGAAGGACTTCATCCACCACGTTCAACAGTGCGTCAAAGGCAGGCTGTATAGCATCCGGACGATGTATGGCTACATGACGGTGCAGGATTTCTTGCAGGACTTCCGCGTCAGTCACCAGGCGTTCACGCTCGCTGAGTAATCTCTCTAGGCGCCGTGGGGCGTCGATTTTATGAGCATGCGGCTGGCCCACCAGATACATCGGGACATTGGAGTCAATCAGAATCACGGCTGCGGACCGGAGGAGTATCCGCGCTCGATTTCGGCCAGCATGCTGTCGATGTCGCCGGCCGGAAA
This sequence comes from Terriglobia bacterium, assembly GCA_020073465.1. Classification (GTDB taxonomy): domain Bacteria; phylum Acidobacteriota; class Terriglobia; order Terriglobales; family Acidobacteriaceae; genus Sulfotelmatobacter. Next base: position 239,887 of record JAIQFC010000005.1, read on the forward strand.
CTCATGCCGTGCAGCGGTGCGAATGGCTTCAAGCTTTTTCTCTATGTCACCCAGCGGTTCACGGCGGCGGGCAAGCGCGAGCGCCTGGCGGACCCACTCGGCGATCGACATACGGCGAGAACGCGCCACGCGCTGGATCTCGCGGTATTCCGGGTCTTGCAGAATCACCTGCAGTCGCTTCGCCATATGATGAGTTTATCTGACTCATGGTGATGAGTCGATACGACTGGTCCGTGGCTGGTGATCGGTGGCCAGGCGGTTTTCTAGTAGGGACTAGCTCTTGCTGGCCACTCCCCACTGATCCCTGACTACTCGCTGGTTTGCGGGTGACGCCCGATCGTAATAGGCTGGACCCATGGCGCAAACGGCAACCGCGGGACCGTTGAAGCAGCCCACACTGGATGCCTTTGACACCTACATTCGGCAAACAGAAGCGGCCATGGAGAGGGACCTGAGTGATGGTCCGTTCTTGTGGTCCGATGCCAGTCCGGAGAGAGCGCAACAGGTTCGCCGCGGACAGGTGGTGGCGCAATTCTGGTCGGGCCGGGGACCCGCCAAAGTGCCGAACGGTTTGATCCACGACTGGATCGGCGCCGCCTTGATTCCGGATGCGACCGTTGCCGAGGTGTTGAAGCGCGTGCAGGATTACGACAACCACAAGAACATCTACCGGCCCGAAGTGATTGCTTCAAAACTAGTCAGCCGTCGTGGCAACGAATTCCAGATCTACTTGCGCCTTCTCAAGAAGAAAATCATGACGGTGGTTCTCGATACCGATCATGACGTGCACTATCGCTCCCTGGATCGAACTCGCTGGACTTGCCGCTCCTACACCACGCGGATCGCGGAAGTGGAGGGTGCCGGCAGCCCGAAAGAGAGAGTGCTGCCGCCCGACACAGGCTACGGATTCCTGTGGCGTCTGTATTCCTACTGGCGATTCCAGGAGCGGGAAGGCGGCGTCTACATTGAATGTCGCGCCATTTCCCTGACGCGCGACGTGCCGCTGGGGCTGGGATGGGTCATCGAACCGATCATCCAGAAACTGCCGAAAGAGTCGCTGATCAACACCCTCGAAGCTACCCGCCAGGCACTGCATCGCGGAGAGATCGTTCCTCGGTGAGAATCTCGCCCACGCTGTTCACTAGCGTTTCAAGAGATAACCCAAGCTCTCAAATATCTTCGCCACGCACGGGATCAACACCAGGAGATACCACCAGGACGCACGCCGCGTCTGGCGGGATGCATTGGGACTCCGCTGGACACTCCACACGGCCCACAGGATCGTGGCCGAGAGCCCAATCGCCAGCAGGGTTGCCAGGAAAATTGACTTCGACCACAGCATGGTTAGAAAGGCGGCGGCCCCACCTGCCATGTAAAGGATGCGGCTGCGACCGAACTCGCCGGACCGCAGAGTAACCGGGTGAGCCGCAGAAACAGCCCGCAACACTTCTTCAAGGTTCTCGATACCCTCAGGAATTCCGATGACGTGTTGCTTGCGGTTGCCGATGACTCTCAGGTATCGTCCGGGAAACCTCTCCACCTTGGTGATCTCGTCAAACTTCAGGTGCAGATCCGGGGTGTCGGCTTGGCGTCGAAGGAAGTAGTCAGGCCCAATCTCCAGGTCGTAGGTGTCCCAGCATTTTGCAAGTCGCTTCCTGAGCTTTCGGGGCATGGCGAAAGCGATATAAGCGATGTAGACCGCCGTGACCACTGCCATGATGATCGTGGTCTGCCTGTCGTAGCCGTGTCGTATCCCAAGCAGTAGGGAAATTATCATCCCTGCCGCCAGGATAAAGAAGAAAGCGGGGACGTAGGCTGCCAGGGCCCTTCGAAACTCGGCCAGGAGAGCGCTCTTGAGCAGCCGGTAGTGATGCACTGCGTCTGCGTTCATGGTGTGCCATTGTACATTCCAGCATCGCGAACGCCCATGCGGGATTGCAACTGCTTGCGGTAACGGCGGCTCAACCGGAGCCTGGCGCCATTGTCGAGCAGGACTTCGTATTCCCCGTCTTCGCTGAGCTTCAGACCCCGGACCCGATCAAGGTTCACGATGCTCGAGCGGTGGATGCGGCAGAAGACATCCGGATCCAGTTCCTGCTCGAGTTCGGACATGCTGCGGCGTAACAGGTGCGACTTCGGTCCGACGTGCAGGCAGGCGTAGTAGTCAGCGGCCTCGATCCAATCAATCTCGGAGACCTTCACGAACGAGACCTGCCCGGTGCCCTTGATGGCGAGACGTTCCAGTTTTCGCGGCAACTCTCGGCTGCGCGTGATTCTCTGCTTGGCGCGGTCGAGGGCCAGATCGAACCGGGCATTGTCGAACGGCTTCAACAGGTAGTCGAGCGCTCCGGTCTCGAAAGCCCGCAGCGCGTACTGGTCGTAAGCGGTCACAAAGACGACGGCGGGAGGCAGGTCCGGGCCGAGCAATTCGAGCACGTCGAAGCCATCGCATTCCGGCATCTGCACGTCGAGGAAGACCAGGTCCGGCTTCGCGCTGCGGATCTCCGCCAGCGCCTCCGCGCCCGAGCCGCACTCGCGAACGATTTCAATGTCGGGATCATGCCGCAACAGCACGGCAAGGTTGCTGCGCGCGAGCGGCTCGTCGTCCACAATGACCGTGCGAATTTTTGAGGGACGTGGCTCCGGCGGCACGCGTCACTCCTTGAAGGGAACAGAGACCGATACTTCCACGCCGCCCGGTTCCTGATTCCGCATGGTCAGGTCGAACGCTTCGCCGTACAGGCTTTGCAGGCGAGTCCGCACGTTCGCGATCCCGATCCCGGAGTGAGTCTGCTCCCATCCCACCGGCAGGCCGGGGCCGTCGTTATAGACGCTGAGCGTGAGGCTGCCGTTGGAGCGAAATGCGGCAATCCGGATCGCGCCGCCCTGGACTCGTTTCGCGATGCCATGTTTGACGGCGTTTTCCACCATGGGCTGCAGAATCAGGCTGGGAACCTGGGCGGGACAGAGTTCACGCGGAACGCTCACGCTCACCTGAAGCCGCTCCGCAAATCGCACCTTCTGGATGTCGAGATACTTGAGGGCAAAGTCCAGTTCCTCGCCCAGCGGCACCTGCTGCCGGCTGGAATCCTCCACCACGCGGCGCAGAAAGTCGCTCAGCCCAGCGATCATGCTCACGGCTGCATCGTTTCTTTTCTCGCGCACCAGGCCGGCGATGGCGTTGAGCGTATTGAACAGAAAGTGCGGCTCGATCTGCCGGCGCAATGCGTTGAGCTGGGCCTTCGAGAGCTGCTCGTTGAGCCGCGCGGTCTCGGTCTCCTGATGGGCCAAGCGCGCGCGGGAGTCCAGCATGTGGCTAACTAAGAGAATCGCGCCATAAAGGAACAAGTACGAGAGCAGCCCGTTCGAGAACTTGTGCAACCAGAGCTGCGGGAACGGGTCCGGTCCCGGGGAAAGAGCCCAGGGGTTCATCAATCCTTCCATCGACGCGACCCAGGCCGCGTACACCACTCCAATGGCTGCACACGCGGCAAGGTGAGTGCCCCAGGTGGAGAGGCGCTTCCAGTACATCGGAGGGTACCGGCGGCCCAGGCGCAGTACGAGCGGTGTCGCCAATGCCCACGGCAGCCACGAAAGCAGGATGGTCACGAACAGATCGACCCAAACGTGATGCATGCCTTCCGCCCGCATCACGAACACGTTCTGAATCGCATCGAACAGCCCTATAAAGGACCAGATCGCAGCAGTCCAGATCCACCGTGGCGTCTCCGAGCGTGTGCGGGGCGCATCCATATCGAGGATCGTATTCTACGACTCTGCCGGAGAGGCCCACAATGCAGCCAATCGCCAGCCCGGTGCAGCGGACGGTCTAGCCCCGGCCGAGAGTCCAGTTGATACTACCCGACTGCTCACCAAGATCCGGCTTGGATAGTCGAAAAAGCGTGGGCACGGTTCAGCCCGAAGCGTGGTATGTGCCCGCAATGGGCTCAAAGGAGATCGCATGACTCGTCCCCGTGTGGTTATGACCCTTCTGGTTGCGTTTGCACTCTCCGGTGTGTACGCCGTGGCCGCCTCGGCGGGCTCAGCCTCGGACTATGCGCAGCACTTCAGCGCCCTGAGCAAACTGTCGGTCGCCGTGGCCGAGGCCATGCCGCCCGGGCAATATGCTTTCCGCCCCGACCCCGGATCGATGAGCTTCGGGGAAGTGATGTCGCACATCGCGGCGACCAACTTCCAGTTTTGTGCGGGCCTGAAGGATGTCCAGCCTCCGAATATGCCTTCCCCTACCGACAAAGACGGGATCGTCAAGTTCCTGAGCAGCTCGTTTGAATACTGCTCCGGGATCATCCCCAACCTGACCGACGCGCAGATTGCCCAGGCGCACGACTCTCCCGACGGCCGGATGCCGGGACGGGAAGTGCTGCTTGCCATGTATGTGCACGTGGCCCATCATCGCGGACAGGCGGAAGTCTATCTTCGCGATAAGGGCATCACCCCGCCGTCTTACCGCTTTTAACATAACGTTTTGCTGATGTCTTGATTGTGAGGACCCCTGGGTCAACAAATTGCAGCGAATTGGGCGCTCCCTGCAGTGGGCGGTCTGGCCCTTGGGAAGTGCACCGCGCGATACTGCCACGCATGATGACCAAAACGACAACCCTGCTGCTCAGCCTGATCGTTCTGCTCCCCTCGGCTTTCTTCCGCCAGTATGGAACGCCGTCGACTTCGTCCCCGGAATATACCAGCGACGGCCAGCTCAAGCTCCCTGAACACTATCGCCAATGGGTGTATCTAACCACCGGGTTCGACATGAGTTACAACCCTGCGCTGACGAACACGGACCACCACATGTTCGACAACGTCTTCGTGAATCCGGAGGCGTACAAAGCGTTCGTCGAGACGGGCACCTGGCCCGACAAAACCATCATGGTGCTGGAAGCCCGCCTTGCCGAGGGCAAGGGTTCGATCAACCAGAAGGGCAACTACCAGGGAACTAAAGTCATGGGGCTTGAGGTGCACATCAAAGACGCAGCGCGCTTCCCCGGCAAGTGGGCCTTCTTTGGCTTTGACGAGGGCAAGACCACCAAGATGATCCCAACCGACATGGCCTGCTATAGCTGCCACTCCGAACATGCAGCGGTGGACACCACGTTTGTTCAGTTCTATCCCACGCTGCTGCCCATCGCCAGAAGCAAGGGCACGCTCAGCGCCTCGTACCTGAAGGAGACAGGAACAGCACAGAAGTAGCTCCGTGATTCTCGGGAGAAAGCGTGCTGGATAAAAATGGGCCGGGCCCACGGGACCACCCGGAAGGGCTCGGCCTTTCGTTTCTCGCTCGTGATCTTGTGAAGACCCCCTCCGCCTGCCAACATCCCCACAGGGCGGATGTTATGAAGATTCTGCTGGTCGAGGATTCCTACCTCGAAAGGCACAAGGTCGGCGCTTACCTAACGGAGTGGGGACTGGACCACGTCGCCGTCGGCAGCGGGACAGAGGCGGTCAAACTGCTGGAAGCTCCCGAGCCTCCGAACCTGGTTCTCCTCGATTGGATGCTGCCTGGACTTGACGGCATCGACGTGTGCCGGCGCATCCGAAAGTTTCCTTCCGGCGGAGCTTACATCTACATCGTGATGCTCACGGCCAAGAACCGCAAGCAGGACCTGCTCAAAGCGATGGAGGCGGGCGCTGATGATTATCTGGCGAAGCCCGTGGATCCCTCGGAGTTACGCGCCCGAATCCTGGTCGGCAAGAGAATTCTGGAACTGCAGCAGTCGCTGTGTTTCGCGGCCACGCACGATTTTCTGACTAACCTTCTGAACCGTGCTGAAATCCTAGCTGCCCTGCAGCGGGAATTCTCCCGCAGCGGGCGCGAGGACAAGCCGGCCACCGTCATCCTGGCCGACATCGATCACTTCAAGCGGGTCAACGATACTCTGGGCCATGCGGCTGGCGATGAAGTTCTGAAGGAAGTGGCCAAGCGGCTGAAATCCGACCTGCGGCTCTATGACGTGGTGGGGCGCTACGGCGGCGAGGAATTCCTGATCATCCTGCCGGGCTGCGATGTCACCGTCGGCGCGCGCCGCGCCAATGAGATTCGGAACCTGGTGGGCAAGGACCCGATCCAGACTCCCTTCGGGACAACTTCCGTCACCGTCAGCATGGGCGTCACCGTGACGTCTTCTACCCGCGATCACTCCATTTCCGACTTCCTTCACGAGGCCGACGTCAGCATGTACGCCGCCAAGAAGAATGGAAGAAACCGCGTGGAAGTCTTCTCCGCCGCAAGCCAGCACGCCGGGTTTGGGCAAGGTTAAGCCTCCCCATCGGACACTCTCCGCGCTGATTTCGCATGAATCTCCGTGGGCAATTGAGTCATAATCTGGAGCTGTGTTCAAGGACTTGTGGAGTTCGTTCTGGTCTCTGCCCGAGGTTTGGCGTCGCGTAGCCATGGGCTGTGCGGTCTTCGTTGTGGTGCTGACCATTGGGTTCTGGCAATTCATGATTCCGATGTTCGGCTTTGCGGCACTCGTTGTCCTTTACCTGCGTTACACTCGCGGCAGTGACTCCTTATAAGGGCGAAGTGAAGGGATCTGCCTCCCTTGCCTCCGCTCTTCGCTTCCTCCCTGCGCGTCCCGCCCCTTCTGTGGCACATTAGAAGTTCATGCCCGCCCCCGCCGACGCCACAGCCGGACGCGCCGCCTTCACTCATCCTGCGTTCGTGCTTTTTCAGATTGCGCGTTTTCTGATCGTCTCTGCGGTCGAGATGCAGGCGGTCGCCGTCGGCTGGCAGGTTTACGAAATCACGAAGCGGCCGCTCGACCTCGGACTGGTCGGCCTGGCGCAGTTTCTGCCGGGAATTCTATTGTTCCCCATCTCCGGACACGCCTCCGACCGCTTCGAGCGGCGCGACGTACTGTCTGCCTGCTACGCGGGATATGCGGTTTGCTTCGCGCTGCTGCTCGCGCTGGTACAGCGTCGCGTGCAGTCGATCACCGCCATTTACGTTGTGCTGGTCCTGATCGGTGTGGTGCGGTCGTTCAACAGCACGGCCAGCCGCTCCATCCTGCCGCAACTGGTGTCGGAGGAACACTTCCCCAACGCGGTCGCGTGGAACGCCAGCATTTTTCAGGCTGCGACCATTCTCGGACCGTCCTTCGGCGGCATCCTGTACGCCTTGTCCCGCGGCCCGTCTGCCGTCTACGCCATTGCCATGATCACGGCGGTGGGAGCAACCGTCTCCACCTTCCGCATCAAGCCCGAGGTCAAAGCTCGCCCGCGCGAGCCCATGACACTGAAAACCGTGTTCGCCGGGCTGCATTTCATCTGGCAGCAGAAGCTTATCCTGGGCGCGATCTCTCTGGACTTGTTTGCTGTGCTGCTGGGCGGAGCCGTCGCCCTGCTCCCGGTCTATGCCCGTGAGATTCTGCACACCGGGCCCTGGGGACTTGGCTTGCTGCGCGCCGCGCCCGGAGTCGGCGCCGCCCTGATGGCCGTGCTGGTCGCGCATCGTCCGTTGCGCGGGCGCTCGGGCCCGATGCTGCTGTGGTCGGTCGCCGGATTCGGCGTCTTCACCATCGTGTTCGGCTTCTCGCGGAGTTTGACGATCTCGCTGCTCGCGTTGCTGCTGCTCGGCGCCAGCGACATGATCAGCGTCATCATCCGCGCCACCCTGACCCAACTCGCCACGCCGGACGAAATGCGCGGACGCGTGACCGCGGTCGACATGATTTTCATCGGAACGTCCAACGAGTTCGGACAGTTTGAATCGGGCGTGACCGCGCAGTGGTTCGGCACGGTGTGGGCGGTCATATTCGGGGGCGTGGGTACGTTGGTGGTGATTGCGGTCTGGGCATGGCTTTTCCCGGAACTGCGGCATGCGGGGGAGTTGAGTAGGATCAAGACCCTGCGCCTGGAAGATGCGTCGGACTCTGCAGGCGGCAGCGAAAGCCTTCCTTCGTAATCCTTCGTGTACTTGGTGGTCGTTGCTTTTCGCGGCCGGCATGACGAATGCCGTAGAATGTCGCTTCCGGTCTAGCCGTCGCAATGATCGAGCGTTACTTCCATCTCGCTGAGAATCAGACCACGGTGCGCCGCGAATTGCTCGGCGGGCTCACCACCTTCCTCACGATGGCCTACATCGTGGTCGTGAACCCGCAGATTCTCTCGCAGGCCGGAATGCCGGCAGAAGGTGTGGTCTTCGCCACCTGCATCGCCTCGGCGGCCGCGACGCTGGTCATGGGCTTTTACGCCAACTATCCCATCGCGCTGGCGCCGGGCATGTCGCTGAATGCCTACTTCACCTATTCGGTCTGCCTTGGCATGCACATCCCATGGCGCACGGCGCTGGGCGTGATCTTCTTCTCTGGTGTCTTCTTCCTGATCCTGACGGTCACGCGGATTCGCGAGCAGATCGTCAACGGCATACCGGATTGTCTGAAATACTCGACGGCTGCCGGGATCGGCATGTTCATCGCCTTCGTCGGGCTGCGCAATGCCAAGCTGGTAGTGGCCAACTCCGCGACGTTTGTCGGGCTCGGAAGTTTTGCCGACCACGAGGTACAGGTGGCCTGCGTCGGCCTGGTGCTGATGCTGATCCTGATGGCGCGCAAGATCAACGGCGCGATCCTGATCGGGATTTTTGCCACCACCCTGGTCGGGATCTTTCGCGGGATGGCGAAGTGGCCGGCGGCTGTGTTTTCCATGCCGCATCCTTCATCGACCTGGCTGCAGCTTGATCTTCGCGGCGCCATGCACCTGGGCCTGCTGGAAATCATCTTCGCCTTCCTGTTCGTCGATCTTTTCGACAATGTTGGGACCCTGGTCGGCGTGTGCGAGCAAGGCGGGTTCGTGCGCAACGGGAAGATTCCTCGCGTAGGGCGTGCCCTGGTTTCAGACGCGGTGGGAACAATCTTCGGCGCGCTGACGGGAACCTCCACCGTGACCAGCTACATCGAGAGCGCCGCCGGAGTCGCTGCCGGAGCCCGCACCGGACTGAGCAACATCGTGGTGGCAGCGCTCTTCCTTCTAGCGGCGTTCTGCGCGCCGCTGGCCACGGCCATTCCAGGTTACGCGACGGCTCCGGCTTTGATCCTGGTGGGTGCGCTGATGACGGAATCGATTGCGCGCGTGGAGTGGAAGGAATTTTCGGAGGCGCTGCCCGCCTTCGTGACCATCCTCGCGATGCCTCTCACCTTCAGCATCGCGACGGGCCTGAGCCTGGGACTGATTTCTTACACACTGGTGAAGGTTGCTGCGGGAAAGTTCCGTCAGGTGAGCCCGCTGCTGTGGATCCTGACCGTGCTGTTCATCCTGCGCTACATTTATCTGGCGGCGGGCTAGGGCTGATTCATGCTCTCCGCAAATCCCACTGCCGCAGATCACACTGATGAACGCAGATAGTTCTCGTATCTGTGAAAGAGATTGATCTGCGTTGATCAGCGGGAACCTGCGGCTACGTCCTGTTACGGGACCGTTACCGTCACGGTGTCGGTGGTGCGTCCGTACTGGCTCGTCGCGTACAGCGTGTACGTTGTCGTCGCGGTGGGATTCACGGTCACGCTCGTTCCTCGCACTGCGCCTGGAAACGGAGATACAATCATGTACGACGCGTTGCTCACACTCCACGACAGGGTCACGCTGCCTCCGGAAGAAACATGCGAGGCGGAGGACGTGAAGCTGCCGATCACCGGTGCCGCTCCCGTGGGATAGTTCGAGTTCGTGTACACCGGGCTGCTCTGCACCACTTCGAAGGCCGACGCGGGCACGGTTTTCAGCGAATCCAGATCCGATCCCCAACGGCTGTCCGACACGCCCGTCACGTACAGCGAGCTTCCGTTGTCGGCGAGAATCAAGCCGTACTTCTTCATTGCGGTCAGAATGACCTGCATCTGCGTGGAGAATCCGGAGATGTCATAGATCGACTTCAGCCGCAGCCGCATGCCCATGGGCGGGGCTGTCGGATCGCTCGAGGTTGCCGCCAGGTGCGATGCCGGAGGCGTGAATGCCGCACTCGTTTTCGGCAGCGTGAAGCGGAACGCGTGTTGAATCTTTCCCGCGGCTACCTCGTCGTAGCGAACCAGTCCGGGAAAGATCGGCAATCCCGCGGCATCGGCCGAGGTCCACGTCCAGGGACGCTGCTCGTCGCCCAGCAAATCCCACACGGCCGTCGAATCTGCGTTCCAGCTGCCGCTGGAACCGAGAGTTGCATTGTACAGTTCGTAGAGAAAACAGTTCGCGTTGTCGAGCACCAGCACGTGGCGGTCGCCCGAACTCGCGGACCCGCCTTCCACCGGGGCATTCGCCGGAACCGGCATGGGCCCTGGGTCACTCTCGTCGCCGTACGCGCCGAGATTCACGTTTACCAAAGGCTGGCTGCCGTTTACCACGACGTAGGGAATGCCATAGGTCGGATCGTTTCCCCAATCCGGATGCACGTTCACCGAACCCACCCACTTGCTGATGATTGTGCTGGAATTCGGATCGAGCGGCGCAGCGGAAATGTCGGTGTTCCACAGGCTGCTGCTCGAGAAAGGAACAAATCCCCCGAGGCTCGCCGTCTGCCCAACCGTCATGACATTGCAGGCGAGATTGCCGGATCCTCCCGAGCCGCCGGATCCACCTGATCCGCCGGAGTTTCCGGTCGGATTTGACACGCCGGCACAAGCCACCAGGAGCAGCACCAGCATTAGAAGGATGGAAAGAAACAGAAGTGAATGCTTGGGTGAACCGAAATCAACCCGCATAGTGGATCGATTGTCGCCGCATCTCCTGCGACGCAAAAGAGGCCATCTGGGCAGCACCCTCCGGACATGTACCGGCGGGACGTGCGTCGTGTTACCGGGAGCGTTTCCCGTCTGCGGCGCCGCTGCTGCATGCGTGTCGCGAGGTCCCTCCGAGAGCTAGCGCTCTCGTCGGGATGACATTCTCCGGACGGTCGGGCCTCACTTTGATCGTACGATCGTCTTGGCCGCGCCCATGTTGTCATACCGGTCGTAAACCCGCACCACGACCAGATGCTCTGCCGAGGTCGCGCCGTCTTTCGCGGCTTCGGGCACGACTTTGAAGTCATAACTCTCCGTCTTTGCGTCGGACAGCTGGCCTACCGGTTCCACATACTTCCACTCGCCTGCATCCACGGAGTACTCGGCGCGCTTGATCGTGGAAAAGCCGTCCCCGGCGCGGAATGTGACATGAATCTGTCCACTCTCGACGGAGGCGCCGAGATTCTCGATGCGTGGCGGAGTCGTGTCGACTTCAAAGCGGCGGCTTTCTTTTTGGGCGCTCAACGCCTCGCCGGGCGAGTGCGAAGGCGCATCCGAGGCCAGCACCTTCACGGTGTAGCCTCCATCTGGCAGCAGGCTGGCATCGAAGGAGTACGCCTTGTCGCTCAGATTGTCCTTCAGCAGCAACCAGCGGGCTTCGCCATCGCCGCGATAAAAGACGGAGTACACGAGTTGGTCGTCATTCTCGTCGTGCGCACTCCATTTGACGCCAATCGAGTCACGGTCCCGCGTGTTCGGAACTGGTGACTCGAAATGCGAGCCGGAAGATCCGCTGACGTCCGGGCTGCTGCTCAGTCCTGGCGATCTCGGCAAGGGCGTATATCGAATGCCCAGTTGAACCGTCACATCATCGATCTCAGGCGCGACATTCTTTGGCAGGTAGTTCAGCGTCACACTGTCCACAACCGGCCGGGCACTGCCGGCATGCAGCACCGATTTCCATTGCGCGTAGCGGGCAGGAGGAACTCCGGTGGCAGCGTCTTTCGTCAGATCTACTTTCTTCCACGGACTCCAGTTGCGATCGGGATTGTCGACGTTGCCGCTGCGGGTGAACAACTCGACGTTGCCTGCTCCCCGAAATTCCGCACGCCCCCAGCGCGAAAACACCTTGGCATCGAAGACGTCGCTCTCGTACTTGCCTTCAGCCTCGGGTCCCGGACCGAGCACAAAGATCTTTCCCAGGTTGCTGCTTGCGGCATAGAGCGCGCCGCCGGGAGCGTTGGCAAACGCAGTCACCTGCGATGCCGGCGCTTTCAGCAGATCGGAGAACTCATCCAACCCAACGATGGCGAAGATGTGTCCGCGATTCCCCGTCCCGGCCAGCAACCGGTCCTGGGAGTCGAAGGCTAGCGCATACACGATGTCGTCGCGCGAGGTCCAGATGCGCGCGGGGGAACCGTCGGGAGCGATGCGGTACACATCCGAGCCGCCGCTCACTCCGCCGCCTGGAAAGGGGAATATGCCTGCCGCTGGTCCGGTTCCAGGCGTGGGAGTGATCGCCAGCCCTGGGGCCTGCGGTCCGGCGGGTGCCGGAGCATTGGCCGTAATGGTCAGCATCGCCGCCGCCACGCCCGACGGGCCTGTTCCCGCCCGCTTCTCTCCGACTCCCGACGCGTAGATGTTTCCCGCGCGATCAATGGCCAGCGCCGTAATCTCTTTCTTCGGCGCGCTGTACAGCACAAAGCCCTCGCCCGCAGGAGAAATCCGGTACACCAGGCCGCTTCCATCCGACCCTGCGATCACATCCCCCTGCGCATCCAGCACCAGCACCCGGATATGGGTCTCATCGCTCTTGAAGAAAAGCGAGTGATCTCCCTTCGGCGTCACGCGATAGATTTCTCCGTGGTCCCCGGTCGCCACATAGAGATTGCCGGGCTTATCCAGCGCGAGATCCCAGATGTATTTCGTGCCCGGGGCAAAATATACTGCCGAACTCCAGGCCGGATCGACGCTGGGCTTGGCGGAATCCTTTTCTGTGTTCTTTGCAGAGTCCGCTTTCACGGCGGAATCCGGTTTTGCCGGCTCGGCCTTCGCGTCCGCCTTGCGTTCGATCTTGTAGACTTTGCCATCGGGCGCGGTTGCTGCATAAATGACTCCGCCGGGACCAACCTGCAGAGCCTGCACCTGCAACTCCCGCGGCTCGAAAATGATCGCCGCGTTGCCGTCCGGCGTGATGCGGTATACGCGCGCCGGAGCACCGGTGGCGGCATAGACATTGCCGGCATCGTCGGCTGCAATGGCCCAGATGTAGGTCGAAGGCGTCCCGTAAAGCGTCTTGAAGGCCGGAGCGAGTTCCAGGCCTCCCGTGTTGCGAATCGCCACCCCTGTGGCCGTTCCCTTGGTCAGTTCGTCGAATTTTGACTGTTCCCAGGTGCGCGTGCCCTCAGCGAAAGCCGCCGTCACCAGGCCGGCGCCGCAAAGGTTGGTCAGCAGGAAAGCAATAAGAGCAAAGAGGAGAAGCTTCCGGAAACTCTGCAATTTCATACCTCGAGGCGTCATGCTGGCGAGAATATTCAGGTTATCACGGGGGAGCAGTGGGCAGTGGGCGGCGGGCAGTGGCCAGCAGTTGGCAATTGGCAGTTAGCAATTAGCGGCTAGGGGTCGGGCGGGAACTCCATCAAAGCCGGAAAGCCGCAACATGCTCACTGACCACTGGCCACCGACCACTGCCTCTCCGTGCTATCGTAGAAATTTATGCATCCGCCGCGCCAGGAACTGCTTCGGCTGCTCGCCTACAAATCGTTTCGCCTGGGCGAGTTCAAACTCTCGTCGGGCGGAACCAGCGACTATTACATCGACTGCCGCACCACTACGCTCGACGCGAAGGGATCGCGTCTGACCGGTGAAGTCTTCGTCGAGGAAATCCGCAAGCGGGGATGGAAGCCACAGGCGATCGGTGGACTGACCATGGGAGCCGACCCGATCGTAGTCTCGGTCTCGGTGGTCAGCGGCGACCTGCACGGATTCCTGGTGCGCAAGGCGGAGAAGCAGCACGGTACAGGACAGCGCATCGAAGGCTTCCGCGAGAAGGGCGCGCGCGTGGTGATCGTCGATGATGTTTGCACCACCGGAGGCTCGACGGTGCAGGCCATTGCAGCCGCCCGTGAATTCGGATTCGAAATCGTGGGCGTGATGTGCCTGGTGGAGCGCGAAGAGGCCAAGGGGCGTGCGAGTGTGGAGGAGGCAGCGGCTCCGGCTCCGTTCGTCTCGATCTTTACGGCGAGCGATGTGCGCGCCGAGCACATCCTGCAGAACGACGAGACGGCCCCCAGCGTGTTTGCCGTCTCCGCCAGCTGCGAAATCTGCGGACGCCCGGCGGTCACCAACAATCCGCGCACGCGGTGCGAGGCGCATCGGGTTTGAGGCGCATCCGCCTTTGCCTTGTCATCCCGAGCGGAGCGAGGGATCTGGGTTTGTGCCTGCGCCGGCAAGAACCGAGATTCCTCGCTGCGCTCGGAATGACAACCAAGAAAGATATCCACTGAGAACTGAGAACCGAGGTCTGACAACTCCTCAATGATCCAAACCCTTGAATGGACCGACCACGGCGTACGCTTCATCGACCAGACGAAGCTGCCCACGGAAGAAACCTACGTCACCTGCAAAACGCACGAGCAGGTCGCCGACGTCATCCGCACCATGGTTGTGCGCGGCGCGCCTGCCATCGGCGTGGCGGCGGCGATGGGCATCGCGCTTGCGGTGAAGAATTCCAAGGCTGAGTCAGTGGGCGATCTGAAGCGCGATTTCGATCAAGCCTGCGACGTTATCGGTAAGACGCGCCCCACCGCGGTGAATCTTTTCTGGGCGATTCGCCGCATGCGGGAGAAATTCGAGCGCATCCGCATCCGCCCGATCGCGCAGATCAAGCAGACGCTGATCGAAGAAGCCCAGCGCATGCACGCCGAAGACATCGCCGCCAACCAGGCCATGGGACGCCACGGCGCCACGCTCATGCCCGCGGAAGGCGGAGTGCTCACCCACTGCAATGCCGGCGCGCTCGCCACCGCCGGATACGGCACCGCGCTGGGCGTGATCCGCGCCGCTGTCGAACAGGGCAAGAAGATTCACGTTTACGCCGACGAGACTCGCCCGTTCCTGCAAGGCTCGCGCCTCACCGCCTGGGAACTGATGAAAGACGGCATCCCGACCACGGTAATTTCCGACAACATGGCCGGCGCGATGATGAAGCAAGGAAAGATCGGAGCGATCGTAGTCGGAGCCGACCGCATCGCTGCCAACGGGGACGTTGCCAACAAGATCGGCACGTACACCGTTGCGGTGCTGGCGAAAGAGCACGGCATTCCGTTCTATGTCGCCGCGCCGATCTCGACCGTTGATCTTGCCACTCCCGACGGCAGCAAGATTCCCATTGAGCAGCGCAATGCAAAAGAAGTCAGCCATATTGCAGGCAAGCAGATGGTCCCCGACGGTGTGCAGATTGAGAATCCTGCGTTCGACGTGACGCCGGCGAAGTACGTGGCCGCCATCATCACGGAGAAAGGGATTGCCCGCGCACCGTACGGAGATTCCCTGCGTAGGCTAGCGGGCACCGAAGCGTAGTGTGGCGCGGGCGCCCCGCCCGCGGAGTCTGACCAAGAACGCACGCCGCAAAATAACAATGCTCATGTGGGGACAGCCGCCCCCGGCTGTCCAAGCCGAGCACAGCTCGGCGTTCTGTTATGCCCGAGATCCAATGGCTTGCCTGAAGAGGGTGCCTGCGAATTAGTCTTTCGCCCCGCTGGGGCTTCCCCCATTCTCCCCTGTTTCCCCACGGCTTACGCCGTGGGCTGTATTCTTCCGCCGCTTCGCGGCTACGATTCAGACCTTTGTTCTAGCGATTTGCCGCATTCACTCGCGCGCATCTGAAGCCCTCAACCCCGGCGGAACTTTCACTCCCAGCAAGTCGTATCATCCAATAGAAGGCAAGGAGGTCTCGCCATGTTCACTTTCCTCCTCTGGTGCATTCTCTTCGTGCTGTGCTGGCCCCTGGCTCTGCTGGCGCTGATCGCCTACCCATTGGTCTGGCTCCTTCTGTTGCCCTTCCGCATCCTCGGAGTCGCCGTGCACGGAGTGCTGGAGATTATCTACTTGGCGATCACGCTGCCGTTCCGGCTGCTGGCCGCGCCGTTCAGGATTTAGATCGGCTGCTCGCGCTGCAAATCCGAGGAAACGCGGGACGGTGCTGGAGAATTCGTGTCGTCCCTACAGGACTCGGTTCCATCCGGGGGCTTACCCAGGACTTACGTCCTGGGCTATCGAATGCCGCCCCTGCGGGGCTGGAGTATCCTCACCGCATTTTACTTCCTCGCCCGGGATTCAGATCTCACACACACTTTGACTCCCTCAGGCGACCACTAACTTTCCATCGGTTTCAAACTCTTCCTCACCACCAGCTTCGCCTCGGTCGCCTTCTGCACATCTTCCGCCGTCAGCCCCGGGGCCACTTCCTCGAGCACAAGCCCGTCCTTCGTCACGCGGATGTAAGCCATTTCCGTCACGATCGTATCCACGACCTTCACGCCCGTAAGCGGCAGCGTGCACTTCTTCAAAATCTTTGGAGCGCCGTCTTTCGTTGTGTGCTCCATCGCGACCACGACCCGGCGTGCGCCCGCGACCAGATCCATTGCCCCGCCCATGCCTTTCACCATCTTTCCCGGGATCATCCAGTTGGCGAGGCTTCCGGACTCATCTACTTCCATCGCGCCCAGCACGCTCAGATCAATGTGCCCACCGCGAATCATGGCGAAGGAGTCGGCGCTCGAAAAATAGGATGTGCCCGGCATCTCGCTGACCGTCTCCTTGCCGGCGTTGATCAGGTCGGGGTCTTCCTGGCCCTCGATCGGATACGGCCCAATCCCCAGCATGCCATTCTCCGACTGGAGAGTCACTTCGATCCCCGGCGGAACGTGATTGGCGATCAGCGTGGGCATGCCGATGCCGAGGTTCACGTAGAACCCATCCTGCAGTTCGCGCGCGATCCGCTTCACGATGCGCTCGCGCTTGTCGGTGTCTTTGGCGGGTTTTGAAATGGTGCTCATTGTCAAAAATCTTAGTGGTCAGTGGCCAGTGGTCAGCACAAACCAGGATCCTCATCAGAGGTTTACTGGCCACTGATCACTGGCCACTGACCACCTTCCTGACCGTTCTTCTCTCAATCCTTTTCTCGTACAACTCTCCCTGAAAGATGCGCTTCACGTAGACGCTCGGCGTATGAATCTGGTCTCCATCCAACTCGCCGACTTCGACCAGGTGCTCGACTTCGGCAATGGTCACCTTCGCCGCGGTTGCCATCATCGGATTGAAATTTCGCGCCGTCTTGCGGTAGATGAGATTGCCTTGCCGGTCGCCCTTCCACGCCTTCACAAAAGCGAAGTCGGCGGTGAGCCCGCGTTCCATCACGTAGGTGCGGCCATCGAACTCGCGCGTTTCCTTGCCCTCGGCGACCACGGTGCCGAAGCCGGTTGGCGTGAAGAATGCCGGAATCCCAGCGCCGCCGGCGCGTATGCGCTCGGAGAATGTTCCCTGTGGGACCAGATCAAGCTTGATGGTCCCCTTCAGCACCATGTCTTCCAGCAGCTTGTTTTCGCCGACGTAGGTCCCGATGTGGTGGCGGATCTGTCCCGCAGCCAACAGCAAGCCGTTGCCCACGCCGTCGACGCCCACGTTGTTGCTGATGGTGGTGAGATTCTTCGTCCCTTTGCGCACCAGCGCGCGAATCAGGTTCTCCGGCATGCCGCACAAGCCGAAGCCGCCGATCATGATCGTCGCGCCGTCAAACACGTCGCGAATGGCTTCATCCGCATTGGCAACCACTTTATTCATCGCGCAAAAGATTCTAAATGAAATTCACCACGGAGACACGGAGGCACTGAGAGAACCAGCCGCTAATTCTTGATTGTTGAATGAGGACCCGGGCGGCTACTGTCGGCTATCGTTTTTCGTTTTCTCCGTGTCTCCGTGGTGAGCTACGGTTTCTTCCCCGGCAACTTCCTCAGCAGGTGTGCCTGCTCAAACTCATCTGCCAGCTGCCGTGTTCCCAGATTTTCACGGATGTGCGCCAGACGCTGTTCCAGCTTGAACAGAGCGTCTGCCAGATTCTTCTTGTTGCTGATGGCAATATCGCGCCACATGGAGTACGGGCTGGCGGAGATGCGTGTCATCTCGCGCAGCGCGCGTCCTCCTGTTGGCAGCAGCGGAGCATCTTCGCCAAACTCCTCGACCAGCGTCGCGGCCAGGGCAGTCGAGACCATCTGCGGCAGGTGGCTGATCCAGGCGCAGAGCCGGTCATGCTCATCCGCAGGCAGCATGGCAATGTGCGCCCCGATCTGGTCGATCCACCCCGCAAACTCCGCGAATAACCCCTCGTGCAGGTTCTGTCCCGGCAGCGGAGTCAAGAACCACACTGCATTCTGAAAGAGGTCGGCATCCGCATAATCCACGCCGCTCAGTTCCTTGCCCGCCATGGGATGTCCCGCAAGAAAACGCTGCCGCGCTCTCTTGCCAAAAACTTTCACCGCTCGTTCAGTCACGGCGGTTTTCGTGCTGCCCACGTCCGTCAACAAAGCGCCGGCCGGAAGGGTGGGCCCAACGCGTTCGATCAAGTCCAAGATCGCGAGCACCGGCGTAGCGAGCACGACCAGCTGGCTGCCACGCACCGCGTCTCCGGGATTGGACGCCCCATCGTCGATCGCCCCTCGCTTGCGCGCGCGATCCAGCACAGATTCGCGATCACAGCCGACAATGCGTCCGGCAAACTTCTGCTTCCTCAGCGCGAGCGCCAGCGAGCCGCCGATGAGGCCGGTGCCGATGATCGTGATTTGCCGAATCGCCATGAAAAGAATTGGGTAATTGAGTAATTTCGGAATTGGGCAATTGGAAGAGCAATTACCCAGAGAAGATCAATTACACAATTACCCGATTTCCCAATTGCCAAATCTCTCTACCCGATCTTCCGGCCGACGGCGGGTGCAATCATGCGCAGTTCGTCCATCAACTTGGCGAACTGATCGGGAAACAGCGACTGCGCGCCGTCGGAGAGCGCTTTGTTCGGATCGCAATGCACTTCTATGAGCAGGGCATCGGCACCGGCGGCCACCGAAGCCCGCGCCATGGGAGCAACCTTATCGCGCCGACCGGTTCCGTGGGACGGGTCCGCCGTCATCGGCAAATGCGAGAGCTTGTGAATGATGGGAATCGCGGAAATGTCCATGGTGTTGCGCGTGTAGGTCTCGAACGTCCGAATGCCGCGCTCGCACAAAATCACTTCGTAGTTTCCCCCCGCCATGATGTATTCCGCCGATAGCAGCAGTTCTTCCAGTGTGGCCGCGATGCCGCGCTTCAGTAGCACCGGCTTGCGCACCTTGCCCAACTCGCGCAGCAGATTGAAATTCTGCATGTTGCGCGCGCCCACTTGCAGAATGTCCACGTAGGGCAGCATCAGCGGAATCTGGGAGATCTCCATCACTTCGCTGATGATCTGGAGATTGAACTTTTCGCCCGCCTCGCGCAGCAACTTCAGCGCCTCTTCCCCGTGCCCCTGAAATGAATATGGAGAACTTCTCGGCTTGAACGCGCCGCCACGCAGCACGCGCGCGCCCGATCTCACAATAGCCTCTGCGGTGGTAAAGAGTTGCTCGCGCGATTCCACCGAACAAGGCCCGGCCATGACAACAACTTCGTTGCCGCCAATCGCCACGCCGTTGGCCAGGCGCACGACCGTTCCCTCGGGACGAAAACTTCGTCCAGCGAGTTTGTAGGGCGAACTGATGCGGTGAACTTCCTGCACACCGGGCAGCAATTCGAGATTGCGGATATCAAAATCGATCCCCGACCCGACTGCTCCCAGCACGGTCATCCGGGCTCCGGTGGAACGGTGCACCTCGAAACCCAGGCTCACGAGGTGCTCGATGACTTGCTGAATCTGGGCCTCTTCGGCGGTTTCTTGCATCGCAACAATCATAGGGAAGTCTCAGCTTCTAGCTCTTAGCTTTTGGCTCATTGCTCTTAACTGCTGACTTGCATTCCCAACTCATTGGGGCCTGTCATCCCGAGCGGCCGATGGGCCGCGAGGGACCTTACGTCCATCCGGGTCGCCTTTGCTGCAAGCGGGGCCCGCCCCAAGAGCTGTAGCCACCTCAGTCATTCACTTCTGAATCCATTTCCGTCTCCGCCTCCGGCGGCTCCGCCTTGGGCGCGATTTCTTCCTTCTGAACATTCCGCATCACGTCCATGATGCGCTCGAAGATCCGCACCAGATCGCGATCCGGCAGCGGGCCTTGATTCAGTTCCTGCACGTTGGAGAAAACAATCCGCTCGCGGTCAGGCTCGTAGATTGGCAGATTCGTGTCGCGCTTCAGCCGGCCGATTTCCTGCGCGGCCCGCGCCCGCTCGCTCAGCAGCTCCACCAGCCTGCGATCGAGTTCATCGATTTTCTTTCGCCAGTCTGCGATGTCCATGAGAACCAGTTATCAGCCGTCAGCTATCAGCAAATTCTGACACCATTCTCACCCCGTCTTGGCTGACGGCTGATGGCTGACAGCTGACAGCCCGCATACAAATTCTGCCACAGCCGCGGCTTCGCGTCCCCGATTGCGCTCAATGGTCTCTACGATTGCGCTGCCCACCACAACCGCATCCGCGAATCCGCCCACCTCGGCAAACTGTGCGGCGGTTGAGATTCCGAAGCCGACCGCGACCGGAAGCTTGGTCACCTTTCGCAACCGCCGTACCAACTTCTGAGCATCTGCGGCAAGCTGCTGCCGCGCGCCGGTGACACCGGTCCGCGACACGGCATACACAAAGCCTTTCGAGGCTGCGGCAATCTGCTTCAGCCTGGCGTCGGGACTGGTCGGCGAAGCCAGAAATACCGGCGCCAGATCATTCGCCCGCATCGCCTGCAGATATTCGCCGGCTTCCTCCACCGGCAGGTCCGTAACCAGAACACCATCGACACCCGCGTGCCGGGCGACCGCGCAGAACTTCTTCATTCCCATACGCAGAATCGGGTTCAGATAAGAAAAGATGATAAGCCCCGTCGACTGCGCGTGTTGGCGAATTTCGGCCGCCAGCGTGAGCACTTGTGCCAGGGACGTGCCATGCTTAAGCGCGCGCTCGCTCGCCCGCTGGATCACGGGCCCGTCGGCCACGGGATCGCTGAACGGGACGCCGAGTTCGATCACGTCCGCGCCCGCTTCAATCGCGGCCAGCACGATCTCGCGCGTGGTGGCGAGGTTGGGATCGCCGCACGTAACGTACACGACCAGCGCGGGCTTCTTGTGAAAAAGTAAAGGCATTCGTAGAAATTGTTGATTTATTGATTCTTGATGGTTGATCGACAATCACAGCATTCGAGGGATTCTCAATCAAAAATCAGCAATCAGCAAATCATCAATTAATTCTCAGGTTCTCGCGCAAAATCCCAATATCTTTGTCTCCCCGCCCAGAAACGTTCACAATCACTACCTCTGATTTCTTCATCTTCGGGGCGCGCTTCACCACTTCGGCGACGGCGTGAGCCGATTCGAGCGCGGGGATAATACCTTCCGTACGTGCCAGCAGAGTGGTTGCCTCCAGTGCTTCCGCATCCGATGCGGGAACATATTCCGCGCGTCCGGCATCGCGCAATGCCGCATGCTCCGGCCCAATCGAAGGATAGTCGAGTCCTGCGGAAACCGAATGCGTGGTTGCGATCTGGCCTGCCGAATCCTGCAGCACGTAAGAGTACGTTCCCTGCAGCACCCCCGGCAAGCCTCCGCGGAACCGCGCCGCGTGGTCGCCCAGCTTTTCGCCGCGTCCACCGGCCTCGACACCGATCAGCTGAACTTTCCTATCCTTAATGAAATCGTAGAAGATTCCGATGGAATTAGAGCCGCCACCCACGCAAGCAATGATCGCTGCCGGGAGCTTGCCCTCAGCTTTCAGAATCTGCGCACGCGCCTCGCGTCCGATCACGCGATGAAAGTCCCGCACCATGGTCGGATACGGGTGAGCGCCCAGCACGCTGCCCAACAAGTAATGCGTAGTGCGGACATTCGTGACCCAGTCGCGCATGGCCTCGTTGATAGCGTCTTTGAGAGTGCGCGATCCCGACTCTACGCCGCGCACTTCCGCCCCCAGCAGCCGCATGCGGAACACGTTCAGTTCCTGCCGCCGCATGTCTTCCGTCCCCATGTAGACGACGCACTCGAATCCGAGAAGCGCGCAGACGGTTGCGGTCGCCACGCCGTGCTGTCCCGCGCCAGTCTCGGCAATGACGCGATGCTTGCCCATGCGCTCGACCAACAGCGCCTGTCCCAGGCAGTTATTGATCTTGTGCGCTCCGGTATGGAGCAGGTCTTCGCGCTTCAGGTAAATTTTCGCACCGCCGAGTTTCTGCGTGAGCCGTCGCGCGAAAAACAGCGGCGTCGGACGCCCCGCATACGTGCGCAGCAGCTCGTCCAAACGCTGCTGAAACTTCCGGTCACGCTTCGCCTTCTGGTACTCGCGATCGAGTTCGTCGAGCGCCGCCATCAGCGTCTCGGGAACATAGCGTCCACCGTAAACGCCAAAGCGCCCGGGTTCTGGCGCCCGAACAGGAACGCGAGGGTGCCCCATCCTAGCCGCGTTCTTTGCGGCTAGGGTGGGGATTTTGATCTTCGTCGTTCGCGGAACCGTCGCCATGGCTAACTCGTCTTCCGATCCATCTCGCGTACCGCTCGCACAAACGCCTGCACTTTTTCCGGATCCTTCTTCCCCGGTCGCGCTTCCACACCGGAGGCAACGTCCACGCCCCAAGGCTTGAGGATGCTGATCGCCTCGCCCACGTTCTCGGGGGTCAGGCCGCCAGCCACGACGAGTTTCACGCCGCCCTGCCGCATTCCTTCCACGACGGGCACAGCCCTCTTCCAGTCAAAGGTCTTCCCCGTACCACCCGGCTGGCGGAGGTCGCCTGAGTCCAGCACAAACGTGTCCAGCAGTCCTTGCGAGAGGGAAGCAAACTCCGCGAGAGTCTTTCCAGATTTCTCCAAGTCGGCCGCCGACCCCTGAATCTGCCCCTCGTTTCCGCCGGGCAGATTCATCGGCACTGATATCAAGAATCTCGGACGCCTCGGCAAGCTGGAAACTCTCACTGCCTTGAGAGAGCTGGCCTGCCCACCTCCTCCCGCTGAAGGGTAGGTCTGCAGTCCGGTCAACCCGGCATGAAATACGACGTCTAGCGGCTCAACCAAGTCACCGTTCACAAACACTCCGATTTTCTCTACGCCTTCCGGTAACTTCTCCACGATCTTCCGCGCTGCCTCGGGACTGATCTTGCGCGGACTCTTCTCGTAGAACACGAACCCCACCGCGTCCGCGCCCGCGTCGACTGCGACGAGCGCGTCTTCGAGATTGGTCGTTCCGCATATCTTGATCCAAGTCACGAAACCAGTTCTCAGTTCTCGATTCTCAGTTCTCAGTTGCCAGGCTTTCACCGGTTACTTGGTACTCGGTGCTCCGTGCTCGCGACTAGCTCTCGCAGCGCACCGCCGGGTCTCTCCGCACGCATCAGCGATTCGCCGATCAGGAAAGCGTGATAGCCGGCATCCCGCAGCCGCGCGATGTCGCTTCCCGACCCGATGCCGCTTTCCGCTACCCGCAGCACATTCGTAGGAAACTTTTCCGCCAGCCGAAACGCTGTATCCAGATCCACCTTGAATGTGCGCAAGTCGCGCGAATTCACGCCAATCAAATCGCAGCCCGCATCCACGGCCCGCTGCAACTCTTCCTCGTCATGCACTTCACACAAAACATCCAGCCCGCGCTGGTGAGTACTCCGCCCCAGCGCACTCAGTTCAGTGTCCGACAACGCTGCCACAATCAGCAGCACAGCATCGGCGCGGTTCGCCCTCGCCTCAAGCAGCTGAAACTCGTCGACGATGAAATCCTTGCGCAGGCAAGGAAGCTTCCCCGCCGCCGAAGCCTCTCGCAAATTTCGCAGCGAGCCTTGGAAGAAGTCTTCATCCGTTAACACTGAGAGCGCGCTCGCACCTGCCGCTTCCAGTTCCTGCGCCAACTCTGCGGGATGAAAGCCCGCCCGGATCAGTCCCTTCGATGGCGAAGCCTTTTTCAATTCCGCAATCACGGCTACTCCGTCCCGGCTGCGAGAGTCCAGCGCCCGCCGAAACCCGCGTGGCGCGTGCTGTTCCGCTTGCTTCTCTAATTCGCGGAGATCGGCCGCGCGCCTGGTTTCAGCGACTCGGCGGCGTGTGGCCTCCACGATCTGGTCAAGGAAAGCGGGCATGACGAGTGTTTGAATTATACGGGAAGGGCGGATTCGGGGACGTCAGGGCAGGGTTCCTGGCGCGTCTGAAATTCATTAACCACCAAGGACACGCAGTTACACGAAGGTGTGAATCCTGAAGGGTTTCCCTTGGTGCTCCTTCGTGTCCTTTGTGGTTAGTTCGGAGACCGTTCAATTCTCACCCGCCGCCGGAAGGGGATCACGATATCCCAATCAGGCGACGTTCTTCTGCAAGACTGCCTCGCAAATCCGAATCGCCGACTGCAGGAACGTCCGCACCTGCTCTTCCTGCTCCGGGACATTGCGGAGGAGCCGCGAGGTCGGCAGTACGGCTCCTACCCAGCCTTGCGTGTGCCAGCTTCCCCCGCCGTCGAGAGTCCCCAACCTGTCCGCATCGGGGTAGGGCCACGGAGTGACATACCAGTAGGGCTCGTTGTAGCTGCCGTCTCCGGGAGAAAGTCCAGCGCCAATGGTTTTGGCCTCACCCTGTTCCTGCTTCAAAGTACAGAGTGAAGCAATATCGAAGTGGTGCGGCCACACGCGAATCGCCGAGAAGGCAGGATTTGTTCCCTTCACTTGCTGCAGCAGCAGGTCTGCGTTCCCATAGTGCCGTGCCCATTCGGCGAAAGCGGCACGCTCGCCGGCGTCAAACTTCTCCGCTTCGCCGAAGACGCCATCCGGAAGCTGCGAGCGATCGCCAATCCGGTCGAACCGCTCCCCCTCGGCACCCTGCTGCTTCAGCGTAGTGCGCAGCCATGCGAAAGCTTCGCCCAGGGTGTAGCCATGGAGCTGCTGTTTCTTCTCCCCACCCGGATCCGAAACTACGAACGTCAGACTCAAAGCTTCCAGCCGGGCTCGAACCGCAGGCTGGCTCACTTGCACTCCCACAAAAGCGTTGCGGTCGGAATCCCATTCCAGACTAGTGTGACTGTCGTCCGCCTCCGGATGGGCGAGCGCCTTCCCCACCGCGGCGACCAGTTGCGCTGCCGAATGCAGCTGAATTCGCGAGCGCTCCAGGCCCGCTGCCTCTATGTTTCCAACCAGCTGCCAATGGTTTTCCAGGGTTCACCTCGCAAATTCAATCACGGTCAAATCCAGGGTGGCGCCGGTCGTCTCGATAGGCAAGCGATGATGGCAGGACTGCGAGCGGACCACTACTGGCAGATACTCCGCACCTGCTCGTATGGTTTTTCTGCGAACACCGGCCACTTGAGCTTTTTCGCTTCCATCAGCAGGTCGAGCAACGTGCCACCCTCCTGCGAACCGATGTCTGGATCGCTCTCATACGCCGGGTCGCTCTCTGCTTCTTCCAGCGTAACCAGCTTGAATCCCTTCTTCTTCAGCAGGTCGAGCGTGTCAGGAATGATGGTGCTGCTGAATGCCCCGAGGTGCAGCAGCAGCACATGATTGATGTCATGCCCGTAAACCGTTTTCGCCAGCTCGCGATCCAGATCGATGAACTCGGAGGCCGTCCTCAGGTAGCTCGACCGCAACCATGCAATCGACTTCGTGTCGTTCTTGGCCACACAGCGCGCGTAGGCGCCGTTCCACATGTAGTCTTCCCAGTCGACTGTGACCTGAGCAATCTTGTACCCGTGCGCCTTCAGATAGTCGCGGACAGCATGCCGCTTTTCGATGGTCTCTCCTTCGCGCAAGTACGGATAGCGAAGCCAGTGCCAGTCCCCGGCCGGCGACAGCAATTCAAGCGCCGGTTCGTTCTGCTCGAGATCACGCTCGAAAGCCTCAGGAGTGTTCTGATGCAGATCCAGGTGGGAGTACGTGTGATTGCCCACCGGCTGAGCAGCAGCCCACAGCCTGAGCGCCTCGGCACCGTCCGGGCTGCCTTCCAGCTTCTTGGCATTGATGAAGCCATAAGCGGGAGGCGCGTGATGCTTTTTCAGGACTGCAAGCAGGCCCTTCGTGATGTCGACTCGCGTCACTCCAGGAAGGGTGCCGTTCAGGGGCAGGTCATCAAAGGTGATGGCGAGCTTTTGCGCCTGACACACCATGGGAAGCGCCAGCAGGAAGACGAGACGCACTGCCGACCAGCAGCCAACACGGGCGGTATGGTTCATCCCGAGAGTTTACTTGAGGAGTTTTGCGGACGCGAGGCTACGGTCCCGCCACTCTCTTCAGATAAAAACGGAAAAACTCGTCGGGATTGGAGTCCAGGCAGACTTGCGCATTGGGCGCACCTTCTTCCGGACGCGTGAGGCCCTTTTCGTCTACGCGAATGCGCATCGGCTGCACCGGGCACAGTCCGGGATTCACGATGAACGCGATCGTCATGGGATCA
This sequence comes from Terriglobia bacterium, assembly GCA_020073465.1. GTDB lineage: Bacteria > Acidobacteriota > Terriglobia > Terriglobales > Acidobacteriaceae > Sulfotelmatobacter. The sequence continues at coordinate 266,183 of JAIQFC010000005.1, forward strand.
AACAGGGTCGGCGTTTCCTGGCCCCACTGGTGGTAGGGCAGGGTGAGCGCATCCGTCACGGGCGTGCCTTGACTGAAGAGGAATGCTCTCTTGACCTCGTCCATCTTCAGTTGGGTGGAGTCGAGCGGCATGACGTAAAGCGGCACTCCCGAGGCGAAAAGCTTTTGCGCCGAAGGAATGTCATTCAGGATGTTCCACTCGGGCTGTGGTCCGCGGGGAGCGGTGTAGCCCAGATCTCCATAGCCCCGCTTGATGCACCCGCCCATCAGGACCACCCGCTTCAGCTTGCGGAAGGTGGCCCCGTCTTTATCAATGGCGGCGCCCAGGTTCACCAGCGGGCCGATCGCGATCAGCGTGATCTGTCCCGGATAACGCCGAATCTGCTCCAGCAGGAAGCCGGATGCATCTGGGTGAGACGCTTTCGCAAAGTGGCCACCCTCGGCGTAGCGGCGCTGGGTGAGCGGATTCTTGGTTATCGTGGGAGCTCCTGCGGCCACGGGGATGTCGGACCGTCCAACTTCTCCCAGGAAGCGGTCGACCAGCTTGGCGCGAGTTTCGGTGTCTCCGAAGGTCGTAGTTACGCCAAGAATCTGCAGTTCCGGACTGCGCAACGCCAGGGCCAGCGCGAAGGCGTCGTCGATGTCGTCCCCGATATCGGTGTCGATGATGATCTTCTCGGGCGCAGGCGACGCCGAAGACTGGCCGAAGCAGAGGTAACTCAAGACACAAAGCACAATCGCAGAGAGGGAAGCCTTTAAGAACTCACGAAGAAGATTTCTTGGTGCCATCGAAGGGACTCGAACTTGAGCCGTTTTGCGGGCGTGAGCGGAGCGAGAGCCCGCAGGTGAAATCCTGAGCGTAGCGAAGGACCTCGAGACTACTGGTGCCATCGAAGGGACTCGAACCCCCACACCGTTGCCGGTACATGGACCTGAACCATGCGCGTCTGCCAATTCCGCCACGATGGCAAGTGGACTTGCGTTGCAGCGGCGGTCCACTGGAACCGCCGTATCAGGAAGACCAACATTTCTATTTTACAGGGGCGTCAGCGGGTGTCAAACGTCGGGTTAGACCCAGACAGGAGTGCAACACGCTCGTTCACAGCCGCGTGATTCACGCAGGATCCTTCGCTCCGCCTGAAAAACGGCTGCGCTCAGGATGACGCCGGGCAGGAACGGAGGCCTACCCCTCCAGCTTCGCGTTCATCGTGATGTTGGCGTTCAACACCTTCGAGACCGGACAGCCTTTCTTCGCGTCCTCGGCCGCCTTGCGGAACGCGGCTTCGTCGGCCTTGGGGACGCGCGCGGTTACGTCCAGATGCACGGCCGTGATGGTCCAGCCTGAATCCAGCTTCTCCATGGTCAAAGTGGCGGCGGTCGAGATGCTCTCCGGGGTCAGATTCGCGCCGCCCAGCTGCGCCGACAGTGCCATCGAGAAGCAGGCCGCGTGCGCCGCCGCAATCAATTCTTCGGGATTGGTCCCCGGGGTATTTTCAAACCGCGTGGTAAACGAGTACGGAGTGTTGTTGAGAACTCCGCTGGTGGCGGACACCGTTCCTTTGCCGTCCTTGAGCCCACCCTTCCACACTGCGCTCGCCTTGCGTTGCATCGCTGATCTCCTCAGTCCATGAGATTGGAATGAATCCAGCTGTCATTGTAGACGGAGTGACGGCGACACGTCAGTCTTATAGGACGAAGAAGATCTCCAGCGGGACCGAGGTCAAAGCTGCTCTCATCAACGGTTTTGGGAAGGGCAGGTCTTGGGAAGGGCACGGCTTCCAGCCGTGCCGCTATCAGTCAATAAGAATGTGGGTAGTGGGCTGTTTTGAATTTCATGCTCGGCGAAATTTGGCGATGGTCAGCAATACTAGATAGGCGATCACTCCGTAAACAGCGGCATTCGCTAATCTTATAAACAGGCTAGAATGAAAAAGCAGCCACCCCGGAGAAACAATGGCATAAACGACCATGCCCGGATATTCAGGGCGGTAATGCTTCCAAATTATCAGGAAATTCCACACATCTGGAATGTGGTATCCAACCAACGCTGTCAGCAAGATCCAGAATCTCATGCCGCCGCTCCCGCCGCCTTCGTATCCAATACTCCCACCAATTCCTCCAAACTCCAAATGTGATCCGTGAGTCCTGCTTCCATTGCGGGCGTGACCCTCAGCGTTTGGTGGACGCGGCAGAAATTGTAAAAGGCATGATAGATCGCAACCATGTGGCAATGATTTTCAAATTTCTTTGAGAACGCATTCGTAAGCCTCGTAAATCGTCGGACGCCCATTCGCAGGTTCAGGTTTTGCCGTTCGACAAAACTAGTCGAGATGTGCTGACGATCAGGATTACCGCTCAAGATGCCAATACGAATACCTATGCATTGAGCGGGGCTGTAGCGCGCGTCGGGATTTTCGGAGGGTGCGCCGTACAGTTTTATCAGCATCGCGCCCTGAGGGGGAACGTTTCCTTTCCCTCCGGGAACATTATGAAGTCAGTTCCAGCACGCTGGATGGGATCAGTAAAAATCCGAGCAGCTCAAATAGAAGCCGCACCGCGGACAGCTCATCTTGCAGCGGCTTTCTTTGAGTTGCGCCGAACAGTTCGGACAGAAACTGGCCGCGTTGAGAGTGCTGACCTTCGTGCTCGCAGTTTGGGCGACATTGGAGGAATCGTTGACGCCAGTTCGAATCGGCTCAGGTCCGCCATTCATCCTGCCGAGACTAAACCCTCTTTTCAGGCGCGGCAAGTGAAGACTGCGGCCCCGTCCGTCCTGCAAATTCCTGTCTTGTGCTTCACGACTCCGAGTGGCAGAATCTGCCAATGTTCGAAGGAATCCGCCTGGCGATCGCCATTTTTTGCCTCGCTCACCGGCGGGTCCAGGTCGTAGGCAGCACCACGTGGCCGATGGCGGACGGCAAAATTTTCCAGGGCAGACTTCGTCCCGACGACTTGCAGATTTGGGCTGCCGAACTGACCTACTCCTACACCGCCATGGGGGAGTATTACTCGGGGAGCTATCGGCGCGGGTTTCGCCGCAAGAAGAAGGCGGAGGCCTTCCTCGAACGCTTCCCGAGAAATACGCCCGTCCCGGTGCGCTATAAGCCCGAAAAGCCGGAGACTTCGACGCTGCTGCTCAGCGATCTGAGCCTCTTGCTTGCTGGACTCCAGGCATAGAGCGAGAGCGCGCGGGAACCACACCGCTGCATTCAAGGAAGAGCTTCAACCAGGCAGAGGTCCTACCGATTTGCCGGGGGATTCCGGCTCCAGCAATCGGCCAGGATCAGCCATGCCCCAAGCCGCCGCCATACCTTCACATACTTCCCGCGCTCGGGCATGAGCGTACCGTTAGCCTGCCGGATGGTCACCGAATAGCGCCCCTCTTCCATCGCCATGTCGCCGGAGTTCTCGACGCGTACGGTTTCCACACGCATGTCGACGTAGCCGCTCTCGCCGAACTCCCGCAGCACACGCTCCACCGCCTTTTGGCCGTTCGCGGCGTCGTGGTGGGGCGCCATCAACACGCCGTCGGGCGCAAACATGCGCGCCGCCTGATCGTAATTGCCGGTATTAAAAGAGGTTGCGTAATCCTGGGCGAGACCGCGGATCTGAGACTCCACGTCCATGAACGGACGAGAGTCCGCCAGGGAACCTGAATACGGCCGGTACATCTACTACCTCCTAGGGGAAGGCAAAGGGGGCGAATTCCGCTGGCCAGGGGCGAACTCGCCAAAATGCGAGGACATTCTAGCCCAAAACGAAGTTGTGGAACGGGGAAAAATCTTCCCTTCGAAATTATCACCTTCACAAACCAAGCATTCTTATTGAACCAGGAAGGTTGCTGCAATCGCAAGGAACAAGAGAGTAATAGCCATCAGGGCGTTCGGCCAGCACAATTTCCAGATGGTACGACCGTTAATCTTCAGTCGGCACTTTTTGTTAACACACCCGTGCTGAATCGAGAAGAAGCGGTCTTGTACACACCCAGCACATAGAAGCACAGAGTGGTCCCCACCACGAAGGTCATCATCGTCTTAGTCCATTCCCATCCAGGGAGGAATGTGGCGGTGAGACTCAGAGCCATGAAATACGTGATATAGGCAAGGAGATGCCGCGCCAAGAACTCGTTTAAGAATTTGATGCCATTGTGAGCGCGGAGAAGTTCCTCGTTACTTTGCCTGTACAAGTTTGGGACAAGCAGACCAATAAGGGAAAACGCGACCGATGTCGCCAACGTTGCGAGCCATCGCCCGCCCGCCGGCGATAAATGGAGATATGGAAATTGGATTGAGAGAATTAGTGTGACAACCACGTCTTCACCAGGACGCTCATAAGAACGATCTGTGCAGCCACAGCTATGAGGGACCCGGGTACATCTGGCCTGAAAGCAACTTCGGCAACCGCTACAGAAATAACGCCGATAATGGGTGCCACGCGGGATGCCGTCCACACTTTCACTCTGTGTGTGTGTGCAACGACTGGTGGCGGCGGTGCTGCTGCGGTCGCTTGCATTTCAATTGCGGATGCAGAACCCATTATGCGCCCCCGTCTGCTTAAGCTGCGCATTATATCTCACTCCAAAGGGAATACACCCAAGTCATCGAAAATATCGATGCTTGGTTGCCCAAATGCACAATGGGGTTGCTATTAGGTTGGATGCAACTTCCGCTAACACGATGCACGATGCAACAACTTGCCACTCTTCGATGCATCTAGTGCTATCCATGAAACAATCGCAATTGTAGTCTGTATTGCAGCCCGCGAGAAAAGAGAAAGGGCAAAGGCGGCCTGACCTGGCCGCGAAGGAACCGGCTATCTTTCGAAAAACGAGCGGCTGGAGATGCGCGGCAAGGCGCCCGGAGAAATCGCCGCAACCGGAGGTTTGGGCGAATCGACCTGAAGTCCAGATGCCTGTTCGCGTTCCAGCAGTTGGCGTTTCACGCGCTCGATCAGCACCACCAGCTTCCTCGACTCATGATCGCGTTCCGCCTGCTTGCACATCTTATGGAAATCCTGAGGCCGCTGCTCGTCTCGGTGGGTCATGCGATGGAGTATCCTCGTGCGTGCCGGAGTAGCCTATCTGATAGCTGGAGAATTGCCAACCCTCAGTGAACCGGCCCAGCCGCGGATTGCGATTCAGAGAGTTGCTCTCGCCGAATTCGCATCCAGAGCCACGCCGCTGCGCCCCAAATCGCCAGCAAAGGGATCAGGCTGGCCAATCCCCGGAGTCCCAGCAATTGACCCAAATTGAAAGCCCCATGAACCCCGCTCGACCCGGCTTCCGCCACGGTGAGCATCGAATCGCGATTGAGCGCCATCCTCCCTCCCCAGAATGCAGGCCATGTGAGCTGCACCAGAGGACACTTGTTCTCAACCGATAATTGAGAAGTCGTTGCAACCACCATCAGCGAAACGAACACGCTGCAAACCGCCAACGCCACTAGAACTCTGCGCCAAATAGGGACGGCTCGCGTCCAAACCACTGGCAGCCCCAAACAGAGCAAAGGAATCGCAGCGCCGGTGTATCGCGGTCCGAACGACAAGCCCGCCGGCCACCAATAAAAAGACGAATTGAACAGAAAGTAATACGCAACGATGACGGCGGCGGCCATTGCGGGAGCTCGTGTGCTCCTTTCCTTCGACAACAAGTACAACCCGACCACCCCTCCAGCTGCGATCGGTGATGCAAACAACAAGCCACGCCGGCATCCGAACAGCAGCTTCAGCAGGACATCAATGTGCGGATACGTCAGTCCCATGTATCCACGCTGCTGCATGAAGGAAAACGAATTGGGATCGTAGTACGAATAACTCGGCCGGAAGGAACCGAAAGCCGCATGCAGGTAGACCATCAACACAATCACACAAATGAGAGCACCCGTCCCGACTCCGGCAATTGTCCTCCAGCGAGCGCCCGCCCCGCGTCCCCCCGCCTGCCCGAGCGCGAGAAGCGCTATCACCGCCGACGCCGGTGCAGCAGGGTACTCCGTTACGGTCGCCCATCCCGCCGCAAGGCCAACGGCGAGAGCCCAGAGAAAGTCTGCCTTCGCCGTACGGCTGTCGTGCAACTGAAGAGCCGCGGCAAAGGCGAATACCAGGCAAGCCCCCACCAGGGAATGCGCCCAGAACAAGCTGGCATACGCCCATATCGGAGTAGCCAGCGCCATGGCGAGCGCTCCGAAAACCGCCCCGGACGCAGTGCTCCCCAGCCGGAGGCCAAGGAAGAACAGGCAGACAGCCGCCAGCGCTGTCGGCAGCGCCACCGCACCCGCGTTCGCGACATAGGAGAGAGCAACTTCACCGCGAGGAGACTCCGGATCAATCGCCGCCACCCGCAAAACGGGGCGCACCAGAAGGACAACGGGCACGGCGGTAAACACCTGTCCTGGCGCTTTGTCGGAGTAGTAGTGACCCCGCACGTGCGCCTTGTCTCCCGTGTTCTCGTGGTAGGCGTCAATCTGCAGCGTGTGCCGCTCCACGATTGCGCGCAGCAGGTCAAAGCGTGAGTTCTGATTCCATCCCCCTCCTTCATAGAAGTAGAGAAATGAAACGAAGCTCACTGCCCCGACCAGAAGCGCCGCTTTGGTGTGAAGGGAAGGCATTCGTGAAAGCGCAATCATCGGGAAGGGTCGGGAAGTCGGACAGCAGTAACTGTTGTCAAAACCGCGTCGAGAATGGGCCCGGCTCTACCGATCGCTGAAGAACCCGGACCTCAGCGTCTAAAGCCGCGGTTCTTTTTACCCACTTACGGCGCGGCTTGAAGCCGCGCCCTTTCAAAACGGAGTCGTAAATCGACTAGCTGCATCCTCACCGACTTAATCCGGCCAGGTAGTCCGCAAGGATCTTGCTGGTTTCTTCATCCGTCGCTGTGTTGGGCTCTTGCGAACCCGTAGAAGCCGCTAGCCTGCCCTTGACCCCAATGTAGACGGCGTCATAGGCAGTTTCCCCCAGATTCTCTACTCGGTGCTTGAAGGGTGGGTACCACCGCACCTCGCCTGGCTTCGCGTAGACCTCTCTCGTCTTCCCATTCTCATCGGTGAAGCGCAGATGCGCTTCCGTGATGCTTACCACCACGCCTCCGGGATGATCGTGCAGCGCCGACTTCTCGTGCGGCCCGTAGTGCACCGACACGACCTGCACCCGCTCATTTTCGAAATCCAGCTTGTAGTGCTTGGGCTCCACCTTGGTGGGATCCTGAGCCAGCGCGCAACCAGCGGCCAGACACACCAATACCCCCGCCCAGAATAGCTTCGACATCATGTCTGCCTCCCAACCGAGTGAATTGCTTGCGAACTTGGGCCAACGCTACTCCCCACGCAAAGTGACTGTCAAACAATTGGGTCCGAGAGCGCCCCAAAGTGGTTAATCCGCGAATCTCGAAGCAAGATGGCTGGCTCTCTGCTGTCAAGCAGTGCAGATTCGGGAAGGCCGTGTGCGTGTTCCTGGATTCCGTGAGGAACGTCACATCCATAACGGGCGCCGGCAGTCTACAACAGGCTCAGGATGCGGACACTTTCCATGCACTCGGCTATCCTCGTGCGCGGGGTCATTCGCAGTCTGGATTGGCTGGCAGAGCAAACCTTGCCGCCCGACAAGAGACCCACACATCAGCACATCGGCCAGCGTGGGGAAGAGGCGGCCTACTTTCATTTGCGGAATCTGGGATACATCGTCGTGGCTCGCAACTTCCGCACGCCGAAATGCCACGGAGAGATTGACCTGATCGGCTGGGAACAAGATGTTCTTTGTTTTATAGAGGTTAAGACTCGCACCTCGCGCAACGTGAAGACTCCGGAGGCTGCCGTCGACCGCCACAAACGCCGGGAAATCGCGGCGGTGGCCCGAGAGTACCTACGCCGCCTTCCACCTTTGTGCCAGTGGAGGTTCGACATAGTAAGCGTATACTTTGATGAGTCGCAGGTCCGGCATCCCCACATCGAAGTCTTTCGCAACGCTTCCCTGTCGGCGTAAAATATTGGTTTTGTGGCATTTCTTGCGGAAAGGGTCTAATAAGTGCCTGAGCTCAGGAAAGATCCCATCGTTGGACGGTGGGTGATCATCTCCACGGACCGGGCCAAGCGCCCGACCGACTTTGTTCGCGAGAATATGAAGATCAAAGGGGGCTTTTGCCCCTTTTGTTATGGGAACGAGAGCAAGACGCCTCCTGAAATCCAGGCGTACCGGCCCAACCCAAACGGGGGCCCCCCTGCCCAACGTGATAGTCCGGGCTGGACCGTGCGCGTCGTGCCCAACAAGTTTCCCGCTCTAGGAATTGAGGGAACTCTCAACCGCCAGGCCGAGGGAATGTTCGACCGCATGAATGGCGTGGGGGCCCACGAAGTCATCATCGAGACTCCCGACCACACTGCGAGCCTTGCCACCCTGCCTCCGAAGCGCATTGAAGATGTCTTGTGGACCTTCCGTGACCGGATCCTCGATCTCAAGAAGGATCGCCGCTTCAAATACATTCTTCTCTTCAAGAATCACGGAGAGGCCGCGGGCGCCTCGCTGGAGCACGCCCACTCCCAGCTCATCGCGCTTCCGATTCTGCCCATCAACGTCGTTCAAGAACTGGAAGGCGCGAAACAATACTTCCTGTACAAAGAGCGCTGCGTGTTCTGCGACATCATCCGCCAGGAACTGGACAACGGCACTCGAGTCGTGTCGGAGAACGAGAATTTCCTGACCCTGGCCCCATACGCTCCGCGCTTCCCGTTTGAAACCTGGATCCTGCCTAAGCAGCACGAGTCGGCGTTTGAGAACTCGTCGTCCCACATGTTCGAGAACCTGGCCAAAGCCCTGAAGACGCTGCTGACCAAGGCGGATCGCGTGCTCGACAATCCGCCTTACAATCTGGTGATCCACACCTCCCCGGTGCAGGATCCGACCAACGACCACTACCACTGGCACCTGGAGTTCATGCCCAAGCTGACCAAGACAGCCGGCTTCGAATGGGGCACGGGCTTCTACATCAATCCCACACCTCCTGAGGAAGCCGCGAAGTTCCTGCGCGAAGCCAGTGTGGAAGAGTCTGTCCCGACGCCGGTGGGCTGATCGAAAGACACGAACCGCAATAAAAATAGGGCACGGCTTGTTGCCGTGCCCTCTTCAGTTGGCCGGAGAGAGAGAAGGGCCAAGAGACTTCCTCGTGTGAGATTCTCGAGGGCCCTGATGAATGCAGGGTAGGCCAGGCGGAAAGCCGAGTTGTCACCGCGGTGTAAAACTTTCGTCCCACAGTTCACCGCGGTTTGTCCTGTGTCGGATGGGTTCCGGGAAGGTATTAGGTCAAGGGCAGCTGGCAGGCCCGGCAGAGTACTCTGTCACAGTAATCAACACAACGGGAGGATGGCGAAAGCGGACACCTGCCGCGGGCTACGCCTGAGTGCGGTCCTGAAACTCCTCATGCCAGGCCATCTGAATGGCTTCCAGTTTGCCTTCGTTGGATGCTTTCGGATCGCCGGCAAATCCGGGAAGCTCGATCACGTAGCGGTGCAGGTCCGTGAAACGCACGGAGAGAGGATCGATCTCGGGATGAGTCTCGGACAGCAGGATGCCGATGTCCTCGGCGTTGTCCCAGGTCAGCGATTTAGGCATGGGGGGCTCCTAAGTGTGGCTATCGGGCTTCGGCAATCGGGCTTCAGCCAGAACCAGAAGAACCGAGGCCCGACAGCTGAAGCCCGAAGCCCGGTCTAATGCTCTTCCGAAACGTAATTCCGATTCCACGCCGGGATTTCGACGACCACTTTGCCCGGCTTCGTAATCTGCGCCTGGCAACCGAGACGCGAGTTTAATTGCAGATCGGCGGCCATGTCCAGGCGGTCGGCTTCGTCGTCGTCCATTGCAGAAAGGTTCTCAGCGCCTTCCTTCACCCAGACGTGGCACGTCGTGCAAGCACAATTGCCGCCGCAGGCATGGTCCAGCGTGATACCGAAATTCAGCGCGATGTCGAGAATCGACTCTTCCTTGCCGTGATCCTCGTAGGGCAGCTTGCCGTGCTCGAACTGCACCGTCTTGCCTTCCGGCAGGAAAGTAATCTGCACCATGTTTTCGGTCGGCGCCTCTTCCATTGCGGTGCCCGCTCCTTGTGTTTCTTCCTGAGCCATACTGACCTCGATTTCCTTTTCACGACGTTGTCATCCTGAGCGAAGTGAATGTCGCGCAACGCGCGGCATTCATGCAGTCGAAGGATCCCCGCAAGTCTGAACTTAACCAGCTACACGCAACGATTCCGTTTCAGCCGGAACGACTCTCAATGAGAGCGTGAGTGATCCCGGTAGGGATCCTTCGACTACGCTCAGGATGACAATTCCAAATCATTCAAAATCTGCTTTGGCCATGGGATGCGGCGCGGTGGGGCCCTCCCCCATGTCAGCCTCATCCATGTTCTTGCCTTTGAGCGCCGTCGAGACCGCGCTGTCCATCATCAGTTCCGCGAGGCGCATCGTGCCTTGATTGAGCGCGTCAATCGCCTTGCGGATGGCCTGGTAATCGTCTTCGGCGGTCACCGCGGCGAGCGCTTTCTCCAGCTTGGCAATCTGTTTCTTCTCGTCGGTGGTGAGCTTGCCCCATGCCGGGCTCCTCTTTCCCTTGTCGAGCGCGGCGAGAATCGTCGCGGCCTCGTTGCGCGCTTCGATGACCTGGCGACGGCGGAAATCTTCCTCAGCGTTGTCGAATGAGTCGAGAATCATGCCCTCGACCTGCTCGTCGGTGAGGCCGTAGCTGGGCTGTACTTTGATTTCCGCTTCCTTGCCGCTGCGCTGCTCGCGCGCGGACACATGGCAACGTTCGCCTGCCCGTCGATCTGTGTCGTGTAAAACTGCGTTGCCGATGCCGGGATGGTCGAGTTGCGCAGAATGATCTTGTCGGTAACGCCTCCTGCTACTTCGATGCCGAGCGAAAGCGGCGTCACGTCGAGCAGCAGCATGTTCTCGGTCGCTACCGACCCACCGCCGAGGATATTGGCCTGCACGGCCGCGCCCAAAGCCACGACTTCGTCGGGATTCAGATCACTGTGCGGCTCACGCTGGAAGAGTTCCTTCACCAGAGCGCGAACCTTGGGAATCCGTGTCGAGCCGCCAACCAGTACGGCTTCGTCAATCTGCTCCGGCTTGAGGCCGGCGTCCTTCATAGCCTGCTTGCAGGGGCCAACGGTGCGATCGATGATGGGCTGAATGAGTTGCTCGAACTGCTCGCGCGTGACTTCACGCTGGTAGCGGCGGCCACCGCGCAATTCGACATCGAGTTTGGCCGACGCCTGCGATGAGAGCGCAATCTTGGCTTCGATCACCGACTTGCGGATCGCCTGCACTGCCTCGGCATTGCGCCGCAAGTCAAGATTCATATCGCCCCGAATGTCATCCAGAGCAATGGTGATCAGCAGGTTGTCGATGTCATCGCCGCCCAGGTGCGTGTCGCCGTTAGTGGCAATGACTTCGAAGATTCCGTCGTGCAGCTTGAGGATCGAGATGTCGAACGTTCCGCCGCCCAGGTCATAGACGGCGATGATGCCATTCTGCTTCTGGTCGAGGCCGTAGGCGAGCGATGCCGCTGTCGGTTCGTTGACCAGGCGCAGGACTTCGAGTCCGGCAATGCGGCCGGCGTCTTTGGTGGCCTGGCGCTGGGCGTCGTTGAAGTAGGCGGGAACGGTAATGACGGCTTTGCTGACCGGTCCACCGAAGTGCCGCTCCGCATTGCGCTTGAGCTGCCGGAGGATGAGCGCGGAAATTTCCGGCGGCGTGAACGTCTTGTCACCAAGTTTGATCCGTAAAACTTCACCGGGCTGCAGGTCGTCAGCAAGGCGGAAGGGGAAGAGCTTCAACTCCTCCTGAACATCCTCAACTCCACGCCCCATCAGTCGTTTGACGGAATAGACGGCACGCTCCGGAGTCTCGATCAGATATCTGCGCGCAGAACTGCCGATTACCGGCTGATTGTTTTCATCAAGCGCGACCACCGAGGGAACGAGATTCAATCCGTCCTCACCGGGAATTACGACAGGGCTCTCCCCTTGCATAAACGCCACGAGAGAGTTCGTGGTGCCCAGGTCGATGCCGACGATGCGATCCGTGGTCATTTACTCTGCTTTCACTGGGGCCTTAGCAATTAGCAATTGGCAATTAGCCGGCGTGGCAGAAAGCGTCAATGGCGAACTGCCAATTGCTAACTGCTGCCTTCTAACGCTTCATTCACATCCCTAACCAAATTCCGGATGTAGTTGCGGCGGTTCAGCACGTCCACCATCTTGTCGAGCGCCTGCTTGCGCTCTCCTGCGGGAACGGCCTGACCGGCCTGCTCGCGCTCAATCAATCCGTCCCAGGATTTCCAGTAACTCTGCAGTTCCTGAAAAAGCGCCTCGTACTTCTGCTCAAGCGCCGCCTTGTGCTTCTCGATTTCTGCGATCAGCGCAGGATCGTCTTCTCCCGTCTTCTTCTCCATGCGCAGTTCTTCCAGTTGCATGTTCAACTCGAAGACTTCTTCGAGCAGGTCGGGAGGGACAATCTGCTTCTTGACTTCTCCGGTGGCGCGCGCCTTTTCGGTCGCACTCTTCGACTGCTCTTCGAGTTGCACGCCTTCCAGGTGCAACAGGTACTGAGTCCGCTTGATCGGATCTTTCAGCGTGCGGTACGCGTCGTTCAGCCGGGAACTCTGTTCCAGGCTCCACTCCTGCTCTTTGCTGCCGGCGCGTGCGTTCAGATCGGGATGAAGCTTGCGGCTCAGCTCGTAGAACTCTTTTTCCAGCGTGGCAACATCCAAATTCAGTTTGGGCGGCAGGCCGAAGAAACTGAAATAGTCCACCGGGGCCGGGGGCTGCACCTTGCCACAAGCGCCGCAGAACTGGGCCACGCGCATCGCGCCGCACGACCAGCAAGATTCCGCTGCATCGTGGGTCCGCGCTGCCGCAATCGTAGATACGGTGGACTTGCTCATTAGATTGCTACCTCACTCGATCATGGCCGGCTGCGCTCCAAGCGCAAATCCTGCCCCTACACAAATTCACCACGGGCTGTTCCGTTGCCCGCCCCGGCTTGCTCGCATGCTGGGCAGGAACGGAGGCACCGTGGTGCGAATTCCAGCGGGCATGGTCCGCCCGCGCCAGAATCAAGCCGAGAACGAAGTTCCGCAGCCGCAGGATTTCGAGGCCTGCGGATTCACGAACACGAAGCCCTGCTGCATCAGGGTTTCCTGGTAATCCAGGGTCATGCCGTGCAGGTAGATGAACGACTTCGGGTCGACAAACACGCGCACGTCGCCGAACTGGAAAATGCGGTCCCGCTCGCGCGGCTGCGTGTCGAAGCGGATGTTGTAACTCAGCCCCGAACATCCGCCACCCTGCACGCCCAGGCGCAACCCGCCCTGCTCGGGCGAGATGCCTTCCTTGGCCATCGCGCTGCGCACCTTGGCCAGCGCCTTCTCGGTGACGAGAATGCCTTTGGCCGATTGCGTCGTTGGTTCGGTGGCAGTTGTCATCTTCGCGCGTTCCGTTTCTTTCGCCCCCTGCCGGCGCTCGTCCTTGCCTCGCCCTTACCCACGGCTTACGCCGTGGGCTGCATTCTCACGCCGCTCCGCGGCTGGGGCCGCCGATGCGATCAGCGGCGACGAGTCCGTCAAGCGCGTCGCTCTTGCTGATGGCTGACGGCTGAGAGCTGACAGCTGAAGCTGCTACTTCGCTTCCGCAGCTACCGGCTTCGCGCTCTCTTGTTTCTTCTTCCAGTCACCGATCGCGGCACGGATGGCGTCCTCAGCCAGCACGGAACAGTGGATCTTCACCGGAGGCAGCGAAAGCTCCTTCACGATGTCCATGTTCTTGATGGTGAGGGCTTCATCCACGGTCTTGCCCTTGACCCACTCGGTGGCGAGCGAGGAAGACGCAATCGCGGAGCCGCAGCCGAACGTCTTGAACTTGGCTTCTTCAATGACGTTGGTGTCGCGGTTGACCTTGATCTGCAGCTTCATCACGTCGCCGCACTCGGGCGCGCCGACCAGGCCCGTGCCCACGTCGGGGCTCGACTTGTCCATCGAGCCGACGTTGCGCGGATGGTTGTAGTGATCGATGACCTTATCGCTGTATGACATTTAGCCTCTCCTGAACTCCTCGAAGTCTGTGCCGTCCCTACGGGACTCGCGCTGCTTTCTACCTTTCCCAGGGCTTACGCCCTGGGCTAATGAATGCCGCCGCTACGCGGCTAGGTCTTACCGGGTACCGGGGTACTCGCTACGCGGTACTCGGTACTGCTCTTACTCACCGGCCCACTTCACATCCTTCAGATTGATGCCTTCCTTCGCCATCTCGTAGAGCGGAGAAAGTTCACGCAAGCGTTCGACCGTCTCGATAACGCGGTCGGCTACATAGTCGACTTCAGCTTCGGTGTTGAAGCGGCCGATGCCGAAGCGGATCGAGCTGTGCGCCAGATCGTCGCCTGTGCCCAGAGCCTTCAATACATAAGATGGTTCCAGCGTCGCGGAGGTGCAGGCCGAGCCGCTGGACACCGCAATGTCGTTGATGCCCATCAGCAGCGACTCGCCCTCGACGTAGGCAAAACTGATATTCAGATTGCCGGGCAGCCGGTGCTCCGTCGAGCCATTGATATAAACCTCGTCGAGCCGGCTCATGATCCGGTCACGAAGGCGGTTGCGCAGTCCCGCAAGCTTGCAGGATTCCTGCGGCATTTCTTCCTGCGCAATGGCGCAGGCCTTGCCCAGACCGACGATGCCGGGAACATTCAGCGTGCCGGAACGCATCCCGCGCTCGTGGCCGCCGCCGTCGATGATGGCGGAAATCTGCACCCGCGGATTCTTTCGGCGCACATACAAGGCGCCAACTCCCTTAGGGCCATACATCTTGTGTCCGGAGATGGAGGCCAGGTCGATGTTCTGCTTGATCACGTCGACGGGAACCTTGCCGATCGCCTGGGTCGCGTCGGTGTGGAAGATCACGCCGCGCTCATGACAAAGCTTGCCGATTTCGGCCACGGGCTGCAGCACGCCGATTTCGTTATTGGCGAACATGATCGTGACCAGGATGGTCTTGTCGTCCATGGCACGCTTCAGATCGTCGAGGTCAATCAGGCCATCCTTCTGCACCGGCAGGTAGGTGACGCGATAACCGTACTTCTCCAGGCGCTTGCAGGTGTCGAGCACCGCCTTGTGCTCGGTCACCGCGGTGATGATGTGATTGCCCTTCTCGCGGTACATCTCAGCGACGCCCTTGATGGCAAGGTTGTCGCTCTCGGTCGCGCCGGAGGTAAAGATGATCTCTTTTGTCGTCGCCCCGATCAGCTTGGCGATCCGCTCACGCGCCGTCTCGACGCCTTCTTCAGCGGCCCAGCCGAACGAGTGGTTGCGGCTGGCGGCGTTGCCGAACTTTTCCATGAAATAGGGCAGCATCTCTTCCAGCACCCGCGGATCCATGGGGGTGGTGGCATGGTTGTCCATGTAGATGGGCAGCTTCACGCCTTTGGGCGCGACGTGCTGCGCGTCTGCTTGTGCCTGGGGGATCTTCACATCCGTGCTCATTGATTGCCTCTCCTACCGAAGTTTCCTAGCTCAACCACCTACGTAATCGTCACCAGTTCAGCCGGCTTCGCTGCTTCAGCTGCTGGCTCCTCTGGCTCTTCCCGCATGTGCGAAATCTTGATACGCTTCAGCACAGCCTCGATGCTCTCATTCACCTTGCGCAGCGGCTCGCGGATGTTGCAGCGGTCGCTCTGGTCGCACTCGCCACGAACCGTCACGCAGGAGGTAATGAACAACGGTCCATCAATCGCGCGAATCACCTCGAAGGCCGAAATCGTGTGCGCGGGACGGCCCAGCGTATAACCGCCGTTGATCCCATGCTGCGAGTGCAGCAGCCCAGCCTTCGCCAGCCGCTGCAGAATCTTGGCGAGCGCCTCTGGAGGAATCCCGAAGGCGTCCGCTACGTCCTTGGCGCTGTGCGCTCCTTGGTCGTCGTTCTCGGCCAAGTGCTTCATCGCCATCAACGCGTAGTCAGCTTTCTTGGTGAGCTTCAGCATCCTGGACCAACCTTGTAGAAGCCTGACGTAAACCCGACGAATATAGTCGGATTAAACTGCGACCTTTTTCGTCGTAATTCATTTTACGTCACACCCGGGAAGCATCGCAAGTCCTTACAGGCAATGGGGAGAATCTGAAGCCGAATGGTAAATACAGCCGATTGAACAGGTTAGGAACCGCTAGTGGCGCCACCCAAGCTGTGAGATGCTCGAGGGTAGCGGTCTGAAGAAGGCTGGCTGAAGAAATCCACCGCCTTTTAATTACAAGGGCACTTGACAACCCACGGCAGCAGTCTAAAATACCGGGAAATTCCGGTGAAATTCGTGCCTCGCATTGCTCCTGAGGGCTGCCTTCCGGATTTATGACTTCAAAGTCGCCGTCTCCTCCTGCCAGCGTACAGAAGCAGCAACCCTGCAAGCATCCCCGTGTGCAAATCGTCAGCCGCGATGAAGACGCTGAATTTGTCGAGTGTCTGGAGTGCGGCGAGATCTTCGAGTCCAGCGAATTCCGGGACATGAGCATCGAAGAGCGCACCCAGAACCCCGAACTCTGACCTCCGCACAGACGTTGTCTCGCGTGACAAAGGTAATCCTTGCGCGCGCTTTCAGCTTGTTTGCCGGGAAACTGCCCTGTTAATGTCCGACCGGGGCGGCGTGTTAAGCGGCCCTCGTGTATATGTGTCCGGTCGCCCTGGTCGTCGACGACTCCATGCTGATTCGCTACACGGTTTGCCGCTTCCTCGAGGAGCGCGGCTTCACCGTGGAGTCTGCCACCAATGGCGCCGAAGCCCTGGAGGTCCTCAGCCGGGTGCATCCGGACTTGATTGTCACCGACATGCAAATGCCCAGAATGTCAGGCCGGGAGCTGATCACGGTATTGAAGAGCAAGCCCGAGACGGCAGAGATTTGCCTGATCATTGTGGCCAGCCGTGCCAGCGGCTTCGACGAATCCGAGAAGCGCGCCAATTTCGCAATCTACAAGGATATTGATATCGAAGCGCAGCTGGAAAAGGCGCTTGACACTCTGCCCTGCAGACAAAGCCGCACCCATGGAGCCGGGAAGTAAGGCCTCCGCTCACCAAACATTGGCTTTAGGTGCGTTTGGGTTCTGAGGATTCTGCATTCCCTATCCGGAGTCATCCTGAGCGGAGCCGTTTTTCAGGCGGAGCGAAGGATCTGGCGCGCATCGTCACCGCGATTCTTTAGCAAGGCCGCTAGCGCAGAATCAGGCTTGCTTCCGCAGAGAAGTCCATGGCGGCCCAATCCTTCGCAAGAAACTTCGGATAGGCCGCCGCGGCAATCATCGCGGCATTGTCGGTCGACAGGGGACGCGAGGGAAAATACACCGGGACACCTTCCTTCGCTCCATCGCGCTCAAAGGTCTGCCGCAGTTCATTGTTGGCCGCAACGCCGCCAGTAACAAAAAGGGTAGCCACGTCGTAGGCCCGCGCTGCTGCCAGGGTCTTGCCCACCAGATCTTCCACCATCGCGCGCTGGAATGATGCAACCAGGTCGAGGGTTAGCTTGTCACAGTTGGCGAGGTAGTCGTCGATCTTCGCCTTCGCGATCCTGGCCAGAGCTTTGCTCCGGGTCTCGATGGCGGACCTCATGTTGTGGGTCTCGACGTAGCGGAGTACCGCGGTCTTGATCCCGCTGTAGGAAAAATCGAAACGCGGACGATGATTGTCAGTCTCCCCTTTGCCGTGCCTTCTTTCGCGCCGGTCGCGATGCTTGATCTGTGCCGGAGGAAACTTCACTGTGCCCGGATTACCATGCGGCGCGAGCCGGTCGATGACTGGTCCGCCGGGATAGCCGAGGCCGAGCAGCTTCGCAACCTTGTCGAATGCCTCGCCCGCCGCGTCGTCGCGGGTGTGGCCGATGTTCTCGTACGTCCAGCCCGCATCCTTCTGCTCTGCCAGGTACAGGTGAGTGTGCCCTCCGGAAACCACCAGCGCCAGCACGGGGAACACCAGTTCATGATTCCCCTTCTGCCGCTCCTCGAGCAGCACCGCATGAATGTGTCCTTCCAGATGATTGACGGCAATCAGCGGCTTATCGAGAGCGAAGGCCAAAGCCTTGGCATAACTGATGCCCACCAAGAGCGCCCCCGCGAGACCCGGCCCCTGCGTGACGGCGATGGCGTCGACGGAAGCGTACGTGTGCTTCGCGTCCGCCAGCGCTTTCCGCACCACGGGGACAATCGCCCGCAGGTGCTCGCGCGACGCCAACTCGGGGACTACGCCTCCGTATGGCTGGTGTGTGGCAAACTGCGAAGCGACCACGTTCGATATCACCTGCTCGCCGGAACGCACCACCGCCGCCGCGGTCTCGTCGCAGGAGCTTTCGATGCCGAGGATGTAGGCGTCGGGCATGGTTCAGCTTCTAGCTTCTAGCTAGTTTCTAGTTTCTAGTTTCGGGTTGCAAGTCTGGGCCGTTGTTACGCCAAACCAAACCAATAAACCACGCAGGACACGAAGTTGCACGAAGGTTTTGGTCTTACAGGTTTCCTTCGTGTGCCTTCGTGCCTTTTGTGGTTAAGCTCCTTCTCGATCTACTCCAGCTTTATCTCGTCAATCTCAAAGTCGAACTTGCCCGCTGTCGGGCCACCGACAAACAGGATCGCGCCCACGTCGTGCCCGTCGGTTCCGTTGAAGGCGGAGAAAGGAATGCTGAATCGCTTCCATTCCGATCCGACGACGAACGTTTGCTTTGCCGGAATGCGCCCTCCGCTGGTGGTAAACAACAAGACCCGGTAAGTCTGACCGTCCCCTTTCGCCCAGAATGTGATGGCTTTCTTGGACGACAAATTCACCGGAACGAAGGGTTGCGATCCCGGAGCAAACATCACTCCGGCCCAGGCGTAGGGCAACCCTCCATCAATGAGGCCGGACACCTCCAGGGCATGCGCGTGCCCGTTCGCGCCGCCGTCGACGATCTTCATCTCTCCCGTCGATTTCCCGCCGGCGAGGCTGTCGGTGGAAACCACCCAGCCGAAGCCGAATTTCGCGGTCGTGCTCCCGTTGCCGAAGTCGCTAATCAGACCCGCGTCGAGCGCCGGAGCCTGTGCGCGGGCAACTGAAGCGAGAACCGTCAGGGAGAATACGATCCAACCGAACACCCTGCCGAATGTGGCCATCTGTTGCTTATTCATAGTCTCTCTCCAAATCTTGGGATTCACTTCCTCGCCCCAGCTGGATGTCCTGCAAGAGACATCCTCGTTCAAGTACAAACGCATGATGCCGCGAGACGATCTGGACCACCAGTGCCAACCGTCACCAGTCCGACGTGACAAGTGTCATTCGCACGCCGGAACGCCTTACCTCCAATTCAAGGGCTTGTGGGGCCAGATTCAGCCGCTATGATGAAGGTGAGGCCCCGGTCACCGGCCGGACCATGCTCAGGGATTTTGCCACCACGATCGTTCAAACCCTCCGCCAGCGCGGCTTTCAAGCCTACCTGGCGGGCGGATGCGTGCGCGACCTGCTGCTGGGCCGTGATCCCAAGGACTATGACGTCGCCACCAATGCCACGCCCGATCAGGTGATGAGCATTTTCCCCGAGACTTACGCCGTGGGTGCGCAGTTTGGCGTCGTGCTTGTGCCAGTGCCGGAGTCAGACGTTGCAGGCAACGTCCATACGGACGATTCTGATCGTAGAGACGTAGCTGGCTACGTCTCGCCTCGAGCCAATGCCGTGGAAGTGGCGACCTTCCGCAGCGACATCGGCTACTCCGACGGCCGGCATCCCGATGAAGTGCGCTTCAGCACCGATCCTCGGGAGGACGTCGCCCGCCGCGACTTCACCATCAACGGCATGCTGCTCGATCCGGTCAGCGGCGAGGTGCTCGACTTCGTCGGCGGCCGCAAGGATCTCGAAGCCAACATCATTCGCGCCATCGGAGATCCGGAGCGGCGCTTTCAGGAAGACAAACTGAGGATGTTGCGCGCGGTGCGTTTTGCTGCCCGCTTCCGATACACGATTGAGCCCGCGACCTTCGCTGCGATCAAGAACGCGGCTCACGAAATTCACGTCGTCTCCCGCGAACGCGTGCGCGACGAACTCACTCGGATGCTGACGGAGGGCCAGGCCCGCCGCGCTTTCCTGCTGCTCGACGAAAGCGGCCTGCTGCGAGAAGCCCTCCCCGAAATCTCCGCCATGAAGGGGGTCGAGCAACCTCCGCAGTTTCATCCCGAAGGCGACGTGTTCGTGCACACGCTGCTTTTGCTGGAGAATCTGCCGCGGCCTTGCCCGCCCACGCTGGCCTGGGGCGCACTGCTCCACGACGTGGGCAAACCACCAACCTTTCGAGTGGCCACGGATCGCATCCGCTTCGACGGACATGTCGAAGTGGGGGTGAAGATGGCGGAGGACATCTGCCGGCGCCTGCGCTTCTCCGGCGACGATACCGGGCAGATCCTCGCCCTGGTGGACAATCACATGCGCTTTGGCCACGCCACGCGCATGAAGGAATCGACGCTGAAGAAATTTCTACGGATGCCGCGTTTCGACGAGCATCTGGGCTTGCACCGCGCGGACTGCCTGGCCAGCCACGGCGATCTCAGCACGTACGAATTTGCCCGGGAGAAATTGGCGGCCATTCCGCCGGAGAAGATGCGGCCCTCGCCGCTGGTGACTGGCGACGACTTGATTGCGGCGGGGTATGCTCCCGGTCCCCGATTTCGGGAGATCCTGACCGCCGTCGAAGATGCGCAACTCGAAGGCCGCCTGCCTTCAAGAAATGACGCCCTGGAATTTGTCCGGCGGGAGTTTCCGCTGTGAAAAGAAGTGGCCAGTGACCAGTGATCAGTGGCCAGGCAAACCGCTTTCGCGCCGATTACTGGCCACAGTCCACTGGCCACTGCCCACTGACCACTGATTTTCAACAGGCGGGATTCCCCGTCCCCGCGCATTGATTCCCACCCCTGTGTGCGAGTACATTGGTTTGTCTCACCGCAAGCCAACGACATTTCATCAGGGAGATTCCCATGTCGAAATGCATTCTGCTCTGCATCCTTCTGCTCGGTAGTTTCGTTACGCTCTCCTTCGCATCCGACCAGGATCAAAACGTCTGCAAGGGTGATCCCAATCAGTGGCGCCAGCTTTTCAACGGCAAGGACCTGACCGGGTGGAAGCACGTTGGCCCCGGCGGCGACACCGTCGAAGACGGCCTGATTCGCACTCACGGCGGAATGGGCCTGCTCTATTGGACCGGTGGAAAAATTGGCAACTGTGAAATTCATGTCGTGTTCAGGATGAAGGACGAGAACGACAATTCCGGAGTGTTTATCCGCATCCCCATCGAGCCTCGCGAAGAGTGGATGCCCGTGCACTACGGCTTCGAAGTCCAGATCGACAACCATCCCGAAACGTCAAACGAGGATGAGTATCATTCCACCGGCATGCTGTACTCGCTAACCAAGCCGCTGGCCAAGGCATGGAAGCCCGGTCCCGAGTGGAACACCATGGACATCACTCTCGACGGCCCGCGCACCATCGTCGTGCTCAACGGCGTAAAGGTCACCGACTACAAAGACGGCGACCCGGTGCCGGAGCGCAAGTTTGATTTCGAGCCGCAGCATGGTCCCCGGCCGGACTTTGGCTGGTTCGGACTGCAGAATCACAGCGACAACGACATCGTGTTCTTCAAAGAAGTCGGCATCAAACCACTGAAGAAGTAGACGGAGGCGGAGCGCTGATTCAGCCTGTGTCTTATCGCTGGAAGTATCTCCGCGGCGTCATCCTGAGCGCAGCCGTTCTTCAGGCGGAGCGAAGGATCTGGCGCGGACCACCACCGCAGCAGTAGAAGGCGCACCGTATGCAAGTGACAAGCAAGCCAAGTCAACCTTCTTAGGAGGCATTCGCATGAAGAAGAGGAATTTTTCGCGACGCGCATTTCTGCAGGGAGGAGCGGCCGCAGCCGCCGGAGGCCTCCTGCTCACCAGAACCGTGATGCTCGACGCCCAGCCCCTGAGTGGAATCCCTCAGGCGGTAGCGCCCAGCGATCGGGTTCGTTTCGGCATGATTGGCATCGGCATGCAGGGGTCCGGGCTGCTCGGGGGAGCGATCACGATCCCCGGCGTGGAGTGCGTGGGGGCCGCCGATTTATACGATGGCCGCCACACGCTCGCCAAGGAAATCACCGCCAATCCGAGCCTGCCCACCACCCGCCACTACCAGGAACTGCTCGACCGCAAGGATATTGACTGCATCGTCGCTGCCGTTCCCGACCACTGGCACAAGCGCGTGGTCGTCGATGCCTGCAACGCCGGCAAGGATATCTACTGCGAAAAACCCATGTCGCACACCGTGGCCGACGGATTCGCCATGGTCGAAGCCGCGCAGAAGAACAACCGCATCGTACAGATCGGCTCGCAGCGTGTCAGTTCCGTGCTCTGCGCCAAAGCCCACGACATGTATCACGACGGCGCTATCGGCGACGTGGAGATGGTCGAACTCACGCTTGGACGCAACGATCCCACCGGCGCCTGGGAGTATCCGCCGCCGCCCGATCTTTCCCCCCAGACTCTGGACTGGGACACCTGGCTGAATGACGCTCCCAAGATTCCGTTCAACAACCTTCACTTTGCGCGCTGGCGCTGCTGGAGAGCCTACGGCACCGGGGTGGCCGGAGACCTGATGGTCCACCTCCTCAGCGGCATGATGGTCACGCTTGGATGGAACGAGATCCCGCGCTCCGCCATCGCGCTCGGGGGCATCTATCGCTGGAAGGACGGCCGCGACATGCCCGACCTTCACACCGTGCTCTTCGACTACCACGGCATTCCGGTGTATGTGCGCCTGGGACTCGGCACCGAAACTCCCGAACTCGCCCGCTTTATGGGCCCCAAGGGGATTCTCGATGCCGGTGAGTTCGACCTCAAGTACTCTCCACAAGCCGGCGTGGACATGGATCCGAGCTACTACACCTTCTCATTCCCGGCGAAGATGCGCGAAGAATACGTCAAGCAGTGGCACGCCGAGCACGATCCCGTACTCGGGAAGGAACCGGTGCGCGAAGATGTTGTCTATCGCGGCCACGACTGGGACGACATGCGTCCGCACCTGCAGACCTTCTTCCGCGCCGTGAAGTCGCGCAAGCCGGTCGTAGAGGATGCTGTCTTCGGAAACAACGCCGCCGTCGCCTGCCACATGGCGAACGAGTCGTATTTCCGCCAGAAGCCCGTGACCTGGGACGCAGCTTCCAAAACCGTTAAGAGCTGAGTGTCCAGACCAGAAAACTAAGGGGCGAGCCTCATTGAGGCTCGCCCCCTGCAATTTCCACCCTTACGCTCAACTCTATTCCATCACAGCCGTGACCCGAATGAAGCGCTGGCCGTCCTGGGCGACGAAGTCAATTGTCTGATCATCGACAAACTCCACGCTGCGGCTGAAAACGTCGTCATAGAGCTTGGTTTCCAGGCCGTTGAAGACAACACGATCGTGGGTGCCTTCGGCTCCGATTACCGCGTAGTGATAGCGCTTGCCCTCCGCACGCAGATTCAGATCCCGCAGGCCCAGCGCGTCGTACTCCGGACCAGCTTGACCGTCGACGACCACGCGCCGCAATGCCCGGGTTGTGTTCCCCGCCATGAACTGCTTGCCGCCGCGCACGATTTCGTAGGCCAGATGCGCCCCGTCGTTGCTGATCATCAGCAGCCCGACAAAGCTCTCGGCGCGTTTGCCGGGAAAGCTCGCCCCTGCCTTCTGGTCGCGCACCTCGACGAACGAGTCGCCACGCTTACCCACGTAGAAGACATGGTTGCCCTCGGTGGAGATGGCGATAGGGCTGACAATATCCTCGAACGGAGGCCCTGCCGCCCCATCGATCATGACCACTACATTGTCTTCGCCGCGCCTTCCGGCATAAACCAGCTTTCCATCCGGCGTGTACTGCGGGTCGGAAACGCCGTGGAAATCCGGCGAAAGGTTGCGCAACCCGGGTGCGATCTGGGTACTTGCGCCGAACATACCTTGCCAGCTTCCCCCGAAACCTCTGCCTTCGTACTCGCCCGCCACCTTGCCGTCCACCACGATGACTCCGTGGGTCTTGTTCTTGGAGAATCCCCACTTGGCGTCGGTACCGCCGTAGGCGAAGTGCTTGTAGTCGGGGCTGAAAGCGATGTCGCCGATGACGTCGAATCCCGGGCCCGGCGTTTTGTCCACCACCCACGTCCAGTTCTTGTCGATCAGCCCGGCGACCGCCACCCGCTTCCCATCTGGATCCATCCACCAGGAGATGACCATGTTCATCTCCGGCCCGAACTCCTGGTTATCCAACATCAGCACCCACTTCTTGTCGCGCTTGGCGAAATATCCGTAGTGCTCGCCATTCGAGGTGAATCTCGGCGCCGAGACGTCGTCGAACTCTGGCGTCATCTCGTCTCCGTTCACAATCAGCCGGCACCTTTTCTCGCGACAGCCCGCGACCGCAAAAAACTTGCCATTCTTGCTCAGGGAGGGTGCGGTCAACCGGCCATACTCCTTGGAACGCTCCTGGCCATCCAGCACCAGCACCCATTTCGAGTTTCGCTTCGCGGTGAATGCCAGATGCTGTTCGTCCTCGCTGAACCGGAGAAAACTCGCGTCCTGATAGACGCCGCCGACTTGCTTGCCATCGAGCTTGACGATGCGCTCACCGCCCTTCTTTTCCACCCAGGCCAGATGGTTTTCCGTGCTGCGCGCCATCTCGACCTTGCTGTCGGGCGACACTTCGCCGATCAACTCTTCGCGAAGCTTGAGCGTGGGCGACACAGACGGAGGAGCCGAAGCCGGCGTTCCCGCCTGGGGGGCAGGTGTTCTTTCCTGTGCAAGCAGTGAGACACTGGACAGGACGAATACAACCACGCACGGTGAGAATCGGAGAAACAACTTGTGCAGGCTCATAGCGCTCCTCGCTGGCGTTATTACTGCAGGGGCCCTTCAAGCCAAATCGAAACGTGAACCCGGGGGAAAACCGGTAACTGTCTTGCCAGCCTTGCAGGGGTCGGCTCGTGTGCCAGTCTAGTCCTCCGCCACCCCGCTGGCGAGTCCCGTCTTATCCGCGAGGTCGAAGGCGGCCCGGTCGCAGCAATAGACACGCCGTCGGCCGAAACAACCAAGGCACACGGAGTCCCAGAAGAACGAACCAAATGAGAATAGAAGTTGAGGTAACTACTGTCCGTGATGCCGGTCACGGCCCTGCGCGAGAATCTTCTACAACGGTCTTCCAACCTACCCCAACACTTCTCTTACCTTGCGTGAGAGGTTCTGCAAACTGAAGGGCTTCTGTAGAAACGCCTTGCCGCTCTCGATGGTCCCCTCACTCAAGATCGCGTCTTCGGTATACCCGGAAAGATAGAGCACCTTGGTCGACGGCCGTGCCTGGACTAGCCGTTGCGCCAATTCGCGCCCGCTCATTTCCGGCATCACCACGTCCGTAATGACCAGGTCAATCGTTCCCTGGTGGGCGGACGCAGCCTCCAACCCAGCCTGCCCGTTCTCGGCCTCCAGAATCCGGTATCCTTTCGACTCCAGCGTCTCTCGCACCAGTTGCCGCACCGACTCCTCGTCTTCCACGAGCAAGATGGTCTCCGACCCTCCATCAGCCGTGCGCGAGACGGGCGCCGTGCCGTGTGCCTCTAAAGCCTCCTCGACCCGGGGCAGGTAGATGTTGAACGTCGTCCCGGATCCGACCTCACTCTGCACCATGACATATCCGCCACTCTGTTTCACAATGCCGTAGACAGTCGACAACCCCAGGCCGGTTCCTTTTCCTTTTTCCTTGGTGGTGAAGAACGGCTCGAAGATCCGCGATTGCGTCTCCCGGGTCATGCCTGCCCCGTTGTCGCTGACCGAGAGCATCACGTACTTCCCGGGACGAATAAATGTCTGCTCGCGCCGGTAGCTCTCATCCAGCGTTACATTCTGCGTCTGAATCGCGATGTGCCCGCCATTGGGCATGGCGTCTTTGGAGTTCACCACCAGGTTCATCAACACCTGCTCGAGTTGCCCGGCATCGGCCCGGGTACGGCCCACATCGGATGCCAGCTTGGTCGTCAGTTCAACATCCTCGCCGATCAGCGGACGCAGCAGTCGTTCCATGTCCTCGACAATCGTGTTCACATCGACGACCTTCAGCTCCAGAAGTTGCTTGCGGCTGAACGCCAGCAGTTGCCGCGTCAAGGTCGTGGCCCGGTCCGACGCCTGCTGAATCGCTTCCGCCTTAACGTGCAGCGGATGGTCTGGCTCGAGCTGCGCCAGCACCACCTCGGTATAGCCTCCAATCACCATCAGGAGGTTGTTGAAGTCGTGCGCGATGCCTCCCGCCAGCCGTCCCACGGCCTCCATCTTTTGCGCCTGCCGGAACTGATCTTCGAGCACGCGGCGCTCGGTCACGTCCTCGGCAATCGCCTCCAGCACGTCCGCCGGCTCATCCGCGCTGCTCACTGCCCGCCCGCTGATCCGCACCGTGATCGCGCCGCCGTCTTTCCGTTTCCACTTCACTTCGATCCCGTCCATCCGCCCCGTGCGCCGGAATTCCTCCATCAGCCGCGCCTGATCTTCGGGATGCACAAACACATCCTTCGTGGGATCGAGGGCCAGCACTTGGTCGGCAGTCTGGTAGCCCAGCATCGCAATGAGGGCCGAATTCACGTCCTGGAATTGTCCCTCCAGGCTCGAGCGGAAAATCCCGTACACCGAACTCTGTACCAGGGAGCGATACCGCGCCTCCGACCGCCGCAGCGCCTGCTCGTTTCTCTTGTGCTCGATCGCACTCGCCAGCTGCTGTGAAACGAAGGTCAGGATCTCCTTGTCCTGTTCGCTATAGCGCCGGGTCTTGGAGTAGGTCTGCACCGCTAGAACGCCAAACGTACGGTTTCCCGCCTTCAACGGAACGCCCATCCAGTCGAGCGACCGTGAGCCGTTGCGTTCAATCTCTCCCCGCTGCTCCATCTGGTCGAGCACTTCCGGCGTGGCCAGCAGTGGCTCGCCCGTGCGCAACAGATACTCCGTGAGACCGCGCCCCGGCTTCTTCGGAGACGGCGCGGCATCCTGTTCGTCTACAAAGTAGGGAAAACTCACAAGGTCGGTCGCGGGATCGTGAAGTGCAATGTAGAAGTTGCGTGCGTACATCAGTTCATCCACAATGCTGTGCACGGCCGCGAAGAACTGTTGCAGATCGTGCGCCGTGCTGCTCTTTTCCGCGACCCGATAGAGCGCAGAACTGAGGGCCAGAGCCCGCTTTCGCCGGGAAATATCGCGGTACACGGTGCCGGTGGCGACTCTGTTGCCATCGACATCGATGGGCGCGCTCGACAACGAAACCTCGAGCAGCGATCCATCCTTGCTGCGCCGTTGTGTCTCCAGCGAAATCTTCTCGCCTCGGGCCACGCACTCGGCGATCCATCGCGCTTCCGCTTCCCGGTCGGGCGGGCCAATCAGCTGATCAATGGGCTGGCCCAGCGCCTCCTGGGATGAATATCCAAACATGCGCTCGAAGGCGGTATTCACGCAGATGACACGGAGTTCGGCGTCAACGATGCTCAGTCCATCCGGCGCACTCTGAAAGAACTGTTCCAGGAACTGACAGCGGGTGGCAAGATCCTCCTGACCCTTCCAGGAAAGAGCGGCGGTCGAGGAAACGTTTTCCGCGCAGACAAAAGCAGGCGTAGCTCCGCTCTCCAGAGCTTTTTTCAGCCGCTTCGCGCGCGCAAGTTCTCCCGACTGCAATCGGCTGACACGACCACCCATCGCGAGAGCCCCCTCAGTGTTGGCTTCTTAATAGAAATGGTAATGGGCTTGGTACTACCTCTAAAGTTACGGTGGTAATTCCAAACGCGGAGAGACCCGCTTTGAACTTCGCTGGGATTGGCGTTGCGGGACCTGCCTGGACGAGGAAAGATGACTTCGGGCGTCAACGGCAGCGCCGTTTCACGCCTTCGCCGCCAACATCTGGCACACGCGCCGCACCGTGTCGCGCTGGGTTTCGCTCAAGGTGAGGAATTCAAATCCGTAGTGCAGTCCCTGCCGGTAGCGCACGATCGCGCGCACTTTCAGCGGGTACGGGCTCAGCGGCAGCGGAATCTCCAAAGTCACAATCTCTCCCGGTTCCAAATCGCCGGTGAGAGTACCGCCGATTCCATCCTGGCCCAGTTCTGTCGAACGTCCCCAGCAGCTGCGGAACTCCCCTACCTGAAACATCTTCACCTGCATGCGCACGTCGAGCAGAAATCGCGGATAGCGGCGGGTATAGCTTGGGGCCTTGCCCATGGCCGCCGGCTTCCCCGGATCACTCGTCTTGTCGCTCGTACCCGACGTCATCGCACGTACCTGTTTCCAATCGAATGATTCCGGAAAACGCCGGCCGTCGCCGGCCGTTACGGGAGGAAATTTGTAAAGGCGACCCTAATTTCCGTGCAGCAAGTATCCCGGCTCCAGCGGCAACTTGCCGGCAATCTTCACCACTGCCACGCTGCTGTTAATCGAATACACATCCACCACGCCGACCGCCCCTGGAATCGATGCCACCCGGTTGACCAGTTCGTCGTCCGAACCCACCACCACAATGGCTGGATGATTGGCCCGCCCGTGATTCGCCGTCGAGATGAGTTCATTCACCTCGCTCTCGGTCATCCCGTAAACCTTCTCGACGAAAACCCTCATCTCGGGGGTGGAGGGCGCGCGCATCACCAGCGTCACCGGCTTGCCGTCCGGCCACCGGTTGGTCTGCGCCTTGCTCACCTTCACCAGATCGGCGACCGAGATCGCATTCACCGTATTCGTCTTGTTCGACACCAACGCAAGGTCTTTCGCCGCGGCCAGCGCAGCGCTGCACACGATTACAAGAAGGATGCTGATAGCGCGACGGTAAGACACTCTTTCCCCCGCAGGCCGGATTTGGCCCAATCGTCCTGATTCTCCTGCAATTCTGGCCAGCACTCAACGGCAACGAAGGCCATGTACCTCTGGGGACACCCCCCTGCTCTGGGATCTTCGGGGCTAGGTCGTAGGTCTTAGGTGGCAGGTCTTAGGTTTGGGGTTTGAAATCATAAACGGACTCGTGCGGTCTGAAGTCCGAGGTCTGATGGCGGAGGTCCGACGTCTCCTTTTGCCACCCAAAACTCAGGAACCTTTCCTCCCGCCCTGCCGTATCTTTAAGTGCTGGCGTCCGGGAGGTCTTATGTTCTGCGCCCGATGCGGATCTCCGCTGCAACCCAATTCCCAGGCCTGCTCCCAGTGCGGCCGCCGTATCGGCGACCCGGTCAGCGCCGTCGCCCAATCCCGCCTCGACCGCCACCTTCACACCCTCGGCATCCTCTGGATTGTGATCGGTGGACTGTTCATGATTCCCGCCATCATCCTGCTGTTTTTGGGCCCGGTGATTGGTGCTGCCATATCGGGGCACCATCCCTTCGGCCCAGTGCTGGGACCGCTCCTGCTGTGGATCGCAGAAGGTACCCTGGTCATCCTGGCCGCCGGCGGAGTCTGTGTCGGCTTGGGCTTGATGCAGCGCCGTCCCTGGGCCCGTGCCGCGGCCCTGATTCTGGGCATACTGGCAATCTTCCACCCGCCCTTCGGCACCGCGTTGGGCGTCTACACCCTGTGGGTCCTTCTGGCTGATGAACGCGGCGACGAATACCGCTACTTGACACGTTCCGCTTAGCACGTTCCACACTTGGCAGTTCTTTCGATCGGAGAGATCCTCTATTTCGCCTTGTCATCCCGAACTCGGGGTCCAGCCGCGCGAGAGACCTTACGTCGGCCGACGCAATCGATGTCGTAAACAGGGTCAAACACGAACGTGGGCGATCGTTCCTATTCGCAGTTCCGCCGGACCCTCTTCCTGAGATGTGTTTTGGATTGCTGCAGAAAAAGCAAATAGGAACGCAGCGCCGCCTGGCAACCGCTAGCGTCTGGTGCTCTTCGCGCCCCGGACCGCGCCGCCCGTACCCTTCCGCGCCGGTCTCGGCTTGAACGCAGCCCCGCTAACGCACCAGTACCCTGCCAGCGACCCGCCTGCAAACACAGACCAGAGCACAGTTTTCAACCACGATCCATAATTCTCCAGCCCCACATCGGCCAGATCCCAAAATGTCAGAGGCCACACCAAAATGACGTAAACCCCGACCACCACCAGCAACCCGAGCATTACAACGAGCACTACCATCGTGCCCACGGAGAGGCTTTCAAATATCAGCACGCTCCAGTGTTCGTCGGAGCCGGCTTCGGGCAGCCCGTTTTTCCCACGCGATCGTTCGACAAGCGGAGACAATCGTCCTCCCGCCACAGGTCTTACCCGGGCGCACTCTTCCTGCCCGAGAATAAGGTTCCCCATCCGACCTCTCCAAGTTACTTTCGACACGCCCGCTTGGGCCGCGCCCCGGCTTGGCATCGCTTATTCCTTTTCTTTGGGTATCGACGCAGGAACCGCGACAAGTCATTGACGCGCCTCCGTTGATAGGTCAATCCTGCCGAGGCTTTGAATCGAGTACCGAATCCAACCGAAGCAACGCCGTTGCACTTTCTGTAAGATCGAAAGTCAGGCCATTGCAGTTGAGGTTCGTGCGCACAACCTTTTGTCGCCGGGCCCAATCAACTCCGTTGTGACGGACAAGAGACTCCACGCTCCGACGCTCGTCCTCTTCGTACTATGGGCTGCAGCTGCGGCCGCGCAATCCGCCAGCCTGTCCATCACCGTCACGGACGAAAACGGCGTTGCCGTCCCCTCCGCCCGGGTCTTTCTCGAAACCCCGAATTCGCCCCCGCTCCGCTGTCAGACCGATTTTGCGGGACGCTGCCACTTCCCCCTCTCCGCATCGGGCACGTACCAGCTTCACATCGAGAAAGAAGGCTTCTACGAACTCGTCCAACCATCGGTGCAAGTCACCCAGAATTCCGCTCTCGATGTGGCGATCTCCCATCAGCAGGAAGTTCGCGAAATTGTGAACGTGCTCGAGTCCCCGCCCGCCATCGATCCCGCACAAGTGTCTTCGCAGCAGAGTCTGAGCGGTCTCGACGTCGTTAACATCGTCTACCCCGCCACGCACGATTACCGCAACGTTCTCCACTTCATTCCTGGAGTCGTGCAGGACGCAGGCG
This sequence comes from Terriglobia bacterium, assembly GCA_020073465.1. Lineage (GTDB taxonomy): Bacteria > Acidobacteriota > Terriglobia > Terriglobales > Acidobacteriaceae > Sulfotelmatobacter. The sequence goes on from JAIQFC010000005.1 coordinate 297,270, forward strand.
GCCAGCCCCATGTGGCCGGAGCCCAGACTTACCAGACGCTCACACTGCTCGACGGCTTCAACGTGACGCAACCCGCCAACGGCCAGCTGCTGGCTCGCCTCAGTACTGACGCCTTCCGCTCGATCCAGGTTGAGCCCTCTCGCGTGCCCGCCGAATACGGCAAAGGATCAGCCGGCGTCCTTCTGCTCAACACGGGTATCGGAGACGACCACTTCCGCTTTGCCGGAACCGATTTCATCCCATCCCTGCAGCAGAAACATGGATGGAGATTCGACCAGTTCCTCCCCCGCCTCACCTTCTCCGGCCCGCTGCGCAGGGGCAAGATGTGGTTCTACAACGCGTTCGACGGAGAATACGACAACATCGTTTTCAAGGAACTCCCCGTCCACGCCGATAACGACCACCTGCTGCGCCTCGGCAACCTGTCGAAGGTTCAGACCAACCTGACCAGCCGCAACATTCTTACCACCAGTTTTCTGGTCAACCATCTTCATGACCAGTACGCCTTCCTCTCGCCGCAAAGCCCGCAACTCGCCAACCCCAAAGATGTCGAATCCACCTACGTCGCCAGCATCAAGGACCAGCACTATTTTGCCGGTGGACAGCTCCTCGAAGCCGGATTCGCCTTCGATCAATACAACGTGCGGTTCACGCCCTACGGCACCGACTCATACTTCGTCGCGCCCACCACCTCCGGTGGCAACTATTACTTGGCTGATGAAACGAAAGCCCGCCGCTGGCAGGCTCTCTCGAACCTCTATTTGCCGCCGCATCAGTGGCACGGACGTCACGACTTCAAAATCGGCATCGATCTCGACCGCATCGCCTACGATGCCCGGTTTTCCCGCCAGCCCATCTCGTTCCTGACCGCCACAGCCCCCGTGCCTCTGCAGGGCGAGACGTGCTTAAACGCCCCTCAGGACAAGAACTTTCCCTGCACTCGTTATTCCACCTTCACAGATGCGCCTCTGCACTATCAGTACAATGCCGAGGCCAGCGCCTACATCGAAGACCGCTGGCTGGTGACGGACCGCTTGCTCATCGAGCCCGGACTCCGCCTCGACTGGGACGAGATCATCCGCACTCCGCTATTCTCGCCCCGCCTCGCCGGAACCTACGTCCTCGACAATTCCGGCAACACGAAATTTTCTGCCGGAATCGGCCTCATTTACGACGCGACTCCAATCTTTCTGATCGCCCGCCCCTTCGCCGGAACGCGTCAAGACACGTTCTACGCAATCGATCCCACCTGCACAGCGACTACCGGTTGCGTGGCCACGACCGGCCCGGTCGACACCACCTTCACCGTCAACCCGCACACGCTCCAGGCGCCGCGTTTTCTGAACTGGAGCCTTGCCCTCGAGAAGAAACTCCCTGCCGCCGTCTACCTCAAAGCCGAGTTCCTGGAAAAGCGCGGCACCCACGGATTCGTCTACAACACCCTGCCCACCGCCACGACCGGAGACTTCCTCCTGCAGAACACACGCGCCGACCGCTACGACGCCCTCCAAATCACGCTTCGCCACAACTTCCGCGGAACCTACATGCTGATGGGCTCCTACACCCGCTCCCGCGTTCACTCCAATCAGGCTCTCGACTTCAATGTCGACAGTCCCGTCCTCAGCCCGCAACAACCCGGCCCCTATCCCTGGGACACTCCCAATCGCTTTCTCTCCTGGGGCTACGTGCCCTTTTTCAAGCTCCCCGTCATACGCCAGACAGAACTCGCTTATTCCCTGGAAGCCCGCACCGGCTTCCCCTTCAACCTCACCAACGATCAGCAACAACTCATTGCCGCCCCCGGCTCGCAACGCTTTCCCGAGTATTTCTCTCTCAACCTCCAACTCGAGAAGCGCTTTCACCTGCTCGGATACTACTTCGCCCTTCGCGGCGGATTCGACAACCTCACCGACCACCAGAATCCCTTCTTCGTCAACAGCAACATCGACCCGCTCCATCCCTCGCCCACCTTCGCGGCCTTCCAGGGACGCTCGTTCACCTCCCGCATCCGCCTGCTCGGCCGCAAGTAGATTTGTTTCTTGCTTGTCATCCCGAGCAAAGCGAAAGCTTGCCCTGGGCGAAGTCGAAGGGGACCTGCGCGCTTTGACGGCGTTGCCCGCCCTGCACCGGCGTCATCCTGAGCGCAGCCGTTTTTCAGGCGGAGCGAAGAGCCTGCCCTGAGCGAAGTCGAAGGGATCTTGCGTGCAGCGTCATTGTGTTTTGGGGGGACGAAACCGCACCTGCGCGCCTTCCCCTCGGCGCCGTTCTACGATTTATGATTTCGTAGTACCTGCATCGAAATCACACTTCCCGTCATCAGAAAAGGCTGGAGGAAAATTAATGGCCCACGAATTACCCCCACTGCCCTATGACTACGCAGCGCTAGAACCCATCATTGATAAGCAGACGATGACCCTGCACCATGACATGCACCACGGCGCCTACGTAAAGAATCTGAACGCCGCCCTGGAGAAGCATCCTCAGCTCGCCGGCAAATCTGCCGAAGATCTCATTCGCGACCTGAACTCCATCCCCGAAGACATTCGCGGCGCCGTCCGCAACAACGGCGGAGGCCACGTCAACCACACCATGTTCTGGAAGATCATGAAGCCCAAAGGTGGAGGAGATCCCTCCGGCCCCATCGCCGACGCGATCAAGAAGACCTTCGGCAACTTCAAGGATTTTCAAGCGAAGTTCAACGAAGCTGGCGTGAAACAGTTCGGCTCCGGCTGGGTCTGGCTCGCAGGCAAACCCGGCGGAGACATCCAGATCCTCTCCACGCCCAATCAGGACAGCCTACTCTCGCAAGGCCTGTTCCCGATTTTCGGCAACGACGTCTGGGAGCACGCCTACTACCTGAAGTACAACAATCGCCGCCCGGAATACCTGGCCGCGTGGTGGAATGTGGTCAACTGGGACGAAATCAACCACCGCTTTGAGGCCTTCAAGTCCGGCAAAGCAGTGCACGAGCCCACACTGGCAAGCCGGTAGGAACTTGCGCGCTTACAAAGAAACGGCCTCGCCCGAACCGGACGAGGCCGTTGCAGTTTCTCGAAATTGTGTTCTCTCTGTCCTCGGTGGTTAGGGCTTCTTGAAAACCACTCCACCCTTCATCACGAAATCCACTTTCTCCATCACCGCAACGTCTGCCAGAGGATCCCCCGGCACTGCCACGATATCCGCCAGCTTGCCCGCCTCGATCGTGCCCAAGGAATCCTGCATCCCCATCAACTCCGCTGCCGTAACCGTCGCCGACCGGATTGCTTGTGCCGGAGTCATGCCGAACGTCACCATGGACGAGAATTCCTTCGCCGGATTCACTTTCCAGTCAAACCCGCCCGCATCGGTTCCGAAGGCAATCTTGACCCCCGCTTTCATCGCGCGCCGGAACGTGTCTTCATGAATCTGGATCATCTTTACCCACACCGGAGCCCCCTCAGCCGCCCGCCTCTGCGCCACGTACTCCCCGACATAAATCGTGGGCACATAGAAAATCCCGCGCGACGCCATCGTCTTCAGGTCTTCCTCTGCGATGTAGTTTCCGTGTTCAATCGTATCCACGCCTGCCTCAACCGAATTGTGCACGCCGTGCAACGCCATCGCGTGCGAGGCAACTTTGTGGCGCTCGCGGTGTGCCTCGTCCACGATCGCGCGCAGTTCATCCAGAGTGAACGTGGGAATGTCATCGAGCACTCCGTCTTCCAGCACGCGATAGGAGCGGTCGCTGTAGACTTTGATCCAATCCGCTCCGTGGCTGATCTGCTCGCGCACCGCCTGACGGGCGTTGTCGGCGCCGTCGACCACCTGCACGCCGTGCGGCACCGGAACGTTCGGCGCATATCCCGTAAGCGGATACGCTCCCGTCACATCCATCGCTCGCGTCGCCACCTGCATACGCGGCCCCGGAATCACCCCAGTGTTAATCGCTGTCTTGACGTCCACATCGGCATAACCCGCGCCTTCGGTCTCGAGATCGCGGAGCGACGTGAACCCGTACTCTAGCGCCCGCCGCACATTCACCGTCGCGAGGATCGTCCGATACTCCGGCGACTGTTTGAGCAGTTGATCGTCATAGTCCGCCGCCGTGATGTCCCCTTGCAGCAGGATGTGGGTGTGGGTGTCGATCAATCCCGCGAGACAGGTTTCCCGCGAAAGATCGATGACTTCTGCTCCCGCCGGCGCACTGGCGCCGACTTCCTTGATCTTCCCGCCGTCGACGACGATGACCATATTCTTGCGGGATGTGTCCGCGCGCCCATCGAACAAGCTTCCACATCGCATCGCAATGACCTTCGAAGGTGTCTGCCCCGCCAGACTGGAGATTGTCGCCATCAAAAGGGAAAGAATCCAGGCAACCCTGTGCATCGCACTCCTCCTATCACTGAGAACTGAGAACTGTCTTTCTGCATTTCCTGTGCACGTCCTGTGGACATTCCGGCTGCCCACTCTACCAGATTCTTCCCACGCCCTCGCCCTTACTCGAAACCCATCGCGTTCCACGCACCTTACCTCAAGCTCTTTGAGCCTTTTCTTCATCTGCGTGAATCCGCGAAATCTGCGGCCAAGTTTTTCCTCAACTGCACCAAAAATACTGAATTGACCCCGCGCCGTTTCGCTCGTACATTCTCCTTCGCCCTCACAGAAAAAATGAACTGGTCATCGCACCGAAGACAGCAATCCGGTCCGAACCAGTGACGGTCAACTCACTCAACATATCAATAGTCGACAATCAACAACACCTGAACGGTTGGACGCCCCATGAGAGCAGCCGAGTGGAAGACGTATCGCACCCGCTTCCTGGTCAAAGCCAAGCAACTCAGTTCCAATCTCACTTTCACCGACGCTCTCGGCCGTCAGCACTCCGGCCGCAAGGGGGACTACCTCGTGGAATTTTCCGACGGCGTCCTGCGCATCGCACCTCGCCAGATCTTTGAAGACATTTACGTTCCCATGGCCGTGGACGACGCCAGGCTCCTTCCTCAGCAGGACGAGCCTTCGCGCCTTGGCCGCAAAGTACCCCAACCCTGTCGCGACCGCCGCCCCGTCAGCAATCGCATGGGCCTGATGTGAGGCTGCTGAAAATGGCAGGAAAGGACAAGACCCAGCCGAGCCGCCCGTCCCGTAGGGACGATCGACAATAGCCCGCCACTTCCAGTGGCGGGAACCGAAAGACCAACAAAAACCAAGCGTCCCATAGGGACGCTTGAAAAGCCACACCAGACCTCTTGAATTGAATAACGGCGTTTCAGTTCCGCCGAAGCGCAATATGCAGCCCAGAAGAACAATTGATCCAGCCCACAGAGGGACGAACGACACGATTCTGCACCCAATGAAGTGGTTCCAAAATGGGAAACTGCGCTCCCTCCAGGCCGCCTGCCCCAAACGCCACTTCCACCCGTTGTGGAAAACGAGTCCCGACCCGCGCACCAAGCCCGTCATTGCTAGGGATACAACCTATGGTATTTCCCTATTGACAGCCACAATAAGCGGGAGTAAGTTTGCAATCCCAGACAGCGAATTTCACCTCACGGGAATGGGGCGAAATCCGCAAACGGAAGTGAGCAGTCAGAAGGAAACGCGGACCGCGCCGAGCCAGAGGTGACCCGGCGCTTCTGCATAGCAAGGCTCAGACTTTCGGGCGCCCAGACTTATGATCCGGAGACTTGGATCATAAGGCCGGCGGCCCGAAAGCCTGAACCAAGGCCAAGGTCAGGCAGACGCAGCTTCAGCCCTAGCTGAAGCCCGAAGGCCGAAGCCCGAAGCCCGCTTTTTGTGCGGTGGCCGTTCCGCCGATCCTCCCCCGGCGGTGCGACAACTCATTGAAAAACAGCTATTTGTACGTGCTGGCGTTTCAGCTTTTGCCGAAGCCCGAAAGCTGAGACCCGAAGCCGCTTTTTAGGAGCCCCGTAATGGAAGCTTTGACCCGTCTCGTCTCCGAATCTTTGGCGCGCTACGGCCTGGATCGCCCGGTGGACTACCGCCGCCTGCAGTGGTCGCACTGGTTCCGTTGCGAATCGCTCCACAGCCTTCTGTGCGTTCCCAGCAAGCCCGGCGTCTTCGCCCTCGCCGAAGAGATCATGGAGTTCGGCCCGTCGGCGCTTCACGGGGTCGGCAACAATCATGTGGGAACAGCCGCCCCCGGCTGTCCGGCCGAGCAAAGCTCGGCTGGCTCTGTTCGTGAATCCGGACACAACGAGTCGTCAACGCTGGAGTCCCTTCAGGGACGGAATTCATTAGCCCAGCACGCAAGTGCTGGGTCAGATCGGCGGGTGGAGCGAGTCCCGGAGGGACGGCACACTGACAATTCCCGCCGCATGCTCGCTGTCGTCCAGTTTGGCGAAGACGACGACATGGCCTTCGTCCTCGATCGCCTGTTGTCCCGCGACAATCCGTTGCGTGCCCGCCTGCTCTCGGGACGCTGCTTCGTTCGCTACGTCGTCATCGAGGACCAATCCCAGCGCCGCAGCATCTGCAACGCCCTGAATCAATGGATGGTTTCCTCTGGGGAAAAAGCCTCCGGAATCGGCGCCCACTTCGCCTCGTCGCTCGAACTGAGTGTGGCCCGCGAAGACCGTGTGGGGCGGACACTCTTGTCCACCAGCCCGGGCACAGACCGTGTGGCCGCGGCCGACGCGCCCGCGAGTACCTGCGCCACGCCGTCGCAGCAGGCCGAACTCGATCTCAACCCGGCCCCGGAGTCTCCTGAGCCACAATCGGCGTCGCATCTCGATTCCGGAGCCGCCACCAATATTCACTGTCCCCAGCCCCTGCCCTCCGGCTTCTAAAGGTGGAGGGATATTCGGCGGCGCCGAGGCGCTGCCTCGATGTTCTTTGTCATACAACTTTCGTAGACGGGATAACGAAGAACTCGTCCCGAAGGGACGGCTGAAAATAGCCCGCCACTTCAAGTGGCGGGAAAGTTGAAAGCAACAACGCGTCGCGTCCCGTAGGGACGCTTGAAAGGCAGCATTAGGTTTCTCGTTGAGCGCCGTGAACGCATGCAGCACCGTGGAAGAGCGGCGCTTCAGCGCCGCGTTAGAAGCAGGCACGAAAATGAATTACGCCTTTAGCCGCTGATGTGTCAGCGGCGGGAAGGTAACACGGAGGTTTCAGTCTATGAAGATCGATGGAACAGAAGTTAATCAGTATGGTTGTCCGACGGAGGCCGCACGGGCCTATCAACAAATGAGGCGTGAATGCCCGACCGCTATGGTTCAGGAGCAACCGCGGCTTCCCGGCGCTAGGCCCGCTTACGCAATCATGGGAACCATGCAAGGAAGAGTAGTCCGGTTGTCTTTGGATATGCCCTACGAGGGGACAGCCTGGATCAATGCAAACTCCCAACTACGTTCCAAGATCGGCTTGTAAGCTGAAAAGAAATACCAGCCCCGAAGGGGCGAAAGAAAACGATCTTTATCAATAATGCTCCACCCCCGAGCCAACCAGTTCGGGATCCCCGATTCCCGCATCCCCCCGTCCGGACGCTCGAATCGGCCTGAAGACGCATAGAATCTAATAATGGAGAGAGAGTGCGATGCCCGAAGTCAAAACTACAAATGAGCCCCAAGTAGCCACGACCGCCACCCCGTCTAGCCCGATGAGCCCTGCCGTTCCGAAGAAGAAGGCCCCCGGCCTCTCCTTCCGCCGCTTCTTCACCAAGCCCGGCGTCTCTCCCTATAACGAGGTCGAATGGGACCTGCGCCTCGCCCAGATCACCGATGCCCAGGGCAACGTGATCTTCGAGCAGAAGGACGTTGAAGTCCCCAAAGACTGGTCGATGACCGCCACCAACATCGTGGCCAGCAAATATCTGCACGGCAAGCTCGGCACCGCCGAGCGCGAGACCGGAGTCCGCCAACTCGTGGGCCGCGTCGCCGAAACCATCCGCGACTGGGGATTGGCTCAGGGCTACTTCAAGACGCCCGAAGACGGCGCCACCTTCCACGACGAACTCGTGCATATCCTCATCCGCCAGTATGCCGCCTTCAACTCGCCCGTCTGGTTCAACGTGGGATGCGACCGCATCGAGCCCAACTCCGATGCCCGCAACTGGCACTGGAACGCGCAGACGCAGCAGGTCGAGTTCGGCGTTACCGGCTACAAGACGCCGCAATGCTCTGCCTGCTTCATCAACTCGGTGAAGGACTCTCTCGACTCGATCCTCACTCTGGCCAAGACCGAAGGCATGCTGTTCAAGTGGGGAAGCGGCACGGGAACGAATCTCTCTCCGCTGCGCTCCTCGACGGAAGGTCTGAGCGGCGGCGGCACTGCCAGCGGCCCGCTCAGCTTCATGAAAGGATTCGACGCCTTCGCCGGCGTCATCAAATCCGGTGGCAAGACCCGCCGCGCCGCCAAGATGGTCATCCTCAACGTCGACCATCCCGACATCGTTGACTTCGTCGAGTGCAAGATGAAGGAAGAAGCCAAGGCGCACGCGCTGGTCGCCATGGGATACGACGGCTCGCATCCCGACTCCGACGCCTACTCTTCCATCTTCTTCCAGAACGCCAACAACAGCGTTCGTGTCACCGACGACTTCATGTACGCCGTAGTCCGCGACACCGACTTTTCCACGAAAGCCGTGCAGGACGGCAGCGTCATGAAGACCTACAAGGCCAAAGAACTGCTGAAGAAGATTTCCGAAGCTACCTGGCACTGCGGTGATCCTGGCATGCAGTACGACACCACGGTCAACCGCTGGCACACTTCGAAGAACACCGCGCGCATCAACGCCAGCAATCCCTGCAGCGAATACATGTTCCTCGACGATTCGGCCTGCAACCTCGCCAGCCTGAACCTGCTGAAGTTCGCGCCCAACGGCACTTTCGACGTGGAAGCCTACCGCCACGCGGTCGACGTGCTGATCACCGCGCAGGAAATCATCGTCGACAACGCCGGCTATCCCACCGAGCAGATCATGCGCAACTCGCATGACTACCGCCCCTTGGGCCTCGGCTATGCGAACTTGGGCGCGCTGCTGATGGCCGCCGGCCATCCCTACGACTCTGATGGAGGCCGCGACTACGCCGCCTGCGTAACCGCCATCATGTGCGGCGAAGCCTACCTGCAGTCGTCGAGAATCGCGGAACAATGCGAGCCCCTGGTTCCGGCAACAGAAGCCACAAGGAAGGGCCTCGGCGAAACGAATCTCGGATCAAACGTCATGCCCGGCGGAGCCTGCCCCGGCTGGTACATCAACCGCGAACCGTTCCTCGACGTAATCCGCATGCACCGCGCGAGCGTCAACAACATCAACAAGGCCAACGTCCCCTCCGCGATCTACGAAGCCAGCAAGCAATGCTGGGACGAAGCCCTCGCCCACGGCCAAAAGCACGGCTACCGCAACAGCCAGGTCACCGTCCTGGCCCCCACCGGCACCATCGGCTTCATGATGGACTGCGACACTACCGGAGTGGAGCCGGATCTGGCGCTGGTGAAGTACAAGAAGCTGGTCGGCGGCGGCATGATTAAGATCGTCAACAACACCGTGCCCACCGCGCTGTTCAAGCTGGGGTATGACCACGATCAGGCCAACGCGATTGTCAGCTACATCGATGCGACCGGCACGATTGAAGGCGCGCCGCACATTAAGGACGAGCATCTGGCGGTGTTTGATTGCTCGTTCAAGCCGGCGAAGGGGACGCGGGCCATCCACTACATGGGCCATCTGCGGATGATGGCGGCGACGCAGCCGTTCATCTCCGGCGCGATCTCGAAGACCGTCAATCTTCCCGAGAACGCCACCGTGGAAGACATCATGGAGGCCTACCTGCAGGCCTGGAAGCTGGGGATCAAGGCGGTGGCCATCTACCGCGACGGATGCAAGAAGTCGCAGCCGCTGTCAGCGGCGGGGACCAAGACTGCTTCCTCCGGAAAGGAAGAGCCCCCGACCCTGGCCCAGCTTCGTGAAGAGGAGAATCTGAACGGGCCTCCGCGGGCGGTGCGGCACAAGCTGCAGGCGGAGCGCATGTCGGTCACGCACAAGTTCAACATTGGCGGACACGAGGGCTACCTCACCGTCGGCCTCTATCCCGACGGCAGCCCGGGCGAAATCTTCATCACCATGGCCAAGGAAGGATCGACAGTCAGTGGCCTGATGGACAGCTTCTCCTGCGCCGTGTCCATCGGGTTGCAGCATGGCGTGCCCTTGAAACTGCTGTGCGAGAAGTTTGAGCACACCCGCTTCGAGCCCAGCGGCTGGAGCAACAATCCCGACATCGGCTATGCCAAGTCGATCATGGACTACATCTTCCGCTGGCTGCATTCGCGCTTCCTGACCGGACAGCAGCAGATGCTGTTTGACAATCTGCGTCCCAAGTCCTGGCCCGCTTTGAATGGAGACGGAATCGCCGAGGCGAACGGCTCCTCGGAACAACCGCGAACGGAGAATCGGGAACTGAGATCTGGTTCTCCCGTGCACGCCGCCGACGCGCTGTCGAGCCTCGTCGACCTGGGCGACGCCCCGACCTGCAGCTTCTGCGGCAGCATCATGACGCGGAATGGGAGCTGCTACCGGTGCATGAGCTGCGGAAGTACGAGCGGGTGCTCGTAACTAACTTTGTTCGCTGATTTTTGTCGGTGCCAAGTAGTTGGCACCGGAAACAAGGGCCCTACAACCAAATTTGAGAGACGTACTGTGAAGGGGGTCACGGACGCCGTGGCTCCCTTTTGCTTTCGTAGTCAATGGCGAGGTCCAAATGAAGCTGAAGAGGTTTCGAGTTAAGAAGTTTCGTTCCGTTCAGGATAGCGGATGGATTGATGCTGACGACGTCACGGCCCTCATTGGAACCAATGAGTCGGGAAAGACAAATCTGCTGATCCCTCTCTGGAAGCTAAATCCGGCAAAGAACGGAGAGATTAAACCGCTTTCCGACTATCCCCGCAAGGAATATCACGAAATTCGAGCAACGAAGGACAAGCCGGTCTTCATAACGGCGGAATTCTGTGTTCAGGAGGATTTGATTTCTCAACTCGTGAAGCTGACCGGTGCTTCGAGATCGGACGTATCCATCGCACGTGTCAGCCGTGACTTCGATGGAGAACGCAGTGTCCAGTTTCCCAACGCAGCACCATTGCGAGTGGTCGCGGCCGCGGAGGTCAGGGACATGCTGACCAAGGCGCAGGGTGAGATCTCGGGACTGGGACCAGCGAATGCTACCGAGGAAGACATTAGGGGCAACATGGTGGCCGCCATCAGCGATGCCGTCGGTTCCTTGGCATCGATGGGGGACTCTCTCGATCAGAAGGGACTAAACGATCTTCACGCCCGACTCAGTGCCATCGACACAGCGAAGGGATCTAAGCGCTCCGTGATTACCCCGAGATTTGGGCAATTGGTGGATGCTATCGCTGAGACAATTACGAAGGTCACGCGCCCGCATCCACAGGATAACGATGAAGCGACAAGCCTAGTCCTTAAGAACCTACCTTCCTTCGTGTACTACAGCAATTACGGCAATCTCGACTCGGAGATCTACCTGCCGCATGTGATACAGAACATGGTGAGGACGGACCTTGGCGCGAAGGAGGAAGCCAAGGTCAGGACCTTACGGGTATTGTTTGAGTTCGTGAAGCTCGAACCGAAGGAGATTATGGAACTTGGGAAAGACTTGCCCACCGTTCCTACCCCTCCCACGCAGGCACAAATCGAGGTGACAGCCGAGCACAAGAAAGAGCGTGACGTATTGCTTCAGTCGGCATCGGCTCAGCTAACGAGCAAGTTCCGCGACTGGTGGAAACAGGGTACATACCGCTTCCGATTCCAGGCCGATGGTGATCACTTCCGTATTTGGGTCTCCGACGACTTACGTCCCGAGGATATCGAGTTAGAGAATCGGAGCTCAGGACTTCAGTGGTTCCTTAGCTTTTACCTGATCTTTCTGGTCGAAAGCGGCGAGGCGCACAGCAACGCTATTCTGCTGCTGGATGAACCGGGCCTATCCCTCCACCCGCTTGCACAGCGCGACCTTTCCAATTTCTTTGACAACCTCTCGGGGACGAATCAGCTAATCTACACGACACACTCCCCTTTCATGGTGGATCCCGACCGCCTGGACCGGGTCAAGGCGGTGTATGTCGATGATGAGGGCAACACGCAGTCGTCGCCCAACCTTCGAATTCGGGAAGCGACGGAGTCCCAGTCGCGCTCTATCTATGCCGTCTATGCGGCGCTTGGTCTCACGGCATCGCAAACCCTCATGTTGGGATGTCAGACCGTTGTGGTCGAGGGAACATCGGATCAGATGTATCTCGCCACGATGAAGAACATCCTGATCGCTCGTGGCCTGCTCCGGCCCAAGCGGGAGTACATGTTTCCGCCTGCTGGAGGCGTCAAAGGGATTCGCGCCCTTGTGGCAGTTCTAATAGGCAAGGATGAGAGTTTGCCTTATGTCATAGTGGATTCCGACTCAGCCGGCCAGACTCTAACGAAGGCCCTGGCAGGTGATTTGTATGCGGGATCTGCAGAACGGATTCTTGCGATCAAGGATTTCTCTAAGATTGAAGGTTCGGAAGTAGAGGACTTGGTCCCACCGCCGGTGATGGCGGGCATGGTGACGAGATTCCTGCGGGTTGCGGCAGAAGACTTCTCTGATGTTCTTGTTGGGGGGAGGCCCATCGTACCTCAGATCGAAGCCTTTGCCGGCAAGCATGGGATAAAGCTGGAAGTGGGTTGGAAGGTAGAACTGGCCAAGATTTTTGTCGGGAAGATATTGAAGAATCCCGAGGTGATTGACAAATCCACTGAAGAGAAGTGGCAGGCTTTGTTCGATAAGCTAGAGTCTTAGCGGTGTTTCTGTCTCCGCGACGAGGCGGGCTGGCCCACCCTTGATGACTGTGTTTCTGGAATCTCCACTGCTGAGGCTGCCCCATCCTTGCGCTCTTTGCAAGGGTGGGAATTTCGCTCCCTGCGTCCGCCACCGTGCCGTCCCTACGGGACTCGGTTCCATTTTATTGGGGGCTTACCCAGGACTGACGTCCTGGGCTATTTTATGTCGCCCCTCCGGGGCTGGGGTGGTTCTGATTGCGCGCTCCTGAAGGACGTATTGACGCGAGGCTGAAGCGTCACTCTTGCGCTTTTTGTCAGGTGAGTCGCCGATCTGCCGTCGGACTTGCATAAAGCTACGGCTGGGGGGAGAATTTACGCCGTCCAATGGCTTCTTGCGATTGCGACGTGAGGAAGGTAGGTGCTCATGGCAGTAATGAAAAAAGCGCCGGCGTCCGTCAGCCCGATTCTCGTCGGGCTCCTGGTTGTCGTGGCTGTCGTGCTGATTTACTTCTTGGCCAGATGAATCTATGAAGCACTTGTCCGCACGTTCAGCGGTGTGGCTTGGCTACATCGTAGCGATCCTGTTCACTGCCGAAGTGGTCAAATTGTTAATCGTCCACGCGGAGTGGCTTGGCAGTAAGAAAGACCCCATCCAGTCCATAACCACAATCGTCAGCTCGGGCTTGGTAGTTCTCGGAGCTCTGTTTGCCTACTTCCGATTCTTCCACGGCAGAACCTTCGCCCGACGGTTGGACATTCAGCTCGACGTTAAGGTCATTAAGACAACCCCAGTGGCATTTCTTCACGCGATTGATTTGGATATTAAGAACATCGGGAGTGTGCCTATTTGGAACCCGACGGTGGTCCTTCGGATTCAGCAACACGGCCAGAGTGTGGGCGAGCCAGAGGAAATAGATGACTGGCAAGATCCCTTTCCGATTGACCGCGGGTCTGTGATCGACACCCAGGAGAGCCAGCAGTTCTACGTATGGCGGCGGATCCCTGAGGAGACCTGGGCTGTTACATACTGGGTGAAAGTCTCCACAAGCCGGGGAGAAGCATGGACGAGGGCCATCACCATAGCGAATACTCCTGACCACACGAGTTCCAAGGCGCCCGCTGAGGGCTGACCTCTAATCGACCGGTGGCCCGCGTCTACCGCTTCTGTCGTCCCTACGGGACTCGGTTCCATTGGTTGGGGGCTTAGCCAGAACTTGCATCCCCCTCGACTTTGCTCGGGGGGCGGGTGGCCCACCTTTCAAGAGTGTTGGTCTGCCGGGTGCCCCATCCTTGCGTTTTTTGCAAGGGTGGGAGCTTTCCTCCCTGAGTCCGCCGCCGTGCCGTCCCTACGGGACTCGGTTCCATTGGTTCGGGCTTACCCAGGACTTCCGTCCTGGGCTATCTTATGCCGCCCCTCCGGGGCTGGGGTGTGGTGGTTCTGAGTGCGCGCTTTGGTATTGGAGCGTGCTCGGCGGGGGTGGTGGGCGGGTTTCGTCGGCATGAGAAAGCGCGTGCCGGGAAGTCCCTTCCGGGCCGCTGGTTGTGGCTAAGAGTGCAGGGGTCCCCTCGGCTTCGCTCGGGGCAGGCTCTTCACTACGCCGCGCGATTCCGCGCGGCTTCGTTCAGGATGACAAGGCAGAGGTGGGCCCTACGGGACTCGGCTCCATTGGTTGGGGGCTTACCCAAGACTGATGTCCCTTCGACAAGCTCAGGACAGGCTCTGGGCTATCTTATGCCTCCCCTCTGAGGCTAGGGTGGGGGAGTACGGCCGACCTAGCCACCTTCCATAGATTGCCTTACTGAACGGTCTTGAAGGTACCGTTCTGTACCTGCCACACGTGAAAGGACGCACCTTCACACGTTGCAGTCTCAGGTCGAAATCTGCAGATGCCTCCGTTCAGTCTGAAAGGTATTCCCTGCAAGACTGCATCTTGCATCACAGCCGCCATGACGTTGCGGGCATCCGTCGCCCTTCGCAGGCCCAGGAAACGCCGGAACCAATACCCGAAACCTCCGGTCCGGCTGGCGATCTGCCCGAAGTTGGCGTTCGCTTTGTCGACGAGTTGCTGCGTGAGCTGAAAGGCCTCGTAGCCGTACATGCCATAGCCTGCTTTGCCCTCATAGGTCTCTGCCAGCATGGGATGAGTCACGTATACGTCTTTGACAGCGTCACTCCCCTGTTGAATGAGCCGCAGGTCGACGGCGGCATCGCTCAAGATTACGTTCACATTGTGGCCGCCGGGCATGGCCCTGATTTGGCGAACCAGAATGAGCGCGTCCTGCCAACCACCGGCGAAGAAGACCCAATCCACATTCAGGGTCTGGATGGTCTGGACAGGGGGAACGCTTAGGTTATTGGTCCAAAGCACCACGCGGCTGGACCGGGCCAGAGCTTGCTCGCTGAATTTTCTCGTCAGAAACTGGGAGTACACCGGATTGGAGACAGTTTCCACGACCCAGAAACCGCGGGCTCCGTGCGCAATCGCAAATGTTGCTGCCGTAACCGCTTGGCCTTCATCGGTAGGAGACAGGCGGAACAGCGGGTCGTAGCCGGTGGCGCGAGATCTTGGCGGCAACAGAGCGGGGTTGGTCTCGGTCGTAAGAATTACCGGAATCGGAGGAGTCGCGATCCGCAGATATGCGGGTAATGCCGCTTTCGTCTGAGTGCTTGCGAAATGACCTACCACCAGGAGCGAGTCGTTGCGGGTCGCAAGGTCGGCCGAAATACGCTGCGCATCCACAGGATCACCCGCATCATCCCACTTCTCAAACTTGATGGGAACTCCGTTGATATCGCTCAGAGACCCCTGTCCACTAATGCCGGCCCAGATGCTGTCTGCCGTGCTTGGATTGGGATTCTGAGTTGCATCGGCGCCTTCGAAGTTTCCGACGACGTAAACCTTGTACGCCTTCGGTCCGATTACCCAATCGACCACTCGGCCGATGAGCATGACACTTATTAATGCTCCCACGAGCGGCAAGAGCACCCATTTGCGCAGAATCGTTAGAGCTTTGGAAGTCCAGGCTGGACGTCGTTTGTTTTCTTGTTGATCTTCGTTGGCCATAGGGGTTCACCTCTTCCGAGGAACAAGGCGAGGATGCGGTGGTATTGGGAGCCCAACCACAGCCGGGTCAGTCCCTTTGTCCTAATGGTGTGTTCAACAGGGTCATCGTTACAGGGGCCGGGTGCCCCCACCTTATCCTCTCTGTCATGTGTCAGCACTGCAGTAGTGGTGTCGGCGGAAGGCGTGCAACGAAAGCTAGGCCCGCCCCTCCCTCCTACGGAGGATGCAGCGATAACGGTCGGGAATTTCTTTAGGGACTTGCATCTGTTTGATTCTTGACGGGCAAAGTGCGCCACCCATGCTGTGATGACAGTCACAGTGTACCCGACATGTTCCGCCTAACATGAGGCAGATACATCCGGATTGCCGGTGGAAGGCGATTCAGTCAGTGGCTCTGCGGTCGACACCGGCCGCCAGAGAGGAAGCGAGTGGGAGTCGACCACGCGTATGCCAAAGAAGCTTAGGGCGGGAATTCTCGGGTACGGGCGGATGGGGCGGGGCTTTGTCGCCGCGATGCAGGACAGCGAGCTTTGGGAGGTAGCTGCGGTGTACGACATCTGCGACCAAACTCGCCGGCTGGCCGCACAACAAGTGCCGAACGCGGCCATCTACGATGATCCCGATGCAATCTTTGGCGACGCGTCGATCGATGCGGTGGGATTGTTTACCCTGGCGGATGCGCGGCCGCAGCAGATTCGGCAAGCGCTGGCGAACCGCAAGCATGTGCTGGCGGAAAAACCGATCGGCCCCGACGTATCCACGGAATGGCAGCTGGTACGCGAGATTGAAGCCAGCGACCGCCTGGTGGCGGTCAATCTGTTCAACCGGAATGCCTGGTACCACAAGGATATCCAGCGCTTCATCGCAGAGGGCGAGATTGGCGACCTGGCGGTGATCCGGATTTGCCACATGACGCCGGGCCACATGCCTCTGGAAGGGCACGATCCGGAAGGCCCGCCGTTCCACGACTGCGGGATGCACTACGTGGACGTGGCCCGCTGGTACGCCCAGAGCGAATACCAGAGCTGGCATGCGCAAGGATTGCGCATGTGGGGCCACAAAGACCCGTGGTGGGTACAGGCGCACGGCACCTTCGCCAACGGCGTGGTGTTCGATATAACCCAGGGATTTATCTACGGGCATCTGGCGAAGGAGAAACCTCACCATTGCTACGTGGATGTGGTCGGCACCAAGGGGGTCGCGCGCATGCGGCATGATTTTGCGGAAGCGACGGTGGAACTGTATGGCGTCCACAAAACCCTCTGCAAAACGGCGGCGTTCAACGATAAGAAGCTCGACGTGATGGTCGATGTTTTCGCGCGATCCATACTCGCAGGAAAAAACCTGGGCATGCCGCAGGCGCGGGACAGCGTGATCGCCTCCGAAGTGAGCTGGGCGATGCTCAACGATGCCATCTCGCATGTTCCACCCGTGCGCGGCACGCCGGAGGAGATGCAGCAAATTCTGGAGCACCGCCGCAACCTGGTGAACGGGTTTGGGCTCCCGGTAAAGACGCAGAAACAGCCGGAGAGCGAACTGGTGCCGGACTGAACCATTCGGCCGGGGTCCTCATCCTTACGATTCTTGCAGGGCAGGACGCAGAACTGTTTCGCAGAAGCGGAACGGGTGCCGCGCTCCTGCAACGCAAGCAAGACTACCTTCAACATTTCGTCCCGGGGCCGAGTGCCTCATCCCTTCGGCAAGCTCAGGGCAGGCTCTTGCGTTCCTAGCAGGGGTGGGACGGGGGTCGGTTCCACAACTTTGTTCTGAATTCGTAACAAGCTCAAGAAATCCGGCGGGCGCAGCCAGGCGCGGCTAAGGTTGCGGGACAAGGGGGGCGCGGGGGCTGCCCTTCTCATTCTTGCGCAACGTTCCCGGAACAGGGTTCACTATTCCTTTACAAGAGGAGCGTTTTCTTTATGGCGGCTGGACTGGATAACCTCAAGCACATTGTGGTTCTCATGATGGAGAACCGGTCGTTCGATCACATGCTGGGGGCATTGAAGGCGCAGGACGCGCGGATCGACGGGATTACGCCGGGCTTGATGAATCCGGATACGAACGGGAATCCGGTGAAGGTGCAGCCGCTGGCGGAGTTTCAGTCGCAGCTCGATCCGGACCCGGACCACCACTTTCCGGGAGTGGACCTGCAGATTTTCGGCGGGGACAAGAGTCCGGGGCGCGTCGCCGACATGTCAGGGTTCGTGAAGAGCTACTTCACCCAGCAGCAAGATGTGGGGCACTCGCAGAAAATCATGTACTACTTCACGCCCGACAAGCTGCCGGTGCTGACCACGCTGGCGACGGAGTTTGCCGTATTCAATCGCTGGTTCTCTTCGATTCCGGGGCCCACGATCTGCAATCGGGCGTTCGCGCACTACGGGACTTCGTTTGGCAAAGTCGGGATGGACTTGTTCTACGTGAATGAGCCTTACCTGAGTGTGTACGACCGCCTGGTCCGGGCGACTCCGAAACATACGGCGAAGCTGTATTACTACGACCAGACCAGCTCGACGATGGAGATCACGAATCTGCTGCAGCATCAGCCGGAATTGTTCGGGACGTACCAGCAGTTTTTGAGCGATTGCAAGAAGGGGAAGCTTCCGGAGTACAGCTTCGTGGAGCCGAACTACAACGATCACGATGGCGATGAAGGCGCGGAGATCGCGTCGGATCAGCATCCAGACCACCACGTGCAGGCTGGAGAGTTGTTCATCGCGACGATCTACCAGGCAATCAAGAGGAATCCGAATTTGTGGAAGTCGACGGCGTTGTTGATCGTGTATGACGAGCATGGCGGGATTTATGACCACGTGGTGCCGCCAGCGTGTATGCCGGATGGATTTGTGGCTTCGCCGAATGATACGGGGACGGGGCAGGAGTTCAGGTTCGACCGGCTTGGAGTGCGGGTGCCGGCGATCCTGGTGTCACCGTGGATTGCAAAGGGCACCGTCGTAGACGGGCGGGTGTTCGAACATGCTTCGATTCCGGCGACGGTGACGGAGCATTTTCTCGGGGACTATGACAAGCGGTCTCCGCGGGAGAAGGCGGCGGAGACGTTTTTGGATTTGATCACGCTGGATACGATGCGGACCGATTGTCCGGATTTTGGGGTGTAGGAGTTGCCCTCAGCGGCTAAAGCCCTTGCTGAAAAAGGGGAGAATTATCGCAGCGCTGGAAGCGCTGCGCCACCCAAGAGCGTTGCTCGTACCAACAACGCTGCTGCAACCGCGGAAGGAGTGAGTGAGATGGTCCTAATTCCAGTACAAAAACCACCAAAGAGCGCGGCGAATCCTGACCGGGCGGTGAACACACTGTTGCGGAATCAGATTCTGCATCTGCAGGAAGCGGAGTTCCGGCTGCCTTTGAAGCTGCAGACCAATGTTTATGTCAATGCGATCAAGACCGAGGGTGAAGCGGCGGATTACATCCGGCGAGTAACGAAGGCGCTGCACAAGGCGCATGGCGTGCAGCCGATGGGCCACGCGGGACCGGAGATCGCGGTCGTTCGGCGGCCGGTGAGGGGGCCGGATATCGCGGCGGCGGAAGAGCGTCCGAAGCGATCCAAGGGTGCGGGGAAGGCCAAAGTCAAGGGCCGGACGAAGGCCAAGAGGACGCGCAAATGACGGGAGGATGTATGCGCTGGAGTGCGTTGGTCGTGCTGTGGCTTGCGGCGGCGGCGGTGTGGGCGCAAGAGGGTGCACTGCAGGCGGATTTTCGGCGCGAGGGCGAGCACTTCAGCGAGGCTTGCGGGAAGTTCGGCCTGAAGACGGTGGCGGGATGCGCGGTGGAGCTGTTTACCGATCATCCTTTGCATATTGCGGCAGGCAGCATTGCGCCGCAGAACGGGTTTGGATTCGGCGGGGCGTTTGTTACGCACTACACGCCGAATGAGAGCTGGCGGCTGAGTTGGGACCTGGACGCGGTGGGGTCGATGAACGGATCATGGCGGGCGGGTGGATACATGAAGATCATCCACACGCCGGTGGTGAAAATCCAGGTGATCACGCCGGCGACTGGAAACACGTCCAAACAGCCAAGCACTGGGCCGAGCATTACGGTCCACCCGTACACGGTCTTCAATGTGTACGCACAGTCGATTTCGCTGAACAAGTTGAACTTCTTTGGCCTGGGGAATGATTCCACGGTGGCAGGAAAATCGCTGTTCGGGATGCAGGAAACGATTGTGGGGGCGAATGCGATCAAGCCAGTGACGGAGTGGGCGGCGATCCGCAGGCTGAATCTGGCACTGCTGGGCGAGGTGAACGGGCGCTTTGTGAATCTCAGGGGGAACCACGACACGTCTACGCCGTCGATCGAGACGCTGTACGACGAGGCGACCGCGCCGGGATTGGCCAGCCAACCGGCGTTTGCGCAGCTGGGACAGGGCGTTCGCATTAAGCCGTCGCTGTTCGGCGATCATTTGCAGCTGAATTACCTGGCGAACTTCCAGGAGTTCTTTGCGCCATCGAATTCGCACTACTCGTTTCTGCGGTGGACAGTGGACCTGGGGCACAGTATTCCGCTGTACAGCCACACGCAGTCGTATGCTCCGAAAGATGCGAATGGGCCGGACGAGTGTGCGCCAGCGCCCGGGGCAGCGAAGTGTCCTCCGGTTTCGTACTCGGCCAATTTGTCGGGAGCGATTGGGGTGAGGCTGCTGCTGTCGGAATCGATCAACTCGGCTTCGAGCGTGGTGCCATTTTATTTTCAGCAGACGCTGGGCGGCGGGGACATCAACGGGAGCCCGTCGCTGGGCAGTTTTCAGGACTACCGGTTTCGGGGTCCGAACCTTCTGCTGCTGCGCGAGAGCTTTGAGCACTCGATCTGGGGGCCGTTTGGTTTCACGTTCATGGCGGATCAGGGCAAGGTTACGGTGGCCCGGGGCGACATCGCGTTTGACCACCTGAAGCGCAGTTTTGCCACGGGCCTGACACTCCGTGCCGGCGGCTTTCCCATGGTCTTCCTCATGTTTGCATGGGGAGGAGGCGAAGGCACTCACACAATCGCCAACATGAATACGTCGCTGCTGGGGGGATCGTCGCGGCCGCCGCTGGATTGAAGGCGGGACTTCGGGATTGGACAGAATTCAAACCTACAGCACGTCTTCAGACTGGTCCTTGAACAGGAAATATTGACCGCCCGGTGCAGAAATCTAAACTGCCCGAGGTTCCCGGCTAAGAACCGTCGAATCCTTCTGTTCGACCATGCCTACGACGCCTATTGCATTGCGGAGGCGGAACACCGCGGACGCCAAGCCCATCGCGATGAAGACGAGAATTACGAGTTCCGGGATGCGATTGTTCGGCTTTTCATACCAGATTAAGTACGCCAGAACCATGCACTGTCCTATCGTCACGTTAAGCGACAGGAAGAAATTGCCCAAGATTCTGGTTGCATCCTGGCCCAGCTTGCCACGGGCTGCCATCTTGAATCGCTCACAGAAAAGTGTGTAGTACTCCTCGTGTTTGTTCCTGCACCGGGTGCAGACGAAGCTGATTCCCGCCTCGATGGCGATCGCAATGGCCTGTTGAAATACCGCCAGTGCGATGATCAAGCAGGTGGTAACCAACGCAGACGCATCGATCTTCTCAAAGACCGCCTTGTCGATTCTTTGACTGCCATTGAGAATCAAAAGCAGGCGAAACGCGCCGTAGGTCGTCATTCCGGGAATGGCGAGGGTCAAGAGGAGCCAGAGGTTCTTAATCAGCTCGTCCATGTTGCTGTCCTCCGTGTGAGGTGACGAACGACGACGAACTACGAACTGGGGTAGGGTATTCCTCTGGAAGAGGCACCTATCACTGCGACCGGGCAGCAGAGACCTGCCCCAAGGAGAGGCTTACAGCTGTAAGTCTCACGCATGCGTGGGAGATTAGCAGTGATCGCGATCACCCGTGATTGGCTATTTGCGGCGGTGGGGGAGGTCGTGGCCGCTGTGGGCTTGACGCGGCGCTGAAGCGCCGCTCTTCCACGGTGGTGCGAGCGGTTGTGTTGAGAACCCCCTTCTGTGCCAGTGGTGGTGCATAAGAGTGCAGGGGTCCTTCACTACGCCGCGCGATTCCGCGCGGCTTCGTTCAGGATGACTGGGCGGAAAAGGCTGCGACTGCAGAAGAGAAGCGGAGACACAGCCGGGCTTACTTCGCTGAGGCTGCGGAGCGCGCGGCGCGCTCCTGCAAAGCTAGCAGGACTACTTTCAGCATTTCGTCCCAGGGGGCGGGCTTGCCGGTCCAGATTTCGAACTGGCGGGCGGCCTGGTGGACGAACATTTCGATGCCGGGGATGATTTGAGCGCCGCGCTCTTTGGCGAGTTTCAGGAGGCGGGTTTCAGCGGGATCGTAGACCATATCGAAAACGAAGCGGGCGTTGATCTCTTTGTCCTGCAGCGGAGTCTCGCGAGTGTTGCCCATTCCAACCGGGGTGGCGTTGATGATGACGTCGAAGGCCAGCTTTTTCAGGTCGGCGCGCTTGATGGTGCGAGCCCTCGCCTGCCGCGCCAACTTCTTGGCTGAGGCCAGGCTGCGGTTGAGGATGTAGACCTCGGAGCCGCGTTCTTTCAACCCAAAGACGGCGGCGCGGGCGGCGCCTCCGGCACCGAGGACGAGAATTCTGGCGTCCTCAAGCGTGTTCAGACGGCGCTCCAGAGGACGGACGATGCCGGCGGCGTCGGTGTTGAAGCCGTAGAGATTGCCGTCCTGCGCGCGCACCACGGTGTTGCAGGCGCCGATCTTGGTGGTGTGCGAGTCCGTGTTGTCGAGGTGGGAGAGGATCGACTCCTTGTAAGGCATGGTGACGCTGATGCCGTGAATGGGAATCTCGCGCACGCAGGTCAGCAGGTCTTTGAGCAATTTGGCGTGCAGAGCGAGATAGACGCCGTTGACGTTCTCGCGGCGGAAGGCCGCGTTCATAATGGCGGGGGAAAGCGAGTGGGCGACGGGGTCTCCGGCAACGCCGTAGACGCGAGTGGCGGCGTCGACCTGCTCGATACGATAGACGCTGCGCAGTTCCTGCGCGGTCGCCTGGCCGGGAGCAGTCTCTTCGCCTACGCCGGCGGAGGCGAAGGTGAAAACGCTTCCGGCGCGCACGCCGAGCACCCGGCTGATGAATCCCTGTTCCCCCATGCACATGCCGATCAGGGAATGCTTGTCGCTCTCGCGGGCCAGGAACTTGATCATGGTTACGTTGTCGGAGAGCGTGGTCGCGGTACTGACGACCTTGTAGAAGTCGGCGGGGAAGGCGCGCATCTTTTCGAGGGTTTCATCCAGCTTCCTGGTCGCACGAAAGTCATGAGAAGAGAGGATCAAAGCGGCGCGGGCTCGCAGCTTCTGCAACTGTCCGGGTTTGCACTTGAGAGCGGTTTGCAGCTCGACGTCGACCAACTGGCATCCCGCCGCAGCGGCTTTGCTGAGAACGTCGAGCTGGGAGGCGATGGAGCCGCGGAATTTCCCGCCATTTGCCGCCCGTCGACAGGTAGCAATGATCACCGTGCCGGGATGGGATTCGATGAAACGCTTGATTCTCGGGAAGGCCAGGCCGGGCTTGGAAAGGTAGTCCAACCTGAACTCCATAAAGGAGTTATCCCGGACCAGCGACTCCGCCTTGTCGATCATTTCCGTGGGGTCGGAGCCGGTCAGCGCGACACAGAGACGCGGCAATCGCAGGGGGAGAAGTCTCGGGATGTAAGTAGTTGGCGCCGCGTTCATCGGGTCGTATGAATGACGGCGAATTATTACAGGGGCTTAACTGCAGATGCAACAGGGGATTAACGATCCTGTGGAAAAACTTTTGCCCCGGGGCGGCTAACACCCTCGTAACCTTGACCCTCCCTTACCCCCTTGTTACCTTGCGACTGAAGCCTTTGTTTTGTGGCATTTAACTGGGAATTCAATCAGGAAGAGCGCGCTTGTGGCGAGCCCCTCCGGAGGTAACATGAAGAAAACAGGACTGTTAGTGTTGTTGCTGGCGACCGGAGCGTGGGCGCAGGACGCTGCTAATGCGACCGCCGAGGTATCGGAAGGGCTCGCACCGACGACGGCGAGTTTTCCGACGGAGCGGGTGCAAACGCCAACGTACGCGGATATGTATTGTGCGGGGTTCATCAGCAAACAGATCCTGCCCGATGCCAATTTCGTCGCCGGTGGATTACAGACGCCGAGCACGACGAAGTTTACGCGCGGGGACATTATCTATCTCAAGGGGTCAGGCTATACCGCGGGCGCGGAGTACGAGATTGTGCGAGCGCTGCGGGACGTCAATGAATACGAAATGTATCCGGGCGAGAAGAAGTTGCTCAAGGAAACGGGACAACCCTACGAGAACGTTGGCCGGATAAAGATTATTGATACGCGGAACAAGAGCGCCGCGATTGCCCAGATTGAGTACGCCTGTGACGGCGTGAATCCGGGGGACACGACCATTCCTTTTGCGGAGAAGCCGACCTTGAGCTTCCATGCTCCGATCCGTTTCGACCGTTTCCTGCCTGCCAGCAACAGGGTGTCGGGGCGCGTCGTGATGGGGAAGGATTTTGATTCGATGCTGGGAACCGGACAGAAGGTCTACATCAACGTGGGCGCGAACCAGGGCGTGAAGGTCGGTGACTTCTTCCGAGCGGTACGCAGCTACGATGCGGATCTGAACGATCCGGTGGATTCGCTGTCATTCAAGGCGGCCATCGCCGAGGATACGCAGAAAAAGACGCCTTCGGTTGATCCCCACATGTTCACCAAGACGAATGGACCTGAGATTCACGTTCGAGACCTGCCGCGGCGCGCGGTCGGCGAGATCGTGGTCATTGGCGTGACGCCGACCACCGCGACTGGCATGATCGTGTTCGCACTGGAAGATGTGCACGCGGGGGATGGCGTGGAGCAGGACCAGGCACAGTAAGGGTTGCAGGACCGTTTGACGCAGTCAGAAACCGGAGACGGGAAACCGTCTCCGGTTTTGTTTTGGCGGCAAGAAAAGATTGTATTACACATCGTTATGTGTAACCATACACACATGGCTACGAATCTGGCACTTGATGACCGTCTGATTGAAGAGGCGCGCAAGAGCGGCGGACATCGAACCAAGAAGGAAGCAGTGACCAAGGCCCTGGAGGAGTACATCCGGCGGCATAGGCAGCAACGAATTCTGGCTGCGTTCGGCACGGTGGACTTCGATCCAGCGTACGACTACAAGGCGGAGCGGCGCAGGAAACGTCTGTGATGGTTCTGGTCGACACTCCGGTGTGGTCTTTGGCGCTGCGCCGACGAACCGTCGATTTGAGCGCTCACGAGCAACATCTGACGCGCGCATTGTACGAGTTGATACGCGAGGGCCGTGTCCAGTTGCTAGGTTCCACGCGACAAGAGATCCTTTCGGGGATACGAGAGGAAAGTCAGTTCGGCAAGATTCGAAATGACCTGCGCGCCTTCGAAGACGTTGCTTTGAACGTTGATGACTATGAGGAAGCGGCGGAGATGAGCAATAAGTGCCGCAGGCTCGGCATTGTGGGATCCCCGATTGACATGCTCGTGTGTGCGGCCAGTTTGCGGCGGGGATGGCACGTCTTCAGCACCGACCGCGACTTTGTACACTACAGAAGAGCGCTTCCCATCCATCTATTCTCCCTGGCGTAGAACAGAGCGGAAATCTCTACGCTGGCACATCCTTGTCCCCGAAGACCTCCGCGGTAAACCCCTCGATGGTAGCGCCGTTTTGCCAGGCGTCGAGCGGCAATCCCGCTTTGCGGCAGGTTTGTTCGAGGAAGGTGGTGCGGTCCCAGTTGTGCTCCACAGGGACTTGAGGCAAGAGCAGGCCGCGATTGCCGTGCCTGCTGATCAGCAGGCCGTGGCGGCCGATTTCCACATCCTGGGCCGCAATCGCTTGCGGCGGGGAGAGAATGCTGAGTTCTACTTGCAGATTGGGTTCTTCTTCGCGACTGACGGGATAAAAGCGAGTGTCTTCAAATGCCGCGGCCCGCGCGGTTTCGGCAGCGGCGCGGTATACCGGGCTCACGGGAAGCACATATCCCACGCATCCCCGTAAGTCGCCATGCAAGTAGAGTGAGGTAAACACTCCGCGCGGCTCGGCGAGGTGGGGCGTGGGAGGCTCTAGTGAGAGTTCGGTCTGTTCGAGGGCGGAGCGAATCGAGTCGTGCGCCAGGCGCAGGAGCAGAGTACGTTCTTCCTTGGAAAACTCAGGAGCCGTGGAGTTGGCCGGTGCGCCGGAAGTCTGGGACGCTTCGGTTGCCGACGGGCTGGAAGCATCGACGGCAGAGATCGAACTAGGTCGTGGTGGCGACATCGCGGTCAGCCTGGGGAGTCGCCGGCACAGGCTTGGTGCGCCGGCTGAGAATGAAAGCACGACGGCGGCGTTTCACGACACGGCGGTCAATCTTGGACCAGAAGGCGACAAAATAATCGATGGCCGACACCAGCGAAACGCAGACCATGAACCAGATTGCCAGATACGCGATCCAGTGAATGGGGAAAACGTAGTAGCTGTAGACTGGCCATTCCTTCCAACGGTGGTCGAGAATCACGGCGACGACGGAAACGATCTGGATCACCATCTTGAATTTGCCGAGTTCACTGGCTTCGATGGTAAAGCCCTCCGAGGCAGCGATGGAGCGCAGTCCGCTGACCAGAAACTCGCGGCCGATGACGACGATCGCAACCCACGCGGGTACGAGGCTGGGATTGAGTTGCACCAACGCGACGTAGGCAGCGGCGATCAGGAGTTTGTCGGCGAGGGGATCGAGCAGAATGCCCATGGTCGTAATCTGTCCGCGTTTGCGGGCCAGGTAGCCGTCGATTCCGTCGGTCATCGATGCGGCAATGAACAACGCCGAGGCCAGCAGTTCCTTCTCCCCCGTCACGCTGCTGAAGCGACTGCTGGAGAGGATCCAGATCAGCAGAGGGATGCTGAAGATACGGATCAGCGTGATGGAATTGGGCAGATTCACAGCTCAGAGTTGGTCCCGGCGAGGTGGACCTGCTTGATTATCCTCCAGCGCTAAGGGGAACGCAATGGAAGGAAGTTGGTGCGGCCTGTCATGCAATTTGGCAAGGAAGCGAGCCAAACGCGCGATTATTGGGTCGCAAAGAGCGCGACGCCTTCGCGCGGCTCGCCCAAATCCTTCGCCGCGCAAAGAACGCTTGCTCAGGATGACAACCCTGGGCACGATTACTTCGGCTTGGCTGGGGCCATTGCGCCGGTTTTCGGTTGTTTGGCGATGATTAGGTCTTTGATCTTGTCGTAGGTCGCCCGCGGAATGATCTTTTTGTGTACCAGGTCGAGCTTGGTACGGTAGGGGCGTCCGTCGATGATCTTCTGAGAATACGCGTCGCCGATACCGGGGAGTTCCTTGAGTTGATCAATGGTGGCCGTATTGATGTCAAGCTTGGCGGCGGCAGCGGGCTTGGAGGCCGCTGGAACGGCGCCGGCGGCGCTCGAGGATTGGGCCGCAACCATTGCGGTAAGCAAACAGAATGCGAGGGCGAAGGCGGCGGTTATCGCAAGAGATGTTCTGCGCGTGGAAATCATCGGTTCCTCCTCCGTGCGGGTATAAGAGTGAGTGCCGCCCCTGAGAACGTGTACGTCGTAGCGTCTCTTTCGCCCCGCTAGGGCCTGTTCTCGTTCCACTTCTTACCCACGGCTTGCGCCGTGGGCTGCATTCTTGCGCCGCTTCGCGGCTAACCCGTTTCAGGCGTAAATGCCGCGCTGACGAATGGTGTACGCGACGCGATCAATGGCCAGCATGTAGGCGGCGATGCGGTTGTTGACGTGGTGAGTCTCGGCGTAGCGGACCACGTCTTCGAAGGACGACCTCATGATGGTTTCCAGCTGCTCGTTGACGACAGATTCTTTCCAGAAGTATCCCTGACGGTCCTGCACCCACTCGAAGTAGGAGGTGGTGACGCCGCCGGCATTGGCCAAGATGTCGGGGATCACGAAGACACCCTTGTCGGTTAAGACATCATCGGCTGCGGAAGTGGTCGGGCCGTTGGCGCCTTCGGCGAGGATGCGGCATTTGACGCGATCGACGTTGCGGCTGGTGATGACGTTCTCGGTGGCGGCGGGAATCAGGATTTCGCATTCGGTGGTCAGCAGCTCGGCAGGATCGTATTTCTCGGCGCCGGGAAAACCGTGGACTGTTCCATTTTTCTGCCGGAATTCGACGAGAGCCTTCAGGTCGATGCCGTTTTTGTTATAGAGTCCTCCGCCGACTTCGGCAATGCCGACGATCTTGTATCCGGCTTCGTGCATGAGCAGCGCTGCATTCGAGCCCACGTTGCCGAAACCCTGCACGATGACGCGGGTACGTTCGCGATCGAGACCGAGTTTCTTGCAGGCGTCGTCGCAAACGATCATTACGCCGCGTCCGGTGGCCTCGCGACGGCCGCGGGAGCCGCCGATGTTGATGGGCTTTCCGGTCACGACGGCGGTGACGGTCTGGCGCATGTGCATGGAATAGGTGTCCATCATCCAGGCCATGACCTGCTCGTTGGTGTTGACGTCGGGAGCGGGAACATCTTTCTCGGGGCCGATGAATTCGATCAGCTCACACGTGTAGCGGCGGGTCATGCGCTCGACTTCGCCCATGGACATCTTGTGCGGGTCGCAGATCACGCCCCCCTTGGCGCCGCCGAAGGGGATGTTGACCACGGCGCACTTCCAGGTCATCCAGCTGGCCAGGGCGCGGACTTCATCGAGTGTGACGTCGGGAGCGTAGCGGATGCCGCCTTTGGCGGGACCACGCGCGATCGAGTGCTGGACCCGGAATCCGGTGAAGACCTCGAGATGGCCGTCATCCATCTGGACGGGGATGTAGACGGTGACTTCGCGCGTGGGATAGCGCAGGACCCGCCACAGGCCTTCGTCAAGATTGAGCTTTTGAGCAGCGAGGTCGAAGCGCGCCCGCTGCGACTCCCACGCGTTGGTTTCTTTGTCCGTGTGCGGGGAGGCGGTCATCGTGGTCATAAAAATAGTCTCCGGAGTGATTGCGAAATGAGATGCAGGCCGGCACCGGGAGGGGTTCCCGGAGTGGGCGGGCAAACGTTCAAGAGTATATGAGGCGGGATGGGAGGGAAGCAAGCTAGGGGTGGGCTACAAGTAACTCGCGTCTCACTCCAATTTCTCAGGATTCGGTGAGCCAATCCGCCTGCATTTCGCGCATGAATGAGTAGGAGTGAGGATGCCTTATGAAGAAGTTAAAGCTGCAGTGCTGCATGATGGCCGCGTTCTGGTTGATCGTGCTTACATCGTTTGCGCAGGCGCAAACCTACACCGATCTATACGACTTGACCCAAGCCACCGGGAGCGCACCGGGCAGCCCGAACCTGCTGGCACAAGGTCAGGATGGGAGTCTTTACAGCACCATGCCCTCGTCGTTCCCAGGGGATGGTACGACTATCGTTGCCCCTCCGACTGGGGGCATTGTCACCGTGACCCACTATTTTCAGGGAACGGACGGCTTTGCTCCGCAGTCTGGCCTGACGCTGGGCATGGACGGCAATTTCTACGGTACAACGTCGCTCCCCAGCACGGGCATTGACGGAGAAGTGTTCCAAGTCACGCCCGCTGGCACCGTGACGGTGCTTTACGGTTTCAGCAACACCACCGATGGCGGATACCCTTGGGCGCCACCCACTCAGGCTTCCGATGGCAACCTGTACGGCGTCACGCGGGGGACGACACCGGTGGCCTACAAGATTGTCATGCCGGCCGCGACATTCTCGGTTCTGGCGAATCTTCCCGCAGCGAGCGTCGCTCCCTTGATTGTGGGCACGGACGGCAATTTCTACGGCACGACCCAAACGGGCGGCAAGTTCAATGCAGGAACGGTCTTTCAACTTACCAAGAAAGGCGTGTTGAAAATCATCTACAACTTCGGCACTGCCGCCAGCGATGGGAGCTCGCCGAGTGGCCCGGTGATGCAAGCTGCCGACGGCAGACTCTACGGCACGACGTACTGGGGTGGCGCCACCGGGAATGGGATCGTCTACCAAGTCACCACCGCCGGAGCGTACAAAATCCTGCACAGCTTTAACGGAACCGACGGATCCCACTCTTCCGCAGGATTAGTTCAGGGAAGCGACAATTTCCTGTACGGCACTACCGTCGCCGGAGGAGCGTTGGGGAACGGGGCGTTCTTCAAGATCAACACGACGGGCACCACGTATGCAGTCCTCCACGATTTCGACGGCAAGACCAGCGGCGGAAGCCCTGGCGCAACGCCCGTGCTGCATACCAACGGCACCATTTACGGCTGGGGCACGGTCGGTCCCAAGGAGGGCGTCCTCTACAGCATGAATGTAGGCCTGAAGCCTTTCGCATCCCTGGTCGTGCTCACGTCCGGCAAAGTGGGCGCGACGGTGGGAATCCTCGGCCAGGGCTTCTCGAGTGCGACGGGGGTGCAGTTCGGATCGGGGACGGGCAGTTTCACCGTCGTCAGCGACACATATATGACCGCTTCTCCCAAAGCCGGCGCCACGACGGGAAAGGTGACGATACTGGAACCGAGCGGGAATCTTGTCACTCCGCAGAAGTTCAAGGTGATCCCCACGATCAAGAGCTTCAGTCCAACGAGCGGCACGGTCGGGACTTCGGTTGTGATCACCGGAATGAGCCTGTCTCAGACAACCGCGGTGAAGTTCGGCACCGTAGCCGCCACGTTCACCGTGAACTCCAATACGCAAGTGACCGCCACGGTGCCTGCGGGAGCCGTGACGGGGAAGATCTCCGTCACTACTCAGGGTGGTACAGCAACCACCGCGACCAGCTTCACCGTGAACTGAAAGAGAGAGAGTTGGGTGCCCCACGTCTCGTGTTCCTCGAGACGTGGGGGCTTTTCTCTTTGCGAGAAATCTGACAATCGATCATTTGCGGAAGAAAAACCCGGTCAGCCTGGACGGGATGATTGACGGGCTGATGGAGGACGAGCGTCACGCACCGTTCGAACCGGCCGACACCCGGCCTTTGGTGTGGGAAGTTGTGGCGCAGCACGAGCAGACCGACCGCATCCGTGCGGCATTGGTTGGCATTCCGGCGGAGTTTACGATGAGTTAGCGCGAGCCTTCGTGCCTCGTTCTGTAGCCTCGTCGACGATCCCGCGCTTGTCCCCCCGTCCTGCTAGAATGACTTTGCATGCTTTTGCCCTTCGTCCGCGAACTCTTTGCGGACGTGGAAACTCTTCCCGCCTTCACGCGTGTAGCCTCCCATCTAAAAGAGGGCACGGGGCGTACACGTGTCTCCGGACTCACCCCCTCCGCCAAAGCCTTGCTGCTCGCCCTGTTGCAACGCAGGGCCGAGCGCCCACTGATCTTCGTCGTCAGCGACAATCGCGCCGTCGAGGACTTCGTTCCCGTGCTCCAGGGTTTCTGCGAGCTCACCGGAGCCTGCGATCCTGAATCGGTCGTGCCTCTGCCCGCCCGCGACGTGCTCCCCTTCCAGAATCTCTCCCCCCACCCCGAACTTCAGGAAGAGCGCGCCACCACGTTGTGGAAGATCGCCGCCGGCACCGCGTCCATCGTTGTCTCCCCCGTCGCCGCCACCGCAATCCGCCTGCGCTCCGCCGACTACTACGCAGACCTGGCTCGCACTGTACGCCGCGGCGAATCCCTCGACACCGATTCGTTGCTCGCGCATCTGAACACCGTCGGCTACACCTCCGCCGACGTCGTCGAAATGCCCGGCCAGTACGCCCTTCGTGGCGGCATCCTCGACGTATACTCCCCCGAAGCCGAGCGCCCCGTCCGCATCGAATTCTTTGGCGACGAGGTGGAATCCATTCGCCGCTTCGATCCTGCCTCGCAGCGTTCTTCCAATCCCGTCGACGAAGCCCTGCTCCTTCCGCTGACCGAAACCCCCGTCAGCGATCACCTGCTGGGCGCAATCCACACGCGCCTTTCCGGCAAACGCATCACCGGCAACGAAGAAATCGTCGAAGCTGCTGTCCGCTCCGGCGGAGTAACAACTTTCCCCGGCTGGGAGTTCTATGCGCCCGTCGCCGGTGCCGACAGCACCGTCTTCGACCTCCTCCCCCGCGCCGCGATTCTTCTCGATGAACCCGACCAGCTCAAGCAAGAGTTCGACCGCTTCTGGACTCGTGTCGTTGAAATGCACGAACGCAGCGGCGTCGGCAACCTCGTACGCCCCGAAGATCTTTACCTTGAGCCGGAGAATTGGTGGCAGAAAGTAGGCACACTTCCCGGAGCCGATGTCGAGCACCTCGGCATCACCCGCGGCGAAGACGTGGCTACGGAGGTCGCATTTCTCACCCAGCCCACTCCCCGCTTCCACGGCGCCGTTCCGGCGATGCTTGAAGAAGTCAAGAGGCTGACCGCCGAAGGCAAGCAGGTACTTTTCGCAGTACCGAATACCGGAGAAGTCGAGCGTCTGGCCGACGTCTTCACCGAGTACAACGTTTCCTTCCGCCTCGGAAGCCGCACCCGCAGCGGCGAAAGCTACGCCGACGAGACCAGCTACTTCGCCGGAGAAGTTCTGACCACTACACTCGCCAAAGCCTACGTCCCCGACGGCCTCCTGCTGCCCGAAGCCAATCTCGCCATCTTCGGCACCCGCGATCTTTTCGACGAGTCCGACACTGTCGCCTCGCGCCCGCAGCGCTATAAGTCCAAGGTTTCCGCTTTCCTCTCCGACTTCCGCGACCTTCAGGTCGGCGACTACGTCGTCCACGTGGAGTTCGGCATCGGCCAGTATCAGGGCCTGAAAGAGATCAACCAGGGCGACGGCAACGCCGAATTCATGTTGCTCGAGTACGCCGAGGCCGCGCGTCTCTATGTCCCGCTGACCCGCCTCGACCTCATCCAGAAATACCGCTCCTCAGAAGGCGCCAAGCCAGTTCTCAGTCACCTCGGCACCGCAGCTTGGTCGAAGACCAAAGCCCGCGTGCGCAAGGCCATGAAAGACATGGCCGACGAACTGCTCAAGCTCTACGCCGAACGCAAGACGGCCGTCGGCCACGCCTTCCCGCAGGGCAATGAGTGGGTCCGTGAATTTGAAGATGCCTTCGAGTTCAACGAGACCGAGGACCAGGCCCAGGCCATCTCCGACGTCACCCGCGACATGGAGTCCTCGCAGCCCATGGACCGCCTGCTCTGCGGCGATGTCGGCTACGGCAAGACCGAAGTCGCCATGCGCGCCGCCTTCAAAGCTGTCAGCGACAACAAACAGGTCGCCCTGCTCGCTCCCACCACCGTGCTCGCCTTCCAGCACTACGAAACCTTCAAGCAGCGTTTCGCCGCCTTCCCCGTCACCATCGAAATGATCAGCCGCTTCCGCAACGCGAAGCAGCAAAAAGAAATCCTGCAAAAGAGCGAAGCCGGCAAAATCGACGTCCTCATCGGCACCCACCGCATCCTCTCCAAAGACCTCAAGTTCTCCGACCTCGGCCTGCTCATCGTCGACGAAGAACAGCGCTTCGGCGTCCGCCACAAAGAACGCATCAAGCAAATGCGCAAGCAAGTGGACGTGCTCACCATGTCGGCCACCCCGATCCCTCGCACCCTGCACATGTCGCTGGTCGGCCTGCGTGACATGAGCGTGATCGAAACGCCGCCCAAAGATCGCATGGCGATCCAAACCGTGGTCGCGAACTGGGATGAAAAGCTGATTCAATCCGCCATCGAGCAGGAACTCGAGCGTGGCGGCCAGGTCTACTTCGTCCACAACCGTGTCGAGAGCATCTGGGAAATTGCCGCCAAGCTGCAGGCCATGGTTCCGATCGCGAGAATCGCCGTTGGCCACGGCCAGATGGGTGAGTCCGAACTGGAAAAAGTAATGCTGAAGTTCATGCACCACGAAGCCGACATCCTGGTCGCGACCACCATCATCGAGAACGGCCTCGACATTCCCCTCTGCAACACAATTCTGATCAACCGCGCCGACCGCCTGGGATTGTCGGAGCTGTACCAGCTCCGTGGCCGCGTAGGTCGCTCGAACCGCCGCGCGTACGCGTACCTGCTACTCCCGCCCGAAATTGAATTGACTCCCATCGCGCGTCGTAGACTGGCCGCCCTGAAGGAGTTCTCCGACCTCGGCGCCGGATTCAAAATCGCAGCCCTCGACCTGGAACTGCGCGGTGCCGGGAATCTCTTGGGAGGCGAGCAGAGCGGCCACATCGAAGCCATCGGCTTCGAGCTCTACACGCAAATGCTGGAGCGCGCCGTCCGCGAAATGAAGGGCGAAGCCGCCCCCGACGAGGCTGAAACCCAGCTCAACCTCGGCCTCAACATCCGCATCAACGCGGATTACATTCCCGAAGAGAACCAGCGTCTGCGCATGTACAAACGCGTCGCTGGAGTCGAAACCGAATCCCAACTGTCCGATGTCGGATCAGAACTGCAAGACCGCTACGGCCCGCCTCCGCCGGCCGTCCGCAACCTGCTCGACTATGCCTCGCTCAAGCTGCTCTGCATGCGCGTCGGCGTGAACGCCATCGAGCGCAAACGCGACTCCGTCACCTTCAAGTTCCGCCAGAACGCCGCCGTCGATCCCGAACAGTTGGCGCGTTTCGTTTCCGCGCAGCGCGGCGCGCAGTTCACCCCCGACGGCATGCTGAAGTTCGTCCTGAAAGTTGCCGCCGCCGAAGAAGTCCTCCGCGCCCTGCATACAGTTCTGGAACAGCTGGCCAGCGCCGAGACGGCATCAGAGGTTCGATCCGGAACTACCGGTCAATAAACAAGTCGCCGCCGAGCAACGGAGTGCGAAAGGCATCGCAAGTCTTAGCCGCGAAGCAGCGTCATGTGAAAGCCCGGCACGGCAGTGCCGGGAAGGTCGGAATAAATCCGCAAGTCCCGTAGGAATCTGCGTCGTAGCTTGATGGTCGTCCGAAAAGTGGACCGGCGATATTGTGTTGAGCCGCAAAGCGGCGGAAGAATGCAGCCCACGGCGCAAGCCGTGGGTAGAAAGTGAAACGAGGACAAGCCCCAGCGGGGCGAAAGAGATGCTACGACACAGACTCCATTAAGGACGGCACTCGCCCGACTCCACGAATCGCCACCCTCGCACGCCACCATTTACAATTGGTCCGCCCGTAACGCGAGCCGCAAACGTCCAACGACAATCGACCAACGACCCATGACCATGAAAGTCCGTAAAGCCGTCTTCCCCGCCGCAGGCCTGGGCACCCGCTTTCTGCCCGCAACCAAAGCGCAGCCCAAGGAGATGCTCCCGCTCGTCGACAAGCCCATCATTCAATATGGCGTCGAGGAAGCGATGGCCTCCGGCTGCGACCAGATCCTCATCATCACCGGCCGCGGCAAGCAGGCCATCGAAGACCACTTCGACGTCAGCTACGAACTCGAGAAAATGCTCGAGGATCGCGGAAAGACCGACCTGCTCGCAATCGTGCGCAATATTTCCGACATGATGCACGTCGCCTACGTCCGCCAGAAGGAAGCCCTCGGCCTGGGCCACGCCGTGCTGATGGCCCGCGAACTCGTCGGCAACGAGCCCTTCGCCGTGCTCCTCGCCGACGACGTCATCGACGCCCAGGTCCCTTGCCTCAAGCAAATGGTCGATGTCTTCGACAAGACCCAGTGCTCCGTACTGGCTACGCAGATCGTCGAAGGCAAGATGATTTCCTCCTACGGCGTGCTCGACGTCAAGCCCGCCGACGGCTCTTTCGACGGGCGTCTTTACGAAATCAAGAACATGGTCGAGAAGCCCAAGCCCGAAGACGCTCCCTCAAATCTCGCCATCATCGGCCGCTATATCCTGACCCCCGCTATCTTCGACTGCCTCGCCGAAACCCCCGCCGGCGCGGGAGGCGAACTCCAGCTCACAGACGGCATGCGCCTGCTGCTGCAAAAAGAAAAGATGTACGCCTACGTCTACGAAGGCCGCCGCCACGATACAGGAGACAAGCTGGGATTCCTGAAGGCCACCGTCGAGTTCGCCCTGAAGCGCGACGACCTGGGCGGACCGTTCCGAGATTATCTGAAGGGACTAAAGCTCTGATAACTCGTGTCATTCCGAGGAGCGCAGCGACGAGGGGCGTCCAAGTAGACCGAGATCCCTCGCTCTGCTCGGGATGACACAGTAAGACTGAGCGGGTGCCCCACCCTTGTCGCGTTCTTTGCGACAGGGTGGGGATTTTGAAAGCCTATTTTTCTCGCAATTTCTTCGACTTCTCTTCCACGCCCCGCGCCAGCTTCTCCTTGTGCGCATCCAGCTTCTTCGCGATCGAAGCATCCCCCAGCCCAATCATCTGCGCCGCCAGAATCCCCGCGTTCGTCGCCCCCGGCTTCCCAATCGCCACCGTAGCCACCGGAATCCCCGCCGGCATCTGCACCGTCGCCAGCAGTGAATCCATCCCCTGAAGCGACGTCGAAGGAATCGGCACTCCAATCACCGGCAGCGTCGTATGCGCCGCAATCACTCCCGCCAGATGCGCCGCCCCGCCCGCCCCCGCAATGATCACGCGAATGCCACGCCCCGCCGCCTTCCGCGCGAAGTCCGCCGTGCGCTCCGGCGACCGGTGCGCCGAAGTGACGTCAATCTCATAAGCGATCCCGAACTCCTCCAGCGCCTTCCCCGCCTCGCGCATGATCTCAAGGTCCGAATCGCTCCCCATCACAATGGAAACCAGCGCCTTGCTCATCGTTCTCCTTTGGCAACAACCCTCAACTCCCTGTCATCCTGAGCGGAGGTTGTGCTTCACGAACGTGAAGCGCAACCGCAGTCGAAGGACCCCTTTCACTCCTACGCTGCTAGCGGCCTCAAAAGGAACTTCCACCACTGGCCCAGATTTGGTTGCTACGCATCCCTGGCCAAATACCCGGGACTACTTCTTCAACGCCCTTCCCGCAATATCCCTCCGGTAGTGCGCCCCCTGAAACCCGATCTTCCCACAAGCCTCATAAGCCCGCTGTACCGCGGTCTCCAAATCCCCAGCCCGCGCCGTCACTCCCAGCACCCGCCCCCCCGCCGTGTAGTAAGCCCCATCCCGCTTCGAAGTCCCCGCATGAAACACTTTCACGCCCGCAATCTTTCCCGCCTCCTCCAGCCCCGCAATCTGCTTCCCCGCCTCGAACGTCCCCGGATACCCTCCCGACGCCATCACCACGCACACCGACGCGTCCGCCGACCACTTGAAATCCCCTTCGCTCACTCGCCCCTGCACCGCCGCTTCCAGCGCATCCACCAGATCACTCTCCAGCCGCATCAGAATCGGCTGCGTCTCCGGATCCCCAAACCGGCAATTAAACTCCAGCACCATCGGACCGCGCGCCGTCATCATCAGCCCGCAGTAAAGCACTCCCTTAAACTCCGCGCCCTCCGCCTTCATCCCCGCGACCACCGGACGCGCAATGTGATTCACCAGCCAGTCCCGCATCGTGTCGTCGACGATCTCCGCCGTCGAATACGCCCCCATCCCACCAGTATTCGGCCCAGTGTCACCATCCCCCACCCGCTTGTGATCCTGCGCCGCCACCAGCGGAGCCACGCGCTCCCCATCGCTCAACACCAGGAACGAAAGCTCGTCCCCCTTCAAACACTCCTCAAGCACGACGCGCGCCCCAGCCTCGCCCAACATGCGCCCGCTAAGCATCTCCGCCGCCACGCTCGCCGCTTCTTCCTTGCTCTTGGCAATCACCACGCCCTTGCCCGCCGCCAGCCCATCCGCCTTGACCACCACCGGAGTATGGAAATGTCCCAGAGCCGAGCGCACCTGCTCCATCGAATCGCAAATCGCGTAGTGCGCTGTCGGGATGTGATGCCGCTGCAGAAATTCTTTGGCAAAGCTCTTGCTCGACTCCAGCTGCGCCGCCGCCCGGGTCGGACCAAACACCGGCCACCCGCGCCGCGTGAACTCGTCCACCACCCCAAGCGTTAGCGGCAACTCCGGCCCCACCACAGTGAGATCCGGCTGCACCCGCGCCGCCAGCGCCGTCAGCGAATCGAGACTCTTCAGATCCACCGCCAGGCATTCCGCCTCGTCCGCGATCCCCCCATTCCCCGGCGCGCAATAAAGCTGCGAAACCCGCGGCGACTGCCGCAGCTTCCACACCAGCGCATGTTCGCGCCCACCGCTCCCGAGTACGAGTACTTTCATAGCCAGAGAAATTTAGGTTATGGGTTGAGGAGGAAAGCTGTCAAACGGGGAAGTGTCGTGATAGCGGCTCAATTCGGAGTCAGACCCCTAACACTTCTTCGGCGTCATCCCGAACGGAGCCGCTCTTCAGGCGAAGTGAGGGATCTCGCGTGTATCGCCACCTCAGTCAGGCCTCAAACTGAGACACTACCAATTGGCGTCGTCAGGGAATCGAGGCTCTTCAGATCTGCAGGAGCAGAAAATCATGGACGGCCCGGGACTTGCTCTATTGCATATTCCTCCTTGCCGTGAGAGGGGCTTTTAATCTCAGTTCGCAAAGAATCTACCAGTCGGGTGCGCTCGGAAACTAATGGAATCTGGTGGAAGTGGTGTTTTGCTCTTGGCAATCACCAAACCATCTTTCGTGAGCACATCATAGGCGAATCCGGTCTGGTGATGTCGGGTGCTGGCTTCATAGGTGTAATCGACGCATCCCACAAGAACTATGGGGATGAGATCAATTGGACCTCGACTAAGCTCAAATTTATTCCAATGAGAATTGACTTCCGCATTAGACATTCCGAGTCCTATTTGTTGGCGGTAGGACTGTCCAGGGATAAGGAAATATCGCAGAAGCTCGTCATGCTTGACCGCCTTGTCGCAAGCGCGCTTCTCTGCTTCGCTAACATCGTCTCCCATGAACGCTGGAACGAGCAATGGGTCAACCC
This sequence comes from Terriglobia bacterium, assembly GCA_020073465.1. Classification (GTDB taxonomy): domain Bacteria; phylum Acidobacteriota; class Terriglobia; order Terriglobales; family Acidobacteriaceae; genus Sulfotelmatobacter. The sequence continues at coordinate 335,871 of JAIQFC010000005.1, forward strand.
AAATATTCTGGGCTGGAGAGCGGCCTATATTTTTGGGAAGAAAATAAAACACCGCCGAAAGGCCGTTACTTTCGTTGTAGGTCAATGGCGCGGCAAGGGCGATATCGACAGCTACCCACGGACGATCAGCAGCTTCGAATTGTTTCTGCGCCGTTTCGGTTTGTGTGCGCATTTCCTTCCACTCGCTGCGTGTTATGCAGGCATACCAGGCGACAGCGATGAAGGTCGCAACGTTGAGAACAAACACATAAGGTTTCCACCTCTTGTACCAACGCTTTGGTTTCTTCTCGGGATAGCGACATTGGGTTGGCGTTGGTGGACAGTTCGCTTCAGTGATACCGATTCCTCGCCGCGAATCATTGCTGGAATCATCTGTACCGTGATTGGTGCTGTTGCAAGCACGCACCGAATCAGCGGACTCACTGAGTAGAGCCTTAACTTTTGAGCGAAACCAAACGAACCCCAGAATACTGAGAAGGGCCAGAGGCCAAAGAGAACCTTGATATGGGGATGATGGCCCGCGTTCAGATTCCAAAGGCGGCTGTCCTCCCGAAGAAAGCTAAGAAGCTAAAGTACTACTTTACGCAAGACCAGGAGCGACGACAAGGATATGACTTGCGTCTGCCGCCGCTGATTCGGGGGCAAATCCAAGTTAACCACGCTTAACCCCCATCGTATAATCCCTCCAGATGATCACCGTCTCCAAGGAAGACTACCTCAAGTCAATTCTCGAAGCCGAGAGCGAAGGCGAGGAAGTCATCTCCGCGCGTCTGGCCGACTGGCTGAAAGTCTCGCCGCCAGCCGTCACCATGGCCCTGCGCCGCCTCAAGAAGGACGGCCTCGTGCGCGTCGAAGGCGACGGCCTCGTGCAACTCACCGCCGCCGGACGCAAGATCGCCCGCAAGCTCACCCTGCGCCACCACCTCATCGAGCGCATGCTCAGTGAACTCTTCGGCATGGAGTGGTGGAAGGTTCACGACGAGGCCGAACGCCTGGAGCACGCCGTCTCCCCCGACTTCGAAGCCAAGCTCTTGGCCAAACTCGGCCCCGGAGGCACCTGCCCCCACGGAAATCTCAGCGAAATGGAGAGTCCCGGCAGCCGCCGTCGCCGCGGCCTGATCCTGATCGCCGACGCCACCCCCGGCAAAACCTACACCGTAAGCGGCATCTACGAACGCGACCGCCGCCTCCTCGAATTCCTCGAAGCCCGCGGCATCCGTCCCGAAGCCAAGCTCCGCCTCGTCGAGCGCAACTACGACCAAACCCTGACCATCCGCACTACCGCGGGCAAAGTGGTTCTCGGCCCTCCAGCCGCAGGGAAGATCTGGGTCTCGCCAACGTCCGCATCAGACCTTTAGAAGCTTTCTGGTCCTGTTGATCTCCTCGTTGCGCCGCCGTCCGGCTGGAGCCTGCCCTGAGCGGAGTCGAAGGGGCGGGCGTCCTCGCCCCCCTGACGTTCGGTTGCACCCAGAATTCGGGCTATGAAGTGTGCGTGGGACCTGAACTCCGGGCGAAGAAGCAAAAGGGACCATCAAACTCCAGCCCGTAGGGGCGGCATACAATAGCCCAGGACATAAGTCCTGGGTAAGTCTCCAACATGGAACCGAGTCCCGTAGGGACGGCACGAGATCCTCAGACAATCTTTTCCCCTGAGGCTGCGACCCTGCTTCGACCTCCCACAATCTCGCGATGACTCCGATTACCAAAGTTAACCGTAGTTAATCAATTTCGGTGTATACTCGTTAACCATGGAAACCGTGGGGATGAACTGCCTGGGGGAACGCATTAGATGAGCCCTGCCGACGAGCCCGACGTCAACGCCCCCACCCCCCACCTCTCCCTCGAAAACGTCCACAGCACCGTCGAAGTCCCCCACCACCGCGCCGGATTCTGGGACCAATGGCGCGCCTTCGTCGGCCCCGCCATTCTCGTCAGCGTCGGCTACATGGACCCGGGCAACTGGGGCACCGATCTGCAAGCCGGCGCTCAGTACAAATACGGACTGCTCTGGGTCGTCGGCCTCGCCAGCCTCATGGCCATCTTCATGCAGGTGATTTCTGCGCGATTGGGCGTAGTCACGGGAAAAGACCTCGCCCAATGCTGCCGCGACTGGTATCCCGGTTGGACCCGCTGGCCCAACTGGCTGATGAGCGAGATCGCCATCGGCGCCTGCGATCTGGCCGAAGTCCTGGGCAGCGCCGTCGCCCTCAACCTGCTGTTCCACATCCCGCTCCTGTGGGCCGTGATCATTACCGGCGTAGACGTGCTGCTGCTCCTCGCCCTGCAAAGCTTCGGAATGCGCGCCATCGAGGCCGTGGTCCTGCTGCTGATCGCCACCATCGCCGTCTGCTACTTCATCGAAATTTTCGTTCTTCCCCAAACTCAACCCCACTTCCTGGAAATGGGACGCGCCCTCGTCTCCCCGCGCTTCCGCCAATCTGGCATGTTGTACGTCGCCGTCGGCATCATCGGCGCCACCGTGATGCCTCACAACCTCTACCTGCATTCCGCCCTGGTCCAAAGCCGCAAGCTGCAGAAGGACACTCGTTCCATTCGCCGCGCGATCCAATTCAATACGCTCGACTCCATCGTCGCTTTGACCGTAGCCTTTTTCGTCAACGCCGCGATTCTAGTGCTGGCCGCGACCGTGTTCTTCGGCAAGGAAAGCGTGACGCTGTTGGAAGGCCAGGTCATCCACTTCGCCGCCAGCAGCGACTGGATTCGCGTCGCCTACCTGACGCTTGCGCCTTTACTCGGCACCGCGCTCGCCAGCACTCTATTTGCCGTGGCCCTGCTGGCCAGCGGCCAGAGCAGCACCATCACTGGCACCCTTGCCGGACAGGTCGTGATGGAAGGCTTCATGCACTGGCGCATCAAGCCCTGGGTGCGCCGCCTGATCACGCGCACGCTGGCCATCCTGCCAGCAGTCTTCATCATCGGCCTGCGCGGCGACAGCAGCGTCACCGACTTGCTGATCCTGAGCCAAGTCGTGCTCGCGCTCCAGCTCCCCTTCGCAATGTTCCCACTGCTGCATTTCACCAGCTCCGAAAAGCGAATGGGAAAGTGGAAGAACGGCCGGTTCCTGCTGATCGCGGGGTGGGCCAGTGCTATTCTGATCGCCGCTATGGACCTCTACAGCCTGCCCGAGTCGCTGAAGGCCGCCTGGCAGGTCATCACCGGCGGATGAGGTGCTCAGATTCGTGTGGGGCGGACACTCTTGTCCGCCATTTTTCGATTTTGCTGTGAAAGGGCGCGGCTTCAAGCCGCGCCGTATGTTCCGCAAAATTCGCGGCTTTAGGCGCTGAGGGCGACTACGGCCGGCACAACGAAATTCTTATCACGTTGGTGAAACTGGAAGGCCCGAGACCAAAACCATGTACGAAACCATTCTCGTAACGCTCGACGGCACCCCGTCCGACCGCGCCATTATCGAGCACGTCAAACAGCTCGCCAAACTGGCGCATAGCCGCCTGGTCCTGCTCCACGTCGCCGACGGTTGGGCCGCCCGAACCTACGGCCCCGACGCCATCAGTCCCGAGATCGCGGAAGACACCGCCTACTTGCGCCAGGTCCGCGACGAGTTCCAGTCCGCCGGCATTCCCACCGAAGCCGAGCTGGCGTACGGCGAACCCGCCGACCAGATCATCAAATGGGTCGAGAAGAAGCGCTGTGACCTGGTCGCCATGAGCACCCACGGGCACCGCTTCCTCGCCGACGTTTTTCTCGGCGCCACCGCCACTCGAGTTCGCCATAGTATCAGCATCCCGGTGCTGCTTCTCCGGGCAAAGTAACCGTTCGACTGCATCCATGATCCGGCCGCTATCCATTTCACTGCTATCATTGGTTGCAGCCGTCTCGCTCGCCGCCTCAGCCCAGCAACCGCCCAACGACCCGTCAGCCAATCCCGGCCGGCCAACCGTCTCCACGCCCGCCACCCTCACTCCCGTCGGTTATCTCCAGTTTGAAAGCGGATTCCTGGATGCGACCCACTCTCCAGAGTTCTCTTCACAGGCGAGTTTCAATGAGGTGATCAAGCTCTCCCTGGCGCGCCGCATCGAATTGTTGGCCTCGACCGAGCCGTTTGCGCATTCCCACGCAGAAGGTCAATCCGCAAACGGGACAGGCGGCGTGTCTCTCGGAACTCAAGTTGTTCTCCACGCCGGAGAGGGAACTCGGCCCACGATTGCCCTGAGTTATTTCCGCCAGGTCAACGGCGGAGATGCGCCCGACCTCGACGTTGGCAGCGCCCAGAACTCCGCCCTGCTGCTGGTCAGCGCCGACGTAAAGGGCTTTCACTACGACACCAACTACCTCTTCAATGAAGTCATCGACACCGGGATTCGCCGGGCCCAGTTCGGGCAGACGCTCTCGGTCTCCCATCCGTTGGGGAGGAAGCTCGGCGTGTCCGGAGAAATATGGCATTTCACCCAGCCCTTTCTCCGCGGCAACGCCGTGGGCAATTTGTGGGCTCTGAACTACAACCTGCGTAGAAACCTCGTCCTGGACGCTGGCTTCAACCGGGGACTCACCAGCACCTCCACCCGCTGGGAAGTCTTCGCCGGATTCACTTACCTGCTGCCCCACAAGCTCCTTCCCCGGTGAAGCTGTTGAGATCTCGGTCCCGGAGGGACCACTGACAATAGCCCGGCGTTTCCAACGCCGGGTATAGCCGCGAGTATGAGATACGCGTCCCGGAGGGACGCTCGAAAACTACCCAAACATTCCAATGCGGATAGATTCTCCCTGCTCTCCATGCTCCCGCTCTCCGCACCTTCTTGATTTTTTCCCATCACGCGATGAACCCACCCTACGCAATCTCCCTCCGAACCAATTACACTATTAGGTTAATCCGCACTGCGCTGACGCCGCAGTCGTTTCCCAGGAAGGCCATCCTATGTCAGTCAATAGTTTCAGCAGCCGCTCCATTCTTAAAGTTGGCAAGAAGGAATACGAAATCTACCGCCTTGATGCCCTTGATAAGCAAGGCATCTCGACTTCGCACCTCCCCTTTTCTCTGCGCATCCTGCTCGAAAATCTCCTCCGCAACGAAGACGGACGCAACGTCACCAAAGAAGTTGTGCGCGCGCTCGCTGCCTGGAACAAGAATTCCAAGCCCGACCAGGAAATCGCCTTCACCCCCAGCCGCGTCCTGCTGCAGGATTTCACCGGAGTCCCCTGTGTCGTCGATCTGGCCGCCATGCGCGACGCCATGCAACAACTCGGCGGCGACCCGACGCTGATCAACCCCCTGCAACCCGTGGAACTCGTCATCGACCACTCCGTCCAGGTCGACGAATTCGGCACGCCCAACGCCTTCGACATGAATGCCCTGCTCGAATTCCAGCGCAACAAGGAGCGTTACTCTTTCCTCCGCTGGGGCCAGACGGGCTTCCGCAATCTCGCCATCGTCCCTCCCGACACCGGCATCGTCCACCAGGTCAATCTGGAATATCTCGCCCGCGTAGTATTCGTCCAGGAAGCCACCGCCAAGCACATCGCCTACCCCGACACCCTGGTCGGCACCGACAGTCACACGACGATGGTCAATGGCCTCGGCGTCCTCGGATGGGGTGTTGGCGGCATCGAGGCCGAGGCGGCCATGCTCGGACAGCCCGTCTCCATGCTGATTCCGCTGGTCGTGGGCGTGAAGCTCACCGGCCGCCTGCGCGAAGGCGCCACTGCTACCGATCTCGTGCTTACGATTACCGAGATGCTGCGCAAGCACGGCGTGGTCGGAAAATTCGTCGAGTATTTCGGTCCCGGCCTCCGCGACCTCGCGCTCGCCGACCGCGCCACCATCGCCAACATGTCGCCCGAGTACGGCGCGACGTGCGGAATCTTCCCCATCGACAAGGAAACGCTGCGCTATCTGAAGCTCACCGGGCGGAGCGAGGAACAGATTGCTCTGGTCGAGGCCTACGCCCGCGAGCAGGGACTCTTCCACGACGAAAAGACTCCGGAGGCCGAGTATTCCGAACTGCTCACGCTCGATCTCGGGACAGTAGAGCCCAGCCTGGCTGGCCCGAAACGTCCGCAGGATCGCGTGGTGTTGTCGCAGGCGGGAGAATCCTTCAACAAGGCTTTGCCCTCGCTGTTCAAGCCAAAGTCCGTCGCGAAAACTGCCTCGCCCGCAGCCTCCGTTTCTGCAATAAGTAACGCCGCCCGATGGGAGCAGGAAGGCGGCAACCCGACCGCAGTCGGCGTAGAAGATCCCAACATTCATGAGCACGTTCCGCAGGATGTGAAGAGCGCGCTCAAACACGGCAGCGTCGTAATTGCCGCGATCACGTCCTGCACCAATACTTCGAATCCTTCTGTGCTGATCGGTGCGGGCCTGCTCGCGAAGAAGGCCGTCGAGAAGGGACTGTCCGTTCCTCCGTGGGTCAAGACCTCCCTCGCGCCCGGGTCAAAAGTCGTTCGCGACTATCTCGACAAGGCCGGCCTCACGCCCTATCTGGAGAAGTTGAAGTTCCATCTCGTCGGATACGGCTGCACCACCTGCATCGGCAACTCCGGCCCGCTTCCCGCTGAGGTGTCGCAAGCCATTGACGAGAAGGAGCTCGTCGTCGCCTCCGTCCTGTCCGGCAATCGCAACTTTGAGGGCCGCATCAACTCCGAAGTTCGCGCGAATTACCTGATGTCCCCTCCGCTGGTGGTCGCCTTCGCCCTCGCCGGACGCATCGACACCGATCTGCGCAAGGATCCCATCGGCAAAGGCCGCGATGGCGCCGACGTCTACCTTGCCGACCTCTGGCCGACCCAGCGCGAGATCGAGGAAACCATTCAGCAGTCGATCTCCTCCGACATGTTCACCAAGAGCTACAGCGAGGTCTTTCAGGGCGACGAGCGCTGGCGCGGTCTCGCCGTTCCCAAAGGTGAAACCTACGCCTGGGAGAAGGATTCCACCTACATCCGTCGCGCTCCCTACTTCGAAGACATGACCGTCAAGCCCTCGCCCGTGCGGGAAATCAAGGGCGCGCGCGTGCTGGCCGTGCTCGGCGACAGCGTCACCACCGACCACATCTCTCCCGCCGGCTCCATCAAGAAAGACAGTCCCGCCGGAAAGTATCTGCAGGAGCACGGCGTCAAACCTGCCGACTTCAACTCCTACGGCTCGCGCCGCGGCAATCACGAAGTCATGGTGCGCGGAACCTTCGCCAACGTTCGCCTGCGCAACAAGCTGGTCAACGTCGAAGGCGGATTCACCCGCCACCTTCCCAGCGGTGAGGAAATGTCGATCTTCGACGCGTCCGAGAAATATCAAGGAGAAGGTACGCCGCTCGTGATTCTCGCAGGCAAGGAGTACGGCTCCGGCTCCTCGCGCGACTGGGCCGCGAAGGGCCCGCGCCTGCTCGGCGTCGAGGCCGTCATCGCGGAGAGCTACGAGCGCATCCACCGCTCGAATCTCGTGGGCATGGGAGTCCTGCCTCTGCAATTCCCCGCCGGGGAAAACGCGGAAACGCTCAAGCTCACGGGCGAGGAAGTTTTCGAAATCACCGGCATCCGCAACGTGGTCGAGCATTTCGCCGCCGGACAGAACGTCAAAGTCCGCGCCAAGGTAAAGGGCAAGGTGGTCGAGTTCGACGCACTGGTCCGCATCGACACCCCGCAGGAAGCCCTCTACTACGCCAACGGCGGCATCCTGCAATACGTCCTGCGCCAGTTGCTGGCAGCAAAGCCGAGCGCGCAACCGGTAGGCGTGTAAGTGTGGGGCGGACACTCCTGTCCGCCTCCCCTGCGGCGCGCCGTAAGTCGCTCGGTGAATGGTTTTGGGAAGGGCACGGCTTCTAGCCGTGCCGCTCGTGAACGAAAGAGTGTGGGCTTTCAGCCCCTGAGGGACTTAAGCGGAGTTCCTCAGCCCGACACTATCAATACCCATCCTTCGGCAAGCACGAGGGGGGAAGCAGCCTCCGCGGGCACGCTCCTCCGAACAAGGCCGCAAAGAAGTAGTCCAACCCTCGAACGAAAGGTGCGAAGCATGAAAACCAAAAGAGGTGTAATCGGAATCCTCACCGGCGGCGGCGACGTCCCCGGCTTGAACCCCGCCATCCGCGCCGTAACCATCCGCGCCTTGCGCGAGGGCTGCGAAGTGATTGGCATCCGCCGCGGTTGGGCCGGGCTGGTCGACATGGTCCGCGACAAGGACTATGACAACAGCGAAAGCTACCAGACCTTGTCCGAGGATCTGGTCAACCGCACCGGCCGCACCGGCGGCACGTTCCTGCACACCTCGCGCACCAATCCCAGCAAAGTGAAGAAGGACAGCGTTCCGGTTCACCTGCAGTCTGCCTATAACGCCGAGAAGAACGACTTGACTCCGGAGGTCCTGAAGAACCTCGATTGGCTTGGCATCGACTACCTCATCCCCATCGGCGGCGACGACACGCTGAGCTACGGTGTGCGTCTGTATCAGGAAGGCGTCAAGGTCGTCGCCATCCCCAAGACAATGGACAACGACGTCCCTGGGACGGATTACTGTATCGGGTTCAGCACCTGCGTGACCCGCACCATTTCCATGACCAACAGCCTGCGGACCAGCGCGGGGTCGCATGAACGGTTCATGGTGCTCGAAGTCTTTGGGCGGTATGCGGGATTCACCGCCATGCTGCCGACCATGGCGGGAGCGGCGAACCGGTGCGTGATTCCGGAGCACAAATTCGACATCGAGCGGCTCACCGAGTTGCTGGTCTCGGACCGGCAGAAGAATCCCAGCCATTATTCCGTTGTGCTGGTCTCCGAAGGAGCAATGTTTCAGGGCGGAGAAATGATCTTCGAGGCTGAGACCACCGACGCCTTCGGCCACAAGAAACTCGGCGGCATCGGCGACCTGGTCTCCGAAAAGTTGAAGGAACTGTCCCCCAAGTACAACAACGGGAAGACCATCGACACCATCAACCAGAAACTCGGCTACCTGGTTCGCTGCGGCGATCCCGATGCCATCGACTCCATCGTCCCCATGGCCTATGGCAACCTCGCCCTGGACTTGCTCCTGAGCAAGATCCACGGACGCCTGGTCGTCCTCAGAAATGGCCGCTACGACAACATGCCCATCGACACCGTCACTGCCTCGAAAAAAGTTGTGAACGTAAAAGAGCAGTACAACATCGACCGCCTCCGCCCCCACTACAAAAGCTTCGAGATGAAACCGCTCTTCATTATGACGAGCGAAATGGGATAGGAGCCGGCTGGCGCCTTAGTTTGTTGAAGGATGGGTTCCACTGTCGTTACCTCGCCTGGAATTTCCGCCGGCTGCCCTCGCTCTCCGTGCTGTGTCCTGAATCACTGACCGGCTCGTGACGCCGGTTTACAGTTGAGCAGCATCGTGGGACCCGCACCCATGTCAACCTGCTCACCCGCCGTGGACGAAATCGAGCAGTACCGCACTTCCGTGACGCGATACATCCGCTATCTCGTTCGGGATGCCAGCGACGCGGAAGACCTCGCCCAAGAAACGCTTCTCCGCGCACATCGTCAGCGCAGCACGTTGCGGGACCCGGCCGCCCTGGAGAGCTGGCTTTACCAGATTGCCACCCACATCAGCATCGACGTCCTACGTCAGCGTGCGCGCGCCGTTCAGCGCCAGGTGGATACGCCCGTCGACGAGTTGCCCATCGCAGATCAGGCTCGCCCGTCCCCGCTCACCATCATCCGCCAAACCGAGATGAGTGAGTGCGTGCAGCACTACGTTGCCAATCTCTCCGATGCTTACAAGTCCGCGCTCCTGCTGCACGATGCTGATGGTCTGACTTCCGAAGAGATCGCCCACCTGCTCCAGGTTCCGCTGACCACGGTCAAGATGCGCCTGCACCGCGCTCGCCGCCAGCTGCAGGCTTCCTTGAATAGCGCCTGCGCCTTCGGACGCGATGAGCGAGGCGTATTCATCTGCGAACCGAAGCCGGACCGCAAGTAATCGTTCCAATCTGCTTGCTCACCGCCCCACCGTTTGTCCCTGCTCCCGGTCTCGACGACTCACATCTTCCCTGGGCCCACAGCAGCACCAGCCCGAACCCGTCGTGGCCATCGAATTCCTATCCAGCAACGACTTCAGTAGACTCGCAACTCCGATCACGATCAGAGCAATAGGAAACAGCGGCAGCTTCAAGCCGAAGAACGCGCTCAGACCCGCGATCAGCGCAAGCATCCCCGCCACCAGGCTGAACCCGCTCATCCGGATCCGGTTGAAATAGCGAGTCGCGTTAAGTCCCAGCAGGATCAGCCCTGCCGCGATCAGCCAGCTCCCCTGCGGGACCTGCTTCTCGGGCACCAGCCAGATCGTGCCAATCGTGACCAGAAGCACTCCCCACCCGAAATCTTCCAAACGCTTGTTCAAGACGCCCTTCCTCGTTTCTTCATCCACTGAAATCTGATTGCCTTGCGTGGTCATAACCGCCTCCCGCAAACCCGCCCGCGGAGCCTACAACTGCTGTTCCACCGCAGGTCTCTTCCACACCTGTCAGGACGAACCTTCCCGCGAAAAGGATACAGTCCCCATCCGATTCGCAAACCCGTCACTTCCCTGCACGCGCCATCGCCTGCTGCAGAGTCCTTCGTCCGGCGGCCAGCGGTTTGTCCATCCGGTCAACCACATCCGCTCCCACCGCCCTGGCAAAGCAATCGAGTCTCTGCATGTTGGCAATGATCCGCAAAGTCTTGTCGACATCCTGCCACGCGCTGCCTTCTCCCAACGCCCGCGTGACCATCTTCTCCGCGCAAGTTTCGCAGCCCCCGACGATCACCATGGCGATCGGAATCAAGTCCTGAAGCCTGGTTTCCCGTCTCGGCTGCAAACCCAGCGTTTCCACCACGCTGCTTGCTGAATCAGTCCGCTCCTCTAAAGTTGGCATGGCCGTTCTCTCCTTCCGCACCCAGATCCGTTCTTTGGATGTCCATCTCTAAGGACGAAACCCGCCGGCAAAAGGATACGGGGCAGCGAGGGCCCGCCCGAGACTGGTATTCCGCCGCGAGCAGAGCACGTCTGCGACAGAGCCTCCGGAGGGTATCGTCATGCTGTGGCGGCGGTACAATCCTCTTGTGACGCCGTCTGCCGTGGTTTCGTTTGGCGACTGGGCGCCGATGCTGTTTCTCATCGTGCTGGTCTCGGCTCCGACGCTGCTGCTGGTGCGCAAGTTCGCCAAGTCGGAGACGGCTTGCACCAAGTATGCGAAAGTCCTGTTTTACCTCAGCCTGACAGGCCCGCTGAGCGTGGCGCTGATCGCTGCGCTGCAAGGTATAGGGAACTTTAATCTCGTGTTTCTCCCTCGCGTCATGGTGTCGCCGATTGTGTTGCTGGTGATGATCGTCAGCTGGTTGAGCGCCAGCTTTGGTCGCGCAAAATGGCGGGTGTTGTGTGCGATCCTGATCGAGGCCGTAACCTCTGGCGTACTGGTGCTACTGATTACCGTAGTCCGCCAAGTGATATGAAGCCGGCGGGCTGGCCCACCTTCCTGTTGGTTAACCAACCGCCGCGCAGCTTTCCAAGCTGCCCCACAACTAATTCTCCGTTGGTACCCTTTCGATATGGTCGATCACCACGGTATCGACCGGACCCTTTTTCTGCTCGAGCTTCAGCCCGAGCTGATCCTGAAGCGCGCTGAGCAAGGAAGGCCCGGAGACATCGTCGGGCGCGCGGTCCGGCACCCATGTCAGTCCGATCTCGTACGTTCCTTTCAGCCCGGTCGCATCTCTGACCGGCCGGCCCACCGCTCCCGACAACTCGACGGCGAGTTGCTCGACTGACATTTGAGGGTGATGCATGCGCGCGCGAAAGTTGACTACCGTGGTGCCGTTCTCGCCGGGCTGGAACACCGGATAACCATCTTTGTCCACGGCGTGCATTGGGGCGCTCGGCGCAGCCGTCGATCCATCCTCCGTGGCCGCCGCCTTCAGCTTGGGACCATTCTTGGCCACCACCAGCTCGTAGATCGGCATCTCCTTGTCTTCGTGGTGGAGCGCCAGCTTGAACCGCTCCACCAGCAGATTCTGCAGCATCAGCCGGAACTGCGCCGGCGTGGCGCCCGGCGGGACTCTCGCGTCGACATTGAACGTTTGGGTGTCCAGCCAGCCCGGACCCGACAACTGGACACGCTTGACCTCATACGCCCGCATGAGGAGCGTGGCCATGCTCATGTTGCTGCTGACAAAGTGGGTCGGGTCGGCGGTTCCAGGTCCGCCCCGCATCCCGCCTCTCGATCCGCCCACGGTGTCGAGCATCGCCACCTTGACCGACGCCACCTCGAATGCGGGCCGGGCGTCGGCGGATTGACCGTAGGTCCCGCGGCAGGCGAAGACCAAAAGTATCGTTCCCATCGTGCGTTTCATGCAAAGCTCCTTAGCGATCGTTTAGAACGTGCTCGGGGCGGTCGGAACTGCCGAAGGTGGCGCCCTGTTTCGATTGGTACGAAGCGTCGCCCCGCACGTACAGATTCCACGGCTGCTCGGAGCGGAATAACGGTTCCGAGGAGCGCACCTGGTAGCGGTCGCCGCCAAACTGGAACGAGATCACTCTCCCGGTCAGCGTTCCCGCCTTTCGGAAACCTAAGTTCGGGTACGGAATCAGCGACAACAGAAATCGGCCCTTGCCT
>JAIQFC010000029.1 GCA_020073465.1 Terriglobia bacterium
ATATCATTCTTGAGCGGAGAAGCGGCATAGGACGTAGGGACTCCGCGCGTTACTTGGCCGTGTTCGGCTGGAAAAACATATTTCAAGCCATGCAGCAGAAATTCTTCGAGGGCTGCAAGATTGGGTTTATCTTGCATCTCTGCGCCGTGCAAGAGTCGGGCTCGGTACAGACGCTTGAGAGCAGCGTGGACCTCGGAGGGGCTCAGCCCGAGATCCGCCGCGATGACAGACATTGGGGGGCGTTTGCGTTGGTAGCTGCAGAGTTTCAGAACCACCATGACGTCTTGGGGCTTTAAATGCATGGCTCTATTCTATATTCGCGATTCGCGAATAGCGAATGCAATTTGCAACACGTTGAGGATACAAGAGTTCCTCGGTGTTTCGTTGCGGCCGATCCGTCGAGGACTATCATCTTGGGTGGCTTCTTACGCACAGATGTGCAGGATGTGTGCCTCGCCTGAAGCATGCCTTCGTAGAGCGCAGCCTGCCTTCTCAGATGCATTGAGATTTCGCAGGTGCCTGGTCCCTGCGGACGGATTTTACGAATCGTGTGGCCCTGCTGCTGTGATTTAGCCCAGCTCGTGCAATGCACGCACCAGCCAGCAGATAGGTAATCGGGTCCAGGTGATCCGTCCCGACACAATGCTAATTACGCCACCGGTCTGCCATCAACGGGAATCGGTCAAGAACAAACGCGTCATAGTCTGGAAGGCACGTCCTACCCCCGTGAGTCCCCTTTGCACAGAGTCACTGGGCATGAGGGCAAACATCCCCGTCTTACACCAACGACCGTACATGGTGCGGCGACCCGAGAAAGGGTCTCTATCAGGATGAAAAGACTCATCGAGCACATGATTGATTCAATCAACTACAAGCGAGCTTCAGCCTTGAGCACGCCAAACGAAGGCAACTTCCTCTGGGATGGCGACAGAATCGTGATCGAGCCGATGAAGGCCGGCGGCGCGAAAGGCCTCCCGGGCCTGGTGGAATTCCCCGGCGGTAATACAGCGATTGATTTCGGGATACTGCTCCGCGGTGACATGGCCAGCGGGGTGGTATTGCGCCATCAAGTTGACGTAGGTTTCCGGGCTCAATTCGCGGGCAATCCACTGCATGATGTCTGCTGTTCCGGCTGCGCTGCCGGGCATCACCAGGTGCCGCAACAGAACGCCGCGCAAGGCGACCCCTTGTTCATCCGTCACCAGCGGTCCAACCTGCCGATGCATCACACGAATCGCGCTGCGAGCGACTTCCGCGTAGTCCGGGGCTTTGGCATAGCGACGCGCCTTTTCTGGATCCCAAAACTTGAAATCAGGCATGTAGATATCCACTACGCGGTCCATGAGCGCGAGGGAGTCAAGCGAGTCGTATGCGCTCGTGTTGTAAACGAGAGGAAGACGCAGGCCGCCGTCCACCGCCAGCAACAGCGCTTCCAGAATCTGTGGAACGACGTGCTCCGGCGTGACGAGATTGATGTTGTGACAGCCCTGCGCCTGCAGAGCGAGCATCATTTCGGCCAGTTCTTCGGGTTTGACCGTCCTACCTTCACCCAGCCAACTGATTTCGTAGTTCTGGCAGAAGACGCACCGCAGGTTGCACCAGCTGAAAAAGATGGTGCCCGAACCACGCGTACCGCGGAGGCAGAGTTCCTCGCCGTGGTGCGCGAAAGAGCTGCTGACGAGGGCGTGGCGCCCGGTTCGGCACGTCTTGGTCTGGCCCTTAATGCGATTGACGTGGCAGTTGCGCGGGCAAAGAGTGCAGTCCGCTAGCTTTTCTAACCCGAGCTCTACGCGGCGCGACAATTCGCCGGATTGCCACAGCTTGAGATAGGCGGGTTGGAACTCTGCTCGGTTCACGGCTCTGGGATCACTCACGCCTGGCTTCCTGGTGCCGCGGGGACCAGCGACCCGTAAGCCACTCGGACGAGCATCCATAGCAAGTAACCAAAGAACGCCATGACGAGAACCGCTACTCCCCACAGCCTGGGCGACGCCACCTCCCTGAGAGATCAAGGCTGACAGAAAGCCTGGGCGACGATACCCAGACTTCACGCAGCTGCTTCGAGTTCTGCTGCGCGCTGTGCTTGCCGTTTGTCTTCAGTTATGGCTTCGCCCGGCCATCTGAGCGAAACACATGTGGGAGGTTCAACGAAGAATGCAATTCGCTGTCCCGGTGCCGCATGCCTGAGCTGTTCACAGAAATCGATCACTTCCCCAGGCAGTTGCGAGCGAACGTCCAGCAAGACCCAGTCGTAGGTGTTTGGTTGCCAAAGAGAACGACCATCGACAACTCTCTGGGCCACGTCTACCTGAAGCCCATGGGCCCTCAATATACTTGCCCGCAGGCCTTGCCTGAATTCGGATCCGCCGATGAGAAGGACTTTCAGGGTCCAACGGAGTTCATGAGATCTTGCAGCAGCGCTCTTCACACCCAGCCTCTCCGGCGAGGATATTTTCTCTCCACACATGCGGCACCCTCCGGACCGGGACGGTAGGACACTCTTCTCTACTTAAAGTCTACAACGTTGCGCGAGGGACTGGGATCTCCTCCAAACAGAGTAATGTTCCCAAGGAACTCCGCCATGTTAACAAGATCGTGCCATGGAACAGCGAAGGGCAGTTCACAAGAAGACCCACGTTCGGTTAACTGGGGATTGCCTAGGCCTACGGCGGATGGCTCGGCTTGCGTGAGCGGTCGCCAATACAACGTTTTCAATGGTCACCCGATCCTGATGTCAGACCCGTGATGCGCGTCACTGAAAATCTGCCGCCCCGGGCGTAAAAAGAACAATGACCGGATGTGTCAAGCCCCTGACCTTACCGGCAAAGGTAACCGCCAAGCCAGTGAGATTGAGAGGCAGGGTGCATCCGGTTTCTTTTTGAAGGCCCGTCCGCTCCTCGGCCCCGCACTGCCTGAGAGGCTACGCCATTGTCGCCTCTTGGGAAAAGTCTCCCGACTCCAGTTCTATGATCGCAACACCAAGGAGGTTCCCAATGGCCACCTACATCATTCTCAGTCGTTTCTCTCCGGAAGCTTTTGAGGACCCACGGGACTTCAAAGATCTCGCGGAGGAAGTCAGCACAAAGATCCGCAAACAGTGTCCGGGCGTGGTCTGGAAGAGCAGCTTTGCCACGCTGGGGCGTTTTGATGTTGTGGACGTCGTCGAAGCGGAAGATCCCAAGCAACTGGAGAAGGCAGCCATGCTCATCCGTGCTTACGGGCATTCGACCACAGAGACGTTACTAGCCACTCCGTGGAAGGAGTTCCTGGCTACATTTTGAAGTCGCTTGGAGGGACGCAGATGCCACGGGCTGTAGCAAGAAGGCTGGGGATCAGATTGTCCTCGCGGAAGGAAGCAGAACTGTTCAAGTGGTTTTTGGCCTGCCTGCTCTTTGGCAAGCCGATCCAGCAGGAGATTGCCGAACGCGCCTACACCCGACTAATGTCTGCAGGTCTGCGGAACCCAGATGCAGTGCTCCGCGCGGGGTGGGACGAACTGGTCCGACTGCTTGACGAAGCGCACTATGTGCGCTACGACTTTTCCAGTGCCACCAAGCTGCTGGAGGTGTGCCAGGAACTGAAGCAGCGCTACGGCAACATGACGAAGCTGATCGCGCAGGCAAGGACTGCCTCGGACCTCTCCGCCCGGCTGCAGGAGTTCAAGCACATCGGTCCCGTCACCGCCCGTATCTTCACACGAGAGGTTGGGCCGATCTGGTATGGCTCCCGCAGGTCTTCGCCGTAGGGCCAATGTTCGGCTTCACCAACACGATGCCGACGCGGGAGACGAAGCGATGGATGCCGCCCAGGTCTTCGATGGCAGTCCACGCCAGTTGTTCGGGATTATCTCCCTGGATGACCGCCATCTCGGGCAAAGTTGGATCAACCGCCACCGCGTGACTGCGTTTCAAATTGATTGCCAGCTCTGGTTCGGGGCGCTGGCTGTGCTCGCTCAGCCAGAATCCGAGGCCTGTCATTCCGGCAGCGACTCCTCCCAGGCGAGCAGTTTGATTAACCTTCACGGCGGTTGAGTATGATGCCCTCGGTCGACGGCACACTGCTTTCACGTCTTTGCTTTTGCACGACAACTGAATTCTAATCTCGTCCTAGTGGCAGCACCAATGCAGTCCGTCACTATGCCGTGTGCGAAACAATCGATGTCTGCCGTAAGGGCGGTTCTGACGCTGATAGGATTCAGTGCGGTCATCGGCCAGATCGTTCTCATGCGGGAGCTCATCGTCGTCTTCAACGGCAACGAGATTTCGCTGGGAATTATGTTAGCTACCTGGCTCTTCTGGACCGCCGCCGGCAGCGGCCTGAGCAGCCGTTTTGCGCTGGGCGGAAACAACGCTCGCCGGGCGGTCGCCGCGCTCGATTGCCTGCTCGGCGTCAGCCTGCCGCCGACGATCTGGGCATTGCGCGCCTCCAGATCTTTTTTTCAGACAGTGCCGGGCGAGCTGGTGGGTCCGGCGCCGATGCTGTTTACGTCCCTGGCATGCCTGAGCCTGTTTTGCGTTGTCTCAGGGGCGCTCTTCGTGGTTGCGACCCGGATGTATGAACGGGAGTGCGCCGTTTCTGCTCGCGTCGCTACCAGCTCGGCCTACTTGTTGGAGGCTGCTGGTTCCGCCTTCGGAGGGATCCTTGCCAGCATTGTGTTGCTGCGCTTTCTTGGGTCCTTCCAGATCGCGACCATCGTCACCCTCCTAAACCTGTGTATGGCAGCAGTCTTGTTGTTCCAGGTGAGCCGCAAGCAACTTGGGGCCGTGACTGTGGCAGCAGCGCTTTTCGCGATCCTTCTCCTTGTCTATGTTGCACCGTCGTTGGACAGGTCCGCGCAAGCGCGCCTGTGGCGGGGATTCCGCCTGGTGGGATCGCGCGACTCGGTTTACGGCAACCTGGCGGTCATTGAAACCGGTAGTGCGGAAACCGGCAATATCCGCAGCATTTATGACAACGGCGTGATCCTTGCCAACGCGCCGGACGAGAACGCCGCCGAAGAGGCGGTACACTACGCGCTGCTGGAGCACCCGGCGCCGAGGCAGCTTTTGCTGATCGGCGGCGGCGTGAACGGCAGCATCGCCCAAGCGCTGAAGCATCCCACAGTCGAGCGGATCGACTATGTTGAGCTGGATCCCGCGCTTATCGACATGGCGCGGCAGTTCTTCCCCGTGCAGTCTGTTCCTGTTGTCTCGGATCTTCGGGTGCACATTCACTACGCGGATGGCCGGTACTATCTCAAGACGGCTGGCGACACATTCGACGTGATCATTCTTAATGTACCCGACCCACAGACTGCGCAGTTGAACCGGTTCTATACGGCCGAGTTCTTTCGTTCCGCTCGTGATCACCTCGCGTCCGGTGGACTGCTCGCCTTGCAACTGCGCTCCTCGGAGGATTACATCAGCCCCGACCTGGCGGAATTCCTACGCTGCATTCACCACACCCTGCGGACAGTCTTCCCTTACGTTGTCGCCGTCCCCGGCGAAACGATCCACCTCTTCGCTGCTACGCGACCCGATGTTCTGACGGATAGTCCCCAAACGCTAATTGCAAGATTGCAGGAGCGGAATCTGAAGACGCAGTATGTTCGCGAATACTTCATCCCATTCCGCATGATGCCCGATCGCATGGAGCAGGTTCGCGAGCGACTGCAGCAGCTGACCTCGACGCCCGTCAATCGCGATTTCGAGCCGATCGCCTATTACTTCGACGTTGTGCTATGGAGCACACAGTTCAAGTTGGGCTATTCGCGCTGGTTCCGGGCCGCCGCGCACATCGCTTTCAACGGTGTCATCGATGCGGTCCTGGTTGTCTTGCTGTTTGTGGCGGTTCTTCTGGCGTTTGTGCCCGCTCGCGAGAAACGTGCTCGTTGTGCTGCAGCGTGCTGCGTGGCTGCGACCGGATTCACCCTAATGACTCTGCAGATTCTCCTGTTGCTGGCATTCCAGTCCGTTTACGGTTACGTTTACCACCAGCTCGCGATCCTCGTCGCCATGTGCATGGCAGGCATTGCCTTCGGAAGTTGGCTGGGCATCCGCCGCATTCGATCCAGCGACAGTCCACCCTACCCCACCATTGCAGCTACCCAGGTCCTGCTCGCCCTTTCTGGTCCCGCGCTGATATTTGCTGTTGGCCTGCTGTCGAGGATTTCTGGGGTGGCAACAACGTGGTTGGCGGCGCAGTTTGTCTTCCCTGCTTTGGCTGCTCTTTGCGGGATGCTAGGGGGCTATCAATTTCCTATTGCGACGGAGATCTATCTTCATGACAGCAGCGGTCGATCAAAGCTGGGTACACTCTATGCCATCGATCTGCTGGGCGGATGCGCGGGCGCGCTTTTGTTGAGCAGTTACCTCATCCCGGTGTTTGGTTTCTGGAAAACCGCGTGGCTCAGTGCGGCGGTAAACCTGGCGCCGGTTCTCCTGGCCGCGCGGGTAAGCCTTGTGGCAAAGATATCTCGGGCGTAAGCGCTTGCGGCCTGTTCTCGCCGAATACCAACGCTGTAAACATGAAGATGTCCGTGTTCTCATCCTTCCAGCAGCCGGAGCGCATTCCCCCCTTGGCACAGGTTTCTTCCAGGAACCTCTCTCGATCCCATCGTTCCTCCACTGGCACCTGCGGAAGCAAAAGGCCCTCGTAGGCGCCGTTCTTCATTAGCAAACCGTGCTGGCCAACCTTGATCTGTCGGATGTCCAGTACGCGCCGAAGGGATGACAACACGGAGATTTCATACTCGAGTTGCGGCAACTCTGAGGCTGATACCGGCTGGAATCGGGAATCGCGCAGGGCGGCCAGCGTGGCCGTGTCCCGCACGGTCATGTATAGAGGTTTAAGCCCAGAAGTATAGCCTACGCACCCCCGCAGTTCTCCCGATTTACGCAGGGTCACGAACGCACCGTGCTCCTGATTCAACGATTCGCTTGCGCTCGCGGTTGGTTCATACGCCTTTTTCTCCCGTACCGCGTACTCCACCGACTTGCGAGCCAGAGCGAGCATTTCGTTCTTCTCGTGGCCATTCAGTGAGAATTGCGGTTCCACTGCCTTTCCGCTTTGAGTTCTCAAAAAGACGTCCGCGCTGTATCCGACCACGCGCGAGTGATCACCTGTGGTGTCTCCTGAATTGGCGTACTTGAGCACCACGGCTTGGTTCGCTCCCATGCGCTCGGCAGCAATCATTGCGGCTACAATGGGCGCGCCGCCACAAGCTTCCCAGATCCGTGCCTCGAAGTTCCGCGACATGCTGAAGTAGTCCCACGCCTGCAGTGCATTCAGCGTTTTGTGGTCGATCTTCACAGCTTCGTCGTAGGGGTGATAATGCGACAAATCGGAACTGGCCACTATCAGCGTATCGCTGCCCTGGATTAGCTTCGCCAGAGCCACACCCAGCGCCCGGCTACTTTCATAGCTCTGGTCTCCCATGACGACAGGCACGAGTTCGAAATCACCCAGCACCCGCTGCAACCACGGCAACTGCACCTCGAGCGCATGCTCAGCGCCCTCCCGAGTGGGAGTATGCCCCCGGCTGGAGAATTTGATGGTTGGACTCATCTGCACGAGTTGCTTTGCAAACGCCTTGTCTACCGGGACTGTCCCCAGCGGCGTCGCATAAGCGTCGCCCTCATAGACGGAAGTGAAATCAAATGCCTCGTAGTGCGACGGTGCAATCACGACCACTCGCGAAAACTTGCGCCCTTTCAGCGCCGCGTAAGTGTGGGCGGCGACGGGGCCGGAGAACTGATAACCGGCGTGAGGTGCAACCACAGCGAGGATCGGGTCATTGATCGGCGGCGGAGACGCATGCGCCAACATGTCATCCATCATCGCCGAAAGTGTTTTTGGGTCGGCCGGATAGAAGCCTCCGGCGACAGCGGCTTGTCTCACGTTCTGCGGATCGGCAGCACGGACGTGCGGCAGTGCCGCAATCGCCAAGATCGCGATGAGTAGAACCGCCAGCCAATATCTTTTGGAGCGCTTGATATTCATATCCGAAACCTCCTCTCGCGCTCTCATGCGTGCCAGACACCAGGGACCGGCTCGTGGCAGAATGGGCAACTGCCCTTGCGGATTAGCATCCGACTCGCCGTGAACCCTACTCGTTCCACCAACATGCGGTGGCACTTCGGGCAGTAGGTATTTTGCGCAGGATGTCCCGGCACATTGCCGATGTATACGTAGTGCAAACCCTCGGCGTCGGCAATCGCCTTGGCACGCTCCAGAGTGGGCACCGGCGTTATGGGCAGGTTCTTCAACAGGTATTCCGGATGAAATTGCGTGAAATGTACAGGCACATCCACGCCCAGGTTGGTCTTGATCCAGCGCGCCAGGCCGCCGAATTCGGCATCACTGTCATTCAGCGTCGGCACCACGAGGTACACGATCTCGGTCCACTTATTCATCTTCCGCAATGTGACCAGCGCGTCCAACACCGGCTTCAACTCACCAACGACTACATCCTTATAGTAGGACTCCGTAAACGCTTTCAGATCGATCTTAACCGCGTCCATCTTTCCGTACGCTGTCTTCAGCGCCTCATCTTGCATATAGCCATTCGACACGACCACGCTGTGGATGCCGGCTTCGTGCCCGGCATCGGCTGCATCCATTAGGTACTCGCTGAAGACCACCGGCTCGCTGTAGGTGTAGGCAATGGTCGGACAGTCGTGCTGTCTGGCCAGCGCGGCAACCATTTTCGGGGGCGCGTAGTCGGCAGGAACCTGCTCCGGACGTGCCTGGGAGATGTCCCAGTTCTGGCAGAATTTGCAGTTGACATTACAGCCAGCCGTGGCTAACGAGAAAGCGAGCGTCCCCGGCAGGTAGTGGAACAGGGGCTTCTTCTCGATGGGATCAATGTGCGCAGCGCACACCCGCGAGTGGACCAGCGTGTAGTAGGTTCCCCCGCGATTCTCCCGCACGCCACAATAGCCGCGTTCCCGATCTCCCACCGTGCATTCGCGCGGACACAGCTTGCACTTGATCTTCTTATTTTGGAGTTTCTGGTAGAACTTTGCTTCGACGGTGAATCGCGAATCATCCTGCTTCTGCGGACCAGCCCACGGGGGCATCGCGACGAGGGGTTGGGCAAATTCGCAGACGCCTAGAGCTGCTCCTGACGCCAGGGCGCACTTCAAGAACGAACGGCGATCGAGCGGGCACGTGAAGGAGCTTCGCTCACGGCGGACAGCAGGACTCTCGCTTTCACCTTTGCCGTCGGCCGGGACCTTCACGCCTTCTTGCGTATCGAGTTCGCGCGCCATGTTGAACCCTCAATCCCGCACCGCTTACACCTCGACAACCGCGATTCTCCTGGGATCATTGGTGCCCAGTCGATGCTGTGCATCGGCCGCGGTCGCAATGTACAGTGGTGCTCTGCCATCGCCTTCCAGCGTCTTCAATCCTTTCTCAGCTCGCTTGCGCTCGATGATTTGCCAGCCGGTGTAGTCGAGCGCGACGGGATCTTGCGAAACGATCAGGGCATTGTTCTTCCAACTGTATTCCGGCTTGTATCCCGGTCCGCCTTCGTACGATGCCGTCGTCGCATCGCAGATGGTCAAGCGCATCCTTGTTCTGATTTCCGGCAGCATGTTCAAGTCTGCGATGTACGGATTACAGCCGTTGGGGTGGTACTTGTTCGGGTTATGAATGACACCATACATATTTTTCAGGGCGATGGTTACGCCGGCGCCGTCATGGTCTTTCAGCACAGGCACATTGATCAGGGCGTTGCAGCGTTGCGTCAGAATCTTCGACAACCGGCTGCCAACACTGCCATGAGTGACCGGCTCTTGTTCGTAATCAAGTCGATCGGTGCCGAAGCATTGCACACGGTTTCCGCCCGTCGACACATGGAATCCAGCATGTTCCAGTTCGTCGCTGTCGCGGTCCCAGACCACGATATCGTTCGGCTTGATTCGGGCCTCCTGCAACCGCTCGCAAATCGCCTCGACAAGCTGCAGGTTGCTGGAGAGTCCACGGCCTCCGAGTGCGTTTACCTTCAGGCCCACAACCTCGCCCGGACGGACCAGTTTCTTCCATGGCTCGATCGGATTGTCGCAGTTGAAGAGGGTTTGCATCGCACGATCCAGTAGGTTCAGGATCCGCTGGGAATCCACCGTGGTTCCGGCGCCCCGCAGCATTGCGTCGCGCGCGGTCACAACCCTGGATTTCGCCAGCGCCGGTCCTTGTTCTGCTACTGCGAGCAGCTCCATCCTGCCGCTTGCGCGCAGAACCGCAGCGCCCGTGAGACACCTCTTCAGAAAATCCCGCCGACTCGTGTCACCCCTTTGGCGCATGGTCACTCCCCGTCAGAAACAGGCCTTGGGCTGACTGCCTCACGTTACGCTACTGCAATCCATGCGATTCTTCAGTGACGAGCAACACACACTCCGTGCTGCCGTTCATCTCGCGAGCCGCTGCTCGATGACCTGTCCGAGCTGCAAAAGTGCATGCTGCGTTCGCCCGGATTCTTGATAGGCCACGATTCGCACCAGATAGGATCCCTTGTGGAAAACTAGGCTCTGGCCGTGCAGGCGCGCACCGTCTCCCACTTGAACGAATTGCGCATCACCCGCCCGTTCCGACTCGAAAACATTCTTGGCTCCGTCTGCGCTTGCCATGGTGTAAATGTCCACGACCGCTTCAAACTTGTTCTCGAAGTTGTAGTCGGCAGTGGACACTCTCCGTACCCCCGCTTTCAAGTACCTCTCCGCTTCCCCGTCGATGTACTTCCATAGGTCAGCAGCTTCAAAGGTACGAGCATCGGAAGTCTTCATCCACCCTGCGACCTCGTCGGAGGCGGGGAATGCCGTGACCTTGGTCTGCGGTTCTCGATTGCAACCAGCATCTCCGAAGACTACTGTACAGAAGGCGATCAACAGCACGCCCCGGAACGCCGCGCCCGTCCTGGTCACTTTGTGCTCTCCGTGCTCCGATTTGTTTGAACTCAATCTTCTGCCAAGCTGTCATCCCATTGCCGTGAGCCGGATCACGTGAGTCGGCCAACCGAAAGCCAACGATTTCTGCTGAAGGAATCCGGGGGTGGTTTTGAGTTGGTTCCGCAGACACCTATCCCGCATTGGTTCTTGTCAACCGGCGGATTTGACGGCGATCACCGCGCCCTGGTGCGATGGGCAGGAGCCTCCGGACTCGCTCTCCAGATTATTGATGTAGTGAAACTGGCTTGAGAATGTGGATGGTGGCTGATGTCATCGTGCTTGATGGGACGCCATTGATGACCACAAAACGCGATAGTTCTTTCGCCCCAGCGAGCAATGATCTGCTCGCCACGAGGGGGCGCCGATGGCCACTTCCTATGTTCCGCAGCGTGCCAAGCTAGCGGACGACAAGAACATCCAAGGAACGTTCAACGCGCCCCTTACTGAACGGCAGAGGTGGGCTTAGTGTCCATTTAGTGTCCGGTCTATGGGGGTCGAGCGAGACGCTATGGAATTGGCGAGACTATAGAGACACCGGCTATCCTATAGTCCTCATGGGACTTGCCGGTTAACCCCATTGGAACAATGACTTGCGCAAAACTGCCGGGTAGAATTCGGCTTACAGGCCCGGCTGCCTAAATCTTTAATTAGCAATAACTTACAACACTGTTTTCCGCTTAGCGTCCTGTAAACGAAAAGAAATCTCGGTCCCGAGGACGATGCGTTCAATGCGGGCACCCACAACGAGCTGTTTCAAGTCTGCTACGCAAATTTCGCACGGGTAAGCGACTCACAAGAAGCTCCTCTCTTCTACAACTCTCTGGCTGCTCTAAGGACTCGCGGCGCAGTGTCCAACTGCATATGCTAGCCGCTCTCGCGTGTTGAGGATGTGATTACAGCTACAGTTAGGACCGACCCCGCCCGCCGGAGTGGTTCAGGGGAAACCTAAACGGATCAGTCTATTCGTAGCACAATGCTTCAATCGGATTTAGACGAGCGGCGCGAATCGCGGGCAGCATCCCGCTGACCAACGCAACTGCGCCAAGAATGAGGGTAGCAATCACTAGCGTTCCTGGATCAATCAGCAACCGGATATCGCCCGCTTCCGCGTGCTTAGCGATCGCGCTATATAACGTCAGCCTGCCGACGGCATGAGCAATGAGATATGCCAGCATTACCCCGAGCAGTCCCCCCATGAAACTTATCGTGAGCGCCTCGCTCAGAAATTGAAAGAACACGTCACTCTTTCGCGAACCCAGCGCTTTCTCCATGCCGATCTCGCGCGTCCGCTGCGTCACCGACACCAGCATGATGTTCATGACTCCGACTCCACCGATGCCCAGCGAAGCGTTCCGATGAACGTCAGTAAGATCTTCAAGCCGAGAGTTATCACCTGGAATTGGTGCACCTGCTCCATCAGGCTAAAAACAAACAGCGCACGCCGGTCGGTCGCGTTGAACTTATGTTGTACCGCCATGACTGACCGGACGGCCCGTTCTAATCCTTGATAGTCGTTTACTTCGTAGTTGAACCAGATCGAGCCCAGGTAATGGGTGTCCGTGAGATCGCCCATCGTAGCGAAGGGCACATAAACGATCCGGTTGATGTCGTTGTCACCCTCTTGCATCTTGGGAATCAAGACACCGACTACCTCAAAGCTCAGGCCGTTGATACGAATGCGTTCCCCCACTGCGTTACGTCCGGAGAAAAGGTTTTCTTTCGCCTCCGAGCCAAGAACTGCCACCCGCGCCCGCTGCACTTGGTCCTAGGGGCACGGGAAAATCCACGTCAGACTTGACAGTCAGAGTCTTAGAGTCCGACGAGAGCTGCCATCGTTCTTTAGTGTGGATTCGCGCGGGCAGACCGTTTGGCTGCGGTCTGGCGGCGACCACAGATTCCAACACGAGATACTGACCATGCCACCATAAAGCCAACGCACGCAACACACGCAAAAAGCTTGGAGACTTGCATTGTCATCGGCTTCCCCGGTCAATTCGGCCAAATTGATAGCTAACGCACTATACGAGCACAACTAACATCCAAAAGGGCGCAGTAGTTTGGTTCGAACACTAACTTGGCGTTTGCGATAGCTGCAGGAGAAAGGGTTAGGTATTCAAAAGAGAAGCGATAATGAGAGGGGCAGCCTCGGAAACAAATGTAGCGAGGTTGCCAGCCCTTCACTGCAAGCTATTTTGACCTCTACATGCTTACGTTCTCTTCAGGTTCATAGGCTCGGTCTCTCCGTGCGCTCGGGGCTATTTCCCAGCGTTCTGAGCAGCGGATCCACTTCCTTCGCATTCACTGGTAGCGGCAAGGTCGCACCAAATCATTGCGGCTCCTCCGATTTCTCCGGAAGTGAGTTGCACTTTGTGGCCACGATGTTCCAACTCCTTTAAAGTTTCTTCAGGAACATCACGATTTACTTGCAGGCTGCCCAATTTCGGACCCTCCGGACCAAACGAGCTGATATGGTGCGCTGTTGCAAATCGAGGAGTCGACACAGCCGTGGCTGAGTGCATGCCAAATTCTATGTGATCGAGGATGAGCTGTAGGCCAGCTTGATCCTGCAGATCCCCTCCCGCAACGCTGATGGCAACTACCGGCTTCCCCGATTTCAGCACCAGGGCTGGACTCAAGGTAATTCGTGGCCGCTTGCCAGGGGCAATACAATTGGGGTGTCCAGGCCAAGTATTGAGACTGATCAATCGGCTGCCATGAATGATGCCTGTATTCCCCGCTGGACCGGCCGTGCTGCCCAATCCGCTGGGCGTAGCGGCCACCATATTTCCCCAGCGGTCCACCACGGTAAGCGTAGTGGTTCCGCCTTGGGTTGGGAAAGATCGCATTCCTTTCTTGACCGATTTCATTTGATAGGGATCGCCGGGACGAAGTTCGAGGGAAGCTTTATGCGGATCAATCAGTGGCCGCCGGATTTTCGCGTACGCCTCAGAAAGCAGCTCTTTCATCGGTACTTCCACAAATCGCGGATCGGCATAGTACTCATCTCGATCCGCCATGGCCAGCTTTATAACTTCGGTAACGGTGTGGATGTAGTCCGCCGAGAGCAGTCCCATTTTCTTGAGGTCAAATCCTTCCAGCAAGCGGAGCCCTTCCAACAAGAAAGGGCCCTGTGTCCAGGGGCCGCACTTCAATACTTGATATCCTCGGTAATCCAGGAAAACTGGGCCGTTCAATCTGGAGTTTGCGGCTGGTGATGAAGATTCGTTGCCCCATGCTTCCGGCCATCGCGCTGCCCCCGTCAACGTGAATAGAGCCGTAATGCTGCGGCCAGCCAGGCGAGTAGCGCTGACGGCCCTTTCAGAACATTTAGTGCCTTCCAAAACTTGAAAGGCCGCCGAACCCTCTAGGGATGGGGTTTTGCTTTTAATTCCCGACTGACTGTCGGTCCGTCTACAGGCATCCATTTCCAGGTTATAGGGCGCAGGTTGTGTGTCCGCAGTGGGCCAGATCCGTTTTGAGGACTCTGGTAGTCAGCAAAGGTCTGTTACGTAGCGAACTCGGATGAGCTAACTCGAATCTCATCGTGCGTGACATGGGAGAAGCTCGTCCTTCCCGGCATCCCTGCTGTATCTAAACTGTATCTAATCAGCCCAGATTTGACCTAATCTAACCCCACCCGAGCAAGAGCCTTGCCAAAACGCAAGAGAAGGGAGCTGCAGAATTTATTGGACTTATCCACAGGCCCCCTAAGTGCCACCCCGAATTTTGAGTCCGCTGCGTCTGCCAGTTCCGCCATCCCGGCTTGGAAACATCTTACCGTAGGGGAGGCGGTTGAATCTAATTCGACCGCTGATATCGGCCTCGACCAATCCAATTGAGGGCCGGCCTTAGCAGGGAAATCGGGCGCTGCAACGCCCGAGGCACGAGGGGCAATCCGAACGGTCGGCATTCACGTACTACGGGTGTGTCCTTAACGCCTGCCATGACCGATAACGCCCAGTCCTCGCTTAACTTCGATATAGATACGTACATCCGCAATTCCAGGAAGGCTGACATCAGTGACCTCGATCTTTCGTATGCGGCGCGGTACCCCGTCACGGACGAGGAAATCCGAGCGCTGACTTGCATGTGCGACATCGAGTCGCACACCATCGTTTATTTGCGCGCAATCCTGAACACATGCGCGATCGAAGACGCTCAGACCACCAGCTTTCTCAGTTGCTGGGCGTACGAGGAGTTCTTCCACGGGCACACGCTGCGCCAGTTTCTCGACGCGGTGGGTGCTCCGGTTTCTTCCACACGCATGCGGGAGGTGCAGCAGGCCAGTTCGTTCAGCGAGTGGCTTAAGGAGATGGGATCGTCGATTGTATGCCGCCTCTCGCGGCATTTTCACGGGCCTTATCTGACCTACGGAGCGATCTCCGAACTCTCGACGCTGGAAGGCTACGGAGTGCTGGCGCGGCGGACCAGAACCCCATCCTGGCGGAGATCGTGCGACGCCTGGCGAAAGACGAGCGGCGCCATTTTTCGTTCTACTACAGCAAGGCGCAGCTGGAGTTGAGGTCGCGTAACGCGCAACGGCTCACCAACTTCGTGATCCGCCACTTCTGGCTGCCCGTCGGCGGCGGCGTGAAGCCGGGATAGCGAGGTCAGATGGGTTCTCTCTTTTATCCTGGGAGATCCGCAGGGCGCAGAGATTGCGCGCCGCATCGACGCAACCATCGCCAAGCTACCAGGAATTGCTGGTTTGACCGCCTGACCCGCAGCCGGGAAGAAGCTCTAGAGCGTCTTGGAAACACCATGGGTAACAACGAAATCCGGGGCAATGCGTATGCCAGTTCCACGCTGGCTGAGAACGAGATCTAGAAACGGAAGTTAATTTGGGAAGGTCTAATAGGGTCAGCCCGCCCCGGCGCCGATTCCGGCAGCCTTCGGTTGGGCAGCGCCCTCGATTGCTACTCCCATCGGCAAGCTGATGGTCTCCACTACACGGAGATCGTCGTTGGTAAACGCGCTATGGGGATCGAATCCGCTCTGGGGCAGCAACGCAACCTGGGGATCCAATGCGTTGTGGGGAAGTAGCGCCGTGGGGGGAGAGAAATAAGGTCTCCGCGCAGATTAGCCCGAGGGCCGCGGTATGCCGTCGCGCCCCTTCTTCTTGCTAGAAAGCGCTTCCTCCGCCGCCGCCGAAACCGCCGCCGGAAAACCCGCCACCTCCACCAAATCCTCCACCACCGCCCCAGCCGGAGCCGGTCGAGCTTGCCCGCGGGGCCGAGACAAAGACCTGATGCATGTCGGTGGCCATGCTATGCATGGAACTCGAGAAGAAGATCGGATTAAAGCCCATGCCCGGCACATATCCGCCAGGCGCTACATACCAGCTGGGGGGGGCCTTGATGATGCCGGCAAAGGCTTGCGCCCAGTGATGCTCTACTCCCAGCGCCATTGCATAAGGGAGAAATTTCTCGAACGTACTAGGTGGCATCACCTTGAGGCGCTCTGCATCCACGCGGTTCATGAATTCCTGGAAACCGAGTACCGCAAGGTGCGTGCGAGCGCCCTTGAGGGTCTTGGCTGTCATGACGCGAGCAAACAGCCACCAGATCCCCGCAGAAATCAGAACGCAGACGACGAGCAGAGGGATGGAATTGAGAAAGTTCGCCCATCCCATGTACTGAAAAATCGCGAAAGGAATGAGAATCACGCCTGCAGCCACCAGGCTGAATGCATTGGCCGACTCGGGATCGAGCATGTAGACGCCCTTGCGCTTCAGCGCCGACATAATGTCTTCGCGAATCACCGGAACAGCGGTATAAAAGCGGTTCTTCAGGCTGGAGAGCCGGGTTGCTGTGCCACCAGCGAAGATGTTTTCAAGCATCACGCGCTCGTGCGGGACGAGGTCGGCGCCCCACTGCTCTCGCGGTTTGAGCAGATGAAAAACGTAGTCCCGGTGCGTGAAGACGAGACCCTTTTCCGCAACTTCCTCGATCTTGATGTATCCGCGAACGGCCAGGTCCACGATTGTCGAGGTAATGTCGCGGGGATGGATGCTGTCATCCATCAGCGTGCCTGCTTCGGCCGGAGAGATGCCCGGCGGAGGCTCGTACATCGGGGCGACCGACATACCAGCATCCGGATCGCGGCCCTTGTAATACCACAAAGTGAACATCACCGCCAGCGTCACGAGCGGGAAAAAGACCACGGGATTGCCACCCAGAAACCAAAGCAGCCTGGTCAGAGCGCTGGGCTCGCTGAGAATTCCCTTGGGAATGTAGACGTCGATTGTCATCCCACCGCGCATGGGCAGAGGGTTATTGGTCTCGAACTGCGCATCTGATCCGTTGACCGCAGCGGTGGCGTCGTGTTGAGTCGAGCCGTACACCCCGGTGAAGGCCTGCGCCCGCAATGAGCCCGATGCCGAGGCCGGCAAGTGCACGGTCGCGGTGACATGATCGATGGGCACCGGCCAGTCGTTGCCCGTGACATTCCAGTAGAACTCGTCGTAGTCATGGAAAAATCCCGCGCCGTTGCCGACGCGATACGCGATCTCCACCGTGCGCGTCGTATCCACGGCATCCGGGATGTAGATCTTCAGGTCGCGAAAACCGCCGGAGGCCGACGATTCATACTTGAGGTTGCCTCCGCTGCCATCGGTGATGCTGGTAACGGCGAGAAACAGTTCGTAATTCGTCCCATTCGGGCCGGGATGCTCGATGGGGATCGTACGATGAATACCGTGCCACTCGCCGACAAAGACCAGCGTGATGCGCTCGTTGACCAGGGCGCTGCCATCCTTTTCGACAGTTATGGTGTCCTGAAAATCAGCGATACGCCAGGACTTGGCAGCTAGAGGAGGGGCGAATGCAACGACCGCGGCGAGGGCCAACAACAATTTGCCGCCCACGTCGTAGAGACGTAGCTTGCTACGTCTCTTCATGCGCGGACCAAGAGACGTTGCCAGCAACGTCTCTACGGGAGATTTCGCCTTAGAGAGCATGGATCAGAACTTCACTTGGACTGGTTCGCGGTCGGCTTCGGCCGTCTCAAAGAACTGGCGTTGAACAAAGCCGAACATTCCAGCAAGGATGTTCGTGGGGAACGACTGAATTTTCGTGTTCAGATCGCGCACTACAGCGTTGTAGTAGCGCCGCGAATTCTGGATCGAATCTTCAGTCTGGCTCAGCGACCCCTGCAGCTGGGTAAATTCCTCCGACGCCTTGAGTTCAGGATAGTTCTCGGCCACGGCAAACAGGCTCTTCAAGGCGCCGGTAAGCTGATTCTCGGCGACGGCTTTATCTCCGGGCGTTGTCGCCTGCATCGCCTGCGAGCGGAACTTGGCGATGTTCTCAAACGTCCCCTTTTCATGTGCGGCATAGCCTTTGACCGTCTCGACGAGGTTGGGGATCAAATCGTGCCGGCGTTTGAGCTGTACATCTATGTCGGACCACGCGGAATCGCAGCGCACGCGCAACTGCACCAGCGCGTTGTACATGCCGATGAGCACGACCGCGATTACGACCAGAATTACCAGAAAGATGATGCCGCTCATGAGCGTCTCCTATGGTGTCTGGAAATCAATGGGACGGTAGCACAGCAAGGGCGTGGGTGCAAACATCCGGCATCCTCGGACTTTTGCATTCTGCAATAGAAGCTTTACAGGGCAGTGAGGTCTGGGAACCGGAAACTGAGAACTGCTCTCCTAGCGCTGCGGCGCAAAGTATCCCTTGCGGGCGCGAACTTGCAGGTCCTTTTTCAGGGCGGAGATCTCGATGGAGCGATAGCGGCCGTCGGCGTCGAAGTCGGCAGGCTTGTACGAGACCACGTACTGACTGCGCAATTCGTCTTCGATGGCGACGAAGGAGTGGGTGATGTCTTTCATCTTAAAGGGGAAGAAGGCGCGCCCGCCGGTGGCTTCGGCGATCTGCTCTAAGACTTTATCGCCGCGCATGACCAGGCCACTATCATCGGTGGAGATCGCGTAGACGATGACTTCGGCACGCTGCGCCATCTCTATGGCTTGCGCCCGTGAGAATTCGCTCTGGTTGTCCTCGCCATCGCTCACGATTACGATCGCTTTGCGGATTGGATGGTCGGGACGATCCTTCAGGAACTTGTCCTTGCAGGTGCGATAGATAGCGTCGTAGAGGGCGGTACCACCACTGTCCTGCAGCTTGTGCACGGCCGTGGAGAGTAACTGAACGTTGTCGGTGAAATCCTGCGCCAGCTGGCTGTGGGTGTTGAAGCCTACGACGAAAGCCTTGTCGAAGCGCGCCCGGATGGTTTTTTGCAGAAAACTTGTCGCGGCATTCTGCTCAAACTCGAAACGGCTGTTCACCGAGCCGCTGACGTCGATCAACAGTCCAAGCTCAAGAGGCAGGTCCACTTCCCGCCGGAAATTCATGATCGCGCTGGGCGGCTTGTGGTCGTCCAGAATGGTGAAGTCGTTCTGATTCAGGTCGCGGACGAACTTGCCATGCTTGTCGGTAGCGATAAAAAGGACGTTGACCTCATCCACACGCTTGTGGATGGTAATGATCGCGCCCTGCGGATCGTCAGAGCTTGTATCGGTGTAGGAAACGGCGCTGGGTGCGCCTGCGACATAAGAAGACTGGGCCGGCAACTGGGCGGCTAGAGCCCCGATTGCCACAGCAAATGCGACACACCGACAGAGGAGCTTCGTGTACTTCATGCCCGGTAAATCCAATTTTTTCACTCTCAAACACGGCTAGACGGCACTTTCAACTAATTAGATGCACGCCAGATGCCGAAAACCCAGCCGTTCGGAGCAGCTTGTATCTCATTGACTCTAGGAGCCGGCTCGCCGGGTGCCAAGTTACAAAAGGAGCACACATTTGGTCATGACCGAAGAACATCCGAAGATTCTGCCACTTACCAGCGCTTTGCGGCTTCACACTTTTCTGGAGATGCCCCAGAGGCCCCTCCGATTGGATTCCCAAGTGCTCTCAGGGTTTAAGATGTTGTGCGAGGATGTGTTGAGTTTTCTGCAAGCAGTCTGGAGGACTCCATGAGAAGAATCACGGCATGTTTGCTGGCGGCACTGTTGCTGGCGGCCCCGGCCCTTGCTGCCAAGGACGAGAAAGAAGAAGAGCGAGTCAAAGACGCGGGAGATGTGCTGAAAGAGGTTCTGAACATTCCCGACGACATTCCCCAGGATCTGCTCGATAAGGCCGAGTGCCTGATCATTCTTCCTTCGGTAAAGAAGGGAGCATTTGGCATCGGCGGAAGCTACGGCCGCGGAGTCATGATCTGCCGCGGCGGCGAACATTACACCGGCAAGTGGGGGGCCCCGGCGCTGTACGCACTGGAAGGCATCAGCATCGGCTTCCAGCTGGGGGGTCAAGCCACCGATTTCGTGCTGCTGGTGATGAATCCCAAGGGCGCCAAGTCGCTGCTCTCGAGCAAAGTCAAGCTGGGCGCGGACGCCTCCGCGGCTGCCGGGCCCAAAGGGCGGACGGCCGAGGGCGCAACCGACGTGGTGATGAACGCGGAAATTCTTTCCTACTCCCGCAACAAGGGATTATTTGCCGGAGTCTCGCTGGAAGGCTCGACGCTGCGTTCCGACGGCAGCGCCAACGAAAAGCTCTACGGCAAAGAAGTGAGCGCCAAGGACATCATCCGCGGAGGGAAGGTCGGGATTCCGGCCTGTGCGCACGAGTTGGTTTCGCTGCTCGATTCCAAGTCGCCGACCAACAAGTCCGAGCCCAAGTCGCTGAAATAGACCGCGGATTTCAAGACCATGCCCAAGATCCGCTGTGGCTGGGCGGGCAGCGAGCTCGCCATTCACTACCACGACGAAGAATGGGGCGTCCCGGTGCACAACGACCGAACGCTCTTCGAGTTTCTGATCCTGGAAGGAGCCCAGGCGGGACTGAGCTGGAACACGATTCTCAACAAGCGCGCAAACTACCGCGCCGCCTTTGACGGATTCGATCCTCATGTCGTTGCCGGTTACGACCGGAAGAAGGTTCAGCAGCTGTTGCGGAACGAGGGGATCGTACGCAATCGCTTGAAGATTGCTTCCGCTATCGAGAACGCAAAGCTGTTCCTTTGTGTGCAGCACGAGTTTGGGAGCGTCGACCGTTATCTCTGGCAATTCGTGGACGGAAGGCCGAGGGTGAACTCCTGGAAGAACCTCGGCCAAGTGCCGGCACGCACGGCAGAATCCGACGCCATGAGTAAGGATCTCAAGCGTCGCGGCTTCAACTTCGTGGGCTCAACGATCTGCTACGCGTTTATGCAAGCCGTGGGCATGGTGAACGATCACATCGTTTCCTGTTTTCGGTATCGTGCCCTTGCCGGAAAGAAATAGGCGGACGCTTCAAGCGAGCAGAGGTTTTTGTACCGGAGCGGGCGCGAGGGGCAGCTCCACGCGAAATGTGCTTCCTTTGCCCGGCTCGCTGTTGACCTCGATCCCTCCGTGATGCTGCTGCACGATCCATTGGGCGATCGATAAACCGAGTCCGGCTCCACCCATTTCGCGGCTGCGCGCTTTGTCGACGCGATAGAAACGTTCGAAGACTCTGCTCTGTTCTTCGGCTGGGATCCCGATTCCCGTATCCTCGACGGCGATGACCGCCTTATCGCCTTTCTGTGCGAGGGACAGCTTCACCGTACCCGGCGATGGGGTGTACTTGAAAGCGTTGTCCAGGATGATATTCACCACCCGTCGCAGAGCCGCTTCGTCGCCCAGGACGAAAGAATCGGCGCCCCCCAGGCTCGCGCTGAACTGCAAATTGCGAATGGTAGCTACCCGACGCCAACTGTCCACCATCCCACATAAGGTCGCGTGCAGGTTCACGGGATGCAGATGCAGCATTTCTCGTCCAGAATCGGCGCGGGCCAGAGCCAGAAGTTCTTCGATCAAAGAAGTCGCTCTTTCCGCCTCGAACAGGATATGGCGCAACGACTCCTGGTATTCGGCTTCTTCCCGGGGCCGCCGCAGCGCCAGCTCGGCCTCAGTCCTTACTAGAGAAATCGGAGTCCTAAGTTCATGGGAGGCATCGGCGGTGAACTGCGTGATTCGCAGGAATGCGCTTTCGATGCGGTCCAGCATTTCGTTCAGGGTATCTGACAAGCGCTGCAGCTCGTCTCCGGTCTCCAAGCTCTTGAGCCTGCTGTTGAGGTTCGTTCCACTAATCGCGCGCGCGGTCTGCACAATCGAGTCGACGGGAGAAAGCGCTCTTCGGCTCAGCCAGTATCCGCCAGCCGCGGCGACCAGAAAGAGCAGAGGGGCGAACATCAGCAAATAGCGGCGGACTGCTGCCAGTGTTTCCAAAGCGTCGTCACTCGGCACTCCCGTTTGCACCGTCAGAGTCAGGCCGTTCGCTTGCGATTTGTGAGTCACAAACCGGAAAGGCCTCCCATCGAGCTTGCGATCTTCAAAGGAAGTATCGCGGACGGCAGCCGGATCCACCGGAGGCAGCGGGTGCTGCTGCAGAAAAGCAGAGCGGTAAATCCAGACTCCGTTACCCGCATACACCTGCAGATAATCGCCGGAGTGTTCCAGCACGTACGTCTGCTGGACTTCTTCCTGCAGTTTGGCAACGGAAACGTCTTTGCGTTGTGCCTGCAGAAATTTTTCCAGATCGTCGACTTGTCCTTCGAGGTCATCTTCCACCAAGTCGTACACATGATTCCGCAGCACGAACCACATGCCCGCGCCAAAGACCAGCTGGGCCAGGGCGAAGATAGCCAGATACCACAGCGTCAACCGCAGGCCGATGGAAAGCTTCCTCATGTCTGCCTATCCGGACGAATCATGTAACCCACTCCTCGCACCGTCTGAATGAGCTTTACCCGGCCCGGAGAGTCGATTTTGTTGCGCAGCAGGTGCATGAATGCATCCAGCGTGTTCTCTTCGATCTCACGGTCAAAGCCCCAAACCGCCTCGATCAGTGCCCGGCGCGAGACGACCTTGCCCGCGCGATACATGAGCCGCTCCAGCAAGTTGTACTCGGTGCGGGTTAGAGAAATGCGAGTGTCCCCGCGGGTAACCTCCCGGCTGGCGGGATCGAGGGCAAGATCAGCCACCTTCAATTTCGTCTCGTCCGCTGCCAGCGCCCGCCGCTTGACGGCCCGCAAGCGGGCCAGAAGCTCGTCAAAGGAAAACGGCTTGGTCATGTAGTCGTCCGCGCCCAGGTCAAGTCCGCGGACGACGTCGGGCACGGCGTCCTTTGCGGTCAGCATCAGAACCGGAGTCCGGTTCTTCTCTGCGCGCAACCGCTTCGCCATTTCATACCCGCTCATCTTCGGCATCATCACATCCAGAATGATGACGTCGAATTCGTAAGCCTTCGCCATATCCAACCCTTCGACGCCGTCGAAGGCGCAGACCGCATAGTGACCTTCCTCGGTCAGCCCCTTGCGCAGCAGGTCGGCCATGCGAGCTTCGTCCTCTACAATCAGCAGCTTCATGGCAAAGGTTGTTCTGGTTGTCTCCGGAAGTTGTATCCCAGCCTAAAACCGAAGTCTAAAGCGAAAAGGGCGCGCCCACGCAGGATAAATGGAAGGACTCAGAAAAAATTTCTGGGGCAGGATTCAGATTGCCTTCAGGTTCCCCAGGTAGGAGGAACGATTCGGTGCGATGTCGCATCCCACCCCCGGGGAACCTGATTGCTGCGCCACCAGACTCTCAGCGTCCGAGGGCGAAGAGCACCGCGTCATTGATGGCGTAGGCAGTCCCGTCCGTGCCGATCACCGTGGGGGTATAGGCCTCTCCAATGCCGCTGCTTAGCGTGATGATCTGCGAAAAGGTGTTGGTGGTCAGGTCCCAACGGTAGAGTTTGCCATCTTCACTGTTGACGAGAACGGACTCCCTGACCGGGTCGACCGCGGCCGTATTGATGCACCATTCGCGGACTGCGCCAGGGAAATTCGGGAAGTTGGGATCGGGAGTCACGCCCTTGATGGTCAGAACTTCGTTCATGACCGTGGTGGCCGGGAAGATCGGGTCGGGTTCCGTGGCATTGGGGTCAAGGATCGCGACTTTGTTCACGCCATCGCCGGAACCGATACCGGCGTAGTTGTTGTATTTGGTCATCAGCAGGTATTTCGACGTTCCGTGGTAGGAAGGCACCAGGGATGCGTTCACAATGGACGGAGTGTCGTCCCAGCCGAAGCTGCCGGGAACCTTTTCGATGCCAAGGTTCCTGCTGAAATGCAGCAGCCATCCCCGGTCATTGTGTAACGGAAACGGATTTTCGAGGACTCCGAAGTAGACATCGCCGTCGGGGCCAACCGTGGGCGAGGCACTGCTTTCGTCCGGGATGGTGGCGTCGAAACCGGAGGACGGGTCTTTGAGCCGAACCGCTTTGATGGTCTGCAGGGTCTGGCTGTTCAAGGCGAGCAGGTATCCGAAGCCAAAGTCGAAGCTGTTCACGCCGACGTACACAGTCTTTTCGTCATGGGACAGAGCCGGCGCACAGCTCATATCGACCTTCGTGATCTGGGGGTCCCCCGCCACCGTGGGGGCTGCCACAAACGACCCCTGCCCGGTGGCGGAAATTCTGGCCAGGCCGCTCTGCAGGCCAATGGGTGTGGGGCCCAAGACCACAAATCCGAAGTAGAGGTTGCCCACCGAATCGGCGGTGATGGGAGTATTTACCTGAACATTGGCCTTGTAGAGCTGGGGGTTGGAATTGAAATTCCCGGCTCCGTAGAACACCAGGCGCCCTGTCTTGCCGGTAGCCTGATCGGGATTGTCGCGCACCAGCACGGTCCCCCCGGCACCTGGCATGTACAGCTTATTATTGGCAAGAACGGGGCTGAAGCTGGGCAGGAAAGACGCGGCAGGGGCCTGGTAGTCCGTTGCCATTCGCCAAAGGAGGGCCCCAGTCGCCTGGTTGTGCGCTTCGATCCGGAAGCTGTTGCCGCGGGTCTTGACGGGAACGATGACGGTGCCTGCGGGCGTGACCAGCGGCGAGCCGTAATGAATGAAGATCTCTCCCGTGGGAGGCTGGAGGTCGACGGGCGTTTGCCAATGAATCGTCGCCAGCGGTTGAGAGGCAACGGAGGACACGCTGGTGTGCTGCGCATCGCGGGCGTGACCGGGCCAGCCTTTTTGAGCCGGCGGCGTAACGCTCGATTCCTGCGCTGACCCCAGCGAAAGCGCGAGCGCGAACAGCGCGAGGGCCGAGAAGGCGGCGACAATTCGAAGCCGGGTTGAGCGTGCGGCGTGCTGCATGAATCCTCCATCCAACCGGGGAAGTGGCAGTCTGGCGCCGTTTGCGCAATGCTGGGGCAAACAAGGAGCAGAACTTGAGATGCATGGTAGTGGAAAGCCTTTCGTGCGCTGTCAACGGCAAGTAAAACTTTCGCCGCAACAAGCAAGACAGGTCGAAACATGGGAGGGCAGGGCGGAGGGGGGAACCAAGTTCCTACCGTTAACTAACGGGTTATCAGGCTTTTATACGGGTTGCATCCGTGATATAACCGCCGGGAGCAGAAAAGCGGGCATCGGCCCGCCCGGAGCTTGTTTTGACGGCATTGGCCTCAACGGCAGACAAACAGAGACCAGGCCCCGATAGAGGAGGAACTGTGTCCGAAGAAGCGCGGACCGGAAAAAGGTTTCCCCTGCATTTGCCGATCAAGATACACCAGGCAGAAGTGGGCGGAGAAGCCAAGGGAGTCACAGGAGATCTGAGCGCGGCCGGAGTGTACATCCGCGCGGATGCCTCGCTGGACGTTGGCTCGCCCGTGGAATTTGAAATCACGCTGCCGCCGGATGTGACGGGCGGCACCGAGAACGTGAAGATCCAGTGCAAGGGACGCGTGGTCCGCACGGATGAATCCGGCAAAGGCGATGAAGGCCGCGGAGTGGCGTGCGTGATCGACTCATACGAGTTCATCAGGAACTCCTAACCTTTTGCAGCGACTTTTGGGGAGCGTTGAAAACATGCTCAAACTGATTCTGGCCGACAACCAGGCGATCTTCCGGGCGGGCATCGCCAAAGTGCTCGCCGTAGAAGATGAGATGCGCATCGTGGCTCAGGCGCAGACGCCCGAACAGATGTTCATGGCCCTGGACAAATTCCGCGCCGCGGTCTTGATTGTGGCAGCGGGATTTCACAATGACTTTGCCGGCATCGTGCAGGCGGCAAACCGCGCCAAGACCCGCGTGGTCGTTTTGGCGGACACGGGCGAGAGCGCGCAGCGGCACATGTCGAATGGCGCGCACGGGGTCGTCTACCGTAACGTGACCAGCGCCGCGTTGGTCGACTGTGTCCGCAAGGTGGCGCGTAACGAGACCTGGGTGCAGGATGTCGCCGTGCCCAGCGAGCTCACCGAGAACGATATGGTCGGATTGCGCGTCCGCGACCGGCTGACGGCGAAAGAGCTGCGCATCGTGGCGCTCATCGTGCAAGGCTACAAGAACAAGGAAATTGCCTCACAGCTCGGCACCACCGAGCAGGTGATCAAGAACTACCTGCGCAACGTGTACGACAAGATCGGCGTTTCGGACCGGCTGGAACTGGCGCTGTTCACCATCCATCACCGGATCCTGAATGAAGCCGCCGCGGCAACTGCGGCAGGGACCGTGCCACAACCGCCGGCAGGAGTCACGCCGTAGGCGTTCCGTTCGTTTACCAAAAGAAAAAGGCCGCCTGCAAGGGCGGCCTTTGTTCTGCCTTCGTTCTTTTGGTCCAGAGTCACGTTTAGTCCCCGGCACTGGCCGAACCCGCATGGCGTGGACCGAACTTTGTGCCGAAGAAATCTTCCTTATTCCAGGCGGGAACCTCGTCATGCTGGGCCACTTCATATCCAATCAGGAGATTTAAGGCCGATCCTTTAGCCGCCGACTCGAAATCGATCGGCTGGTCGATGTTGTCGAGAGGCGTGTGATATCGGGTGACCAGCCATTTTTTGATCACATCGAAGCCGTTGGTTTTGGGGTCGGTCGCCTTTATTCCGTCCTGAATGTCGACCGCGGGCACACCCTGCAGCACGAAGGAGTACTGGTCGCTGCGAATGAAGCTTACCTCCTCCGGCATGGGATCTGGACTCAGCTCGTATCCCATCCGACGGGCAGCCGATGTGACTTCGTTGCCCAGCGTGGAGTGCTCCGCGCCCAGTGCGACCACGTCCTTCATGGAAAAGAAACAGCCAGGAGCGCCATCAATGTTGATGTTGGCCACGATCGACTTGAGAGAGACCGTGGGAAAGTGAGCAAAATAGTCAGAACCCAGCAGGCCCATCTCCTCCCCGGTCACGAAAACAAACAGCACGGACCGGCGAGGGGCCCGCGGCAAACTGGCATAGGCGCGGGCAATTTCCAGCAGCGTCGCGGTGCCGGATGCATTGTCGAGGGCGCCATGGCAGACGTTGTCCCCTTCCACGGCCGGACAGGTTCCGAGATGATCGACGTGTGCGGTATAGACCACGTACTGGTCGCGAAGGGCCGGGTCGGAGCCCTTCAGTTCGGCGATGATGTTGGGACTCTGCAACACGGTCTGCGTGCTCACAGTGTGGATGTGCGCACTGACCGGCATGGAGAACGATTGGGGCTGGCTCGCGCGCGCGGAGGAAAAAGCCTGTTCCAGCGTTCGGGGCGCTCCGGCAAAAAGAGCCTCCGCACCCTGCTGGCTCAGTAGAGCGCTGCCTCGCAGTTCCGGGAAGAAATCGTGGGGAGTTCCATTCTTGTCCAGCCAGTGCATTTCCCCCACCTGGATCTGGGGGACAAGCCACTCCCAGGGATACCGCTTCACGTCCTCGGGCAGCATGATGGACAGGACGCCCACGGCGCCGTGTGCAACTGCATTTCTGGCCTTCACGATGCCATCCGAATAGTAGGCACGCTCGGTGGAAGGAAAGCGCGAGGGAGCGCCATAGATGGTGGCGATGAGTTTCCCGCGCACATCGACACCCGCGTAGTCGTCATAGTTCTGATCCGGCGCCGTAACGCCGAAGCCCACGAATACGATGGGAGCGTTGACGTCACTCTCAGCGCTGACGGGCTCCTTGGCCGGGAGGTTTCCGGAACTGGCAAACCACGCGTCGAGGACGTAGTCCCTGGCGTCCACCAGCTTTCGCTCCTTGCCGCCCGCCGACAGGACAACCGAACTCGTGGAAGCTGCGACGACCGCCTTTTGCAGTGGAACGGGCTGGAACCACGCGCCTTTCAGGCCGGGCTGAAGACCCATGCCCTCGAGTTGGGTGGCCACGTAACGGGCAGCGACATCGTAACCGGGCGTGCCGGGAGCGCGTCCCTGCAGCAGGCTGTCGGACAGGAACCGGATATGGGCGCGAATCTGTTCCGGACGGATGGTCTTCATGGCCTTCTCAACCGCGGCGAGATCCTGTGGGCTCAGTTGCTGTGCGAACAGTGTGGTTGAGAAACAGATCAGGCAGACAACTGCACCGAGGCGAAGCATCATCGCAATGGCTCTCCAGTCTGAATTGGAATCACGTTCAACGACGATCGCGGTACTCAGATGCAGGTGAATCCTATTGTAGGGTAGACGAATCACGAACGGTTTCGTTTAGAACGAAACTGCTTGCCTTCCTGGCGCACCAGCCGTGCCTGCAGAAGTGGCGTTAACTTCAGCTGATCTTCTCTCCGACCGCCTTCGCCTGGGTGAACAGGTACAGATAGTCGGGACCGCCGGACTTCGAATCCGTGCCTGACATGTTGAAGCCGCCGAAGGGATGCGCTCCCACCATGGCCCCGGTGCACTTGCGGTTGATGTACAGGTTGCCAACGTGGAACTCGCGGATGGCGCGCTCGATCTTGTCGTGCGATTTCGTGTAGACGGCGCCGGTGAGCCCGAACTCAGTGTCGTTGGCGATTTCGAGGGCGTGGTCGAAACCTCGAGCTTTGATCACGGCCAGCACCGGACCGAAAATTTCTTCCTGCTCGAGCTTTGACTTCGGGGGAATATCGGCGATCACCGTGGGCTTTATGAAGTAGCCTTCTCCGGCCTCGGTGGCGCGTTCCCCGCCCGTGATGAGGCGTCCGTCTTTCTTGCCCTGCTCAATGTAAGCGAGAATCGTCTTCATCGATCCTTCATTGATGACGGCGCCCATGTTGCTGTT
The DNA here is from genome assembly GCA_020073465.1 of Terriglobia bacterium. Lineage (GTDB taxonomy): Bacteria > Acidobacteriota > Terriglobia > Terriglobales > Acidobacteriaceae > Sulfotelmatobacter. Next base: position 28,941 of record JAIQFC010000029.1, read on the forward strand.
TTCGGCGGGGTCGCCAACGGTAATCTGCTCGACGCGAGCTTTCAGTTGCTCCAGGAACTTGTCGTAAACGCGCTCGTCTACGATGACACGGGAGCACGCTGAGCACTTCTGGCCCTGGAAGCCGAATGCGGCCTGCGCCGTGCCTTCCACGGCGGCGTCAATATCGCCGTCCGCATCGACGATCATTGCATCCTTGCCGCCCATTTCGAGAATCGTGCGCTTGATCCAGAGCTGGCCAGGAGCCTGGGTTGCGGCAACCTGGTTGATGTGAAGTCCCACCTCGCGGGAGCCTGTGAACGCGATGTAACGCGTCTTGGGATGAGCAACAACGGCATCTCCGAAGCTTGCACCGGCGCCGGGACAGAAGTTGACAACACCCTCCGGCAACCCGACCTCTTCCAGCAGTTCGATGAACTTCGCGGCGATGGTCGGCGAATCGCTCGATGGCTTGAGAATCACGGTGTTGCCGCTGACAATCGAGGCCAGCGTCATGCCGGCCATGATGGCGCAGGGAAAATTCCACGGCGGAATCACGGCGCCCACACCCAGCGGGATGTACATCAGAGAGTCGCGCTCGCCGGGCATTTGCACCGGAGTTTCCACCTTGGCGAAGCGCAGCGCCTCCCGGGCATAGAACTCGCAGAAGTCGATGGTCTCGGAGATATCGGCGTCAGCCTCGGCCCAGTTCTTGCTGACTTCGAAAACCAGCCAAGCCATGTATTCCATCTTGCGCTGGCGCAACAGGTCGCCGGCGCGGAACAGCAGGCTGGCGCGTTCTTCGACCGAGGTGCGACTCCAGGAGGCGAAGGCTGCCAACGCGGCCTGCATCGCAGGCTTGACATGCTCTTTGTTGGCTTTTTGATGGAGGCCAACAATCTCCGAAGGCCGCGCTGGATTCAGCGACTTGATTTTGTCCGTGGTCTTCACCCGCTTGCCGCCGATGATCAGGTCATACTCGCGGCCCAGCTGGCTGCGAACTTTTGTGAGCGCAGCGCGCATCTTGCGGGCATTCTCTTCCTTGCGGAAATCGAAGAACGGTTCGTTTACAAACGGGCCCTGATGGAGGGCTGTGCGCGGTCGGACGGGGGCTTCGACAGTCGCCATGAATTGCACCTCGGAAGGAGTTTCTGGTCCGGGATCGGACGAGCTTGTTCTAAGAATGACGCTTTATTGTAGCACCGGGGGACAGCTAACCCGCCGCCTCGCTGCGCTCGGCGGGACAGCCGAAAGCCTGCCCTGAGCGAAGTCGAAGGGCGGCTGTCCCTACGCGAGCATTGGCTGACACACACTCTTAGCGCCAGTCGTCGCGATCATGCCCTCGGTAGTGGTCGTCGCGATCGCGATCGCGGCGGTAGCCGTAGGCCGAATAACCTTCACGGTAGCCGTTGACGTATCCGTCGCGATAGGCCTTCTTGTAGTGGCCACGCGAGCCCATCCAATGTTCATAGCCGCCGTCGCCGTCATCCCATAGCTGGCTTTTGAAGTTGTAGCGGTAACCTTGCATGCGGTCGTAGCGTCCGCGTTGCACGCCGTCCTGATATCCGTTGCGGTATCCGTGCTCGCGGGCCTCGTCGTGGTGATCGTAGTAGTCATCGCCGTCATGTGCCCAAGCCAGGCTGCCGAGTGCCAGCGACACCACCGCCGCCAGCGCCGCCAATCGCACACCTCGCAACATCCTCATCCGCATCCTCCGCAACATAGTCACCTCCGCGACGAAGCCAGGTAAGCTTCGATTCTGACATTTGGGATGCGGGGTTTCCCTGCTGCGATGCCCGCTCGTGAGGTACGGGAATCTCGCAGGCGCCACCAGTCTTGCTGATGCGGATCGAGACGCGCAACTTTCTTTTCGATCTTGTGTTTACGCAGCGCTCAAAGCAGGGTGGTGGTGTTGAGTAAATTCTGAAACCACCATGGACACGAAGTCTCACGAAGGATGCACTCCGCTTGTGCGGGATCAAAGTCCGGTTCGCGGTTCACTGGGCGCGGTGTTAGACTCGAACGTTTTCATGGCGATCGCGCAGGCGAGAGGTGGAGGATATGGAGATCAAGCGCGTAGGAGTTGTGGGCGCGGGTACGATGGGCAATGGCATCGCGCATGTGTTTGCCCGCTGCGGTTATTCGGTGGTTCTGTGCGATGTAGGGCAGCGTTTTCTCGACCGTGCGCTCGAAACCATTACGAAGAATCTTGACCGCGAGATCGTGAAGAACAAGATCACGCCGGACGACAAGGCGTCGACGTTAAAGCGGATCGAAGCCGTGGTGGACCGCCCAAAGCTGGCGGATTGCGACTTCGTCATTGAAGCAGCCACGGAGAAGTTCGAGACTAAGACTGAAATCTTTCGCGACCTGGAGCGGCTGACTCGACCCGAAATTATTCTCGCATCGAACACCTCTTCCATCTCGATCACCAGGCTGGCCGCGCAGACGAAGAGGCCGGACAAAGTGATTGGGATGCACTTCTTCAATCCGGTGCCGGTGATGAAACTGGTGGAGGTGATCCGCGGCCTGGCCACTTCGCAGGAAACCTTCGCGACAGTACGCGACCTGGCAGTGCAGCTGGAAAAGACCCCTGTCGAGGTGAACGACGCGCCGGGCTTCGTTTCCAACCGCGTGCTCATGCCGCTGCTCAATGAGGCCATGTACACGGTGATGGAAGGTGTCGCGACAGCCGAGGCCGTCGATGAAGTCTTCAAGCTGGGCATGGCGCATCCCATGGGGCCGCTGACGCTGGCGGACTTCATCGGGCTCGACGTTTGCCTCGATATCATGCGCGTGCTCCACGATGGGTTGGGCGATCCCAAATACCGGCCGTGCCCGCTGCTGATCAAGATGGTCGACGCGGGATGGCTGGGGAGAAAGAGCGGGAGAGGGTTCTACAAGTATTGAGAATTGTTGATTGTTGATTGCTGATTGTTGATTGCTGATTTTCGATTGGCGATTGAAAACGCGCAGCCGAAATGACAAGCCCGGGAACCACGTGTCCAGCCTCGAAACCAGCAACCAGAAGCGACTGGCCGTTCTACTTACTGGCGGCGGTGTCAGGCATCGCTACGGGATGGGCGGATGTCGCCATCAACGACCTGCTGTTCACCGCGCTGTTGGTAGTGGCGTCGTGCATGTTGCTGGGGCTGCTGCGTCCGCGCTGGCCGTGGCGGTGGGTGGTCGCGGTGGGAGCCTTCATCCCGCTGACCGAACTTGCCGCCTATCTGATCAGCACGGTGAAGCCTACTCGCGCCCAGATTTATGGATCGTTTCTGGCATCTCTGCCGGGTGTTGCAGGGGCTTACGGCGGCTCGTTCATGCACAGGGTGGTGCAGAATCTGCGGCAGGGAAAGTAACAGCCGAGGCTGGTGTCGGGTCTTAGGTCTTAGGTCTTGGCCCTCGCATCCTACCTGGCACCCGGGCCTAAGCCCGAAGACCAAACACCTAAGACCTGAGATCTGCTTTCGACCACTTTCCCGATCGATCCTCCCCAAAGGTATCGGCTAACCAAAAAGTTACTCCCGATTCCACAGGTCACACGCGTATGCTGCGATCATGGGCGTGAGTGTGTCTACGCTGGCCAGCGGCAGCCGGGGGAATTGCGCCATGGTGGCCACGGCGCGCACCAGGATTCTGGTCGATGCCGGAATCTCCTGCCGCGAGACCTTCAAGCGCATGAAAGCGCTGGGAGAAGATCCGCATTCGCTGTCCGCGATTCTGATCACGCACGAGCATTCCGACCACGTTTACGGGCTGGCAACGCTGGCGAAGAAGCTCCGCATCCCAATCTTCATGACGGGAGCGACGCACCAGGCCTGGGCGCGCGCGATGAAGGACGAAAACGGCGAACAGCCGCAGCTCGAGAAGCTGGAGAAATTCGAATCGGGCCACAGCTTTCAAGTCGGCGACATCGCGGTGAAACCATTCACCATTCCCCACGACGCAGCCGATCCGGTCGGATTCACCTTTCGCGCGGATGGAATCAAGGTGGGCGTTGCCACCGATCTCGGCTATTTGCCGGTCAGCGTCCGCGATCACCTGCGCGGCTGCGATGTGCTGGTGATGGAGTCGAATCACGACCTGGAAATGCTGCGCGGCGGGCCGTATCCGTGGTCCGTGAAACAGCGGGTAATGAGCCGGGTGGGGCACCTCTCGAACGACGCTCTCGCAGATTTCTTTGCTAACGACTATGATAATAGCGCAGCGTTTGTGGTGCTGGCGCATCTCTCTGAGCAGAACAATCACCCGGAGATAGCCCGGAGAGAGGCAGAAAAGGCGCTCGCGAGCCGTGGCGGACTGTTCCACAACCGTGTGCTGCTGGCGGCTCAGTCTGAAGCGTTAGAGCCGATCCGGCTATAGCGGGAGTTCCGAACTGAGTGGCCGCAGTTTACCCATGAGTCAGCAGTGTGTTGATCCCATCGTAGGCAAGATTCTGGCGGGCTGGCGGTACGACATTTCCGGCCTGGCGCCGGAGATGCGCGGCGACTACGAGAGCCACTTCGCCTCCTGCGAACACTGCCGCAGCCGGCAGCGAATCCACCGCATGATCGATGTGGGACTGATTGCCCTGGCATCGGTTTCCGCGGGAGTCTTTCTGCTGGCCTTTGGCGTCATCCGCCACTTTGGCCCGCGCCATGCCTTCTGGCTCGAAATTGCTGCGCTCGCGGGTTTTGCCTTGTCGGCGTTGATCTGGCTGGGAGTGGCGGTGGCCACTCCGGCTCCGGTCACCGTGCTGGACGCGGCCAAAGAGGGCGCGCGGCGCGTGCATGACCGCCTGCCCGAGGAAATCCGTCAGCGCTTGCCGGAAGAAATTCGCATCAAGCTTACGGGGACATAGCCGTGACACAGTTGGGCGCAGACGTAAGTTTCCATTCGAAGCCGACCCGGCGGGAAGTGGTCTCGTAACAGATCCTTTGTGCGGATGCGTCCGGAGCTGGACCAGCATAACCATGCCCCGTAGGCGCGTAATGCGGAGATATTGCCTAGACCGATTCCATACAAAAAAGTGGTGACCAGCGCCTGCCTGTGCGCGAGAATGTTATGTTATGCGCCCGGTAATCAGGATGCTGAGGCTGACGCAACTGGTCATGCTGACCAGCATCATCGTCTACGCGGTGGTAGGGGAGGTTGCCGGCTCCCATCCAAAAGCTGTTGACCCGACTTTGACTTACGCTTTCACGACCCTTGCGGTGGCGTTTGTGGGTGTGATCTTCGTGGTGCGGCGTACGCTGGTTCTGCGTTCCGCGGAAGGCCTGGCGGGTAATCCCGACAACACGCTGACTCTGAATCACTGGAAGACCGGCTACCTCGCAACCTACACACTGTGCGAGGCGCTCGCGCTACTCGGTCTGGTCTTGCGGTTTTTTGGCTACAACCTGCAACAAAGCCTTCCCTACTATGCCGGCGGGTTTGTGCTGCTGTTCTTCTTCGGACCGAAAACGCCTGTCCGCGGCCCTGCCAACGCTAGTACTTGACGTGGCAGGTGGCCAGGCCGCGTTTTTCCAGATACTGCTGGTGGTAGTCCTCCGCCGGATAAAACGTGATGGCCGGAACGATCTGCGTTGCAATCGGCTTCGAGTAGCGGTGCGTCTTTTCCAACGACTCCTTGGAAGCTTTTGCCACAGACTCCTGCTCCGGCGAATGGAAAAAGATGGCGGAGCGATACTGGGAGCCCCAGTCCGGGCCCTGGCGGTTGAGCTGGGTCGGATCGTGGTTCTCCCAGAAGACCTTCAGCAGGTCTTCGTAGCGAACCTTGGCGGGATCGAATTCGACCTCAACCGCCTCGGCGTGACCGGTACCGTCGGTGCAGACCTCTTTGTAGGTTGGATTGTCGGTGTGGCCGCCGGTGTAGCCGACCCGGGTGGAGAGAACGCCCGGAATCTGGCGGAAGGTCGCTTCGACTCCCCAAAAACATCCTGCTGCAAACGTGGCTTTCGCCATTGCTGAGACGCTCCTGTCCTGGCACTGCTCTGTGCTCCGATATTAGATGATGAATCGCGCAGAAAGTCACGCCTCTTCCGCCACGGGTGTCGAACCTGGCGATTGACGCTCCGCCGGAATTCAGGTTAGAGTCCGAGGAGCGTTCGTCGCGCGTGAGAGGCTCCGTGGTTTCCCGTACCAGCCACCTCAGGACTGTGCAGAAGTTTGCGCTCTTCATGCTCTCGGTCTTGTTTTCGAATTTGGCCGCCTCCCAGGCGGCGCAGCAGACGTCCGGATTCGCTCCCCAAAGACGTGTCGGGTACACCACCGGCGACCAGTGGGAGCCCGCCATGGCGGCTGACGGGCACGGGCACCTCTACATCCTCTACCCGCAGTATGGGCCGGTCCCGGATTGTCCCAGTTGTAAGGCGCCCAGCGTCGCGTTGCTGGTGAGCAATGACAACGGAGTGTCGTGGCAGCCATCGCGACCTCTGGTTCCCTTTCCGACCGGGCAGTTTGATCCGCAGATTGTGGTCGATCCGCAGGACCGGCAGACGGTCTACGCCTCCTGGCTGCAGAACAACAAGCGCGACATCATCGTCGCCCGCTCATTGGATTTTGGACGTACCTGGTCCTTGTCGGTGGCCGATCATGCCGAGGCTGACGGAGACAAGCCAGTCCTCGCCGTGCACGGGCCTGATGTTTACGTTGGCTTCAACCACGAGGAAAAGTTTTTTGTGGCGGCCTCGCACGACGCCGGACAGACCTTCAGCCGGGTGAATGTGAATCCAGTGGCAGGGCCGGGATGGTCGTTGGCCGGCGGCGCTGCGGTGGATGCGGCGGGCAGCGTCTACTTTGGCTGGACGGCCTACGCGCGGCACGAGATGCCTACGCGTCCAGTCAGCGTCTACGTGAGCCGCTCGACGGATGGCGGACGGACCTGGGCCACGATCCTGCTCGACGTCTCGAGCGCATCGCCGGATTGCGATGCGCTCGGTTGCGAAACGGGGTTCCTGGGCGCACAGGTTGCGTTGGCCTCTGATGCCGCAGGCACGGTTTATGCACTGTGGAATGCTGGTGTGGTGAACGGCGGTCCAGAACGCATCTACTTTTCGTCTTCGACAACGGGCGGCGCCAGCTGGTCGTCCCGCGCCGATGTTTCCACCGCCCGGCAGGGTGTGGAAAGCTGTTTTCCTGCGATTACGGCGGGCACGCCCGGAGACGTTCGCATCGCCTGGATGGATACTCGGGCGATGGACGCCCACAACCACCCGCTGTGGAACACCTACTACCGCAGTTCGACCAACGGTGGCGCCACTTGGTCCGCAGTAACTAGGCTTTCGGGGCCGACACGCTTTTACGACTACGTTTTGCCGGCGGGATTCCGGTTCCCATTCGGCGACTACTTCTCCATTGCCATCGACAGCGACGGTGCGACTCACGCGGTCTGGGGGGAAGGACGAAACTACAAGGCTCCCGGCTCAATCTGGTACACTCACGGCCGTTGAGACAGTGGCCAGTGATCAGTGATCAGTGGCCAGTCATACCGCGGCGCTTTCACGGGCCACTCACCACTGTTCACTAGTTCTGACGGAGGATTTCCATGCACATCATGGGAGTGAATCTGTGGGCAGTGCTGGTGGCCGCTGTGGCTACCATGGTGCTCGGCTTCTTGTGGTACTCGCCGGTGTTGTTTGCCAATCCCTGGATGAAGCTGATGGGCTATGACCCGAATGACAAGGCCAAGCTCGCAGAGATGCGGAAGAGCGCCGGGCCATCGTATGGTCTGTCGTTCGTGGCAAGCATCCTCGCAGCGGCGGTGCTGGGGAAAATCATCGCGATCGCATCGGTGCATTCCGTTTTGTACGGGATGAAGTTCGGGTTTGGCGTCTGGCTGGGTTTCGTGACTACGGTGCAGTTGACGAATTCACTATTCAGCCGGCAGCCGTCGAAGCTCTATGCGATCAACACCGGATATCAGCTGGTGTGTTATCTGGCGATGGGAGCGATCATGGGCGCGTGGCGGTGAGGCGTAGCAAGCTACGTCTCTACCATGGGTTCATTCCAGCTGGAGGCCGCCCGTCAGGTCGGCCAGGCGTGCGATGTCGTGCTCCACGCACCACTCCTGCAATTCATCGACAATCTTCTCGGTGGCGCAGGGATCGAAATAGCTGGCAGTGCCGATCTGCACGGCGGTTGCACCTGCCAACATAAACTCCACAACGTCCTCGGCGGTTGAGATTCCGCCCATGCCGATGACCGGAATCTTCACCGCGTGGGCGGCGTCGTAGACCATGCGCAGCGCAATCGGTTTGATGGCAGGGCCGGAGAGTCCAGCGGTGACGTTGGCGATGCGCGGCTTGCGGGTTTCCGGGTCGATGGCCATGGCGACGAACGTGTTGACCAGCGAGACGGCGTCGGCGCCGGACTCTTGTGCCACGTACGCCATTTGCGCAATGCTGGTCACATTGGGCGAAAGCTTCACGATCAAGGGCCGCTGCGCCACACGCTTGGCGGTGGTTACCACCTCGTCGAGCGAGCGTGGGTCACTGCCGAACTGCAGCCCACCCTGCGAGGTGTTCGGGCACGAGACATTCAACTCGTAGGCGGCAATTCCCTCCCCGTCATTGAGAATCTCGATGGTTCGTTCGTAATCCTCGCGTGTGTAGCCGAAAACATTGGCGAACACCACGACATTCTTCATCTCTCGCAGATGCGGAAGCTTTTCTCCCAGAAACGCCTGCGCCCCGATGTTTTGCAGGCCGATGGCGTTGAGCATCCCTGCCGCCGTCTCCCATAAACGCGGCGGAGGATTGCCGATCATCGGCTCCTTCGAGAGCCCCTTCACGACGAACCCGCCAAGCTTGGCGAGGTGGACAACGTCTTCGAACTCGACGCCGTAGCCGAAGGTTCCGCTGGCCGCGATGATGGGATTCTTGAGCGAAATGCCAGCGAAGCTGACACTCATGTCGGGAGCCGAGTGGCTGGAGCTTCCGGAAGCTGTCATGGCTTGCCTCCTCCCGAACGATCCTCGGCGCGATGTGGAGGAGCCAGCGCTTCCGTCAGCACGCGTCCCACAGAGTGTGTGGGCGCATTGATGCCGAGCAAGGATGCAAGAGTTGATGCAAGATCGACGGGTTCGGAATGCGTGCGATAAGTTCCCGCCTGAAACGGCAATCCGTAGAACGCCAGCGGCACGTGCGTGTCGTAACTGTACGGCGAAGCATGGTCCGTGCCTTTGGCGGGTCCCACGGTGTAGGGTTCGGGAACTCCCAGCACAAACCAACTGCCTTCGGGAGAGTAGCTGTTCAGGTACTTGAGCCCAAGGGTTGTGTCGGGAACTTCGCCCAAGGCAAGCTGCGACTTGGTGTAGAAATCCCGAAGGCCGGCCTGCTTCAAGGCTTCGCCTGCCGCCGCCTCCGCGTCATGTTCCCTCACGTGCACGGCGGTAAAGGCATCCTGGTCAAGCCAGGCCAGCGGGTAGTCAAGCTTCACGTAGGCGGCCGGATGCCCCGGCGAAAATTTCGCTGTCAGCGCGGCGTTGATTTGCGCTTCGACTTTGCCGGCATCCACGTTCGCGGCCGGGATGTGCAGCTTCTTCGCTGCATCCGGCAGCGCTGAGACTCCGTGGTCGGCCGAGAGCGCGATCCAGACATTCGCCAGCCCGATCTGATGGCCAAGGAAGTTGAAGAAATCGGCCAGTTCGCGGTCGAGCGCGAGAGCCATGGCCTGCATCTCCGACGAGTCCGGGCCAACTTCGTGGCCGAGGATGTCGTTCGGCGAAAGGCTGACGGACAGCAAGTCCGTCGCCGGTCCCAGGCCGACGTTCTCGTACACCACCAGCTCCTTGGCGAACTCAAGTTCGTATTCGTTGCCGAAAGGCGTCGAGCCGACCACTTCGTAAAAACCAGCATCGGAGCCGTCTTTCCCTTTGCGATGGGCGGTCGAGCGCAGGACGTTGCCCTGCGCGTCCCGCCAGTCGCGATCCCAGTACTTCGCGGCACGCTCGCCCGCGTTGAAATCCTGCGCCCACTTTGGCAGGTCGCTGCGGTAGTAGGTGGACGTGACCCATGCGCCGGTCTTTGCATCGATCCAATAGGCTCCGTTGCCCGCGAAGCCGGCGGGCAGGACAGCGGCGCGATCTTTCAACGAGACTCCAAACACGCGTGATTTCCCGCCCGTTGCCAGCTTGAGTTCGTCGCCCAAGGTGTCTGCCAGAAGATTGTGTGGGGAGGCCCCAGCTTTGCTTCCCGGCACGCCGACGATTTTGGTGTTGTCATCTTCGACCGAGGTCACCATGCGCCTTTTCTGTGGATCCCACCATTCGTTGTCGGCGATGCCGTGACCGTTGCTGTAGGCGCCGGTGAACAGCGTGGAGTGTCCCGGAGCAGTGCGTGTATTGGCGTAGTTGTAGTTGCAGTCCGGGAAATAGGCGCCGTGGTCGAGGAAGAGGCGGAACCCACCCTCGCCGAGCTGGTCGCGGTAACGTTCGAGGTAGTCGCCGCGAAACTGGTCGATGACGATGACCACGACCAGCTTGGGGTGACCGTTGTAGGCTGACGCGGCGGCGGCGGGCAGGCCGGCAACGGCGGCCGCAAGGCATGCCAGCGCCACGAAAAGCTTCCGAACGATAGACCTGGGGGAAGATCGCATCGCGAAGGTAGTTTACACAGGCGAGCGGAATACGCCAAAGGGGGTTGCTTTGCTCGTCTGTGCGGGCCTGTAGACACCAGCCGTGATTGTCATCCTGAGGAGAGGAGCGGGTGCTTCGCGGAGCGAACAACCCACGGAGTCGAAGGATCCCTTACCTGCTTGCGCCAGGATGAACCTTGAAAGGAGTTCTCACACTCTTGTCGAGTGCGTGGGGAGAACTCCATGGGACGCTGGTGCTGGAATTAAGAGATATGGGATCCTTCGACTGCGCGAGATGGTTCGCTTCGCTCACCATCTCACTCCGCTCAGGATGACAGATGGACAAAGGTCAGTCAGTATATTCAGACTGCGGCACAGTTCCTGCAGGTGCGGCGTGCATTCTCCCGCTTGTTTCCGATACAGTATTAAGTTCCCATGCTTGATCTGAATTTCGTCCGTGACAACCTATCTTTGGTGGAGGAGAAGCTGCGCCAGCGCGGCATGGAGCCGGCTGCGGTGCTCAAGGATTTTCGGGAGGTCGACACGCAGCGCCGCCAGGCTATCACCGAGGCTGAGAACTCCAAAGCCCGGCGAAACAAGGCGTCGGAAGACATCGCTAAGCTGAAGAAAACAGGACAGGATGCCAGCGCCGCCATGGCCGAAACTAAGGAACTGCGCGAGCAGATCCAGACGCTCGAAAAGACTGCGAGCGACCTGGATACCCGGCTGCGCGAGATTCTCGCCGGGATTCCTAACCTCCCGCACGCGAGTGTTCCGGTCGGCCACAGCGCGGACGAGAATGTCGAAGTCCGCCGTTGGGGGAAACCTCCGCAGTTCGATTTCACTCCCAAGCCGCATTGGGAACTGGGCGAGCAGCTGGGAGTGCTCGATCTGGAGCGTGCCGTCAAGCTGACCGGGGCTCGCTTCGCCGTCTACTGGGACCTCGGCGCGAAGCTCGAGCGAGCGTTGATGAACTTCATGCTCGATCTGCACACCCGGGAGCACGGATACACGGAAGTTCTCCCACCCTATTTGGTGAATTCCGATTCCATGTACGGCACGGGCCAACTTCCCAAGTTCGCGGCGGATTCTTTTCGCGTGCCCCATGGAGAGAAGGATCTCTGGCTGATTCCCACGGCGGAGGTTCCGGTAACGAATCTGTACCGCGACGAGATTCTGGATTCCGCACGGCTGCCGATCTCGCTAACGGCCTATACGCCTTGCTTCCGGAGCGAAGCGGGCTCGTATGGGAAAGACGTTCGCGGCATCATTCGCCAGCATCAGTTTCAAAAAGTTGAGCTGGTAAAATTCTCGCGGCCGGAGAGCTCCTACAACGAGCACGAAAAACTGACGCACGATGCCGAGGAAGTTCTGCAGAAGCTTGGCCTGCACTATCGCGTGGTGACGCTATGCACCGGTGACATGGGCGCCGCTTCCGCCAAGACCTACGACATTGAGGTTTGGCTGCCGGGGCAGCAGTTGTTTCGCGAGATTTCTTCCTGCTCGAATTTCGAGTCGTACCAGGCGCGCCGGGCCAACATCCGCTACAAGCCTGAGGGAAAGAACAAGACGGAGTTCGTGCATACCCTGAATGGCAGCGGCTTGGCGGTGGGCAGGACGTGGGTGGCAATTGTCGAGAATTATCAGCAGGCCGATGGGAGCGTGGTGATTCCTGAGGCGCTGCGCCCCTATATTGGAGCGGAGCGCATCACGAAAAGAAGCTTTTAGCTCTTGGCCATTGGCTCTTAGCTCTTGCGCCTAAGAGAAATGCGACGTTAAGGGCCAAGAGCTAAGGGCCAAGAGCCAAAAGCTTCTTTCCATTGCCAAGAACAGCAGCGGTCACTAGACTTGCAGAGAGCAGAACTCACGACTACCGCGCCGAGCACGCCTTCCCTCCCGATGAACGCCCTTTGGCGAACAATTCGCGGATACATCCTCTGGCAGTACGAGCGTGGCACCTTGCACTATGACATCATGGTCACGCTGATCCTGATCTTCATCATCTTCTCGCCGTACTGGATCAACTTCAACGACAAACCCACAGCGCGCATTCCGCATCCCACAGATGTAGTGGTCACACGCGGTACGGAAGGGCACCTGCTCTACCAGATTGCGGGCAGTGCCGTTTCGCCGGGTGACGATCGCTCAGTGCGCGAGCAATTGCTGCGCATCATTGAGCCGATCTCCGGCGAGGTATCGATCGTGAACTACGAAGCGCTCACGGATGGTCGCGGGCAGGTGCAGACTTACAAGGTTGTGGTGAAGCGGGAGTAACCAATCAGCGCCTTCGTCTGATGACGCAATCGAAAGGCCCTTGAAAGTTCTCGATGAATCTCTTCCGCCGAGTTCTACCAGTCACGATCGTTGCGGCCGTCGTGTGCGGCACAGCCGTGTCTCAAGCCCCGTCCAACCCCAGCGGTCTGGAACCCGTGCTCAAAAAGATGGACGCGGCCGCTGCAACTTTCCGCACTACGCAGGCGGACTTCGAGTGGGATCGGTACGAAAAAGTCATCGACGAAATCGATGACATTCAATCCGGCACGGTTTACTACCGGCGGGTCGGCAAAGAGGTTGAGATGAAGGCCGACATTAAGAAGCCGGAAGCAAAGCACGTTCTGTTCAGCAACGGCAAGATCCAGGTCTACCAGCCCAAACCCGACCAGGTCACCACCTACGGCGCCGACAAGAATCGTGCGGACATTGAAACTTATCTAGTCCTGGGTTTTGGAGGCAGCGGGCAAGACCTGATGAAAGCGTTCGACGTGAGCTATCAGGGCGCGGAGACTATCAACAGTGTCGCCACCGCCAAGCTGCAACTGATTCCGAAGTCGCAAAGTGTCAGGAATAACATTGCCAGGATCTTGCTCTGGATCGATCTGGACCGTGGCATCTCCCTGCAACAGCAGCTCTTTGAGCCGCAAGGCGACTACCGCCTGGCGAAGTACTCCAACATCCGGGTAAATGAAAAGATTAACAGCGACGTTTTCCAGCTGAAGACCACCGGCAAGACGCAGTTTATTTCACCCAAGGGTTAAGCTGTTGATTCTAAAAGACAAGATTGTGTGCTGAAATTTGCAGTTCGGGCGCTATACTGGCCCAACGTTGTTTTGGGTTTCCTTCATGGCTAAGGTTTTTACGATTCCACTCCCTCCCAAGTTGGGAAACAAGCGCCGAGAACGTACTTCAGACCCGCGATATGTGGATGGCCAGCGTCTGCTGGTAGAAGCGATGAAGTACCTGGCGCAATCCGATCCCGTGATCAACCGTCCTGCCATCGAGTGGCTCTCGGAGCACGTGCGCACGCGGTTCCGAATGAGCGATTCGCCGCTGGCGTAGGAATCCCATCGGCAGGAATCTCTGCCAGCCTCTCCACATTACACAAAAGAAAAAAGGGGCGGAGTTTCCGCCCCCAAGAATCAGTATCGCTTCCGCTAGAACTCGTAACGCAGAGCGAACTGCATCACACGCGGGCTGGTGAGCAAGCCCGAATACTTGCCGAAAGCTAGACCCTGGTCCAAGCCGTTTGTGATAGAGGCAACATCGAACCGGGTCAGGTTCGGGACATTGAATACCTCCCAGCGGAACTTCAGGAGGTGCGAATCAGCGTAAGGCATCTTCCAACTCTTGCTCAGCCCTAGGTCGAGCGTCGCAAAGCCGTCGCCTCGAACCTGATTGCGGCTTCCGCTTTCGCCTGGGAAATCGTGCCGGAAAGGACCGAGGCCCATTCCATTGGGCAGCTCCGGCAGGGCCGTTGGGAACAGACTCACGAAGGCTCCGTTACCTCCAGACGCGGCAACCTTGGTGGTCTTCGCATGTACCGGACCAATCGTGGTTGCATTGCCCGGCAACTGCCAGTCCGTGGGCCAGGTAGCTCCGTTGCTGATATTCACCGGAAATCCGCTGGTCCAGCGTGCCAACCCGGAGAGCTGCCAGCCTCCGATGACGGCATCAAGGCCGCCACCCACATTGTGAGCCAATGCTTTACCTTTGCCGAACGGCAACTCGACAACCCAGTTGGCATTCACCTGGTGGGTAGTATCGAAATCGGAAGTGCCACGCAGCTGGTTGGGTTCCCAGGTGTTGACAATGCCCCCGACCCCTGTCGACAAGCCGCCGTTCGGAGTCACGCGGATGGCATCGGAGGTGAGGTCAATCGATTTCGAGTAAGCATAGTTGAAATCGAACTGCACGCCGTGCGACATGGCCCGGCGCAACGTGACCTGCAGGGCGTTGTAGTTGGCGTTGCCAATCGAGCGCCAGGCAAACAACGAGTGGAATTGGCTGTTGAAGAATGAGTTGGGCCCGAGCACTGAGGTGTAGTAGTTGCCCGACTGCCCCAGAATTCCCGGATTGCCGCTGAAGTCGGAACCCCAGTAGTCCAGGTTGGCCAGGGGTGTGGTCTCATCACCGAAGCCGTTCATCGGTCCGCCACCGCAGCCGAAGAGGTCATACATGGCTTGCACAGGATCCTGCGTGAAGCCTCCGCTGCAAGCCAGCGAGTATGCATCGCCAGGCGCCAACGGCTGAATCATGTTTTGCCAGTAGGCTGCCGTCGGTCCCACCACGCTCGCGTTGATCGCTGACGTTGGAGTGCCCGCAGCACCCAGTTGCGACATGCGGTTCGCGGCTGACATGTAGTTGACATGCGACACCGGGTCCACGATATCCAGGGGCATGGCAATATCCTCCTGCGACAGGAGCCGGCGCGAGAGGTGTCCGACGTAGGAGACCTCGAGCGTGGTGTTGCGTGCCAACTGGCGGCCCACGGTGAGATCCAGGGCGTACGAATAGGGTGTCTTTATTTTGTCATCCAAACCCCAGTAAATCGCCAAGCCCGTGCCTCCCGGGGGCATGACAAAGGGGAATCCTCCCGTGGGCTGGGGCGGGAATATGTCGGGGCCCGTGCCCACACCGCCGGGTCCCGATTCGTTGTGCGGGATATCGGTCAAGCTGGTGAGGCGGGGCGAATTCGCTGCGGTCGGAATCGTTGAGTTGGACAGGCCCGTCGAAAGGCCAAACGCGCCATACCGATCGAAACTGCTCAACAGTCCAGCGCCAATCCGGTCGTACACAATGCCAGCCCCACCGCGGATCACGGTTTTGTCTCCCTCACCCACCAGTCGCTTCAGCCAACTGGCGGCGGGCCGTGGAGAATACGCAAAGGACACACGCGGAGCGAAGTTGTGATAGTCCCAGTTGTAGTATCCCGGCTTCCCGTTGGCTGCGCCCGCCAGACCGAACTCGACTAACGGATCCGCTTCAGCGCCAATGCCATTCCGCATGTTGACCTGGCGCTGCTTGAACCAGTCGCCCATGCTGATGGTCGGCGCCACCTGGGTTCCATTGGTCTCCCAGGGCGGAGAAAGCAAGGAATACCGCAATCCGTAGTTGAGGGTCAGGTTCGGCTTGGCACGCCAGGAATCCTGGAAGTAGAACTCGTACTCGTCGGCCGCATACCGCCGCTTCAGGGGAGCTCCGAGTGGGATCGCTGCACCGGTCTTGTCAAAGTTGTAGGTCGCGTCCAGTTCACTGACCATTCCCATCATCGCGATGAGGGGATAGTTATAGTTCAGGTTGAAATCCGTATTGACCGCCGGGAATCCCGCGTTTCCCGCGTCCAGCGGACTGCTGGTGTTGGCAATGCCCGCCGTGTTCAGCCCTGAAGAATTGGTGACGCCGCGGGGAAATGAATTCAGGAAGCTCGTCCGCGGATTGCGGATGAAGCGCACATTCGCGCCGAACTGCAAGGTATGAGTCCCCTTGGTCCACGAGATGTCGTCCACGAAGTTATTGACTGGAGTTACGAACGAGCGGCTGTAGACGAATGCCAGCGTGGAATTGTTGGCCAGGCTGTTGTCATTGAATCCACGAAACTGGATGGTTGCGGTGTTGGTGTTCCCCGGATTGCCAAAGCTCTGGCGCGTAAAGCCCCAACGGAAGTTGTTGATGAGCGTGGGCCGCAGTATCGCCGTGTACCCGGCGGTGAATCCGCTGCTGTTGTCGGTGAGACTCTGTATTGGTCCGGTTCCCGGCAGGTAGGGCACGTCGGATTTCACCTCGTTCCGCAGTGCTCCACGCCAGAACAGCGAGTGACTCCCGCTGTTGGTGATCTTGTAATCGAGTCGCGCAATATACCAATTCTTGTTGGTTGGTACAGGTCCGCGGAAACGATAGCCGACGAAATTGAATCCGTCGCCCTGCGAGTTGTCGTTCGCGTGTGGAGAGCTGTTAAAGAAATTCATAACCACGGGATTGTTCCCAATGCCCAGGGGATCCATCTGAGCGATCTGTGTAGGCGACAGAGCGTTGTAGCCAACAGGTAGGGGCGTCGGGTCGCCTGGAATTGTGCCTCCGGGGCACTGGCTCTCATCCGCACAGTGATAGGTAAGAAAACCCGCGCGCAAAGCATCGCTCGGAACAATGCGCACTACGCTGTTTTCCTCCCGCTGGCGCGCCCCTTCATAGTTCGCGAAGAAATAGAGGCGGTTTCTCAAGAGCGGTCCGCCCGCCGAAGCCCCAAAAATATTGCGGATGAGTTTTGGCGGTACGTTGGCGCTACCGCTCTGGACTTCCGCCAGCTTCACGAAATAGTCATTGGCGCTGGTATAAGTGTTGCGCAGGTACTCATACAGGGAGCCATGGAAGTTATTGGTTCCGCTCTTAGTGACGAGCGAGACCTGTGCACCGGAGGAACGGCCGGCGTCGGCGCCATAGTTCGTCGTGGTAACGCGAAATTCCTGTACCGAGTCCAAAGTGACTGGCAAGACAGACGTGAACGCGTAGCCGTTCACTTGGTCGTTTACGTCCACACCGTCGAGCGTGATGTTGCTCTGGTCGCTCCGGGCCCCATTCACCGCACCGCTCCGTGTGTCCGCATTCTGATTCACATCCGGACGGTTTCCTGTGTACGCTACACCAGCCTGCAGGCTCAACAGGTCGGGCACGTTCCGTCCTTCCAGAGGGAGCGACTTCACTTGAATTTCATTGAAGGCATTGCCCAGTGAGGCGTCGGTCGAGTTGATGACCGCGCCCTCCGCCGTAACCTCCACCAATTCCGTGGCTGCTCCCACCGCCAGTTTCACATTTACGGTTGCCGGAGTGTCCACCAGAAGCTGAATCGCTTTCTGCTGATACTTGCTGAAGCCCGCCATTTCGACAACAAGGTTGTAGGTCCCCGGCTGAAGTTGCAGGAACTCGTAGCTGCCGGTGTCCCCGCTCATAGTGGTCCGCGCGAAACCGCGGTCAGCACTGGCTAGAGTGACCTTCGCCTGGGACACAGCGGCGCCGCTTGCGTCGGTAACCGTTCCGCGGACTGAGGTTGAGCCCGTCTGGGCCAATAGCAGATTGCTAAGTGCAAGAGAGACTCCCACTACGAGTGTAACTACGCGTAAGGGACGACGCATCAGAAAGCTCCTTGACCCACATAGACGAGACACTATGTGGGCATAACATTTGAGATTTTGTTCACCCAGGCTCTGGAATCGGCGGAGATCCCCGACGCCCTGATAGGGCATGATTCTGCAACTGCGAGGCCACGATGCTCAGGCCGATTTTTCAGTGCGTTGCATTTTCACGAATTGCGAAATATGGCTTTCCACATACAAGGAGTCATAACCCGAGCCTGAAGTTTCCTGACAACACACAATAACAATAAATGTCCAACAGGTTGAATAACACTCCGACGGCAGCAGGAACCCTCGGGTCTCGGCGTTTTCCGCGGGGCGCTTCGCGAGAGGAGCGCTTGTGCACGAATCGAGCGGGGCGACGGTGGGCCCACGAATGGGCCGTATAGCTGAGAGTGATTGCTTGGTCCGTTCTCAATGAGGAGTGCGAAGCTTCCTTGCTCGAATCGAAGTCGAGGGGTCGCGCCAAAGACGGCTGCCCCGCTCGGATGCGCAATAGAAAAGAAAAGGGGCGGGAGAACCCGCCCCTTTCACAAGAACAACGCGTGCGGAAATGCCTAGAACGAGTACCGCATCCCCACCTGCATCACGCGTTCATGGCCTTGAATCTGGATGAAGTTCGACCAGTTCGTCGGAGCAGTCGCGGCCCGAAGCCCTGGATCGCGACCGACACCGAAGCCGGTGCGGCTGCCGTCGATACCGCCAAAATGCTGCGTGTTGGTCACGTTGAATACGTCCCAACGAAGCTGCAGTTGGTGGTTCTCGCTGTACGGCATTTTCCACGACTTGCCCAGGCCGAGATCGACATCGACATATCCGGGCATCCGGAAAAAGTTTCGTGGACCGGTTTCCCCAGGATACGCGTTGCGGAAGTTGTCGTAGATCTGGTTCACGTCGCAGCTACCAAAGAGCTTCGGCGTTCCGTTGGACGGCTTGTTCGGACAAGTGTGGACCGGATTGACTGGCGTCACATTGGCTTGGACGTTCCAGTTCGTCGCCCAGCGAGCGTTGTCGTAAGGCGCAGGTTGTACCGGCAGGCCCGTGTTCCAACGGAAGATGCCAGAGAGTTGCCATCCTCCAATGATCGCGTCCAGCGCCTTGCCGGAAGTGCTCATGAACGTCTTGCCTTTGCCGAACGGTAGTCCCCACACTACGTCGGCATTGATGTTGTGCCGGACGTCGAAGTCGGAATTGGAGTAGCTGTCGTGCTGGCGGATGGGGTTGATTATGAACGAGCCGTTGGAGACGTTATTGCCGAAGCCCCCTTCCGACTGTAAGCCGGAGGCGTCGTCGAGCGAGTGCGCCCAGGTGTAGTTGAAGTCGAAGGTCAGGCTGCTGAGACGCTGCCGGTACGAGAGCGCGAGGGCGTGATAGTTGGAATTGCCAATCGTGTCCCACGAGGCCAGGGCGCCGTATTGCCACTGCATGAAGAGTGTCGGCGCCCCAACGGAGGCCAGTACTTGATCGACCAAGGCTTGCGTATCCGTCCAGTCGTTGCCCGAGAAGAAATCGTTCCCCGGATCGGTTGCCGACATGTTGTTTCTGCTGTTCATCGCGTAAAACGCTTGTGTGTTAGACCAGTTTGGATCCCATTGCACGCCATCGGAAAATGGCGCTCCAAATGCGTCATTGAAGATCGTAGCCAGGCCCGCCGGCATAAGATTTTCAAAGAACGGGATGGGTTGGATGTTGTTGACGTCTACCGCCTGTTGCCGTTGCTTTTCCAGCATGGTCCCTGCGGTGTACCAATCCATTCCGCTCTGCGGATCTTTGATGTTGTTGAAGGCCACCACATCGCGATGCGCCAGCAGGCTGCGGCCCATGCGGCCGATGTAGGAAGCGGAGAAGACGGCTCCTTTGGGCAACTGGCGTTCGAAGGTGAAATTCCAGACATATTCAGTGGGAGCGTGCAGGTTCGAATCCACAGAAGACTCAATGCGCTCGCCTTGGTCCATTGGCTGCGCTACCGGGAATTTCAGGCCGGCGGTAGGTACCAGTGAAGGATCCACCAGCCCGCGAATGTCCTGGTTGAAGCCGGTAAACAGTGGCGCCTGCTCGGCCAACGGAGCTCTGATGTCGTAGGTATTTGCGGGAGTGGTGAAATTCGAGGTGAAGCCCAGAGTGTTGTTGAGATCCCAATCCACCGCGAGCGCCTGTCCGTAGTAGTCGTTGGTGAGAGCGAAGCCGCCACGGAAAACAGACTTGCCGCCGCGACCCAGCAGGCGTCCGAAGAAACCGTCTCCCCCGTCCGGGGACCAGGCAACTGCAATGCGCGGCTGGAAGTTGTTCTTGTCCCAGTTGTACATCGGAGGGCCACCGTTCGCCGGACCAGACTTGTTGATGCAGATCGGATCGTTGAAGTTGATCCCCTGAGCAGCCCCAGCCAGGCGCTGGTTGAAATACGAGCCCAGGGATGACGTCGTGCAAGTCCCACTGCTCTGCAAGATTCCCGGCTGCACTTCGAACCCTTGCTTCTCATACACTGGACGTTCCAAGCTGTAGCGGAGACCCAGCGTGAGGGTCAAGTTGGGTTTGACCTTCCAGGTATCCTGCACGTAAGTATCGTAAGCCTGGGTTGCAAAATCCCTGCTCGACGGCAAGCCCGCCGCCAGTAAGGAGCCGTCCTTCCCGAAGGTGAAGTCCGCGGTGAATTCCGACAACCGGCCGATGGCAGCAGTAGTGGCGTTCTGCACTTCCGCAGCCGAGACGTCAGTCATGGGGGTATCCGTCCGGGTACAGGTTCCCGCCCCTAGGTTGCAGCCCACCAGATTGTTGGCGTCGAGATAATTCTGGAAGTCGGTCGATTGAAATTCACCGCCTCCCTGGAAGAAAGAGGGATTGGTTGTCCCGAAGTCAAATGCGTTCGCAAAACTAGCGCGACTGTTACTAATCATTCGGAGGTTGGCGCCAAACTGGACATTGTGATTCCCGTGGATCCAAGAAACGTCATCGGTGATGTTGTGGACCGGCGTAACCCGCGTCAACGTGTGCTGTTCGCCATTGGGTTGGAATACGAAGCGGAAGGCAAGGTCATTGCCATTGCTGTCACCCCCGTCGGAAAAAGCCTGCCGAGTGTAGCCGTAGCGGAAGCTGTTGACCCAGTTGTTCCCGATGGTCCAGGTATGACCGGCAGCCGCGCCCCAGGGATGGCTCCACACCAAAGGTGGAGTGGAGTCCGGCAGCCAGCTTGGAAGCGTCTGGTGGTCGTAGATGACATTCGCACGCAGGAAGGCAGTCTGGTGACTGGTCAAGTTGAAATCCAGCTTGGCGACGTGCGAGTTCAGCTTCACCGGCGTGGGAGAATTAAAGCGGAATCCACCCGTGTTCAATTGGTCGCCCTGCGAGGTATCGTTCGCCTTGTACTTGGATTCCGCCTGAGCGAAAACAGCCAAGGCAGCCGGATTGATACCGGCATTGGGATATACGGCCTGGAGTTGGGCCAAGTCGAGCGAGCCGATCTGCCCGTCGCCGTAAGCGTAATGAACCGTTCCATCGCCGAGAGTCAGAGGGTCATTGGGATCGGGGGAGCGGTCCAGAGGCACGACCGTTGTCACCGGCCTGGCAGTGGCATCGCGGCGTCCTTCGTAGCTGTAGAAGAAGAACACCCTATCCTTCCAAACCGGTCCACCCAACGCTCCGCCAAATGTGTTCCGGACCAGGGCGGTGCGGGGAACCGGCGCCCAGTTGCCATTGGCGTCGGTGGCGTGGTTGTTGAACCAATCGTTGGCCTCGAACAATGTGCCGCGATAGAAGTCGAATGCGGCCCCATGCCAGCTATTGGTGCCAGCCTTGGTGACCAGATTGACCTGCGAGCCCGAGGAGCGCCCCTGGTTTGCGTTTCCGTTCGCGGTCGTGACACGAAATTCCTCGATCGCTTCCGCGTTAAGACGGAGAACCGGACCATTTGTGATGTTGCCAGCGTCGTTGTCCAGGGCACCGAGTTGCAGGGAATTGCTGGCCCGGGGTATCTCAGCGTTGCCGGTTTGCGCGTTGTTGATGTCCACTCCGTCCAGGGTGACGTTGGACTGGTCGGCGCGCGCTCCCGTGACGTAACCTTCGCGGGTGGACCCGGGTTGCAGGCTGAGCAGGTCCACCAGGTTGCGAGATTCCAGAGGGAGCTGCGTGATCTGAATCGATTCGAAGTTGTTACCGAGCGTGGCATCCTGGGTATTGATGATGGCTTCCTGTGCCGACGCCTGCACTTCAACCACTTCCGTGGAGGCTCCAACCTCCAACTGCACGTTGCTCTCAGTCTGCTTGCCGATCAATGCTTTCACGTTGCCGACGATCTTCTTACGAAAACCCTTGGCCTCAACTTCCAGCCGGTAGTCGGCTGGCGTAATCAGGTCGAACACAAAGATACCGGCATCGGTGGTTTTCGTGGTGCGCACCGCATTGGTCGCCGTGTTCGTGAGCGTTACCGCCGCGCCCGCCACAACCCGGCCCTGCTGGTCGCTGACGGTCCCCCGGACCGTCGACGTTCCAGTCTGACTCCACATCGGTGCAAGCAATCCTCCAACACTGATCAGCAAAACCACGACTCGAACAAGACGCATGGCAGCTCCCTCGTACGGTATGCGTACGTTAGTTAATTTTTGAACTCGTGATCAACCCAGGTTCGGAGACTAACGAGTGAGACCCCCTGGGGCCCTGATGGGGCGCTATTGTGCAACTGTTGGGCTACGATGTTCAAGTCCTATTTTCTTTTCAAGCTATTGCCGCCATGATAGGGGAGACAGATGTAGCTTGACATAACGCTATTTCACAACCTGAAATCACTGTTCAGGCGGTTCTTGTGAAACAGCGCGGAACCCAGCAGAATCGCGATGGGATAGCATTCCAGCGTGTAACGCGGTTCAGGGTTCTCCAGCGTCCCCAGGAATGCAGACCGCAGCAATAGAAACAAAATGAATAGCCCGACGCCAAGAATCGAGCGTGCCCGCACCACACCAGCGGACGCGATCCCGACATACAGCAGGTTGACCAGGCCGAACACGAGGCTGACGGCGAGCCAGCGGCCGTCGTCGTTGAACTCCCACCAGCGCGGATCGGAGGGCAGCAACTCAGTGCGAGGGCGCAGCCACATGTCGGCAATGCGCAACACCGGGAGCCAAACGTAGTACCGAACCGGCGCGGCGTGGATGCGGGTGGCGGCGAGGGCGGCGAATCGTGCATCAAGTTCCGGAGTGATTTCGTCCTCCTGGTTGTAGTCTGCGAAGAGTTCTGCAGTCTCTTCGCGCTGTTGCGCGGAATCGAAGGCACGGGTGGGTAATCGCGTGGCGTCCAGCGCTGATCCGGGCACCGGCCAATAGATCTCCTGGACGGATGTATAGTCGGCGATCCAAGTCTTGACCCAGCGGTTGAAGCCTCTCATCACCAGTTCGTCCGAATCGTTGGCATAGCGGGGAGCCAGTGGCTCAAAGCGGTGCAGTGTGTGCAGATTGCGCAGAGTCCAGGGCACCAGTGGCGCGAAAGCCCCGACCGCAAGAAGCAACCCCGCCGTGATGAGGCGCGCTTGTGAGAGACCATGGTGCGTTCCTGTTCTCTGGGGACCCAGGGCGCGGAGAAGCAGGAGCAGCAAGTATCCGCCGATGGCCGCGAGCAAGATCCCACCATCCGGCCGCAGCAGGATGGCTGCTCCGGTCGCCAGGCCGCTGCCAAACCAGGGGAGCGTGCCGAACTGCTCTCTTCCGGGAGCGGCCGCTTCCTCACCAACCCCCAGTCCCTGCAAGGCCAGGTCGAGAGCCAACGCAGTAAAGAAGATCTCCAGCGTCTCGGTGAGGGCCGCGGCCGCATAGTTTGCGAGAAACGGACAGAGTGCCGCGAGAAGGAAAGCTGCCTTCGCCGCACGATCGGAGAACAAGCGGCGCGCCAGATCGGCCACTACAAAGCACGTCCCCAGGTCAAACAGCACCTGGACCAGCAGCACGGCGCGAAAGTTGTCGCTGCCGAAAACAGCGAAGATCGCCGCCAGGAACGCAGGGTACCCCGGCAGCCGGGAAAGGGTCGGAACAACCTGGCCTGAGTCGGTGATGCCGTAAATCCCGAAATGAAACCAGTTCTCCGCGATGTTGGCATAGAGGCGCGAATCATCCACCACGCCCGGAAAGCGCAGAACGAAGAACAGGCGCAGCCCCAGAGCGGCGAGGCCCGCAACAAGAAAGAAGAGCGCACTCCTTCGCACCAGTCCGAGCACGCAGCGAATATAGCGCGTTTACCGCTATCCCGAGGCCAGGAAAGTGCATCTTACGACTTAGAGCGGCCACTTACCCTGTCCTGCTGGAATTGACCGTGTGCCGCGCCCGGCATACGATAAAGTTTCGTTCTCCATGGCACAACCTGTCTTTTATGATCCAAGACGCGCCCGCTGGAAGCGCCTGCGGCGGATGTTCGATGTTTTGGCCGTATCTCTCTCCCTGTTGATCGTCTTCTTTGTTTATACCGCGCTCCGCGATGAACCCCTGCCAGAGCAGCTGTTTTCCCCGCAGAAGCGGACTTTCAAGCCGGTAAAAGAGACCGAAAAAGAGAAAGCCCGGGATCGCCAGAAGAAACAGGCCAGCCGCCGCCGCAGGTCGAAGCTCGCGCCCTCCCAAGTTACGCTGAACCAGCAAGAAGGCATTCGCGCCGCCTTCTACGTTCCCTGGGACGCGGCTAGTTTCTCGTCTCTGCGCGATTTTGCCCATCAGATCGATCTCTTGTATCCCGACTGGCTGCATGTGCTCACGGCTGACGGGCACCTGCAGGCCGTCGACGACCAGACCAACAAGTTCTTCGATGTGGTGCAGGGCAACACGGTCCGTTCTGTCGATGACCGTGTCATGCCGTTTCTGAATGCGGAAGACACCAGCATGGAAGTCTTCCCCATGGTCAACAACTTCAATGGCAGCGACTGGGTCACGGGCATCACCGGTTTCTTGAATGATCTCGAAGCGCGGGCCCTGTTTCGCCAGCAAGTCTCAGCCTTTCTATCCTCCGGCCGGTATCACGGGCTGATGGTCGATTTCGAGGCCTTCCCCGAGAGCGGGCAGCACGGCTACGTTGCCTTGCTCCAGGAACTGTCCTCTGATCTGCATGGCCGGGGTATGAAGCTCTACGTCGCCGTGCCGCCGCACAATCAGGACTTCGACTACCCCGCTGTCGCCGCAGCCTCGGACGGAGTCGTGCTCATGAACTACGACGAGCATTACCCGGGCGGGACTCCGGGACCCGTGGCCTCTCAGGACTGGTTTGCGGAGAACCTGAACTTTGCTAAGAAAGTTATTCCGCAGGAAAAGATCATCTGCGCTATCGCGAACTACGGCTACGACTGGGTACTCAAACCCAAGAAGGGGAAGTTGCCGAAGGATGCGAAAGACAGTTCGGTTAGCGTGCAGGAGGCGTGGCTGGAGGCGCGCGACTCGGACGAAGACATCACCTTTGATGATGATGCCTTGAACCCGCACTTCAGCTATCTCGACGAGCGCAGCCTGCGCCACGACGTCTGGTTCCTCGATGGGGTAACGGCACTGAATCATATGCGCGTCGCCCAGGCCGCAGGCATCAGGACATTTGCGTTGTGGCGACTCGGGGGCGAAGACCGCACCCTTTGGAGGGTATGGGACCTCCCCGGAGACCCGGGCGCCTCCGACAAGCTTCGCGACGCTCCTCCCGGGCAGGATGTCGATATGGAAGGTCAGGGTGAGATTCTGCGCATCGAAGATCGCCCTTCCCATGGCACGCGCGATCTGACGATCGACCCGAACACGAATCTGATTACTGACGAAGTTTTCCAGTCGCTGCCAGAACCGTACCGCCTCGGCCGCTATGGCTACAGTCCCAATCAGGTGGCACTCACCTTTGATGACGGCCCCGATCCCGAGTGGACGCCGAAGATTCTCGATGTGCTGAAGCGTGAGCACGCGCCGGCCACGTTCTTCATCATCGGGATTCAGGCCGACAAGTTCGCGGGCATCGCGCAACGTATTTACGACGAAGGCCACGAGGTCGGCAACCATACTTTTACCCATCCGGATATCAGCAACGTTTCATCCGCCTACATGAAGTTCGAACTGAACCTGACGGAGCGGCTGTTTGCCAGCCGTCTGGGGATTCGCACCGTTCTTTTCCGCCCGCCCTACTCGATTGACGAGGAGCCAGACACCGCCGATCAGGTACGCCCGCTCGAGTTCACGCAGGACATGGGCTACACGACGGTGGGTGACAAACTCGATCCGGGCGACTGGCGCGTCGATCCCCGTCGCACTGCCGGGCAGATTGCCGCAGATGTGCTGAACCATCTCCCTCCCTGTTCCTTCGGTGATATTCACTGCGGGAACATCATCCTGCTGCACGATGGTGGCGGGAATCGCGCCGAGACGGTGCGCGCCTTGCCCATGATCATCGAGGGCGTGCGCGCTCGGGGGCTGTCCATCGTTCCTGTCTACCAGTTGCTGGGCAAGACCAAGGCGGATGTCATGCCTCCACTGCCGGCCAACGAACGATGGGCCGCGCGCCTGAACTGGATTAGCTTCTGGCTGTTCGACGCCAGCAGCAAAACCATAGTCTGGATCTTTTTCCTCGGCGACCTGCTGATGACCGGGCGTTTGCTGTTCATTGGCGCGGCGGCCGTGTATGACCGCCTGCACGAAAAGATTTTCGGCAAGCCGGCTGAAGTCGCATCGTATCGACCCAGAGTCGCTGTACTGATTCCCGCCTATAACGAGGAGAAAGTCATCGAGCGCACGGTGCAGGCTGCGCTCAACTCCAACTATCCAAACCTGCGCGTGATCGTGATTGACGACGGGTCCAAGGACCGAACGCTCGAAGTCGCGCGTAATGCGTTCGCCGCGGAGGAGGCCGAGGGCAAGGTACTCATCCTGACCAAGCCCAACTCCGGCAAGGCTGACGCGCTTAACTACGGCATCGAGCACATCGGGGATGCGGAAATCTTCGTGGGCATCGATGCCGATACCGTGATCGCTCCCGACGCGATCTCGCGCCTGGTGCCGCACTTTATCCGTCCCAAGGTTGGCGCAATTGCGGGCAACGCGAAAGTCGGGAATCGCGTGAACCTGTGGACACGCTGGCAGGCCCTGGAATACATCACCAGCCAGAACTTTGAGCGCCGCGCTTTGGATACGCTGGGCGCAGTCAGCGTGGTGCCGGGAGCGATCGGCGCGTGGCGCGTTTCTGCGGTGCGCGAGGCCGGCGGATACCACACCGACACCGTCGCCGAGGATGCGGACCTGACCATGGCGCTGCTGCGCCTGGGCTATCGGGTCGAGTATGAAGACATGGCGCTGGCTTATACCGAGGCTCCGACTAACGCAAACGACCTGATGCGCCAGCGTTTCCGCTGGTCGTTCGGGATTCTGCAGGCCGTCTATAAGCACCGCGGGGTGTTTGCGCGCAAGGGGGCGCTCGGCTTCGTTGCGCTGCCGAACATCGTCATCTTCCAGATTCTGCTGCCGCTGGTGTCGCCGCTGATCGACATCATGTTTGCTGTCGGTTCGATCTGGTACTTCCTCCAGAAATACTTCCATCCCTACTCGACCGATCCGGCGAGCTTTCACAAGCTGGTAGCTTTTTTCTTCGCCTTCCTGGTCATTGATTTCCTGGCATCCTCGATTGCGTTTGCCCTCGAACGCCGCCGTGCCGACGACAAAGAAGACGTCTGGCTGCTCAGCCAGGTCTGGCTGCAGCGTTTCGCCTACCGCCAGTTGTTTTCAATTGTTCTATTCAAGACGTTCAAGCGCGCCCTGGAAGGCCGCAAGTTCGCCTGGGACAAACTGGAGCGCACGGCGGCGGTGAAGTATGTACCCGCAGAGAGTCGGGATCACGTTAACGTGCCATAGATGCCCTGGTATCGGCCTGTCATCCTGAGCGGAGTATTTGCTTTCGCGAAGCGAGAGCAAATACGCAGTCGAACGACCCCTTGCCTCTTGGCGTGACTACAGCCACCAACAGGAGTTCTCGCCCCAACTCCTTCTACCGGAACAGCAGCCCGGCGAACTCCGCCAGATTCCGACGCCAAACCATCCACGTATGCTGCCCCGGCGTTTCGATGTCGGTATGCTGGATGCCTTTGCTCTTCAACCATTCCCGGAGGTTGCGGTTCAGCGTGATCAGATGGTCTTCGGTCCCGCACGCAATCCACAGCAGCCGAATCTGCTGGTTCGCCTTCACATCAAGCGCCGGAAAGTCCGTCTGGAAGTCTTCCGGAATCCCGCCGGAACTGAACGCGCCGATCCAGGCAAACTTGTCGAGATTGTTCAATCCTGCCAAAAGCGATTCCGACCCGCCCATCGAAAGGCCCGTAATCGCCCGTGCATTCCGGTCTTTTGTGATCCGGTACTCGCTCTCCGCCCGCGGCATCACCTCGGTCAGCAGCGCTTGCCGGAACTTCTCGAAGTTCTGGGCTCTGACATCGTTGTGGCTCCACGCCCCCCATCCCAGCCGCGGGAACTCCATAGTGCCGTAGCCCAGCGGCATCACTACTATCATCGGCTTGGCTTTGCCCTGCGCGATCAGATTGTCGAGAATCATGTTCGCGTGCCCGACAGCCGTCCATCCGCTGGCGTCGTCACTGAAGCCGTGCAGGAGGTAGAGCACGGGATAGGTCTTCTTTCTTGCTGCCGGATCGTAGCCCGCCGGAGTGTACACATAGTAGTCGCGGTCATCGCCCGCGACCGCTGACCTGTAGAAATGATGATGAATCTCACCATGGGGCACATCATTCACTTCCCATGGCAACGAAGACGGCCCTGGTATGTGAACAAAATTCCCCGGAGAGATCAGATTCGGCACCAGTCCGTGGTTCGAAGGATCGAGCGAGTGCACGCCGTCGGCGATGAACGAGTACCCATAGTAATCCGGATCGAGGGGCGCTGTCGTGACGCTCCACAGGCCTTGCTCGTCCTTCTGCATGGCCACAGGTTCCGTACCCTCGCGGGCAAGCTTCACGTCTACCGCATTCGGCGCGCGGAAGCGGAACGTCACGCTGCTGTCCGAGTGCACCTCAGGCGAGACCAACGGAGCTGGGGGTTGCGAAGGCTGAGATTGAGCAGGTTTAGCAGCTTGCGCCGCCGCCAGAACAGGCAGGAATAAGAACCAGGAACAAGCCAGACCGGACTTCAAGTTCATTGCCGAGTCCTCCCAATGGGATTGGATTCCCATTGTAAGGGCTCGGGGGCCACAATTAGCGGCCAAGGTTGGTCCCGCGAAGCTGGAATTCAGAGTGGGAGACTACTGATTCTTCTGTGCGACATCCAGCCGCGCCTCGGCACGGTGCAGCGCATTCAGAGCACGCTCGACGTCCACGTTCGTATCGCCGCTGGACAACCGCTGCTCGGCGCGAACTTTAGCTTTGCGCGCGCGCTCGACATCAATCTCGTAGGGACGCTCCGCCGTCTCGGCCAGTATCGTCACTTTATCCGGCAGCACTTCCGCAAATCCCCACGCCACGGCGAGCCGTTGCTCGGTCGTATTCTCGCGATAGGTGATCTCCCCGACCGCCAGTTCCGTGATGAGCGGAGCGTGGCCGGGCAGGACGCCCAGATACCCGTTCCTGCCGGGAATCTGAACCTCCTCCACCGGAACATTCACGACTTTCTTTTCCGGCGTAACGATCTCGAGTTGGAACGTGTCTGCCATAAATGAGCTTTCGGCTATCGGGCTTCAGGCTTCGGCAAAGCTACGTGTCGCACGGTCTTGCGAGGCCCGAAAGCCGGAGCCCGAAGGCCGTCGCTACGCTGCCGCCTTCATCTTCTCTGCTGCTTCCAGTACTTCCTCGATCGGGCCCTTCATGTAAAACGCCTGCTCCGGGATATCGTCGTACTTGCCTTCGACGATCGCCTTGAAGCCCTTCACGGTGTCGGCGATCTTGACGTAGCGTCCCGCCGCGCCGGTGAACTGCTCGGCCACGTGGAACGGCTGCGACAGGAAACGCTGAATCTTGCGTGCCCGGGCGACGGTGAGCTTCTGATCTTCGCTGAGCTCGTCGATGCCGAGAATCGCGATGATGTCCTGCAGATCCTTGTAGGTCTGCAGCGTCTTCTTCACCGACTGCGCCACGTCGTAGTGCTCCTGGCCAACGATGCGCGGATCGAGAATGCGTGACGTCGAAGCCAGCGGGTCGACGGCGGGATAGATTCCAATCTCGGTCAACGCGCGCGACAGCACCGTCGTCGCGTCCAGGTGAGCAAACGTCGTCGCCGGCGCGGGATCAGTCAAGTCGTCGGCAGGCACGTAAATGGCCTGTACCGAAGTGACTGAGCCTTTCTTGGTCGACGTAATGCGCTCCTGCAACTCGCCCATTTCAGTGGCCAGGTTCGGCTGATAACCCACGGCGCTGGGCATGCGGCCGAGCAGCGCCGAAACTTCCGAGCCAGCCTGGGTGAAACGGAAAATGTTGTCGATGAACAGGAGGGTGTCGGCGCCCTCGGCATCGCGGAAGTATTCCGCGACCGTCAGTCCCGTCAACGCCACTCGCAGACGCGCCCCGGGAGGCTCCGTCATCTGCCCGTAGATCAGCGCGGCCTTTGACTCTGCCGGCTTGCCGGGCTTGATGACGCCAGACTCCGACATTTCCAGCCACAGGTCGTTGCCTTCGCGCGTACGCTCGCCCACTCCCGCAAAAACGGAGTAGCCGCCATGCTGTTTGGCGACGTTGTTGATCAACTCCATGATGACGACGGTCTTGCCGACACCGGCGCCACCGAAGAGTCCGATCTTGCCGCCCTTCAGGAACGGCTGGATGAGGTCGATGACCTTCACCCCCGTTTCAAACATCTCGGCAGTCGTGGCCTGCTCGTCGAACGCAGGGGCCAGGCGATGGATGGGCAGCCTTTCCTTGTACTCAATCGGCCCCAGTTGGTCCACCGGCTCGCCGATCACGTTCATCACGCGACCCAGAGTGCCGCGGCCCACGGGCACCGAAATCGGCCCACCCTGGTCGATGGCTTTCATCCCGCGCACCATGCCGTCGGTCGGCTGCATGGCCACGCAACGTACGCGGCCTTCACCGAGGTGCTGTTGCACTTCGAGGATTACGTTGATCGGGCTGGGCACGGTGAAGCCGTCGCTGACGACTTTCACCGCCTGATAGATCGGAGGCAGCTTTCCATCGGCAAACTGCACGTCCACCGCCGGCCCTGCAACTTGAATGACATGTCCTACGTTTTCTGGCATAAAACCTCAGCTCTTGGCTGTTGGCTCTTGGCTCTTAGCCTAATCTCATCAACATCACAACAACAGAAGCTCACATACTTGACCAAACCAAATTTCTGGCACTGCAGCTGACAATTCTCAGAAAAAGCTAAGAGCTAAAAGCCAATAGCTTATAGCCTCTCGCTACATTGCCGCCGCGCCGCTGACGATCTCGATAATTTCTTTCGTGATTTTCGCCTGCCGCGCCCGGTTCATCACCAGCGTCAGCGAGTCGATCATGTCGGTGGCGTTGCTGGTAGCAGAATCCATGGCCGTCATGCGCGCGGCATGCTCGGCGGCAACCGACTCGAGCAGTGAACGAAAGATCTGGATTGCGACATACTTCGGCAACAGTGAGCGGAATAACTCTTCCGGCGCTTGCTCGTAGATGTAGTCCACCTGCGCAGTACC
This sequence comes from Terriglobia bacterium, assembly GCA_020073465.1. Taxonomy (GTDB): domain Bacteria; phylum Acidobacteriota; class Terriglobia; order Terriglobales; family Acidobacteriaceae; genus Sulfotelmatobacter. The sequence goes on from JAIQFC010000029.1 coordinate 60,473, forward strand.
GAACTGCGCCGCTGCAGCTTCGCCCGGATGCTCGGGGGCACGCATGCCCACGCCCGCGCTGATCGCTGCCTCCTTCGCCCTTTTCTTTTCCTCTTCCGTCATCTCCTCGGCCAGGCGCACCGCCTGTTCGCCGATCTGCTCGATGGGAAGAATCTGCTCCACAATCAACCGCTGCGCGATCACCGACTTGAATTCGTTGAAGACCACGTAAACCGCGTCAATCTCCTCGCGTCTGTAGCGCTCGATGACGCTCTCGGCCAGCGCACTGGCCTGGGCGAACTCGACTTTGCCGAGGATTCCAACGTGCTCCCCGGTGATCTGCGTCATCCCCGCACGCTCCACCGCCCGGGCCTCAGCTTCGATCGATTCCGCAAGTTCCGCAAGGCTTCGGGTCTGCACCGCTGCCGCGGGATAGCGCCGCCGCAAAAAGTCGCGGCCTTTGCGGCCCACTGCTTCAATATCGATACTCCTGCCAGCCTTGGATTCCAGAAATCGCGTCGCGGCCTTGATGATGTTGGCGTTAAACGCCCCCGCCAGACCCTTGTCGCCGGTCACAACGATCAGCAGAATGTTCTTCTCGTCACGCTGCGCCAGCAAAGGATGTTTGGGTTGCCCCGTCTCCGGATCGTAAATCTCCGCCCGTGACACCAGCGACTTCAGCACATTGGTCAACATCTGGGCATACGGACGCGCCGCCAGGGCGCGCTCCTGCGCCCGGCGCAACTTGGCCGCCGAGACCATCTTCATGGCCTTGGTGATCTGCCGCGTGTTGATCACGCTGCGAATCCGCCGCCGTATGTCGAGAATATTGGCCATTGAAACCAGTTCTCAGTTGTCAGTTGTCAGTTCTCGGTTCTCAGTTAAAACCCTCCAGCCCAACCTCTCAACTGAGAACTGAGAACTTTCACTTCGCTACCGCTTCCCGCTGCGCCACAAACTGCTGCTTCGCTTCCTTGATCACGCCCGTCAACTGGCCCTTCAACGTGTCATCAAGAATCTTCTTCTCCATGATCGTGCGCAGCAGGCCGGGGTTGGTTGTATCCACGTACTTGTACAATTCCTGCTCGAAGTCGCGCACTTGGCCGACGGGAAGATCGTCAAGGAACCCGCCGGTACCCGCAAAAATAATCAGAATTTGCTTGGAGAACGGCAGCGGCGAGTACTGGTTCTGCTTCAGGAGCTCGACCAGCCGTTGACCGCGATTCAACTGCGCCTGCGTGGCTTTGTCGAGGTCGCTGCCGAACTGGGCAAACGCCGCGAGTTCGCGATACTGTGCCAGTTCCAGCTTCAGCGTGCCCGCCACTTGCCGCATGGCCTTGATCTGCGCGCTGCCACCCACGCGGCTCACTGACAAGCCGACGTTCACCGCCGGGCGCACGCCCTGGTTGAACAGGTCAGTTTCCAGATAAATCTGCCCATCGGTAATCGAAATGACGTTGGTCGGAATGTAAGCGGAAACGTCACCTGCCTGGGTCTCAATAATCGGCAGGGCCGTCAGCGACCCGCCGCCCATCTTGTCGCTCAGCTTGGAGGCCCGCTCCAGCAAGCGCGAATGTAAGTAGAAGACGTCTCCCGGATACGCTTCGCGACCCGGCGGACGCCGCAACAGCAGCGAGATTTCGCGGTACGAGGCTGCGTGCTTCGACAAATCGTCGTAAATCACCAGCGCGTGCCGCTTGGTATCGCGGAAATACTCGCCCATCGCGCACGCCGCGTAAGGCGAAATGTACTGCATCGGCGCGGGCTCCGACGCCGACGCTGCCACGACGATGGTGTACTCCATCGCACCTGCGTCTTCCAGGATCTTCACCACTTGCGCAATCGACGACCGCTTCTGCCCGATCGCGTTGTAAATGCAGATCAGGTCGTTGCCTTTGCTGTTGATGATGGTGTCGAGCGCAACCGCCGTCTTGCCTGTCTGCCGGTCGCCAATGATCAACTCGCGCTGGCCGCGGCCAATCGGAATCATGCTGTCGATGGCCTTGAGCCCCGTCGCCATCGGCTCGCGTACCGGTTGCCGGTCAATGACGCCGGGCGCCAGCCTTTCCAGCGAAATGAACTTGTCGGTTGCGATGGGCCCCTTGTCGTCGATGGCCTGCCCGAGCGAATTCACCACGCGCCCGATCATGGCGTCGCCCACGGGCACACTCATGATGCGTCCTGTGCGCTTGACCTCGTCGCCTTCCTTGATTTCGGTGTACTCGCCGAGCAGCACCACGCCCACCTGGTCTTCTTCCAGGTTCATGGCGATGCCGGCAATGCCGTGGGGAAAGGAAAGCAGTTCGCCGGCCATGACCTTGTCCAGCCCATACACACGGGCGATGCCGTCACCCAAGGTGATGACTGTGCCGGTCTCGTCCACGGAGATCTTGGTTTCGTAGTTCTCGATCTGCTCGCGGATCAGTTTCGTGATCTCGTCTGCCTTGATTTGTGCCATAAAATCAGCTCTTAGCCTTTAGCTCTTAGCTACATCCACTCTTTAGCAGCCTGTCATCCTGAGCAAGCATTGAGCGTCACCAAGTGACGGCCAATGCGCATCGAAGGATCCCTTACACCTTGGCATTACCGGCGGCCCCGAAAGGAGTTCCTGCCATGCTCCAGCTCCGACCGCGCCTCAAGCTAAGAGCCAAAGGCTAGGAGCTCATCGCTTCCTTAATCTTCCGCAACTGCCCTAACACCGATCCGTCGTAAATCGTGCTGCCTACGCGGACGACCGCGCCGCCCAGAAGGGACGCGTCCTGTCCGTAGCGCGCCCGGACTTTCTTTCCAGTCAGTTTCGCGACCTGGGCCTCCAGAGCCCGCTTCTCCGCATCGCCCAATTCGCGGGCGCTAGTCACCTGCGCATCGGCGAATCCCAGACGTGCGTCGAGTTCTTTCTCCAACTGCTCAACGATCCGAGGCAGAAACTGCACCCGGCGGTGATCGATCAGCACTGCAACCAGGTTCCTGACCTGCTTCGAGAACCCATCGCGCTTTGCGATTACGTCGAGAATGCCTCTCTTCTGCTCCGCAGGGACGGCGGGATTCTCCCACACGCGCCGCAGTTCGGTGCTTTCCGACAGCAATTTTGCGAGCATGCGCAAGTCTGCGATGGCGCGATCCGCGTCGAGCTTCGACTGGAGAACGACATCGGCAAAGGCCCGGGCGTAGCTGCTGGCAACGGAAGCCATCTCTTAGTGCCGGTCCTTTCCCGCACCCGCTTCCGGACCGCCGGGAGCTGTGCCCAGCTGGCCGGAAAAATTCCGTACAATCGCCTGATCGGTGGCGGCATCCACGTGAATCTGCTTCTGCGCCAGGCCCACTGCCAGATCTGCCGCATACGAAGTCAGGTCGCGGCGGGCTGACTTTATGGCCGCAGCAATCTCCTGCTCCGCCGACTGGACAATTTTCCGCGCATCTTCCTCGGCAGCCGCCTGAATACGAGCCTCCTCTGCCGCCGCTTCCTTCTCCGCTGCATCGCGCATCATGCCAATCTCGACGTCCAGCTTCATCAGGCGCGTTTCAATCTCAGCCAGCCACCGGCGCGCCTCTTCGCTGGCCTTCTGCGCCTCCTGCATCGCCTTCTGGATCGATGCTGTGCGCTCGCGGAACATTCCGGGCAGATACTTGCGGCCCGCCCAGACAATCACGCCCGCAATTACCACGAAATTCAGCAGCACGCTCAGCCAGTACGCATGCTGCAAGCTCATTCCGGTGAGCCGCGCTATCAGCCGTACCGATGCCGACTGCTTGAACTCGGCGGTCTCGTCTTTCTCTTCCCCGGCTGCCTCGTCCTTCTTCTCACGAGCGGTCTCCGGAGTTGAGCTCACCGACGCCTCACCGGGCGTCTCTGCCTGCTTCGCCGAGTCACTAGTCTGCTGCGGTTCAGGTGATGCGGGCTCTTGTGCGTGCAGCCGACCCAGAACTCCAGCAGAGCTCCCCACGACCAATACCAGCAGGAACGTCCGCGCGATGTTCTTCACGGAAGTCTTCTTCGAAATCATCGTCCCGCTCCCGCTGGAGCCAGCACCCGGCGAACGATTTCGCGCGCCAGTGTAGCCGCCTCTCCCTGCAACCCGGCCTTCGCGGCCTCTTTGTCGGTCTCGACATCTTTCTTGGCAGCTTGTACCTGCGACTGCGTCCGCTTGCGTGCCTCGGCTGCGGCGTTCGCCCGGACCTGCAGAGCCGCTTGCCGCCGCGCCTCTTGCGCCCGGAAGACCGTCGTCCGAGCCTCGCGTAAACGTTGCTCGTACTCCGCCGTGCGCGCCTCGGCCGCGCCGATGTCGGCGCGTGACTTCTCGACGGCACCCTCGGTCTTGCTGCGCCGCTCCTCGAGCACGCGCCTCAATGGCTTGTGCACGATCGTCGTGTACAGAACGTAGAGCAACGCCACCAGAATTACCGTTGGAACCGCCCCGAGCAGTAATTCGCCTAGTTGGTGAAGCGTCTGATCCATGTGGTGCTGATATAGACCGGGAAATGAGGGCTCGGAAAACTGATAAGTCTAACGTCCCGAGGAGTTTAATGTCAACGCGGAGATGCTGAATTTCAGGCCGGCAGCGGCCCCCAAAAAGGCCGGATAAGCCCGCTTGTCAAGAGCTTTCAGGGGCCATGCAGATTCCTGCACATAACCCTTGACTTCCGGGCAAAGAGGATTAGCATAGAAGTATCACCTCCGATCCAATTCAGGATCGAATGGGCCGATAGCCAAGGAATGTCACCGCTTCTTGGTTGCCGGCCCATTTAACTTTTGAGGGGTCGTTGGGCATCCCCTTGAAGGCCCCCCCGGGTGTCAGTGTGTGGCGCTGCAGGTTTGCGTGCGCTCCGCCGGCAGGATCCGGTTGACCAGTTCGCGGTCTCCTGCAGGATCCCTAAGGATCTCCCAGCCCGTAAACACTGCAATCATGTCTTCTTCCGGAAGAACCATCAGCCGCTGTCCACCGAAACCCCGCGCCATCCAGATGTATCCGGGTCGATCCGTACGCGGGAGCAGCCACCACTTGAATCCGTATTTGAAGCCTTCCTCGGCATCAATGAACGGGGCCAGTGACTGCCTCACCCAGTCCTTTGCCACGACCTGCTTCCCTTCCCACGTGCCATCGTGCAGGTAGAGGTATCCGATCTTCGCCAAATCCGTGCCGCTGAGGAACAGCCCTCCCTCCGTATCGACCATCCCCATCGGCGTCCGCTTCCAGTAATGCTCCATGCCGAGAGGGGTGAACAGATACTTCTCTCCATACTTCTCGATATCCTGCCCCGTCTCCTTCTGGAAGACATGGGCGAGAAGTTCCGAGGCGCCGCTGCTGTAGTTAAAGACTTTTCCGGGTTCCTGTGCCATCGGCCGGTCGATCACGTACTGCACCCAGTCGTCGGTCGCCTCCATCAGGCTCGCATCGTTCTTGGGATCGTCGTACGCCACCTCCTCATTCCAGTCCAGTCCCGTGGTCATCGTCAGCACGTGGCGCAAGGTGATGCGACGCTTGCGATCGTCGACGTGCTTCACCTTCGCCTCGTCGAAGTACTTGAGCAGCGGAGTATCCAGCCCCGCCTTGAAGTCCCCGCGCGTGATGGCAATCCCCAGAATGACCGATGAGACCGTCTTGCTCACCGATTGCATGCTGTGCAGGCCGGTACCGTGATAGTAGGGGTGCCAGGCCGGGTCGAAGTAGTTATAGGGGCCAGTCAAATGAGCGTTTAGGGGCCCGATCGTTTTCGCCTCTTTCCCGTAGATCTGGCCGTAGTCGTGGGAGTAAGTTC
>JAIQFC010000030.1 GCA_020073465.1 Terriglobia bacterium
ATCCTTCGCTCCGCCTGAGAAGCGGCTGCGCTCAGGATGACGCCTTTGGAAAATGGCAACTGCCGGAACTCAAACTGCACCACTACCAAACGTTGCCAGCTGCCAAGGCTGTGCAATGTACCCTCGACGCAATGCAACCGGGGCGGCATCATTTACAATCCAAGTAATCGTTCCCAGACAATTTGTGTTCGCGAGGAAATATGAAAAAGGTTCTGGTGGTGTTTGTGTTGGTGGTATCGCTCTGTTCCCTTTCCCTGGCAGGGGATGAATCGACAAAGGAAACCAAGGCGGCGGATCGAGCCCAAGCGGCGGCCGATGTGTTGAACGAGATTCAGGGAGCGCCGGACAGTGGTATCCCGCAAGAAGTGTTGGGCTCGGCAGAGTGCGTGGCGGTTGTGCCGTCGATGCTCAAGGGAGGATTTGTGTTTGGCGCGAAATACGGGCGCGGGCTCGCAAGTTGTCGTACCCCGAAGGGCTGGAGCGCGCCTGCGTTCTTTACCGTGAAGGGCGGCAGCTTTGGGCTGCAGATCGGCGGGCAAGCGGTCGACCTGGTGATGTTGATCATGAATGAAGACGGAATGAAGCATCTGCTTTCGAGCAAGTTCGCCCTGGGAGCCGATGCCTCCGTCGCGGCTGGTCCCGTAGGCCGTCATGCTGAAGGCGATACGGACTGGAAGATGCGGGCGCAGGTGCTTACGTACTCGCGCGCGCGCGGCGTATTTGCCGGCCTCACCCTGAATGGCGCGCAAATCAAGCAGGACAAGGACAGCACGCGCGAGTTCTACGGACGCATGGTGTCGTTCCCGGCGTCGCTCAAGGGAGAGGTCGAGGCTCCCGCAGCGGCGAATGTCTTCTTGACCACGCTGGCCAAGTGGGCGCAGGAAGCGGCGAAGTAAGATCGGGCTTCGGGCTTCGGCTATCGGGCTTCAGCCAAGGCGGGCTTCGGCCAAACCAGCATTGCATTTCCGAAAACTCTCTAGACCTACGCGGGTTCCGCCTCTGTCGATCTGGTGAGCAGGGAAGTGAGTTTGATGAGCCGAAGCCCGAAGCCTGAGGCCCGAAGCCCGGTTCCGTTTGACAAGCGTTTTTTCGCAGTGATACGGTCACGCTTCCCCCGATGCGTCAGCGACTTGAGTACGCGGCAGCCTGGCCGTTCATCAAATTGCTGGGGATTTTGCCGCGTCCAATGGCGCGCGCGGTGGGCATCAGCCTCGCCTGGTTTTTCTATCTCCTGCATTTTCGGTTGCGCCGGGTTGGCATGCGCAATCTCGCCATGGTGTTTCCAGAGAAAAGCAAGGCCGAGCACGCGCGAATTCTGCGCGGCGAATTTGCTTCCCTGGGGCGGCAGCTCGCGGAGTTGTGTCAATTTCCTCGTTACACGCGGGAGAACGTGGACGAGGTTGTGGTGTATGACGGGTTCGAGAATTACGAGCAGGCGCGCGCGCGCGGCAAGGGAGTGCTGTTCCTGACGGCACATTTCGGGGCATGGGAGCTTTCGGCATTCATGCATTCGTTGCACCGGCATTGGATGCACATCGTGATGCGGCCCATGGACAATGTCTATCTGAACCGGATGATTCTCGAGTACCGCACGATGCATGGGAATAAAGCGGTCGACAAAGATGATTTCGTGCGCGGGCTGCTCTCGGCGATGAAGGCGGGCGAGGTGGTGGGAATACTGATGGACACGAATATGACGCCGCCGCAGGGCGTGTTCGTGGACTTCTTCGGCATCCCGGCGTGCACGGCGAGCGGGCTGGCGCGCATCGCGCTGCGGACGGATGCGGCGGTGATTCCGGGATTCACGATCTGGGATAAGGCGCTGGGGAAATACCGGCTAAGGTTCGATCCGGCGGTGGAGTTGGTTCGGACTGGAGACCTTGAGGCGGACATCGTGGCCAACACGCAGAAGTTCACGAAGGTCATCGAGGGATATGTACGGAAGTATCCGGAGCAATGGTTGTGGGTGCACCGGCGGTGGAAGACGCGGCCGGAGGGTGAGAAGGGGCTGTATTGAGAGCGGCATTCGGATTGCGGCGACCGGCTCTCGGGCCTTCAGACCTCAGGCCTTAGATTCTGCCTCTCATGGGAGGGGCGCATGTTCAGCGTCCGAAGGACTCCTGACAATAGCCCGGCGTTTCAGCGCCGGGAACGTGCCGCCATCGCAATGGCATCCCGTAGGGATGCCTGAACCTATCCCCAGATGTGCTTAGGATCATATTCCACACCGTTCTTCTTGAGGAACGCCAGGAACTCTTCTTCAAAGTCCCGCTTGCGGTGGTGTTCGGGCTGACGCTTGATGTAGGCGATCGTGTCGCTCTTCTGCGAAATTCCTACGGTGAAGGCGCCATATCCCTCCTGCCAGGCAAAGTCGGTCTTGAACTTCTCGTTCATCCAGTGCGACGACGCCCCCTTTCACGAGTTGCATCGCCTTCGCCAAGGGCAAGGTTGCCGGTAGTGATAACAGGATGTGCACGTGCTTCTCAGTGCCGCCTACGATGAGCGCTTTGAATCCGTTCTTGCGCGCTATACCGCCCATGAAGGCCCAGAGATCGGGTTGCACTTCTGCCGGGATGAGGTTGCGGCGTTGCTTGGTAGAGAAGACGCAGTGGATGAGTTCGGAAACCTAGGTGTGAGACACGCGAGGCTCCGAAGTAGTTTCAGCCGTCCCTACGGGACGGGATCTTCCAACTCCAGATTACCCGGCGTTGAAACGCCGGGCTATGATAGGCGTCCTTCGGACGCTTTCGCTTTCCCAGAATGGATCGTGGGTGCACCGACGGTGGAGCGTCGTCTTTACTCTGGGCTGCCCAAGAATCCACAGCACTGATCAACTTCCGTATTCACCTTCCGGTAGAATCGAATCTTCTTATGAATACACTTGAACAAATCGCGGAACTGGAACGGAAATATTTACTGCAGACCTACAACCGCTATCCCTTGGTGCTCAGCCGCGGCAAGGGCGTGTTTCTCTTCGACATCGAGGGAAAACGCTATCTGGACTTTGTGTCCGGGCTGGGGGTGAATGCGCTGGGGCATGCGCATCCACGGATCGTGAAGACGATTCGCGAGCAGGCGGCGAAGCTGGTGCACATTTCCAATCTCTATTACCACGAATACCAGGGATTGCTGGCGGAGAAGCTGTGCTCGCTCTCGGGCGGCTCTTCCGGAATGTCACGCGCGTTCTTTTCGAACAGCGGGACCGAGGCGATCGAGGGATCGATCAAGCTGGCGCGGCTGGCGGGGCATCGCGTGGGCGGCGCGGCGAAGAGCAGGCTGGTGGCGCTGGAAGGGTCGTATCACGGGAGAACGTTTGGGGCGCTCTCGCTGACCGGGCAGGACAAGCACCGCAAGGGATTCGAGCCGCTGCTGGAAGATGTGACGTTTGTGAAGCAGAACGACGTGGAAGGGCTGCGTGCCGCGGTGAATGATAACACTTGTGCCATCGTGCTGGAGCCGATTTTCGGCGAGGGCGGCATCTACGAGTGTTCGGCGGAATTTTTGCAGGAATGCCGGGCGCTGGCGGATCGTCATCGGGTGGCGCTGATCTTTGACGAGATTCAGTGTGGGCTGGGGCGCACGGGGACGATCTTTGCGTATCAGGGCTTCGGAGTGACGCCTGACATCGTGGCGATTGCCAAGCCGATTGCGGCAGGGCTTCCGCTGGGGGCGTTCCTTGCGAAGGAGGAGTTCGCGTCGGCGATTTCTCCGGGGCAGCATGGCACGACCTTCGGCGGCGGTCCGCTGGCTTGCCGCGTAGCGCTGGAGTTTCTGGCGATTGTGGAAGAAGAGAAATTGCTCGAGAACGTGAACCGGGTTGGCGCGTACCTGCAGCAGGAGTTGAAAGAATTGATTGGAAAGCGCGCGGCGGCGAAGGAAGTGCGCGGGCGCGGCTTCATTCAGGGAATTCAGCTGGATATCCCGGCGCGTCCGATTGTGGATGCGGGGCTGGCGGAAGGAGTTCTATTCAACAGCACACAGGACACCGTGGTGCGATTCCTGCCTCCCTTCTTGCTGGAGGAAAAGCATGTGGACAAGGGCATTCGGGTGCTGAAGAAGTTGCTGGGGAAGAAGCGGAAGGCGGCGGCTTAGAGCCCGGCTGTGAGTTCAGGTTCGCACGATGCCGCATGGAGTGCGGCTTTGGTGCGGGGATTCTATGCAATGCACAAAGAATCGGCGTTGCAAAACAAAGTGCATAGGTCCTTCGCTTCGCTCAGGATGACAACGTGTACTTATTGGGACGGGCCCGCGACACCGGTTGAGAGCGTCGCAAAAAGGGGGGAGCCGAAGCTCCCCAAAGTGAAGCGACAGAGGCGATGTTTCACATAGATAGAATCCGGCAGTGGGGAAAGAGTTGTCCCCGGGGCGGGAAGAATTCGTGTTGAACGGAGTACTGACGGAAAAATCTTCTACGGTTGCTGCTGATCGTCCCAGGGCCGGTCTGGGTGTCGAAGAGTGCTGGATGGAAGTTGCCGGGGCGCGGATGCGCTACCTGCGGGCGGGATCGGGGCCGGCGTTGATCCTGCTTCACGGGCTGCTGGGGTACTCCTTTTCCTGGCGGTTCACCATGCCGGCCCTGGCGCCTTTTGCCACGGTCTATGCCCCCGACATGCTGGGAGCGGGATTCTCGGACCGTCCGGCGGGGCTGGACTGTACGATGCACGCGACGGCCTCTCGTCTCCTGCAATTCGTCACGCAACTCGGGATTTCCTCGTTTGACCTGCTCGGGACTTCACACGGCGGGGCGGTAGCCACGATGGCGGCAGCCGAATGCCTGGCTGGAGTGACTGGTCTGCAGCTGCAGCGGCTGATCTTGGTGGCCCCGGTGAATCCATACTCAGCGCACGGGAAGCGGCTCGCACCATTCTTCGGCGGGCCGGCTGGTTCCGCGTTGTTTCGTCTCTTGTTTGCGCGCACGAGCCTTTTCTACCGCCCGCTGTTGAGGCGTCTATACGGCGATCCGAAGAAGATTCCCCCCGGAACTCTGGAGGGCTACATGGCACCCCTGGCGATTCCCGGCCTGTTTCAGCACGGACTCAACATTGCCCGCACCTGGACGGCGGATCTGCGTGAACTGGAAGCTACTTTACCGAAAGTCGGGAGTGTGCCCACGCTGCTAATCTGGGGCAGTGATGACGTGGCGGTATACGCCTCCTCCGCGGCCTCGCTGGCAAAACATTTTCCGAATTCCAGGTTGGTCGTCTTCCCAGGAGTGGGCCACTTGCCGTATGAGGAATGTCCGCAGGAGTTCAACCGCGTGCTGATTGAGTTCCTGACCGAGACTCCTGCTGCCAGCTGAACGATTCCTACACACATGCCCCACCACATTCTCGACGTATTGCGCGGATCGCTGGTCCAGTATGGCTATTGGGCGGTTGCAGTGGCCCTGCTCTTGGAGAATGCGGGGATACCCGTGCCAGGGGAGACGGTCCTGCTGCTGGCGAGCTTTCTTGCTTTTTCCGAACACGCGCTCGAAATGCGTTGGATCATTGTGGTGGCAACGCTTGCAGCCACGCTCGGCGATAACCTCGGATTTGCGCTTGGCTTCTATGGTGGACGGCCGCTGTTGGAGCGCTACCAGCACTTCTTTCGAATTCGTGCTGCGACTCTCATGCGGGGGGAACGGATCTTCGCACGTTACGGGCCGCTGACGGTCCTCTTTGCCCGCTTTGTATTTGGTGTGCGGATCATTGCCGGCCCGTTGGCTGGCGTATTGCGGATGTCATGGCGGAAGTTCCTTCTGTTCAACTTTCTCGGGGCATTCCTGTGGGTGACAGTGATTGCGGAAGCGGGATACCTGTTCGGGCGACACTGGCAGCGTCTGGTGCGCGATCTGAAGGTATTCGACATTGCGGTTGCGGTAGTGGTGGTCTTGGCGATCGGTTTTCTGTGGTGGCGCAGCCGGCGGCAGACGGATGCCGACTGAGGGCCAGCTGGATGACGGCGTTCGACTGTCGGGAGGGCCGGGCAGATAGGGGTAACCCAGTTTTACACGGTCGGCTTCCCAGCAGACGCAGCTATACTTGGCCCGGGGCATGGGGCCCGGCTCGACGAGCCGGAACAACGACATAAGGAGAAATGTATGAAGAAACTGGGGTTCCTAACTTTAGCTGCCATAGCTGCGCTTCTCTTTGCTCTTGCGTTCCCGGCGGCAGCAGCTGGTCCGAACGCAGTGGCTCCGGCGCCACTACCCGCAGCTGCGGCCGCTCCGGCTGCACCGGCAGTCGCAGCGATGCCGGAACGTCATCCGCACATCGATGAAGCTCTGGAGTCGATGCGCGCCGCGAAACATCATCTGGAAACCGCCGAGCATGATTTCGGGGGCCATCGGGTTAAGGCGATCGAACATCTCAATGCCGCGATCCACGAGGCTGAGATCTGCATGTCGATGAAGTAAGTCGAGGTTACACACCCAAATACGAAAGGCAGCGCCGGGTCGGGCGCTGCCTTTTTATCCGCAGCTACTGTTGCCATCATTCGGGACCAATGGTGTACCCGATCGAAGCTCCTACCCGCACGATATTGCCGGAATGGAACTGGAAGTTGTTGCTGATCCGGTAGTAGTGTGCCTCGGGGCGGAAGAAAACGTGTCCCCACACGTAATAACGGACGCCGCCACCAACGTGGACCAGGAAGTGATTATCGCTGGTATAGCAGGCACCAAAATTGACGCAGGACGATGTGGGCGTGAACCCGTAGAAGCGGGTACTTTGGAAGCCGATACCAGCCATCAGGTCGGCTCCAGCCTTCTTGGTGATGCGCGGCTGGAACACGCCGTTAAAGTCGACCAGGATCGGGCGGTAGGGTTGACCGAAAACATCCAGTCCCTGCTTCGCCCTCCATGCTGCCTCGACGTTGAAGCCGATGCGGTGCCTGAAGATAACGTCGCCGCCGAAGTTCAGATAGGTTCCTCCCTTCTCCGCGCCGACCGCCGTTACCGAAGCGCTGGTTGTGGAAGAAGAGAGGAGAGTGCCAGCGCCGAACGTAACGTCGGCCTGCTGAGCGTGAGCGAAGGTGAGCAACAGAAGCCAAGACGCCAGGGTGGTGGGCAGGGCGAACTTTCTCAATACAGCCTCCTTGTCAGTTCGTTCAGACTTCCGGAATGCAGCCGCTGGATGGATGACGTCCGGCGAAACAGCAGGGAACGGCTGGACCACACAGGGTCACCCTGCCGTGCGCTCCCTCACATCGTCCCAAGGCCTAGTCTGGACCGATGGTGTACCCGATTGAGGCTCCTACGCGAATCACGTTGTTGGAGCTGAAGTCGGAGGTGTTGTTCATAATGTGGTAGAAGTGAGCCTCGGGGCGGACAAAAACGTGCCCCCGCACGTAGTAGCGGACGCCGCCGCCAACGTCTACCAGGAAGTGGTTGCTGCTGGTGTAGCAGGCGCCGAAGTTGATGCAGTTGCTGGTCGGCTGGAAACCATAGAAACGAGTGGACTGCCACCCGATGCCGCCCATGAGATCAAGGCCGGCCCGCTTGCCCATGCGTGGCTGGTACAGGCCGTTGAACGTGAACAAAATGGGGCGGAAGGGGACACCAAGTCCCGCGTAGTTTCCCTGTCTCCCTCTCCATGCCGCCTCAAAGTTGAAGCCGATCCGTTTGTGGAAGATTACGTCGCCGCTGATGCTCGGATACAAGCCTCCCTTTTCGGGCACAAAACAGGTACCGGTAATGAGGGTGCACGAGGTCGACCCCGAGGACAGGAGCGTTCCGAAGCCAAGCATGGCATCTGCCTGCTGCGCCCGGGCGAAGCTAGCCAGCAGAAGGGTCGAAGCGAGTGTTGTGAGCAGCGCTAACTTTCTCAAGAGAAACCTCCAATCAGTTCACCGCAGGCTTTGAGATGCGGTTGCTAAATTGCTGGGATGTAAGCATGGGGTGGTCGTTCCCATCATAATTTCAGCGAGAGCGGGATTCAATCAGCTGGCAAACCGGAGCCTGAGGCGCCAATAACGAGGCAAACCCGGCCAGTGGAAATTTGTTGTCCGGCCCCTCCGTGTTCCGAAGGTGTACTGGCAACGCGTCGAGTGCTGGAGGATTAGCTTTTACGAACTCCTCCGTACCTAGATCGGGTCCTATTTTCCTCGGCCGCCCGAGCCACCGCCGCGGAGGATGTGGTCAATGGCGATGGGGCCGGCGCCGAAGAAAATCATGGCAAAGGCCAGCGTCGCGAGGGCGAGGGGAAATTCGATTGCATTGTTTCCAGTAAGTCCGTTGTGCAGGTGCACTTTCCAGATGGCGACGGACAAATCGATGCAGATGGCGAGTGCAGCAACGCGGGTGAAGAACCCCGCAAGCACGAAAAGGCCGCCCAGGAACTCGGCCAATGCCGACAGGTAGGCCGTCCAACCGGGCAGTCCGAGGCTGGAAACGAGCTCCACGTGGTGATGCAGCCCGCCGAAGACCTTGTGATAGCCATGAGCGACCATGACGGCGCCTAGTGCAAGACGCATCGCGAAGAGAGCCAGGGGTTGTAGACGATCCAAGTAGCGCAAAAGTGTCCTCCGGACAAAGAGCAATAGATTATCTCAGGAGAACGGAATTCAAAAGTGCAGCTGTGGGAGAAAAATTCAGACCACTGCCCGCGAGCCGTAAAGACAAGAAATCCGGTTTCCGCGGATTGCTTGACCAGCGCGGAGGCTGAGGATAATCTTTCGCCGTTGCGAATTCCTGCCTGTTTGGGCCCGGGTAAGAAAGACTTCTGCCGTTATTGGGGGGTGTCGATGAAAAACTTCTGGTTGCGTGCTTGCGTCGTGGGCGCGTTTGTGTCTCTGCTGGTTCCGGGCAGTTGGGGCCAGCAGAAGAAAAGGGTGGCCGTGCTCAACTTTGATTACGGCACCGTGCAGACGGTGGTGGCCTCGGTATTCGGCACCAATGTGGATGTGGGCAAGGGGATCTCAGACCTGTTAGTGCAGCAACTGGTGACGGACGGCAAGTATTCCATGATCGAGCGCAATGCCATCGAGAAGATTCTGAACGAGCAGAACTTCGCGAACAGCGACCGGGTGGATCCGACAACGGCTGCGAAGATCGGCAAGGTGCTCGGCGTGGACGCCGTCATCATGGGCAGCATTACCCAATTTGGCCGGGATGACCAGAACAAGACATACGGCGGCGCAGCCGTCGGCGGGGTTACGCGGAAGTTCGGCATCGGAGGTCTGCAGAAACGCGAGGCGAAGGCTGTGGTGGCAATCACAGCGCGCATGGTCGATACGACCACGGGAGAGATCCTCGCCGCCGTTACCGGAACCGGCGAGTCCACTCGGAAAGGAACATCGCTGGTGGGTGCCGGAGGCGGAGGAGGAAACGCTGCCGGTGCCGGCTACGACATGACCAGCAAGAACTTCGGCGAAACCATCCTGGGCGAAGCGGTGCACCAGGCGGTTACCACCATGGCGCAGCAGTTAGACGAAAAGGCCGCGGCTCTGCCCACACGGAAAGCTGAGTATGCAGGTGTAGTCGCGGACGCCAGCGGGGGCACCGTCATTCTGAATGTCGGAAGCAGTTCCGGAGTGAAGGTTGGGGACGTGGTCGAAATCAGCCGCCCGGTGCGCACCGTGAAAGATCCGACAACCGGAAAGGTGATCAAGACGATCACAAACAAGATAGGGACAGCAACTATCACTGAGGTGGACGCGGAATCGGCCACCGCAAATTATGCTGGCAGCGCTCCGGCGAAAGTAGGAGACGCGGCGAAGAGTCAGTAGAGTTCAAAGCGCAAACATCGAATTGCAGGGCATGCGAGAGTGTGCACACAAGGGTTTGCAGTCCATCCACCTCAGCATGCCGGCTCGCGGCGGACTTCCTGCATTACGAGTTAAAGACTCCTGAGACAGCGGCTTGGACGGGCGGCATAGTACCTCCGTACCGTGCCTAGTACTTCGGTTACCGGTTCACTGGTGACCGGGCATATCTTGCACAAGTACTACATCTAATAGACCTCCATCAACCACTACCCCAATATATAGATATAACCTACAGGCCTCCATTCGGCGGACTCCAGAAAACGGGCATAAAACCCCAGAAAACACGGAGATTCGCTTGGCGACGGGGTTTTTCCGGGCTGATATATGCTCGGGACACCGAAAGCCCTCGGAGAGGCAATTGAGGGCGAGGCAGTCTCCCGAAGTTAGCCTGCTGGCCGGGACCCCGGAGCGGGAAAGGATCTGGTGGAAGGCGCAAAGGAACTATGGCCGACTCGCGAGAAGTGATGAACATTCGCCAGGCTTCGCAATACCTGGGAGTGAGTCCGGACACGCTCTACAAGTACGTGGGCGAGCAAAAGATTCCGGCCTTCAAGCTGGGGAACCGCTGGCGCTTCAAGAAATCGAGGCTGGACCAGTGGATGGAAGAGAAGTCGAGCCAGATGGAAGCTGGGATGAAACGCAAACCGAAGGCGGCGATGAAAGCCGCCGGGTCACAGTAAAGGCGGACACATGTTTGGATTCGGATCGAAGTCCATTGTTGGCCTGGATGTGGGCTCCTCGAGCATCAAGGCAGTCGAACTGAAGAAGAAGGGTGGCGTCATCGAAGTCGCCCACTTGGGGCTGGAACCGCTGGCCTCCGACATCGTGGTGGACTCGATGATCGTCGACTCGGGCACGGTCTCGAGCGCGATCTCGAAGCTGTTCGCCGACAACCAGATCAAGACCAAGGCCGTGGCTACTGCGGTGAGCGGACACTCGGTGATCGTCAAGAAAATCTCTCTGCCCTCGATGAGTGACCAGGAACTGGCCGAGACCATCGAGAAAGAAGCGGCGCAGCACATTCCCTTCGATCTCGCCGACGTGAGCCTCGACTACCAGATTCTGTCCGAGGAAGCAGGCAGCCCGCAGATGGACGTGTTGCTGGTGGCGGTTAAGAAGGACAAGATTCTGAACTACACCAACGTACTCTCGATGGCGGGACGCACCCCGGCTATCGTGGACATCGATGCCTTGGCCCTGCAGAACTGCTACGAGTACAACTACCAGCCCGCGCCGGGCCAGGTGGTGGCGCTGTTGAACCTGGGCGCCAGCGTGATGAACATCAACATCGTGAAGGGCACGACGCCCCTGTTCCCGCGCGACGTCAGCGTGGGCGGGCACCAGTACACGGACTCGCTGCAGAAGGAACTGGATCTGAGCTTTGACGACGCGGAGTCGCTGAAGCTGGGACACAAGGTGGGCACGGTGAGCGAAGACGCGAAGCAGCCCATCCTGCAGCAGGTGACCGAAATCATCGTGCTGGAAATTCAGAAGACGTTCGACTTCTTCCGCGCCAGCGCGGCAGGCGAGCACATCGAGAAGATTTATCTCGCGGGCGGCTCGTCGAAAGTGCCGGGGCTGGTGGAAGCGTTGCGGCAAGAGTTCTCCATGCCGGTGGAGTTGTTCAATCCCTTCCAGCGGGTGACACCGCCGATGGAAGGGCATGGAGCGGAACTAGTGGAGCAGAATCCGGGCCAGATGGCAGTTGCGGTGGGCTTGGCCCTGAGGAGCTTTGAATCCCTATGATCAGAATCAACCTGCTCGAATCAGCGAAGGGCAAGAACAAGCGGGCCGGCGGCAGCAGCAGCCCGGCCATGCCTTCGATCGAAATGGGCGATATGGGTTCGCCCAAACTGAAGGTGCTGGTGGTGCTGGTGGTGGCCGGGCTGTTCAATCTCGGCTACTGGTACCGCCTGGACCATCAGGCCAAGGCGATCGAGGCCAAGATGAAAGTGGCCGAGCAAAAGAACCGGGAGCTGGCCGACGTCAAGGCGCGCTACATGGAACGCCAGACGCAGGCGAACAACTACAAGCGGCGCGTGGATGTCATCGACCAGTTGCGCGCCGGGCAGGCCGGTCCGGTCAACCTGATGGCCATGATGGGTGAGACGGTGAACAACACTGAGGCCGTTTGGCTGAACAAGATGGAAGACGCGGGGACGAGCGTGAATCTGGAAGGCACGGCCCTGAGCGCCGACGCGGTGGCCAACCTGATCGCCAACCTGCAGAAGACGGGATTCTTCAAGAATGTTGAGATCAAGGAAACCTATCAAGACGAGCAGATCAAGGACATGCAAGCGTTCCAGTTCACGCTGACCTGCGAGAAAGGGAAATCGTAAGGGCGCATCTATGGCGAACTTTGGCGAATTGTCGGGCATCAAGCAGTGGGGTGTGGTGATCGCTGGCGGCGCGCTGGTGACGGCGGCCTTGTACTTCACCATGTTCAAGAGCCAGAGCGAGAAGAACACGACCGCGCAGCATGCCCTGGAAGACAAGATCCGGGAGAACAACGAGCTGGAGTCGTACCGCCCCAAACTGAAGCAGATCGAGCAGCAGCTGGCGGAGCTCAAACAGCAGCTCGAAATCGAGCAGCGCATCGTGCCGGACGAGAAGCAGGTGGACGGCTTCATGACCATGCTTGACGGGGAAGCGCAAAAGGCAGGCGTGGAACTGCGCCGCTATACCGCCAAGCCGGTCAGCACGAAGGAGTACTACTCGGAAATGCCGTTCGATGTCGAACTGGACGGCCCGTACTACTCCATGCTGAATTTCTTTGACCGTGTGGGCAAGCTGGAACGGATCGTCAATATCAGCGGGCTGATGGTATCGACGACCAAGAATCCGCAAGGCGCCAAGGCAAAGCACACGTACCAGTACGCGCCCAACGAGAGCATTGTCGCCACTTGCACGGCGACCACGTTCTTCAGTCACGATGCACAACCACCCGCAGCGTCCGGGGCTAAGCCCGGGGCGCCGGCGGCGAGGTAGGGATGGCTATGAAGCTGACGACAGGCATTCTGGCAATGGTCATGATGGCGGGCGGGGCCTGGGGACAGAGCCCGAGCGCCATCGACAACACGCGCAACGTCACGAAGTCGCTGCCGCCGACGCAGATGATCGCGAGCAACGCGGCGCAATCGGCGAAACCCGCACCGGGCTCTCCTGCTCCTGCGGTGAAGCCGGCGATTATCCTGGCGTCGAAATCAACCCCGTCCGCGGCTCCGGCCAAACCGGCGGCGAAACCCGCCCCGGCTCCGGCGGCCAGCCAGAACAACAAGCTGGAGCGAGTGAACGTCGTCCGCAAAGCGGATGATATTCAGATCGAGATCAGCTCCCGCGAGGCCGTGACGCCGAGAGTGAGCAAACTGAGTTCGCCCGCACGCGTGGTCGTGGAATTGCCGGAGACGGTGATGGCGACCCCGCAGAACAAGATTCCGGTGGGTAGCGCCGGGGTCAAGGGCGTACGCATCGGCATGGATGGCAAAACGCCACCGACAACGAGTGTGGTCGTGGACCTGGAACAGGCTTGCGCCTATGAGTTGACGCCGGGCCCATCCGATAAATTCGTCCTGACGCTGCATACGCAGGGAGTGGCCAAGAGCACTCCGGCGCCAGCTCCGGCAAAGACTTCTGCCCCTGCGGCCAAACCGCAGACAGCCGCAGCCAAACCGGTGATGGCACCCCCGTCGGCAGCTCCGAAGGTAGCCGCGGCTGCGAAGGCAGCGGCTCCAGCCCCCAAGCCAACGACGCAGACAGCGGCGCCAGCTGCAAAGACAGCAGCTCCGACTGCGAAGCCAGCCGAGGCGCCCAAGCAGCAGGCAAACGCTTCGGCACCGGCGAGCAAGCCCGCGGCAGCACCAGCGGGCAAGCCAGGGGAATCACCTAAAGGCGCAGATGCCGCGAAGCCCAAGCCAGAGGAAAAGAAGTGGGCTATGAACGGGAAACGCGATCCGTTCTTCAGCCCGGTGGTCCAGCAGCAGGGCGGTTCCGGTTGCTCCACGGGCAAGAAGTGCCTGGAGATCGGCAACATCAACCTGCGCGGCGTCGTGAAGTCAGACGCCGGCTTCATTGCGGTGGTGACCAACAATCTGAATAAGGCTTATTTCCTGCGTGAGAACGATCCGGTATTCAACGGCTATGTGGTCAAGATTACTGGTGACTCGGTTGTGTTCCAGGAGACGGTACAGGACAAGCTGGGCAAACCGTTCACGCGCGAAGTGGTGAAGCGGATCTTTACACCGGCGGTTTAGCAAGGAAGCGGCGAACCGGGGACAGCCGGACGCCGGAAATCTCAAGTTCGAGGAAGGACACGCGAGCCCGGCTCGCGGGTTGGGGAGAAGCGAAATGCGAAAGCAACTGCTGACAATGTTCGTACCGTTGCTGCTCATGGCGGTGGTGGCTGCGGCCGCCCAGACGCCGGCGTCAAACCCGGCGGGCCAGCGGAGCGAGCTCGAGCGAGTGAACGTAGTCCGGGGCACGGGGGAGATCCGTGTCGAGATCAGCTCCCGCGGCGCGGTGGCGCCGAAGCTGAGCAGCCTAGACTCGCCCGCCCGCGTAGTCGTGGAGCTGCCGGAGACCGTCATGGTGACCGCGCAGAGCCGCATTCCGGTGGGCAGCGCAGGAGTCAAAGGCGTGCGCATCGGCATGGATGGGCAGACGCCTCCTACTACCCGCGTGGTCGTCGATCTGGAGAAGGCTTGCGCCTACGAGTTGACGCCAGGACCAGCTGGAAAGCTGGTGCTGACGTTGCACGCGCAGGCGAGCGCTCCGGCGGCGAACAGCTTGCCCGTCCCGGCGAGCCAGCCGGCATCGCCCTTTGCTCCCAAGGCAGAGGCCGACGAGGTGGTCTCGCCCACGAATTACGTGATGGTCGAGCCTTCCTACCAGGCCAAGAAGAATGAGCCTGCGGCCGAGCCCACAGTGCGGGCCCAGGAAGCCGCTGCTCGTTTCGCTGACAAGACCGCGGCCGAGCTTCTCCCCGTGAGCATGAATGCGACGCAGTCTTCGCAGAGTTCAACCGGTTCCAGCACGGGCATCACGCCGGCGGTGAATTTGGCTGCCGAGCAGAAGGCCCAGGCGGGACAGCAGCCGGCTTCGACTGGACCGAAGTACACGGGCGAACCGATCTCAGTGAACCTGAAAGACGTCGACCTGAAAGACTTCTTCCGGCTGATTCACGAAATCAGCGGCTTGAACGTTGTGCTCGATCCGCAAGTGCACGGAACCCTGACTGTGGTGCTGGATGACGTGCCGTGGGACCAGGCTCTGGACATCGTGCTCAAGAACAACGAACTGGCGCGCGAGCTCGAGGGCAACGTCCTGCGCATCGCCACCGTAGAAACCTTGAAGCACGAGGCTGACGCCCGCCGTGCCCAGGTAGAAGCGGAAGCGCTGGCAGTGGAGAAGGTCTCGGTGACACGCTTCCTGAGCTACGCCAAAGCCAAGGATGTCATCATCACAGTCAAGAAGTTCCTCTCGCAACGCGGCGATGTCGTAGCGGATGACCGTACGAATGCCGTGATTATCAACGACATTCCCAAATCGATTCCCACGATCGACCGCCTGCTGACCCAGTTGGACCGCAAGACGCAGGAAGTCGAGATCGAGGCGCGTGTGGTGGCTGCCACCCGGCAGTTCGCGCGCGACATCGGTACCCAGCTCGGATTTGGCTGGGGCAACGGGCATAGCGGCGTGGGCGGAAACGCAGGCGCCGGCAGCTCGCCAACCACGGTCAACGGTCTGACACCGGGCTACATCACCGTTGCGCCAACGGGCGGCAGTTCGAGCGGTGGTGCGACGATTCCACTGTTTTCAAACCTGGGTGTGACTTCTCCGTCGAGCGGTTTGACCTTCATCAATGCCAGCAACACGGTCCGCATCGACGCTGTACTCTCGATGGCTGAGTCGCGTGGCTTGTTGAAAGTGCTCTCGCGGCCTCGCGTCGTGACTCAGAACAACATTCAAGCCCTGGTGAAACAGGGTGTGCGCGTGCCCATCGTGACGCAGGCCCAGTTGGGCGGTCCGCCAACCGTGACCTACGTCGACGCGTTCCTGCGGCTGACGGTGACTCCGCAGATCACGTCGGAGAACACGATCTTCCTGAACGTGGACGTGGAAAACACGACCCCGAACTTCGGTCAGGAAGTCCAGGGCAACCCGGAACTGATCACGCAGCAGGCCACCACGCAAGTCCTGGTGACCGATGGCGGCACGGTAGTGATCGGCGGCGTCATCCAGACCCAGAACTCGATCAACGTGTCGCAGGTACCGCTGCTCGGCAACATTCCGTACCTCGGGAACCTGTTCAAGCACACTCAAGTCAATACCTCCAACCAGGAGCTCATCTTCTTCATCACGCCGCGAATCATTCAGACCTAGCAGCGCCGTTGAAGATTTCGACCGCCGGCCTGAAGAACCTGTCAGGCTGGCGGTTTTGTTTTTGAGGAGCAAGTTCTCAATTCTTGGTCTTGGGTGTTGGGTTTTAGGTCTTAGGACTTCGACAATTGCTCCACGGGGAGGTGCCCAAGACCTAAGACCCAAGACCTGCCACCTGCGAACTGCGAACTGAGAACTGAGAACTGAGAACTGCCCTTCCCCTCCTGCTAGACTTCTTCCAATGAACTTCCAAGATCGCCAGAAGCAAGTGCGGGAGCACCTCGCGACCTCCCGATTCGAGGCATTGCTGATCAGCCATCTTCCCAACATCCGATATCTCTGCGGCTTTACTGGAAGTGCCGGTTTTCTCCTGGTACGGGAAGACCGAAGCGTCTTCTTTACCGACGTTCGCTATGACACGCAGGCGCATGAAGAAGTGAAGGGCGCGAAGGTGGTTATCGCGCGGAAGGCTCTCTTGAGCGCAGTCGGAGAATGGATCGCTGCACAGCGTAAGCGGGCGCGAGGATGGACGATCGGGATCGAGGGTGACCATCTGACGGTGGGGGAACGGAATCGCTTGGCAGACTTGCTGCCATCCGGAGTGCGGGTGAAAGGTGCCTCCGCAGCCGTAGAACGACAGCGCATGATTAAGGATCAGGATGAGTTAGGACGGATTCGCGCGGCGGTCCAGTTAGGGGCGGGGTTATTCGACCGGGCGCTTGAGGTCCTGCATCCAGGCGTGAAAGAGGCCGACGTGGCGGCGGAAATGGAGTATACCGCGCGCCGGGCAGGGGCCGAGGAGATGTCGTTTCCGACCATCATTGCCTCAGGACCGCGGTCAGCATTGCCCCACGGACGGGCTTCCAGTCAGACCATCGCCCCAGGCGGATTCGTGGTGTGCGACTTCGGTGTTATACTCGCAGGTTATTGTTCGGACCAGACCCGTACTGTATGGGTGGGCACCGCTTCTGCGGAAGCGCACCGGGCATACGAAGCGGTGCGAGAGGCGCAGCAAGCGGCAATCAACGCTGTGCGGCCCGGGACCAGAGTCGGCGAGGTCGACGGTGAGGCCCGTAAAGTATTGCGTAAAGAGGGGTTAGGGCGCTACTTCACGCACTCGACCGGGCACGGAGTGGGACTCGAGATCCACGAAGCGCCGCGCGTGGCAGCCGGGCAAGAGGAGGTCTTGAAGCCCGGGATGGTCATCACTATCGAGCCGGGAGTATACTTCCCCGGCAAATGGGGTGTGAGGATCGAGGACATGGTCGCCGTTACGGCGAACGGTTGCGAGGTGCTTACGCCGACGAGTAAAGATTTCGTGGCGATTTAGGTCTTCAATTACTAGATTTTCGGGCCGGGCCGATCACGCCCGGCTTCTTGCGTGTCTGATGTCCCGGCGCGGCGGCGAGTGGCGGTCCCACCTTACCAGAATGAATCAAAAAGAGCTGAAGGAACTGATCGAGTTCTTAATCGAGAAAGACATTGCCGAGTTCGAACTCGAACGCGGCGACGTCAAAGTTCGGATCAAGCGCGGGGCCGAGCACGTCGCGCCCCACGGGCAGCCTGCCATCTTTACCGTCCCAGCTCTCACCGGGTCAGCCCCGGAAGCCGGCGCCTCTCCGGCAGCGACTCAAGCGGGCGCTCCAACTCCAGCCGTTCTCAAAGAAGTCGTTCCCGAAGAGGTTCTGCACATGGTCAAGTCCCCGATTGTGGGGACGTTCTACGAAGCCCCTTCCCCGGGCGCGCCGCCGTTCGCCAAGGCGGGGGACATGGTGGAAGTGGGGCAGGTATTGTGCATTGTTGAGGCTATGAAGTTGCTGAACGAGATCGAATCGGATGTCGCTGGGGAAGTCGTCAAGAAACTGGCGGTAAACGGACAGCCGATTGAGTATGGACAGGAGTTGTTTGCCATAAGGCCGAAGAAGTGAACTGTTTCGAGATCAGGCGCGCACTGAGCGCGCCTTTTTGTGTCTGGATCGTTGGGCTGCGTTTCTAGCGAACCATCCGGGAGCGAGACGCTCCCGGGACAGCCGGCGGGACGCCGGCGCTACTTTTTCAAAACACATGTTTAAGAAGATTCTGGTTGCCAATCGTGGAGAGATCGCCTTGCGCGTGATTTGCGCGTGCAAAGAACTGGGTGTGCGCACAGTCGCAATCTACAGCGAGGCGGACCGGAATTCCCTTCCCGTGAAGTTTGCCGATGAAGCCATTTGCATTGGCCCGCCACAGTTGGCGCAAAGCTACCTGAACATTCCCGCCGTCATCAGCGCCGCCGAAATTGCGAATGTGGAAGCCGTGCATCCCGGATACGGTTTGCTGGCCGAGAACGCCAACTTCGCGGAAGTGTGTGAGACCAGCGGTATCAAGTTCATCGGGCCTCGGCCGGAAGTCACGCGGTTGATGGGCGAGAAGGAGAAGGCCCGGGCGGCAATGAAACAGGCCGGTGTGCCCATTCTGCCCGGGTCGGACGGAATCATCGCATCCGACGGTGAGGCAATCGGGTGGGCCCGGCAGGTGGGTTTTCCCGTCATCGTGAAGGCCTCGGCGGGCGGTGGTGGCCGCGGCATGCGCATTGTACGCAACGAAGAGGAACTCCCCGGCCTGTTCAAGGCCGCTCAAGCAGAGGCTGCCGGAGCATTCGGGAACGGCGATCTCTACATGGAAAAGTACGTCGAGCATCCGCGCCACATCGAGTTTCAAGTGCTGGCGGACGAGCACGGCAATGTGGTGAGTTTGGGCGAGCGCGAGTGTTCGATCCAGCGGCGGCACCAGAAGTTACTGGAGGAATCGCCGTCCACACAGGTCACCCCCGAATTACGCGACCAGATCGGAGCGGTCTTGTGCAAGTCGCTTGCCGCTATCGGATACACCAACGCGGGAACGATTGAGTTCCTGATGGATCAGGACCGGAGGCTGCACTTCATCGAGATGAATACGCGTATTCAGGTGGAGCATCCAGTCACAGAGATGGTCACCGACGTGGACCTGGTGAAGAGCCAGATCATGATCGCCGCCGGGGCGAACATGAGTGAGGTGCTGCTGGGCCCCGTTGTTCACCGTGGGCATTCGATTGAGTGCCGCATCAACGCGGAGCATCCTGAGAAATTCACCCCATCGGCGGGAAAGATCACGGCATTTCATCCGCCCGGTGGTACGGGAGTGCGAGTCGACACTGCGGCCTATGCCGAGGGCGTGATTCCGCCCTACTACGACTCGCTGATCGCCAAGCTGATCGTGCGCGGCAAGGACCGGAACGAAGCCATCTCGCGGATGTCGCGGGCGCTGGAGATGTTCATTGTGGAGGGCGTATACACCACAATTCCGCTGCACCGCAAGATTCTCGCGGATCCGGACTTCCGCGCGGGGAAGATCGACACAGGATTCATTGAACGGTTTCTGGCGAAGAACGGCAAAGAGTAGCGAGTGCCGAGTACCGAGTTGCAGGAAACAACCCCTAACCTCAGACCATGATTCACCTTCCCCGGCTTTACGCCATTGCGGACGCGGCATTCTTCCGAAGCGCGGCGGAGCTATCCGCCTTTGCTCAGGAACTTACCGCGGGCGGGTGCACGATTCTGCAATACCGCAATAAGAGTGGGAATGCGCGAGTGATGCTGGAGCAGGCGCAAGAACTGAAGCGGTGGGTGGGAGCATCTGTCAAACTGATCATGAATGACCGAGCAGACTTGTGCATCGCGGCGGCGTTTGATGGGGTGCACGTAGGGCACGAAGATCTTTTGCCCGAATCTGTGCGTAGCATTATCGGTTCGAAGCTGTGGCTGGGGGTCTCTACGCATAATCCTGAACAACTGCAGGAAGCCGACTGCACCTCGGCCGATTACATCGCCATCGGACCGGTGTTTACGACCTCCAGCAAAGAGAAGCCCGACCCGGTGGTGGGCCTCGAGGGAGTGCGCCGGGCGCGGCAGTTGACCCGCAAGCCGCTGGTCGCGATTGGCGGTATCACGCGGGCGAATGCCGCTTCAGTGATCGAAGCGGGGGCCGATTCCGTGGCGGTGATATCCGATCTTTTGCGGGAGCCGCGCAAATCAGCAGAGGAATTTTTCCGTATCTTGAGGTAAAGTCATTTGACCTCGGGATCGGTTCGTCGAGACGACGTCAGGGGCTAAAGCCCCAATCTTTGGAAGGTCTCTGCGGCACGGCCGGAAGCCGTGCCCTTCCCGGAAATGAGCCAGCCGGGTGGTCGCACAGGAGGAGTCCTGAGTACACCGATAACGCAGCCCAGCCCAACCAGCGATTGGGAAATCCACAGTCATCAGGACAAGGAACTGGTCAAAGGCCTCGGGCTGACCAGCGCCACCATGCTGGTCATGGGGTCGATGATCGGCTCAGGCATCTTTATTGTTTCGGCGGAGATCGGCCGCGAGGTTGATTCTCCGGCGTTGCTGATCGGGGCTTGGGCAGTGGCTGGGTTCATGACGATTGTCGCCGCGCTCAGCTACGGCGAGTTGGCGGCCATGATGCCACGGGCCGGCGGACAGTATGTTTACTTGCGCGAGGCGCTGG
This sequence comes from Terriglobia bacterium, assembly GCA_020073465.1. Lineage (GTDB taxonomy): Bacteria > Acidobacteriota > Terriglobia > Terriglobales > Acidobacteriaceae > Sulfotelmatobacter. The sequence continues at coordinate 20,650 of JAIQFC010000030.1, forward strand.
GGCCGCTCTGGGGATTTCTCTACGGCTGGACCTTGTTCCTGGTGATTCAGACCGGGACGATCGCGGCCGTGGGCGTGGCTTTCGGCAAGTTTCTCGGAGTCTTCTTTCCCTCAATTTCCTCGACCCACTGGATTCTGCATCTCTGGAAGGTTCCCCCGATTCGTCTTGGACCCATGGTGCTGGGCAACATGGATGTGGGGATCAACACGCAGAATCTGATGGCGATCCTGCTGGTGATCTTCCTGTCGGTAGTCAATATCTTCGGGGTGAAAACCGGTGCGATCATCCAGAACATCTTCACGGCTGCCAAGGTGTCGGCGCTGCTGGGGCTGGCACTATTTGGAATCGCTTTGGGACGCAATGCCACGGCCGTAGCTGCAAATTTCAGCGGCAACTTCTGGCGGAATGCGGGACTCGGCGCGCAACACGCCGTGCAGGTCGGGGTCGGCGGCCCGATTGTCATGGTGGGTACGCTGACGATCCTTGCCGTGGCGCAGGTTGGCTCGCTGTTCTCCGCTGATGCGTGGAATAACGTGACCTTCACCGCGGGAGAGGTGAAGAATCCCAGCCGGAACCTGCCTCTTTCGCTGGCGCTGGGTACGGGTGTGGTCATCGCGCTCTACATCGCCTGCAACTTCATTTATCTCACCGCTCTGCCGCTCGACGGAGCACCCGGTGCGGCAACGATTCTGGGGCGGGGAATCAAGTACGCCGCCGAGGAGCGAGTCGGCACCGCGGTGATGACGCAGATGTTCGGGGCTGTCGGCGGGCTGTTGATGGCCGCGGCCATCATGATTTCCGGCTTTGGCTGTAACAATGGCCTGATCCTATCCGGTGCGCGTGTGTATTATGCGATGGCCAAGGACGGGCTGTTCTTCCGCAAGGTCGCCAAGTTGCATCCAACCTACAAAACGCCCGCGGTCTCGCTGATGGTGCAGATGGTGTGGACCTGCGTGCTCTGCATTTCGGGCAGCTACGGGCAACTTCTGGACTACATCATTTTTGCGGTGCTGGTGTTCTATATTCTGACGATTGTTGGGTTGTTTGTGTTGCGGCGCACGCATCCGAATGCCGAGCGGCCGTATAAGGCGGTGGGTTATCCGGTGCTGCCGGCTATTTACGTTGTGATGGCCTTATTCATCGATGTTGTACTGCTGCGCTACAAACCGCAGTACACGTGGCCCGGGCTGATTGTTGTGCTGCTGGGAATCCCGGTGTACTACGCGTGGTCGAGAAGCGCGCGTCAAGGCGCAACCGGCGCATCAGCATGACCCTATCCCTGTAGCCGTACCAGCGTAGCTGTCAGTGATACCAAGGAGAAACCAAAACGCATGGCAAATTTGTTGGCAACCAAGCCGCTGAACCTGCTCACGGAAGAGGCTCGCGAGACCGGCGAGCACAGCCTGAAACGGACATTGGGGGTTTTTCAACTCACTGCCCTGGGTGTGGGCGCGATCATTGGCGCGGGCATCTTTGTGATGGTGGGGCTGGGAGCGCAGTATGCCGGTCCGGGACTCTCGCTCTCGTTCGTTCTGTCCGGGCTGGGATGCGCGTTTGCCGGCCTCTGTTACGCCGAGTTTGCGGCCATGATTCCGCTGGCAGGCAGCGCCTACACATACGCTTACGCCACGCTGGGTGAGCTGCTGGCATGGATTATCGGGTGGGACCTCACGCTGGAATACGCCATGGGCGCCAGCACGGTTTCTTCGGGGTGGTCGAATCACTTCATCGAATTATTGAATATCTTCCACATCAAGATGCCGCTTTGGTTGGCCTACGATCACTGGACGGCGCTGAAGACTGCCGAGAAGATGATTGCCCGTCAGATGGCGCTGGCAGCGGACCCCTCTCTGGTGCCGGGCACGCAGACGTTCCTCGATAAAGTCAGCGCGCTCACTAGCGCACAGTCTCCCGAATTGGTGCAACGGGCGCATGACCTGCTGGGTGCCCCCCACCTGTTTGGGATGGAAATTGGATTTAACCTTCCCGCCTTCATTATTGCGCTGATCATTACGGCGATTCTCGTCCTCGGGATTAAAGAGAGTGCACGCTTCAACGCGACCATCGTGACCATCAAGGTGTCAGTCGTGCTCTTCGTGATCGCTTTGGGCGCTCGCTACATCAACAGCGGTAACTGGGGTACGGACTGGCACTCCTACGCGCCTCACGGCTTCGCCGGAATCGGAGCGGGCGCTGCCTACATATTCTTCGCCTATATTGGCTTCGATGCAGTCTCGACCACGGCGCAGGAGGCCAAGAATCCGCAACGCGACTTGCCCATCGGCATGATCGCTTCGCTGGCGATCTGTACGGTCTTATACATTGCGGTGGCCGGCGTGCTGACCGGGATGGTGCACTGGCAGCAAATCAACATCGAGGCGCCGGTTGCCCGCGCATTCTTGGACCGGGGTCTCTCGACCGCGTCGCACATCATTACGCTGGGCGCGCTGGCGGGATTGACCAGCGTGATGCTGGTGATGTTGCTCGGTCAAACACGAGTGCTCTACTCGATGGCCAATGACGGGCTTTTGCCCAAGAAATTCTTCGCGGATATCCATCCCAAGTTCCGCACTCCGTGGAAGAACACGATTCTGGTAGGCCTGCTGGCGGCGATCGTGGGTAGTGTGACACCGATTGATGACATCGGGAAAATGGTGAACATCGGCACGTTGCTGGCGTTTGTGATTGTGTCGATTGCCGTGCTGGTCTTGCGACGCACCAATCCCGGCCAGCCGCGGCCGTTCCGGACACCGTGGGTACCCCTGATCCCCATCCTTGGCGTGGTCTCGAACGGATACATGATGTACAAGCTGGGTTGGGTCAACTGGGCACGGCTGATTGGCTGGTTGTTAATTGGGCTGATTGTGTACTTCAGCTATGGTCAGAAGCACAGCAGGGTGCAGGCTCTGAAGTCGGGATCTGCGTCGAAGAGCACGCCATAGGCTGAGTCTCTTTCGCTGGCCTCTGGGCTCTCCGCACAGCGCGGAGGGCCTTTTTGTTTTATAGTCGTGGGTCGGCGGAGTGGCTGGTTGCGGCGGACGTTTCGCAAATAGCTTCCAGTCCCTGTGGCACTTCCACCTCAGGGGCTGAAGCCCTCGAAAAAAGGAAAGGCTTTACCGCAGCGCTGAAAGCGCTGCGCCACCCAGAGCCAACCCGCCGCTGGAGTGAGCCATTCGTATTTCGATGAAGGCCTTTCGCAATCTCCGAACCATCGGTGCACTCCTGCTGCTGATCATGGCAGTCGGCACCGCGGGCTATCACTTCATCGAGGGTTGGCCGTGGTTTGATGGCTTCTACATGGTGATCACGACGCTGACCACCATCGGATACCAGGAGGTGCATCCACTCTCGCACGCCGGGCGCATCTTCAACGTGTTCGTAATTCTCGGGGGCGTGTCGCTGCTGTTGCTGGGCGTCGGGGCCCTGAGCCAGGCTTTGCTAGAATTCGAGCTGCAAAGCTTCTTCGGAAGGCGGCGCATGGAGCGCGAAATCGGACGTCTCGACGGCCATTACATTATCTGCGGCATGGGACGCGTGGGGCGCAGCGTAGCACGCGAACTGACGCGCAAACCGGCAGCCTTCGTAATGATCGAAAGTGCCGAATGCAAGTCGCAGCGTTACAGTGGCGAGAATTGGCTGGTCGTGACGGGAGACGCCACGCAGGAGTCGGTCCTGCGTCAGGCGCAGATCGAGCGGGCTCGCGGTCTGATTGCCGCTACCACCACGGACGCCACCAATCTCTACATTGTCCTGACCGCACGCGGGTTGAATCCGCGACTGAAGATCATTGCCCGAGCCAGTGAAGACGGAGCGGAAAAGCACTTGCTCACCGCCGGAGCTGATTCGGTAGTCTCTCCGTACTCCTTTGCCGGGCAGCGCATTGCGCAGTCTCTGTTGCGGCCTCACGTGGTCAGCTTTCTCGACACCGCGACCACGCACCTGGGCATGGATCTTGAAATCGGCGAGATCCAGGTGACGGGGAAATCAGTCTTCGCCGGGAAGACGATCGAGAGTTCCCGCATCCGGCAGGACCGGGGCGTGATCATTCTCGCCATCAAGCGGCAGCAGGGCATGCGGTTCAATCCGGCGCCCGATGAACCCATCCAGCCCGACGACTGCCTGATCGCGATGGGGGAACCGTCCCAGTTGCGACGGCTCGAGCAGACGGCGGCTTCTCAATCATGAAGATCGTAACCGCGGCGGAAATGCGCGCCATCGACCGCGCCAGCAGCGAGCGCTTCGGCGTTCCCTCGATCACTCTGATGGAGAATGCGGGGGCTGCAGTCGCGGACCACGTGCTCTCCCACTACGGTAGCGCGAAGAGGATCGTCATCTTCTGCGGAAAAGGGAACAACGGCGGTGATGGCTTCGTGGCTGCGCGCCGCTTGCATCAGAAGGGAAGGACAGTGCAGGTCATCCTTCTTGCTGACCCCAGCGAGTTGCGGGGGGATGCCGCGCTCATGTTCGGAAAACTGCCGGCTACTGCGATCGCCGTGCATTCTTCTGACGAGTTGAAGAGCGACCGCGTGCGGCTTTCCTTGCATGCCGACTTGTATCTTGATGCTGTGCTCGGTACCGGCTTCAAACCCCCGGTCACGGGGCTGTATGCCGATGCGATCACGCTCATGAATGCGAGCCAGGCGCCCGTAATCGCCGTCGATATTCCTTCTGGCGCCGACGCGGATGCGATGACTCCACAAACGGGGGCTATCGCGCGCGCTGACGCCATCGTGACGTTCACGGCGGCGCGTCCGGCACACGTATTCAGCATGCTGACGCCCGGTTCGACCTACGTGGCAGGTATTGGTTCCCCGGAAGAAGCGATTGTTTCTTCACTGCACCTCAACGTCATCACCGCGCGCGATATCGTACCCCTGCTGCGTCCACGGCCGGTGGACTCGAACAAGGGGCTCTATGGTCACGTACTGGTGGTGGGCGGGTCGGTAGGCAAAGCCGGTGCCGCTGCGATGGCCGGCATGGCGGCATTGCGCGCGGGGGCGGGGCTATCGACTGTGGCAACGGCCAAATCGGTGCTGCCAACTGTAGCCGGATTCCATCCGGAACTGATGACAGAGCCGCTGCCGGAGACAGAGGAAGGCACGATTTCCACAGGTGCAGGCGCGCGGCTGGACGAACTCGCCAAGGGAAAGACAGTCCTCGCAATCGGTCCGGGGATTTCGCGTCACCCGGAGACGGCAGCCTTAGTGCGAACGCTAGTAGGGAAGTGCCAAGTCCCGGCGGTGATCGATGCTGACGGGCTCAATGCCTTTGAAGGCCATGTGAGAGAGCTCACTGGCAAAGGCCGCTCATTGATCATCACGCCACATCCCGGCGAGATGGCGCGGCTGGTGGGATGTACAACCGCCGACGTTCAGAAGGATCGCTTGGGAGTGGCACGCAAGTTCGCACACGAACACGACCTGATCGTGGTACTCAAGGGGCATCGGACGGTCGTCGTGCGGCCCGATGGCGAAGCTTGGGTCAACACGACGGGCAATCCCGGAATGGCAACGGGCGGCACCGGAGACATCCTCACTGGAATGATCGCGGGATTGGTGGCGCAACACCCGAAAGATTTCTTGTTGGCTGTGATGTCGGCGGTTCACTTGCACGGGCTCTCGGGCGATTTAATGCGCGAAAGCATGGGCGAGCAATCGCTGGTGGCTACAGATCTGCTACAGGGAGTGCCCGAGGCCTTTCGGCGCACTCAGAAGACCGCGGAGGAAAAGTTGGTGAACTGGGGCGGCTAGGCGGCGTAGAAATTCGCGCGCTGACTCAGCGGGTAAAGGCGCTAGTTAGAGTAGGTCACTTATCGCAGCGCCGGAAGCACTGCGCCACCCAAGCAAAAATCGAGCGCTGCGCCACCCAACAATCACGTGCCGCCGCGCGCAACTATCAGCGCTGTGCCAACCGAAATCAGCGCTGCGAGGACAAGTTGGCAGCCAGGCAGGCTGCACGGGGAGAGTGCCTTGCAGCGCCCTCAGAACATGCTGCCTGGGAGGGATCCTTCGACTCCGCAATCACTTCGCTTCGCGAAATGATTGCTGCGCTCAGGATGACAGTGTTATTTCCACTTCATCTCGAAATCGGGAGGCGGATTGTCTTTCCGGAGGCTCCGGAACGACGCGCCGCGTCCAGGATCTCCACAACTGTGACATTGGTTTCGAGCGAAGACAAGCCGTCAGGCTTTGCTCCCTCCAGAATGACGGCCCGCAGATAGGACAGCGAGTTGTCATAAGGAGGAGACAGAGGTTTGGCGGCGATCCGCTCTTCGCGACTATCGTCTCCGCCGCTTCCCGCGCGCCGCACCAGAATGTCATCCCGGCGCACGGTGATTACATAGCCGGTCTGACCGTATACTTCCATGTCTTTGCGGTCGAAGGGCCAGTTCCAGCTTGCTTGCACGATCGCCTGGGCCTTCGGATAAGTCAGAACGATAGTTGCCTCGTCGTCAACTCGCGGATAGATATCGGGCTTGATCTGCTGGGTGACGGCGGTGACGGTATGCGGACGTTGTCCGTCCATCAACCAGGTCATCAGGTCTGCGCCGTAGCATCCGAAGTCGAACAGAGCCCCACCACCATCGAGCTTGGGATCGGTGAGCCAGGAAAGGAACTCGGGTTCGACGCCAATTTCCTTCGGGCCGCTGTGACCGTCGTGGACGACGACCTTGCGAATGTCGCCGATGGCCTTTTCATGCGCGAGGTCGTAAGCGGCCCAGTTGCTCCGGTACCAACTGGTCTCGTAGTTTACGAGCACATGGATCTTGCCGGCACGTGCCGCCTTCTCGATGGCCAGGGCATCCTCCAGGCTGACGGCCAGCGGTTTTTCCATCATGACGTGAACCCCGTGGCGGGCGCAGATTTCGACCACGCGCCGGTGGTCGTAAGTGCTGGTGTAAACGAGAACGGCCTGGGGATGGGCCTTCTGCAGCATTTCTTCCAGGTCGGAAAAGAGCAAGCCGCGGTCGAAGCCGTATCTTGCCGCATTTTGGGCTGCAAGTCGCGTGTCTGGCTCGGCGATTCCCACGATCTCAATCTCCGGACTATGGAGCGACTGCTGAAGGAATCCATGCACATGCCCGTGGACGAGGCCCACGATGCCGACGCGAAGGGGACTTCGGCTCTGTGCAGGAGAATCCTGCTCGTACAAAAGAGTGGCGGCGAGCAGCATCCAAAAGAGAACTAGCGACACAATCCGTGGCATGAAGATCCTCCTGAGCGCAGCTAGACATGGTAAATCGAGCCAACTGTGCGTACGCGACAATCGGCTGTCCTCGAAATAGCGCCCTGCCCTGTTGGACATTACTCAACCAGTAAACAGGCGCTAACTGATTCATAGGGCAGGGGCTCGGTACCTCTAGTTCAGGCCCGCAGTACGGAATTCGGACGAGGGGCTTCGGTAATCTATTACGCAACACAGACTAGTGCCATAGTGCAGTTGGCTTATGACTTACTTCCCCCAACCGCACCCCACGCGGCGAGCCGCCCGCATCCAGCTTGGCGATTCTGTCCTGGCTGCGATTCGCTTAGAAGACGGCCGTCGCACCAAAGCCAAACTCCAAACCATCTCCGCGACCGGCGGCCTGCTGCGCCTGGCGCAGTCGCTCGCCCAGGGCGACTTCGTCGAAGTTGCCTTTCAGACGCAGTCCGGCCCGGTGCACGGGATGGCCGAAGTCCTCAGCCCCATGCGAAAAACGACCGATGGTGTTCTGCAGGCGTTCCGCTTCGTGGCGCTTGAGGATGATGACCATCGCCGCCTGCGCACGTCGCTCGATCACGTGGTGGACCGGAGTTTGCTCGGCTTGAAGTCGGGCGCGTTCTCTACGCACTGAGCGCAGGGACACGCGAGACTTGAGATGCCGCCAAAGGCTCGCACGCTCTCGCTATACTAGTCGTGGCTCGTCTAACGACGTATGTCTGCGACCATCACGCGAGAGATCACTACACGCTCACCCGAGGAAACGATCGCCTTCGGTCGGGCTCTTGCCGATTTGCTCGCGCCACCCAAACTGGTCCTGCTGCGCGGCGATCTCGGTGCGGGCAAGACCACCCTGGTCAAAGGAATCGCTGCCGCCTTCGAAGCGGCCGCCGAAGACGACGTCACCAGTCCCACCTTCACTCTGGTGCATGAATATCGCGGACCGCGTGCCAACCTCTATCACATTGACCTCTACCGCGTGGATACGCCACGCGAGTTAGAAACGCTGGGATTGGACGATCTGCGTTCGGAGAACAGTATCCTGCTGATCGAGTGGGGCGAGAAGTTTCCGCGGTTACTGCAAGAGCGCGATGTTGAGATCTCGCTGGAGCGGGAGGGCGAGAACACGCGGCGAATTCGTATATTCAGTTAGCGGGCAGACTGCGGGAGGACGAAGATCCGGCGGGTATTCTTCATCCGTCGCAAGATCATCACGGTTGCGGGGCGACTTTCCCGAACCATTCATCAAACCACTCGAGTGTGCGCACGAAGTAATCACGGGCATCTGCAGGTTTCCCGAACACGTGTCCCTCGTTGGGATACACAACCAGCTGCGTAGGCACCTTCATGGTCTTGAGAGCGTGCCACCACTCCACGGACTGCTCCATCGGAACTTCGCCGTCGCGATCGCCCACAAGAATGAGCGTGGGCGTTTTAACCGCTTTGACGAAATGCATGGGATCGCTCTTGGCGTATACCGCTGGATCGTCGTAGACCGAGGCGCCGAAGAATGGAATCATCCACTCATCGATCTCGTTGACGCCGTAGTAACTCACCCAGTTCGAAAGCCCAGCACCCGCCACCGCCGCAGCAAAACGTTGCGTCTGGGTCTCGCCCCACATGGTCATGTATCCGCCGTAGCTGTGTCCACGCAGCCCGATGCGCCGCGGATCGATGGGATACTGTTTCGAGATTGCGTCGATGCCAGCCATGATGTCGCGAAAGTCACCGCCACCAAAGTCCTTCACATTACCGCGGGTGAATGCCTCACCCTGCCCGTAACTGCCCCGTGGGTTGGGGCAGAACGCAAAGTACCCCATGGCTGACTCGGCACCCATGCTCCTCGAGTCCCAGCGTGAAGCGCAGGCTGACGAGGGTCCACCGTGTACGTTGACTACAAGTGGATATGTCCTGCCAGGAGCGAACTCCCTGGGCAGCATCAGCCATCCCTGCAGGTGCGTGCTGCCATTCGTCCAATGGAAATTACGCATTTCGCCCCATGCGGGCTTAACGCCGGCGTTTATATTGCTAACCCGTTTCCATTGCCCGATGGCGCCAGCCCAGACTTCTGGCGGATTGCTTGCCGATTCACGTTTGATGGCCGTTACTGTTCCATCGCGCGAGAATGACGCACTCGGCGACGGGTTGGTGCCCAGGAATTCTTCACCTGTCCAGAGCGTTCGAACTGTGCCTCCAAGTATGCCCACTGTGGCGATGCCGGAATTTCCATCCACGTTTTCGGCTAAGATGATGCGGTCCGGCGACGTCCAGGTCAGAGAAGAAGGGGAAGCCTTGATGTTGGGAGTCAGGTTCCGCGCGGTGCCGCCGGCAATCGGAACGATGCACACGTCGCCGCCGGTGACGCCCTCGTCGCTCATCAGCCCTTCGATAAACGCCACGTACTTGCCATCGGGCGAGATGTGAGGCTCCGCGATCTGCCACTTCGGTACGTAGATCTCGTGCATCTCCCCGGATTGTGCGTTGATGCGATACAGTCTCGCTACGTACCAGTTCGCGTCACCCGAGCCGTGCGCTGCGGTCGCCACCCAGGCCTGTCCGTCTGGCGTCCAGTCGTACTCGTAGACGTACACATCAGCAGGGGTCACCTGGGTCAGCGAGTTCGTGCCTAGGTCGATGGTCGCGATACGCTGCTCGTAAATCTTGTCGTCGACAACTCCCGCTAACGGCGTCATGGGTTCGAGGGGGCCAGCGACTCGCGGAATGCCCTCAATGAAAAGAACGGCAAGCCTTGATCCGTCCGGAGAAAAGTGGGGAGTCTCGGCAAATCCCTTCAACTCTGCACGCTTTACGGTCGCGCTGCCATCGATTGCAGCGGTCCATACCTGGGTGGAAGGAATATCACCCGGCAGGTCAGCAATGAAGGCAATTTGTTTGGAATCGGCTGACCATGACACCTCGCGAAGGGGAAGCCGGCCTTCTACCGAGACCGGTCGGGAGGCCCCACCGCTGATCGGGGCTATGGATAGCTCGCCACTTACAACGTAGGCGACTTGCGTACCGTCGGGAGAGACCGTTACCTGGTCGATCCTTTTTGCCTGCGGCATGGAATCGATGACGGCGGCCGCGTGAGAGGGAGCGGCAGTTTGGGCCAACGTGGGAAAGGAAGCGCAAAGGAGCGAGATTGCGATTGCGCGAGGTGTCGACAAAAACTTGCAGTTTGGTTTCATAGATGAATCCGTATGTTAGAAGCCCATGATGTTATATCCGCAATCGACGTAGATTACTTCACCGGTGATGCCTGAGCTCGCGTCAGACGCAAGGAAGACTCCAGTCGATCCGACTTCACTGACCTCCACGTTACGTCCGAGAGGGGCGCGCTCGGCGTGACCCTTGTGCATGTCTCCGAACCCGGCGATGCCCCGTGCCGCCAGGGTTTTGATCGGACCGGCGGAAATGGCGTTCACTCGAATCCTCTTTCTACCCAGTTCAAAGGCCAGGTAGCGCACCGTGCATTCGAGGCCTGCCTTGGCTACGGCCATCACGTTGTAGCGCGGGACGACTTTTTCCGACGCGTAGTAAGTCATGGTCATGATCGAGCCGCCATCTTCCATCAGCGGCGCGGCTGCGCGGGATACTGCAACCAGCGAGTAGACGCTGACGTCGAGCGCGACGCGGAAGCCCTCACGGGTCGTGTTGATGAAGTCGCCCTTGAGTTCGTCTGCCGGGGCGAACGCGACGGAGTGAACCAGCGTGTGCAACTTGCCGTGGCGCTCTTTGAGCGTGGCGAAGAGGCGGTCGATTTCTTCGTCCTTCGAGACGTCGCACATGTAGGCTTCGGCGCCGGGCAGGGAGAGGATGAGATCCTTCGCTTCCTGCTCCAGGCGTTCGTTCTGGTAAGTGATGGCAAGCTTCATGCCAGCGGCATGCAGGCCCTGTGCGATCGACCACGCAATCGAACGTTTGTTGGCGACTCCGAAGACCACAGCGTTACGACCCTGAAGGTCTGAGGACATGGAAAGCTCCTTGGAATGGGAAAGGATAACATCTGAAGCGGTGGCCAGTAGTCAGTGGGCAGTGGCCAGTGAACCCGGAGCGTGATCTTGCTCTTACTGGCCACCAGTCACTAGCCACTGCTGCTATTCCACGGCGGTGGCTTCCTCTACCGCAGTGGCTGTTCCGACCGGCCAGCTCGCGGCCACGAACGACACACCGTAGACACAGGCCAGAATTGCGAACGCGGCGACCAGGCTGATTTTGTGCGCGACCGCCCCAGCGGCAACGGCGAGCACGAGTTGCAGGAAGGTTCCTCCAAAGTAGAACGCGTTCTGTACTCGGCCCATCAGATGCTGCGGGACCATCTCCATCAGGCTGGTATTCATGGCGACACCGCCAACGCCACGGGCCGAGCCCATGAGGAGATAGAAAGTAATCGCCAGGAACAGGAATCGCGAGATGGGCGCGGAGACCACGCATATCGCGAGCATCGCCATGGAGAACGCCACCGAGCGGCGGCCTCCTATCCGGGCAATCACCCTGGGAGCGTATAGCGCGCTCAAGAAGGCTCCGGTGCCCCATCCCGCATTCAGCCAGCCATAGCCGACAGCGCCCGCGTGGAAGACGCGCTCGCTCAACGATGGAGTAACGACAACGCCTGTGATCATCGCACCCAGGAAGAGAGCCCAACTGATCCCGAGCAGCACGACGGCGCGATGATCGCGCAGAAAATGCAGTCCCTCCCGCATTTCACGCCAGAAGCACTCAAACTGAGACTCGGCGGCAAGAATGTCAGCGCGCAGTTCTTGCGGACGCAGCACGACGTGACGTCCCTTGCGCACGGCAAAATAGCAGAAGAACGAGACGACATAAGTGGAGACATCAATCAGCAGCACACCACCGAGGCCGATGTGGTTGTACATGAATCCGACAATCGCGCCGGCGATGAGCCAGCCGCCTTGTACGCCCGCCAGCAAAAACGTATTGGATTGCAGGAACGCTCCCTCCGGCGTCAGTTCCTGGATCAGCGCGGTAATCGTCGGCCAAAACATCCAGAATCCCGCCGCGACCAGGGTGTTCATCAGGTAGAGCTGCCAGACTTGTACCTTGTGCCGGAAGGCCAACATCGCGACCACCACGATGATGACACCGCGCACTGCGTCGAGCATCATGACGAGGCGCCGGCGGTCTTCCCGGTCAATGATGACCCCGGTAAAGGGCAGCATGAGCATGGCAGGGACGGTCTGCAGCACGGCGAAGGTGCCCAGCGCCATTTCCGAGTGTGTGGCTTGCAAGATGTACCAGGCTACGGCGGCCGAGTTCATCCCGCTCCCCAACATGGAAATCACGTTGGCGGCAAAAACGTAGCGCAGCGCACGCTGGCCGAGGATCGAACGCATCTTCCTACTTTAGACGAAGTGAGTGCACGGCAGGAATCACCACGCAGGCACCGAGAGGAGTTTCGATCGCCGATTTCCGATTGCCGATTGGAAATTCGGCGCCCGCCCTATCGGCAATCCAACCCACCTTACTGCGTGTCTCAGTGCCTCGGTGGTGGAATAGCCCGGCCTGTGATTCCCGGCCTTGCGCCACGCCTCGTTCAGCGCTACGATTCGCCTGCTGCTGGAAAGTGAATCGTATTTTCACGCATGCCGGAGGTGGCCTATGAGGATCTACATTCGGTCGCTGGTCGTGGTTGTCCTGTCTTTCTCCATTTTTCTGATTCCCGGGGCCAAGGCTCAAATTGACCACATTGTGATCGCGGCAGGTACCGACGAAGATCACGAACTCCAAGCCATCTCGAACGAGCAGGATCCACAGAAAAAGCTGGCCATGTACGAAAGCTTCGTGCAGAAGTTCTCGGCGAACGGCGCCGCCGTCGCTTACGGGAACTGGCAACTTTCGCAGGCGTACCAGACGACTGGCGATTTCCAGAAAGCTCTCGAGTACGGAGACAAGGCGCTGACCGGATCTCCTCACAATCTCGACATCCTGGTCTCGCAGGCGAGCACGGCCCAGCAAGCGAAGAACAACGCCAAGCTGATGGACTATGCCGCAAGGGGCGGCGACGTTTGCGCCTCCATCAGTAAGCAGACAAAACCCGAAGGCATGAGTGACGACGACTTTGCCCGCAGAGTAACCGAAGAGAAGGCCGCGGCCCAAAACAGCTGCGATTTTCTGGAGTCGTCGGGTTTCAACGTAATCACTGGCGAGAACGACGCCAGGAGTCGCATGGCGTATATCGAGAAATTCACTGCCTCGTTTCCGGACTCCAAGTTCCAGGAACAGGTGTCCAGCTACGCCATGTATACGCTCGGGCCCGGCCAACTCAACGATCAGGCTCGGCTGCTAAGTTTTGGCGAGAAGACTCTCTCCGTCAATCCGAATTCTCTGCCGGCGTTGCTGCTGCTGGCCAGTTTCTATTCAGACGATCCAAAGGCGGGTAGTGTTGGCAAGGCGATTTCGTATGCGCAGAAGGCCCTCGAGGTGGCAAAAGCTGACGCTCCCGACGCTGACAAGTCACGCAAGCTTTCCGCTGGGGTGGCGCACTCGACTCTCGGCTATGCCTACATGAAGCAGGACAAGACTGTAACTGCGATACCGGAACTGAAGTCCGCGGCAGGGCTTCTGAAGGGACAGGATGACCAGCAGTATGCCGTCGTCTTGTACCGTCTCGGTTTCGCTTATGCCAAGTTGAACCGGACGACTGAGGCGCGCGAAGTGCTCACCGAGGCGGTGAAAATACCCGGCCCGCTGCAGGCGATGTCACAAGATCTGCTGACCAAGGTGAACGCGGCAAGAGCCAAGGGAAGGTGAGCTTTCATCACCTGGGGAGTCAGGGTTTGGCCAGTTCATCCGATAGCAGATGAGCTTTCATCGCCAAATTGTGCCCTCGCTCAACGTCTCCCGCGGCAACGGCGGCTTTTGACTGATCCAGAAACTGCTGGATCTGCTTGAGCATCTCCTGCTGATTGGCGTCAAGCTGGCGCCCGGCAATCTTCTGCAGATTTTCCTGTGTAGATCCCACCAGTTGGTCCGTGGTAAGGCGCTGGTCCGCAGCTTGCTGACCGCCCGCACCACCTACGAGTTGAATGGCCGGCTCGGACGTGCCTCCTTCGTGAACCACCGTTTTCGCGGGCGGGCAATTCGCCGGCGGCGCACTGCCCGTACCAGCGGCCTTCGCACGGGCCGCGGGTTCTGGCGGTGACGAACTGGCCTTGCCCGATGCGGATTGGGCACAATCGGAGGACTTAGCTGTCTTCACGGCTTTCTTGCGGCGGCGAGGCTTGCTAGCAGCCGCTTTCCTATCAGACTTCTGAGCCGAGGCGGAGGACGGGGAAGTAGCCGGTGGAGCAGAAGCTGATGGCGGCTTTTGGGGCTCCGAAGCAGGAGGATTCTGGGCAGCTTTACTCGGACCCTGTTCCGAGGAGGGATCCGGCGCGGTCGCAGGAGCAGACTGTTGCGCAGCAGACTGCATCCACAGGTGAACAGCGCCCCACGCTGGAATTGGAGCAAAACATAAGACGCAAATGGATAGGATCACGGCCAGAGTCATACCTGGTTACCAAGCGCCCCGCTGCGGAAGATAGCCCAATCTTACGCCCTTTGAGATGCAGAACGAGTACGGAAAGCACATCTGAAATCTCTCGTGTTTCCTTAGGGTTGCGACGGTCACCCCACTTGTTTCGATAGGGCGGACCCGGGCTTGATGACAAACTCGCCGCCACGATCCACGCCCGAGAGTGCCAGCGGGAGGCGGAAACGGAAGGTCGAACCCTTGCCTTCGGTCGATTCAAAATCGACCGACCCGTAGTGCCACTGGAGGATCTGATAGGTCTGGGCCAGGCCGATGCCGCTTCCACCCTTCTTCGTCGTGAAGTAGAGCTCAAAGATCTTGTCGTGCACGTCCCTTGGAATACCCGCACCGTGGTCGCAAACTTCGGCGATCACGATGTCATCCTCGCGGCGCGCCGAGATCGTCAGCAAGCCTCCTTGTGGCATGGCCTGCACCCCGTTGAGCACGACGTTGAGCAAGGCCTGTTTCATGAGATCGATATCGGCCTTGATGGGCAGCGGTTCCTCCGGCATGGGACGTTCGATCGTCACGCCATGTTGTTCAGCATCGGGTGCTGCCAGTCCTGCCACATCTTCGAGCAACCGGCGAAGATCCACCTCCTCCAGATGCAAATCCCGCGGACGCGTGAAGTCCACCAGCGTCTGCACCACGCGGTCGAGGCGGTGGATTTCGCTGTCAATAATGTCCATGTGGCGCAGAGTGTCCGGCTCGGACTGCGCAAGTTTGTTCTGCAGCAACTGCAGGTGAAGCACAATGGCATTGATCGGGTTCTTGACCTCGTGTGCCACTCCGCGAGTGAGTCTCCCACTGGCTGACATGCGGCGGGACAACTCTATTTCGTCGCCGATCCGGCGGACGGACTCGCTGTCGCGCATGATGAGCAGCGCGCCTATCTGGGTGTTTTTCTCCTGAACGAAGTCCAGCGAAACCTGCACGCGCCGGCCGCCCGCCGCCTCAAGTTCGTTCTGCATCAGGGGACGCTTGCGCTCGAATGCGTCGAGCACGGCCTCTCCCAGAATAGAGTCGCGTGAAAAAACCTCCTTGACCGTATGACCCAGCAACTCCTTTCGTGGCCGGCCCAGGAACTGCTCGACCGGCGCGCTGACCAGCACAATTCGTGAATCCCGGGCAAAGAGCACCAGCCCATCCTGCAGCTTGGCCATGAGTTGGTCTACATTGTCTTTGAGCGCGGAGAAAATCTCCTTGGTATCTCTCATCTGACGGCCAAGATTGGCGATCTTGAGAGTGACCAGCCCGTACTCGTCGTGCCCCGATTCGTCGCCGGATAGCGCATCCGCATCGCCGGCGCTCACGCTGTCGAGATTCCTGCTGATTTCCTTCAGTGGCCCGAGGGCGAGATTGGAGACCGCAGCTGCCAGCACCAGGGACGCAAAGATCGACACGATCGAGAAATAAAGCGCGTGCATCAGCCGCGGAGTGATTTCACTCTTAAGAAAGACAGTCGAGACTCCGATCCGGATTGAGCCGAAAGGCTCCCCGTTCAGCGATAGAGGGAAG
The DNA here is from genome assembly GCA_020073465.1 of Terriglobia bacterium. Classification (GTDB taxonomy): domain Bacteria; phylum Acidobacteriota; class Terriglobia; order Terriglobales; family Acidobacteriaceae; genus Sulfotelmatobacter. Next base: position 36,899 of record JAIQFC010000030.1, read on the forward strand.
CTGACGTCATACACAGCCGCAGGACTATAGACCAGCCGAAGCTGCTCGCGGAACCGCGCCGAAGTGACCTGCTTGAAATCCGGCCGGGCCGGAACCACCTTGCCGATCAGATTGGAATTGGTGTGCAGCAAGGCCTTCCCGTCAGTACCAACCACTGAAGCATCGTAGATAAAAGACCAATTGCTCACTGCCGACTCGAGGTTGTTGAGCAGGTTCACGTCGGTCGGGAGATACTCCGTGAGAGCGCGCCTGAGTGCGACGGGATCGTTGGTGTCGATAGGCGTGCTACTCAAGTCAGGGACATCGTTTTCGGCCGCGTAGGCCAGCGTCTGGGTCAGGTGCGTGGCATTCTCGTACGCGTTGGTGATGCGCTGGCGGAGGATCTGGGAAATGTAAAGGTAGGAGAACGCAGTCACCATCACCGTAACCATAAGGGTGATCGCGAACACGATGATGGTCTTTCGCCGCATGATAAGAACAGTGGTCAGTGGTCAGTGGCCAGTGACCAGTCCTGCTGTCGTGAAAGAAGTCAGCAAACTAGATGCGTCGTTGACTGGCCACTGATCACTGGCCACTAGCCGGGCACTTCTTCCTTGCCCGCGGCCGCATCTGCGGCCGCGCTGCCGTATTCCTTCAGTTTATTATGAAGTGTTTTCAGGCTTATGCCGAGAATTTCAGCGGCCCGCGTTTTGTTGTTGCTGGTAGCCTCCAGCGTCTTGAGAATCAGCATCTTCTCTGCTTCTTCGACGGTTGTGCCAACTCCCAGCCGTACTGCGTCTGGATCATTGGCCGCCGTCCGCAGCGGCGCCTGACCGAAGCCCGGAGGCAGATGCTTGGTCTCGATCATGCCCCCATCGCAGACAATCACCGCGCGTTCGAGCGTGTTGCGCAGTTCACGGACATTCCCCGGCCAGGAGTAGCCGTTGAACACATTGAGCACGGCTTCGCTGACGGCCGCCACCTTCCGCGAGTGCTTGGCGCTCATCTCGGCCAGCAGTAACTGCACCAGGTCTGCAATGTCTTCCTTGTGCTCGCGGAGCGGTGGCATGTGAATATTGAAAACGTTCAGACGATAGTAGAGGTCACTGCGCAACTCTCCGCGGGCCACAGCTTCGTCCGGAACCTTATTGGTCGCCGCCAGCACCCGCACGTCGACCGACGTCTCTACTTTGCTTCCCAGCCGCCGCAGCTTGCGGTCTTCGAGCACGCGGAGCAGCTTGGCCTGAGTGGCGATCGGCATCTCCCCGATCTCATCCAGAAGAATGGTCCCGCCTTCGGCTAGTTCAAAGCAGCCCGTGCGCCTCTCGAGGGCCCCCGTGAAGGCGCCCTTCTCATGGCCGAAAACCTCACTTTCAATCAGAGTCTCGGGAATCGCGGCGCAGTTGATGGCCACGAACGGCCGGTCCCGGCGCGGACTCAGATCGTGGATCGTCCGCGCAACCAGTTCCTTGCCCGTTCCGCTTGCGCCCGTAATCAGCACCGATGCCGTGCTCGGCGCCACCATCTCGATGAGCCGGAAAATCTCCTGCATCTTCCGTGAGGAACCATTCAATCGTCCCAGAGATCCCGAATCTCGCAGCTTCCGGCGTGTGACTTCCAGTTCCACGCGAGTTCCGAGCAGCGACGAAGCATTCGATAGAATCGTGCGCAGACGGTTGGTGTCGATGGGTTTGGTGATGTAGTCGTACGCGCCCATGCGCATGGCCTGTACCGCACTGTCGATCGTGCCCTGGGCCGTGACCAGCACAACCGCCATGGTTTGCGTTTGTTCGGCCAAATGCCCCAGCAGGTCGATGCCGCCCATCCTGGGCATCTTGAGGTCGGTCACCACAATCGACGGCGTCCACTGCCGGGCTCTCTCCAGGCCTTCAACTCCATCCCGGGCGGTTTCGACCCGGAATCCCCAGGAGGAAACCAATTCGGCGAGGCCAGTGCGTTCGTTCTCCTCATCCTCAACAATCAATACCTTTTCTTGGCTCATTTCGTTCTCATGTCCTACATCAGATTCGCCCAGCATTTTGCCGTTCGAGGACGACTCCTGAGCACCAGCCCTTGGACGGAATCACATCGAATCACCACGATACGCGGCCTTCTTCCAACCGGGCAAGGTCTGGGCTGGCCGGAAAACGGGAAGAGCAGCAGTGATCCCTTCCTGAGACACCAACATTCAATTTCAAATTGAGACACGTTCGCATGCTCACAGCGTGTTCGCCCAGGCGAGGTTTACGGTCTCCATCTCGCTTTAAGCTGGAGCATGCTGTAGAATTTCGGGTTCCCACGAGCAGAACTCCGCGCAGCAGAGAAACGCCATTTTTCCAACGGCTCTTGGGACCATTGTTTCAGAAAGCGTACAGAATCTGGAGGATTCCATGTCACTTCAATGCAAGTCCTACATGGGCCCCGCGATCCGCGCGACCTTCTTCGTTGTACTAGCGGTGATGCTGATTGTGAGTTCTGCTTTCGCGCAGAGCGACTCCAATCCTAAGTGGGATCTTTTTGCTGGGTATCAGTACTTGAATCCCGGAGGTACCGTTCCTTCGGCCTTTGGTGACCCGAATAATCCGACTGGCTTCAGGATCCCGGCAATGGCGAAGGGATTCGGATCGAGCCTGACCTATAACTTTGATCCCCACTGGGGAATCGAGTTCGATCTCGGGCACAACTGGGGAAGCTCAAACTACGAAACCACGGGTTCCGCCGGTCCCCGCTTCATCTGGCGAACTGAAGACGCGAATTACTTTGTTCACGCCCTGGCCAGCTACAACCGCCTCGCAGTCAACGGCTTGAGTCCGAGCAACGGGATCGGCGTGATTCTCGGCGGTGGAATGGACCTGCCGTTCGGGAAGTGGTTTGCCTGGCGCTTATTTGAGGCTGATTACGTCTGGGCGAAGCACAACTATGCCGACTTTGCTTCTTCGAACTTCCCCTCGCTGCGGCGTCCCAGTTTGGAAGGTGCGCGGCTGCGTACCGGTGTTGTATTCAGTTGGGGTGGCGCGCCCGCAGTGACCCCAGCCGCCAGTTGCTCGGTGCAACCGACCGAAGTGATGGTCGGCGAGCCCATCACCGCAACGGTGAGTGCCAGGGATTTCAATCCCAAGCACACCGTAACTTACAGTTGGGTCGGTACCGGAGGCAAAGTAAGCGGCAAGGACACCAGCGCAAGCATCGACACCACCGACGTTGCGCCCGGCAACTATACCGTGACTGCCCACGTAACCGATCCCAAGGAGAAGAAGAACAATGAGGCCAGCTGCTCTGCCAGTTACACGGTGAAGCCGCTGCCCCCGAAGAACCCGCCGACGGTTTCGCTCTCCGCCAGCCCGACGAGCGTTGTGACTGGGGGAACCGTGAACCTGTCTGCTGCGTGCTCGAGCCCGGATGGCGTACCTGTGTCCGTCGGGAACTGGACCAGTTCCGGTGGCAGCATCTCCGGCTCCGGTAACAGCGCGACACTGGCCACCACGGGAGCCTCGGTTGGCTCCGTCACCGTCGGTGCCATTTGTACCGATTCCCGCGGTCTGACGGGCCAGGCATCTACGCAAGTTACGGTCGAGAACCCGCCACTACCGCCTGTGGACAAGGCTCTGGAAGCTCGGCTCGCGCTTCACAGCGTGTACTTCCCCACCGCACAGCCACCGGTCAAGGATCCCAATGCAGGCCTGCTGGCCAGCCAGCAGCAGACGCTCACCGCGCTTGCCGCTGACTTCCAGACGTATCTTAAGAGCAAACCAGATGCGCATTTGATTCTGGAAGGCCATGCCGATCCACGCGGGTCGGTACCGTACAACCAGGCACTGTCCGAGCGGCGCGTCGCGCGCGTCAAGAACTTCCTGACTGAGCACGGCGTTCCCGAGGGAAGCATCGAGACCAAGGCGCTCGGCGATCAACACAATCTCACCGCCGCCGAGGTAAAAGCGTCGGTCGAGCAAAACCCCGAGCTGACAAAAGAGGAACGGGCGAGAGTCCTGCGAAATGAGAGGACGATCATCCTGGCGAGCAATCGCCGTGTGGATGTCACCTTGAGCACCACCGGCGAAGTATCCGCCAGGCAGTTCCCCTTCAACGCGGCGGACTCCTTGACGCTGATCGGCGGACGGCAGGCTGCAGCCAAGAAGGCGCTGCCAGCAGCCAAGAAGACGCCACCGAAGAAGGGGCCGCCGAAGAAATAGCAGGGGTCCATAAGGCAGTACAGATATCCGCGGAGGACGATTACCAACGATCGTCCTCCGCGCTTTCTTCTGATGAGAGTTACGTGATCCTCTCCCCAGCGGTTACGTGAACCCGCAGAATCTACATACCCGCCACTTCAGTGCTATTCGCAAGTGCTTGATTTCATGGGAATGTCTCTGGTATCCGGCTTGCCACTTACTCAGCTGAAAGGTGCGCGCGAGGATGCCTTTGATGCGCAAATCCCGATGGCCCCAGTGCCTTGGCGTAGGAACCACTCTGCTTGCTTTGGCCTTGAATACTGCCTGTTCGCGACGTGGTGGTCTCGAGGTGGGTAGAGAGAATAGTCCCTCGCGACAGCAGGTTCCTTTTCATCAAGCTGCAGCCAGTCCGGCTGCTGACGGAGTAGCAGATGACCCTGCTACGCCCGGCCACCAGGCTGAGAGCGACCTGCCATTCTATGCGCCTGCTTCGGTTACCTTGCCTGCCGGCACGCTGTTAACTGTACGTCTGGAGGCGGCTATCTCGAGTGGCAAGCCCGACGCCGCGCGGACTTTCGCCGCGACGCTTGAGTCCCCTGTGATGGTTGACGGGACCACTGTCCTGCGGCAGGGTGCCGCCGTCAGGGGACGTCTCGAGTGTGCCCATTCCTCGGGTCTGAAACCGGATGCGGGCTATGTTTGCCTCACCTTAGACGCGATTGCCGTTGGCGGGCGGACCATACCTCTGGAGACCTCAAACCTTTTTGCCAAGGGTACCACTGAAACCGCAGAAGCAGCCTCCGCCGCGCCCCCCTCACCTGCGCCATTGCCCCTGCGAATCAAGAAAGGGCATCGGTTAACGTTCCGGCTCACTCGGGACGTGGCCCTTGCTGCCACGCCGGTGGAGGGCTCCTCCGATCGCTTCCGCTCTGGCAAGTAGGAATCAAACGCGAGGTCATCTATTTGCCTCATCCGTAGCTCCCCCCGCCAGACTCTTTGCGTTTTCCACAGGAAGATTCCCAATCTAGTGACGGTTGCCCTTAGCATCCGTCGATGGTTTTCCTATAGTGGGGTTGGCGAGCACGGTAAACAAGCATTGCTCGCGCCTGTTGTTCCATTTTGGAAAAACCAAGGTATGGAAGGTCCCCTTTTTGACCCCTTGCGGGAGTCATCCCGCGCCAAAGTGAGAGTATGAGCGCCGCTACTCCATTCCCGTTGACCAGAGAGAGCACCGAACCGGGGCTGCGCCCTCTCTTCACCAACGCACCCATGGGCTTTGCCAAGTGTTCGCAACAGGGAACGATCACGGAAATGAATCCCGCCATGGAGCAGATGCTCGGATACGGCGTACCGCAGTGTCCATCTCTGAGCGATTTGCTTGGTCCGGCGGATCATGCCGAAACCGACCAGTTGCTACGCCAGATGGTTGCAGGGGAGAGAATCAGCTTCCAAGTGGAACATCCGCTCCTCGATAGGGTCGGGAGCAGCACGTGGGTAAAGTGGACTGCCTGGCAAGTGCCAGCAGCCAACGGAGAATCAGAGTACACCTTGCTGGTTGCAGAAGACACGACAGCAAACCGTCAAGCCGAACGGCGTCTGCGACAGGCCGAGAAGTTGGAAACTGTGGGCCGCATGGCGGGCAGCATCGCTCACGACTTCAACAATCTGGTCACCGGTGTCCTGTTGTACTGCGACTTGCTGCTGGCCGAGATGCACCCTGGCACCCGCTCGCGCAAGTACGTGGAAGAGATCCGCACAGCAGGGTTGCAGGCTACGGGCGTGGTAAAGCAGTTGCTCGCTGCCGCCCGCCCGCAAGAGTCGCCCGCTTGTCCGCTATTGCTCAATGACATCATCGAAGGCACGCGGAACTTGTTGGTCCGGCTTGTGGGAGAGAACAAAACGCTGCGCTTGAGTCTTGATCCCGACCTGGGACTGGTCAGGATGAAGCCTGCGCAAGTACAACAGATTCTCCTCAATCTTGTCCTCAACGCTCGCGACGCCGTACCAGAGGGCGGCCAGATCTCCATAGAGACCAGCAATTGCGCAGTGCAGATCGTTTCTGCGGACGGATCCGACGAAACCGGATGTCACGATGGCATGCCCGCAGCCCTCCCCTGCGCCGTCGTCGTCGTTACCGACAACGGTACGGGCATGGATACCGAGACCAAAGAGCACATGTTCGATCCGTTCTTCACCACGAAAACACCGGACCAGGGTACCGGCCTTGGATTGACCACGGTCCACGACATCGTAACCAGCAGCGGCGGCCTTATCCACGTCGATAGCGCGCCGGGCCGGGGCACACGCGTGACTGTGCTGCTTCCGCTGGTTCCCGAGACTGCCGGCCAGTCTCGTCCGCACGCAATTCGAACGCCAGGCAATGAGGGGGCACCACCGCAACTAGAAAAGGAATTCATACCATGACGTCAGCAGCCGTAAGTCCAGTTCCCAGTACGCCGCAGATCGAAGCCGCTAACTTTCTTAACCTCCTCATCGTTGACGATGAACGGTCCATCCGCGAAGCCTGCCGCGAGGTTGCGCAGTCGCTCGGATTCACTGCCCTGGTTGCCGACTCCGCCGAGCATGCCTACCGGCTTCTGGAAACACAAAGCATTGACGCTGTTCTGCTCGATCTTCGTCTCCCCGGCGCGGGCGGCCTGGAGGCCCTACGCCGGATCAAGGAGCGGCGGCCAGAGGCGATCGTGATTGTCGTGACCGGATACGGCACCGTGCAATCGGCCGTACAAGCCATGAAGCATGGAGCCTACGACTATGTGACCAAGCCCTTCAGCGTCGACGAACTCAAGAATCTGCTGGAGCGCACCGCTGGCCATTTGAGGCTGAAGACGGAGAATCGCATGCTGCGGGAAAAGGTTAAGTCGAAACAGGGATTTGGCGGAATCATCGGCCGCGCCCCGGAAATGGAAAAGCTCTACCGCATGATCGCCAAAGCAGCAAACAGTGTGCATCCCGTGCTCATCCTGGGCGAGAGTGGCACCGGCAAGGAGATGGTCGCGCGCTCCATCCACTACTCCGGCCCATTCCGCGACAAGCCGTTTATCCCGGTTGACTGCGGATCCCTCGTGCCCACGTTGATGGAAAGCGAACTCTTCGGCTATGTGAAAGGTGCTTTCACCGGCGCCAACCAGACCAAGGATGGTCTGCTGGCCATTGCCGAGGGCGGAACCGTGTTTCTCGATGAGGTCGGAGAGCTTCCCGTTGATCTTCAAGCCAAGCTGCTGCGTGCCATCCAGGAAAAGGAGATCCGCCCCGTCGGCAGCACGCGCCGCATTTCCATCAACGTCCGCATCCTGGCCGCAACCAACCGCGACCTGGAACACGCGGTTATGCAGGGCACCTTCCGTCGCGATCTCTATTTTCGCCTCAACGTGCTGAGCCTGCGAATCCCTCCGTTGCGCGAGCGCCGCCAGGACATTCCTCTATTGATTGCTCACTTCCTTGACCGGATGTCCCGGGATTCAGGTCAGGAAAAGCTGCTTAGCGACAAGGCCCTCAAAGCCATGCTGGCCTACGACTGGCCCGGCAACGTGCGAGAGCTGGAAAACTGCCTCGAGCGCACGTACGCCTTTACCAGTGGTCCCTTGATCCACACGACCGACTTGCCTCGGGAGATCGCCAACCTGCCGGTGACGGACGCCGGCAATGGAAGTTCTCATCGCGAAATCGTTCCTATGGCGGAACTGGAGAAGCAGACGATCCTCAGTGCGATCGCGGAACTGAACGGGGACAAGCTGCAGGCAGCGCGACTGCTGGGGATCGGCAAGACCACGCTTTACCGCAAGCTGAAGGACTATGCAGCTCAACCATGAGCCAACACTAGTCCGGTTTTGAGATAGCGGAAGGCGTTGTCTGTTCCGCAACGGGACCCAGACGTACGGTTGCTGTTCCTAAGCACTGTGTTTTCAACGCATAGGCTCTTGGCGGGACACGTGCAATTGAACAGGACATGATTCTACTCATTACACCTTCAGCTCGCGGCCAACAGTGTGCCGACGCTTTAAAGGCTGCCACCGGCAGCGAAGCATGCTGGGCGCAGAACCTGCAGGAGGCCGCCACCTGCCTGCGTGAAGAAACCTACTCCGCTGCCGTCATCGATCAGTTTCTGCTAGAGACTGAGCCCGAAGAAGGTGGCCGGATGCTCGAGCATCTTGGTACCGCCTTTCCTGTCTACATCAATTTCGCCGTGACCGGAATGGAGCGACTGGTGCGCGAAGTCCGCTCGGCCCTGCACCGCCGCAAGCGGGAGGAATCCGTAGCGCGCCGTGCCGTCGAGGATCAGATGCGCAGTGAAATGCGCGAGACTCTCACCGCCATGTTGCTCTCCTGTGAACTGGCGATGGCAGTTCCCGACATTCCCGTCCCCGCCGCCGAAAAGATCCGCGCCATTGACAACCTGGCGCGCGAGCTGCGAGTCCGCCTGGAGTCGAACTGACAGCACCGACTAACAGAACACAATCACTGAGCATCAGTTGATTGTTGCGCCGGCTGCTAATTGATTTGCGCTATTGTGCGTCGCACGACGCTCCCGATAAGGTGTCGCTGCTCTTGTTCTGTGGGCTGGGGCTCACCAGAAAATTTCAGGGGACACCTCGCGCACGCGGCTCACGCATGCTTGCCCTCCTGTGCGCTTGGTGCAAAAGGACGAACTCCATGCAGCAGGGCCGACCCTTTGCTTCGAACTGGCGCGTATTCCTCACCGTCTCTGTACTACCTAAGAAACGTACACAAGACGTTGGAAGGCCAACAAAACTCGCGAGAGTTATCACAAGACTGGCGTGCGTTGTCGTTCTGGTTCTGTCGGGTTTGAACGTTATCGCACAGCAGATCACCGGGAGCATTCGCGGAACCGTAGTGGACGCTAGCGGCGCAGTGGTGCAGGGTGCGTCGATTAGTGCCAAGCAAACCGAAACCGGTCTGACCCGTATTGCCATGACAGATCGTACCGGCGCTTACGTACTGTTGGAGCTGCCCGTCGGTCACTACCAGCTGCAAGTCGAGGCTAAGGGTTTCCAGAGATACGTTCAACAGGGCATCACACTGAACGTAAACGCAACCGCAACCGTTCCGGTTCGTCTTGTTCCTGGCGGTGAGACACAACAAGTTCAGGTCATGGCCGACGCTCAGTTGATTCAGGGAACTGTGACCAGCTTGGGTAAGACTGTTACTGAGCAAGAAGTTCTTGACCTGCCCCTGGACGGGCGCAATTTTACTCGACTGGGCCTGCTTCAACCCGGAGTCGTGCCCCTCACTCCCGGTTTAGAGGAAGCCGGAGGATCCCTGCGCGCGGGCCAGGCCTACGCGGTGAATGGGCAGCGGCCCGAGTCGAACAACTTCCTGATCGACGGAGCCAATAATTTCAACGGTGTGGATGGAGGCTTCGTTCTCAAGCCGCCCGTGGATGCCATCACCGAGTTCAAGATTCTTACCCACAACGCCAACGCCGAGTTCGGAAACAGCCTGGGCTCGACCACCAACATCATCACCCGCGCTGGTACCAACGGCTACCACGGGGCACTTTGGGAATTCCTGCGCAATGACGCTTTTGATGCGACCCGGTTTCCGGCCACCAGCGTTGAGCCCTTGAAACAAAATCAATTCGGAGGGTCCATCGGTGGACCAGTCCGCAAAGACAAGACTTTCTTCTTTGGATATTACGAGGGTTTTCGCAATCGCCAGGGGGAAACGGACGCGTCGACTGTGCCTTCGATAGCTGAACGGCAGGGTGATTTTTCGGCGATTTGCATCAGCGGCTTTGACTCCAGCGGGATGTGCAAAGACAGGGATCCCAATGGCGACCCTAACGTGCCGATTCACCAACTGTTCAACGTCTTCCTCAACAAACCATATCCGCTTAATCAGCTACCCCTGACGCCGCCGGACACAAATCCGCTTTCTCTGGGCCTCTTGCAGCTCTTTCCGCTTCCGAACAGCGGAGCCAACGTCTTTACCTCAACCCAGGTCGTGCGTCAGGACACGAATCAGTTCGGATTGCGGCTGGACCACTATCTCGGAACCGCCGACGTCTTAAACTTCCGATATGCGTTTAGTGACGGCTCGCAATTCAACCCGATCCCTACGTCGGGAGCTAGCGTGCCTGGCTTTCCCGTCGGGCAAGAGCAGCGAGCACAGAATGTCGTCGCCCAGGATACCCACACCTTCTCTCCCGCGATGATCGGCGTCTTCCGTTTCTCGTTCTTGCGAAACAAGTTCCTCTATGGCGAACGTACCAACCACACCACACCCGCAAGTCTGGGCTTTGGATATGACTCGAGTCTGGCCGTGGCGGAAGGCCCTCCCTTCATCCAGGTGAATGGTTACACCACCATCGGCGACCCAATTACAGGTCCGCGCAACACCTACGAAGACGCCTTTGACTATTCCAGCTCTTTGAGTTGGGTTCACGGCAAGCACGAGCTTAAGTTCGGCAGCGGATACGAACACCTGCACGTCAACATGCTGCAGGGCATTGCCACCAATGGCTTTTTTGTTTTCGTACCCTTCCCGGACATCGCCGATGCATTCGCGAGCTTCCTGTTTGGCCAGCCCGTCTTCTTCCTTCAGGGACGCGGAGATTTTTCACGCGGCATCAACGGACAGTCTGTCAATGCGTACGCGCAGGACACCTACAAGCTCACGCAGCACCTGACCGTCAACTTTGGTCTGCGATATGAATTACCGTTCCCTTACAGCGAGATCAAGAACCGACAAACACTGTTTATTCCTGGACGGCAATCCGTCGTAATGCCGAGTGCTCCCGCAGGGCTGCTTTATCCGGGTGATCCGGGTGTGCCCGCCGGTCTGATCCCAACTTTCAAGAAAGGATTCGCGCCGCGTGTCGGTTTTGCCTGGGATCCGACCGGCAGCGCAAAGTGGCTGGTCACCTCAGCCTACGGAATCTTCTATGAGCCTTACTACACGGGCCAGGGTGGGCCGCTGCAATCGCCGATCAGCGCTCCACCATATTTGCAGACCGAGCAAGTCAGTATCCCCAATTTCTCCGATCCCTACAACGGCAACCCGCCGCCGTTGGGTTCTTTCGCCACTCCGCTGACCAACTTGACGCTGACTCCCAACCTGCCACTGCCATACTCGCAAGATTGGGACCTGAACATCCAAAGATCCTTCGGCTCAGATCTCCTGCTTGAGGTCGGGTATGTGGGCACCAAGGGCACTAAGCTGCCGCGCTTCATCGAAGGCAACCCTGCCATCTACGTGCCGGGGATCAACTCCACCACCGGTCAGCCGAACTCCACCTCGGGCAATGCTGACCAGCGGCGGCTCTATTCGGGATGCACGCTGGCTGATCCGCCCAGCAGTTGCATCTATTCGTCTACCGGGCTAATTGCTGGCATCGCTAACTCTTCCTACAACGCTCTGGAGACAAGTTTGAAAAAGCGATTCAGCCATGGCCTTTCCTTCCTCGCTTCCTACACGTTCTCGAAGTCCATTGACGATGCATCCTCGTTCAACATGACTGGCTCAGCATCGAAACCCGTGGCCGGCGAGAATGATTTGGCGCAGAATCCCTTCGACCTCGCTGCTGAACGTGGCCGATCCCTGTTCGATGCCCGTCACCGGTTGGTGCTGAGCTACCAGTGGAGCCTTCCTTTCTGGAGACAGCCTCACGGCTGGTATCAACAGGCGCTGGGTGGATGGCAAGTGAATGGGATTGCGACCGTAATGAGTGGAACTCCATTTACAGTCTTTGATTCCAATGATGTCTCTGAACAGGGTGGGGCGCCAGAGATCTCAGGATTCTCAGCTAACCGTCCAAACCTAGTGTCAGGACAGAATCCAAACTCCGGACCACGCACCACCAGCGCGTGGCTCAATGCCAGCGCGTTTGCACGCATCACACCTGACCCCAACTCTCCGGCACAACAATTCGGAACGGCAGGCCGCAACATCGCTGTGGGACCGGGATACGCAAATTGGGACTTCTCCGCGTTCAAGAACATCAGGGTGGCCGAGTCGAAGGAATTTCAGTTCCGGGCGGAGTTCTTCAACGTCCTGAATCACACTAACTTTCGCCTTCCCGATAGCGATATCAGCTCGCCAACCTTTAATCACATTCTCGCAGCACAACCGCCACGGCTGATCCAATTGGCGCTCAAGTTTCTCTTTTGAGCAGAGGAGCATTGCGCCGGCAGAAAGTCGGTGCAATGCCTTCGGCAAGCCGGTCACCACCGCAGGGGGACCATTCGGTTCCGCGGCCCCAGGGCATTCCAGCTGGCAGCGAAGCTGACGTTCTGAATGGGCCCGTGCGGTGCGCGCAGGATGGGCGATCTCAACCCTTGCCACGTACCTTCAACATCCATCTGAGGCAGATGGACCACGATCGTCCTGTCCTGAACCTCGGGGGAGGCCCACCACGCAGGGAAGAGGTAGAACCAATCCTGCCGCCGAGAACCGTGAGCAAGCTTCCATAGTGGATCGTGAGTGTGTTCCAGCTGAGATCGGCCACATACAGGATCACGGCATCGTCATTCTCTGCCACGCAGTCCGGGTACCACTTCGTGAGCAGAAGAGGAGTGTGGCCCAAGTCTCCCAATCCAAGATTCCCAGCTCAGGGAAGCGAGGCGAACATTACAGCGGCAGGATGTGCAACATTCTGCATGACTCGGAGACAGATTGTGCTAATAAATCCTCCGTCGTCTCCCAGGTTCGCACTAGAATAGGCATTCGCACCCTGTGGTATGCTGCCACTTCGGTGGCGCGTGCCGCTGAATTCCAGGAGGTCTGTGCACGTACTCGTCACATCTGACACGCTGTCCGGCACCTGGACCTACACTCGTGAACTGGTCACGGGCCTGGTCACACGAGGCGTGCAGGTCACTCTGGTCAGCTTCGGCGAGATCCCTCTCCCGGAGCAGACCACGTGGATGGAGACGTTGCATGGCCTCGACTACCGGCCCACGGCGTTCCGCCTGGAGTGGATGCAGGAAGCCGAGCAAGACCTGCCGGATTCTTCAGCCTTTCTGGCTGCGCTCGTGCGCGAACTCCAGCCCGACGTGCTCCACCTGAACCAGTTCTGCTATGGCGATCTCCCGGTGGAAGTGTCGCGAGTGGTGATGGCCCACGGTGACCTGATCACGTGGACCCAGGCGGTTCAGGGATATACCCCGCGTCTCACGCGCTGGCTCAAGTGGTACCGCGACACGATCATCCGAGGAATCAAGGCAGCCGATGCTGTAGTGACGCCCTCTGCCTGGATGCTCGATGCGTTGCGTACCTCCTACGCCCGGCCCGAGCGCGAGGAAATCATCTACCCCGGCCGCAATCCCATATTCTTCAATCCGTATGTCAGCAAGGAAGATTCTGTGCTGGCCGTTGGCCGGCTCGTTGATGCCGGGAAGCAGGTCTTCCTGCTCACGCAACACACGCATCCTCTTCCAGTCTGCATAGTAGGAGCCGATCAGCCCGTTCCCACACCTCGTCTCCCGATTCGTGCCGATGTAAAAGTCTCGACCGATCAGAGCTCGGTCGCCGTTCGCGGTCCGCAGACCGAAGCGCAATTGCGCGCGCTCTACAGCCGTGCTTCGATCTACGCGGCGACGGCCCGCTACGAACCCGTGGGCATGCCCACCCTCGACGCCGCGCTCTCCCGCTGCGCGATTGTGGCTAACGATATCCCCAGCTTCCGCGAGACCTGGGGCGATGCTGCGCTCTATTTTCGCACCAACGATGCGGCGAGCTTGGCCAAAAGCCTCCGCCAGCTCAACGCCGACCGCACCATGTGCCGCGCCTACGCGGAACTGGCTTACAGCCGTGCGCGCGAGCGCTTCACGACCAAGCGTATGATTGATGATTACCTGCAGCTCTACCGCAGCCTGGTATCGGTGGGCTCCGTAGCCGCCTGATAAGACAGTTCTCTCGCTCATTTGTCGTGTCCCTCGCCATTTTTCCTTCAGCAATCTGCGTTGGACCTGCGCAATCTACGCCCACAAGACACCGGCCCTGCCTTGGTGGTATCTTTTTAGCCTTACTAGAAACCCGTAAGGTTGGAGGATTCATGGCCCAGGTGAAGATTACCGTTAGGCCCAACGGCCCGCTGCGCGTCGAAGCTCCCGAGGGCTCGGTCGAACTGGTGGACATCAACGGCAACAAGTTCGACCTCACCGGCAAGACTGCATTTTCGCTCTGTCGCTGTGGAGGTTCGGTCAACAAGCCGTTCTGCGACGGCACTCACAGCAAAGTCGGATTCCAGGGTGCGGAGTTGGCCGTCAAAAAAGCCGATGGCGGAGGCACATCGTCCTGAAGACGAATTAGATTTTCGTGGTTTCCGCGTACGGAACACTTAACCACCTTTGCGGAGGGCATCGTTGAGCGAGCCAACGGACCGAGAACTGGGACTGCATCGCAAGATCACGCGCCGCGACTTCGTGAACGGAGTCGCAATGACGGCAGGCGCAACTCTGATGCCGTGGCATCTGCTTGCAGCCGATCATGACGCAGATCCGGAGAAGTCGACTAATTACTATCCGCCTGCACTGACGGGCATGCGCGGCAGCCACCCTGGCTCATTCGATGCCGCCCACAGCCTTCGCGACGGCACCTTCTGGGATTCGGCTGGCAAGCCCATCGACACCGGTGAAGCCTACGACCTCATCGTCGTCGGCGGCGGCATCAGCGGCCTGGCCGCGGCGCATTTCTACCGCAAAGCTGCGGGTGAGAAGGCGCGCATTCTGATCCTCGACAACCACGATGACTTTGGCGGACACGCCAAGCGCAACGAGTTCCGCGTAGGCAATCGTTTCATGCTCGGGTTTGGTGGCACCTACTCGATCCAGAGCCCCGCACCCTACAGCGCGGTGGCCAAGGGCGTGATCGGGGAACTGGGCATTGATGTCGCGTCCTACCCCAAGTACGTTGACAGGGATCTCTACCGCTCCCAAGGCTTAGCTTCCAAGATCTTCTTTGATAAGGAGACATTCGGAACCGACAGATTGACGGTCAATCCTCGCACCTTGCGTTTCTCCGACAGCGACGATCCTGCCTTTATCGAATCCGACCTGTGGAAGAAATTCATCGCCGAAGCGCCGCTCGCCGATCAGGCCAAGCACGACCTAAAGCGCCTGTTCGAGGAGAAGAAGGACTATCTCCCTGGCTTAAGCTCGGACGAGAAGAAGGCCAAGCTCGCCCGCATGAGCTACGCCAACTTCCTCAAGGACTTGGCGGGAGTGCATGAAGACATCGTCCGCATGTACCAGGCCATCCCCCACGGCCTGTTTGGGGTTGGTATTGACGCGGTGTCCGCTCAGGATGCCTGGGGATTCAACCTGCCCGGGTTCGACGGCATGAACCTCGATCCCAAGCCGGGCAAGGGCATGAACCGTGATGCCATTCCCAACGAAGAGGCAGAGAAGTACTTTTTCCATTTCCCTGACGGGAATGCAACCATCGCCCGACTACTGGTGCGCAGGCTGATTCCCGACGCGATTCCCGGTAACTCCTTGTCGGACGTCGTCTTGGCGAAGGCCAGCTATGCCCGGCTCGACCAGGCGAGTTCCCCGGTTCGTATCCGGCTGAACAGCACGGCTGTACGCGTGAAACACGCGGGGGATGCGGCCAGCGCGAAGGAAGTGGAAGTCGCCTACGCGCGCGGCAGCAAGGTCTATACCGCCAGAGCCAAGAGCTCAATCCTGGCATGCTGGCATGTGGTGATTCCTTACATATGCGACGAACTGCCAGACAGGCAGAAACAAGCCCTGTCCTCAGCGCAGAAAGTGCCGCTGCTGTACACCAATGTCCTGATCCGCAATTGGACTTCGTTCAAGAAGCTGGGGGCGAACTCTATCTATGCTCCCGGCGGCTACCACACAACTTTGAACCTCGATTCGCCGGTGAGTATTGGGGGCTACGAGTGCTCGCGCAAGCCGGAAGACCCCGTCGTCATCCACATGATGAAGGCCGCGTGCAAGCCGGGTCTGCCGGCGCGAGACCAGCATATCGCCGGCCGCATGGAGCTCTACACCACTACCTTCGCCGACATGGAACGGAAGATTCGCGAACAACTCACGCGGACTCTGGGCCCGGGCGGATTTGATCCAGCCCGCGATATCGCCGCCATCACCGTGAACCGCTGGCCGCACGGCTACGCCTACGAATACAACTCGCTGTTCGATCCCTTCTGGCTGGAGGGCGGCGAGACGCCGTGCGAGGTGGCGCGCAAGACCTTCGGACGCATTGCCATCGCCAACGCCGACGCCGGCGCGTACGCTTACACAGATGAGGCCATCAATCAGGCATGGCGGGCGGTGGGCGACATCACCAAGGGCTAGCGCCCCTGTCCCAAAAGTTCCGGCACAAGTTCGCTCTGTCATCCTGAGCGAAGCGAAGGACCTTTGCATCCTCTTCGCAGCGCGACTCCCTACACGTTCTCGCCGAGAGCTTGTAGAGATTGATTCCGGTCAATCTGTGTCCCGGCTCTTTAGTTGTGCAGCCTTATTCCGGGCATCCTGTGCTTGTTGCTGCATGCCCTTGGCTTGATACGCGTCAGCCAGCGCGGCTTCCAGATCGGCGTCATCGCCGCTTTGCTCCCGTTCTTTCAGATAAGAAACAATCGCCTCGTCGTATTGGTTCAGGTGTGCCTGGGAAATTCCCAGCTGGTGGTAGACGCCGCGGGATTGCGGATCAAGCTTCAAAGCAGCCCTGTATTCCTCGACTGCCCCCTGATGATTCTGCTGATCGGCCAGCGCCATCCCCAAGCCGACGTGGCCGCCGACATGGTTAGGGTCGAGCGCCAGCAACTTGGTGAAGGCCTGCTGTGCTTCCTTGGCCTGGCCCTGGGTTAGATAGGCTGCTCCTAGGTCCATTTCGGCGGCTTTGTTTTGCGGTTGCAGTTCAAGCACTCGCCTCAACTCAGCTTCGCCCTCGGAGAATTGTCCCTTTTCAAAATAGGCATGGGCGAGCGAGTAGCGCGCGGAGGCGTCCTGGGGATTTCTCTGAATCTTCTTTTGAAGATCGGCGATCATGCGGTTGACATCGTTCTGCCGGTAACCGGCGGACAGCGCGAAGTGCATCGGATAGCCGCGCCAGCGTTGGACTCCCAGTGCACTGCCTCCCACGAGCAGCGTCACGAAAAGGAGAACACCGGCCCGTCGAAGCGGCCGGTCGTGCTCTGGAGCGATACGAGCGATCAGCGCGCCGAGGATCAAACCGGTAACGAGGCCGCCAATGTGCGCGGCATTGTCGGTGCTCCCAATCGCGGCACCGAAGACTAGGTTGTACAAGACGAACATCGCAAGGCTGCGCATCGTGCCTGAAAGGGCGGAACGGGGTATGGAGAACTCTCCCAACTTGAAAGCCGCGATGAGCGCGCCCGCCAGTCCGAAGATCGCTCCCGAGGCTCCGACGCTTGGCGGCCCAAGAGTATGCCACGCTGCGCTGACAAGACTGGCCCCCGCGCCAGAAATGAGATAGACCGTGAGGTAGGTCCAACGTCCGTAGAGCGATTCGCTGAGTGCGCCTAGATTCCACAGGCACCACATATTGAACGCGATGTGAAGAAGGCTGCCGTGGACGAAGACGCAAGTCAGCAGCCGCCACCATTCGCCCGAGAACGTGAGCGGGGCCAAGTTGGCACCCCAATGCAGTGTTAACTGGCTCGAAAAGTCCTGAAGTGGATTGGCGAAGGCGAGAGGATCGCCAGTAGCCAGCACCATGCCCAGGAACACTGCCACATTGATGCCGAAGATGACCCGCGTGAGCGTAATCGTGGCTTCCCGGCGGACCCACGGAGCCGGCATCACGCGCTGTTTCGCGTCCTCCCCGACCTCACCACGTTGGGCGGCTTCGTGCTGTACGCACCACTGGCAGATCTTCTTGAAGGAGAACGCGGGAAGCTGACGGCCGCATTGAACGCAATTTGCCATGTCTCACTGGAAGAACGTGTATTAGCAGTTTGCCATGCGCGGTGAAGAGTTGGGAAGCTGGGGCGATGCAGTGCAGGATGGGCCCCTGGCGTCTAAGCATCGGGAAACAAGGATTGGATGGGGAGTGCCGGTTTTCTGCACAGAACCAAAATCTCTTTCGCACGATTGTCATCCCGTGTTAATGGTTCATTCCAATGTCCGGCTCTGACGAAGCGCGACCAGAGGACATCGAGACCGGCCTGCTTGCACAGGTCCTCAATCTGTTCTTTCGTGTAACGTCGGTCACGGACGAGTAGCTCTACTGGCAAGTCATCGCCTTCCACAAATTGCTCTTTTCGGTAAACGATCTTCGTGTTCGTATCGATAAGATAGTAGTCTGGATTGAAGACCTCCCCGCTGCTTTCCATTTTGTTGCTTGGCTGTAGCCTGAGCAACTTGTCTGGATCCGAATCGATGCTGAACCAGTTCCGAGCCACGCGCTCTGTCAACTCCATATTCATCACGGACAGTAGCACGTGTCCATTTGTCTTTAGATGCTTTCCCAGATTTCTTAGCAGCGAAAGATTGTGCTCTTCGTTTGTGTAGCTGCCCACAACGTCGTAGAGGCAGATAGCAGCGTCGAATCGCTCTTTGAGATCTACATTTCGGCAATCGGCTGTTATGAATGAGACGTTACTCAGGGATCGGGCCGAAGCTTCAGTTTGCGCCTCGTCAACAAACCGCTGGACATAGTCGACCCCAACGACCTCAACTCCTAGCTCCGCGAGAACAAGGGAGTGTCTGCCGGATCCACAGCCAACGTCCAGCACTGATTTCGTAGGTTGGACTGCGCAATTCTCTACGACGAAGGTCACTTCTGCGGTTGCGTATTGTGCCCAGCGGTGAGTATCCCCGCTCACGAGCATCCGGGAATACGCCTCCTTGGTCACTGCGTCCGATGCAAGCAGCATCTTCTCGATTTCCTCTCTGGCTAGCTTGATCTGTTCCTGATCGCGTAGGGTAAATGCAAACCATTCCCAGCCCTCCGAAAGCTGCCCAAGGCGCCAAGGCGCTCGCTCTGTTGCTTTGCTCAGTCTTTCTGGCAGGCTGGAGTGATCCAAAAAGAACGAAGTGTTTATCCGCGACTCATCGGATGTAATGATAGTTTCTCTCGATGGGTCGGCGTAAGGAACTATGCGGGTTCCCAGCCGGGTTAGCACTTCTCGATGTTTTTCAATGCTTGCTGGGAGACACCTTCTACGAGTCGCCTT
Source organism: Terriglobia bacterium (assembly GCA_020073465.1). GTDB lineage: Bacteria > Acidobacteriota > Terriglobia > Terriglobales > Acidobacteriaceae > Sulfotelmatobacter. The sequence goes on from JAIQFC010000030.1 coordinate 56,192, forward strand.
CTCAAGTGCACGCACTGCGTACGGGTTAGCGGTGATAAGTCCCCAAGCGAAATGATCTGTGAATTGCCAGATAGTGAAGAGAAGGGTTTTTCCAACATCGCTGTGCTGGTGCTCTTCGTGAACGACCAACTGCGTCACCCAGGATACGACTCCACAACTTGGCAGTCTGGTTTGGACAGCGATGGCGTAACCGATCATTTGTCCGAAGGCTGTGGCCCATGCGACACGCGAATCGCGAGAGAGCAGCCAACTCGCCTTGATTCGTGCTGCTGAAAGTCTAATCTGCTCCCCAGGATGGAGTCCTTTGCCACCCCACTTTCCGTAGTGTCCCGAGTAGAGGCCTGCCATTTGCTCAAGCATTTCTGGACTCGCGAGTCCGCCAGGAATCCATCTGTACTGATACACAGGATATATTCTGCTTCTAGTGAATAGTCTTCGTCTTCCGCGACATATAGTCCATCAGCAAGTACTGGCCGAGCGTGTAAGGAGTGGTGAAGTAAGCTTTGCCACGGCACATCTCCGTGACTTTCTGCACGAACTGCACCAAACCATAGTCAGATGCCAGCATGAAGGTGTTGATGAGCACTCCGGCGCGCTTGCACTTGGAGACTTCTTCCAACGTTTGGCTCACCACCAGCGGATCCAGCCCAAAGGCATTCTTGTAGATGCGGCCATCTTCGAGCGTCAGGGCAGACGGCTTACCATCGGTGATCATGACGATCTGCTTCATGTCTTTTCTTTGCCGCTGCAGAATCCGCTGTGCCAGCCGCAGGCCTTCCCGCGTGTTGGTGTAATAAGGGCCGACCTTGACGCGCGCGAGTTGTGACAGCGGAACCTCCTCGGCGGAGTCGTGGAAGAGCACCAGCGAGAGCGAGTCGCCGGGATATTGCGTGCGGATCAGATGCGACAACGCCATCGCCACTTTCTTCGCCGGAGTGAACCGGTCTTCGCCGTAGAGAATCATCGAGTGCGAGCAGTCAAGCATGAGCACGGTTGCGCACGATGACTGGTACTCGCACTGATGCACCTGCAGGTCGGAATACTCGATATTCAGCGGCAATGTGAGTCCTTCACGCTGGATCGCGCTTGAAAGCGTGGCCGTGATGTCGAGATTGAGCGTATCTCCAAACTCGTACGTCTTTGCCGACCCGCTGGTTTCGATGCCGGTGGCAAGGTCGCGCGTGTCGTGACGTCCGAAGCTGGACTTGCCCAGCGAGCCCAGCAGGTTGCGCAGCGACTTAAAGCCGAGGAAGTCCAGGCTCTTATCGGTGATTTCAAACTTGGCTTGCTGCTGGTTCTCGCCGATTTGTCCGCCAACGCCCGATTGACGCGCCCGATCGGGCGGCTCATCGATCGAGATGTAGTCTTCCTGCTGCATGCGCTCGATGAGCTCTTCGATCAGTTCGTCGAGGTGCCCTTCCATCTGCATCTGCTCGATGCGTTCCCGCATATCATCGTCGAAAAGATCGCCATTCATCAGCGCCTGCTCGATGGCGCGCTTGAGTTCGTCGAGCGTGTGCTCGCCGTCAGGCATCTCGTGCCACATGTAATCGTTGAAGCCGCTCTGCAGCAGGTAGTCGGAGAGCGCTCCGAGCAGGTCCTCCATGCTCATCTCGCTGGCGGGGTCAGGAACGTATTTGGAGTAGCGGATGCGCTTCATGGAAATCAGTGGCCAGTGGCTAGTGATCAGTGGTCAGTAAAACCATGGAAGCCGCGGCGCTTCAACTGGCCACTGGTCACTGATCACTGGCCACTGTTCAGTTAAACTGTCTCCTCTGCCGGTATGGCCGATCCTCAGACTCAAACGACTTCTCCCGCTGAGGTTCCGGCTTCTTCTCTCCTGCTTTGAAGATGCGCTCTTCCGTCCGGCCGATGCGCTTGTGCGCGTGCAAGCCTTCGAGAACGAACTCGGCCGCAGAAACCTGCCGCTCCGGACTGTCTTTGAGCGTGACCCCGAGCGGCCCAAGCTTGTCAGTCAGTCCTTGAATCTCCTTCAGGTTTTCCAGTGCCTCGATCGCCGCGATCGAGTCCGAGAGCTGAATCTCGCCGCCCAGGTCGAACCATTGCACGATCTGCTGCACGTTCGCGCCGGTGAAGTACTCATCGTAGGTCTTGGCGATCGCGGTGCGAATAAGTTCGCGTCCCACGTGATCGGCACCCTTCATCTCGCCTTCGTATTCCAGTTCAAGCTTGCCGGTGATCGCGGGCAGCGCTGCGTAAACGTCGCTGATACGCGGCACGACGAGCTTCTCGTCATTGCGGATGGCACGACGCTCGGCGTTAGAGATCACGTTTTCCATCGCGCTGATCGGCAGGCGCTGGCTGACGCCAGATCGCTTGTCGATTTTCTTGTCTTCACGAGCTGCGAACGCGATGCGCTCGATGACCTCCTGCACATACTTGGGCAACTGCAGACGGTGCCCGTTGCGATGCGTCCACGCTTCCTGCGCGGTGATCGTGATTCCCTCTTCCACTGTTGCTGGATAGTGCGTGCGAATCTCGGAGCCAATGCGGTCTTTCAGCGGAGTGATGATCTTCCCGCGCGCCGTGTAATCTTCCGGGTTGGCGCTGAAAACGAGCGCAACGTCGAGGGGCAGGCGAATGGGGTATCCCTTAATCTGCACGTCGCCTTCCTGCATGATGTTGAACAGTCCCACCTGAATCTTTCCCGCAAGATCGGGCAGTTCGTTGATGGCAAAGATGCCGCGATTGGCGCGAGGCAGCAGGCCGTAGTGAACGGTGAGTTCGCTGCCGAGTTCGTGGCCGCCGCGCGCGGCTTTGATAGGGTCGATGTCGCCGATCAAGTCGGCGATGGTCACGTCGGGCGTCGCGAGCTTTTCCACATAGCGCTCATCGGGAGTGAGATAGGCGATGGGTGCATTGTCGCCGTGATGAATCACTTCCTCGCGACAGCGGCGGCAGATGGGCGCGTAGGGATTGTCGTGGATCTCGCACCCGGCCAGGTAGGGCATATGCGGATCGAGCAGCGTCGTAAGGGCGCGCAGGATGCGGCTTTTCGCCTGTCCGCGCAGTCCCAGCAGAATGAAGTTATGCCGCGAGAGGATGGCGTTGACGATCTGGGGAACGACCGTATCCTCATAGCCGACGATGCCGGGGAATACCGGGGCGTCTCCGTGTTCGCGCAACCGCGCAGAAAGATTCTCGCGGAGTTCGTCCTTCACGCGCCGGATTTGCAAACGCTCTTCAGTGAAAGAACTGTGACGCAGTTCGCCAAGTGTGCGCGGAAGACTCATGAGGACAGAACCCCCAGGGCAAATACTTCGCCTGATTATACGCGCGTTCACGCGAGCGGGTTCGGCTTTACGTTACGATGATCGCAGGAAGGAGCGCGGTCGGAGGACTCATGAGATCACTTTTGGGACTTCGCATTGCCAGCATCGTCGGCGGAGTCCTTTGCCTTGCGGTTCTGCCGGTGGCCTCGCAAACGGCGGGAGTGCATGCGCCACTTGCTCCCGGACAGTTGTTGGAGGCTGTGGTCTGCGAGGCTGACGCCACGCAGAGTTACGCCTTGTATCTGCCTTCTTCGTACACGCCGGCCAGGTCCTGGCCGATTGTTTATTTCTTCGATCCGGGCGGCCGCGGCTACCGTCCGGTCGAACTGTACAAGGACATCGCCGAGAAGTATGGGTTCGTGATTGCGGGCTCCAACAACTCGCGAAATTTCTCACCATCCGATTCGTCGAACAGCATGAGTGCAATCTGGCAAGACACGCACCTGCGGCTGGCGCTGGATGAACGCCGCACCTACACCAGCGGCTTCTCCGGAGGGGCGCGAGTCGCAGGCTCGATGGCGCTGGGTTGCAGCCAGTGCTTGATTGGCGGCGTCATCGCTCACGGCGCTGGATATCCCAACAGCAGTAAGTCCCCGGCCAGGGACAAGATGCCCTACTTTCTCGCGGTGGGCGACCAGGATTTCAACTGGGGGGAGGTTATCGGGATTCGGCGTCAGCGTGAGGAGCAGGGACTGCCCTACCGGGTGCGAGTTTTCTCCGGGCCTCACCAATGGGCGCCGGCGGCGGTGATGGAGGATGCCCTCGAGTGGGTGATCCTGAAAGGCATGCAAGCCCGTAGCCAGCCAGCGGATGCGGCTTTCATCGACCGGTTCTTCCTCAAGATGCAGGCGGAAGCGGAGGACGCCGGGAAACGCGGCGACGCGATTACGGAGCTCAGTGCCTACCGATCGCTCGTCTCCGATTTCGGCGGCCTCAAGGATGTGGCCGAGTATGAAAGAAAACTGGCGGCTCTGAAGCGGTCGGCGGATTTGAAGACGGCTCTCAAGAAAGAGCAGGAGCAGATTGCAGAACAGGACTCCCTCGAGGCTGAGATCAGACCGAAGCTGCAGGTTTTTGCCACGGGTAGCCTCGAGGATCCGTTCGCACTGCATAGGCAACTCTTACAGGACCTGCGGCAGCTCAAAGATGAGGCAACCCGCGCCAAGAGCGAGGTAAAGCACCTGGTTGCCATGCGAGCGTTCCGCGGGATGTGGGCGGAAGGGATCGAAACCGGACAGCAGGAGTTTCTGGCGCGGCACTTCGACACGGCGGAAGAGTATTTCCAGCTCATGAGTAGCGTCAGTGAAGACCCCTGGCCCTTACTGCTGCTCGCGGAGACGCGGACGGCCCAGGGAAACAAGAAGCAAGCGATCAAGGATCTGCGGGAGGCAATCCGGCGGGGCCTGAAGAGCGCGGAGACGATTGAAAAAGACAGCAACCTGCGCGCCCTCAGTTCAGACCCCGAGTTCCAGAAGATCCTGCGGGAGTTGCACGCTACAGGAAAGTGAAAACCGCGTGCACCCCGGACGACGGGCAATCACCGCGCGTGTCCATTCCCGCCGGCTTTTTCGCGGGCGTGGGCCGATCGGCGCAGCTTGGGGAGCACAGCCTCCAAATATTGCGTGAGCGCAGAGATGCGCTGGCTCTCGCCGCGGAGCGCCAGCAACTTCTGCTTGAAGTCGAGATCGAGCGGCAATGATCCGGCCAGGTAGAACGAAAGCGCCGCCTGGTCGGCGGCCGAGAGATCTTGCACAGCGCCTGCCATGGTGAGAATTTCCGCATGCAGTTGCACTGCCCGGGCCGTCTCTTCTTTCGTGGGAGAGCCGGGCTCGTCTCCGATCAGCAGAATCTCAGCACGCAGGAAAGAACGCTCCCGGTTGAGCTGCAAGACCTCGAATCGCTTCCGCCCCTCGGTGACAATGTCGAGCCGCCCGTCGGGATACTCTTTGGTGACGGTTACGATCTCCGCGGTGCAGCCGATGTCGGCCACACCCTGCTCGATGGCACGAACTACGCCAAAAGTGCTGCCGTGAGCCAGACACTCGCCAATCATCTCCTTGTAGCGCGGCTCGAAGATGTGCAGCGGTAGAGGCGTGCCGGGGAAGAGTACGACTTCGAGGGGGAACAGAGGAATCAGGGAACTCACGCAGTCTCCACGTGCAGATATACACGATTGGCGGCCCTGATTGTACGCCTCGGTCGACCTCGCATATTGACTTACTGCGCGCGGCGGAATACAACGCGGGCATGGAACTCATGGGGAAAGTCGTCGTGGTTACGGGCGCTTCGATGGGCATCGGCGAGGCCATTGCCAAAGTATTCGCCGATCACGGCGCCGGCGTCGTGATGTTGTCACGCGATGCCGGCAGAGTTGAAGCGGCGCGCACGCGCGTCGGCCATCCCGAACGCACTCTTGCACTCTCGTGCGACGTGCGCCATCGCGAGGATATCGACCGGGCGGTTAGCCTGACCATGCACCACTTCCAACGCGTGGATGTGTGGGTGAACAATGCGGGCCACGGTTTGCTCGACTCTGTGGCGGAACTGGAGATGGCGGCATGCCGCGACATGCTCGATACGAATTTCTTCGGAGCGGTGTCGGCGATGCAGGCGGTGATTCCGGTGCTGCGCCAGCAGGGCGGCGGCACGATCATCAATATTTCGAGCGTTGCCGGGCATATTCCGATGCCGTTTCACGCCGCCTACAGCGCGACCAAGTTTGCGCTGAACGCCATCGGGAAGGCAGCGCGAGTGGAGTTGAAAAGGGACGGCGTCCACGTGCTTACGGTTTGTCCCGGCTACGTGCGGACCGGCTTCAGCGAGAATGCGGGACGGGGCAAGGACGTGAAGCAGGTACGGCCAGGGTCCGTGCGTGGAATCAGCGCGGAGCGCGTCGCTCGAGCCACTCTGAAAGGCTACCTGAAACGAAAGCGGGAAGTGATTGTGCCGTGGACGATGCACATCCCCGTCAAGTTCTACCAGCTAATCCCGGGCGTAGTGGAGTGGGCGATGGGCCGGATGGCGGGGTAGATCGGCGAAGCTGGTTCAGCCCAACTCCGCCAGCATCGATTCCATCTCCGATTGCGCGTGCAGGTTCCCGGTGCGACGCGCCGATGAGATGCCATCCTGCAGCATCTTTTTCGCATCGTCAATCCTCTCGGCGCGAGCCAGAGTCTGTGCCGCCATAAAGTAGCCGGCCGTGTAATCAGGGTGCCGTTCCAGCAAGATGGAGAACTCCGCCATCGCTCGGTCCAGGTCACCTTGTTTGGAGTACTCCATGGCCAGGCCGTAGCGAGCGAAGGCATCGTCAGGGTCTTGCGTGAGGACTTCGTTGAGTGCCGCGATGCGGTCCATAAGAGCAGTAGCCAGCTACCAGCAAGAAAAAGATTACTACAGATGATGAATTCGGCGGTGATGCTGGTCTCCAAGTGGACTGGCAGGACGCTACACGGCTAAGTACAATAGCCAGTTCCCTGGAACAGTCCTTCACGAGGCCGAGCAAGGTGGCGTGTCCGTTTTTCATGCCGGTGGAAAAGCTGGAGAATGGCGCCTGGCCGCATCCGGCCCGCCTGCCGCTCGGATGCGGGTGGAGTGGTCATTGCACGGCGCCGGGCCATGAAGGCGAGATTCCGGAGCGAGAAACGCTCGAGCAATTCTGCAATCTCGGATACGCAGCAAATTGCTCCCGCCTGCCGCCAGAGCGCGCATGGGACACGGTGCGCTTTGCTGTCGCGGCTCAACAAGACGGAGATGGACACCAGGGCTGCGGCCATGACGCCACGAACCAGCGGAGAAGCCACGTAATCCAACTCCGCTATGTTTGTGAGCGCGCGCACCGGCCCGTCGAGCATGGCAGCTTGAGTTTTGACCATGGTGGTGTAGGCTGGCTGCAGCGTCACCCCGATGTCCGAGTGCAGAAGATGGCGGAGTGCTTCCTGGAATCGTGTCAGGCCAAGAGGATCTTGCGGACTCCAGACAGCGTCGTGAGCTGAATGCCGCACCTCTGGCCGCTTGAATAGAGAGGACCGAACCATGAGAGACGATGCTCTTTCTCCCCGCCCCGTGCGGGATTCGCAGTCCGAAATGACCGAGATTGTTCTCCCCAATGACGCCAATCCGCTGGTGGCGTTGCTGGGCGGACGCTTGATGCATTGGATCGACCTGGCCGGCGCCATGGCCGCTCACCGCCACTCGCGCAACCACGTGGTGACTGCTTCGGTGGATCACATCGATTTCCTGGTGCCCGTGCGAGTGGGTGACCTCGTAATTCTGCGCTCCTCGGTGAACCGGGTGTTCAATACATCCATGGAAGTCGGCGTGAAGGTCTTTGTGGAGAACTACATTGCCGATACCGCGCAGCACGTCGCCTCGGCTTATCTCACCTTTGTGGCCATCGACGGTGCTGGCCAGCACTTGAAAGTCGCCCCGGTCGTTCCCGAAAGCGAGGAGCAGCAGCGCCGCTATGACGATGCCGGTCGGCGCCGCGAGATCCGCCGCGCCGAACTGGAACGGCGACGCAAGGCTAAAAGGTAATCCACAGCCGATTGTGATCCAGATCACAGCCGAGGCTTCGTCTCGGCGATTAGGCTGGCCGGTGCTCCGAGGAACCGCATCATGGATAGTGCCCTCCTGGTTCATCGCATTCACTTCGCATTCACCGTCACCTTCCACTACCTGTTTCCGCAGCTCACCATGGGGTTGGCGCCACTGATCGTGGTGCTCAAAACCCTTGGCCTTCGCCGCAACGATGAGACCTATCACCAGGCCGCGCGTTTCTGGGCTCGGATCTTCGGCATCAACTTCGTGTTGGGCGTGGTGACGGGCATTCCCATGGAATTCCAGTTCGGCACGAACTGGTCCCACTTCTCACGTTTTGCCGGAGGCGTCATCGGACAGACTCTGGGCATGGAAGGCATGTTCGCCTTCTTCCTCGAGTCGGCATTTCTTGGGTTGTTCCTCTACGGCGAGAAGCGGCTTAGTCCGCGCGCACACTGGTGGTCGGCGGTTGCCGTTTTTCTGGGTTCCTGGCTCTCAGGATTCTTCATTGTGGCGACCGACGCATGGATGCAGCACCCCGTAGGCTATGCCAAGGCAGCCGACGGATCCGTGCAGCTGACCAGTTTCTGGGAACTGGTGCTGAATCCCTGGGCCTGGTGGCAGTACGCCCACAACATGAGCGGTGCGGTCATCACTGGCGCCTTTGTGATGGCGTCGGTCGGCGCGTTTTACCTGCTGTGGGGCAAGTTTGAGCAGCACGGGCGGATTTTCATCAGAGTCGGTGTAATCGCTGGGCTGATCTTCAGCGTGCTCCAGCTATTTCCAACCGGCGACGGTCAGGGGCGCCTGATCGCGCAGAATCAACCGGTAACCCTCGCCGCTATGGAAGCACTCTTCGTTGGCCAGCCCGGAGCCCCGCTGGTGATCATCGGCCAGCCCAATGTAGATGAACGCAAGATCGACAACCCGCTCGTGGTCCCCAACGGTCTCAGCTTCCTGACGTACCGGGCGTGGAAGGCCGACGTGCAAGGTCTCGATGCCTTCCCACAAGATCAGTGGCCGCAAAACATCGCGCTGCTCTATTACAGCTACCACATTATGGTCGGACTGGGGACGATCTTCATCGCGATCATGGTTGTGGCTGCGTTTCTGTTGTGGCGAAAAAACCTCTTCTCCGCCCGCTGGATGCTGTGGATCTTGCTGCTGGCGTTGCCGTTCCCCTACATCGCCAACACCGCCGGATGGATCACGGCTGAACTCGGCCGGCAGCCATGGTTGGTTTACGCCCTGATGCGCACGGCAGACGGGTACTCAAAGACGGTGTCGGCAGGGAACGGAATGTTCACCTTACTGGGATTCCTCGGAATGTACACCGTGCTGGGAATCTTGTTCCTGTTCCTGGTGCGCCGGGAAATTGAGCAGGGTCCAGTGGCCCAGGCAGGTTCAGCTCACTAGGCCGGATCGAACGATTTGAAAGGGCGCGGCTTTCAGCCGCGCCGTAAGAAGCGCAAAACAGAAGCGGCTTTACAGAGTGCTGAAAAACACATATGCCTTGCACAGGAGAATAGGGTAAGAAGCAGGCATGCGCGGAGACGATCAGCAACAGGATGGGGTATTCAGCTACGTGAGTGTGGAACAGCGGGTGCCCAACAGCCATCCGCTGCGAGTGATTCGCAAGCTGGTGGATGAGGCCCT
>JAIQFC010000055.1 GCA_020073465.1 Terriglobia bacterium
CGGCGCCGTCGAACGCGCCAACCGCACCCACACCGAGGAGTTTTATCAAGTCACCCCTTGTTCCCTGCGGATCAACCAACTCAACCGCGAGCTCCGCCATTGGGAAAAGATTTACAACACCGTGCGCCCTCACCAGTCGCTCGGTTACCTCACCCCGCAGCAGTTCCTGCTGCGGGTCTCATCTCAAAGAAAGGAATGAAAACTGTCACTGATCTACTGGACGAGTACAGACTGTTGAATAGCCGACTTTTTGGTGCTAAGGTCCGAGCGATGCAATATCGGCGTACTCTCGCAGTCTTGACCGTGGTTCTTTTCTGCCTTGGCGCTGCCGCAGCGCAGATCATGGAACTCCGAACGGACGGGGGCACGTGTATGCACAGTGGCCTGACGAGCGATCTCAGGGACTGCGGTTTCCGGTCTGACTGGTACGCCTACGTGTTTGTGGGTTCTATCTCCGCCATCACTCCCGACGGGAAAGACGAAAAGAAAATTCAAATTACGCCAGAGGAGATTTTTCACGGAAACCCTTCGAATCCGTTAACTGTACAAACTTCGCAGGGTGCGTGCCTGCCGAAGCTTGCTGTGGGCGATCACTGGCTTTTCTTCCTGCGAAGGGAGAATGGTAAGCCCATCGTTCTCGATTACTACGGCAATGATAGCCGCCCCGTTGCAGATGCACAGGAGCAGATTGAAACGCTCCGACGTCTGCAGACCATCGGCGACCTCGGCATTCTGCGCGGTCACGTACAGGCAGGCAGGTTTTTTGAGGGGAAGGCTGTGCCCGACGCCCACATCGTTGCACGCCAAGCGTCCGACGATATGCGGTTCGCCACAACGACCGACGCGGACGGACGCTATGAGTTCGTACCGCTACCTCCCGGCAAGTACAAACTCACCGTCGATCCCGTTGGGTCGTTTCACCCCGACGACTCTGAGATTGAGTTGAGTCGCGGAGCCTGCTGGGACTTGACGCTTTCGAGATCCCCGCATGCACACCTTGGCGGACATATACGGCGTTCTGATGGCTCACCCGTTCCCCGAGTGCCTGTCCTTATCATGAGCGAAGACGGAACAGGATTTTATACGAAGGAGTCCGATGCAGACGGCTACTTTCGCTCAGACGGAATGCAACCGGGAAAGTATGTGGTCGGAATTGGTCTTCCCGGTGCGCCACCTTGGAAGTACGGGAGTTGCGGGGGTGCGTGTAAAGACAAAATCCCATCCGCATCCTTGTACTACCCCGGTATGCAGAGCCGTTCCGACGCGCTGGTTATCAGTCTAGCAACTGACCAGAAGCGCGACGACATCGACTTTACCATTCCCGCCCAATAACGCAGTTGTTTCGGATACCGTGTTTGTAAAACGGCCTGCTGGCACTCAGTCTTGTGTAACTGTTCAAATCAGCCAATTTCACTCGCAATCTCCACTACCTGCCTATTCTCCTACTTCCCGCTCGCCTCCACCAACAAATTCCCCTTAAACTCCACCTTCACTTTCGCCACACCGCCCACCGCTTCCACCGTCCCTAAATCCCTCCCATCCACGTAGTCCGTCACGCGATAACTCCCCGCCTTCAACCCCCGCAACTCCACCTCGCCCTTAAACGGCACATTGTCCTTCGGAGCGAAAAACGCGTAATACATCTTCCCGTCTTTCTCGATCGCATACGCCTCCGGCGAATCGTACCCATACACGTACAGATCAAGAAAGTTTCCCTTCGACAACATTTTCTCGTTATACAGCCCAATCCATTTCTTCCAGTGCGCATCTTTCTCGCTGGTCAGTGCCACCGGCTTGAACTTCGGCCCCGGCTCCGGCCACACAAACTTCGTCCCCGGCACGCCACCCGTTCCCAGCGTCGACGCAAAGTCGGCCCCGTGCTCGCTCCAGTTGTTTCCCACCCGCGTCATCTCCGAAAGTTCCACATGATCCCCATACACCGCCGCCTGCGGCCCCAGCAGCGCCTTGTACATTTTGATCCGCCGCCTCACCTGCACCGCACCCACCGGATCCGCCGTCACCGCTTGATCGATGAACGGCAACCACGCCAGCGACGGCGGCGTCCCGCACGGACACGCCTGCGTCACACTCTCCGGCTTGATCGCCCGCGTCGTCTGAAAAATCGTCTTATAAACGTACGCCATTGCATTCACCGAATCCTGCGGCGACTTGTGATGGTGCGCCGGGTTATAGCACGCCGGCACGCTGTAAATATTGTCCAGCTTCGACCCATCAAATCCCCACTCCCGCATGAATTTTTCCGTCAGCTGCTTGTGATATGCCTGGACCTCCGGCACCGCTGGACACAATGCCGCCAGCCCTCGCGTCATCCGGGCATGCTTGCCGTCCTTATCCAGAATCAGCCAATCCGGATGCTCCTGCACCACCTTCGACACCACATACTTATGCGACTCCCACCGGTTCTGCCCATCCTCGACTCCCAGCGGCAGCCACCATATTTGCGCAAAGATTCCCTGTTTGTGAAAATCGTCGACCATCTCTTTGATCGAGTTCCCCGGAAACGTTTCCTTCCGTGGATTCCAGTCCCCATACGTATCGAACCACCGGTCATCCAGCGTCGCCCACTTGATTCCCATTTCCTTCAGCTTCGGCACCGTGCCCAACATCTGCTGCGGAGTGACGTTGAACTCATATCCCCACCCGCACCAGCTCACGTTGTAAGCCTCATTCGAAGGCTTCGGAATCTCCCATCCTTCCTTCTGCAGCACACTCGACCACATCCGCAGCGGCTCGTAAAAGTCCCCGCTGTACACCGCCACAAAACTCCGCGGAGCCGAATAACTCTCCCCCGCCTTGAGCACCGTATTCGCGGGAATGTTGAGACTCGCCTTCACTCGCCCATCCGCATCGACCTTCACCGGAATCGACAACGTCCACGGCAGCGTCTCCACATGCCCAATCGCCTCTCCCACCGACGCCGTCCAGAACGCCGCCACCGGAATGCCACCACCATACCCGCCCTTCACCGCCTCCCCCATCAGGTTTGGCTGGGACGACTTTCGCGTCAGGCGCTGCACATCATCCTTCCCCCAGTCATAACTCGATCCCTGAAACGACCACATGTCGTAAGGCTGCGTCTTCGCGTCCGCCAACTGCGCGTTGAACCAGTGCTGCTGCACCACCACCTGATCAATCTGAAAATCGCTGGTTCCAACGTTCTTGTAGTCAACACTCACCAGCGCAATATTCGGAAAGTCGTCATACGCCTCGATCGTCAGCACACGCCGAATGTCCGTCCCCAAAGGCGCCAACGGCCTCCCCGGAATCTCCACCCGCTTACCGCGCCCCAATTTTCCGATCGCCTCCAGCACCTTGGCCTGCCCAAAGTCCGGCGTGAACCGCAACTCCTGGCCCTCATGAACCAGATAGTCGCTGCCCGCCGCCGACCCAATCCCCGGTTCGTCGAGCGTCAACTTCTTCCCATCTTTCAAAAGGAAGGCCTGCACAAATCCCGCCTGAGAAATCTCAAACTCCGCCGTGCTGGTGGTGAGCACCACCGGCCCTCCATCCCGCACCTCCACCTTGATGTCCGACGGCCGCGAAGGAGGCGTCGCCTGCTGAACCGTCTTTCGCGCGCAACTCGCCGCCAGGAGCATAACTCCCACCAAGACCGTCAGAAGCAGGACCCGGAAAGATGCCCGCCCGCTGTGATCCTCATTCTGTGCCGCCACCGACTTTCTGTTACCAAGCACGTTGTCGCTCATAAGTTCCTCGCTGCCAGAACGAAATAAAACAAAAGTTTTCGAAAGTATACAACAGATGCCCCGGAAAACTCGACACCGCTGACGACCGCTCGCTTTTCGACCCGTATCTCACCTTCTTTCTGAACGATCCCGTCCATGCCAATGAGATCCAAGAGCACGACTCGCGCTTGCAACCGCGTGTCAACGCACAGTACCTTCATCCGTACGAGTTCTTCGCCACGGCGAGGAGCTCAACTCGGCGATCGATTATTTGAATGACAAAGCTACTGGGAAAACCCTTTCGCGCTGTCTGGCCGAGTTTGCCTCGCCCGCGGTCGGCTATATATTCAGAATCACGTGCTGCAATTTACCGCTCCGTCAGAATCCGGTGATGAAATATGACACGCGCTACTAAGCAGGTCGGGGTGTCCCTGCTGCTTCTGGTGACGGTCCTGACCGCCCAGTCGCAGAAGCCGTTCCCCGTTGTCTCAACCGTTGACCAGCCGGAAATTGCCGGCCGCCCCGTCCAACTGGACGCCCAAGGCAAACTCCTGCCTTGGCCGATGCCGGACAACATCGGCTACTCCTACTCCTCTCATGTGCTCACCCAGTGGCAGATCCTCTGGGACCAGTACAATCGTCAGAGACTGCCCTACTACTACTGCTGTTTCGATTTCGACCGCACTACATTCGAGATGTTTCCTGACGAGCACTGGGCCAATTCCACCGGCTACCTGCGGGCCATGCTGCAGGGGTTTGTCGAACGCCTGTACCCATATACCGGGGACCCTCGCACTCTCACGTTCCTGCAGGATTTTGTGGACTATGAACTGGAGAACGGTTTGACTCCAGAAGGGTATGCGTGGCCCCAGGTACCGTACGCATCCGCGAATCCGGGGGCCAGGCGCTACACCGGTTGGAGCGCCCACGGCGAGGATTACATCGAGCCCCACGTAGTAGGCGAAGACGGTTACGCCTACCTCCGGCTTTACGAAATGACCGGCAACACGAAATACCTGTGGGCCGCGATCCGCTGCGCCGATGCTCTGCTCAAGAATTTCAAGCCGGGCGACGAGAAAAATTCTCCCTGGCCGGTGCGCTGCTATGCCCGCGACGGACGGGCGGAGGGCGGGCCCATGGGACCATATTCGGCAAACGTGATTGAGCCGATCATGCTGTTTGACGAACTCATCCGCCTTGGGCATGGCGACGTGGCTGGTTATGCTCGGGTGCGCGCCGGCGCTTGGGACTGGTTTCAGAAGTATCCACTCGCCAACAATGTCTGGGTCGGATATTTCGAAGATGTCGTGCCCAGCATGGAGAACATGAACCAGGTCATCCCCCTGGAGTTTGCCCGCTATGTTCTCCTTCATCCCGAGAAGGATCCGCAGTGGCGCGAACATGCGCGGCGCCTCATCGAGTGGGTCAAGACCACGCCGAAGTGGCCGAAGTACATCGTGCACGGCGCCACGGTCACGACCGAGCAGGGCAATGGCATCAATTTCTGCTGCAACCTGCCCAATCAGTGCTGCGACAGTCATACCTCCAGACTGGCTGCGGTCGAGGCGCTCTTCTACGCCAAAACAGGTGATGCCAGTTATCAGGAGGCCGCTTACCGTTCCTTTAACTGGGTCACATATTTTCAAGGACTGTCGGGAGGCGCCGCCACACCATTTGGCCCGCAATGGTGGTTTACGGACGAATTCACCGACGGCCCGCGCCGTGTGATGGACGCGTTCTGGGCAGTCCCGGAGTGGGCGCCAGCCGACGAATCGCACCTGGTCGGCTCCAGTTCAGTCGTCACGAAAATCAGCTACGGCAAAGGCTCCGTTACCTACTCGACCTTTGATCCCCAGTCCATCGATGTGCTGCGCCTCGATTTTGTTCCCGAATTCGTAGCGGCCGGAGGCAACGCCATGGTTGCGCACCAAGACCTTGACCAACCCGGCTATGTATTCGATCGCTCGACTCACGTGTTGCGCATCCGGCACGACGATGCCCGGGACGTCGATATTCAAGGCAAAGCAGACAAAACTCCTCCTCTCTACGTAACCTTCGACGACCCGCATCTCCCGGCTGGAACCGTATTGAACGGACAGTATCCTTCAGGCGTCATCGATTGGGGCACCGGCCAATGGCGGATCGGTGTTCCGCAAGGTAAGTTCGGAACCTTCAACCTCGCTCTCGTCGATCCCAAGGCAGCCGCCGTCGAATTCCGCTTCGATTCCCTCCGGCTGTTTGTGGGAGTAGATGTTTTTAACGGCGGGACTTCCGATGCTGGGCTCACCATCAGTTCCCCCGAGGCTCGCGAAACCTCCTTCACCCTCAAGCCCGGCGAACTGCGGCGTCTTCGCACCGGATGGCGCGACCCGAGTTCAAGGGTGCTATTTCAGATAAAGAACGGAGAGGGCCTGCGCTTCGATAATCTCGCGTATCTCCACGAATAGTCTGCTCGCCTCGTTTCAATCGCCCTCTTCTGTTTGTCAATTTGACGTGTGGGAAACGCTAATCCGATTGGTGAGGAAGGAACGCTAGCAGCGTGCAACGAGGATGGATGATTCTGGTGAGCGCGCAGGATTCGAACTTGAGGCGCTTAGCTGGCATGAGCGAAGCGGGAGCCAGCTGCCGAAATCCTGAGGCCGAGGGACCTCAGATTCTGGTGAGCGCGGCAGGATTCGAACTTGAGGCGCTTAGCTGGCGTGAGCGAAGCGGGAACCAGCTGCCGAAATCCTGAGGCTTCGCCGAAGGACCCCACATCCTGGTGAGCGCGGCAGGATTCGAACCTGCGACCCATGCCTTAAAAGGGCATTGCTCTACCACCTGAGCTACGCGCCCACAATCTTTCAATCTAACACATCAAAAAGAAATTGTGCCGAGAGCGGCTCTGCCGGCTGTTCGTGTCGGTTGGATCCGTAAGTTTGGACTTGGAATCGGCCCGCACGGTTCAAAACTCGCCGGCCGCAGCCTCTGTGACGCTACGAATGCTGGCGTCGTCAGTCAGTGCGGCGCCGGTCGAGGAGCATGTTCTCATCGCGAAGCGCTTTCGACTCCCGGGTCTCCAGCCCCGTTTGCCGGAGGCGTGTGGCTTCTGCCGGGTCCGTTCCCGCTTTCAAGTCCGTCTTCTCGCAGAAGTAACGCCAGCCCTCGTGGTGATCGGACGAGGGTTGGCCCTCTCCCAACTTCTTCAACGCCGTTTCCGCGTTCTGCCGCCCCTTGATGACCTCTACCACTCCCGCCGACTGGTAAGTTCGGACGTTGTGCCGGATGATCACGTACACCGCGTTGGATTCGTCGCTTGTCAGAGAAACTCCGTTGTCGCTTATCGGAAGCGGTCGTGACGCCGCCAGCAGACCCAGCCTCGAGATTCGCAGCTCAGATAGTGTGATCTTACTGGTCTCCGCTCCTCGAGTCCTTGGGTTGCGGAAAGTTGAAAAAGGCGATCTCCGTAGAAATCGCCCTTTTGCAGAGGTTGCCGGTTACAGCGCCTGGACGTTCTCGGCCTGCCAGCCCTTCGGTCCCTTGGTGACGTCGAACTGCACCGTCTGACCCTCCTGCAGGCTCTTGAAGCCGCCCGCCTGGATTGCCGAGAAGTGCACAAATACATCTTCGCCATTCTGACGGCTGATGAAGCCGTAGCCTTTGGCGTCATTGAACCACTTTACTGTTCCTTGTTCTGCCATGTTGATACGAGTGTTCCTTTCAATCGATTTACGCTGGAGGGATTCGGAGGTACTGCTGGCAGGTTACTGGCTGTTGAGGCAAGAGCTGCTCACGACCGATTCGGTCTAACGTACACAGTCATCGTACGCGTACGCCTCACGATTAGCAAGCTGAACGCACCAACCACCGCCTTGGCCGGCTTCCCTAGTACTGAAGGAGATAGGAAATCTTCACAAAAATCTGGCGACCGTCGTTGATAAAGTTCCCCGGCGTCCGCACCAGATTCCCACTCCCATCCTGCTGCAACGGGCTCAACAGGTTCTGCACGTTGTTGTTGTATCCCACGTAAACCGCCGTCCCCGGATGCACAAAGTAGGTCAGCAGCACGTCCGCATTCAAATTCTTTGCCGGATCGAGCGAGCTCAGTGCGCGATTCGCAATCACTGTGTTGTACTGCCCGATGACGCGCAGAGACAACGCGCGCGTGAACTGGTAATTCCACTTCGAACGAATGATGTGGTTGTTGAACATGTTCAGGTTGGTGATGGGATCTCTTAATCGCGTTAACAGGTAGGTGATAAGACTGCGCCAGGGCCATGTTCGATGCCAACATCACCACTAGCCCAAGCAATGCTGTCGGAACAACGATGCGCCCAAACTTTCGCTGCATGCAGATTTCTCCTGTCGAATGCGATTAGGGGGGATTGCCAGACACTGCGCAGGTGTAGTGCCCTCCTGGCAGCGCAGAGATGCTAGGGGCGGCATCGTCTCCAATTGTCACTGTGTTGTCACCAGTTTGTTAATTCCGCTGGATCCTCATACACGAAGAGCCGCCCTCTCAGGCGGCCCCTGTGCATGTTCTTGCACCCTCACTCTCAATCGAGCGCAATCACTCCAAACGTTCCCGCACTCCCGTAGGCGACCCCGGTCCGCCCCCGCGCAGAAGATGAACAGAGATCAGCGTCCGTCTGCGAAATCTGCGGCCCCGAGTTCACGGCTTCCTCAGTTCCCGCTTCCTCGCAAACCGTGGCTTTACGCGCCCGCTGCACGTCCTCGATTCCACCTTCCGGCTTTCATCTGGACAAACAAATCGGGCCGCCCGAAGGCGGCCCGTGATTCAAGCTAAGAGTCAATGGCTAAGAGCCAAGAGCTAAGTCCCTAATCCCCTGCGACCGGCTCACCAACCTCCGGCTTCGCAGCATGCGTCCCATTCCCATTCGGCTTCGCCAGCGCCCCCAGCGGAATGAATCCATCCTGCGACTGAGGCGGCTTCTCCTTCAGCACAACCTCACGATACAGCGAAGCCATGCGCGCATTGTAGGCCTCGTCGTTCTTCTGCGGCCCACGATGTTGCGGCATCGCGGCAGCTCCAGCCTCGGCCGCCGCCTTCGCATCTCTCGCCCGCTTCTTCTCCTCGCGCGCGTTCTTCGCGATGCCCAGCTTGTCCAGATCATGCTGCAGTTCGTTGGTGACGATCTCCTCACGCAGCAGCAGCGAGTGCGTCTCGTCTTCCATCTTCACTTTCTTGCCGCCCGCAAAGATCTCGTGCCGTCCATGCTCCTCGTACCATTTGGTGAGCGTAGCCGTCATGTGCATCTTCTCGATAATGTTCCGCCACCCCACGCCCGTGTTGTACGCGCAGAACGAAATCTCGCCTTCCTGCGTCGCATAAGGAATGATGCACTGCTCCGTCCGCCGGAAGTCGTAGTTGAACAGGTCCTGGAACCACATCCCAGCAATGAACAGGAAGTTCCACCGGTCCTGCCGCCGCTTCATAACGTCATCAATCGTGCGGTCCGGACCAACCTTCCCGTAATTCTTCCCGGTCGCGTTAAAGTTCTTGTCGAACTTCTTCAGCAGGTCCATCAGCTTGAAATGCGTCGGCGACTGGAACGGATCGTAATTCTTCATCAAACACAGCGCCATCCCCACCACCGTCAGAAACTTCCCACGCGCCGCATCGTTGACCTTTGCGATGTCCTTCGCCAGCTGGTCTCCATGCAGGAACGCCGTAACGGGTACCGCCTCCTTTGTCTCCTTGTCAATCATGACCGCCATCCCCGTCCCACAATTTGGATGACAGCCACAACTTAATTGGCCCCAGTCATTTTTCGGGTCGTTGACGTGCATTAAATCCGCCCAGTCTGAAAACGTTCCCATGAAGCTGATGGGGAACCAGTCGCGGTTTGGCTCGCCTAATCCGGTCTGATTCTTTACGTCGTGGGCCAGGTGGGAGAGCGTGTAGCGTTGCGCCTGGCGGCGATCGTCGGTGACAGCTTCATCGCGGCCGGTAAACGAAACTGGTTGGAAGCTGAGGAAGCTGATGGTCCGCGGGTTATCCAGCGCGAACTTGATGATTCTTCCCACCTGCTCGTTGTTGATGCCGTTCACGATCGTGATCACGGGGACGATTTCGCATCCGGCGTTGTGCAGGTTCTCGATGGCCTTCAGCTTCACGTCAAACAGGTTGCCGACCATGCGGTGGGCATTGGCGGCGTTACCGATGCCGTCGAATTGCAGATACGCGTAGCGCATGCCGGCTTCCACTGCCTGCTGCGCGAATTCAAAGCTTTTCGCAAACTCAATTCCGTTGGTTGCAGCCTGCACAGAGTTGTATCCGACTTGGCGGGCGTAGCGGACTGCGTCCAGGAAATATGGGGACAACGTCGGCTCGCCGCCGGAGAACTGCACACTCATCTGCCGCCGCGGCTTGATGGTGATGGCGTTGTCCAGCATGGTCTTGATTTCTTCCCACTGCAGCTCGTGAACAAACCCGACCTGGTTCGCGTCCATGAAGCAGGGGTCGCACATCATGTTGCAGCGGTTGGTGAGGTCAATCGTCAGCACCGCCCCGCGTCCATACTTCACCGTGGACGATCCGTGATGGTGCAGGTGCTCGTCCTTGTGCGCGGAAATGTCGCGCCCCGGGAAAACATCTTCCAGGTGCTTCGAGAACTCGGTGTCAATCGACATCACGTCTTCGAAGTGGCCGTGCTTGGGGCAGTCCTTGACCATCAGGATCTTGCCATCACGCTCGATGATGGTGGCCTTGATCTCGCCCACCTTCTCGTTCATCAGCACTTCATGCGGCAGCTTGCCATCCAGAATCTGCTGGCGGATTTCCGGGACACACTTCGGGCACAGCGAGTCCGTGGAGCGAGGCCAGCCCAGCGGCGGCTTCGACTTCTCGTAAGACTTGAGCAGCGGCTTTTCGGACCACTTTGGAGTGGGCGACGGGTTGGGGCTGATCCGGTTGAAACGGTCAAACACCACCCACGCTCCCTTGGCGGCGGCGACTGCTACTTTTTCCACGTACTTGATGGGCTTGCGCATGGTAGCTTCTGGCTCCTGGCTTTTTGCTTTTGGCTCTTAGCTTTTAGCTCTTAGCTTCAAAATCAAAACTTGAAATCAAATTCCTGCACTCGCTGGATAGGGCTTCGCATCATTGCCTAAGTCCCATCCCCTGGCATGAATCTTTGCTTTGAGGCTTGGGGCGCAACCTTGCACTGATTAAGGTTGTTTCCCCAGCAGCTTACAGCTGCCGCGCCTCTGCTTCGTGCCCCTTTTGCCTCGGTTGAACCTGAGACATCACCTGTGAGCTATGGCTCTCCCCGGGAATTCACCGTGCTTCTTACACTTTTCCCTGGGTATTGAGCTGTACCTATCCTATTGCAGCCAAAGGACAGGGCGCATCCATATCCCAACGAACGGTGCAATTTCGGGGTTTAGCGGTGCTATGCAGGATTATACGGCGCTAACCTGTTGAAAGTAAAGGGGGACGCAGAGTCCGTACCGGGCCATGGAGGGGCGGACGCCCTCGTCCGCCGCCTTTGACTTTGATCTTGGGGTTAGGCTGCGAGGGCGCGGAGAGAATCAAAAGCCCAAGGGGCTGAGCTTCGTGGAATCCCACCTTTCGCGAAGAACGCGAAAGATGGGGCACCCTCAATGTGGTGGTGCGGAAGGGTGGGCCACCCGCCAGGAAAGATCAAACCAAGGGTGGGCCAGCCCCCGAGCCGACTCGCGGCAGGAGAAAATCAGAAGCCCAAGGGGTTGAGGTTCGTGGAATCCCACCTTTGCGCAAAGAACGCGCAAAGATGGGCCACCCGACGTTCTTGGTGGGGCAAAGGTGGGCCACCCGCCCATGCCATGGGAAAGAATTGTGCTGGGGAAGCTGTCGTGAGTCCGAAACGTGATGGTGCGAAACAGGTTCTGGTGGTATGGGCGTGACACGTGAAGTGGCCCCGTAGCTCAGCCTGGATAGAGCACCAGGTTCGCACCTTAGAGGTCGTGAGTTCGAATCTCACCGGGGCCTTCCCTAAAGTTACGCGTAGGCATGGATTCCTCCTTGACAGGGATGGAGTGGAGCGGGAGACTTTGGTTGTAAGGTGCGAACCTGGGCGCTCTGCTTAGGACTGAGTTCGAGGGCGGCTGCGAAGCCGCCCTTTTCGTTTTGGACGGCGAGCCGACTCGAGGCAGGAGAAAATCAGAAGCCCAAGGGGCTGAGCTTCGTGGAATCCCACCTTTCGCGAAGAACGCGAAAGATGGGGCACCCGACGTTCTTGGTGGGGCAAAGGTGGGCCACCCGCCGCAAAGAGCGCGCAAAGATGGGGCACCCTCAATGTGGTGCTGCCGCAGGGTGGGACAACCCCCTCTATTTGCCAACAGCAAGCCGCTGTATCTCCATTCGATCCGTCGATATCAATCCAACGGCATTCTTCATTCCCGAAGGCGTACCGGGGCCTTGCACCGGAGTTCCCTTTTCTTCCAGCGAGGCAATTTCGATATTGAGGCCCAGAAGGAAGCAAAGAGCATCGCTCTTAGGACTCATGCCATAGGCCAGCCTCACCGCCGCATCAAGGTCGCCCTGGGCAGTTTTGAGAGCATTGTCGCCAGGTAATTCAGTCAATTGGTATAGCTCGCGCAGGCTTAGGTCTGCCTCATCCATGGACTTTCTTCTGGTACTTCGAAGCATCCGTGACGCGTCAGCCACGCCAGCGACTTGGGCCAACGTCGGTGATTGAGGCCACGGAAAGGTATCGAAGACCGTGTCTGAGGTGTAGCGAAAGCGCTCTGTAAGCGTGGAACATTTCGCCACGAACCAAGCCCAGTGTATGGCCGACTGCAAAATTCCGAAAGAATAGTCATCCTCAAATGGAAAGACCATGCAGGCTGCGTTTGGATGAATGTCAGGCGAGATGAATTCAAATATCGGGCGTTTTGTGACCTGACCACAGGCAATGTAGCGGGTAAGCGGCCGTATGGCTTTAATCATTTCTCCTCTTGCCCAACTAAGAAGCCACCATTGCCTCAGGAAATTGGTATGGTGGACGTTCACCCTTGCCTTTGGGTTGTCTTTCAATACCTCTCTATTCCGCTTCTCTTCTTCCTGAGCCGCTTTTTCGCGATCAGGCAAGACCTCCTTTTTTACAATCGCAAACGGGGTTGTATATTTCGCGGATTCAATCAGGTCACGCGGATGAAAGTCGATTACGTAGCGCTTGGGCGACGGCGGGAACGTGGACAACATGTCATTCGCTGTGAGAAATGGGAAAATCACCTCGCGATTTTTCTCATCTTTTTCGTACAGAGCTATCGCTCGTTTTGGCGTGAGCAGAAACCCCTCATGTCCGTGGGTTTGCCCTTGGAAACAGGCTTTCGAGTCGACGTTGACCCGAAGCCGTTTTGCGCTCGATACGTCCGTCGTGAAGGACAGAGAAGAGTTGATTGTTGGGAGTTCCGCTGTCTTCCATGGCCCTTGTCGATCATTGCCAGTCAGTTCAAAAAGAAACTTTGTTCCGTCATGTTTGCCTTTCACCCAGTTCACAATAGAAACATGCACGGCCGCTTCCCCGGACCACGGCTGTGAAGAAACTGCCTCCGTGATGGTTCCGTTGTGTTGAACGATATAGTCCAGTCCGCCCTCGCGCGCATAATTCTGCCGTATCGTATTAGTCCCAACAAGTCCGGCGCGCTGCCCAAGCCTTAGCAGGCTGCTGAAAAACCACTCGTAATCCACAGCCTTGTATGGTACGAGAAGGCATGCGCGGAGACGATCAGCAGCAGAGTCACATGTTCAGTTACTTGTCGCCGGAAGCGCGGGTGCGGAAGGATCATCCGCTGCGCGCCATCCGAGGCATGGTGGACGAGGTACTTACTCAACTGTCGCGGCGCTTCGACACGATGTACGCTCGCGTCGGTCGTCCGTCGATTGC
>JAIQFC010000056.1 GCA_020073465.1 Terriglobia bacterium
CAATCGACGGACGACCGACGCGAGCGTACATCGTGTCGAAGCGCCGCGACAGTTGAGTAAGTACCTCGTCCACCATGCCTCGGATGGCGCGCAGCGGATGATCCTTCCGCACCCGCGCTTCCGGCGACAAGTAACTGAACATGTGACTCTGCTGCTGATCGTCTCCGCGCATGCCTTCTCGTACCATACAAGGCTGTGGATTACGAGTGGTTTTTCAGCAGCCTGCTAGAGACTCAAACTCGCATCACCCTACCTCAGCATTGTTAAATAGAAAGCGTTGTTTCCTGAGCGCAGGTCTTTTCCGTAGGAGAAAACAACTCCGGTGCCGAACACGCGCAGCTTGGTTTGCGCCCCAGCGTCCCAAAGCCACCTGTGCGAACCTAGAGTTGCAGAGGGATCGGTGATCTTGCCGGTATCAAGGAATGGCCCCATCTTCAGGGCCAAAATTCCATTTCCATAAAGGTTCTTATCCGTTTCCCAAGTGGCAAGGAAGTAATTGTGCCCCAGAGGAGCGCTGCCTTTGCGGCCGTCGCGCGTGCCAATGTGCGCCCGCATGGGAAGATTGTTGTCCCGCTCCAATCCCAGCATGAAGAGTTCGTCGAACGGTACGGTTCCAAAGGTCTTGCCGGAGCGGAATTGCTGCAGCATCTCGTAGTCGTCCCCCTCGGCGCGGGGGAACCAGTGCCATCCCAGGGAGCCTTGCAGCTTCTCGAAAGACTCCTCTGGCTGCGACCACAGACGTGCCGCCTGGGACGAAACTTCTGCATCCACGGTAAATCGCCTCTCGGGCATGCGCCAGAGGGTGGCTCCCAGTTCCGCCAGTTGTTTGAGTTGATAGCCTTTGGCCAGCAAGGCCGGGGTCAACACGGTCCCAGGGACGACGCTGCGGAAATGGCGATGGGAAATTTCTGTCCCCGCGGACCAGTGCCACTGTCCGCTCGCATGAGACGCAAGACCAAACCCCAGCACCTCGCGACGCAGGTTCAGGCTCGCGAGCGGCGGATACGGCGCGAGCGAATTCAGGATGGCCCAGTTTTCGTCGCGCAGATCAGCCGCGACCTCGTAGCGGTATTTGGCGCTGCCCTGGAAGGGACTGGAAAACTGGGCAAAGACTCGCCGTTTCTGCGGATCCCAGCGAAACAGGGATACGAGATTGATCGCTTCATGGCGAAGGTTGTAATACTCCGGATTGACGCTGAGAAACGGCAGTCCACGCAGCAACAGGTACAATCCTTCCCACTTAGTGCTGCCGAACCCGTTGCGTTCCTGACTGCGAAACCAGACGTCGAACTTGTCATCTTCGCGCGCACGTAAATCGAATTGGTAACGAGGAAAGATCCCCAAGGACCGGATGCGCGCGTCCGTGGCTTGAAACTCCGACCGTTGCAGCATGCTGGCGGGCGAAA
This sequence comes from Terriglobia bacterium, assembly GCA_020073465.1. Lineage (GTDB taxonomy): Bacteria > Acidobacteriota > Terriglobia > Terriglobales > Acidobacteriaceae > Sulfotelmatobacter. Next base: position 1,407 of record JAIQFC010000056.1, read on the forward strand.
ATGCGAAGGCCCGATCAAGTATCGCGGGGGAGACCTGGGGCACGGGATCCGCCCTCGATTCCACAACCTGCGGTTTGCCGACGCGGTTCCAGTACTTCAGCGAGGCTTCAAGATTCCCCTGGAGAAAATAGATGGTTCCGAGAAAGTCGTTCGCATAGGAATCCTGCGGGGCCAGCTTGAGGGCTTGCCGCAAGCGACGAGCGGCCTGGGGATAATGCTCTTGCTTGAAGGCCACCCCCGCCAGTTCGATGGGGAACCGCGGATCGTTGGGGGCGAGACGACGTCCGGCCTGAAAGGCGTTCTCGGCCTCCTGCCAACGTTCCAGTCGCGCCATTGCGGTGCCGTAGTAGAAATTCAAGTCGGCTGAGCGCGACCGCAGTGGTCCCAGCAGAAGAGAGATGTCTTGCCAGCGTTGCTCGGCTGCGAGTTGCCGGACTTCTTCCGCCGAAGGGACTGCAGCGGGACCGGTCTGAGCGGCCAAAGGCAGGCAACTGCAAAGCAAGACAAAGAAAATACGCAACTTCGGCCTCTTCCAGGCACATTGCGCCCGACACCTGCGGTCTGTAGTTTTCAGCATTGGGTTGGTGACATCGCGCGGGGCGGTCCGGCTCGGCGCTCGACCCTGCCCACCTGCCAAGAGCAAGGACTCAGAGGAAGATCGAACTGAATGCGTGCCGGGTACCGGAATCAGTGCGAGCCAGCCTGAGGAAGGGCGAGCAGAGTCCAACGCCCGGCGCCTTTCCACTCCTGCTCGAATCTGGAACGGTCCTCCTTGAGGAGTTTGCGCTGGGCAGGATCGTTCAGGAGCACAAGCTGGCGCTCCTGGTCCAGTCCGGCAACGACCACATAGTGAAGCGGCACGATCGACCCCGGCTTCAGCGCCGCAATCAGGGGGCGGCCCTTTTCCAGGTGCTGCCTCAGATCCGACCATTCTCCGGCGAAGGCGAACGTAACATATCCGTTCTGTTGGAAATATCGCCCGATGTCGGAAGCATAAATCCCGTGGGCCGCGTTCGAGTGCAAAGCGCGTTGGATCTGCGCGGCCTCGGCGGTCGGATTGCCTGATCGCCCCTGTTGCAGCTGCCAGTACTGCATCACCATGGCGATGCTGGCCGCACCGCAGCCGTCCTTTTCCTGCCTCACAAATGGGACATCGAGCCAGATGCCGGATGGGTCGGCGGCGAAGAGTACGCCGCCGACCCACAGCATCAGGACAACGGTACGGATGGCGCGAGGCATGGCATTGCTATCCGCGCACCGCGACAATGATCAGGATCAGAGCAGCGATGGCGACTAGGATAATAATCAGGTCCCGGTCGGAGAGGTTGCCGGCAGCAAAGTCGGCCTGCGCCTTGTGAACCCGGGATGCCAGTTGTGACAGTTCCGCGTCGCTAAGGCTGGCCACCGCCTTCTTGACCTGCTCCGGGTCTGTGTGAGCTGCCTTCAATGCCCGCTGTGCCCTTTCCGAGGAGAAAAACTCCTTCAATGTATCCAGATTCTGCTGCCTTACCCGGGAGGCATCAACGGCAGCTTTGTGCAGCTCCAAGGAACTCACCACGTGGTTGGCAGCCTGGGCGAAGAGGTTTTGTGGAATGGCAAAGATCGTAGCCAGAACACACGCCGTCAGGGCTCGAACGCACTGCTTGGGATCAAAGTGCATCTCTCGCAACCTCCAACTACGACGACCTTGCGGATTATTACCATCTGATCTTCGAGAACTGGGACGCTTCGATGGCGCGACAGGCCGAGGCACTCCGCTCGATCCTTGAACGGGAGTGCGGTCCAGTAGGCACGCTTCGAGTTCTTGATTGTGCTTGCGGAATAGGTACGCAGGCGCTCGGGCTAGCCAAACTGGGATTCAAAGTGACAGCAAGCGATTGCAGCCCTCGCGTCGTGGCTAGGGTACAGGCTGAAGCTCTGCAGAGGGGGCTGGATGTTCATTCGCTCGCTGCTGACGTTCGCGACTTGAGTGTTGTGCCAGAGTCGGATTTCGACGTAGTCATCTGCATGGATAATGCGCTTCCACACATGGAAAACTCCGAGGAAGTTGTTCGAGCATTGAGAGAGATTCGGACGAAGCTGCGGCCTGGAGGCCTACTCATGGCCAGCATGAGAGATTACGATCGTCTCATCAAGGAAAAACCCGTTGTGCAAGGTCCTTCTTTCTATAGCGACGAAGGGCTGCGGCGGATTGTCCTTCAGGTGTGGGATTGGCTCGATGATCGCCGATATGTGTTTCATCTCTACATCACTCGCGAGACGGCAACAGACTGGAGTACAATTCACGCCGCTGCGGTCTATCGTTCCCTCACGAGGCACGAGCTAGCCACTGCTTTGAACGATGCTTGCTTCAAGAACGTCCGCTGGCTGTTCCCCGCCGAAAGCGGCTTCTACCAACCAATAGTCCTTGCAGAATGTTGACGAGGTAGTGTCAGCGACTGTCTGACGTTGCTTCCAGGGCAGCGGAAAGATAACTGTCGAAAACAGGCGATTTCACTCTTTGAGAATCGGGCCATCCGGGTCAATGAGTGAAATTGATTGCATGACAATGTCGGCTCCCACGCCCGAGTAGAGTTAGTGGTGCTGAAGCCAACCAACAGGCTCGGGAGAAAGGAGCCGAACGATGATCATTATAGGAGTAGATTTCCACCCCGAGTTTCAGCAAATTGCTTCGGTGGATACCGACAGCGGAGAGTTCCAGGAGAAACGATTAGCCCAGCGCGAAGAGGCGGAAACGTTCTACCGTGCTCTAGCGGGCCAGAAGGTGCGTGTGGGCATGGAAGCCAGCGGGCACGCCCGCTGGTTCGAACGGCTGCTGGCCGAGTTGCAGTTTGAGTTGTGGATTGGCGACGCGGCTCAGGCAAATTACTCCTCCGGGCTTTACCCAACGAATGGTCTGCTCAAGAAAGAGAGCATAAAGATTTACATACCCGTCGCTGATGACGGGAGCAAAAGCGCTCAGGATCGTTTTGGAGGGACGAAAAATGCGCCCATAGGGAGGGTTTCCGATCGCTGCGTCGTAGAGTGTCTCGGGTGGCGGCAGTTTCAGCGTGTCGGCGCGCTGGATAGAAATGGTCGGCTTTCGGCCTGCTGAGTCGATCTCGTTGCGAAGTAAATCAAGGAGCAAGGCTTTTGAGAGCGTGGCGAGGTCGGGCTCTATTTCAACTCCTGCCAGGCTCGACTCAATCGCCCGTAAGATTGTTTCCCCACGCGCGCCGCGCTGCCGCGCTTGGTCAGAGATCCGGGCGGCGAGGGGCACCAAGAATGCCGCCCCGCCGGATGCCGGATCGAGAATGCGGTGTTGGCCCGGCTTAATTCCTGCTTCGATTAGTGTATCTATAGCGTAATGGGCGAGGTGTGGCGGGGTGAAATAAGCCGCGAGGCGGCGCCTGCGTGCTTTCGGCATCAGCAAGGCGTACAGACTGGTGATCCAGTAGTGTTTCTCGTCTTCCGGCAAACGGAGAAGAATGACCTTGTCCCCGAGTCCAGCAGACGATTGCCGATTATTGACTGGCACACTTGCAGAGGGGTCATCCCGGAACGCTTCAGTACCGTGGCAATTTGACGAAGATCACGAAGCCGTCGGCTCAGTGCCAGTTCGGGTGCCTCAGGATCAGCAGCTCGCTGTGCGGGAATCATCTTGGTCTTTTTAAGCTCATGTGAACCGAGTCTGGTAACCTTGACCAGTCCTGCCGGAACCTCTTTTGAGGTCAAGCCTGCTGGTGGGCAGGAACCGGTGAATCATGTGCATGCGCCGCGCGAATGCGCACTCCACAGTCATTCGGTTCCACCGGGTGAGTGTAGTCATTGAACAGACATTTGAACAGGCCTAACTAGTGAAGGAGGCTGACTGAAGTCACATGCCAGAGGCGGCGTAACGCCTAGCCTTCGTGCGGTCGGCCGATCAATTAGATTTTGTTATTGGCGATAACTTTGACCGATATTCCAGCCAAGAACAGTCGAGCAGGAAGCTCAAGCTCAAGCTTCACCGACTTGAGACGTTGCGGATGCAAAAACGCCAGATTCCAAATTGACAGGAGATTGCGGGGCGCCGGCCGGGCGCGTCTATTGATGTCCGAAACTTCCTCACCGTCAAGCCCATCAGAGTCTATGGCGACTCACCGTCCTCATACGCATAGGGCGCGTTCGCAAGGCGCAACAGCCGCCCTACTTCGGCGAGAAGAGTCTTCAGATCTGCCGAATATCCGAGGCCGCGCAACAACTGGTTCGCGATCGCCGAGACGGTGGTAGCAAGCTCGGTGGTTCTCGAAATAAAGGTGGTACTTAGTTCGGATCTCGCGAGCGAGGTCACCAACGATCCCGATTTGATGATTGCGGGGACCACGAACAATTCGGAATTGTAGAAGATCGAATGGAAGCCGGCGGTCGCACGGTAGAGCTTGAGTCCCTCGACCTTCAATTCGCAGGCAATTCTTGCTTCTCCATAGAAATCCAGTGCCTCCCAGAGCGAATTCGCGGCCCGCAGGAGGAAGGCGACATTCAACGCCACGTCCGCCAGACTCCAGATGTTACCGACTCCGCTTAGGGGAACATTAACTTGTGTCACCAGCGCGACTTCACGCGGCGAGAACAGCCAGTTCATTTCAAAATCAACGTCTCGCTGCCAAAACTCGATTCCATGCCAGTCGCTGCCGCGACTCTCTTGTCGTTCAGCTCGCTCATCGTTCCATCGGCGAGCCACCTCCGGGAAGCTTCGAGCAATTACGGCATCAAACAGATCCTCTGTTGAGGCATCGAATGGAAATGACAGAGGCTCCGTGGGACGAAGCAACACCATCAGAGATGTCGAAGAACGCGTACGGTTGGCTTTCCTTTCTTCGTATGTCCCTGCCTGCTTGGCCCTCGTCACGTAGAGCCTCGACGAAAGATCTTTCAACAATTGGCCCGTGTCGACTGGGACCTGCTCGCGTGTGCGCTGCTCAATCAGGGAACGTAACTGGGCGGCATTCGCGGGTCGAGATTTATCTTCGTTCCGCACATAAACCGGCTTGTCTCCCTTCATGTAGTAATGAAGCTTATTTACATTTCTGATCCGGACGACGGCAATCCGCCGAGTCGCGTCCTTGGGATGGAGGCACTCCACGATTCCGAAGGAAGGTGTAGGAGAGATGTTTGCAGCGATGCTGCTCGCAATCTGGGTCTTCAGTTCTGACCTAAGCTGGACTCCGACGATTTCCTGCGGTTTCCCGTCTTTTTCGCTCACACCCACAAGCAATAACCCACCGAAAGTGTTCGCGAAAGCTGCGGCGTGCTTCAGCATCTCGTCTGACCACCGCTCCTTGAAGTCCAGGGTCCAACCTTCAGGCAATCGTTCTTCCTGCGGGTCGGACATACGTAAGAGCGCCTCAATGGCCGCGTAAAGTTCTGTTCCGCGAGCGAATTCAGATCAGCCGCATATAAATTGACCGACATTCCTCACACCATCCAGCAATAGTGTGCCACAAGGGAGTGTGAGCTTGCATAGCGATCACATGGATATTGCGGTGGCGCAGCACACACTCTGCACACATCGGCTCTATCGCGCGCGGATTTCTTGCCTTCTAGCCGGGCAGACGGCTGATGGGCCGTCAGTCGAGTGCCCACCATGGCCCGTTAGACGGTTCGTGCCGTTCGGCACACTCCTGGCACACAATCCTCTCCGTCCGGGGAGGAACCTAGCCTGTCTTGAATGGGTTGAGAATTCGGACGTCCAGTTGCCTGAAATCCGCTTCATTTCTCGTGGCAACGATCAATTGGTGAACGCGTGCCGTGGCAGCAATCATAGCGTCCTCAAGCAGTCTATCTGGTTTTCGGTCCATGATCCGGCCCCACTCCCGAAAGCACGGTGTATCCATCGGCAGTATCTGATACGAAGTGGACAGCTGATCCGCCCAAGACTCGATGTCACTCGCCTTCGATGGATTTTGCCGACGGGTCCGCTCAATCCCTGCTTGTAATTCGCCCATCGTCACGGCCGACAGAAACAATTGATCCTCTTCTTGATTGTTGAGCCAAGCGACCACTCCCCCATGCGGACGCGGCTTTCGCAGTTCGGACACGACATTGGTATCCAAGAGGTACCTGTTCATTTGATCTCCAGTACAGTGCGTCGCCGCAATTTGTGGCGCTCCGGAATCAAATTTTCAAAACGAGCTTCAGGCGCCAACAACAAGTCTTTGAGACTGGGGCGGGCAGCCTTTTGCAAACGGTTCCATTCCCCAATCGGCACGAGGACAGCGGTTTCAATTCCCCGCCGGGTGACAACCTGGGGGCCCTTCTTGATGGTGGCATCCAGGAATTCGCTAAACCGGGCCTTCGCATCTTGTACTTGCCATGAACCCATGCCAACCTCCTATTCGAGAACTCCAATTATAGGACTAGTCATATGACTAGTCAATATAAAAGCGGGGTCGCTCGGCCGATGCTCTCCAACCCTAACCCTCCTGCCCCCCGTCTTCTTCGGAACCGCTGGCCGATTGAGACTCCGTGTTCGCGTCTGTCTCATCGCCCGCATCGTGCCTTTTGTATGTTCCTCTCACCGACAGCAGTTCTGCGTGGCTTGGTGGAAACACATAGTTCTGGACGAACCAAAGTGCCTTGTAGGTAAGCCGGCGGCTCGCGACGGCTCGCCCATACTCCTTGACGAACTGGCAGAAATCATCGGCATGGATGATGTTAGCTTTTGTTCCGGCGGTGGTGAGAGATCGCGACTTGAGCCAACCCAGGTCGATCCATTTCTGTATTTCGTCGGGACGGGTGCGCAATGCCCGAGAGAGTGAGAACTTGGTGAACCATTCACGTCCTGTTTTGCCGCCGATGCCGAGCCGGTGCAACATCGAGCGCACAGATCCCGCGGGACGCCGCAGGATTTTCGCGGCCTCTTCCACGGGCATCGTGGTGATCAGATCCAGAAGTCGTTGTTGCTCGGGCTTTGTCCATTCGCGATACGCTCGTTTTTGATTTACGCCAAGCTCGCGCAGGAAACGTAAACAGGCGTCTCGCGGGTTTCCAGAAATCGCAGCAAGCTTCGTGACCAGCATTCGCCGGCCAGTCTCAGTGTGCTCATGGCTTCTGCTGGTTCGTTCCTTGTATTCTCTGACCAGTTCTCTTGCTTCTTTAGGCCAGCGGAACATCCGGCGCTTATGGACACCGTCGGCTTCGCTCATACTGCTGCCTTCCGGGGGCTGGGTCCTGGTGGCGTTAACGTCCCCAGATCCGTCTACACGCACTTGTCTCTATGCCTCCGGAATACCTCCTCTCCTGCTGCAAACGCGCATGCGCCCGTGTTTCGGAACATGCTGCGCGACGAAGGTGGCGGGGGGAGCTAGTCCACACCTGAGCCAAGTGGTAGCGGCCAGCCTATATCCACAGTCAAGCCGCTTTCCAAAAACTTTTTTCTTGCAGGAAATCGTGCAGATGGCCATCTCAGGTGCAGCAAATCGACTCTGGATGCCGGACCTTGGCCTGGACGAAACGGCTGAGTGCCAACCACTTGACACCGGCGTCGGCCAATTCCTGGGCAATGTGGGCCGAAACCAGCCGTGGACGGGGGTAACTCGAGCTGCATAGAAGAACGGCTTTTTTGGAAAAGAGTGACATTTTCTCCGCAACTAAGGTGATGGCAGCCGGGCTTAGCCCGTAAAAGCGAGTATCAGAGTTGGGAGCCGCAGGCCGTTGGATTGAGTGGCGCTGGCCCAGCCGGTTGTTATGCGAGCCATCCCCGAACCGCCCCTGCGAGAGAAGGCCATAGTTCCTCGCGGATCGCAAGGACTCGAAACTCCCGCTTATCATGCTCTGCATTCTCAGCTAGTGAATGGCTCCTGTTATTGCGGTAGCGTCGCTCCTCTTGCTGGATCAGTTCAATCTCTCGGCGGAGTCTTTCAGTCCGTCCCGCGATTGAACTATCGTTCCTGTGTGAACTCTACGCCTATGCTGGAAAAACAAAAAGGCTCATCTACGCGATTACACTCATTGAGAATTGCCGATCCCAGGGTCAATGAGTGAAATGCCGATTTATCGACAGTCAGCAGGAACAGAGGTGTACGATCTGCTGTCTAATCGATCGACATGCTTCATGACCTCGGCGTATGGCTTGCAGGTTTAATCCTGTTGTCGCCGATCCTTTTATTCGGATTGGCATGGACGAAAATCAATCGCTTCTACCAGAGCAGACAGGTTCAACGGCGGCAAAAACTCTTTTACTTGGTAGCTTTGGTGGCAGGTTCAGTGAGCACGCTGGCCTACCTAGGCTATTGGAGTTGGCGAGTCTGCCAGATGTACCACGGCACCCTTCCCTTTATTGCCCTGCTGACTCTCGAACGTTTGATCTATGTATCCAGAGTGCTCTCCATGGCCGCAATCGCATCCTTGCTGATTGGACGCGGACCGTATCGCATTCTACTGGTGCTAGCGACTCTCTGGGTGATGTTTCAGCTTTGGATGCATGGTGGCATCATCCACTGGGCCTGACGGACCCGACAGCAGCCTTGATTCTCGTTGACTGGCGAAAACAGGCCATAGCGCTCAAAATGCAGGTCAGGCCGCGTCCTCCGCTAAGAGTTTGGCGAAAGAACGGATCGGCTTCAGCTTGTCCTCGCGTAAGCCGCGCAGTTCTTCCTCACGGAGTCGCTTTTCGTACAAAAATTTCCCGAACAGCTGCGTGAGTTGCGAATACCGATAGTCGTACTTGCGGTCGATCTCTTTACGACGTTGGGTCAGGTAATGTTCCAAGTCCCACAGATCCGACGACTGCTGGATCTGGCTGGCCATCTTCTTTGCTTCCTGAATCACCTCGTGAAGCTCTCGCCCCAGGGCAGCGTCGAAGGCTGTGCGGGCGATGACCTTTTCTGACCTCGACCAAATCGGTTCGTTCTGGTAGGGATAGCTGTCTTGCGTCGCAGACGGGCTGGTCATGGTCCGGTCCTCCGTGGCGGCATTCTACCCCTAGCCCAGATGCCTTTTCTACAGGGTCGGGTGCTTTCAGGGTGGCGGATTCATCATCGTTTTCATGCGGCCGCCCCTCCGTTCTCAGCTCAGAAAGATCGTTCACTGGATGTCCGAGATTCTGTTTGCAGCCCAGATGGCGTTCCGTTGTCTGGACGGATGCATGCCCCAGCAAGAATTGAATCTGCTCCAGCTCGCCACCGCTACTGTGGCACAGTTTCGCGCAGGTTCTCCGCAAGTCATGCGGCGCAATATGTTCCAAGCCCGCTCTCTCGCAGCAACCCGTGACTACGTACCACACGACATTCTGCGAGATGCCTTTTCCCCACACCTTTCCCGCTCTGGCAACTGCTCGAAAGATCCTTCCCTCCGTGACCTTGGCTGCTACTATCCATTGATCGAGTGCCGCTTTGACCCATTGTGGAATGGGCACCGTGCGGATGTGGCCGCCCTTGCCGATCAGGTCTACCACCGCCCAGTGCCCCTGGCGCATCTGGATTTCATCCAACTCCAGGCCCACAAGTTCCGATCTGCGAAAACCGCAACCAAACAGCAAGGCCAGCATGGCGTAGTCGCGCTTCGCTCGCATGCTATTTCCACGAGCACACTTGAGTACTTCCGAACTCTCCTCCGCGCTCAACCAATTTCCGGAGCGAAACCCGAGTTGCTTGACTCCTTTCACTCGGCTGATCCCCGCAGCTAATTCGGGACTCAGCAAACCTGAGTCGGCGGCCTCATGTGCGAGGCGGCGCACGGCGGCCAGTTGCTGGTTGATGGTGTTCGCGGCCAGACTTCTTGATTCCAGATACATGCGATAGCGCACGACGACGATGCGGTTGAAGGCCAGGCGGGGCTCGGAGCAGTACCAAGCAATGAATTGATCGATGGCGTACTGGTAGACGCGGCGCGAGGCTGGCGAGCCGAGGCTGTTGAGCACCGCCAATTTGCAATGATCCAGATCCGGCAGCCGAAGCACTCGGCGACGGTAATTTGGCTTGATTCTGTGTTTGCCCATGGCGACGGCCTCCCATGCCGCAGGTTTGGAACTACGGCAAACCGTCTGGGTGATGCAAGCATTAGGAGAGTACGGGCCGGGAGGGTTTTGAGCGCTATCGCCTGTTAGCAACAGTTATCACTTCGGGTCTGCCCGCCCTGAATTGGCAAACCTCGCCAGGCTTGAATTCTCCTGTATCCAAGTTGCGTTAGGGGTGCGGTACGCCCGGTGGGTATGGACCTTTCGAGGTATCCCACGGCATGACGTGCCCGTCTTCCGCCCCACGACGTACCTCCTCAGGCGTTAGCGGAATCAACGGCTCTCCCGGGCGGACACTTCGGGCGCGAAGAAAATTTTCAAAACCTTGACGCGAGAACAGATAATAGCCGCGGATGGGCTTGTCCCCCGTATTGGTTATTGACACCCATGTTTCTCGCGGAATGAAAACGATGGAGTGCGGACCTGCCACGGCTCCCTTGTCGCCAACGGTTACCGTTGCACCGCCTTCTTCAAAGATGACCAGCTCTTCGGAATTGTGATGTTTGTGGAAGGGAATCATTGAGCCGGGATTCAGAATTTCGTATCCGACGTAAAAGTCCTCGGCGTTTCCGTTCTGCTTGTCGAT
>JAIQFC010000031.1 GCA_020073465.1 Terriglobia bacterium
GGTACGGGCCGCGTTCTGACAGCGGCGGTAGTAATCCATCCACTCCAGACGGACTCGACCCTCCCGGCTCAGCTCTTTCCCCGTGCGCGCCAGCTGGCGCGCACGGGGAACTTCTCCATCACGAACTTGCATGCCGACACTCTATTCGAGTGTCACCAATCATTCTGAACGGGAACAGCCTTGCAGCGAGAAGTACCGAGGGTGTAGTAAGCGCAGTTTGAAACTGCACCCGGCCCGAGGGTGCCCCATCCTAACGTCGCGCCTTTTGCGACGTTGGGGTGGGGATTTTGACTTTCGATCCGCCAACGAAAAATCCCCGCCCAAGCAAAGCCTGGACGGGGCACCCTCAAGGCTCGATGTGATCGTGATGGGCTACCCGCCCGCTACTTCTTGGGCTGTGCTTCGTCCTTCTTCGCCTCGGGTTCTTTACTGGCGGGCGGCTGCGTGCGCTTGCCGCTCGCCTGTCCCGTTGCTACGTCACGCGGACTTCTAACATCCGAGTTGGTGCTGCTGGCGGATGTCATCTGCTCGCTGGCGTGACCAGAGTTCTTGGCTGCCACGTCCGCCTTGCCATCCCCGTTTACGTCTCCAGCCGCCACTCTTGCCAATGCTGGTTTCCCCACCGCCGCGGTTCTCCCCGTGGCTTTGCCGGTAGAAGCCTCGCGGGCCGTTGCATCCTCTTGCGTAACCGGTAGCGGCTTATGCATGCGCTTGCCGGAGGCCTGACCCGAAGCCGCATCTCGCGGACTCGTAACCTCTTTCGCGCTTGGAGCCTGGCTCGGACTCGCGGTCTTCTGCTGGCTTCCATCGGACTGCGCCAAAGCCACTGCTGACAGACAGGCAAACCCCACAATCAAGATCTTGCTGGTCATTTGGATTCCTCTCCTTGTGTGCAACCGAACAGAACCCGAAGCCTCGCCGCCACCCGGATTCCGGAAGGCAGACCCGCGCCCCATCCGCGGCAAACTCAACGATGTTCCGGTGTTAGCGACGAAGTCGCAAGGTTACGAACGTGCTTGATCGCTCCAGGCAATCGGCCACCGGAGGTCCTCCGAAGAAACGCCGTAGGTTCTGCTGGCGTCCAGCACAAAAAGGAAAAGCCCCGCTCTTGCGAGCAGGGCTTCATTCTTGCTAGCTGAAAGCTGATAGCTGACAGCTCGCGGGCGAGGGCGCCCGCGCCACACGTTCCTAGTACATGTCGCCCATGCCGCCGCCGTGGCCGCCGCCGCCCATGGGAGCTTTCTTCTCTTCCGGAATTTCGGCGACCAGGGCTTCGGTGGTGAGCATCAGGCTGGCGATCGACCCTGCATTCTGCAGCGCCGTGCGCACAACCTTGGTGGGATCGAGCACGCCGGCCTTGACCAGGTCCTCATACTCGCTGGTGAGGGCGTTGAAGCCGAAGTTGTTGTCCTTGGCTTCGTTGACCTTGCCCAGCACCACTGCGCCTTCTTCACCGGCATTCTCGGCGATCATGCGCAGCGGCTCGTTGATGGCGCGCTTCACGATGTTCACGCCAATCTGCTCATCGCCCTCGAGCTTCAGTTTTTCGAGAGCGCCTACGCAGCGGGCCAGCGCGACTCCGCCGCCGGGGACAATGCCTTCTTCCACGGCTGCACGGGTGGCGTGCATGGCGTCTTCCACGCGAGCCTTCTTCTCTTTCATTTCCGTCTCGGTCGCGGCGCCGACTTTGATCACGGCCACGCCACCGACCAGCTTCGCCAGCCGCTCCTGCAGTTTCTCGCGGTCGTAGTCGCTGGTGGTTTTGTCGATCTGGCTGCGAATTTCCTTTACGCGGCCTTCGATCTCGGCGTGCTTGCCCTTGCCTTCGACCAGCGTGGTGTTGTCCTTGTCCACGGTGATCTTCTTGGCCTGGCCGAGATCCGAGATCTGCACGTTCTCGAGCTTGATGCCCAGGTCTTCGGTGATGGCCTTGCCGCCGGTGAGAATGGCGATATCCTGCAGCATCGCCTTGCGGCGGTCGCCGAAGCCGGGGGCCTTGACGGCCGCGACTTGCAGCGTACCCCGCAGCTTGTTGACCACGAGAGTGGCCAGCGCTTCGCCCTCGACGTCTTCTGCGATGATGAGCAGCGGCTTGCTGCTCTTGGCGATCTGCTCCAGCAGCGGGAGCAGGTCCTTCATCGAGCTGATCTTCTTTTCGTTGATCAGGATGTAGGCGTTCTCCAGAGCCACTTCCATGCGCTCGGGATCGGTGACAAAGTAGGGCGAGAGATAGCCGCGGTCGAACTGCATGCCTTCCACGACTTCGAGCTGGGTCTCCAGCGTCTTGGACTCTTCGACGGTGATGACGCCGTCCTTGCCGACCTTCTTCATCGCTTCCGCGATGATGTGGCCGATGGTCTCGTCATTGTTGGCGGAAATGGTGCCCACCTGGGCAATCATTTCGCCGGTCACGGGCTTGGAGAATTTGTCGAGTTCGCCCTTGATGCGGTTGCCGTCCTTGTCGAGGCTGCCACAAATAGTGGTGACCGCCTTCTCGATACCGCGCTTCATGGCCATTGGGTTGGCGCCGGCTGCGACCGTCTTGACGCCTTCGCGATAGATGGCCTGGGCGAGAACGGTGGCGGTGGTGGTGCCGTCGCCGGCGACGTCGGAAGTCTTGGAAGCGACTTCACGAACCATCTGGGCGCCCATATTCTCGAGTCCGTCTTTCAATTCGATTTCTTTTGCGACGGTGACGCCGTCCTTGGTGATGGTCGGCGAACCGAACTTCTTTTCGATGACAACGTTGCGGCCCTTGGGGCCGAGGGTGACCTTCACAGCGTCGGCCAGAAGGTTGACGCCGCGGAGGATCGCCTGCCGCGATTCTTCTCCGTGAACGATTTGCTTTGCCATTTGTGTCTTCTCCTAATGTCTGTTTGCAGGATGGACCTGCGAATGTTGGTGAAAGGCTGTCAGCTGTCGGCTTTTAGCTATTAGCTCTTGGCCTTTGGCTAAACCTAAGTTAGAAACGCTCCTCGCCAGATCCTTCGCTGCGCCTGAAAAGCGGCTGCGCTCAGGATGACGCCTTGATAAGGGAACTACTTGCGTGCCGTTTCCTTCTTCGCCGAACTGGATGCGCCGGTCAGGATGCCGAGCACTTCTTCTTCGCGCATGATGATGAAGTCTTCACCATCCAGCTTGATTTCCGTGCCGGAGTACTTGCCGAACAGGATGCGGTCGCCCTCTTTAACGGCCAGAGGGAACACCTTGCCTTCGTCGTTGGACTTACCTTTGCCGACGGAGATGACTTCTCCCTCCTGCGGCTTCTCTTTGGCAGAGTCAGGAATGATAATGCCGCCCCGGGTGGTCTCGCCTTCTTCAATGCGTCGTACCAGGATGCGGTCATGGAGCGGGGTAAATTTGGCCATGGTTCAAACTCCTTTCAAAGTGGTGGACAGTTGATTTGTGTCGATCGAACTTCGCTAAACCTATGAATCGGATGGGCTAAGGCTCACTGTTAGCAGTTGCGCCTGTCGAGTGCTAATTGTAGAGATGTGAGTGGGGGGGTGTCAAGGGGCAACGCTGGAAGGGGGCGCCTCCAAAATCCAGCTTTAGCCAGCGACCCGTCCGAGTCAATCCCTAGAATTTCTCCCACATTTTGCAGAGTTTGATCTCCTCAATGATGTGGTATCCGAGGCGGCGATAGCTCTCGAACTGGGACTCAGTGAACCACTGGTTGGCGGTGGTGTCGTGCGGGAAGTGCTCATGGGTGAACTTGTAGTTGATGATGTCAAGGGGCTCGGTGGGAAGAGCGATCTTGACGTTCTGACCCGCGTCGAACTCTCCGGCGCCGGTTAGTGAAGACTTGATGTACAGAATTTTCCCTTCGTGACCATCGGGCGTCTCGGGATAACGGATCGAGCCATCAGCCCAGTGGGACTGGCAATTGCCCGTCTCCTGAACCAGCCGGAGCTTGCCCAGGTCGAGGGTGATTTCCACTCCGAAGTCGACCCGGCACTTCCGGATCGCATTGGCAATGCCTTCGAAACGGTAGTTTTCATCCTGTTCAGCATCGCAGATTACGATCCGGTAACAGCGCCTCCTGACCAGTTCGTACAATCCCATGTTTTCGAAGTGCCCGCCGTCACTGAGGTAGACGAACTTTGAAGTATCGTTGACCATCCCGAGCAACTCCTTGGTGAGTTCCAGCGGGGCGAAACGCGGAGAGGCCCAATCGTGCTTCTCGGGCCGTCTGGGATTGCACAACCACCAACCCAGGCGAACGTTAAACATGGTCATGAGAAATGCGATGGCAGGATCGGTATGGGAGCCCCAGTTGGGACTGGCGGCGGCACCAGAGATCGCGACGGCGGTGGCCATGTTGATGCCACCGTCGGGGAACGCGTAGTTGGAGGTAGGAACAAAGCCGCAGTTGTTCAGCGGCGTGCCGGGCTTACCCGCGGTCCACCCGACGTGATAACCGGAGCACACCGGCGAGAAGGCAAAGGAAGCCGCCTTCCTTTCCTGCCAGGCGAGGTCCTGTCCAAAACTAAGGTTGATCGTCGTGCAAATGATGGGCAACGGTCCCGTATACCCGTCCGCCGGAGTAAGGTGCGAGACTTGCATACCGCGAGTGTCGCGGTCGTCGAACCCTGTCAGAGGATTGGGAGCGCGGCGCCGATTGCTTGCTCCCAAATAGCATCGGGTCAGGCGGTTTCGGTAGAAGGGGTTCATCGAAAAACCATTCACGTCAACCCTCCACCCGAAAAGAGCAAAGATCGCCAGCGGCGCGAGAATCAGCAGCGCCATCATGAGCGCCGAATGCGTGCTGCATATGTATTGAAAAGAAAGGTTGACGGCGAACGAAAGCGCGACCAGCAGCCCGAGGACGAAGGCGTACGCGCCCAGTTTGGCCAGTACATCGAGAGGCACGCTGCTCGGTGGACCTCCGGTAGGCTTTCCGCCAGTTTTGCTGCTCTTGCCCGCCAGCACCGCTCCGGCTGTGCTTCCCACCCAGGCGATCGCCGCCGACAATTTCGCGGGAGTGGTCAGCCAATGGACAAGGTGAGGACCAAGCAGGGTAATGCCAAAAAACAGCCCCCACCCAAAACCGAAGAGTAGTGCCCAAGCCCTCACTCGCGCCAGCCATTCCCGAAGCCAATCAGCAAAATCGCGGCCCACGAGTCCTGCGCCAATGACGATCGTGAAGAAAGGAACGGCAAGCAGCAGGGGAGGACCGAAAACCATGTGAAATCGCCACGACTCCGGACCGCCCATGAATGAGGTGGGAATCCAAGCAGGCCGGTTCCAGTCGAGCATCCAGCGCACACCCGCAAACAGCAGTGTTCCAGCCAAAGCAGACAACACCGCGTTCATCACAACCAGGCCGCCCATCCCGTTCACTGCGACGCGAGTGGCTTGCACCGCGCGGGGCCACCACTTCAACTCGGCCCTCTTGGAGGTGTCGATCCGGTGAAGCATTTTGTAAACCTTCACGCTGGAGCCGGAAGCAGCGGCAGAGGCGACCAAAAACCAGAGGAGCGCAAACACGCCGATATATTCGGCGGTGGAACTCACGGTACCGCCGTCCGACAGCGAGAGCACAGCCGGCAAATGCAGCACGGACGCCAGCAGAAGAGGAAGCACAATGAAGGCCTGAACGGTCTTCTCGCCTCCCCAGCGGCGAGGCGGCTCAGGCTCCTGCTGGTCCGTGTTGCGTTCGTCCATATACCTGATCCGGCGATACTCCCTCTGCAGCTCAATGGAAATCGTGGCCACGGCAAGCAGAAAAAGCAGCACGGGCACGGCGATCGACAAGGAGGTGCCCGGAGAATCAATGGTTCTTGCCAGCAAGTAGGGGAGCAACAACAGGAAGAAGAGGCCAGAGACCAGAATGAGTTGATTCAGGAAAGTATTGCGCAGCCAGATCGCGACTGCGACCCAGGTGTCGCCGGTGAATAGTCCTTTTTGCGGCGTCAGATAGTTGCTGTAGCGGCGCAACCAGCGGATTGGTTCCGGGTGAGCGGGATAGTCTGCGGTCGAAGGGAGAGGCACGAGCCGCTTTTCCACTTCACGAAAGCCGCTGCCGGGAACATACTCTGATTTCGTTTGTTTCGACTTCTCCTTCTGGTGGTGTTCCTCGCGTTTAATCCATGCAGCGAACCATTCGTGGATGTAGCCCCCACCCGAAACACTGGAGAGATAGTCGAAGTGATTCAGGTTACCGAATTTTTCATCCCGCAGGTTTGCGAGCCCCTGCAGGACCCCAAGATTGAACGTAGCACTGCGGATGCCCCCACCCGAAAAACAGATTCCCTGCAGGCCGGTTTCCCTGGCCCACACGTAGGGATCGTCCTTGCATGGATCGTAGTTCACATCAGGTATGCGATGGATCGCTCGGCGCGCGCGCACAACAGGGATCTCCTGCGTCAAAAGCCACCGGCTGGGACTGTAATCCACAAGGTCGGCCACTCTCTGCTGAAGGTGGGGCTTGTCTTTCAGGTGGCTGAAGATCGCCAATGCTGAGAGGTCGATCGCCTTGGTTTCGAGAATCTCGGCTGCCTCGGGATGTTTCTCAAGATACTTCGCGGCCGCAGAGGAGAGCTCCCACAGGTAGCCGGATGGCGGTTTCATGTGGGGTTGGTCGGAGTGCGATTGCTCGAGCGGAGGTTGATCCATCAGTTTGTCCTCCTAAAGACGCGGCAGAGAGAGAGGGGCAACACACAAGGCAAGAAAGAACCTGCGTAACACTTGCACAATTGGTGCGGAACGCACGCTGCCTCTCTCGTTGCGAAATGAGAACCGAGCCGGGGGATGGAGGCGAAGCTTACATCCCATCCTGGAGGCGCAGAGAATTCTTCTTCGGCATTACGAAATCAGAACGCAATCGAGCCTAAAGGGTATGGGTGGGCGCAATAGGTCTCCTGCCCCCTGGGAGGTCGAGATGTACGGTGTTGAAGGTGGACAAGCTGCAAGGCTGCCGCTGTCGCCTGTCAGTGGCCCTCGTTCAAGAGATATCTGGGATCGTTTAGAGACAACCGGCGGGGGAGACTGTTAATCCGGAGGAAACGTCGAGAGGAGGCTGAGACGCACCCTCACTCTTCACCAGAAAACCCGTGACTATATCACACTAGCGCCCGAACCAGGCGAGGCAGTCGGTGGGATACGCCTTTTGGAACAGCGTCACGGGGCGAGAGAGCGATTCGGCTCTCCGATCTCAGCTAGGGCTACGGTTTCTGTTCGGTGTCCGCTTTCTTCTTAGCGAGAGAGCGGACGTAGTTCACCAGATCCCAGTTCTCTTCGGTCTTGACGCGTGGGCCTTCGGGAGGCATGTCCTGGTGGCCGTTCTTGATGATGTAGAAGAGTTCGCCGTCGGTACGGTCTTTGAGCGTGTCAGAATTGGTGAAGTCAGCAACTTGCAGCTTCATGTCTTTGGCGACTTCGCCTTTGCCGTCACCGCTGGCGCCGTGACACATGGCGCAATCGAGGCCCCACCACTTCCTGGCGCGGGCAATCGATTCCGGCGTCGCCTTCACGGGATTGGCCTGCTTGGCAGCGTCTGCTGGAATCGCAGCTAAAGACGGCGTTTTCTGAGGCGCGGGAGTCTGCTGCGCTGCGAGCACAGGCGCCACGAGCAAAATTGCGGGAAGAATCAGTGCGATTCGCGACATAGGAGCCTCCTCAGATGAGGATTCAGCCTTCGCGGGAATTGTAGCACCGGAGGGTGAGTGGTAATCAGGAGGCACCTCACCCGCCAAGAGGGGGACAGCACCGCCAGGCGCGTAAGGTGAAGGCTACTGTCCGGCGGCTTTGTCGAACTTGGCAGCGACTTTCACTCCGCTCAGGCCCTGGGCATACTTGGCGATGCCGCGATAGAGCGACTCGGCGATGCGCTGGCGATAGTCGCTGGTTTTGAGGCGATGTTCGTCGGTGGGATTGCTGACGAAGGAGATCTCAGCAAGGATCGAAGGCATGTTGGCGCCGATGAGAACGATGAACGGCGCTTTCTTCACGCCACGATTGCGAATGGCAGGGCTCTTGGCCGCCAGCCCGCTGTGCAGGGACTCCTGCACGTCACCGGCGAATTCGCGGGATTCCTCGATCTTTTCCTTGAGCGCGATTTTCTTGACCAGGTCTTGGAGTTCGTAGATTGATTTTTCGGAAACGGCGTTCTCGCGGGCTGCGACTTCAAGAGCTCCGGGAGAGGACGTGAAGTTCAGATAGTAGGTCTCGACGCCGCGGGCATCGGGATCCTGGCTCGAGTTCGCATGGATCGAGATGAACAGGTCGGCGCGCTCCTGGTTGGCGATGGCAGTGCGCGTCTCGAGCGGGATGAACGTGTCGTCGCGGCGAGTGTAGACAACTTCGGCGCCCAGGCGGGTCTCGAGCAGCTTGCCCAGGCGGCGTCCGACTTCGAGGACCAGGTCTTTTTCTTCGAGGCCGTTGGGGCCGATCGTACCGGTGTCGTGACCGCCGTGGCCGGGATCGATCACGATCTTGCCGATCTTCAGGCCCAAAGCCCTTATCAGGGAGCGATCACCGCTGGCAGTGGGCTGGGCTTCGCGGACGTCGAACTCGGGGGCTTTGCCGGATTTCGTCTTGGAGCGCGCAGAGAGCTTTTGTCCTGGGCGGCTCGGAAGCTTGCGAGCCGTGGTCTTCGCATCCTCAGGGGAGTCAAGCTTCGCGAGTGTCCCAGGAGAATCGTCATCGTCGTCGGCGTCGACCACTTTCTTTGCAGGCGGAACTGGCGTCTTCTTGCTGGAAGCGGAAGGTGGAGAATCAGGATCAGCAGAGTGGGACGCGCCCGGAGCTTTCTTGGGCGAGACCTTGGTCTGCTCGTTCACGTCCATGCTGGTGACCGGGGCTTTGCCTGCTTGTGCGCGCAGAGCTTTCCCTTCCGAGGCGGACTCGTCAGAGTCGGCGGCGTCGGCACCCGCCTTCGGGGCGGCTTCTACGTCGGCGGTCCTGGCAGCATCAGTCGCGTCTTTAGGCGACTTCGCGCGCGCGTTCTTACCGTGGATGTCGATGATCAGGCGGTACGGGTTGGGCAGCAGGAAGGCGTCGTAGTCGGAAAGGTTGTCGACTTCGAGGACGACGCGGGTGCGGCCGGGCTTGAACTGGGCGACGCGAATCTTCTTGAGGAATCCGTCGTCGACATCGAACCTCTTCCCCACAAGCGTGGAGGCCAGACGCGTGGAGCGCAGATCGAAGAAGATGCGGTCGGGATGCGCAATGCGCTGGGAGTCGAACTCAATACCACTTTCCAAATCGATGGCAACGCGCGTGTAGTCGGGCGTCGACCAGTGGCGGATGGCGGTCACACGGGGCAGATGGCCCGAAGGGCGCTCGGGCGAGACCGACTCCGCCGGATGAGAACCGGAGTCGGGACTGGCAGAGTCCTTGTCCATCTTGCCGGCCGTGGTGGAAGCGTCTTTGTCGCTCTTCTTCTCGCCCTGGGCCTTCTTGTCAGGCGCAACTTTCTTGTCAGACTCGACTTTCCTCTCGGCATGGGCCTTTTTGTCTTCCGCTGCGCCCTGCTGGTCGAGGTCAGCAATGGCCTGCTGGGCATCCTCGGCGAGGCGGTTGTGGGGATAGCGGCGCAGGAATTCCTCGAAGGCCTCCCGAGCTTCGTCGGGATCGTCGAGATCGTCTTTGTAGATTTCGCCGATGGTGAACAGGGCGTCGAAGCGATACTTGCTGCCGGGATACTCGCGGCGCAGGAACTTGTACTGGGTGATGGCGGCATTCAGGATCTTGTCATCTTCGAAACAGCGGCCCATCTCCACGAGAGTTTCGGCCGCGGCTACGACGCTGGGGTCGGCCTTGGTGGAGGTGGGCGCACCGAAATAGACGCTGCGGTAGGCATTGATGACGCGCTGGTAGTCGCGGCGGGTGCGGTCGGCGGGCGGTCGTCCGTTCAGCGCTTCGCGCATGCGCTCGGCGGCGGCGAAGTGGTCGCGGGCCCACGCTTCGCTATGGCGGGGACGGGCGTACGCCGGCAGTCCGGAGAGCGCCACCAGTAACAGCAGCGCCGCCCAGCGCAAGCCACGCTGGCTCGATGAGGTCTTCAAAATCGTCGGCCTGTAATTCTGTTGTTCGCCGTGCGTTGAACCTTTTCGGGTCTGAACCTGTGATGCCCTGAGAGACTCAATTAAACAGATGCGATGAAACTAGTCGGTGTTGCTGATGTAAAGCACGCCCCGCGAATCTCGTTGAACCCGTACGGGATCACGGGAAAATCCTACGGATGATGGCCCCACATTGAAACCGCCGTAGTAAAGGTCGGTGATGCGGCGGACGTAGCTGCGGGTCTCGGCATAGTGCGGAACGCCCGCGCTGCGCGCCACAGCGCCGGAACCGGCGTTATAGGCCGCGAGAGTCAGGTTCACATCGCCGCCATAGCTCTCCAGAAGCTGCTTGAGATGGCGAACGCCCGCGTCCACGTTCTGTTCGGGATCGAATGGATTCTTGACTCTTAACTGCCGGGCAGTCGAAGGCATGAGTTGCATCAGGCCCATCGCGCCCTTGCGGGAGACGGCATTGGGGTTGAAGTTCGATTCCACCTTCACGACCGCGCGGACCAGGTTGGGGTCCACATTATGGCGAGCGGCAGCCATGGAGATGGCGGAGTCGATATCTTCCTGGGAAGCTGCTCTGCCACGGAAGTTCGCGGATACGATCTTGGCATTCGCAGACCGGTAGGAGTCGTGCCCGAAGTACTGTGTGACCTCGGCGGCAGCCGAGCGGGCGGCCCGCATGACCGCGGCATTGGCTCCCGGGACCGGCTTCCAGCGGTTCTCCTTGACGCTCCAGTACATCAGCGTGCGCTTTGCTGGCTCCGTGGGTTGGGTATGGCGCACCGGGTTGGCGGGAGCAGGTTCATTGACGTAAATCTTGCGACCGTGCTCATCGGTAGTGGTGATTGTCGAGGAGGCGCTATCACTGGCGCCTGCCCAGACACTGGGCGGATTGAGAGAAAGGGAGGTCGCGATTACGGTGCTGACCGTCAGCATTCTTGCGATTTGCAGGTGCTTTCGCATACCGGGTTCGTGCTTTTGCCTCGCTCTACCGCAGGACAGACTTAGCCCGCGTGTCCTCTACCCGGAACCTGACGGAGAATAAAACCAGAGTACGTCGATTATAGGCGGGAGGGAGGGGGTGGGCAATCTCTCCGAAGGGCGTAGAACCACCGGAGTAATCGCGGTAATCATAAGAAAATACTAACGTTAGGAGAAGTGCAGGTTACGCGGGCAGTTCCCACGTCCCGGTTTTCAGTTCTCAGTCGCTGTCCCACGTTCCATGAGCCGTACTGTGCGACTAACCGCTCACAGCTGAGTGCGCCGGAGCCAGGAGAACTTCGACCCGGACTTTCGCCGGACCTACGCCTTTTCCAGGGCAGCGGCGAAGGCGTCGAGCGAAAGGGAGCGCAGCAGGTTGCGGCGCATGCCGCGTTCCACTTCAGCCAGGCGGTCGGCGGCGGAAACGATCCAGTCGAAGTCGGAGGAGTCGGCTAGCTTCGTAAGTTCGGCCTGGATATCAATGTTACGCACGAGCTCCGGAGTTCCGGCGGTCAGGAACATCAGGTCGCGCAGGAGGGAATACATCGTCTGCAGGAGTTGCTCAATCTTCTCTCGCCCTTCCGCACCGGGGCGGTACGACTCGGTGATCTTGAATAGCTCGCTGTGGTCTCCGCCCTGCAGCGCCGACTTCAGGATGGTGAGCGCGTTGGAGCGAGCGGCAACGTAGGTCGCCACGTCAAAGCTCCGGGCCCGCCCCACGGCACCCTGGCAGAGGTGGGCAACGAGGGAACGTTGCTGGGATTTCCATTCGGGACGGTATTTGGCCAGATAGCTCTCGATTTCTTCGGCCGGCAGCGCGGCAAGCGGGAAAACCATGGAACGGGAGCGAATGGTCGGCAGCAACTCGCCGGGATTTTCGGTAAGCAGGAAAATGGTGGCGAATTCAGGTGGTTCTTCAAGCACTTTCAGAAGCGAGTTGGCGGCCTCCTTCATGAACGACGATGCCGTAAAGATGTAGACGCGTTCCCTGCCCTCGGCCGGCCGGTAGTAAATCGTCTCGATGACGCGGCGGATCTGATCGACCTTGATCATCATCTGCGG
Organism: Terriglobia bacterium; assembly: GCA_020073465.1. Taxonomy (GTDB): domain Bacteria; phylum Acidobacteriota; class Terriglobia; order Terriglobales; family Acidobacteriaceae; genus Sulfotelmatobacter. The sequence goes on from JAIQFC010000031.1 coordinate 12,060, forward strand.
GGGATCAGGAGGGATGACGAGCACGTCGGGGTGAGTCTGGACGAAGAGGCGGGTTTCTTTCTTGTCGGTCTCGCGCAGGTTTTCGCGGGCCTCGACGGCTTCGGCAAACCGGGCATCGAGGTCAACAGCCTGGGCAATGCGGGTGCAGTTCGCGCATTCGCCGCAGAAGTCGGTGAGGCCATCGGTCTGGGTGGGAGCCAGGCAGTTCAGGGCCTGGGCAAGCATCAGTGCGAGAGTGTACTTGCCCGATCCGGGGGCGCCGGAGAGTACCACCGCGTGGGGAAAGCGATCGCGGGCCAGCATGTCGCGCAGCCGCTGGACGATGTCGGCGTTACCGTGGAAGTCGGAAAAGGGCATAGAACATTTTCACCACAGAGGCACAGAGAAACCGCAAATCATTGTAAGCAAATCATTGATAGTGGGCGAACCCTAGGCTCCTGAAGATTTCTGGTTTTCTCCGTGACTCTGTGCCTCCGTGGTGAATCCGCTTTTGCTATAGCTTCAGTTTCCGGCTGACAACCTCCCTGATCTGGCGGTGAGTCTGGTCAGGGGTGCCGCTGGCATTCACCACGGCGACCCGTCCGTGTTCGCGCTTGGCGATGGCCAGGTAGCCGTCGCGCACGCGGGAGAAAAACGCGCGCGTCTCTTGCTCGAAGCGGTTTTCGTCACCATGGCCGCGATGGCCTCTTCGCGATGCGCGCTGGTTGCGGCGGCGGGCCCGGCCGACGCTCATGGCAGGGTTGGAGTCGAGGAGGATAGTCAGGTCGGGTTGCAGGTCTCCGCAGAGGACCCGGTGCAATTCGAGAACCGCGTGGGTACCGAGTTTGCGGCCGCTGCCCTGGTAGGCTTCGGTCGAGTCGGTGAATCGGTCACAGAGCACGATGCTGCCATGCTCGAGCGCGGGCTCGATTACTTCGGCGATGTGCTGGGCGCGGGAGGCGAACATGAGGGCCATCTCGGCCAAGGGGGAAAGTCCGGCAGTGCCGGAGTCTAGAAGCACCCTGCGGATTCTTTCTCCGGTGGAGGTTCCGCCGGGCTCGCGGGTTTCGACTACTTTGTGTCCGGCGGCACGGAGAACGGCGGCGAGCTTGCGGAGTTGCGTGCTCTTGCCGGTTCCGTCGAGTCCTTCGAAGGTAATGAATTTTCCGCGCCGTGACATCTGCGGAATGATAGCAGCGAGCAGGTAGGGGTGCACGTTGCTCGCGCCTTTGTGACGGTACACGCGAGATCCCTTCGACTTCGCTCAGGGCAGGCTCTTCGCTCCGCCTGAAAGACGGCTGCGCTCAGGATGACGCCGGACAACAAGGCGTCGTCGGAGCCGAAACTGCAACGTGCCCACAAGAATGAACGAGCCTGTGTTCCTGTACTACCCTACTCACGGACTGCTATAGTCATAAATTCTGTCGAGTGCTGTGGGTTTCGACTCAACAACAACAATGGGGGCCTTAACAATGAAACTCTCAAGGGTCTTGGGAGTGGTTTGTTTTTTTGTTCTATCGATTCCAGGTTGGTCGGCAACACCGCCCACGGTCACGCTTTCCGTCGATGCCTCCACGGCGGCGCGCAAGATTTTCCACGCGACCCTGAAGATTCCTGCGAGTGCGGGAGACCTGACGCTCTACTACCCGAAGTGGATTCCGGGCGAACACGCCCCCGATGGTCCGGTCGTCGATCTGGCGGGTCTAAAGTTCAGCGCCGACGGCAAAACCTTGAAGTGGCGGCGTGATCTGCTCGATGGGTTCACCATCCACGTGGAGGTTCCGGCGGGCGTGAATGAGATCGAAGCAGAGCTGGATTTTCTGTCGCCGGCAACGTTTGAGGGTGGATTTTCGGCTGGTTCCTCTGCCACCGACAAGATGGCGGTGATCAGCTGGAACCAGGTTCTGCTGTACCCCAAAGGCTGGAAGTCGGATGACATCAACTACTCGGCCAGCCTGAAACTTCCCGCGGGATGGAAGTTCGGAACTCCGCTGCCGGTTACGAGCCAGAGCGGGAATGAAATCAAATTTGCCACCGTGTCGCTGACCACGCTGGTCGATTCTCCGGTGATCACGGGGGAATTCCTCAAGGTCGTACCGCTGGCGCAGGATCCGGTCACCGAGATGGATATTGCTGCGGACAGCGCGGCCGCGCTCGAACCGCCGCAGGAAGTCTGGGATCACCACAAGAATCTAGTGGAGCAGGCGAACAAGCTTTTTGGGGCGCATCATTACCGCGACTACCACTTCCTGCTCAGCCTGAGCGATCATGTGGCCCACTTTGGACTGGAGCACCACGAGTCCGATGACAGCCGGATTGGCGAGCGCGGACTGGTCGACGACGGTCCGCGCAAGTTGGGGGCAGGATTGCTGCCTCACGAGTACGTACATTCGTGGAATGGGAAGTACCGCCGTCCTGCAGATTTGGCGACGCCTGACTATCAACAGCCGATGCAGGACGATCTGTTGTGGGTGTACGAGGGGCTGACCAACTATCTGGGAGTTGTTCTCACGGCTCGCAGCGGGTTGCGTACCACCGATCAGGAGCGCGACGAGTTGGCGCTGACGGCGGCAGCGCTCGATCGGGGGACACCTGGGCGGGAGTGGCGCAACCTGCAGGACACTGCCGATGCGGCGCCGCAGCTTTACTTTACGCCGGAGGCCTGGCATTCATGGCGGCGGGGTACGGATTTTTACAGCGAAGATACGCTGAACTGGCTGTGGGCGGACGTGATTATCCGGCAGCAGAGCAAGGGTAAGAAGACGCTGGATGACTTCTGCAAGCTCTTCCACGGAGCGCCCAGCACGGGGCCAATGGTCAAGCCTTATACCTTCGAGGATGTGGTAACCACTCTCAATCAGGTAGTGGCTTACGACTGGCGTGGCTTCTGGACGGAGCGGTTGACCAACCACGGGCCGGGTGCGCCGCTGGGCGGAATTGAAGGCAGCGGATGGAAGGTGGTGTACGACGAAACTCCGTCGGAGATGGAGAGCAGCGGGCAGGGCGTCTCCCATTTCATCGATGCGATTTACTCGATTGGCCTGGAACTGCGCGATGATGGTGGCGTCGACGACACGATTGAGGGAATGCCGGCGGCGAAGGCGGGCATTGGGCCGGGCATGAAAGTAGTGGCCGTCAACGGGCGCAAGTTCTCAGCCGACGTGTTCCGGGATGCGCTGAAGGCGGGCAAGAACAGCAGCGCACCGCTGGAATTGCTGGTGGAGAATACCGACTATTACAAGACCTACAAGCTGGACTATCACGGCGGGGAACGGTATCCGCATCTGGTGCGGGATGAGGCCAAGCCGGACTTGCTGAGCGAAATCCTCAAAGCGAAGTAGCGGCCGTGGTGGAGAGATTCTTCTGAGAGCACACGGCCGGGGATCACAGGTCAGAAAAAGCGACCCGAAGCAGTGGTGAAAACTCCTCTTCAAGCCGCTGGTCGTGCGAGCTTGCGTGGGGTTCTTCGCTTCGCTCAGAATGACAGAGTCTAATAGATTTTCTCTAGGCGGTTTCTGCCTCGGGCTCTTCCATGCCGGTTTCTGACAAAGTCTCAGCTGGAGTGTGGTCTGCTTCACCTTCCTGCATGAACTCGAAGACTTCCTGCGGTACGGGATTTAGCCACACCGGCGCGAACGACTGGCGATGGAGCGGAGTCGGGCCGTACTCGCGGAGGGCGGCCAGGTGCTTGGGTGCGCTATAGCCCTTGTTTGAGGCCAGGCCGTATGCGGGGAAGATAGGATCCCATTCGCGCATCATGCGGTCGCGTTCCACCTTGGCCAGGATCGAAGCTGCGGCGATGGAGGCCGATAACGCGTCGCCGTGGATGATCGCGGTCTGCGGCAGTTCACAGTCGAGGCGGACGGCATCGACCAGCAAGTGGTCGGCGGCGGGAGCCAGACGCAGCACGGCTTCGCGCATGGCCAGCCGGGATGCTTGATAGATGTTGATTTGATCGATGCGAGCGGCGTCCACCGCGGCTACGGCCCAGGCCAGGGCGTGCTTGAGAATGCGTTCCGCCAACACCTCGCGGCGCTCGGGCAGTAGCAGCTTGGAATCACGCAGGCCACGAATGCGGTAGTTTCGATCCAAGATAACCGCGCCCGCCACTACCGGACCGAACAGGGACCCTCTTCCGACTTCGTCCACGCCAGCAACCAGAGTGGCGCCGGATTCCCAGGCGCGATTCTCATAACGTAGGGTGCAGCGCAGCCGCTTCAGCAGGCGCAGTTTGGCCGCTGACGGCGACAGCGGGCGTTCCGGCGAGAGCTTTGCGGAGGCAGACAAGGGAGTTGGTCAACATATTCGTCGAGACGTAGGTTTGACGCAAGGGTGGAAAAGCACGGGTCCGGTGGAAAACTGCGGCGAGCACCTAGGGCTAGAGAGTGCGCAACGGAACTCGTGCCGTCCCTACGTGACTCGTCTAATGCTCCTCGCTTACCCGGCACTGCCGTGCCGGGCTTTCACATGCCACCCCTAACGGGGCTAGAGGTCCAACGATTCTGTTCGATCGCCTCCGCCCGGAATTGGTTCTACCCCGCACAGACTGGGGGTCCGGGCCGGTTCTGAGGCGCTGACGCTTGTATGGTGCCTATCGCCAGTTGGTAATGCCAGTTGGTAACCATTACCTGGATTACAGGCGTACATTGCCCGGCCGGACATGTACTGCTATGTTGGCAGCAATCGGAACGGCTCGAGGTAGCGGTGGAGAGTAAACCGAACACGTCGCAAGAAGACGGCCTGCTGATGGGAAAGCTGGTGCATTTGGCGCTTCCCGTCCGCTGGAGCCTGGTCGGGCAGGAGGGGCGTGGTCCTCTCGAGCTGGCATGCACGTATGACATCCACCCGCGGGGGGCACGGTTGCTGGGTGGGCAGGAGGTGAGTCTCGGCGATCTGGTCATGGTGGAGCGCGGGCGGAACAAGGCCATGTGCCAGGTAGTTTGGACTGCCGACCCCGAGTCTCCGCTGCGCGGACAATTCACGGTACAGTGTGTTGAAGGCAGGACGCCCTGGGATGACGAACTTCGTCAACTGGAGGAGGAGTACCAGCCGGTCATTCCGGGGAAACCCAGGAATCCGGGTACAAGCCACGTGCGGCAGGAGAACCGCCGTCGCCGACCGCGCTATGCCGTAGATGGAAAGGCCGACGTAATCGATGGGGTGCAATACCTGAAGGGCCATGTCGAGCAGCTTTCGGAATTCGGCGCGCGCATCACTGCAAAGGACTCGCTTCGTCCCGGAACGGACTTCCGCCTGATGTTGAACGTCTTCGATGTCAGCCTCGCGCTGAAAGCGCAAGTGAAGTATCTGGCCGACAACGTGGGAATGGGAGTGGAGTTCCAGGAAATACGGCGCGGGGACCGGCCGCTACTCGAATACGTGCTGCGCAAGTTGAGAGAGGCCAGAAGGAAGAGCGCCGAGGAGTTCGTGCCCGTCGAGGTGGTTCGGGAGCCGCTGACCGCGGCTGGATAGTCGGTAGAGTTCAGCGCCGGCCTGGGCCTGCGGCCGGCGTTTTCCGCGCGCAGTCGCAGCCCCGTAGTGAACGCCCGCCCGCATTCATCTTCGATCCGTGTCCGTTGGCGGCATCTTAATCCCATCATCAGGCCCGCCAACGGACACGATTATCCCGACCATCTACTCGACGTCGCGCAGGCGTGCCGCTTTGCCCCGGAGTCCGCGCAGGTAGTACAGCTTGGCGCGGCGCACCTTGGAAGACCGCAGCAGATCGATCTTGTCGATCACCTTGGACTGGATGGGGAAAATGCGCTCCACACCCTGCCCAAAGCTGATCTTGCGGACCGTGAAGCTGGCCTGCGGGCCGTTGTCGCGCTTAATAACGACGCCTTCAAAGGCCTGCAGACGCTCCTTGTCGCCCTCCTTGATCTTCACGTGGACACGGACGGTATCGCCGGGACGGAAGTCGGGGATGTCGGTGCGTTTCGATTTCGCCAGTAGTTTTTCGATAATGAGGTTCGACATATTCGTTTTCCTTCGTCGTTCGATTCTGGTCTTAGGTCTTGGGTGTTAGGTCTTAGGCCGGAGCCCAAGACCGAATACCTAAGACCTGGCACCTCTTCACTCGCGATCACTACTCCTGGCCAGCCTTGATCCGGGCCAAGATCTTTGCGTCCTCGTCGCTGAGGGCCACGCCATCGAGCAAATCGGGACGGTTGCGCAACGTTTTCTCCAGCGCCTGCTGGCGCCGCCAGCGGCGAATTTCCTCGTGGTTGCCGGAAATCAAAACTTCCGGCACCGGAATCCCGCGAAACTCGGCTGGCCGCGTGTAATGCGGATAATCCAGCAATCCACCCGAACCGCAGGTCGAATCCGGTCCCTCGGAATCTCGCTCCACATCGGCCGTGAAGGATTCCTGCCGCGTGGACGCTTCGTTTCCGACCGCGCCCGGCAGCAAGCGGGTCACCGCTTCGATGATGACCGCAGCGCCCATTTCCCCACCGCTCAACACATAGTCGCCGATCGAAAGCTCGCGGTCGGCGAGAAAATCGGCGACACGCTCGTCGACACCTTCATAGCGTCCGCAAATCAGAACTACGCGATCGAGCGTGGCCAGTTCTGCGGCAACCTTCTGCGTAAAGCGCTGCCCCTGGGCGGAAAGCAAAATCACCGACTGCTTTACGCGCCGGGCCACACGGTCCTCGCGAGGAGCCAGTTGGAGCGTATCCAAACATTCAAAGAGCGGTTCCGGCTTCAGCACCATGCCTTCGCCGCCGCCGAAAGGGCGGTCGTCCACGGTGCGGTGCTTGTCGTGCGTAAACCCCCGCAAGTCGTGGACTTGAATTTCCGCCAGGCCCATCTCGCAGGCCCGGCGGGTAATGCCGTGGTCCAAAGGCCCGCGGAAAAAGCCGGGAAAGATCGTGAGAATGTCGGCTCTCATCGCGGGTCAAAACTCTTTGCCACAGAACTCGGGGCCGCAGATTTCGCAGGCCACGCAGATTGTTTTCTTCACTTCTGCTTTCTTCTGCGTCCGGCGCCTTTCTTGTGGGGCTGGCTGGCTTGTTCCTGCCGTTCTTCCTGCGTTACCGGGGCGTTGATATCGAGCATGCCCTCGGGAAGACTCATGCGAACTCGCTTCTGTGCGAGATCGACGCCTTCCAGGTATGCTTCAGCGAAGGGCACATCAAACCTGGTTCCCGTACCGTCGCTGACGATCAGCAGCGGCGCTTCACCCGCGCCGAACTGAACGTCCTCAATGTGGCCAATCTCTCGTCCGTGATCGAGAACTGTACAGCCGGCCAGGTCGCTGACGTAACTCCAGCCTGGTTCAAGCGAAGCGCGTTGACTGCGCGGCACCTGCAGTTCGCATCGCACGAGCGGCTCAGCGTCGGAAATCGAATCCACACCCGCGAACTTCAGAACCAGAAAGTTTTTATGCGGCCAAAGCTCTTCAACATCCAGTTCGCGCCTTGTTCCATCGGGCTGCAAAGCGAAGAGCCGCATGCCCTGGGCAAACCGTTCCGGAACGTCGCTGTGAACCTCAGCGGCCACTTCACCATGCCGGCCTTGCGTCTTTACCGCGCGGGCAACCGTGATGAACTCGCCGCTGGTCTCAGGACTCAATGATGCAGTCCTATTCGATAATGTCGAGCGTGTAACGCTTGTGGGCTCGCAGACCCACCGCGCTCAAAAGCGTGCGCATGGCGCGCGCCGTGCGTCCCTGGCGGCCGATGACCTTGCCGACATCGCTCTCTGCGACTTCCAATTCGATTAGGTCGCCATCGACCTGCTCCACGAATACCTCGTCGGGCGCATCGACCAGTGACTTGGCAATGTACTCGACGAGCACGCGCACGTCTCCAGATGACTCAGTCATAATCTGCCATTCTCACTGTGGAATCAGACGCTAACGACTTGAGAAAGTGTGGCCCCAACCAGGCCCAGCGAAAATACCAGCAGCAGCTATGCCGCCGAACCGGCGCCAGCCGGAGCCGATACCGGCTTCGAGAACAGTTTGTTCACGCGCTCCGACATTTGAGCGCCTTTCGACACCCAATACTCCACGCGATCGCGCTTCAACTCGACGCTGGCAGGGTTAGTCCGGGGATTGTAGGTCCCCACGACCTCCACCGGGCGACCATTGCGCGCGCGGGCTTTCTCAATGACCACAATGCGATAGTGCGGTTGTTTGCGCGCGCCCCGGCGCGCCAAGCGAATCATTAACACACGTATATCCTTGTTCCGGAAGAGTCCGGCGACATCAAGACAAACTCTTATTATGCCGGAGGTTACATGGAATGGCAATAGCCTGGCAGAGAACAAGCTCACGGATCACGATGGGCATCGCCTTGGCGGCATCGTCCTCGGAAAACCGTGGAAGTGCCTGACACGTGCGCGTTATAATCCCCCCTACAGTTTCGGGGCGGTGGAGCGGTCTGTTCCTGAGGGGGATGCAGCCGTAGGAGTCATCGGCGTTGTGTACCCCATAAGCGCGTCACGCTTAAAGCTTGATGTACAGCGTCACACTGCTCTGCTGGAAATGGCAGACGTGTTGTCTCGTCACCATGAACCCAGCGACCTGTTTCGCGGCTTGGCTCCCAGCCTGCGCGCAGTTGTTCCTTTCGATTTCCTCAATTTTGCTCTCCACGAACCTTCCGTGCAGTTAATGAAACTTCATGTGTGGAACGGTGAAGACTGGCCCGCTACGCCCCGAGAAATCGCAGTCGACGAGGCGGCGGTTGGCTGGGTTTGGGAGCACCAGCAGCCGCTTACTGTCGATGACCTCGAACGGGAATCAAGATTCGAGCGCGGCTTGGCATATTTGCGCGATCATCAGGTGCGTTCCTATTGCGTAGCTCCCCTTACCAGCTCGCAAACAAAGCTGGGTGCGCTTGGCTTTGGCAGCAGGCGACCTCACGCTTTCAGCTCGCACCAAGCCCGGTATCTTCGGCGCCTGGCTGACATCGTGGCACACTGTGTGGACAAGACGTTGGTCCTGTCGACGCTGGCCGAGGAGAAACACCGGATTGAACTCCTGCTTTCCGATGCAAATGCTTTGAGGATCGGCAACTCCCATGCATTGAGTCCGCAGTTCAACGAGCGAGAAGATCTCGCCGAAACGGCAAAGAGTGTTGCCCAAGGTTCCAACAATCCAATCTCGTTCGGATTCCCGGAGGGTCTCGGTGACCCTGAACAATTACTGGCCGCATATTTCGGGTCGGCAACGGTGGGTCTTTGTGTGGTCGATCGGCAATTGCGCTTTCTGGCGATCAACAACGCGCTCGCGGAGATGAACGGCATACCCGCTGCAGGGCACCTGGGAAAGACCGTCCGCGAGGTTCTGGGTGATGCTGCGACCATGCTTGAGCCATCCTTCCAGCGCGTCCTGGAGTCCGGCCAGCCCGTCTTGGACTTCGAAGCGAGCGCGCAGCTGCCAACACGCAACGAGATTGGCCACTGGATCGAGCACTTCTTTCCCATCAGGGGCGCCGAGAGCCAAGTCGATCGAATCGGCGCCATTGTGGTGGAGATCAGCAAGCAAAAGAAGCTGGAAGAATCGTTCCGCGCTCTAACAGGAACGTTGAGAAGTGAGAAGGAGCGGCTCCAGGTACTACTGCAGATAAGCCGTGTCCTGGCAGCCAATTGGGATATAGGGCGAGTACTCCTCAAGATATCCGCCGCTCTGCGCCGTGTGCTGCGGCATGAGTGTGCTTTTCTTGATCTTTACAACGAGGAGGAAAAGACCTTCGTGCGACAGCCGGTGGACTTTCCTTTGGGCAAGGGTCTGTTTTCGGCGGCGCCATCGACCAGTGCCGGCGGCCCCCAGGGCCGAGCCATCGTTGCGCGCCATGCCATCACCTTCTCCCGGGAAGAGATCGCTGCCTTCCGGTCTGAACCTTTGGTGGAGGCGTTGGCACAAAGTTTGCTGGACGAAGGCATCAAGTCTCTCTGCTGCGTGCCCTTGGTCCGTCCCGGCGGTGCGGTGGGAGCGTTGTCCCTGGCGAGTACCCGGGCGGATGCCTTTCGTCCGGAAGACTTGAGCTTGCTGAACCAAGTCGGGGCCCAACTCGCGATCTCGCTGGAAAATGCCCGGGCAGCGCGCCAGATCCAGGAATTGAAGGACCGGCTGGCCGAGGAAAAGCGCTATCTCGAGGACGAGATTCAGACCGAGCTCAATTTCGAGGAGATCGTTGGAAACAGTCCAGCGTTGAAGAAAGTCCTGGACCAAGTCGCGACAGTCGCCACCAGCGATGCCACTGTCCTGATTCTGGGAGAAACCGGAACCGGCAAGGAACTGATTGCGCGTGCCATCCATCGCATCGGCCACCGAAGGGACAAGAGTTTCATCAAGGTCAATTGCGCTGCGATTCCCACCGGACTGCTCGAAAGCGAGCTTTTCGGCCACGAAAAAGGGGCGTTCACGGGAGCGGTGAGCCAGAAGATTGGCCGCATGGAACTAGCCGACACGGGCACCCTGTTCCTGGATGAAGTAGGCGATATTCCGCTGGAGCTGCAACCCAAACTGCTGCGGGTTCTGCAAGATCAGGAGTTCGAACGGCTGGGATCCACGCGGACCATCAAAGTCGACATACGCTTGATTGCCGCCACGAACCAAGATCTGGGAGCCAGCATCGCAGCCCACGAATTCCGCAGTGATCTGTTCTACCGGATCAGTGTTTTTCCTGTTCGCGTGCCTCCGCTTCGCGAGCGGCGCGCAGATATCCCCATGCTGGTGAGCTACTTCGTTCAAAAATTTGCACGCCGCATGGAGCGCGACATCGAAACGATTCCAGCAGAAACCATGAACGCGCTGATCAACTGGCACTGGCCGGGCAACGTGCGCGAACTGGAGAACTTCATCGAACGCTCCGTCATTCTCACCGAGGGCACAGCCTTGCACGCTCCTTTGGCGGAGCTGGTTGATGCAAGCAAAAGCGAAGCCTCGGACTGCACGCTGGAGAACGCTGAGCGGGAGCACATCATTCGGGTTCTGCGGGAAACCGGTGGGGTGATCGCTGGGCCCGAAGGCGCTGCTCACCGGCTGGGACTGAAGCGGACCACGTTGCAGTCGAAGATACAGAAGCTGGGGATCAAGCGAGACGATTACATCGACGCCAAACGAGCGTAGATTGCCTGACCGAAGACTGCCACGCGTGAGGAGACTCGCGCCCTAATTTTTATATCTTTGTCGTTTTGACGCGCTCGTGGGGTCATTTCGATTCCCTGCATGCGTGCGTTTCCCGCTGCGCTCGAGAATCACGAACATATCGGTGGAGTTTCTCTATTAGGACTCACAAGTGCCGACTAATCGGCACCGTGCCGAAGTATCGGCACTTCTCTGAGGTGTGCCCGTGTTCGTTTTTCCGGAACTTGTTCCAAACAGGGAAATTCTGTCTCGGCTTCGCCTTGACCCGTTCTGGAATGCGGATTGCACTAGTGGTGACATCTCTGCTGCGGTATCCGGCCTTGTTTGGAAGTAATGTTGCAGTCGAGACGGCCCAGGTAGTTCCCCCTGAAACTGGCGGTGCTTGATTGGAGTTTGGACAAGTGTTATTGCCCAGCAAGTGGCAAGTCGATAAATCGGCAGCCGTCCGAGAAGGTCGAGAGAATTCGGCCGTTCCGCTGCCAATTCGTCGGTCCCAAAAGGAGAGCCGCTCCGGTCTGGCTTGTGGCTGGACCACGTCAGATGCTCCGCCCGTGGCGAATCCTGCGAGTCCTCTTCCTGCAGCTGCAACACACGGGGTGACGGAGGCTCAACCGAATCTTCATTCCGCGGAGGTCGATCCGTTCTATCTATTTGCGTGCCATGTGGAGTGGGAACAGAGATCTGAGCCGACGGCGGGTTGGGAACTGATATCTGCGGCTCGGAGCTGCAACGAAGACACGCGGGCGCACGCTCGCGCCCTGCTTGCGAGTTCAGAACGGATCGGAAGCAACGCTTCCGCGGTATCGGGCCGCGGCTGCGGATTTGGACGCATCCATTCTTTCGCGGAGGGCAGCATGCGAACACCGTACGGCCTGAACATCATCGACACGTGCACGGAGTGTGCCTCCCGGGTGGCAGGTTTCTTTTGCGGTTTGTCGCCCACTGTGTTGAAAGCATTCGACCAGGTAAGCCAGCACAGCATCCTCCCGGCTCGGGCGATCTTGTTTGTCGAAGGGCAGGCCTCCCGGGGAATGTTTGTCCTCTGTTCCGGGCGGGTGAAGCTCTCGACGACATCGCGGGAAGGAAAAGTCCTCATCCTGAAAACCTGCGAGGCCGGTGACGCACTGGGAATGAGCGCTGCCATTTCCGGCGAGAGTTATGAAATGACTGCGGAAACCGCGACTCCGTGCCAGCTGAACTTTGTGGAGCGCAAGAACCTGCTGAACCTGCTCTCGAGCCACCCTACCGTGGGGATGCAGGCGGCGCAGTGTCTCAGCCGCGAATTCCAGGCAGCGTATCGTGACATTCATGACCTGGTGCTGTCGCGCTCGTCGGCAGGAAAGTTGGCCAGACTGCTGCTATCGAGCCCTCCGGATCGAAACTCGACGCAGGAAGAGATTCGCCTCCGTTCTGCGATGACTCACGAAGAGATGGCACAGAGGATCGGATCGTCGCGAGAAACGGTCACCCGATTGCTGAGTGATCTGAAGAAGCGACAGTTGATCCGCCTAGACGGCGCGACGCTGGTGATTCGCAATAGAACGGCGCTGGAGGCCCTGGCAGTTTGACCTTCCCCCAGGCAGGGAGGGTGGTTCAGTGCGGGCCACCCTCCGTTGTTCTAAGACGGTTGCTCCGAAACAGCCAAGGTGCGGAAAGTAGAACGAGCAGTAGATGTACCAGGGCACACTGATTCACGATCTCTTCGCGGTCGTAGAACTTGCGGAACGCACCGTGCAGGAGCGCGCCGACAGCGTACGGTTCGCTCGCCAACTTGCCGAGCAGCAGAAGAGTGTCTCAATCCCCACTCCCGGTCACTCACAGCCGGAAAAGTTCGCGGAGCCGCCTGGTCTGCGCGCGGCTGACCGGGATCTCGGTCTGCTTCTTATCGTCCATGCGCAACTGGTAGGAGCTCTTGAACCAGGGCACTACCTCGCGGATGCGGTTGATGTTGACGAGATAAGAGCGATGAGCCCGCCAGAAGAGCCGGGGATCTAGGCTATCCAGCAACTCTTCCAGCGTGCGACAGTTGGAGTGTCCTTCCATGCCCGAAAGACCTCCGGTCACCACCGTGATCACGCCGTCTTCAATCGAGGCGTAACAGATGTCCTTCTGGTCCACCAGGAACATACGCCCGAGCGCCTTGAGCAGGAGTTTCGAGGGCTGGGGTTTCTGCGACTCGAGCATCCGGACCAGCGCTTCAATCCGCTCCGCGGGCAGTCCGCCGGAATCCTGCTTGGCTCGCGCCTTCTGGACTGACTGCACCACGCGCTTTTTGTCAAAGGGCTTGAGAAGGTAGTCGACGGCATTCACTTCGAAGGCCTTCACCGCGTACTGGTCAAAGGCCGTAGCAAAGACGATTTTGGGGAGAGGGACTTTCTTGTCGAGGAGTTTCTTGATGACACCGAAGCCGTCGAGGCCCGGCATCTGGACGTCCAGAAAAACGAGGTCGGGATTGTGCTCTTTGATAAGGTTGACGGCCTCAAGGCCATTCTTACCCTGGGCGACGATGTTGACGTCGCCCGCATTCTTTAACAGGTAAGTGAGTTCATCGCGGGCAAGTTCTTCGTCGTCCACGATGACTGCGGATAAGGACATTGCTTCTCCGGTATAGCGAGAGGGGCTATCCAGAGTATAGTGGGCCGTATTTGCCGGCGCAACGCGGGCTCAGTGTTGCTGGTTCATCCGTTGCTGCATCATCGCCCCCATATCCATCTTGGTGTATCCCGCGGGGATTTCAAACAGGCTGGACGGCTGCGATCCTTCCTGGATGTTACGCAGTTCTCCGCCCTGTTCGTGGGCGCCTTCCCATTTCACGGGAAACCTCAGCTTCGGATCCAACCACACGTAGCCGACGTCGCCGTTGGCTCGTGTGCCTTCATACTTAATGGTGCTGCGTCCATTGACGGTTTCGCTGCCGACCTTGCGGCAAGTCCCGCCCTGGTTGTGGGCCAGCTTCAACCAGTCGCTGCAGGCGTTTTCCACGTCACCGGTCCGGAAGAAGTCCGTCATTTGGCGCATGTTCTGTTGTTCCTGCGGAATGTCCATGTACATGTGCTGCTGCGGCATCAGCACCACCGACGTGTGGGATGCGAGGTTCATGATGAAGGCGCCGTTCCCTCCCCTGCCGCCGTGCTCCAAACCTTCGATGCGCATCTTGTCTTTCGCGAAGTACACCTTGGTCGGTTCCGAGCTTTCTTTTCCCTGGTTCACGATTTCCGCGGAGAACTCCGCCTGGGCGAACGTAAAAGTAGCGGCCAACAGGACTGCAAGCGGACACAATGCATGGACGAACCGTCGAAGCATCTCAATCTCCTTCTGTCGGATGTAGGAACTACCACCGCGTATTTCGCGAGCTCGAGAAACCGCGGAGGAAGGATAGCAGAACTGGCTCCCCGCCTCGCAAGTCCCAAGAACAAGAATAATCACCGAAGCACTGTCGGACTCACCTCAGCCTCCGCCATGGCCTTTCCCTTTGGCAAAATCCTGGGCGATCCACTTCGACAGGAATGCGCTGTCATGTTCCTGGAAGCCCATTTTGCGATAGATCTGCAGGGCGTTTGCGTTCTGGCGGACCACCTCCAAGTGAAGCGTCGTGATGTGGCACGATCGTGCCGCCTCTTCCACAAATACGAGCGTCTTGCGTCCCCAGCCACGGCCGCGATATTGCCCGCGCAGGTAGAACTCGTCGATGAAGGCGTCACGGCCCAGCCATTCCAGGCTATAGCCAAAGCAGAGCACGACGTAGCCGACGGGAGTAGCGCCATCAAGAATGAGCCACACACGACCGAGGCCGGCATTGCGCAGCAGCGTGGTCAGGGCAACGGGAGTTCTCTGCTCATCAAAGGCATGGCCATCGAAGGTGTAGTACTCGCCCATGAACTGAAGCAGGGATACCAGATCGGACTCCTCCGCCAAACGAAATGACGGCTCGCTCACGGAACATTCTCCAGCGCAAGGGCCATGCCCATACCGCCGCTCACACACAGTGTGGCAACGCCGCGCTTCGTGTTGCGCTTCAGCATCTCGTGTAGCAGCGTGACGGTGATGCGCGTGCCCGTGCATCCGATGGGATGGCCGACGGCAATCGCTCCGCCGTTCACGTTGAGCTTGTCGCGATTGAAGTTCAGCTCACGGTCGCACGCAATCACCTGCGCCGCGAAGGCCTCGTTCAGTTCGATCAGTCCGAAGTCGCTAAGCTTGAGGCGATGATTTTCCTCGAGCTTGCGGAGAGCTGGAACCGGGCCAATGCCCATGGTGCGTGGATCGACTCCGGCCGAGGTTACGGCGGCGATGCGTGCCAGCGGCTTCAAATTGTTGCGCTTCACGAACTGTTCCCCCCCGATCACGACGGCGGCCGCTCCATCCGTGATGCCCGAAGAATTTCCTGCGGTAATGGTGCCGGTCTTTGAGAAGACCGGCGCAAGCTTGGCCAACTTTTCCAGGCTCGCATCGGGAAAGGGATGTTCGTCCCGGCTGAACGTCGTTGTGGCTTTCTTGCTTTCGATCGACACGGGAACGATCTCGGAATCGAAGCGTCCTGCGCTGATCGCTCGCGCAGCCCGAGCTTGCGATGTCAGGGCATACTCATCCTGCTCCTCGCGTGAGATCTTGTACTGACCGGCAAGCAGTTCGGCGGTTTCGCCCATCACCATCTTCGCCAGGGGACAGAAGAAACCGTCACGATACATGCCATCGACCAGTTCCTGATGACCGAGGCGGTATCCCCAGCGAGCGCCGTCGAGATAGTAAGGGAGCCGCGACATCGACTCCGTGCCGCCCGCGAGAATGCAGTTGGCATCGCCGAGCAGAATCGACTGATACGCCAACGCGATGGACTTCATTCCCGACGCACAGGCTTTGTTCACCGTATACGCCGGCACCTCCTGGGGCACACTGCTGCGAACCGAGATCTGCCGTGCAGGATTGGGTCCTCCGCCCGCCTGCCGCGCATTTCCGAAGATGGTCTCTTCCACCTGTTCCGGTTGGACGCCTGCGCGTTCGATAGCAGCTTTGGCCGCAACCACGCCCATATCGGCGGCGGTCAGCGAGGCCAGGGATCCGCCGAACTTGCCGATGGGGGTACGGACTGCCGAGAGGATATATACGTCCTGCAAACTGGTCCCTCCAAACTCCCGAGTCTAGCAGGATCGGGAAAGGTGCAGGAAGCCTACCCGATTCGGAACAGTCTTGGGTGGGCGTCCCGTAACCGGAACACGAAGGTAGTCTTCGTGACCGGTGACCTTGTGGCGATGTGACTCGGATTCGTAGGGTGGGTTTGAGCCGCTCGCTGCGGGAGAGGAGACATGCGACATCTGACATTGTTTCTGCTGCTGAGTGCAATGGCCCTAGCGCAGCAGGGGATCCAGGGCAAGGTGCAGTTCACGGGCAGCACAACGGTCAAGGTCACCAATCACACGGTCACCTTGTACTGGACTGCCAGTCAAGACGCAAACACTTACACCGTCTACCGGGGCACCATTCACGGGGGACCGTACACAAGAATCATCGCTGGGGTCGCGCCAACCACGGCAATCGACCAGAACGTCCTTCACGGCATGACGTACTACTACGTGGTTAGAGCGGTCAATGCCAGCGGCGAAAGCGGTAACTCAAGCGAAATTGTGGTAAGCATTCCATAAGATCGGAGGTGGAGTTTCGTGTTAGCAGTTCAAACAGTATTCGCGGATCGAAGACCGGCACGAACGGTCTACGCAATCATCCTGGTAATCATCGCTTTGACAGGGATCTCGTCGGGGCAGTGCTCGGCGGGAGGGTCGGGGACAAGCTGTAACGGCTCACTCACAGTCGCCCCGCCGGCCGGAAACAAGACTCAGTCCGCCATCGTACTCACGGACCTGGGTTCGGGCACAGCAGCGCCTTCTCCTGCGCCCGGGAACTACGTGCTCTCGATCGTGAGCGGCATCATTCAAGAGTCCGATAATAACGGTGTGTATCATCCCCTGATCGGCCCGATGGGGCCAGCGGGACTGCAAGGTCCAACTGGTCCGGCCGGCGCCGCGGGGGCATCCGGCCCTCCAGGTCCACAAGGCGTTCAGGGCTTGCAAGGACCGACTGGCCCAACAGGAGCAACCGGACCCAAAGGTACGGCAGGCCCCGCCGGCGCCGCGGGGGCACCGGGATCTGCGGGTGCAACGGGAGCCATCGGACCGCAAGGTCCGGCTGGCGTGACGGGCCCAACCGGTGAAGGTGTGCCGGCTGGCGGCGAGGCGGGAGCAAAACTCGTCAAGAGCTCTTCTGTGGACTTTGCCACCGAATGGGTAAACACCTTCCTCAACGTTCAAGGCCAGGCATCAGCGGTGACTACCGCCGTGGGCAGCGACGTCGTTCTTTACCGGTACACCTTGCCGGCGAGCACCATGACTGCCAACTCGGTCTTACGGATTCATCTTTCGTACCGCCACTGCACCGGCACAGCTGGAATCACATACAAGCTCAAGATTGGGAGCGCTGTGATCCCTCTGGCGTCCAACGCTTCGGGAAAGACTCAGGCTTATAACGAGGTGCTGGTGGCCAACCTGGGAACACCGAACTCCCAGACGTATTTTCGGGGGCCGAGTCTACACCCCGGAGGAACGCCCATGGCGGGTCTGACGGGAACGTTCAACGTGAACACAGCCGTGGATGAAATGATTCAACTGACGGCATACGCTGCCTCCAGCAATACGGATCAGGTAGTGCCTGGCTTTTTTGCCGTGGAGCTCCAATAGACGGCGCAGTGAGAATGCGGACCCACAGGGGACTGCTTTGTGGGTTCCCTTCTCGCTGAGATTTGCTCGGGCCGCTCGGATGGTATCTGCCTTTGCGAGGCCAGGGAGCGGTACAGGCACCGGATATAATCGTCGTGTGGCACGCGGTTGGGAAAGCAAATCGGTGGAGGAACAACAAGCCGCGGCGAGCGAAACAACGGGGACTCCAAAACCCCGTTTGACGCCCGAGCAGAGAGCCGCGCGATCCCGTAAAGATGGACTCCGGCTCTCTCGGAGCCGGATTATCGAGCAGATACGGGCTGCGACCAATCCACGTTATCGAGAGACTCTTGAGCAAGCCCTGGCCTGTCTCGACGAGCAGATCCGCACCCTGGATTGAGATTCGGCCGGCACGTCCCCCCGTCAAGCGGGCTGGCGTATAATGGCGTTTATTTCCGATGACTGCTTACGTCTACGTCTCACTCAAGAAGACTGTCCTTGATCCCCAAGGCAAGACCATCCAAAGCGCCCTGAACAAGATGGGCTACAAGGGCCTGGAGAGCGTGCGCCAGGGCAAGTACTTCGAGATCACGCTCGATGGCGGGCTTACGCGCGAACAAGCGCAGGCAGAGGTCGAGCGGATCGCCCGCGAAGTGTTGACCAACCCGGTCATTGAAGAGTTCCGTTTCTCCCTCGCAGATTAGTTCTCAGCAGAGGTTTCTCCATGTGCGGCATTGTCGGCTATGTTGGCAAGAAGCGGGTCGTCCCCATCATCCTCGACGGTCTGAGGCGCCTCGAATATCGCGGCTATGACTCGGCCGGAATCGCTGTCGCCGGCAATAGCGAGGGGCTGCAGATCCGGCGTGCCGAAGGCAAGCTGCGGAATCTGGAAGAAGTCATCCGGCAGAAGCCACTCGATGGCTCCTATGGCATTGGCCACACGCGCTGGGCAACGCACGGGCGCCCTACCGAAGAGAATGCCCATCCCCACCGCGACTGTACCGGGAAGATCGTCGTCGTGCACAACGGGATTGTGGAGAACTATCTCAGCCTCAAAAAGAGGCTGATCGAAGACGGTCACAAGTTCACCACCGAGACCGACACCGAGATCATTGCGCACCTGATCGAGAAACATCTTCTGAAGACTGGCAACGGCCGCGGTCCCTTGTTGGAAGAAGCGGTCCGCAAGACCGTGAAGGAACTGAGCGGCGTCTTTGCTCTTGCGGTGATTTATGTGGACGAACCGAACAAGATCGTAGCCGCACGCAATGGCCCTCCGGCAGTGATCGGCCTGGGCAATGACGAATACTTCGTGGCCTCGGACGTGCCCGCGATTCTCTACCACACGCGCGATATCTTCTTTCTGGCTGACGGCGACCTCGCGGTGGTTACTGCCGACGGCGTGCAGCTTACGGACTTCGACGGCAAGCCCATCCAGCGCCAGGTGCAGCACGTGACCTGGGACCCGATCATGGCAGAAAAGGGCGGCTTCAAGCATTTCATGCTCAAGGAAATCTACGAGCAGCCGCGCGCTGTCCGCGACACCACTCTGGGCCGCATCTCGCAGGACACGGGTCACGTTTATCTCAACGAGGTCGAGATCAGCGAGGCTGAGTTCCGCGCCGCCAAGAAAATCAACATCGTGGCGTGCGGCACAAGCTGGCATGCCGGGCAGGCCGGCAAGTTCATGATCGAGACGCTCGCTCGCATGCCCGTGGAAGTCGATTACGCGAGCGAGTGGCGCTACCGCGACCCCATCGTCGCAGCAGACACGATCACGGTCGTGATTTCGCAGTCCGGAGAGACCGCCGATACCATCGCGGCCCAGCGCGAAGCCAAAGCCAAGGGATCGAAGACGCTCGCCATCTGCAACGTGGTCGGATCGATGATCACGCGTGAAGCCGCGGGGACGATCTATACGCACGCAGGCCCGGAGATCGGTGTGGCCTCGACCAAGGCCTTCACGGGACAACTGACGGCGCTCTATCTGTTCGCGCTTTATCTGGCACAGGTACGCGGCGTCATGACCGCAGACCAGTCCCGCGTTGCTGTGCAGGAACTCACCCGCATTCCTGGCAAGCTCGAAAACCTGCTGACCCATGACGAAGCCTGCGAAGCCCTGGCCAAGCACTACCAGCGGGCCCACGATTTCCTGTTTCTGGGACGCGGCATTCACTATCCCATCGCTCTTGAGGGCGCGCTGAAGCTGAAAGAAATCTCCTACATTCATGCCGAGGGATATCCCGCGGGCGAGATGAAGCATGGCCCTAATGCGCTGATCGACGAAAACCTGCCGGTTGTAATCATCGCTACGCGGGACGTGAATAACCCCGGCTCGATGACGCGTTACGAGAAGACCTGCTCGAACCTGAAAGAAGTGAAGGCGCGTTCAGGAGTTGTAATCGCGCTCGCTACCGAAGGCGACGAAGAAATTAAGGAAGCCGCCGACCACGTGCTCTACGTGCCGCCGACAACAGAAGAGCTCTCCCCCATTCTGGAGATCGTTCCCCTGCAGCTGCTGGCGTATCACATCGCTGTTCGCCGCGGATGCGACGTGGATCAGCCGCGCAATCTGGCCAAGTCGGTGACGGTAGAGTAACGAATCGGCTCGAGTTTTCAAGCCCTCAATCTTGAGGTCCTATGGATATCGATGCTCTAACACGTTCCGATCTGGACCGGTTGATCCGATACGCGTACAGCGGCTTCTTATTGACCGGCATTCTTTTGTTTTTAGTGCCGGGTCAAATACATCCAGCCTTGGAGGCGGGCGGCACCGTGGTCACTCCCCTTGTAATTCTTGCTGCCGGAGCCGCGGTTTACACGCTGTATCGATACGTCTTGAATGAGTTGTTCTTGTCGCCCTTCGTTCTTCATCCTTTGCACGCTCTCATTGACTGGAACAGAGAAGTTCCAACCAATCCCGCGAACTTCTTGGCGAGGTATAAGGTGCGACCACGGTTGCGGCATCAGGCATACGTCGAGTTACGCCGTGGCTTCTTTAGCGAAGAGCAGCGTCGGGTGTTCGACCGTAATCATACCGAAGCAACTATCGTCTGGCTCACCGCTGTGGAGTGTACGGTCGCCGGGGGGCTCCTGCTGGTGGTTAGCGTCAGCGGAGTTTCTCGATGGAAACCTTGGTTACTATTGATAGTAGGCGTCTTCACGCTGATAGCTGCCGTAATGATGGATATTCGTCTCTTCCAACAGGAATGCCGTGTTTTGCGCACAGATGAGCTGCGTTTGCCGACATTCCTGTTGTCTCGCGGTCTCATCGAATGCATTGAGAGTTCAACTTCGAATGAAAATGAGCCCGTCAATAGGGCCAGAGAGACACCAAGGCCCTGACGCGATTTCGCGAATGGACGGGTCGTCAATGCGAACGTTGAAACCGGATATCACTGCTGGAGTGTCGCCCTCAGCCGCCACAAAACTGCGGCCAGCGCCGTGAGCGCAATGCCCCATACTGCGAATGCTGTTCTCACCACCCAAGCCGGTGCCGCGCCCACACGCCGCAGCAGGAATGGCAGAAAGTTCCACGTCGTGATGTGCACGTAGTCCCACGCGTCTTGCGTCATCTCCTCGGTGTTCAATCCCCAGGCGTCCATCTTGCCCAGAGCGAAGGCTGCGATGTTCTTGAATCGCAGGGCAATCACGAAAGTAGGATGGCCGAGCGACTCCATCTGATAGATCTCGAGGGGCAACCAGAAGGCGAGCGAAGCAATCTGAATCACGAAGCTCGTGGCGAGAAACACAATTCCAGTTCGCCAGATGAGTCTGGGCACATCCAGCCGATGGCGCAGCAGTAGCGGCACTGCCAGGAGCGCCGCCATCTCGACTGCGGTTGAGACGTAACGGTCTCCCCATGCGAAGTCGCCAGCCCAATACGTATATCGGGCGTAGAAGCTGATGTATCCAGCTAGCAACAGAAGAGACGTAGCCGCATAGGCGCGGACCTCCGGCAACAGGCGCTTCCACAGCACAACGAGCAGCAGTATGGCGAGTATGAGCAGCGGATCGAACAGGAAGATCGACTTCTCCGGCTTGAACAGAGGGCCCAGAACTCCTTCGTGAAAGGGCGTGCTCCAAGGAAAATTGAGCGGCAGTGTCGGATCCTGCAGGCGTTGCTCTTTGGCGAACAGCGAAACATAGGTATTGGTGAACGATCCGAAGCGGTAAAACTGGTAGGCACGATCGATCAACAAGAAGAACCCGTAGACGGGGGCAGCAACCTTGCAGTACGACAGTGAGCGCTGCCACAAGGTGCGCGTGCTCGCGCGCTCGAACCACAGCACTGCCAGCAGGAAGACACCGCCAGCAATCAGGTCGAGGCCGGTGGTCAGCCGCGTGAGCAAGTTGAGCCCCAATGCTGTGGAGCCGATCCAGAGCGCCCGCTGGCTGCCGTTGCGCAGCCACTCGTACTGGAGGGAGAAGCCGACGAGCGTAAGCAGCATGATGTAGTTGTTCTCCATCATGTTCTGCGTGTAATGCAGGTGGGTGGTGCAAAATATCAGCGCGAGAACGCCGGCCACGGCTTCCTTTACGCTGAAGGCCAGCTGCCGCAAGAAGCGGAATGCGATCAGCGCGGTCAGCACATTCACCAGAATGTTGATCAGGTAGCTGACAACGATGCTGCGCACGGCGGGGTCGTCGGTGTATTCAGAAAAGGTAGACAGGTGCGCGAGCCATGTCGCCAGCAGATCGGCCGGCAGCATCAGCAAGGACTGCCCGATGCCGTACCAGCTGTAGATATGGCCGTCCCGGCCATGCAATCCGAACTCAGGGTATTCGTTGGGAAATACTTGCGGCTGGGATGTCCAGATCCAATGCGTGGTTTGGAGCCGATGCATCGTGTCGGCTGAGCCCAACTCGCCGGATTGCACCACAAAGGCGAGGAAACCAGCTGTCAAGCACAAGAGAAATAAAGGATCCCGCAAACGGAGGCCCAAGCGTGAGTTCATCGCTTCGATGTTAATCGAAAGTGATAATCTACTTGGCGCATTTCCGCAACTATGCGTTTGACGGCTCACACTTCCGGATTTGGGGTGTCGCAAGTGAGGCTTATGAATCTGTTGACGGTAACTCGCACAACACTTTTCGTTCTGCTGGCGGCCACGATTGCACTCGGCGACAACAAGACGCCCACTTATCAGAAGGGGACGATCACGGGCTGGGATACCCGGATCGATGTTCGCAGTGCAGGTAATGGCAGGACAGTCCGCCGCCGCACGAAGGTCTACGAACTGAAAGCCACTGACCTGGTCTACGAGATCGACGACTGTGGTGCTTTCCAGGCTGGGCAATTCACAGCTGGGCAAGCCGTGGAATACCGAGTGGATGAGGCTGACAAGAGGATTTACATACGCCGCGACAACGGCAAGGAATACAAGTGCAAGATGGAAGGCGCCAGAACCGTGGAGGGCGATGAAACCAACGCTCCTTCCGACGCACACTAGTGCCGTGGCGCTCAATTCCACGCGGCATCAAATCGACGCGGTTACCCTGACCCTGAACGGAGCCAGTCGGGAAAGACTCATGGATCTGACTCCGGGGAGTATTGCGTTGACAAACCCAGCTTCTTAGAATTGAGCTTCGACGAATGAGGCTTGTGAGTCCTATGCATCCGACGACGATACCTCGAGCAGCCCTTTTCGTTCTGCTGGCTGCCACAGTGGCGGCCAGCGGCGACGGGACACCCCGGACCTATCAACACGGAACGATCACCGGCTGGAGCACGAGATATTACCCAGCCGGACTCTCCGGCAAACATAAGTTTTTTGAGTTGAAGGGGGGTGGCATGATCTATCAGATTGACGATTGCGGCTCCTTCCAGGCGGGTCAATTTACGGCCGGGCAAGCTGTGGACTACCGAGTAGATGAAGCTGACCCGCATGACAAGAGGGTCTACATACGACGCGACGGCGGCAAAGAGTACAAGTGCAAAATGGATGGAGCTAAAGCCATAGAGGGCGCTAAACCCGATGCTTCTCCGACCCCTGCCCCTTCTGCCAAGCCCTAAAGTCGCCCGTGTGGCGGCGGGTAGCGACAAGTCCCGGACGGTTTCACCCTCAGCACGTTCTCTCTTCCCGGAAGGTCCCAAGCGAGAGATCATCCTTGTATTTCATACAGCGGTGTTTCGCTCCCTGGCCGCGAAACGGGTAAACTGTTCGCGGAAAAATCAATGTCTACGTGCACATCCTGCGGCACAGAGGTTCCCAGCGCGGGGCGGTTCTGCTCGGCGTGCGGGACACCGCTGCCGGGCAGTGACGACATGGCGACGATGGACTTCGCTTCGCCGACCCCCCGTCAGTCCGCACGGGCGGTGTCGGCATCTCCGTCGAAGCCTCCCAGTTCGTCTCCATACTCGGGGAGCGAAGGCCGCTTCCTTCCCGGCCGCCTGCTCGCGGGCCGCTATCGCATCATTGCGTTGCTGGGAAGAGGTGGCATGGGCGAGGTCTATCGTGCCGACGACCTGACGCTGGGGCAGCCCGTGGCTCTCAAATTTCTGCCGGATGAAGCTGCGCAGGACGAGGCTTTGCTCGAGCGCTTTCGGAACGAAGTGCGGATCGCACGGCGAGTTTCGCATCCCAATGTCTGCCGTGTCTACGACGTCGGAGAAGTTGATGGCCATACCTTCTTCACCATGGAGTACGTCGACGGAGAAGACCTCGCTTCCCTTCTCCGCCGCATCGGCCGCCTGCCCCACGACAAAGCCCTCGACATTGCCCGCCAGCTTTGCGCGGGACTCGCTGCGGCGCACTCCAAAGGCGTGCTGCATCGCGACTTGAAGCCCGCCAACATCATGCTGGATGGCCGGGGCCAGGTCGTGGTCACCGATTTCGGGCTCGCGGGAGTCGCCGACCAGATCCAGGGGGCCGAGGTGCGCAGCGGAACTCCGGCTTACATGGCGCCCGAGCAACTGGCTGGGAAAGAAGTCAGCACGCGCAGCGATATCTACGCGCTGGGCCTGGTGCTGTACGAAGTGTTCACAGGCAAGCGCGTGTTCGGGGAAAAACCGGGCGAGTCCCAACGGGCGGGCGGTGACTGGACACCCAGCCGTCCGTCGACGGTGGTCAAGGATCTCGATCCGATCGTGGAAAAGGTCATTCTCCGCTGCCTTGAAACGGAGCCTTCTGCTCGACCTGCGACGGTTCTGGCAGTAGCTGCGGCTCTGCCCGGTGGAGACCCTCTCGCAGCCGCGCTCGCCGCAGGAGAAACTCCGTCGCCGCAGATGGTGGCTGCGGCCGGAGAAACCGCCGGGCTTCGTCCGCGCACTGCGGTTGTCTGCCTCCTCGCTGCGCTGCTTGGCTTGGGCATCGGAGCCTACCTCTCCATCCGATATAGCGCGATTGAGAAGATGCGTCTCGAACTGCCGCCGGAAGTTTTGACGCAAAAGGCGCGCGAGATCGTGGCGCGGTTCGGATACACGGAAAAGCCCGCCGACAGTGCCTTTGGATTTGTCTACGACACAGATCTTCAGGATCATGTCGAGAAACAGAAGACACCGGTGAATTGGGCTGCGGTCCTTACAGGGCGTCCTCCCATACTCGAATACTGGTACCGGCAAAGCCCGAAGGAGATGTCGGCCAGCCACTACTATGACCAGCTGTTTACTCCCGGAATCTTGCACGAAGATGACCCGGAGCCAACGTTATCAGGGATGATCAACGTGAAGCTGGATTCCAAGGGCCGGCTGATCAGCTTCCTGGCGATCCCCCCGGAAAAATACGATGCGGCGCCAACAACGACGCAGCCGGATTGGAGCCAGCTATTTGCTGCGGCCGAGATCGATGCGGCAAAACTGCAAGCGGCACCGCCTCAGTGGAACTCATTGGCTGCCTCCGACGCCCGCGCGGCCTGGACCGGAACCTGGCCGGGCTTGAACTTTCCTTTGCGCGTGGAAGCCGCCGCATGGCGTGGCAAGCCGGTCTACTTTGCCTTGCTCGGCGATTGGACCGAGCCTGGACGTATGGTCCCGCCTGACTCGGCGGAGCGGGCCCGCAACAGGCTGAGTCAAACACTCGGCCTGCTCCTGCTGATCGCGCTGCTGGTCGCTGGAGCGTTGTTGGCGCGCCGCAACTATCGCGCCGGACGAGCCGACCGCGAAGGTGCCTTGCGGCTGGCTTCAGTCATGTTTGCGCTGGAGATCCTGCTCTGGCTCTGCCGCTCGCATCTTGTGCCCAGCTGGGACACTTTCGGAAACTTGATGTTGTGCATTGCATCCGGCCTGTTGATTGGCGGTGTCACCTGGATGCTTTATCTTGCTCTCGAACCCTGGATCCGACGGCGCTGGCCACAGGCCCTGATAACCTGGAGCCGGCTGATTTCCGGCCGGCTGCGGGATCCGCTCGTCGGGCGCGACATCCTGTTCGGAGTGATGTTCGGCGTGGGCTGGCTGCTGATCTTCGTCCTTGTCTTTGCCCTTCTCGCGCGCACTGGCGCGGCCCCGCAGTTAGGCTCCGCGGCATATCTGCTGGGCGGCCGCCAGGCGCTCGGTCAATGGCTTTTGCAGGCTCCCGTCTCGATCCTGATCACGCTGGAGTTCTTCTTCCTGTTGCTCGGACTCAAGGTCGTGCTGCGCAAAGACTGGATTGCCGCGATTGCCTTCGTCAGCCTGTTTGTCGGGTTGAGAGTGCTGCAAAGCACACACCTGGCCATCGAACTACCCGCCTTTCTGGTCATCTACGTTGTCGTGGTGTTGATCGTTTTACGCTTTGGTCTGGTGCCGCTCGCGGTTGGCGCCTTCACCGTCGACATGCTGGCCAACGTGCCGTTCACCACGGACTTCTCGGCGTGGTACGTGGGCACTACAGCACTCGCATTGCTCAGTGTAGCTGCGCTGGCGGGATGGGGGTTCTACCACTCACTGGGTGGAGAACCGGTGTGGAGGGTAGAGGTGGAGTGACGGCGGTGCGGCTTTCGCGGCGGGAGAGTTCGCCGCTGGTTGATGAACTAACCGCTCTGTCATCCTGAGCGGAGTTGTCGTTCGCAAAGCGAGCGACAACGCAGTCGAAGGACCCCTCGCAATCCAAAACCACCAATAGCGTCTCAGGGAGTTCTCAAGTCAGTCGGGAGCTTCGTGGGGGTCTCCCTTCTGCGTTCATCTCACTGCAAGCGGGTATGGGGTCCTTCGACTTCGCAACTGCTTCGCATGCGCGAAGCACCTGCTGCGCTCAGGATGACAGGTTGGGCGAGCAGTACGGTGAGGCATTGCTGAGAATCTCAAATCCCCTGAAGGGTGGGACCGTGGAATCCCACGCTTCGCAAAGTACGCGAAGCATGGGGCACCCGGCGCTGGCCTGCCGCACTGGGAGAGCTAGTCCCAGTGATTCTCGGCCCGGTCGGGCGAGGGCGCCCGTCCCCACACAGGTTCCTGTCCCCACACAGGCAGAAGCTGCGCAACTTCTTCACTTCCAGCCCCATCTAAACCTTGACAACGATTGACTCAAGTCTTAGCATAGTGCTGGGCGCAATCATAACTGCACTGATTTTAAAGCACTTATACAAGTTTAGGAGGAGGGTTTTATGGGCAAGATCATCGGAATTGACCTCGGGACCACCAATTCCTGCGTGGCAGTGATGGAAGGTGGTGAGCCCAAAGTCATTGCTAATGAAGAAGGAGGGCGGACTACCCCTTCGGTAGTCGGCTTCACCAAGACGGGCGAGCGTCTGGTCGGGCAGGTGGCCAAGCGGCAGGCGATTACGAATCCCGAGAACACGGTCTATTCGATCAAGCGGTTCATGGGGCGCCGCTATGACGAAGTCAGCGAAGAGATGAAGATGGTGCCTTTCAAGGTGATGAAGTCGGGCGACCACGTGGCCGTGGTGGCGCAGGGCAAGGAGCATACGCCTCCGCAGGTTTCGGCTCTGATTCTGCAAAAGCTGAAGAAGGGGGCAGAGGACTATCTCGGCGAGAAGGTAACCGAGGCGGTCATCACGGTGCCGGCGTACTTCAACGACGCGCAGAGGCAGGCAACGAAAGATGCCGGGCAGATTGCCGGGCTTGAGGTGAAGCGCATCATCAACGAGCCGACGGCAGCGGCGCTGGCTTACGGTCTCGACAAAGGCAAGGACGAGACCATCGCGGTGTACGACTTCGGCGGCGGGACGTTTGATATTTCTGTGCTCGAAGTCGGCGAAGGCGTGATTGAAGTCAAAGCCACGAATGGCGACACGCACCTGGGCGGCGACAACCTGGACCAGCGCATCGTCGACTGGCTGATCGACGAGTTCAAGAAAGATGAAGGTCTCGACCTGCGTGGCAAAGGGAACGAGATGGCCTTGCAGCGTCTGCGGGACGCGGCGGAACGGGCCAAGATCGAGCTCTCGACCACGATGGAGCACGAGATCAACCTGCCCTTCATCACGGCCGATGCGAGTGGTCCGAAGCACCTGGTAAAGAAGCTGACTCGGGCGAAGCTCGAGGGGATGGTGGAAGACATCATCCAGCGCTCGGTAGGTCCGTGCAAGCAGTGCCTGAAAGACGCGGGGGTGGACGCCAGCAAGATCAACGAGGTGGTGCTGGTCGGCGGACAGACCCGCATGCCGCGCATCCAGCAACTGGTGAAAGAGCTGTTCGGCAAGGAAGGCCACAAAGGTGTCAATCCCGATGAAGTGGTTGCCGTCGGCGCAGGAATTCAGGGTGGGGTGCTGGGCGGCGAGGTGAAAGACCTGCTGCTGCTCGACGTAACTCCGCTGACGCTGGCGATTGAAACGCTGGGCGGGGTGGCGACGTCGATGATCCCACGCAATACGACGATTCCTACGCGCAAGACGGAAACCTTCTCGACGGCGGCTGACAGTCAGACGTCAGTTGAGGTGCATGTGCTGCAGGGCGAGCGTCCCATGGCGGCACACAACCGGACACTGGGTAAGTTCCATCTGACCGGGATTCCGCCGGCACCCCGCGGAATCCCGCAGATCGAGGTGACGTTCGACATTGACGCCAACGGCATCCTGAACGTGACCGCGAAAGACACGGCCACGCAGAAGGACCAGAAGATCACGATCACGTCGTCTTCGGGATTGTCGAAGGAAGAAGTGGAGAACATGGCCAAGGAAGCCAGTGCGCACTCGGCCGAGGACAAGGCCAAGCGCGACGAGATCGAGGCGCGCAACCAGCTCGACAGCATGGTCTACCAGATCGAGAAGATGTTGCGCGAACAGGGCGAAAAGATCTCAGGGTCGGACCGCGGCGACGTGGAAAACGCTGTGGCCGATGCCAAAAAGGCGCTGGAGTCGAACGACAAGGCGCAGATGGACAAGGCCCGCGAGAAGCTGACCCAGGCCTCGCACAAGCTGGCCGAGCAGATGTACAAGGCGGCACAGGCTCAGCCCGGAGCGGGGCCGGGCGCTGGTTCGACGCCGGGGGCGGCTGCGGGCGGCGATCACGGTGGCGACGGTCAGGCCAAGAAGAAAGACGAAGGCGTGATCGACGCCGAGTACGTAGACGTGGAGGACAAGAAGTAACCGTGGGTGGGGATCGACACAAGGCTGGGGCTGCGCGAAAGGGCAGCCCCGTTGGCCGTCCAGCTTCGTTGAAAATCGGTGACTGGGTCAAGGTCATAGACATCTCGGCCGATCTCAAAGATCCGGACTTCGACTCCAAAGATTCCGAGCACCGAGAGATGCGGACGGCAGAGCTATTCCGGTTCTGCGTTGACCGTGAGTTCAGAGTTCGTGGATTTGATCGGTACGGTAACGTCGAAGTGCATGTTGGCGATGATCTAGCGGTGCGAAGGAAGTTTGGCAGGCATCACTGGATTTGGATGGAGAGGGAATTCTTGAAGAGGTCACGGACAAGCAAGGTTCGGATAGGGTCAAAGAAGCTGTCATCCTGAGCGGAGTGGATGGTTCGCGCAGCGAAGCAGCCACGGAGTCGAAGGAGCCCTTGCCCGTCGGCGCTGAGATGAACAGGGAAAGGCGTTTTCACGATGCCGTTGAGTGTGGTGAGAACTCCCTGATGCGTCTGCGCTGAGATTGGGAGTCATGGGGTCCTTCGACTGCGTTGCCGTTCGCTTCGCGGACGGCAACTTCGCTCAGGATGACAGGTGGATGGGCTGGTTTGGCGGAGTTTGTCGTGAAGGATCACGAGTATTTCGTCTACATCGTGTGCAGCCGTTCGGGGACGCTTTACATTGGAATGACGAACAGCATCTACCGGCGTGCTTTGGAGCACAAGCGCGGCGAGATCGAAGGATTCGCGAGCACGTATCATTGCGATCGGCTGGTGTATTACGAGAGCTTCGACGACGTGCACAAGGCGATCGGGCGGGAGAAACAGTTGGAGGGTTGGACGCAAGCGAAGAAGATCGCGCTGATCGAGTCGAAGAATCCGCGGTGGGAAGATCTGGCGGAGACGTGGGGAGCGGAGATGGCGTTTGCGGGGGAATCGATCAAGAAGAAATGAATGTCATCCTGAGCGGAGTGGATGGTTCGCGGAGCGAAGCAGCCACGGAGTCGAAGGACCCCTTGCTAGTGCGCGCTGAGATGAACGCTGAGAGGCGTTCTCACGATGCAGTGGTGAGAACTCCCCGATGCGTCTGTGCTGAGATCAAGAGTCATGGGATCCTTCGACTGCGTTGCCGTTCGCTTCGCGGACGGCAACTTCGCTCAGGATGACAGCTCGTCTAAAGTAAAAGTCGCTAAATGGCAACCACCACCAAGAAGGATTACTACGAAGTCCTCGGGGTGAAGAAGTCAGCCTCGGCGGAGGACATTCGTAAGGCGTTCCGCAAGTTGGCGCGGAAGTATCATCCGGACGTCAATCCCGGGGACAAGGCGGCTGAGGAGAAATTCAAGGCGCTCTCCGAAGCGAATGAGGTTCTGAGTGATCCCAAGAAGCGCAAGATCTACGACCAGATCGGGTTCTATTCTGACAACATCGACCCGGCTGCTGCCGAGGCCTATGCTCGCGGCGGAGCGACTGGCGCGGGAGGATTCGGCGGCTTCCCCGGAGGATTTCCCGGCGGACCATCCGGGGCGGGCAGTCAAGGAGTTCATTTCGATTTCGGCGGATTCGATTTCTCGGACCTGATGGACAACGCTGGCCGGAACCGCAGGAGCAGTGGCGGCGGCAGTTTCCACGATATCTTCTCGGGGATCTTCGGCGGCGGGCGCGGCGGCGCGGTGGCCGGGGAGGGCCCTGAAGCGGGAACTGATCTCGAATATCAGGTCAACGTCCCCTTCTGGACGGCGGTCCGCGGCGGCGTGATGCGGCTGAACATCTCGCACCAGGACGTTTGCGCGAATTGTCACGGACAAGGCTACCTGGAAGCACCCGGCAAGTGTCCCGAGTGCGGCGGAACCGGCCAGGTTACGCAGACCGGGGGCCGGATGAAGTTCAATGTCACGTGTCCGCGTTGCCACGGAACCGGGAAGAACATTTCCGCCTGCCCTACTTGCCACGGGGAAGGGACAGTCTCGCGTACGGAACCGCTCGAGGTTCGCATCAAGGCGGGGACGCGGGATGGACAGCGCATCCGCCTTCCCGGGAAAGGTAACGCCGGCGGCCACGGCGGAACACCTGGAGACCTTTACGTGATTATCCGCGCGGGCGAGCATCCCATCTTCCGCCGCGAAGGCGATGACATCTACCTGACGGTTCCGGTGAGTGCGACTGAAGCCGCGCTGGGCGCGAAGATTGAGGTTCCGACCATCGATGGGCGGGCGTTGTTGAAGATTCCGCCGGGGACGCAGTCGGGGCAAAAACTGCGGCTTCGCGAGAAGGGCGTGCCCTCGGCGACCAAGGATGGCGTGCGGGGCGATGAGATCGTCGAAGTCAATGTCACCGTTCCCATGCCCCGCGACGAGCGGACCAAAGAACTGTTGCGGGAGTTGGCCAAGCTGAACCCGGAAGACCCTCGGGAACAGTTGTGGAAGAACGTCTGAAGAAGTTATCCCGATTGTCATCCTGAGCGAAGCGAAGGACCTATGTAATCTGCACGGGTTGCATAGGTCCTTCGGCCCGCAAAAAGCGCGGGCCCCAGGATGACAAAGGACAAGAAGGCAAGCACAAAAATGCGGAGCCCTCTTTCTTACTTTTTCGGGGTGGGATCGTCTGCCGGATTGATGTAGTTGAACTTCACCGGCGACTGCCCGTGGATCTGGATCACCGTCTCCCCCGAAGCCCCGGCATAGTGGTGCATGCTGGGGTCGAGATAGGCGAAGCTGCCGGCGCCGAAACTCATCATCTTGCTGGCGTCGAACTGGTCGCCCATTCCAACCTTGAGAGTCCCCGAGACCACAGTAACGTTCTCCCGCAGGGGATGCGTGTGAGGTGCGATCCTGTAGCCGTCCGGCATCTTGAGCCGAATGGTGTAATCGCCGGAGGAAGCCATCGGGTCGCCTTCCAGTACGGCCAATTGTGCTCCTGGCGGCACGAACGGCGGCGCGGGGCCGTACTTCACCTGGTCGGGCGTAAAGGCGTTTTGTGCCTGGGACGGCTGCGCTGCGAGCAGTGCAGCCACGGTGAGAGCAACAGCGAGAAACCATGGTTTCATGGAACCGCCTCCAAACGGTCGCGGCATGATAAACACCGTTCGGCACAGACAGCAAGACCAGCCTGTTTCCTCAGCTGCGCGGATGAAGCTCCTGTTTTCGATTACCTCCGTACCAGCCCGCCCGCTTGCAAGAAATTCGCAAAATAGTTCAAAAAACTATTGCATCTGTGGAAATTTCTCGTAATCTCAACACTGCGAACTAACTCCACCGCAATGTCCGGAAATCGCAGTCAACCGGAAGCCTCGAGACAAGCAAGTCAAGGGAGACGGGGTGGTGAGAGTGAGTCGCCTGAGGAGGAAGCCATAGAAATTGGCAACCGCTAGCGCCCTTCAACGAGAGAACCCCCAACCCCTCGCCGCCGTACCCAATCGGAAAAAATTCGTCCGCCTCACCTTGTGGCCGCTGGTCGCCGCCACCTTCTTTATGGTTTCGGGCGGAACCTATGGCACCGAAGACATCGTTCACGGAGCCGGCTACGGACGCGCGATCCTGATTCTGCTGCTCACCCCCCTGCTCTGGAGCCTGCCTACGGCTTTCATGATCGGCGAGCTTTCGAGCGCGCTGCCCCACGAAGGCGGCTATTACGCCTGGGTGCGCCGCGCCATGGGCAACTTCTGGGGATTTCAGGAAGCCTGGCTCTCGCTGGTTGCCTCAATTTTCGACATGGCGATTTACCCCACTCTGTTCGTCGCCTACCTGACGCGCATGTTCCCCTGGTTCCAGGAGGGGAATCGTGGATGGTGGGTAGCGCTGGCTGTGGTCATTGCCTGTGCGCTGCTCAATATCGCGGGCGTGAAAGTGGTTTCCCTTACGTCCCTGTGGCTGTTCCTCGCGCTGTCGGCGCCGTTTGTAGCGATTGTGGTCCTGGCTCCGTTCAAACTGGGTGCACTGGCTCATGCCGTAACCAAGCCGACGACCTCGACCGTCGACATCCTGGGCGGGCTGCTCATCTGCATGTGGAACTACATGGGGTGGGACAATGCCTCGACCATCGCGACGGAGGTGGAGCGCCCGCAGCGGACGTATCCTCGGGCCATGCTGGCGGCGGTCGTAATCGTAGCGTTGAGCTATGTGCTGCCGTTCGCAGCGATGTGGATGACACATCTGTCTCCAACCGCGTGGGAGACTGGCTCCTGGGCCGACATCGCTGGTTTGCTTGGTGGTCCATTGCTGCGGGTTGGCGTGGTTCTCGGCGGCATGATCAGCGCGTTTGGCATGTTCAACGCGCTGGTGATGAGCTACTCACGCCTGCCGCTGGCCATGGCACAGGACGGAATGCTGCCTGGCTTCTTCGGCAAGCTGCAGAAGAAGTCGCGGGCGCCCTGGGTTGCGATCATTGCGCTGGCGATCGGATGGGCGATGTGTCTCGGCCTCGGCTTTGCCCGGCTGGTCACGCTTGACATCCTTGTCTACGGCGCCAGCCTCATGCTGGAATTTGCGGCGTTGGCGGTTCTGCGGTTCCGCGAACCAGAGCTGGCGCGCCCGTTCCGGGTTCCGGGGGGCCTGCTGGGGGCGATTCTTATTGGTATCCCGCCAGCACTGCTGCTGGGCTTTTCCGTAGTCCGCAGCGAGCACGAGTCCGTGCTGGGAATGAGCTCGTTTGCCTTTGGCATGATCCTGATTGCGGCGGGCTTCGTGGCCTACTTTATCAACCACGCGCTGAAGCCGGCGGGATGGTCTCCAGTGGTACGAAAGCCGGAACCGGCAGCTTAGGGAAATCTCGGCCACGGATTTAAGCGGATAAACGCGGATATGGCTTTTTTGATCCGTGGGAATCCGTGATGATCCGTGGCCGCTTTGTTTTTGTTGTAAATTGGTGACGGCGAGAGTCTCGGAGCGATGGCCAAACGCAAATCCAAGGGCGCGTACATGTTGAGCCGCTTTGCGGGCGTGAGCGAAGCGGGAGCCCGCAGGCGAAATCCCGAGCACAGCGAGGGAACCTGTGACTAAACGCAAATCCAAAGGCGCGTACATGATCTCGGCCGTGGCCGAGATGTATGGCATTCATCCCCAGACCCTGCGGCTTTATGAGCGCGAGGGCCTGCTGAAACCTTCGCGCACCGAGGGCAACACCCGGCTCTACACCGATGAAGACCTGCAGCGGCTCGAATTCATTCTGTCGCTGGCCCGCGATCTGGGCGTGAATATCAGCGGGATGGCGATCATCCTGCAAATGCGTGAGCGCATGGAAGAGATGCAGCGGCAGATCCAGGAGTTCGTGCAGTACATCCAGCAGGAAGTGCTCACCCGCGCCAGCGCCGCAGCCGATCCGTCGAAGGGAGCCATCGTGCCGGTGAGAAGGCCGATGGTGGCGCCGACCGTGACCAATTCTGGAAAGAAGCGGTAGCCTGCCGTTCTTTCGTCTACCAACTGCTGTCATCCTGAGCGCAGCGGCGCCATTCGCAACGCGAATTGCGCTGTGAAGTCGAAGGACCCCTTTCACCCAGGAGGAACGATGAACGCGAACCAACGTTCTCTGATTGGACTCTACGTGCTTCGATCTGCTCAGCACAAGCTCCTTGAGAGGTCAGCAACGGCGCATGAGGGAAAGGGATCCTTCGACTACGTGGAAACTCCGCATTCGCGAATCTTCCACTCCGCTCAGGATGACAGCACTAGAGGTATGATCAGGTCACTCCCATGCTCCCCTTCAAGCTCGTCTATAGCGACGGCTACTACCTGCCGATTGGCCATCATGTCTTCCCTGCCGAAAAATATCGCCGGATACGCGACCGTCTGCTGACCAGCGGCGTAGCCGAGGCCGGAGACTTCCTGGAACCTCAAATCGCCTCCGACCAGGACATCCTGCTCGTCCACAAGCCCGAGTACGTGCAGAAACTGAAGACCGGCACACTCAGCCCGCGGGAAGAAATGGAGATGGAAGTTCCCTACTCGCGCGATCTGGTCGAAGCCTTCTGGCTGGCCGCCGGTGGATCGATCCTGGCCGCGCAGCAGGCTCTCGTCGACCGCGTGGCGTTCAACATTGGCGGCGGGTTTCACCATGCGTTTCCCGACCACGGTGAGGGCTTTTGCATGATTCACGACGTAGCCGTGGCCATCCGGCGGCTACAGCGCGATGACAAGATTCGCACCGCGATGACCGTGGATTGCGATGTTCACCAGGGCAATGGCACGGCCGCAATCTTCGCCGGAACGCGCACCGCGAGCGAGCCGCTGCCGTCGGTGTCGACCTCAACGCTGAATCAGGCGCGACCGGTGAAAATGCGCGGGGCGCATGCCGGCGACGTCTTCACCATTTCCCTGCACCAGCACAACAATTACCCGATTTGGAAGCCGCCATCCTCGATCGACGTCGACCTGCCCGACGGCATCGACGACGACGACTACCAGGCCTGGCTCGATAATGCGCTCAGCTCCGGACTGCGGCAGTTTGAACCTGATCTGCTGTGCTACATCGCCGGCGCTGACCCGTACCGTGAGGACCAACTGGGCGGGCTTTCCCTGACCATCGAGGGACTCAAGAAGCGCGACGAACTCGTTTTCCGCGTGGCGCGGGCGCGAGACATTCCTGTGATGGTGACCTTCGCAGGGGGCTATGCGCGGAATGTGGAAGATACGGTGGCGATCCACTGCAACACAGTCTCGGCGGCAAAGGAAGTTTTCACTGCCAAAGGTTGAGTTCCTCTGCGGATATACTTGGCGGGATGAACGTCATCCCTTCTGACCTTTCGCACAACGAGCTGTACGGAATTTTGCTCAATTCCGTTGCACCGCGGCCGATTGCGTGGGTATCCACCCTCAGCGCCTCGGGGCAGCCCAATCTCGCGCCTTTTTCTTTTTTCAATGTGGTTTGTGCCGACCCTCCCTTGCTCGGCTTCGCCCCTGGTCTTCGTCAGCCGACGGAACCGGCCGCGCCCCATGGGGAACCCAAGGACACTCTGCGCAACGTCCGTGAAACCAGGGAATTCGTGGTGAACGTGGTCACCTTCGATTTGGTTCATCTCATGAATGTAACCAGCGGAGAGTACGACGCGTCGATCAACGAATTTGAATTGGCGGGACTCACTCCGGAGCCTTCGCAAATGGTGCGTCCAGCGCGGGTTGGTGAATCTCCGGTTAGCTTTGAGTGCACGCTGCATCAGATTCTTGATTTTTCTTCCGCTCCGACGGGCGGCAGCCTGGTCATTGGAGAAATTGTCTCGATTCACATGGATGACGCGCATCTCAAAAACGGCCGGCTGGACCGAAACTCGCTCGACCTGATTGGCCGCATGGGCGGCATCCAGTACACTCGCACCACCGATCGATTCGAGTTGGCGCGGCCAAAGGTTGGGTGAAGCCACTGGGCGCCACCATCCGCGTACAATACGAGCCTCGAAAAGGAGAATCGGCCAATGCAACTTGTAACAGTCGTCTATCCAAACAAAGCTGACGCGAATTTTGATTTCGCCTACTACATGAAGAAACATATTCCGTGGGTGGCTCAGCTGGTGGGGAAAAGCATTGAGGTTCGCCGGGGGATCTCCTCCGTGATGGGTTCGCCCGTCGCGTTCGTCTGCGTGGCCACGATCCCCATCGATTCCGTGGCAGAATTCCAGGCGATCTTCGCGAAGCATGGCACGGAGATCCTCGCCGACGTTCCGAACTATACGAACATCGAGCCAATCGTACAGTTTGACGAGATCCTGGCGTAGCTTGCCCATTAGTATCGCGCGGTGGCCGCTGCGATGGAAAAAGGTGTAAGCCTCCGCCTACGCCCGTGGCTCTCTTGGTCACTGATAAAATAACTGATTACCCTTATGTTCGAGAACCTCCAGGAAAAACTCCAGCGCGCGTTCAAGAACCTTCGCGGCCAGGCCAAGCTGTCCGAGGAAAATATCGGCGAGGCAATGCGCGAGATTCGGCTGGCGCTGCTCGAAGCCGACGTCAACTTCAAAGTGGTCAAGCAGTTCATCGACCAGGTGCAGGCCAAGGCTGTGGGCCAGGAAGTGCTGACGGCGCTCTCGCCCGGCGAGCAGGTTATCAAGATTGTGCGCGATGAACTGGTCGAGATCCTTGGCAAGGACACGGCGCGCATGAAATTTGCCTCGCAGCCGCCCACGGTTGTGCTCATGGCCGGGCTGCAGGGTTCCGGTAAGACCACAACCTCCGGCAAGCTGGCGCACTGGTTCAAGAATGGCGGTCACCGTCCACTGCTGGTTTCTGTGGACGTGTACCGCCCCGCAGCGCGCGAGCAGCTGAAAGTCGTCGCGCAGGCCGTCAAGAGTCACATTTACGAAGGCGAAGTCGGTGAAGCGAATACCGCGACAGTCGAGCGATTGGTGAAAGAAGCTCGGCGTGAGGCCGTGGTTTCCGGTTGCGACGTGCTCATCGTCGATACCGCCGGACGATTGCACATCGACGACCGGCTCATGGACGAGATGCAGTCGCTGAAGAAGTTGCTGAATCCGTCAGAAATCCTGTTTGTCGCCGATGCCATGACCGGCCAAGACGCGGTCAACTCCGCCGATGAGTTCCACAAGAAACTCTCGCTCACGGGCGTCGTGCTCACGAAGATGGACGGCGACGCCCGCGGTGGCGCGGCGCTATCGATCCGGCAGGTCACGGGCCAGCCCATCAAGTTCATTGGCGTCGGTGAAAAATACGACGCGCTGGAGCCGTTCCATCCTGACCGTATCGTGTCGCGCATTCTGGGCATGGGCGACATCCTGTCCCTGATCGAGCGAGCTGAATCACAGATCGACAAGAAGAAGGCGCAGGAAATCGCCAGCAAAGCGCTCACGGGAGACGGCTTCTCGCTCGAGGATTTTCGCGACCAGCTGCGGCAAGTGAAAAAAATGGGGTCGATGAAGAGCCTGATGGGCATGCTGCCCAGCATCGGGCCATTTTCGGGGCTGCAA
Source organism: Terriglobia bacterium (assembly GCA_020073465.1). Taxonomy (GTDB): domain Bacteria; phylum Acidobacteriota; class Terriglobia; order Terriglobales; family Acidobacteriaceae; genus Sulfotelmatobacter. The sequence goes on from JAIQFC010000031.1 coordinate 50,207, forward strand.
AAAGCCGCCGACAACGTGGATGAAAAACAGATCAACCGCGTCGAGGCCATCATCAACTCGATGACGTCGCACGAACGGAATCACCACGAAGTGATCAACGGTAGCCGCCGCAAGCGCATCGCACGGGGTTCCGGCACGAGTGTGCAGGAAGTGAATAATCTGCTCCGGCAGTACGCGCAGATGAAGAAGATGTTCAAGCAGATGGGCAAGGCCAGCTTCGCGCGTCGGCTGGCGGGGATGAAGCTGCCGGGAATGTGAAGCAGTTGCCAGTTGGCAGTACCCAGTTGCCAGTTAGAGATATCGCTTAAGGGACACGCACTGGCAACTGAGCACTGGCAACGGACCGCTGATCTTATGAAGTGGCGCTCTCTCGAAGAATCCGCCCCCAACGCTGATACGCGCCCCTTGCGCGAGATTCTTGCCGAGCGTAAGGAACTAATCGCGAAGTACGTGCCGCCGGAGACACAGGCTATTCACGCCCGGGCCGTTGCGGAACTGAGGGAGCGGCATCTCGCCAAGAACATCCTGCCCGTCGGCGCGAAGGCACCGGAATTCCAGCTTCCAAATCACGATGGCAAGATGGTCTCATCGGCGGATCTGCTCTCGAAGGGACGACTCGTCGTTTGCTTCATTCGGGGGCGCTGGTGTCCGTTCTGCGTTGGGCAGATGGAGGCGATGAATCTTGTTGTCTCTGAGATTGAGGAGGCCGGAGCAGCGCTTGTCGCCATCTCTCCACAAACCGTGAAGCAGTCGTTCTTTATGCACGACCAGCACAGGCTGCGCTTTGCGCTGCTCTCGGATGCGGGCAACCAGGTTTCCCGGCAGTTTGGTCTAACCTATCGAGTGCCGGACTTCCAGCAAGCAGTCTATCGTCGCGCGTTCGTCAATCTGCCTTTCACCAACGGCCATGAGAGCTGGGAGTTGCCGATTCCAGCGACGTACATTCTCGACCGGGATGGGACGGCGCTCCATGCGTCCGCGAACGAGGACTACACCGAGCGGCCGGAACCAGCGGGGATCGTCAAATTTCTGCAAGAGCGTGCCCGTCCGTGACAGTCACGCGGGCGAGGGCGCCCGCGCCACATAGGCTGCCATGCTTTCGGTACACTGATACTTCATGCACTACATCTACGGCATCAACTCTGTCACCGAAGCGCTGAAGGCGCGCGGAAGAAACTTTGAGTGGGTCGGCATGGCCAAGGAGCGCCATGACATCCGTCTGCAGCGCCTGATTGAAGACTGCCGACGGTTGAGCGTCCCGGTACGCTTCCTGCAGCGCGCGGAACTCGATCGCATGGCAGGGAACGCGGCGCACCAGGGAGTCGTGGCAGTCACTTCGGCGAAGCAATACAGCGATCTCGATGACTTGGTCGGAGCGAAACGCGGGCGGTACTCGCTGGTGGTCGTGCTCGATGGCGTGGAGGATCCGCACAACCTGGGCGCGATTCTGCGAACGGCGGACGCGGCCGGCGCTGACGGCGTGGTCATCCCAGAGCGTCGCGCTGCGAGCGTGACCGGGACGGTCACCAAGGCCTCCGCCGGAGCGAGTGAGCATCTGCCCATCGCCAAAGTTACGAACATTGCTCGCACGGTGGAAGAACTCAAAGGTCGTGACATTTGGACGGTCGGGCTCGACGAACATGGCAAGCAAACTTACGACGCCCTCGACTACAACATGGACTGTGCGCTCGTCCTGGGCGCCGAGGGCAAAGGGCTGCACGACCTGGTGAAGAGGAAGTGCGACTTCCTGGTCTCGATCCCGATGTTGGGCAAGGTGCCGTCGCTCAACGTTTCTGTGGCGGGAGCTGTTGTGCTGTACGAAGTCGTGCGGCAGCGGCGCGCCCGCGAAGCTTCCTCGGATGCGAAATGAATTCTTGGCGCCAGCGCTGTTGTTTCCTCGGTATTCTCTGTGCTTCTGTGGTGAACGCGTTTTCTCTCGATCGAGAGGCTTTCACGTTTACGAATTATGACTTGAAGGTTCAGGTCGAACCCGGCCAACATCGGCTGGGTGTGCGTGGAAAGATTACTCTCCGAAACGATTCATCATCTCCGCAGAAAATTGCCGTGCTACAGATTTCGTCCTCTCTCGACTGGCACTCCATTAAGGCCGGGGATAAGGCGTTGCAGTTTGTCTCGCAGCCATACACATCCGATATCGACCACACCGGGGCGCTCTCGGAAGCGATTGTGACGTTGCCGGAGCCGGTCGCGCCCAAGGACACGATCGAGCTGGACGTGGCCTACGAGGGCGTGATCTTGCTTGATGCGACCCGTCTTACCCGAATTGGAGCGCCCGAAGCCCAGGCTAACAGCTCCGATTGGGACCAGATCAGCGCGAAGTTCACTGCCGTCCGTGGCGCGGGATATGTCGCGTGGTACCCGATGGCGACCGACGCAGCGAATCTCTCCGAAGGCAACAGCCTATTCGACGTGCTGGGCAGATGGAAGGCGCGAGAGGCTGGATCGAGGATGCACCTGCAGATTGGAGTAACAAGGAGCGGTTACACTGAACCGGCGCAGGTCCTGTTCAACGGAGTGCAGTGTCTATTGGGAATGCATGAACAGATGGACCTTGCCCAGCTTGCCGTTGCCGACTGCTCTTACCAGCCCTTGCGGTTAGACGCGCCCACGTTTGTGATTGCCGACTATCAAGTTCTTGAGCGGCCCACAATCGAGGTCCGTTACCTGCCCGGCCACGACGTCGCAGCAGCAAACTTCGCCGACGCGGCGGAAAAAGTTGCCCCACTCATCTCCGAATGGTTTGGCCCCCTGCGCGAGAAAGCGAAAACGTCCGACCTTCCGGTGCCTGATGCCGCTCCGTTCGAGAGCGGCATCCTCCTGCTCACACCCCTCGCAAGTACAGACCCCAAGTTGGCGGGGCTAGCCGCAGCACACCAACTCACACACTCAGACTTCTTGTCTTTCCGTCCCTGGATTGACGAGGGTCTCGCTCACTTCGCGCAGGCTCTTTATCTCGAACATGAGAAGGAACGCCAGGCAGCGCTCGATTACATGGGGCTGCACCGTTCCGCGTTCGCTGAGGCTGAAAAGCGAACGGCCACACCCAGATCCGAAGACGAAGTGAACCATTCTCTGGTGAACACAACCAGCGAAGAGCTGTATCGCAGTAAGGCGATGTACATCTGGTGGATGCTGCGAGACATAGTCGGAGAACTGGCGCTGAAAAAGGTTCTCGCCGCCTACCATCCCGAGCAGGACAAAGAGCCTTCGTACATGCCGCATTTGATTGCGGCGCAGACCCAGCGCGATCTGGAATGGTTCTTCGAGGACTGGGTCTACCGCGACCGTGGCCTGCCGGACTTCAAAGTCGAATCCGCTTTCCCGCGCAAAACGATGACCGACACCTACATGCTCACGATCACCGTGAACAATCTGGGCGCAGCTGGAGCAGAAGTTCCCGTCACCGTGAAATTTGCTGGCGGTGAGGTCACGAAACGGCTGGAGGTACGCGGCAAGAACAAGGCGGTGATTCGCGTGGAGGTTCCATCAGCTCCGCAGGAAGTTGTTGTCAATGACGGTAGTGTTCCAGAGAGCGACACAAGCAATAACACGTTCAGGATCGAGCAAGAAGGAAAGTAGGATCTCACCACAGAGGCACGGAGACACAGAGAAGCCCTGAATGCAAAACTTGGCGGTACGTCGATTGTGAGCATCACTAAGTATTAAGAATTCCTTTTTCGTTTTCTTTCCTCCGTGTCTCCGTGCCTCCGTGGTAGTTTGATCTTCCGTTCGGGAGGGACTGTTGGCCTACATCCAATTTCTGGGCGCCGCGGGTACAGTAACTGGTTCAAAGCATCTGATCAACACTTCGGACGATCTTCGCGGGAAGAATGGCCTGCAGGTGCTGATCGATTGCGGTCTGTTTCAAGGCCAGAAAGAGTGGCGCGAGCGCAATTGGCGCGACACCCCCGTCCCGGCGAGAGAGATCGATGCTGTCATTCTTACGCACGCGCATCTCGACCATTGCGGCTGGATTCCCCGGCTGGTGAAAGAAGGCTTCCGCGGACCAATCTACGCCACGCCGCCGACGATTGATCTGTGTGGCATCATCCTTCCCGACTCCGGCCACCTGCAGGAAGAAGATGCCGCGTTCTACAACAAGGGTAAGAAGTCGAAACACGATCCAGCCTTGCCGCTCTATACGTTCGAGGAAGCGCAGGAATCATTGCGGTACTTCAAGGCAGTGAGCGTTGGTCAGGACACTACGCTCTCACCCGAGCTTTCATTCCGCTTTGTCCGGGCGGCCCACATTCTAGGATCGTGTATGGCCGAGGTCATACTCAAGACGGGGCCACAGACGCGGCGACTGCTTTTCACGGGTGACATCGGCCGCGTGCAAGACCATAAAATCGCACCCGGAAAAGTCGTCCATTCCGGGCCTGCCGAGGGCGAGATCGCGGATGTGGTTGTCATGGAATCCACGTACGGCAACCGCCTTCATCCCGAGGAAGATCCGAGGCCAGAATTAGCCGCCCTGATCACGGCAACGGCGAGGCGTGGCGGAAGCGTCGTCGTGCCGGCGTTCGCCATCGAGCGCACGCAGAAATTTATCTTCATCCTCAAACACTTGATGGAGTCAGGCGAAATCCCGCGATTGCCTGTATTTTGCGACAGTCCGATGGCCATCAAGGCAGTGGAGATTTTTCTCAAGCACGACGAGGAATACACCGAGGAGACCCGCGGCTTAATCCGGAAATACGGCTCACCGCTGGAGTGGCCGGGTTTTACCTTCGCGTCCACAGCGGAGGAGTCGAAGAAGATCAATGCTGTACCGACTCCTGTGATCATCATCTCCTCGAGCGGCATGGTGACCGGAGGGCGCATCCTGCACCATTTGTCGCAACGGCTGCCCGATCCGAAGAACCTGATCCTGTTCATCGGCTTTCAGGCGCCCGGAACGCGGGGGTTCACGATCAAGAGCAAGTCCTCTGAGGTGAAGATTTTCGGCGATTTCGTGCCCATTCGAGCCCAGGTTGCGGCGTTGGAGCAGTTTAGCGACCATGCCGATCCGCCCGAGCTGCTGCAATGGCTGCGGACCTTCCGCAGCCGTCCGGGTGCAACATATCTCGTGCACGGCGAGCCTAATGCGTCCGGGCAGTTACAGGATCTGATGAAGAAGGAACTGGGATGGCGGGTAGAGGTGGCAAAATACCTGGAGAAAGTGGAAGTGGCGTAGCCTCCTGCAAGCAGGTTGCATAGGTCCCCTTCGGCAGGCTCAGGGCAGGCTTTCGCTTTGCTCAGGATGACACGTCAGCGTTGGGGTGGTGTTACGTAGAGGTGAATCGTACGAGCGCTTCCAGCTTCCCGGAAGCAGCGCCCGAATCGATTGACTTCTCGGCGATGGGCATCGCCTCTGCCAAGTGCTCGGCGCGCCCCGCTGCCACCAGGGCGGCGGCTGAGTTGAGCAACACTACGTCGCGGTGCGGTGACCTCTGTCCCCGCAAGATTTCGCGGATGATCTTGGCATTTCCAGCGGCGTCACCTCCTGAGATGTCGTGGAGAGACGCGCGCGTCAGGCCGAACTCCTCCGGCGTCACTTCATAGGTCCTCACCAAACCATCGCGAGCCTCCGCTATGCGGGTTGGGCCGGTGATGGTGATCTCATCGAGTCCGTCCAGGCCGTGCACGACGAGCGCGCGATGCAGACCCAGCATGCTGAGCGCTTCAGCCAGTTTTTCGACCAGTTCGAGAGAATAGACTCCCACCACCTGCCCCGAGGCTCGTGCGGGGTTGGTCAGCGGACCGAGCAGGTTGAACATCGTCCGCAGACGCAGTTCCCGCCGCACTTTTTGCACCTGCTTCATGGCCGCGTGCAGGTCGGGCGCGTACAGAAAGCAGATCCCGACTTCGCGCAGGCACTGAGCGGCGCGCTCTGGCGGAAGCTGGATCTTCACGCCGAGAGCTTCCATCACATCGGCCGAGCCGCACCTGGAGCTGATGCTGCGGTTGCCGTGCTTGGCCACGCGAACTCCAGCTCCGGCCGTGACGAACGCCGTCGCAGTCGAAATATTGAAAGTTCCACTGGCATCGCCGCCGGTCCCGCTGGTGTCAATCAATGACGCGTCGATCGGATCGGGTTCCAACGCGTCGCGGCCGGTGCCGCTGACGTCAAGCGCGCTGGCGGCCGCGGAGCGGTCGATGGGGAGAGGGGTGGCGGCAGCACGTATGGCTTCGGCGAAGCCAACGATCTCCTCGACCGTTTCGCCCTTCATGCGCAAGGCAACGAGCAGTGCGGCGATCTGCGCGTCGCTGCAGTTGCCGGCGAGCACCTCGGCCATCACTTCGCGAGCTTCATCGCGCGCGAGCGACTGACTTTGATTAGCGATGCGATGGAGGGCGTCAAGGATCATGGCATACACGAGTGTTCCAACCGGAACACAATTGCGATTTTACCGGAACACTGGGGAGATTTCGGAAATCTCGGAAAACCACCTTAAAGCTATAGCGGAGCGGCGGCAGGCGGCAGGGCGGAATGGAGTTAGGACAGGTGCCGAAATATCGGCAGGAAAATCATGGAGCGAACAAAAAGCGGCGGCGTAAAACGAGGCTCGAAGCATTCATTGTCGCTTGCGACCAGACTTGTCAGAGCCCGATCTGACGTGGGGCTGAGGAGGTCTCCGTTTCAGTACCTCAGGGGGCTAAAGAGTGTGCGTGAGAACTCGTTTCGTCCCCGCGGAGTCTGTGTCGTAGCTTCTCTTTCGCCCCTCTGGGGCTTGTTGTCTTTCCACTTCTACCCACGGCTTACGCCGTGGGCTGCATTCTTACGCCGCTTCGCGGCTTAACACAAAATCGCTGGTCCACTTTTCAGACGACAATCAAGCTACGACACAGACTCCTACGGGACTCATTCGACCTCCCACTTCTGCCCGGCACTTCCGTGCCGGGCTTTCATATACCGCCCCTTCGGGGCTGGAATCTGCTGATCCCGTTCCACCTCTTCACCCGGAATTCAGTTCTCACGCACACTCTAGAAGCCCCGACAGAAAAGAAAGGCTATGACCGCAACGTTGAAAACGCTGCACCACCCAAAATCAGAAGGCTGCGCTAGCCAGAGTTTTTGAACAAACTCTTAGGTCCTCACAGTCGACGTTTGCTGCCTTTCGGCGAAATACTCCCGCCAATCCTGGGGAAGAGCCGCCGTATCGATGGCCTTCTGGAGGAGGTCACAATTGTACTTGTCGCGTACGAAGAGCCGGTTCATGTCGGCGATTGTGATTGCTTTATGGTCGCGGCTGATCACGTGAAAGGAGTCGCCGGTGGTTACCAGCCCTTCCCTTTCGACGGAGAAATAGAACCCGCTGCGGCCGCTGTGCAGGAATCGCTCGAGGATGTCATCTCTCTGGAACTTTGCCGCCAGCTTGTAGCATGGAACCCGCGGCTGCCGGACCATGATGATCGCCGAACCGATCTGAAATCGATCGCCGATGTGAAGTTCATCCTCGACCAGTCCCTCGGTCGTGAAATTCTCACCAAACATTCCCCACTGAAGCTCGGTCTCCGGCAGTTCCTGTCTCCAAAACGAGTAGGCCGAGAGGACCATCTCGCCCGAGGTGCCCTCGTGGGGGAGGTAGGGGTCTCCCGCCCGCAGGGTTTCGTCCATGTCCTCGGGTTCCTCGTATCCGATGAAATCCTCGCCGAAGGGGGCGCGCAACGCTCCTTCGTCGGTGTGCTGGATATGATCGCGGAGCTTTGTTCCGAGCATGGTGAAGGAAAGCCACCTCCAGCTGTTTCGAAAGCAATCCTCTTGTTCCCTGTTGCAGTACCAAACCCACTCGGAAATGTCGGAGAGCCAGGCCTCGCCGCCACAGGCCTCGAGCCGCCGGATGAGATGTTCGTTGCTGAAGTCGTTCAGCCGGCAGAAGATTTCTCCCTGGATGCCGATGAGGAGCCGTTCACGGTTGTACTTCGCCGGAATGCCTCGGAAGTGGTCGCGGATGCGAATCAAGGTGGTGACGAGGGCCGCGAGCTGCTCGCCCGGTCGGAGCCCCGGTGTCTCCACGGTCTCGCAGAGTTCCTTCAGGGATTGGGCATAGGCCGCATCTGTGTCCCCTGGATGCACCTCGTAAGGCCGGCCCTTGAGTAGAAGCTTGCGCAAAATGTCCGAGGCTACGATGGCACGCCACCCTGTTCGGGCCAGCTCCGGTCCAAAACTGCCCAGCTCCTGGTACCCCTCCTCAAAGGTGGGGGAGACCAGAGGGACCTCCGGACAACCTAACTGTCGAAACACTTTTCGAATATGGGGAACGTACTGACCAAAGCGACACGGACCTTCCGCTGCGGCCAGCATGAAGGCCGTCCTCTTCGGATCGAACGCGGGGCCTTCAATCACCTTCACGAAGTCGCCCAGCGTAACCTTGGCCGGCAGGCATTCCTCCCCCGCCAGGTAGCGGGCGCCCAGCTCCAATGTCCGAGCATCGGAAGGTGGCAGAGCAACGGCGTCGATCCCTACGGACCGGAAGGCCGCTGCCATAGCCTCCGCAGCGCAATCGTTCATGCGAGGGATGTAGAGTCGGCGTCCATTCAACCCTGGGCTCATGTGCGCCACCATCGGAGCATTCCCTTACTGTCGAGGTACGCCTCGCAACGGGTCAAGATCCCTGCATCGTTACTGTGAGCATCGAACTGGAGCGTGAGGAAAGGCTTGCCGCAGGCCTCTCCGAAAAAATGTTTGATGTACGAGTCGGGGCCGCACTTGAAATTGGTGATGTAGATG
>JAIQFC010000057.1 GCA_020073465.1 Terriglobia bacterium
CGAGCGTACATCGTGTCGAAGCGCCGCGACAGTTGAGTAAGTACCTCGTCCACCATGCCTCGGATGGCGCGCAGCGGATGATCCTTCCGCACCCGCGCTTCCGGCGACAAGTAACTGAACATGTGACTCTGCTGCTGATCGTCTCCGCGCATGCCTTCTCGTACCATACAAGGCTGTGGATTACGAGTGGTTTTTCAGCAGCCTGCTAGGTTCACGGGAAGATGGCGTACACCGTTCCTAAATTGACGGACTACTCGACGGCTGCGCTGGATCGCGCGACGCGTGACCTGCTCTCGGCGCTCGAGGAGGAATCGGCCGCAGTGCGGACTGAACCCGAATACGAGGCCCTCCGCATCCGCTGGCGTGCACGGAAAGACGGAATAGTCACTCAGGTGAATGATCTTTGGCTGAAAACTGCTCCGAGACAGGCCAAGCGGAATGTCGGTCAGAAAGTCAATGAGGTCATACTTTCGCGAGTCGATGCCGTGCTTCAAGAGAGGCATGACCACGTCAAGAACTTAGGCATTTTGGAGAAGGCCCGCGCGGCAGGACTCGATGCCGAACTCGACGCAGCGCGATGCGCTGTAGAGTTGGCGGAATCGATAGACATCACTTTGCCCGGCGTGCGGAGGCCGATCGGGGCCGAGCATCCCATCATCCGCACCTCCAACGAAATCGTCTCGGTCTTCCAGAAGCTGGGGTACTCCGTCGCGGATGGCCCGATCGTCGAAACGGATTATTACAATTTCGAGGCGCTGAATTTTCCACCGAACCATCCTGCGCGCGACACGCAGGACACGCTGTTCATCGCCAACCAGCAGTCGAAGCCTCAGCGGGAGCGATTGCTGCTGCGCACGCATACGTCTCCGGTGCAGATTCGCACGATGGAGAAGATGCGGCCGCCGATTCGCATTGTGATTCCGGGGCAGGTGCATCGTAACGATCCGCCGGATGCAAGCCACTCGCCGATGTTTCATCAGATCGAGGGCCTTGCCGTCGATACCAACATCACGTTCGGCGATTTGAAAGGCACGCTCGATCACGCGATGAAGGAATTGTTCGGGTCGAGCGTGAAGACCAGCTTCCGTCCGTCGTTCTTCCCGTTTACCGAGCCCAGCGCGGAGCTGTATGTAACCTGCTTCGTCTGTGGAGGAAGCGGTAAGCGCGGTACAGAACCGTGCCGCCCCTGCAAGCAGACAGGGTGGATGGAGGTGCTGGGTTGCGGCATGGTCGATCCCAACGTGTTTGAATTCGTGAAAGACAACGGCTACGACCCGAAGAAAGTTTCAGGATTTGCGTTCGGCATGGGCGTGGATCGGCTGGCACTGCTGAAGTATGGCGTGGATGATCTGCAGTTGTTCTTTCAGGGGGATGTGAGGTTCTTGCAGCAGTTTTCTTAGCCGTCAGCCGGAACCCAAACGGGCGAGGGCATCGTGAGAATTCCTCGACGCACCGTTTTTGGTTACGAGTTGCATGGGGTCCTTCGGCCCGCAAAAAGCGCGGACCTCAGGATGACAAATCGGGTAGAGAAATAGAGAAATGAAGATTTCGCCACAATGGGTGCGGGAGTTTGTTGACCTGACCGTCGATGATCGGCGGTTGGCCGAAGACTTGACCGCGGTCGGCATCGCCGCTGAGGGCATCAGCGGGTCGGGTGCGGATACGGTTTTCGAAATGGAGATCGGTACGAACCGTCCCGACGCGATGAACCACTACGGAGTCGCGCGAGAGACGGCAGCGATTTACGACTTGCCGCTGAAGCCGATTGAGCCGAAGCTTCCCTCAGCGGCTAAAGCCGCGTCTTCTTCCGGCTCTAGTGGCACGGCTGAAGCCGTGCCCTTCCCGATTACCGTGGAAGAGCCGCAACTCTGTCCGCGCTTCACGGCACGCGTTCTGCGAGGGACGCGCATTCAACCTTCGCCTGAAAAGATTGCCCGGCGGCTGCAGTTGCTCGACCAGCGTCCGATCAGCAACGCCGTCGACGCCACCAACTACGTTCTCTGGGAGATCGGTAAGCCCACGCATGTGTTTGATCTCGACCTGCTCGAGGGCGGCAAGATCATCGTGCGGAAGGCCAAAGACGGCGAGAAGCTCAAGACTCTCGACGGTGTAGAACGGAAGCTCACGTCAGAAGACCTTGTCGTCGCTGACGCGAAAAAGCCTGTCGGCCTTGCCGGCGTCATGGGCGGCTACGACACCATGATCACCGAGAAGACGCGCAACGTTCTGATCGAGTCGGCGTGGTGGGATCCGGTGACCATTCGCAAAACATCGCGGCGGCATGCGCTGCACACTGACGCTTCGCATCGCTTCGAGCGTGGGGCGGATTTCGAGTCGACCGTGCTGTCGTGTGATCGCGTGGCGGAACTGATTCTTGAGTCGGGCGGCGGCGAACTGGGCGATGTCGTCGACGTGGTGTCAAAGAGGATGGACCAGGCTCCGGTCGTGCTGCGTGTTTCCGAGGTGCGGCGGATTCTCGGAGGCAACCTCGACGCCGCGCAGATGTTCCGCATCCTGAAAAAGTTGGGGTTCGAGCTGATTCCCGAAGGCCAGGCTGACGCTTATTTCCGGGTTCGGATTCCAAGCTGGCGCCTGGACGTGGAACGCGAGATCGATCTGATCGAAGAAGTTGCCCGCCTTCACGGATACGACAAATTTCAGAATACGTTGCCGGCATACAGCGGTGCGGTGATTGAATTGCCGGATGCTGCGAAGGAAGCGACGTTGCGGAAGCGGGCGCTGGCCCTGGGTTACAACGAAGCAGTTTCGCTTACGTTTATTTCGCACGCGGATGCGGAAGAGTTTTCTTCCGCGAAAGTTCTGGAGCTGGAGAATCCCCTCAGCGAAGAGGCATCCGTGATGCGGACTTCGATGGCTCCGGGCATGCTCGACATGCTGGCGTGGAATCTGAACCGTGATTCGGAAGACGTGCGGTTATTTGAGATGGCGCATGTCTACGAACTCTCCGCCAGCGGTGAGCGGATTGAGCCCCGGCGAGCGTGTCTGGGTGCGACGCTCACAGCGGTGAAGGGTTCGTTGCCGGCGGGCGCAGTGCTTGATGTGAGCAAGGGCGACCAGGCAACGGCGGCGGAGGCCTTCCGTTCATTCAAGGGTGACGTGGAGAATCTGCTGGCGGCGTTTGAATGTGACAACCTCACCTTCGATCGGCAGGTGGCTGAATATCTTCATCCCGGACGCTCAGCCCGCGCGCTGCTGAACGGCGCGCCAGTCGCGCAGTTTGGACAGATTCACCCGGAGGTGGCGGCGGCGCGCAAGCTGCGCCAGGATGTCTTTCTGGCTGAGATTGATCTGGAGCGGCTGTACCAGCAGGGTTTGCGCAAGGCTCAGTTCAGGCCGCTACCGAAGTATCCGGCAGTGGAGCGGGATTTCTCGTTCATCTTCGCGGATTCGGTATCGTTCGAGCAGATGCAAAAGGCTGTGGGCCATCTGCGGCTGGGTGAGTTGCGAGATTTCCAGCCAGTTGAGATTTTCCGCGGCGGCGCGATTGGCGCCGGCAAGTACTCGATTCTTTTGCGAGCCACACTTCAATCAGCCGAGCGCACTCTGCGCGACGATGAGATTGCGCAGTGGTCCGCGAAGATCGTCGCGGCACTCCAAGGGCTGGGTGGAGTGCAAAGGACCTGAGAAGGCTTTTTGGGCTTCCGGGGTTCGTCGAACCTTTAATCAACAATCAAGAATCAACAGTTTTCTGTCTCGGCTATTCCTTCAGCATCGTATCGATCAACGCATAGAGCTGGCTGCGATCCACGACTTCCACAAAGGGTTTGCCGTTGCGCTTGTTGCTGACTACATAGAGCGTGGGCGTGTGTTGGATGTTGATTTCTTTGCCTAATGCTTTGTCGGCATTGATCAGCGCGGCCAGCTTGCCATCCGGATCAACCACGAATGGCACCTCGACCTTATGCTCAGCCGCGAATTTCTCGGCATAGCCGCGCAGGTTCTGTGGCGTCACCTCGAGCTGGTTCGAAAAGATGTAATCGCGGAATTCGTTGCCCAGCGCCTTCGAGTGCGTGTCAAAGTAGCGCGCAAGGATCGCTGCATCGTACGACCAGGTGTGAAACGGCAGCGGAAAATCGTGCCGCACCACGGGAATTTTATAGGTCTTTGACGCCTCCTCCACCAGCGGCGCCGCACGCCGGCAGTCGGGGCATTGCAGGTCCTCAAAGACCACAATGGCGACGCGCGCGCCTTTCGGCGGACGCAAGGCCGGGTTGACCGGAACCTGCGCCGGCGCGCACAAAAACGCGGTGAACAGAAAGATCGCCAGGAGCAAGGCAGGCCTATTCCGAAGCATGTTTTTCATCATTTTTCTGATCAGAGGCACGGCAAGATTCTGTCTTCATGGTAACCGAAGCGGCGCGGGGATGTCAGGTTACTGCCGGAGAGTGGCCGGCGGCCAGTGATCAGTGGTCAGTGAGCAATCGAGGGAGCAGGGGCCACTGTCTTGGAGTGCATCAGGCGTAAACCTTTGTGACGCGAAACCGCGGTTGCGAAGCGCTATAGTGGAGGGTTCATCACACCACCATCGTGAGACTGTACCGATCCAATCTCCTCCGCCGCGTACTGGCAACCGGGCTGGCTGCCATTTTGCTGTTCGCCGCCTGCAGTCGCCGCGGACACCGGGTGCTCGAAGTCGCCTACGTTTCGGCGGCCCAGGCGTCTCTCCGCGACCAGGTCGCCGCGGTTTACAACCGCGTGGGCACGGTCAAGAACGGCGAACGGGTTGAGGTGCTCGACCACGAGAAGCGCTTCGCCCGCGTCCGCACCGCGACCGGACTCGAAGGCTGGATCGAGCAACGCTACCTCGTGGATCAGAAGACCTACGACGGCCTGCAGAAACTTACTCAGGACCATAAGGATGATCCCGTGCAGGCTCCGGGGGTGTTGCGCAACGAAACCAACCTGCACATCACGCCCGGCCGAGAGGCAGAGCACCTGTATCAGCTTGCCGCGGGCTCAAAGGTGTCGATTCTGATTCGCGCAACCGCGGAAAAGCAGTTGGCAACCGCACCGGCGCCGGTAGCAAAGCCGGGGGCGAGGTCCAGGACCAACGTGCCCGCTGGTCCGGCGCTGGAAGACTGGTGGCTGGTGCGCGACGCGCAAGGACGCGTGGGCTGGGTGCTGGCGCGCATGGTCGATGTTGACGTCCCGCTCGACATTGCCCAATACGCTGAAGGCCAGCGCTTCGTCGCATTCTTTGTCCTCGACGAGGTGCAGGACTCAGGAATCCAGTCGAAAGATAAGAGAGACAAGCAGGCTGGAACTGGGGCGGTCGACAATTCTGCAGCCAGCTCGGCAAAGAAGATGGTTCCGGAGTACCTGTGCATCCTGACCGAACCCCGCGACGGCCTGCCTTACGACTACGACCAGATCCGGGTGTTTACCTGGAATGTGAAACGCCACCGCTACGAAACCGCCTATCGCGAGCACGGACTGGATGGAGTGCTGCCCGTCACGGTAACGAAAGAAGCCTTCGACAAGGAAGGTACTCTCCCCGTGTTTGTCTTGCGGGTCAAAGACGACTCCGGCAACGTCACCAGCCGCAAGTACAAGCTGAACACCCCGATTGTGCGTCGAGTGCTGGCGCCGGGGGAGCAGAAAGAAGCGCCGCGGTCGCCGCGAAGGCGGCGATCCTGACGGCACCCCAAAAGGGGGGCCAAGCCCCCGTGCCCCGTCGATACCGAAATTCATAGTATAACTCCAGCAATCCTACCATTTTCGATAGTGTAATCTCCTGACATCGAAACAAACTGTTGAAATCAAACACGTTGTGATGTGATCTGTTTTGGAGCCTCAGTTGCTTCGTGTACACGTTGACCCACACCCGCAATGTGGCTGTGAGACAGGCCTGCGGGGGCGAGTCGAGGAAATCCGCGACAGACGGATGAAGTGGCTTCACCCGGGGTTTAACAGGTTCCCAGCTCTCGGATTCAAGAACCCATTCGATACAGAGGCACAAAAACGGGTCGCGCAATTTGCCCAGGAAACCGGCCAAGGCGATCCAGGTCTGCGGCACAAAAATTCTAAGGAGGCAGGAAATGCGTTTCGAACGTTTTCCTAAGGTTTGCCGTTTGTTGTTGGCACTGACAGCCCTACTCATTACCAGCGCGATGTTGTTCGCGCAGGAAACGACCGGCGGCTTACAAGGTACCGTGAAGGATCCGAGCGGTGCAGTGGTATCGAAGGCCCACGTGGAAGTAGTCGGCACGACCCTGGTGGGCACCAAGTCACAAGACACGGATTCGAGCGGCTACTACCGCTTCTCCAACTTGCCGCCAGGGGAATACACCATTACGGTAACGGCGAAGGGTTTCAAGACCGTCAAGCGGGCTGGCCTGAACATTGAGGTCGGCCACCTGCCGAGTGTGGATATCGCGCTCGAAGTGGGCAGCGACAGTACGGTGGTGGAAGTAACTGGCGCCGCTCCCGTGATCGACGTAACGACGGTGACCACGCTGTCGAACATTACGCATGACGTGGTTGACAATGTTCCGCATGGTCGCTCGTTCCAGTCGGTGATTCAGTTTGCGCCCTCCGCTCGTAACGAACCCTTGGAGGGCAGCACGGCGGCAAACGGCAGCGGCGGAATGATCCCGGGCAGTGCGACCAACGGTAGCGCATTCGGTTACTCGGTCGGCGGCGCCTCGGATGCAGAGAACTCCTACCTGGTTGAGGGTCAGCAAACCGCCAACCTGATCGGTGGCTTTTCGCATACGAATGTTCCCTTCGACTTCATCCAGGAAGTGCAAGTCAAGAGTACCGGGCAAGAAGCGCAGTACGGTGGGGCTCTGGGCGGCGTGGTAAACGTCGTGATGAGGAAAGGCAGCAACGCGTGGCACGGATCCGTTTTCTCGCAGTACGAGACGGCGGGAATGGATGGTTCCCCGAATGGACTTTCGCGGTACGATCCGAGTGAGAGCCTCGTCGCTCCGGGCGGCACTTTCCCGGATGGAAGCACAAACAACGCGAACGCTTACTTTGACCCTGCGTACCAAAACTACCAACCGGTTCGGCGCAAGATGTTCGATGTAATGCCCGGATTCACGTTTGGCGGGCCGATCCTCAAGAACCGGATTTTTGGTTTCGTGGGGTTCAACCCTGAGCTGTATGGTCAGACCCGCACCGTAGACATGAGCGGGTTCGACCCGACGTTAGGGAAACTTCCTTTCTCCCGCAATATCCAGACGTACTACATGACTGCGCGAGTGGACGCCGAAGTTAGTCAGAAAATCCGTTTGTTCGGCTCCTGGCTCTACCAATACCAGCGCGTTCATGGCGTTGCTCTTCCTACTGACGACTCGACCACCGGACTGCTGAACTTCAGTGGGTCGACGGACCCGTCGGTATACGGACATAACCTTGGCTACAAGGCGCCCAACGTTACGCTTAATTTTGGCGCCGATATCACCATCACGCCACGCCTCGTCTCGACGACTCGATTGGGTTACTACTTCGAGAACTATGTGGATGCCGGCTACCCAACCAATGGCAGTCTGTTCCAGTGGCAGACCGATGGTACCACCTCAGTTGATAACTCGGCCCAGCACAACCCGTTGCCCTCGGAACTCCAACAAGTAGCGGGTGTTTGGAATGCTGCGCACACCGGCAGCTATACGCGGAGGGATGCAAATAAGGCCATCCAGTTTGACCAGGATGTGGCGTTCTTCAAGAGTGGATGGGGAGGGACGCACAACTTCAAGTTCGGCTATCAACTCAACCGGCTGCAGAACGACATTCTGCAGACCTTTAACATGCCCTATGTCGAACTGTTCGTGGGAGACAGTGGCTTCTACAGCCCAGGCAGTCAGACTGGTGTCGATAATTGCGCGAGCGCGGTTACCGCTGGCCAGGCGTACTTTGATGAGAACGGAGATTGCGCTGGTCTCTACGGGACCGCGATCGTGTCTGACTTCGGAACGGGTGGAAACGTCACCAGCTTCAACCACGGTCTGTTTGCCCAGGACGCCTGGACGATCGGGCACGGCATTACCATCAACGCGGGCATTCGCTTTGACAAAGAGTATCTGCCGGCGAGTTCCACGGCCGGTTTGAACGCTCGCCCGATCAACTACAGCTGGACCGATAAGATCGCACCACGCATCGGCGCAGCTTGGGACGTGTTCAGAGACGGCCGGATGAAGGTGTTCGGCAGCTATGGCAAGTTCTTCGATATTATGAAGTTGAACGTTGCCATCAGTTCCTTCGGCGGCCAGTACTGGAATGACTGCGCCTACACCTTGAATACGGCTGACCTGAGCTCGATTCTTCCGGCTTTCAACAGCGGTGGGCGGTACTGCCCTTCCAATCCCAGCAATCCTGTGGATAACGCTGTCGAGGCGAATTGGGCTGCTGGCGCAGCGCCGGCTGGAATGACCTTCATCGAGAACCTTAATTACCGGACGTTCCCCACCACCTGCGCGACTTGCGAACTTACCTCCACGGGTGTAGTCCCTGGTCTGAAGCCTTACCAGCAACATGAGTCGGTGTTTGGAGTGGACTATCAGGTACGCAAGAATGTGGCGTTGGAAGTCCGCTGGGATCGTCGCCGTCTGGATCATGTCATCGAGGATTCGTCGCTTTATGCAGGCGGTGAGACCTTCGTGATCGGCAATCCAGGTCAAGGGACGGAGGCGACATTCAGCAGTTTCTATAACTTCCTCTATCCCGATACACCCCTCGTCTGCGATCCCAGCAACGGTTTGACGTGCCCTCCGGACCGGTTGCCTCCGGCGCAGCGGAGCTACGACGCGGTCGAATTACGGCTCACCAAGGGGCTCAGCCAGCACTGGTTCGGGATGTTCTCTTACACTTACAGCAAACTGCGTGGCAACTACACGGGCCTGACCAGTTCCGACGTGTCGGATGGCCAGCTCGGTGGTCGCAGTTCACCCAATAACAGCCGTGCCTTCGACGAGCCCTACTTCTCGTTCAATTCGTTTGGTGGGTCGTCGAGTGGATTGCTGCCCACGGATCGTCCCAACACCTTCAAGGGGTACGCGTACTACGAACTCGGCTGGCTGAAGAAGTTCACCACCGACTTTGGCATCTTCCAGTATCTTTACAGCGGGTCTCCTCAGACCAGCTATCTGGATGTGGGCGCGGGCAACGGAGGCTGGGCGGTGCAGGCCTGGAATCGCGGGAAATGGGTGGATGTGACGCAGGATCCGACCACCGGATTCCTTACGATCGGCGCTCCGCACACCCAACGTTTGCCGTGGTTCACGCAGAGTGATTTCAGTATTCAGCAGAACTATAAGATCTCGGAAACGAAGCAGTTGACGTTCTCCGCGAACTTTATGAACCTGCTGAATCAGCGTGCCGTGACGGCAGTGAACGAGGACATCACATCACTCGCGGTAACCAATCAGTACATCGCCGTGAACTCGACCAACCCGAGCGCGGCGTGTGCGTTCGGAACCCAGTGCCGCATCGTCGACGGGCAAAATTTCTACTCTGCCGTAGAGGCACCCTACGACGTTCAGACCCAGATCAACAACTTCAAGAACAATGCGGGCCGCTCTGCTGCTCTCAACAGCCAGTACGGTCAGCCTCAGTACTACCAGCTGTCGCGCAACATCCGCCTTGGAGTGAAGTTCACCTTCTAGTTGGGGGTTGCATTCGACTTACTTCACAGGGGCCGGGAAACCGGCCCCTTGTCTTTTTGGCTTCTGCCTTGCTCTCCCACCAGAACCTTGCCTAAGGTTGCTGTCGAGCAGCACAAATCCTCGTACGCAGACTTCGCTCGTCGGGCGACTCATCCCCGATTGGAAGATAGCCGGAAGGAAACTGACCTGCCCCCCGCTTTCGTTCACGTCAGAATACGACAAGTTTCTGTTACTCCCTCTCCGGTGTGAGCCGGGATGGGGGAGCGCGAGGGGCAAGGGACGGCGTTTGAGTCCCTTGCCTCTCGCTTAGCTCTGCAGAAGCTCGCGGCCTGTGCAGCAGCAAACTCGTTCGGGGTTCGGTATCCCAAGCTGCTGTGTGGTCGCTCCTCGTTGTATTCGATCCGCCACGCCGCGATCTTGCGACGCGCGTCGAACAGGTTCTGAAACCAGCTCACTGCCAAACACTCTTCTCGCAGCCGTCCGTGAAAACTCTCCACGTGTGCGTTCTGCGTCGGTTTTCCCGGCTGAATGTGCACCAACTCGATCTGCCGCTCTACGCACCACGCCAGAAAGTGCCGGCTGGTCAGCTCCGGCCCGTTGTCGCAGCGGATCGTTTGCGGTTGTCCCCGCTCGGCGACAATCGCATCCAGCACCCGCGTCACTCTCCGGCTGGCAAAGCTCGTATCCACCTCCAAGGCCAAACACTCCCGCGTATACGCATCCACCACGCTCAGCACCCGGATCGCCCGTCCGCACTCCACCGCATCGTGCAGAAAGTCCAGCGCCCATTCCTGATTCGCTGCCGTCCAAGCTCGCAGCGGCTGTCCCACCCGCACGCAGTGCTTCCGCTTCTTCCGCCGGATCATCAGGCCCGCCTCCCGATACACCCGATGCACGCGCTTGTGGTTCACATGCTCTCCCGAGCGGCCCAGCAAAACATGCAGCCGCCGATACCCGAAGCGCGGCTTCTCCCGCGCCAACTCCACCAGCCGCGTGCGCAGCGGTTCATCTGTGCGCTTCGTCTCGCAACGGTAACTCGACACTGCCATCGTCATCAGGCCGCACGCCCGCCGCTCGCTGAAGGCATAGTCTTGCCGCATCTGCCCGATAGCTGCCTTCAGCGCTACGAGCTCCAACCGTTTTTTCGGATCACCGACTGCAGGGCTTCTTTGTCCAGACTCAGATCCGCCACCAGCTTCCGCAGCTTCGTGTTTTCGTCACGCAACTGCTTCGCCTCCTGCGCCTGGCTCACGTCCATGCCACCGTACTTCGCCTTCCAGGCGTAGATCGTATGCTTCGATACGCCCACTTCTCTCGCCACGTCCTCGGCTTTGCGCCCCGCCTCCAACTGTTTCAGTGCCCCGATCATCTGCGCTTCCGTGTGCCTGCTCTTCGACATACCTTCTTCCCCTTCCTTTCGCACAAATCATACTCAGCTTTGTGCCGAAACAGGGGAGCAGGTCAAAATAAGCAAGCTGTGCAAGTCTTTCGCACGCCAAAAGTTCATTGCTGTTGTACCTCGCCACGCAAAGTCGGCAGCTACCTTGATAGCAATCGGGGCCGATGAAATTCATATGGGTCCGCTTGGTCAGCTAGCAGGCTGCTGAAAAACCACTCGTAATCCACAGCCTTGTATGGTACGAGAAGGCATGCGCGGAGACGATCAGCAGCAGAGTCACATGTTCAGTTACTTGTCGCCGGAAGCGCGGGTGCGGAAGGATCATCCGCTGCGCGCCATCCGAGGCATGGTGGACGAGGTACTTACTCAACTGTCGCGGCGCTTCGACACGATGTACGCTCGCGTCGGTCGTCCGTCGATTG
>JAIQFC010000006.1 GCA_020073465.1 Terriglobia bacterium
CAGCAAGGCCTTGTGTGGAGAGTGGGTGCAACTGGAGCGGATCGGACAGCGGGTGCTGGTGTACTACTGCCGCACCCTGATCCGCGAACTCGATCTGGGGAACCAGCACTCGACCGCGGTCGAGCGCTGGTTCCCCCAGTCGGATGCCAAGTGAAAACTGTAAAGGATGTGTCGGGACAAACTGTAAAGTATGTCGTGGGACTAGACACAAAGAACGCAAGGATGGGGCAGCCTCTGTAGGTGTGGTGCCAAAACAAATAAGCGAAACGGTGGGCCACCCGCCGGCCCCATACAAGCCGGTCCGGTAGCGAACCTTTTTGTCTGCCGTTCTTCCGGCTTTGGCGGCGCGAGCCTTTTCCGGGGCTGGCGCGGCGGGAGCGGCGGCCTCGATCTGGGGCGCTGGTGGCGTCTCGATCTCGGCGACTGACGTGGGCGCGTCGACTTCTGCGCGGCGGACGGGGCCGCGGTGGGGCGGGGTAGTGGGGGATTTCGGTGACCATGTCGTGGGGAAAGATGTCGAAGCGGGAGCGGCGGGAATTTTTCACGGCGATCCAGAGGGCTTTGAGGATGAGATCGGCGCGCTTGAGGTCGATGGTGTTGCGGGCGAGGGCGTTGACGACTTCCATGATGGAAGCTTGGATGGCCTCATCGCTTTCGAGCAGGGCTACGGGATGGAGGCGCGAGTGGGGCGGGGTGGGGACGCCGCGAAACATGCGCTGGTGGAAGTAGCAGAAATGCTCTCCGCGAAGGGCGGGGGATCCGCATGGGATTCCGTTGACCTTGACATGAGTGCAGACAGTAACGCTGGGATGGCACGGCATCAGATATATACCTCGAAAAAATAGAGATACCTTGGAGCTAAAATCCCTGCTTCTGCGGAGTTGCGGGAAGGGATATCCCCCGATCCGGGCAAAATCTTGAGGGGCAAGGGGTTGCGGGTAAGATCTTGCGGAATAAGGAGTTATAGGCGGGGTTGGAGGCCACGCGGGAGTCGACTCTTGAATATATCTTATAGCTAATCACTGTACTATTATTATAACATCTGTATTTGGGGATTGGGTTCGGGGCGAGTTTGTATAAGCTTGAGGCTAAAGGGGATAAAAATATTTTGAGGGGCCTTGACAGAGGGGTGGGAAGGCCCCACTTGTCGCACAGGACGCGAGAAATGGGGCACCCAACTCTCAGGCCCGCTTGAGGTGGACAGATGTGGGCCACCCGCTAGGGAGTAGAATTTCGAGCATGCGGAAAGTCATTTTTGAGCTCGTCTTGCTCGGAATTGCTATAGGACTGACCGTAGAAGTAATTAAATCGGCAGTTCCATACCTTCCCTTGATCTGGCTTCTAGTGCTGGCACATTACACATGGGAAGCAGTAACGACGGACCAAGGACTAGCCCTTGCCAAGAAGTTGCATACCAAACTTTCCAAGAGAGGGATCATGTACTCATATGCACTTGCCGCGATACTCGGGGGGCGCTGTTTTGCCTCTATTGGTGGGGACTGAGCTCTTTCTTTGCGCCAAGGATCGCTGCCTACGAGGCGGAACGCAGTAAGCACGACACGACGGCTCAGAAGCAGGATGAGGTGGTAAAGCGACCGGAACCTCGCAGCAAAGAGGAACAGCCGAGTGTGACGTTCGCTGCCTATTTACAGCCAAAACAGCCATATCCGGACGGGACGCTCATTGGCGGTATTTCATGGTTAAGTCACTACGTGGATGTTCGCCTGGATGCAGCTAACGGCCCAGTGCAGATCAAAGACTTGGATTTCTCCGTTCAGCTAGACACCAGCATCGCCGGTGTCGGACAGATCAGCCAGTTCCAGGGTGTCACAGCATTCCCCAATAGTGAACCACCCGCAGCATGGCTACAGGGAACCGACAACAAAGGCCAGCCCACGTCAATTCCCATCGCTCCGACGCCAGGATTGATGCGGAGCTCTGCGGTCTACCGAGTTCACTGTTCCGATGTTTTCGCGAACACTGTTGTCCATTTCGTGATTGCATCTATTGCCCTGAATCAGCCCACGGCTGGCGGTGGGCTGCCGCAACATCTATTTGCCCCGAGGCGAGCGCCTGAGGCGATTAGGCTCAGAGGCAGTTATTCGACACTCGGAGGCGAAGTCCACCCGGTGCACTTTTCATATAACTTCAAAACAGAGCCCATCGGGACGCTGCCGAAACCCGCCGCTCAATTGCCAGAACTGGGCCTGCGATTCATTTATCCTACGGAACCAGCACTGGTAATCACAAATGGTTCTGGATATGTGGCGCGTGACATAAAGTGGACGGTGGCGTTGTGGAATTTGGATATGCCAGATCGGAATGATCCGCTGCCGATTCCAGTAAGTACCTATGATTGGATAAAAGCCCATGACGAAGGTGGCCCGCAGGCTCTTTTCGGGAATCCATCAGTGGTCTCATTGTTGAAGCCGGGAAACCGCCTGTTTGGGTCAGCCTCGGTTAACTGTCCCGACTGCACCAGAGGGAGGACATACATCGTTTACATCGTCCTGGGCAGCGGCGGATGGTTTACCGAAGTTAGTGATGAGGCATCAGGAAAGGTCCTCATTCCCCGAAACTTCCTTAGGGAAACGAGAGAGCGGTTCTTCAAGGCGCTCGAGGCTCAGGTGCCGCTGAATGTCCGTACACCAATTGGCGAACGATAGAGGCGGGTGGCCCTCGATAAGAGCGAAGGCGGTGTCAAGGGCAAACTTTTCCTGTCGGTGTTGTGAGCACCGTTGGTTTGGCCAGAGAGGTTGAGGACCAAGACTCTGGAAATCTCACGCTAATCACTTGCGGTGGAAGATCGTTCCACCAACCATCGATTCGGCCCCGTAACCGCAACCATGATTCTCCTATGCGAACATCTCGTCTTTACGGGATGCGAGAGCGCCCAATCAACACCTGCGGTCTAGCTTGCGCCGACCAGGGCCACCCGCGAGCTGCTCTCGATGGCGGTGGCCCACCCTTTCACCAGACTTAAGACCGAGGGTGCCCCGTCCTTGTCTCTCCGTTTTTTGGAGAGACAGGGCGGGGGCTTTGATCTTGGACCAACGAACGAGCGCACTGAACCGGTTCCAAGTCAAGTCTACTTTCGTGGACTCCCAACGTCCTCGAAAGTAGACGTTTCTTCCACAACCTAACCTCTTGATAACTCAGCATCGAGGAAATGCTACCCAGCAGAATCAACTGCTTCCAGCGCTCAATTCGGTGGATATTCACATGCTCCGGAAGGAACGTTTCTTCATTTCCAGCCGCAAAAAAACAGGGCCTCATTGTGAGGCCCTGCGTTTGTCTTGTCGCAACCAGAGATGGTGACGACGACCTTAGTTAATCGAGAAGCGACCTACACGCCTAGTGCGCCAGAAACCACGGGGTCGCGGTCTCGTCGGTCTTGAAGAAGTTCAGGATTTGCTGCGCATCTTTCTGTTTGCCCGTGGGGATCGAAGGATGATTGCCATCAGCCTTCGCATCCTGGCAGGTGAAGACTAGCCCGTCATTCCGTGCTAAGAGACCGTTCGCCCAGTAGTACGGTCCCCACGACATCCACGGCGCCAGTACGGGACCGTTCGCCGGGTTGTAGTTGAGAGCGGGAAGGCCGTTGATCTGGTCCTGGATCGCGTTCTTCACCGCGAATCCCGACTCGAAGGCATACGGCTCATCGTTGGCGGGATGCAGAATACCATTGGAATATCCGGTGTAGTAGCGGGAAGAGTAGTAAGCCAGCTTCAGGTTTGGGAAGTACTTGTGCAGATTCTGAGCGATGCCCTGCAGCTGTCCCTTGAGCTTGCCCATATCCGTGGGGAAAGTGCCGCTGATGATCGCGTCCGATTCCGACACCCACGCCGCGACCACCTGGTTGGAGGTCACGCCAGCCTGCGGAACCATGTAGTTGAGGTCCGCGCTCCAGACCGAATCGGTGGGGTCGGCATAGCGCGTCCCTAACACGCCGTTCATGGCTGCATTCACCAGGACTAGCTTCGGATTGACCGTGGGATCAGCCTTCGCAGCCAGCATGAAACCATCAAAATCCGTGTGGGCTGCGGACATTCCGATCCCGATCAGCACTTCCTTGCCGTTGACTGGATCCGGGTTGCCGTTCGCATCCAGAGGCTGGATGGCGTTTGCGAAAGCCAAACCGTCCGCCTCATTGCCCGGAGGACGCTGGTTGCTGCCACCGGAATAGAGGCCTCCCTGATAGCCCTGGTAGGTGCCCGTTCCCAAGTCGGTCAGCGGAATAATGGGCGTGGACGTGCCCGGAACATTGAACGTGATGCTGTTGCAATTCGAGCCCGGCGACGCCGCTACCGGGAGCGTAAGTTGGGCCGTGGCGGCCGCATTGGTTGAATCGGTTACCTGCACGGTGAACGGGTAGTTTCCCACCGTCACCGAAGAGGCCAGCGTGCCACTGATTGTTCCAGAACTCGAAAGCGTCAGCCCGGATGGGAGCGACGAACCGTCGGCCAGGCTCCAGGTGACACTGCCCGTACCCCCAGCCGCCTGCAACGTCGACAAGTATGCAGAGCTCTGGGTCGATGTGGTCAGAGTCGGATACGACGCAACCGTCAGTGAGGAAGGCGCCACACCCGTCCCTGTCAGACTCACTCCCTTGGCCGGAATGTTGTCGAAAGTGAAATAGAGAGTGCTCAGGTATGTGCTGGTCGATGGCGCAAAGAACGTAACCGGAAAGGTGAGGGTCGTCCCTGGCTTCATGATCATCGGTACAGTGACACCCGTAACGCTGAAAGGAGGATCGATGGTGACAGCGTTCAGCGTCATACTGGATTTGCCAGTATTGCTCACCGAGACCGTCGTCGGTGCGCTGGTGGTCCCCACGGGCTGGCTGAAGGCAATGGTCGTCGGCGTGACCTGACCCACGGCAAGTGTCTTCTTGCCAGTTCCCGTCAGGTTGACCACGACCGGCGTGGTGACTCCGTCGATCGTAAGGGTGATGTTGCCGTTGAAGACCTGCGCAGCGTCCGGAACGAAATTGATTTGATATGCAATGCTGCCGCCGGGATTGAGCGTGGTCGGGGCATAGCCATCGATCAGATGGAACTCCGATGGGGTAATGCTGAAGCTGGTGACCGTCAAGGACGTCTTCCCGGTATTGGTCACCGACACGGTCGAGCCGTTGCTCGGCATGCCCACGGCGATCTGGCCCCAGGTGACCTGCAATGAAGAGGGGGCCACTACGTAAGACTGGGCCAAGCAAGAGGTGGCACTGACCCCGAGCGTGACACAACTCACCAGGCAAACGTAGACGATCCGACGGAACTGTCTTAACAACGCTGTCATTTCAATCTCCTATTAGTTCAGGCAAAGCAGGTTGAATCGGTCCCTCGCTCTGACAATCAATGAGCTAAGAACCAAGGGGCAGTCGTGTCATCCGTTTTGAAGAAATTCATCATCAGGTTCGCGCCCTTATCCCGACCCGAGAGAGGCGGCAGGGACGGGTGGATGCCGTCAGAAGTGTAGTCCTGACAGGTCCACACAAACCCGTCACTGCGCGGTGTAAGACCGTTGGCCCACATGTAGGAATTCCAGTCGATCCACGGCGCCTGCGGCGGGCCGTTATGCGGATCGTAATTAAGCGTAGCCAGGCCATCGAGCTGATCCTGGATCGACCATTTCACCGGAAAACCGCTCTCGTACGCGTAGGGCTCAGGACTCTCCGGGTTCTTTGGGTTATTGGAATAGCCGCCATACATGCGGCCGGTGAAATAGGCAAGCTTGAGATTGGGAAACTTTCTGTGCAAGATCCGCGCAATCTCCTCCAGATTTGTTTGCAGGGTCGCCATGTCGCCGGGGAAGGTGCCGCTGGGATAAGCAACGTCGTTCACCCATGCGGCGACCACCTGATTCGCCGTCACATGGGACTGGGGGAGGAAGTAATCCATAATGTCAGTCCAGACGGGATGACCCGGCTGGGCAAAAATTCCTGCTGTGGCATTGTCCTGCGCTCCGTTGACCAATACCAGATGTGTCTTGTCGACGGTAGGATCCGCGATGACGTAGTTCTGGAAGCCCACGAACAGCGTGTGCGCGGCGGACATCCCGATCGAAAGCAACACGTACTTCCCGTTCGGGTCAGGCTTACCGTTTGCATCCAGCGGCTGAATCGCATTCGCGAATGCGACTCCGTCGGCATCGTGCCCTGCCGGGCGCGTGTTGGTGCCTCCGGGATAGAGTCCTGCTTGCGAACCCAGATAGGTCCCCGTCCCCAAATCTGGAATCGGCACGATCGGCGAGTTCGTCCCGGCAACATTGGTGCTGATATTCGAACATTTCGCTCCGGTAAGGCCGTTGACCGGCAACGTCAACGTCTCTGACGCTGCATGCGACGCCGAATCCCTCACTCCCACGCTGAAGGAATGATTGCCCTTCGCAACACTGGGGTCGAGAGTTCCGCTGATTACTCCAGCACTCGACAGGGTCAGTCCCGTGGGCAACTTCGAGCCCGGACTCAAACTCCAGTTTGTCGCTCCCGTGCCACCCGCCGATGACAACACTGCGGAGTAGGCACTCGACTGGGTTGCAGTCGGAAGAACCGGAAATGCAGTCACTGCCAGCGAAGACGGTGCAATTGCCGTGCCTGTCAGGGCTGCGCCGGATGAGTTCACGACATCATGCGAGAACACCAGGGTGTTGTTGTAGCTGCCAACCTGCGTGGCGAAAAAAGTCACTTGAACACTGAGCGACTGCCCGGCGGTCAGTGTTGTCGAACCACTGAAGCCGCTCAAAGAAAATGGCGGCAGGACGCTGGCCGCCGTCACCATCAGATCCGAGGTGCCGGCATTTGTAACCGTGACGGTCTGCGGGGCGCTGGTCGTCCCCAGCGTCTGCGGTCCGAAGCTCAGCGTCGTTGGACTCACCTGGGCGACCGCACTCGTGGTGAATCCCTTGCCTGAGAGAGGAACGATGATCGAATTGGTGACGCCGGCGATGGTTATCGTCAATTGTCCAGTAAAGGTCTGCGCTGCGTCGGGGGCGAACTTAAGTTGGTAAACTTCCTGGGCTCCCGGCAGGAGGATGATGGGCGCCCATCCGTTGACCAGCAGAAACTCCGAGGGCGTGATGGAGAAGCTGCTAATCGTCAACGACACCGTTCCTGTGTTTGTTACTGTAACGCTTCTTCCATCACTGATAACGCCGGCTGCAGTCTTGGGAAAAGTCAGCGACGAAGGTGAAACCGTATACGACACTTGAGCTGCGGCTGGCGTCGTCAGACCGCCCGCCAGACAAGCCACGAGTCCGACTGTCTTCAGGGAACGTGCGATGCGAAACAGCTCCATGGGGGATCCCGCTGTAGAACGCTTGAGATGAGGGGCCCAGTGACTGCCTGAGTGTCTTACCTTGCGCCTGGCGCCAAGAACCAGGGTGTGGTCGTATTGTCGGTCTTGAAGAAATTCATCATCAAGTTCGTATCCTTCATGCGTCCCGCCGGATTGGAGGGATGAGTCCCATCGGCCTGGATATCCTGGCAAGTCCAGACCAACCCGTCGTTACGCGGCAGAAGCCCGTTCGCCCAGTCGTAGTGTGCCCACGACATCCAGGGCGCCATCACCGGACCAAGGGCGGGATTATAGTTCAGACCTGCAAGGCCGTTCAGTTGGTCCTGGATCGCCCATTTCACGGCAAAGCCGGACTGATAGGCGTAAGCCTCAACGTCGGCAGGATCGCGTACACCAAACGAGTAGCCGCCGTAGTAGCGGCTCGTGAAGTACATCAGCTTAAGGTTGGGGAAGAACGTGTGCAGGTTTTGCGCGATTTTCTCGTAGTCGGTCTGCAAGCCGCTCATGTCGCTGGGGAAAGTACCCGTGGGCTGAGCGATGACATCCATAATCCAGGCGGCCACAACCTGATTTGCCGTGACGCCAGATTGCGGCAAATAGTAGTTCTGGATTGCAGACCAGAAGGGACTGTTCGTGACCGCGTAGTCCGCGGCACCCGCCTTGGGCTGAGCTCCCGGTACAAATACAAGGTGGGAGTTCTTCATGGGATCGGAATTGGCCTCGGTTATGAACTGCACGAAATCGTCAAAGGCGACCGAGTTCCCGAGCGAAAGTAAGGCGTACTTGCCATTGGGATCGTAGTTGCCATTTCCATCCAAGGGCACAATGCCCTGGGCGATCCCGACGCCGTCGGCATCATGGGAAGCTGGCCGGACGTTGCTGCCCCCGGGGTATAGCCCGCCTTGGGCGCCGAGGTAGGATCCGGTGCCGAGATCGGTAATTGGAATGAGACGGGGCTGCTTTGTTGCCGGAGGCCAGCTGATCTGGTTGCAGTTGGAACCGGTAGGTGCGCCCACCGGGAGAGTCAACTGAACCGTTGCCGTAGCAGGTGGCGTGTTGGAGTCGGTCACAGAAACGCTGAAAGGGTAGTTGCCGGCGGCGATGCTGGGATCGAGAGTGCCGGTGATGACGCCTGCGTTCGAAAGCGACAAACCCAGGGGGAGGGTTGAGCCGGCGGCCATACTCCAGCTGAGATTTCCAACCGCGCCGGCAGCCGTCAAATTCGCGTTATACGCAGCCGATTGTGTGGCGCTGGGAAGGATCGGGTAGTTGCTAACAGCTAACGATGTGGCGGGAATGCCGGTTCCGGTCAGATCGATACCGCTGGCAGGCACGGCACCGTATTGCACCACGAGCACGCTGCCGGAAGTGGCTGTCGCGGTGCTGGTAAACGTAACTTGAAAAGAAGTCGACTGCCCGGGTTTCAATGTGACCAGTTGAGCGCCGCTCAGAGTAAAAGGCGGATCTGTCGCGATCGAAGTGAGGCTGACGGCGGACTTACCAACGTTCTTGACGGTCACGGTCTGGGGAGCGCTCACGGTCCCCACCGGAAGACTGCCGAAATTCAACGAGGTCGGAGTAACTTGCGGAAGAGCGGTGGTGGTTCTTCCGGTGCCGGTCAGACTGATGACAATCGGGTCTGTGACGCCCGAGATCGTCATCGAGAATTGTCCGGTGACTATGCCCGAAGCGGTTGGAACGAAGACGATCGCGAAATTGGCTGACTGTCCGGGCGGCAGAGTAATTGGAGCATATCCATAGTTCAGTTGAAACTGTGAGGGACTGATGGAGAAAGCGGTCACCGTAAAAGCGGTCGTTCCCGTATTTGTAATTGAAATGGGTTTGGAAGCGCTGCTCACGCCCACATACGCACTGGCCGAAACCGACAGCGAGGCCGGAGAAATCTTGTAGGAAACCTGAGCGGAGGCGGCAGCCGCAAGGAGAAACGTGCCGAGGAGAAGAACGACTGTCATTGGAACAAGTGTCGCAAACCGCTTGCCAGCAACGGAACCGCCCTTAAAGGAAAACGAACGCATAGACATGTGCCTCTTGCTTTTGGAGAGTCGCGCTACCACAGCTCGGTCTTTCAAGAATTTGGTTGAGATCTTGTCGAGAATCAATGCGCAGATTTTTCTACCAGAATGGGGGTTGTACCGACTTCAATCTTCCCGCCAGAAAAGCTCGCAGAATCCCCAGAAAGCCTGCGAACCGTGCCTACGCCCCACGCCCTGGGCACATCAAACCGGGTGTTGTGATCCGGATTCCACAGGATCCAGGAATTCATTCCATCCCGGCTCAACTGGCAGATCCAAGTAGCGTCATCTTTCTTAACTGAATCCATACGAGCGCCCACCATCCATCGCTGCAATTCGGCATAGGCTCTTGCGGTAGGAGTCGAGGTCGCTTCGTCGTCTTCCGTCATGCGAACGCGCGCCCCCTGATTGTCCCAGGCGTACCAGTAGAAACGGCTCACGCCATCGGCCCAGTTCAGGATGTAGGCACGCGCCATGAATGCGGGACCGTCTTGAGGGTCGATGCGGTATGGCTGAAGCCAGCCGGCTTCCGTGTTCCACAGAGGCTTGTCCGCGACTCCGTACTTGCGCGTGATCTCGTGTACCTGATCGATGAACCCCAGCATCGCTTCCGGGTCCTGGCCGCGGACATAGAAGTGGTAGCCAATCACATCGGCATACTTCCCTCCGCCCAGTTTCAGGTATTCCTCCAGCCAGGGCAGGCCGGTGGGGCCAACGGCGGACGGAGAAACGACCGTGATCGTAGGGTCCACTTGCTTCAGCACGGTGTATGCTTCGCGGGCGAGACTTACCATCGCCTCCGGCGTGCCGCTGTAAAAGTTCGGCAGGTTGGGCTCATTCCAGACTTCGTAGGCCTTAATACGGCCCTTGTAGCGAGTGGCTACTTTGCGAACGTAGTTGCGCCAGTCTTCCAAGTCTCGAGGTTCCGCCATTCCGCCAGGTTCCGCATTGGGGTTTCTACCCCTGTCGTTCGGCCGAGCGGACGCCCACCTTGGCGAACGTCCCATGGTGTACAGCACTTCGACTCCATGCGACTGGGCGAGATCGACCGTGCGGTCTAGCATCCGCCAGTCCCAATCGCCCTTCCGAGGCTCGAGTTGGGCCCAGGTGGTATGCGTGTCCCACAAGCGCCACGCTTTGAATGGGACCGACGGCCACGGCGTGGATACCGGCGCGCGGTGAATGTGCATCCCAAAGAATGTAGCCGGGATGGGCTCTGCTGCCGGACGTAGCGCGTCCGACTCGGCGACTGCCCAGACAGCAATCCCCAGTGAACTCATGAGCAGCAATCCAACCAGGAAATGGTCGTGAATGAATCGCATCGACGCGGCAACTTTCGGGGACATAGATCAGCTTGCAGCTAGCGGTCCGTCGAAACCCGCGCGGATTGCGGGGTTTCAGGAGGAGCGGCGAGGGTTTGAGCCTTGACTATCCGATACTTTCTCAAGAGTGCGATGGGCGCGAAGCAGTAGACGAGGACCACAGCCGCATCCAGCGCGCGGTAGGCACGGAACAGGACTCCGTCCTTTACTCGTTCCAGCACTCCCGGCATCGGCACCTGTTCTTCCTGCAAGTCCGACGGCGCGGGCGGCCACGCATTTGCGTATTGCTTGCGCCAGTAGCAGGTATAGCGCTGAATCTTCTGCTTCAGGGCAGCGGGAAGAACCTCAGGCCGAGGCTTCTTCCCGACAATCTTCTCGCTCTTGACCCCTTCGTGATGTTCGCCCTCGTATATGGCGGAGCGGTCCGCGCCCTCGAGCGACGTCATGCGGGCTTCAAACGGGATCCCAAGGAACTCGCAGATTCCCCGCATGACTTCTGGGGTCTGATGAATCAAGTCCTCATAGTTGACTTGATGGACCGATACTCCCTGGCTCACCAGCTGATCGCACTCCAGCTTCATGCGATGCAGCCCGAACAGGGCCCGGTGCGGGACGCCCCGCTTGCTGAACCAGGTATCTTTCTTCGCCGCTCGGAGAATGCTGCGACAAATGTCGGCGGGATCTCGCCAGATCACGATGAACTGAGCCTGAGGAAATTCATCGGCCAGAAGGGCCAGAAAATCGTAGTAGTTCGGTGATTTACCTCCCCAGATCGTTGCACCTTTGCGCAGCGCATACTGTCCATAGACAGCGCGCACCGCGCCAGGGATGTCGTCCACTGAATCCGGCATCTGATCGGCGGAGATCTGATGACGATCCAGAGCGCTGTTCCAGAAATTCCATCTCTCCGCCCAGTCCGACTTCCCTCCCCGCATCAGAAAAAGGGGCCGCAACACGGGCAGTTCCGCCTCATACATTAGCGAAATCTGGCTGTGCTGGTTGAGCAAGGCATAAAGCAAAGATGTTCCGGAGCGCCACATCCCCACCACAAAAAGAGGTCCGGGACGCAGGTTCGAAGGTGATCCCGTTGTCCGTTCTTCTGTCAGAGCAATGGTTGCCATATCAGGGTGGCCAATCAAGATTGCGAGGGATGCTGTTTTCCTGGCTGCTAACTTATAGCGACGGCTGACCTCACTCGCGTGAGGTCAGCCGCCAAGAGAGGCAAGGGGGCTTGCGTATTACCGCGCCGAGACAAGTTCCGACTGCTGCACCGGCTTCTTGACCTGGGAAGCAATCCACTTGTAGGTGACCGCCAGTCCCTGTTCCAGACGAATCGACGGCTCCCAGCCCAGCACCTTGCGAAGCAGGGTGTTGTCGCTGTTGCGCCCGCGGACTCCCTGCGGCCCGGTCAGGTTGTGGCGCTTGACCAGTCGCTTGCCGGCGATGCCGGAGACCATGTCCACCAGTCCGTTAATGGTCACCAGTTCATCGGTGCCAAGG
The DNA here is from genome assembly GCA_020073465.1 of Terriglobia bacterium. Lineage (GTDB taxonomy): Bacteria > Acidobacteriota > Terriglobia > Terriglobales > Acidobacteriaceae > Sulfotelmatobacter. The sequence continues at coordinate 12,151 of JAIQFC010000006.1, forward strand.
TTCAGGGCGTCGCGATAGTCGGAAGCCATGATGCGAGTGAGGCCTTCGACGCAGTCATCCACGTACATGAAGGAACGAGTTTGCTCGCCGTCGCCCCAGATCTCGATTTCCGCGCCATTCGCCGCGAGAGCAACCTTGCGGGAAATCGCGGCCGGAGCTTTCTCTTTGCCGCCGTCGTACGTTCCGAGCGGACCGTACACGTTGTGGAAGCGCACGATGCGAGTCTCGAAGCCGTAGTCTTTGTAGTAATAGCGGCAGAGTTCCTCGGCGAACAGCTTCTCCCAGCCATAACCCGGCTCGGGATCTGCGGGATACGCATCTTCCTCTTTCAACGGTTTCACATCCGGGTTCTTCTGCATGGCTTGGTTGTAGACGCAAGCCGAGGAAGAGAACAGGAAGCGCTTGACACCATTTTGGCGGCTCGCTTCGAGCATGTGAGCGTTGATCAGAATGTTGTTGCGGCTGATGTCGGCATGGTTCGCGGTGATGTAGCCGATGCCGCCCATGTCAGCAGCGAGGTTATAGACCTCGTCGATGCCGCCACGTGTGGCGAGTAGACAGCTCTCGATCTTGCGCAGATCGAGAACTTCGAACTCGTCGGCCGCGCTGGCCTCGTATTCCGGACGTTTGATGTCGACGCCGCGGACCCAATAACCGTCAGCCTTCAGCCGTTTGACCAGATGATGACCGATGAATCCCCCAGCCCCTGTTACCAGTATTCTTTTCTGCTTGTTCATAGCCCCTTTTCCTCTCCTGAGTTTTCGAACCCGTGAATCGCAGCTTCAGTTTGAACCCGTCGATTCACGGCACTGCTGCTACTCGTAAACACGTAAAGCCGTGAGCTCCAACAACACGTTCCATACAAACTTGGAGCCCTGAACCAGATATCGCCGCCACAACCGTTTCGGCTCAGCAGTCAGACGGAAAAACCACTCCAGACCACGCTCCTGCATCCACACTGGAGCCTGTTTCAGCCGCCCGCTGTTCAAGTCGAATGCGGCTCCGACGCCGAGCATCAGAGGCACATTCAGCCTGTCGCGGTGAGCGTGCATCCAGCGCTCCTGCTTGGGAGTGCTGAGGCCAACCCAGACGATGTCCGGCTTAGCCTCATTGATCAGCGCCACCACTTCCCTGTCTTCCTCTTCAGTAAGCGCACGAAATGGAGGACAGTATGTGCCAGCGATGCGGATTCCGTGACGCTCCTGCTCGACTTGCGCCAAGTGATCGGCCACTCCCGGTGCGCCACCGTAGAAGAAGTGACGATACTTCGAGCCAGTTTCGCGGCAGAACGTCTCCATCAGTTCGGGCCCGTACACGCGCCGCGCAAGACGAGGAAAACCGCGCAGGCGCCCCAGCCACACCAGGGGCATTCCGTCCGGTACCACCAGGTCGGCGTCTTTGAGAACCGCGCGAAATTCGGCATCCTGCTGGGACTCGGTCACCCCATGCATGCCGGTCACCGCGACGTAGCGTGCAGGTCCACGTTCGTGGATGCAGTACTGCATCCAGTCGACCACCTGCGGGATCTGCACCGCATTGACGCGGACTCCCAGCACACGGAACTCAGGCATGTGAACTTCTGTCTTCGTTGTCATGGCTTTCTTAGTCTGTTTCGGGGGGTGGGCCTAATTGCGCTGTGGGGCGTGCGAAACGACTTACCCCCAGGCCGGAGCCGGACGCGGCATCATTCTCGGCGGCCGGACTTCCTGCACCAATCGGGCGCTGATAATCACCAGTGCCAGCAACATCATGAACGGCGCGCCCGCCCGGCCACTGAAAGTTGCGTTGAACATGCCATTGATCAGCAGGTTGGTGTAGATCGCCATTGAGCCAATCGCAAGCCGCTGGGCGCGCGGCGAAACGTCGCTTCTCATGGTCTTCCAGAGGTTACGAACGATCACCACGTGCACCATCACAATCAGGACGAGACCGATCAAACCGTTGTTGTACAGCGCCTCAAGGAAGCCGTTGTGCATGTGACCGGCCTGGAACGGCGTGCCGGGCATGGCCACCGACACAAAGCGCGAGGAAACGTATCCGTGTCCCTGCACGATCTTTTGCTTAATCGCGGGCCAAACAAAGCTCCAGAGTTCCGTGCGTCCGGTCAAGCTCGTCACCTGGCCTGAACTGGTGTAAGCGGACATGTACTTGGACAGGGGAGTAAACGTCAGTGCGAACCAGAAGATGACAACGATGCCTCCCATGAATCCCAGGGTGGCTCCGACTCGTTTCTGAAGGCCAAAAAACAACATTCCGGAAAGAATGCCGGCCACGATGGCCGCCTTGCCTCCGGCGATGATCATCACCGCCATTCCGATAATGGAAAGAACCAACAAAGTTCTCTTCTTACCCGGCGTGTACAGGGTAAGCGCGATCAACGCGAAGGTTCCGGCGGCCGCGGAAAGGCCGGTTGGTCCTTCGCGCATGCGCGTTTCAAATTCGTTCTGGCCATACGTGCCGGTCGGATCGGGCATCAGGGACCGAATCGATGGCGCTCCCACCAGGAAGACATACGCCGCGATGGTGGCCAGCAAGAAAGCTGAAATGTCATCCAGGTCGAGCAGTTGTTTGGAAATCGCCTGCAGCACGACCACGACCAGACAGAGCTTGAACGCCCAGGCCAGCGAGAATGCTACCTGCGGCGCGTAGGCGACCGAGAGCAGAGCCACCAGCGAGAAAAGCGAGGCCCACTTGTAGGGTCCGGAGAACAGTCCCCGCAACGATCCGGGATTGCCCAGCAGGAATATGAGGAGTGCAACAGCTGCCAACATCCAGATCGCCGCCTGCGCATAGGCGGCGAAGGCGAATTGCGACTCGTATGTGCTGGTCGCATCGTTGATGTAGGAGAAAATCTCCTCTGAAGCCAGCAGCAGGCCCCATACCGCAAAAATGAACCACTTCGGACGCTCCGCGAGGGCCCGGCTGCGAGCCGCGGAGAAGCCAAGCAACAGGAAGAACACCGCGGCGACCGCGATCACGGTAATCACTTCCTGTGAAACCAGTTCGCTGGCAATCGTTTCCAGCATGAAGGCAGTGACCACACACAATGCGGCAACAATCCCGGCGGTACGCCAGTTAAATGCCGGCCGCCGCGATACTGCGAGCTGGTTGGTGGTCACTTCCATAACAGTTCCGGGCTTTGTCTCCAGAGTCGTTGGCACCGGACTTATGCTCTTACTTCAGCAAGAGTCTCCGCAAGATCACCTGCGGGAGCGTACCCCAGGCGTGCCATCGCGCCTCCCGCGTACTGGTCAATCCGTTGCAACTGCGACGCGGTGAGCTTGTCCTTCCATCCCGCGACCGAACCGCTGCCGACGAAACGTCCTTTCGCAGACGCCCTCTGCGGGGTGACCTTCTCTTTCGCTTTCATCTGCTCGAGAGAATTGCCTTCCACAGCCTTCCGGATGGCGCTGTCGTCAACCGGGAAGTTCAGGAACTCCATCATCTGCTTGAGGCAGGGCACGGTATCGCGTCGCATGTCCTCGAAGCGAACGATGAGCAACTCGCACTGGTTCGCCTCGGCCGCGTCCAGCCACGTATTCACGTGATCGGTCCACAGACCGAAAGGATTGACGCCTTTGCGAAGAAACGCATCCAGAAACGCGTCGAGCCCTTCATCGATGACCCCCAGCGCTTTCTCGTAGGCATACTCGGAAAGCATGACATCCCGGGGATCGCGCGCCAGATAGATCGCCTTCTTGTACGAAAGACGATAGAGCTCGTGAGTCTTGATCAACCGTCCGTTTCCCGGAAGCAGAGCCTGCGCGCCGGAGTGCTCCCCAACATCGGGACTCAGCAGGTTCACGCCCTTGAAGCCGCTCGACTGCCCAGCCAGAAGCTCTACCAGAATAAAGCGGAGCCAGGTGCTCCCCGACCGCGGATAGGAAGCGGTAAAAATATCGCTGGCCCGAAACCCGTGGTGTCGGATCCATAACAGCGGAGAACGTAGTCCTGTTTTAGAAAGCTTGAACCGAACTCGGCGCATAGTGGGCATTTTCAGCTGCTCCAAGAGATTAAAAGATGTATTAGGTTCTGCCGGGGGATTCGATGCCGTGACAACTGAAGACTAGGCGGATTTCATTACACCGTCATTTCGCCGCGCGTGAGCCACTTCCAACTGCGCGCTCAGCGTGGCAGCAACCAGGTTCACGTTCGGTTCAGTAAACATGGACGGATGGTTGCCGGGAATCCGGTGAAAGTCCACTCCTCCTGCTGCCAGGTCAATCCAGCCTTGATTAAAGTCGAAGTAAGGGCCTTCGGGCCAGTCGCTCGACTGCAGCAAGGTCACTTTCCCTGAATAGGGCTGCGGCTCGTACCGGTGGAATGCCGGATGGACGATGAAGTCGGTGTTGTGCGGGCGGTCGCCGTTGCCATTCTTTTCGCTCGTAGCAGAAAGCTGCCAGATTGTGCGCTCGATCTTCCGTCGCGCTTCGTCCAACCGCTCGAGAAGGTATGCAGAACTTTCCTTCATGTCGGAGCGGAACAGGTTCGACAGGTGATACTTGATCCGGCCCGTGTAGCGCCCATCCTGCAGAGGATTCTTGTAGTAGGCGTGGTTGTGCCCATCAAACATGGCGAGCAGCGCCACTTCTTCCCCCTCGAGCGTCACCTGCCGTGCGATCTCGTAGGCGATCACCGCATTCACGCACAGGCCGGCCAGTGCGTATGGACCATGCGGCTGCACTTCCCGCATCGCGCGCACCAGGTACGCGGCGATGTCCTCAAGGCGATAAGGCGTTCGGAACTTGGTGGCGTCCGAGAACGGCAGATCAAGGCCGAGGAACGGTTGATCCGGACCCAATGTCTGCGCCAGCAGCCGGAAGCGCGGACCGCCACGCACCCAGAACAGTGGCAGTCGTGAACCGTGTGGCTGCACGGGTACGATCGCCCGCGCCCGGATGCTCTCGTCGGGATTCCGCAAGAGCTCAGCCATGAGCTCAATCGTTGGCGCCTGGAACACAAAGGCCAACGACAGAGTCTGTCCGAAGTCCGCCTCGATGCGGGCCAGCAGTTTGGCCGCCAGCAACGAATGTCCTCCAAGTTCGAAGAAGTCCTGTCGAATGTCGAGGTCGTCACGATTCAGGACATCTTTCCAGATCGCCAGCAAGCGAGCTTCCGCAAAGTCTCGCGGCGCAGGCGGCGCGGCAGCGAGGACATCGCGCGTCCTCTCGGCACAGGAAAGAGCTTGACGGTCAACTTTGCCATTTGCGTTACGAGGCAAAGCCTCGAGGAACGAGAAAACGCCGGGAACCATGTATCCGGGCAAGCGGCTCTTGAGGAAGGCTCTCAATTCTGCCGCAGAGGTGGCGTACTCACGTCGCGCCACGACATAGGCCACCAAGCGTATGCCGTTGGAGTCATCCTCTTCCCCGACTACAACGGCCTCGCGCACGTCGGGATGCTCGCCGAGCGCAGTTTCGATTTCGGTTAACTCGATGCGAAGTCCACGAATTTTGACCTGTTGATCGAGTCTGCCCAGGAATTCGAGATTCCCGTCCGGCAGATAACGCACCAAATCTCCCGTCCTGTAGAGACGTTCACCGGCCCTTGCAGCGAAGGGATCCAGGATAAATCTCTCGTTCGTGAGGTCGGATTGACCGAGGTACCCGCGTGCCACTCCTTCACCCGCGATGTACAGTTCTCCGGGAACTCCCACCGGCACCGGCTGAAGGCGACGGTCCAGCACGTAGGTTGCAGTGTTTGCGATGGGCCGTCCGATCGGAACCGAAGAGTAGGACGCAGCCGGGTCGCACGCGTAAACGCTGCTCCACACCGTCGCTTCGGTTGGCCCATATTCGTTAAACAGAGCAGTCTGCGGCAGCAACTGGTAGTGAGCCTCAACCAGCGGTTTGGGGCAGGCCTCGCCCGCAACGACTACTGTTCGCAACGATTTCACCTGATCGGGCTTAGCCGTTTCCAGAAGCTCACTATATAAAGACGGCACGCAGAGAGTGTGCGAAATCTGACTCTTTGCAATTAACTGCGCAAGTTGGGTCGATTCCCAGTTGAACTCAGGCTCCGGCAACACCAGAGTTCCTCCGGTGCACAGAGCATGAAAGATCACAGCTACTGAACTGTCAAAGCCAATGGGCGAGAGTAGCAAATACTTCCCAACCGGTTCCTGGTAGTACTCGACTCGGGCGTGTGTCGAATGCGCCAAGTTCCGGTGAGTCACCATGACTCCTTTGGGCTTCCCGGTAGACCCTGAGGTGTAAATCACGTAGGCCAGATCTTCGGGGCTGACCTTGACAGCAGGGGCCTCAAACAACTCCCGGCTGATCGCTTGCCAATCGGAGTCGAGACAGATCACGCGGAGATCGCCGGGCAGGCTGAGAGGAGGCAAGTGCGCCTGCGTCAGCAGAACCGATGCTCCACAGTCGGTCAGCATGTACTCCAGACGCTCCTTCGGGTGGTTCGCATCCAGAGGAACATACGCGCCGCCCGCTTTCAGGATTCCCAGGATGCCGACAATCATTTCCAGGGAACGCTCGGCGCAAAGCGCGACTGGAGACTGGTGTCGCACCCCGAGACCTCGCAGGTGATGCGCCAGTTGATTTGCGCGGCTGTTCAGTTCGCGGAAGGTCAGCGAATGTGCACCGCACGAGACAGCTACGGCGTCAGGCGTCATCCCTGTCTGGGCAGCGATAACTTCGTGTACCAGCGTGGGCGGATACGAACGGCGGGGACCGGTGGACTGCTTCAAGAGTTGCTCGCGCTCTTTCCCGGCCACAAGCGCCAGTGCACTTACTCGGCAATCCGGATTGGTGACGATTGACTCGAGCAGCGTCTGCCAGTGTCCGATCATCCGCGTGATCGTCCCACTATCGAAAAGATCTGTACCGTAAATGACGCGGCCCTGTAATCCCTCGGCACGATCGTCAAGCACGAAACACAGGTCAAACTTTGCCGTACCGGTTTCAACATCAATCGCTGTCAGATTCCACCCGGAATCCACTTCCGACAGCGAAGGTTCGAATGACAGCAATACCTGGAACAACGGGTTGCTGCTCAGGTCGCGCTCGGGATGAAGTTCTTTCACCAGTTCGTCCAGCGGCACCTCATCGTGAGAAAGCGCCCCCAAGGTCACATTCCGGGTTCGGTCGAGTAATTCACGAAACGTGGGGTCTCCCGAGAGATTCGTCCGTAACACCACGGTGTTCAGAAAGAAGCCAAGGAGTTGCTCGGTCCCCGGGACATTCCGCCCGGCCGTGATGCTGCCCACCAGGATGTCTTCCTGTCCGGAATAGCGGTGGAGCAACGTGTCGAAAGCGGCGAGGAGGGTCATGAACAACGTCACACCCGCTTGCCGGCTCAACTCGCGCAGTCTCTCGCTGAGTTCTGCAGGCAGGGCGAACGATTGCAGTGCCCCGCGGAACGTCTGCCCTGCCGGTCGGGGCCGGTCGGTTGGCAATTGCAGCGTGGGCAGTTCCCCCGAAAGCTGCTTGCGCCAGTAATCCATGCCTTGATTCAGCAGTCCACGTGTCGCTGATTGCCGCTGCCAGACTGCATAGTCGGCATATTGAAAGTCCAGCTCCGGTAAACACACTGGCTCGTGGTTGGAAAACGTGTTGTAGAGCGCGACCAGTTCCGGCAGGAACACTCTGTATCCCGTCACGCCATCAAAGATCATGTGATGGGCGGTAATCGCGAGCCGGAATTCCTCATGCGCAAGGCGGATCAAGCGTGCGCGGAACAGCGGGGCCTTGCTGAGGTCGAATGGCTTGCGGGCATCCTCTGTAGCCAGGCGCAAAGCCTCGGCCTCCCGTTCGCGCCCGGCCAGGTTCCGTAAATCCGCAACCGGGAGCGTCACAGCAAACGGCGGATGCACGACCTGCACCGGCTCCCCGTCCACCGTTGAAAAAGATGTGCGCCAGGCTTCGTGGCGCCGGATAATTTCGGTAAAACTCTTTTCCAGAACCTCCACGTCGAGTGGACCGGTGCGGTGCACCGTGAACGGTTCGTTGTAGACCGGCGTACCCGGGGCCAGTTGCGCGTGCAGCCAGAGTTGTTGCTGCGAGAACGTAAGTGGGGCAGCGGTTCCCGGTTGGCGCCGCGCGACCGGCGGAGCCGGAGCTTCACCCACGTGCAAATGGAGGTACGCCTCCAGCTGCTTGCGTTTCTTTTCCGAGATTTGCGCTTCTGGCATTTCCAGTGCGTCGTTTCTAGTGAACCATGCTGTGCTCGCGATTCGATGCGGCCTGACCATCACCAGCTTCGTTCTCCGATTTCGTCCACTGCAACAGCTGAGCGTTCGTCAGATAAGTCACGCCGTCGCGATGACTGACATAATCCAGTATTTCTTCGAGTTGGGACCAGAGATTCAATTTCTCAATTTCCCATGGATGCCCGTACACGTGCCAAACGCCACCGTCGCGTACGGTGCGGTCAAACAGCTTCTTCCCCAACTGTAACCAGTTATCGAACCAGAGCAGGTCCGCCGCCGACCGTGCCAGCGCCGAGACTCCACCGAGCCGGCCCAGGTTCCTCACATAATTCGATCGCGTATGGGGATAAGCCTGCACCGTCGTCGGCATCTCCAGAGGAGAAAAGGCCGCATCCGAGCACAGCATCCGCGTCGTGCGCGCCCCGCGATATCCGGCGCGCTGAACTTCAGCCACCACCTGCGGGTTGAACCTTCCGCGGGGATAACAGAACGTGGTCACTTCCTGGCCCAGCATTTGCTCCAGAATCGCCTTGCACCCTCCGACTTCCTGGACCAATTCTGCCGGAGTGAGATCGGGAAGAATGCGGTGGGAGATTGTGTGAGCACCAATCTCGAATCCATTCCCGCAAAGCGTGCGCAGATTGCCACTGGTAAAGCGCGATCCTCCGTTCAACTGGCCAGTGGGGACGTAAAACGTTCCTCTCAGCCCCCGCTCGCCCAGAAGCTCCGCCACCCTCATCCCGCTGGCGGCGTCGTCGTCCCAACTCGTGGTCACCACTACGCGCGGGCGAGTCGCAGCCGATATTTCTCTTCCGGTAGAGGGGTTCATTGCTTTCAAACCAAAACCGGCTCAGGTTCCTCGCGTTGCGTACGGCTCGGCCGCGAGCCCCTGGCAAATTCATAGATCTCTTTCAGAAGGTAGAAATTGCGTTCTGCCGTGTACTTGGCTTCGAACTCCAGCCGCGCTCCGCGTCCCATGGCTTCCATTTGCTCCGGATGATCCCAGGCCCACTCTATCTTGCCGGCAAGATCGTCGGCCTCGGTCGGTCTGAAATGAAGTCCAGTGCGACCGTCGGCAACAATCTCTTGCATGGACCCCAAACGAGAGCAGATTACCGGAACGCCGCACGCGAACGACTCGGCGATCGTGACCGGAAAACCTTCATACCATTCGCTGGGAAATACAAGGAAGCGAGCGCCCTTGATCGCGTCCAAGGTAGCGTCGTGCGAGAGCCTGCCGCGATATACCACATCGCGCAGGGCCGGGTCCTTCAACTCCGACTCCAGGCGTTCTCGATCTGGGCCGTCGCCGATAATTACCAGCGGGATCGTCCTGCGAAGTTGCTTCCACGCGGCCAGCAGTGTAGGCCAACCCTTGGGATCGACCAACCGTCCGGCAAACAGCGCGTACTGTCCCCGCTTTTCGCGCATTCCCGGATCAGGCAATACGAAGTTTGGCTTCACACGAACCCTCGCCGCCGGAAGTCCACCGTCGATCAGCTTGCGCCGGGAGAACTCTGTCAGCGCGATGTAGCAGTCCACCATCTTTGCCCATGTGCCCATCCGGCGATGGATCTGCAACATGAGTGCCAGCGCGGATGTCCCCGCCTTCGATCCCTGATAGCACCCGTATCTCACGCCGCGCAACAGGCCGTGTTGCAGGCACTCCTCGCAGACATTCCCATCGCGATAGAGGGTGGCGGCTGGACACAGCAGCCGGTAGTTGTGCAGCGTCTGCACCACTGGCACGCCCGCCTTCCGGCACGCGTAATACACGGCTGGAGAAATCAGCGGAAAGAAATTGTGAATGTGCACGACATCCGGCCTTGTTCTCTGCAGCAGCGAAGTGAACTCCCGGTACCACTTTCGCGACCACACACAATCCGTGGCCACGCCAATTTTCTTGACCATGGTATCCGGATACGTATTCTGCTCAACCACTGGCGTCACCTGCCAGCCGTACTGCGTCATCAAGCTGGCTTCGGATTCGAAAACCTCATCTTCCCCACCCCGCAGAAGATACCGGTTGTGCACGGATACGATGTTCAAGTTTGGGCTCGTCCCTTACAGCAGAATTCAATATCGAGTGTGGCTTGGAATCCGGCCTAGTCGGCCTGCGCCGCCTCGGCAACGCCCAGGCTCGGCATCCTGAGAGCAGCGACTTTGCGTCCATAAAGGACGAAGGCAACCACTACATACAGGGCGTTCGCGAGAATCATGCTCCAGATCACGCCCTGCAAACCGAAGAGCTTGGTGGCCGGGATACCGGCAAGCAGAGCCACCACGCTGGCCGCGCCATTCGCATAAAACAGCGATTGCGGAGACTTCATTCCCCGCAGCACAATTGCGGGCCCGAGGCTCGCGCTCCACACAATCGTTTCCAAACCAAAGAGTGGAATCAGGTAGGCCGAACCCATGTACTTACCGGCGTACAAGAACTGGAACAGCGGCTGCCTGAGAGGAATGATCACCGCCCAGTAGGCCACCGCGCCCACCACGAAGAGCATGGCCAGCTTGCGCGTCAGACGAGTGGCCGCTTCCGGTTCCTCCTCCGACACCCGCGCGGCGAAGGGCAAGAACAGCATGGAGAGCGCAGCATAGGTCTGAAGCACAGGAGCCGCAAGGTTCATCAGCGCTCTCAGCTCTCCAGCCGCTGCCATCCCCGAAAAGGTGCTGACCAGCGGGATATAAACGTAGTTCGGAATCCATCCCACCACACAAGTCGCCAGCGCCCAACTGCCGTACTCCCAATGCTTGCGCCAGATTTCGGGCAATCGTGGCTCGCCCGTGGCCGGGTCGAGAGCTGAATTCAACTGCCACAACATGACCAGGGCGCTGACCAGCGCGGCGAGAGCCATGATCAGAAAAGCGGTGAAAGAACTGAGCCATCCGCTGCGGTAAATCAGGAACACGCCGCCGGTGACCATGGCGCAGTAAAAGGCGGCGCCGAACGCGGCCGGCCCCGGGGACAATTTCAAGTAGAAGCTGCGCCGTGCCATCGCATGGATGCAAAGAAACGGCGTGGCAATTGCCATCCCCGCCAGCGCCACCGGCAACACTAGCGAATGTCCGAAAACTTTCGCCGCCAACGCGCCGCCGCCGATCAGCAGCCCCGTTGGCAGCGAGATCGCCCAGTGGATCGTCAGCGCCTTCTTCAGATATCCGCGTACATTGTTCCGGTAGTTGGAGCCAGCGAACACCGAGAGCGGCTCCAGCAGCAGGGCCTGATACAGGAACCCCACCAGGATAAAAATGCTGAACGACAGCGCATAGGCGCCATATTCTTCCGGCGCCAGCCATCGGGCCAACAGAATGCCGAGCAGGAAGTTGGAACCCGAGATCAACCCGTTGTCGAGAATCGCGAGTCCACCCTTCGTCATCCAGCGAAAGAACTTCGCCAGGGCGAATCCGTCGCCTGACGCTGATTGCGTCTCGGACGAGGTGGTCTTCTCTTCGGTCAATGTGGTGCTGCTTTCTTCGAGAACGGGGTCTGACAAGCCAGGCTCCTGCCGACTGAATAACTCTGCTGGGGGATGAAAAAGGAAGTGCGAGGAAGAAATGGATCTCAGGAAACGCTCACGGGCTGCAACTCAGATTGTGCAACCTGAGCCCGCTCCAACGAGGCTCGGATTGCAGCGGCCAGATGCCGCACCTGCGGTTCATTCAAGATGTTCCCATGATCCGCATCGATCTCGTGAATCTCGAGGCCAGATGCCGCGTACCGGCTCCATCCGCCCTGCGGATCATAAAGCCCTCGCAGTGCCTTCTCGCTGGCGCGGAACAAGACGATCTTCCCCGGATAAACTCGCGGCGCGTAGTTCTTCTCGGCCACGGCGCATGCTTCGCGCACATTGATCAGCGGACGCGGCATGCTCAACAAATCAACGCGTCGCTTGATTCCCTTGCGATAGCGGGTGATTCTCTTCTTAAGGTAAGCGAACTTCTGTTCAGACGAAAGCGTGAAGAACGTACCGATGAGCGATCCTGCCGACTTCGGCACGCCGGGATAAGTATCCACCAGGGCCAGCAGACCTACGGCCTGCCCTGATTCAACCAAACGCCGCGCCATTTCGAGCGCCACCAGCCCTCCGAAGGAGTAGCCGCCCAGAAAGTATGGCCCCTCGGGCTGAACTCCCCGAAGCTGCTCGAGATAGTAGGTCGCAAAATCATCCACACGATTCAGACATGGCTGTTTGCCGTTTAGCCCAGGCGCCTGGATCCCGTAAAACGGCTGGTCCGGTACCATGTGACGTGCCAGCTCATGAAAACGAAGAACCGTGCCACCCAGTCCGTGCACGAAAAAGAACGGAGCCTTGGAGCCTTCGGCCTGCAAGGGAATCAACGAAGACCACAGCTCCGACGACGCATCCTGCCGCACCAGTTCGGCGAACTGCTCAATCGTTGGGGCCTGCACCAAAGCCGTTAAAGGAAGCTGCTGCCCGAATGCCTTCTCGACCCGCCCCATCAAACGGACCGCCAGAAGTGAATGTCCACCCAGCTCGAAGAAATTATCCCGAATCCCGATGGGACGCTTACCGAGCACCTGCTCCCATATCCTGACCATCTGCATTTCCACCGCATCGCGGGGAGCTACAACGTCTATTGACTCGGACTCACCCGTCGACGGCGGCGCCGGCAGCGCCCGGCGGTCCACCTTTCCGTTCGGCGTATGCGGAAGGGCCTGCAGGAAAACAAAGTCCGCGGGGACCATGTATTCAGGCAAATGCTCGCCAAGAGAATCTCTGAGCTCGCTAGGCGACGGTGCGCGGTCAAGAGCAGCGACGACATATCCCACCAGGCGCTTCGCCCCATCATCCTCTCGCGCAATCACCACACACTCGCGAACGCCCGCACATTTCTCCAACACTGTCTCGATCTCGCCCAGTTCGATCCGGTACCCGCGGATCTTCACCTGGAAATCAGTTCTGCCGATGAACTCGATTTCACCGTTGGGCAGAAAGCGTGCCAAATCTCCGGTCTTGTAGAGCCGTACGCCATCATCGGTCTTGAACGGATGCGCAATGAATTTCGCCGCGGTCATCTCCGGCCGGTTCAGATAGCCACGCGCCAGGCCCGGTCCGCCAATGTGCAATTCCCCCGGCTCTCCGACAGGAACGGGTTGCAGGCTTTCGTTGAGAATGTAAACTTCCGTATTTGCGATCGGCCGGCCAATCGGCAGATTGTCTGGTATGGGCTTGGACCGGTTGGGCTCGAAGGCCGTCGCAATCACGCTAGCCTCCGTTGGGCCATAAGTATTGATCCAGCGCACACGCTCCCCGCCACACTGCAACCACGACTTGTAGGCTGTACTCGACGCTTTCTCGCCGCCCACGATCACCAGTCGCATGTTTTCCGGCACGCTCTGTTTCGACTCAGCCAGTTCGCGCACCAGTTCATGCCAGTAGGCCGTGGGCAAATTGAGAACCGTCACCCGCTGCGCCCGAATCCAGCGCAGAAACTCCGAACCACCCATGAGCGTCTTCGAGGAGCGGATCACCAGCGTTGCACCAGCCATCCACGTCGGCCATATTTCCTCGATCGCAATGTCAAAACTGATCGAAGCAAACTGCAGCACGCGATCGCAGGGCTGAATGCCGTACAGCTTGATCGCCGCGACGTTGTGGTTGACCAGTCCGCGATGCGTCAGTAGAACTCCGCGCGGCTTGCCGGTCGAGCCTGACGTGTAAATCACGTAAGCCAGATTCTCCGGAGTCGCCACCAGCACGGGATTTTCCCGGCTCTGGCATTCCAGAATTTTCAACCCAGGCTCCAGAAGCACTACTTCGCTCTTTATAGATCCGAGGACCGGCAGCAAGTCCGACTGCGTAATCAGCACCGGAGCCTGCGAGTCTTCCAGCATGTAGGCCAGGCGCTCGTTCGGGTAATCAGGATCAAGAGGCAAGCAAGCGCCTCCTGCCTTAAGCACCCCCAGCAGTGCGACCAGCAGTTCGCACGATCTCTGGAGACAGATTCCTACCGGCACCTCGGGGTTCACGCCCTTGCTCCGGAGATAGTGAGCCAACTGGTTGGCTCGTTCGTTCAGCTCACGATAAGTCAGGCGCCGCTCGTCCTGCTCTACGGCAATGGATTCCGGCACGAATCGCGCGCGCTCTTCGACCAGTTGATGCACACATTTGTCGGAAGGATATTCAGCTCGCGTATTGTTCCACTCCGCTAAAGCCCGATGAAGTTCGCTCTCCGCCGACAAGGGCATTGGCGAAATACTGGCTGACTTCTCAGTTACCGCGCCGGCAGCCTGCTCGCCTTGAGGCTCCTGCGATGAAGCCTTTTCCCTGCTCAACCCCGCATCGTCGAACCTGACTTTCAACGACGTCAGGCCGCGGAGGCCGAGATTGGTCCGCCATACCAACTTTTGCGGCTCAAGCCGCAGGTTCGGCATTCTCTGCAGCAACGTTTCGAACACGATCTGACCTTCAGCCCGCGCCAGCGGGGCGCCAAAACAGAAGTGCGCGGCGTACCCGAATGCAAGGTGACGATTGTCTTTCCGCTCAACATCAAAGCGATCAGGATCGGGAAATCTCTCCGGATCGCGATTCGCTGCCGCCATCACCGCGATCACCGCCTGCCGTTTGGCAATGTGTTTCCCTCCCAGCACCCGATCTGAAGGCGCAAGCCGGGCCGTGTGCTGGCTTGGACTCTCGTAGCGCAACATTTCTTCGAGAGCCGAGGGGACCAGCGAAAGATCTGCCCGCAGCCTCTGCATCTGGTCTGGATTCCGCAGAAGAGTGAGCAGACCATTGCCGATCAGATTGGTCGTCGTCTCCTGCCCGCCCACCATGGTCACGATCGTGTTCGCAACCACTTCTTCTTCCGCCAACCGGTCGCCGTCAATCTCTGCGGTGAGCAGCGAATGGATGAGCCCTTCCCGAGGGTGTTGTCTGATTTCGCGAACCGCATCGCGGAAATACGACGTCATCTCATCGACGGTGCGCAGCATGAGTTGCGCGCGCTCCGGATTGTGCTGGAAATTCCCCAGCATCTCCGCGAAATTCGCCGACCACTCCTTCAACCGGTGACGGTCGCTGACCGGAACCCCCAACATCTCCGCTGTGACGATCGCGGGCAGGGGTTCTGCCAAGTCGGCGATCACATCCATCTTCCCTTCTCCCTGCACCGCGTCCAGCAGGTTGTTCACGATCTCCTGGATGTGCGACTTGAGGGTATTGACCCTCGCGGGCGTGAATGCAATGGACGCCAGTCCGCGCAGCCGGGTATGGGCCGATGCGTCCATGAACAGCATCTGCTTCACCATCACCTGCGCGATTGGGCCCAAGTGCTCCAGTCCCATGCTGGCGAGTTGCTCCGGAGTCGGCGTGCGGTCCGCCGAAAAGGTGTGGAGGACTTCCAGCACCTCGGCGTACCGCGTCACGACCCAGGCGTGCAGGAACGGATCCCAGTGGACCGGATCTTCGTCGCGCAGCCGGCGAAACAATGGATACGGGTTCGCCAGGACCTCGGGATCCAACAGGCGATACAGACTCAGCACCGAGTTCTCACTCGTCCCGCTCAAAACAAGTTGTGTTCCAAGCGGCACTAGTTGGTGCCTCCAGGCTGCGACGGCCAGACTTGAGCCGGCTCGGCATCTTCCAGCTTGGCCAGAATCAACTTCTCAATCTCCTCTGACATCCCGGCGAGAGTCGGGTGATCGAACAGGCTGAGCAAGCTCAATTCAACTCCAAAGTTTTGACTGATGCGCGTCAGCAACTGCGTCCCCAACAAAGAGTGCCCGCCCAAGAGGAAGAAGTTATCGTTTACACCCACCACCTTCACATTCAGCAAGTGCGACA
Source organism: Terriglobia bacterium (assembly GCA_020073465.1). Taxonomy (GTDB): domain Bacteria; phylum Acidobacteriota; class Terriglobia; order Terriglobales; family Acidobacteriaceae; genus Sulfotelmatobacter. The sequence goes on from JAIQFC010000006.1 coordinate 28,123, forward strand.
GAATTGCCGCGAGGCGCTGTTCCACCAGGGTCCGCGGGGCGATGAACTCCTCGTCAACCAGACTGTTCGCCGCATCAGGGGCTGGCAGAGCCGTGCGGTCCACCTTCCCGTTGGCGGTCACCGGCAGAGCATTCACGCGCACAAAGGAGGCGGGAACCATGTAGGTTGGAAGCTGCTTGCTGACATACTCACGCAATTGCGTTGCGGTTACATTCGCGCTTGCCGCCAATACCAGGTAAGCGACCAGACTTTTCTCACGGCTGTCTCGCTCGCGAGCAACCACCGCGCTCGTCTCAACCCCGGGATATTCATCGAGTACCCTGACGATTTCGCTCGGCTCGATCCGGTACCCGCGAATCTTCAGCTGGTCATCGGAGCGGCCCAGAAACTCGACCTCTCCGCTCGGCAGACACCGAACCAAGTCTCCAGTACGGTAAAGGCGGTCGGATGAATCTTCGCTGAACGGATTCGGGACGAACTTTTGCGCCGTCAGATCGGGATGATTGCGGTACCCACGTCCGACGCCCGCCCCGCCAAGATACAGCTCACCCGCCACGCCAGCGGCCACTTCCTTCATCTCTTCGTCAAGAACGTATGCTTGGAGGTTGTCGATCGGTCTACCAATCGATGGAGCACGGTTGGATTCCCCAGGGGGAACAGCACCTGACGTGGCCACGACAGTACACTCCGTTGGGCCGTAGTTGTTTACGAGAATGAAAGGCAGGTTCGCTGCGGGCCTGTGGTGTAAAGTGTCAGCACCGGTCAGAAGAATTCGCAGCGCGGTCTGCTTCGGCCATTGCAGCAACAGGAGCCGCTCGGCTAAGGGCGTGGCCATGAATCCAATCGTGATCCGTTCCTTCACCAGCCATTCACAGAGCCCTACGGGATCCTGGCGGAGCGCTTCGGGCGCCAGGTGAACGCTGGCTCCGGCAACCAGGTAAGGCCACAATTCCCACACTGCAGCGTCAAATCCGAGCGCCGCCAGATGGCTGGCTCGATCCGTCGCCGTCACTCCAAATGCCCGCAAGTGCCAGGAGACCAAGTTGGAGAGCCCGCGATGCAGAATCTCGACACCCTTCGGCTGCCCGGTCGAACCTGAGGTGTAGATCACATAAGCCAGACTTCCCTCGCTCACCATATGTGCAAGCGGCAACGGGCTCTGCTTCGCAATCTCTCCAGAATCGCGGTCGATGGCGACGACGCGATGACCATTCGACGGAAGGTGCGCGGCAAGGTCAGAGTGCGTTACGACGGCGGCGACATCCGCGTCTCGCAGCATAAACTCCAGGCGCTCGCGCGGCGAATCAGGCGGAAGCGGCAAATAGGCGCTCCCGGCTTTCAAGATTGCCAGCGCCGCGATCACCATCGACGGAGAACGATCCAGATACAGCCCCACCACCTGCTCGGGACCGACACCCAAGGCACGAAGGAAGCGTGCCAACTGGTTGGACCGGTTCTCCAATTCTGCGTACGTCAGAGTCTCCGAACCGCATGTCACCGCAATCGCGGCCGGAGAAGCCAGGGCCTGTTGCGCAACCAGGTCCGGAACACATGCTGGCTGAGTGTTGGCCGGCGCCAGCACTCCAACAATTGGGGTTACCACAGGCAAATGCGTTTTGGGCTCCAGATTGTTTTTCAAGACGAGTGGCTCAAAATGGCGAAGCTTTACAGCGTTTCTTACGTTCTTATTTGAACTGGCCCATGCTTCACAAATCAGGCTGCACCAGAGCCCTTCAATACCGCAGGAATCGTTCTCAGCAAGATCTGGAAATCCAGCCACAATGACCATTTGTCAATGTATTGCAGATCGAGCTCCATCCATTTCTCGAACGAGATGGAACTCCGGCCGCCGACCTGCCAGATACAAGTGATCCCCGGACGAACGCTGAAGCGCCGGCGCTGCCAATCCTCGCTGAAGCCCTCGTAGTCCCGCACAGGAAGAGGCCGCGGGCCGACCAGGCTCATATCGCCGGTCAGGACGTTGAGCAGCTGCGGCAATTCATCGATACTTGTCTTCCTCAGAAACTTCCCGACGCCAGTGATCCGCGGATCGTTCTTGATCTTGAACACCGGTCCGCTTACCTCGTTGAGGTGCTCCACCTCTTTCATCTTCTTCTCGGCGTCGGGGACCATGGTCCGGAGCTTGTAGATTTTGAAGCGCCGCTTGTTAAGCCCAAGGCGGTTTTGGACAAAGAATACCGGCCCCCGGGATGTCAGCTTGATGAGCAGTGCGGCGAGAAGAAACACGGGAGAGAGCAGGACAATCAGGATCAGCGAAACGGTGAAGTCGAACACCCTCTTCACCATAATCGAGGTTCCCTCGACCATTCCACCGGTGTAGTGGGTGATGACGGAGTGTCCCTCGAATTCGTCGGCTCTCGATTTGGCTAGCTTGAGATTAAACAGGTTGGAAGGGAAACGCAGCACAATGCCCTGCTGTTCGCAGAGCGCTGCCACCTCGGACGCATGTGCATGAAGGGAGCGCATGGGCAGCGCCATCGCCACTTCGTCTACTACGTTCTGACGAAGAAAACTTGGAAGCCCGGCGAAGTCAGAGACCCGCTTGTATCCCGACTCGCGAAATTCGGTGGCGCCTTCCCATTCATCGTCCACAAAACCGATGATGCGATAGCCCAACTCCGCCGTGCCTTCGATCTTGCGGGCAAACTGCACCGCCCGGGCGCTGGTCCCCACAATCAGCATGTCACGCAGGTTCCTGCCATGCAGCCGCACCTGCTTGAGCACTTTGCGCAAGATCAGACGGCTCAGCATCGTACTCAGCGTGCTGCTCGTCCAGAAGACCAGGGCAAAAACCACCGTGATCATTCGGATGTGGAAAAGGGCCGCTCCCAGCAGAATTGCCAGGGTTCCCACGCTGCTGGCTTTGAGGATGTCCGTTGTTTCTTCCCACCGGCCGGAGAGCCGGTGAGAGTCGTAGATCCCGAACACCGAGAAAACCAGGTGCCAGGTCAGCAGCAGTCCTGCGAAGATCACAAAGTTCGAGATCTTCACTCGCATGGACAGAAACTCTTCCAGAGTGAAGTTGCTGTTCACGTGCGAGACCACAATCGTGGCCACCGCAAATGACAGCAGCATGAGCCCGAGGTCGTAAATCTTCAGGGCGTTGAGAAGAACCTGGCGGCGAATCGTACCCACAGGGAAAACCTCCGAGGAACCAGACTCGTTGTGTTGTAGTCGTTAGGTGCGCGGGGGGGAGGTTTACTCAACTGAACGAATGTCCGGACACCACTACGAATGAGAGTCACAACAACGGCCGGCAACCCTCATTCGAGGGCCGGCTACTTCTTCGATTTCGCGATCAAAAGCTGCTCGATCGAGTCGACGGACTTCAGATTTTCCGGATTGATTTCCTCGTCACTGACGCGAACTCCGAAATTCTCCTCCAGGAAGGAGACAAGTCGGAAGATTCCCAGGGAATCGATCACGCCATTGTCCATGAGCGACTCGTCATCTCGAAACGACGAGATGCCCTTCACACTTGCCAGGTTCTCTTGAATGAATTCGCGAATCTGATCCTTAACAGCGGGTTGCGTGCTTTCGGTCATAACAGGGTTTTTGCTCCTCTTCAGGGTCTTGGTTACCAAACCAACTTTGTTGCGAAAATCAATGGCTCGAACTCGGCTCCGCTATACCAGCGCAGCCTGAGCCAAACGGACGCGGTCGATCTTGCCGGTGGAAGTCTTCGGCAAGTCGTCCATGAAATCGATGATCTCGGGGATCATGTACTTGGGGATCTTGACGGCACAATGCGACTGCAACTCCGCCGGCTTGAGCGTCTGGGATTCGTGCGTCGAAACCACCGCCTTGATGCGGTTGCCTACGATGTCATCTGGAATGGCAATCGCCGCGGCCTCTTTCACGCCAGGATGGCTCAACAGCGCGCTCTCAATCTCTCCCAATTCAATCCGATATCCGCGGCTCTTGATCATGCTGTCGCGACGGCCCAGGAAATAGTAGTTGCCGTCCTCCGCCAGCGAGACCAAGTCGCCAGTGCGGTACATATTCTCTTGAAAATTCTTCTGGAAGCGATTGGGCACAACCATCTTCGCCGTCTTCTCTGAATCCGCCCAATATCCATAGGTCACCGCCGGACCACGCACATACAATTCGCCGGTCTCGCCGACAGCGGTCACGATCTGGTCCTGGTCGTTCACGGCAAATACTTCGGTGTTCTCGCATGCAATACCGATCGGCAACTTGTCCATACTGTCGAGCCGCGACGGCTCTACTTTGTAATAGGTACAGACGTTCGTCTCGGTCGGGCCGTAGAGGTTGTAGAAGTCCACGCCGGGCAGCAGTTCGACCAACTGCCGCAGGTATTTCATCGGAAAGACTTCGCCCGCGAACAGAATCGTACGCAGCCGCGCCAGCTTCTCACGCTGCAGATTGGCATGGAGCAGAAGAAGGACCAGCGCTGAAGGAACCGAGTACCAAACCGTAATCCCTTTGCTCTCGATGAAGTTGGCAAGCGTCGTCGGGAACAGCGCGATGTCTTCCGTGACCAGATAAACCGTAGCCCCCGCCTCGATTGTGTTGTACACATCGAACACCGAGAGATCGAAGTGCAGCGGCGCGTGGTTGGAGAGCTTGTCTTCGCTCGTAACGTGAAACGTCTCCGCGCACCACTCCACGAAAGTGAGCGCGTTCTGGTGCGACAGCATGACGCCCTTGGGACGCCCCGTTGATCCTGAGGTGTACAAGATGTATGCCAGGTCCGTTTCGGTAAGTGTCACCTGAGGACTGTTGTTTGCCGGAAACTCCGCGAGCAGCGACCAGGGAATCACGCCCCCGCCGTTGCCCGACTTCAACTCCGAGTCGACCAGTACCGAGACCTGGAGTGAATGCAGGGTCGCGACGTCCAGACCGCGGCGCTTCTCACTATTTGTAATCAGCACCCGCACTCCGCAGTTTCCCAGGATGTAGCCCACCCGGTCAGCCGGCGCAGCCGGGTCGCAGGGCACATACACGGCACCCGCCTTGAGCACGCCAAACATGCTGACCACCGACTCGACCGACTTGGGAAAATACAGGCCGACGCGGTCGCCCTTCTTCACGCCGTGTTGCAGCAGCAGATGCGCCAGCTGGTTCGACCGCTCATCCAACTCCCGGTACGTAATACTTCGTCCGCGAGCCCAAACCGCAGTTTTCTCCGGATACTGAGCCGCACTCTTTTTCAGCAATTGTTGCAGTGTGTAGGCCATGGGTTCCCGTTCAGCAGAAGATCGAAGTGGTGGATTGGACTAGAGTCCTTGAAATCCGGCAATGATGACTTTCTGGATCTCGGAGGTGCCGGAGTAAATTTTCCCCGAAATCGCGTCGCGCAAATCGCGCTCCATCTCGTATTCCGTCGTGTAGCCGTAGCCGCCGTGAATCTGGATTGCGTCGAGGCAGGTCTGCACCGTGGCCTCGCTTACGTACAGCTTGGCCATCGATGCTTCGCGCAGGGCATGCCGCCCCTGGCTCTTGAGCCACGCCGCCTTGTAGAGCAGCAGGCGCCCTGTCTCGAGCCGTACTTCCATGTCGGCAATCTTGTTGGCGATGGCGGAATATTTTCCGATCGGCTGGCCAAACTGCTGGCGCTCGCGGGCGTACTTCACGCAAGTTTCGATCAGCCGCTGCATCATGCCCAGATGGCTGGCAAGGATGCAGGTACGCTCCCATTCCATGGAGTGAGTAAAGATCGCCTGCCCGCTGCCTTCTTTGCCCAGAATGTTCTCGGCCGGAACTTCGCAGTCGACTAATGCGACCTCCGACATCGGCGACGTCCGCAATCCCATCTTGTGCAGCTTCTTGCCGACGATGAGTCCAGGATGGCCCTTCTCGATCAGGAATCCGGTGACTCCATTCGCGCCCTTGGACGGATCGACATTCGCAAAAACGATGAACAGATCACCGTGGATCGTGTTCGTGATGAACGTCTTTGTCCCATTGATGACGTAACGGTCGCCTTTGCGCTCCGCGCGTGTGCGCAGGCTGTAGGCGTCGGAACCCGACATCGGCTCCGTCATGCAGTGCAGCCCAATCCATTCGCCGCTGATCAGCTTGGGCAGGTACTTGCGCTTTTGTTCCTCGGTTCCGAACCCCATCAACGGAATCACCGTGGTCCACATGTGGGCGTTCAGAGAAAACAGAAACCCATTGTCCTTGCAGCCGTAGCCGAGAGCTTCCAGCGCGCAGACCGTGGTCAGCGTATCCGCTCCGCCGCCACCGTATTCGGTGGGAACTGGCAGGCCTTGAATCCCGAACTGTGCGCATTTTTTCCAGAAATCGAAAGGAAACTCTTCCTCCCGGTCGCGCCGTTCCAGGTCGTCGTTTAACTCCGTGCGGGCAAAACGAATCACCTCTTTGCGAAACGCTGCTTGCTCTTCTGTCCAGGCAAAATCCAAAGTTCGTCCCCTCGTTCTGGTCTTCAGCTGTACGACTAGGCGGAAGCCTTCTGCTCCGACTTCTCTGCCTCGCTCGTCCTGATCTTCGGTTCGGTCCCATTCCGTTTCGGCTCGGCGCCGTTGGGCTTGAACTCCGCCCCGTTTGTGTTGGCGTCGGGTTGCGCGGCTCTCCAGGGAAAGCGCCGCGGCTTGCCGCCCGGCAGCTTGATCCGTGCCGGCACGCCCATGATCGTCGTGTTGTCCGGGACGTCGGTGATCACCACGCTATTGGCCACGATCACAACGTTGTTGCCGATCTTCGCGTCACCCACGATTTTGCAGCCGGCGCCAAAATAAACGTTGTCCCCGACCCCGCGGCACCCCGAGCCAATCAAGACTCCGGATTGAAACGTCGCACCTTCCCCAATCTTGACCGGCGGGATGTACAGGCCCTGCGGCGTATGGATCACCATTCCCTTGCCGATCTCGGCATCCGGCGAGATAAACACTCCCAGGAACAACTGGTTGAATCTCTGCCACAGAAGCGCCGGAATCATCAGCAACTGGCGGACGACCGGAATCCTCACCCTCTGTGCCCAGTACCCGTAGCGGTAACACAACAGCGCCGGCATTTCGACGTGCAGCAGTACTCGCCACAGGCCCTTCTCCATCTTGCGGTCGCCCATGGCGGCTTGAAAGTCGGCGCGTAAGTTTTCGAACATTTTCTTTCTGGCCCTTGGAATTTCTGACGAGTTGGTAACGCTGGATTGGATGGAGCCGAACCTAGAGCTTCTTGTAGATCGACTCTGGAATCGGGAAGGTCCGTTGGTTCAGCACCGCCCCGAGCACGCGAGCTCTCGCGGTTTGCAGTTCGTGCACGGCCTTTCTTGCCCATTCGCGACGCGACGAGTTTGCTTTCAACACCAGGACAACCCCGTCCGCAGCGCAACCCAGAGCGACCCCATCGCTGCAAACACTCATGGCAGCCGTATCGATCAGGACATAATCGAATTCGTTTCGGAGTTCCGCCAGGCGCAGCCGCATCCGGTCGGAACTCATCAGCCCCTGCCAGTTCTCGCCCGTCGAGCCGCAGCTGACCAGATACAGGTTCGGTCGCGATAACCTCTGTACGTAGTGCGCAATCGGCTCCGTGAAGCGCAGAGAATCCGAAAGTCCCTGGTAATTCGACACCCCAAACATCTCATGCTGGGCCGGTTCGCGCAGGTTGGCATCCACCAGACAAACCGTACCCGTGACCTGGGAGGCCAGAACTTCCGCCGTCCGGGCGCACATCCAACTGCATCCGTTCCCCGGTTCGGTGCCCATGAAGACGACCGACCGCGGTGACTCGACTCCCGGCAGCAGAAACAGGCGTTGCACCAGCTTGGTGACTTCTTCCAGTTCCTTGGCCCCAATATTCAAGACCGGTGTCTGCGGCAGCACCGCAGCCTCGACCAACGTCTCGGGCACGTCATGGGTCATCAGGACTTCCTCAGGTTGGAAGACGCCCTGCTCTTTCCCGATTTTCTGCAGCAACTCGAAATTTCGACTCATTTTCCCGTCCGTGGTTCGTTATTGATCGCGAACTTCACTGCCAATTTTTTAGTGACCGCGCCACTTGTTCCAGATAAGCTCTGGCCTCCGTGGGCGTAAGCGTTCCGCCGTTGCCGGGTCTCCGCTGAGAAATTCCCGGCATGGTTTCAACATTCCTGCCCGGAGTGCGATGGCGATGCCCATCCATGCGCCTGCCAATACTCTGCTCGTGCGCAATCAACTCTTCCTCGATGCCCAGACTCACAGGACCCGCCGGCTCAGTCAGCCAGTTCTGCGAGAGGTGCGGAGTGATATCCAGGTCTGAAATCACTTCCTGCACGATTGCCGAATCCACGACCGGCTGTCGTAGTGCAAAGGCAAGCGAAAGGGCGTTGAAGCAGAAGTTGTTGATGTTTCGCGGGACGCCTTCCGTGAAACTGGTAATGGTCGCCAGCGCCTGAGCCGTGAATAGTTCGCGCCCCTGATAACCAGCAACCTGCAGGCGGTGCTGAATATAATTCCGCGTCTCGTCCGCCGAGAGCGGCTGCAGACCATTTAACAGAGAGACCCGTTGCCGCAACTGCGCCAGGTGCCGGCTCGCCAACTTGTCCGCCAATTCAGGCTGACCCGCCAGCACGATCTGCAGCAACTTGGCGCGCGGAGTCTCAAAATCCGAGAGTAGCCGGATCGTCTCCAGCACCGACGCATCCAGATTCTGCGCCTCGTCGACCACAACGATGAACCGGTTCCCTGCCCGTGCTTCCTGCAGCAGGTGCCGGTTGAACTCTTCGTGCATCCGGACAAAGTCATGATCGCCCGTCTCGTATCCCAACTCGGCCAGCAGGAAGCGCATGAACTCGCGCGACGTGCACTGCGTCTGAAACAGGAACGCAGTGCGCGCTGTAGTCCGGAATTTTTCCAGCAGATGGAACAGCAGCGTGGTCTTGCCCATCCCCGGCTTCGCGATCAGTGCCAGGAAGCCACGTCCGGTCTCGATCCCGTAGTAGAGCGAGGCCAGAGCTTCCCGATGCGCCGGGCTAAGATAGAGAAAGCGCGGATCCGGCGTGACTCCGAACGGCTGCTCCCGTAGACCGAAAAAATTTAAAAACATTCCCTGTGTCCCCTTTAACTTTGCCGCATGTGTTGATTAACCACTGCTTCGGCGACTTCCTGATTCCATCCATTGCCGTTGGACCCGTTCCGGCCATTGCTGCCGTACTGGGCCTGGGTGCTGAAACGGTGTGGAATCGACGCCAGCACCGGGATATTCAGCTCCGAAACGACTTCCGACGGCGTACGGAACGACGGATCCATGTATTCCACCGCGAAGACCACACCCAGGCTCACGGTCGCAGACAACAGGATTCCGACGAATGCAAAAATCACCGGCGAATTTGTCGGGACCAGCGGAACATTGGGGCGTTCTGCGATGGCCACGTTCAGGATACGACGCTCGTCCAGCGCTTCGGCCATCCGCGCTTCTTCCTGCTTGCGCAGGTAAAGCAGATAGTTCTCCTCGTTGGTCTTGGCCGTCCGCAGCAGATCCTGCTGGATCAGCCCCTTCTCTTCGAGGTTACGCGCATTCGCCTGGTAGATTCCGACGATCGTCTGCGTCGCTGCCGCACGCGCCTGCAGGGCGCTGTAATCCGACTTCGCCTTCGCGAGTTCGGTTCGAATCCAGCTGTACGTAGGGTTCTGGTCCGTGGTCTGCTCTTTCAGCGGCTTGCTCTGCTCGGCCTCGATTGATGCGTGAGTATCGGCAATCTGCTTGTCGACCTCCTGCACGAGCCGGTACGAGGGCTGGTACTTGGTCAGCAGTTCTGTACGCTTCAACTCCAGGGACATCAGCGTGCTTTTCATCTTCTCGAGCGTCTGAGCGTCATCGGACTCACGAACCTGCGTGGTAAGCCGATCAGGAGTGGATCCCAGCTGCTTTTCCAGATCCCGGATGCGCTGCTCCGTGGACGCCATTTCTGCACGGGTTGATTCCAGAGTAGCGCTGAAGTCATTCAGTTTCTGCAGCGTCATGTCGCGGGCGAGGGTAGGCGCTACGCCTCCCTGCTCGTCCGCGAACTTCTTGAGCTGACTTTCCGCTTCCGCCAGGTTCTGCCGGTAGCGGTCCGTCTCCTGCTCGAAGAACTTCACTTGTCCGGCCGGACGGTGCACCGCGAGATGCTGGTCGATGTAGGCGTTCGACAAGACATCCAGCACGTGCGCCGCGGCTTTTGGATTCGAGGAGCTGTAGCTCAGGCTGATGATGTTGCTCTTTTTCAGCAGTTCGACGTGAAGATCCGCCTTCAGCCGAAGGATCGCCTTCGAAATTTTTTCTTCCTCACTCCGCTTGATGCCGATGTAGGACAGCATCGACTTGCGCTGCTGCAGTCCGCAGGTCATCACCGTCTGCCGGAGCACGTCGTCGCTCTCGATCAGTTCGATCTCCGAGTTCAGCTCTTCTTCACTGATGTCTTCCTTCACCTGCATGTTGTCGCTGCGCTGCGGGGTGACCACGGGATCGACGCGCTCGCGCTTGACCAGGATCTTGGTCACCGCCTGGTATTTCGGCGGCATCATCAGCGCGGCCACGATCGTGCCCACCAGCAAGGTGCCAAAGCACAGAATCAGCAGCCGCTTGTGCCGGAACCCGATCGCCACAAAGTCCCGCAGCGTGAAGGAAAGACTGCGGCCTGCGTTTCCTGACATGAAATCTTGGTCAGTCATAAATCCTGAATCTCCTATTTGGCTGGAACCTGTGCCGATCTAGAACCTGCCGAACTGAGTAAATGCACCCATCGAACTCGATGGGATGTAGCGCTGGATCTTCGACATCGTGTTCTTCGGCACCACGATCATGTCGCCGGGATGAAGATGCATATCCTCGTGCAGATTCCCATCCTTCAACATCTTCTTGACATTGATGATCTTGGCCTCGACCCACTCGTCCGAAACTCGCCGGAACAGCAGTACCTGCGAATGCTTCGCGGATTCGGTGAAGCCCCCCGCCATGGCCACTGCCTCGGTCACGGTCACATCCCCGCGCAGGTCGTATTTTCCCGGACGTCCGACCTGCCCATCCGCGATGAAATACGGCTTCTCGAAATCCTTCAGCATGACCACGATCTGCGGGTCGTTCAGAATCTTGCTGTACGCCGTCTTCAGAGTCTGTGTCAGCTCCGGAACCGTCTGCCCGGCCACGTTCACATCTCCCACGCCGCGCAGCGTGATGAATCCGTCCGGTTGCACGGTCACAGTCTGGTTGAACTCCGGGCTCAACTCGAAGTTCACGTCAAAACTGTCTCCCGAGGCGATTTTGTAGCGCGGGTAACGCGTCTGAAACTGAGGAGTCTGGGCAGACTTGCCGGCATCCGCGACCGCGCCGTTCGCCGCCGCCGACGGATCCGTTTGGGCTCCACTGCACACCACTCCGGCCATCAGTACCAGCAACACACCACTCAGCGATTTCATTGTTTTCATCATGATTCCCACTTGGAGGGAGACTTTCCTCTCAGCCGACAGAAGTAACCGTGAATGCCAAGTAGCGCCTCAGATCGGCGAACCACTCGACAGCGACAGCGCGGGTACGTCCCTCAATCGCCAGCCAGCCCCGGACCCGGACCCGGACCCGGAGCCTTCATTCGATCTTCGACCCTTCGGCGGTCACGGCGTTTCGGATTCCACCGTTGGGGGTAATGTTGTGCCGCCGGATCTTGTAGAGCAAGCCCCGGTAGCTGATGCTCAGCAGGCGTGCCGCCTGCTTGCGATTCCACCCAGTCTGCTTTAGCGCGCTGCTGATCGCATGAATCTCAGCTTCATCGCGAAAGCTGCGCAGTGACAGTTCTGGCGTCGAGGGCAGGTACCGAGACGATGCTTGTCCCGGCTCCCAGCTCGGGGTCTGCTCTTGTCCCTCGTTCGCCTCAATCTTGGCTGTTTTGGTATCAACTTCGCTCATAAGTGAAACCCTCTCTTACCTCTCGAGCTGGCTCGTTCAAGCTCGTCCACAAACACAGATCCATGGAAGCCGTGGCGCACACGCTGCGCCGCGCAAAATGACGGAGACTTAACTTGAGGGGGAACAGGGCGTCAGACAGGTTCGACTGCGTAGCCCTGGATGCGGACAGACAAGGAACGCTGGATGGGCTCCAGCGATATTACGAGACTGCGGTCTTCGTTCTGCGCTGACAGAATTCCTTCGACTCCGTCTAGCGAACCGCCTCGGATCCGAACCCGCTGGCCCACTCGCAAGAAGGGTTGTTCTTGGAATGGGACCTTGCTTGCCAGCAACGTTCGAATGTCTTCAATCTGGCCGTCAGGAATGGCCGTACCACAACCGTTGATGCCTACGAATCCTGCAACCCCATGAGTCTGCAGAACCCGCAAGCGGTCGGGAGAAGTCAGTGCGACGCGTACAAAGTTATAACCGGAGAACAACGGCAACTCTACTTCCTTGGTGCGGTCGCTCCACTTGCGTGTCCGCTTCACCAACGGCAAGAAACTCTCAATCTCCTGCCGCTGCAGCTGCTCCGCCACCATCTTCTCGTGTCGAGAGCGGGTACGGATCGCATACCACTGTGGGTGCGCCGACAGCGCGGTCGTGATCGAATCGCCCAATTCCGTCTGAAGTTTAGGACTGCTACTCATGGCTCCGCCCTCTGAGTCACATTTCGCGACCCCAAACAGAAAAAGAACTCCGCGCCGTCCTGGCAAGAGCCAGTTCGGGTTTATCAACGCCGCTATCGGGGGGAGACTAAGTCAATTCGAACACAAAACGTGGGGAACAAAACCCCTTAAACTTGTGAGGATTCTAGCGATCTATGCAAATTGCTGCAAGAGCCGGAAAGTGGAGGAGAATAAAGTCCCTACCACCTTCAGGCAGAACGGCAAGATATATGTCTTAAGTCATTGTCTCGCAACGTGGATAATGTCTACAAACCCGATTGCTAAAGCAGCTTGTTCTGGACGTCTATAGGTGGAAAACTCGCGAATTCCCCTCAAATCCGGCAGTTGACACAGTCATGGATTTCACTCGCGCCTCAGCCTTCGAAGTTCGCTCGGAAGATTTCAGATCACGATTCTGAAATGGAGATGACATTATGCAGGATTCTGCAACGTTCACCAGGGCACACCGGTAATCCTTCCCCTGGTTACCGCTTCCAGCCGACCCTACCCAGTAGTGCTATTTACTCCGAGACGAACTTCCCCTATCGTGTCTGTAATCCTGCGCCTACCGGGACCCGCGAAGTGACTCAGTCTTTTTCCCGGTAAGCGATCCCCGGACGATTCCGTCATCGGCGAATATCGCCAGCCGGAACGTCATTCTTCAGGAAGTCGTTGCAGTTCACTACCCTTATGGCTCACTTGGCTCTGCCCACTCAGGATCGTCTTCGAGTTCTCGCCGCCGACAGCACTTCCATGAGCACGCAACTGCTGGTGGATGCCCTGGCCCGTGATCCCCAGTTCCAGATGATCGAGTCACCTTGCACTGCGTCGGCCATTCTTCCCCTGGTAAAGCGGGAAAAGCCGCACGTGGCGCTGATCAGCGCCAAGCTCGGCGACAACGGTCACGGAGCGTTCGAACTGGTTCGGGAAATCCGCGCTCAGTTGCCCGGCACGCGCGTGATTGTCCTGCTCGACTCTTCCGAGCGATCCGCCGTAGTCGAGGCGTTTCGCGCCGGCGCCCAAGGCGTGTTCTGTCGCACCGAACCCTTCCGCCTGCTCGCGAAATGCATTCAGTGCGTACATATGGGACAAGTCTGGGCCAGCAGCAGCGAATTGCACTACTTGCTCGAGGCCTTGGCGCAGCCCACTTTTGCCAATTTCCGCACCAACAGCGGGTCCCTGCTCTCCGCCCGCGAAATCGACGTGGTTCGCTGTGTGGCCGAAGGCCTCACTAACCGCGAGATTGCCCAGCGTCTCAAGCTCACCGAACATACCGTCAAGAATTATCTGTTCCGCATTTTCGACAAACTCGGAGTCTCCAGCCGAGTCGAGGTGGTGCTTTATGCCTTGGGCAACCGCGCGCACCATCCCAGCCCGGCGCCCACGCGGGCACAATCGCAGCCCGTGGCCGTCTCCGGCAAAGCTGCGCTCTTGCCTGTAGCCATCCGCAAGACCGCTACCTAGGATCGTTTCAGAATTTGATGAGCGGATCTCTCAACGAGGCAATCGAAAGTTGAGAGTGATTGTAGTCTGCATCTCTGCCGGCTTCCCGTTGATCTGGTGCGGCCGGAACCGCCACTGCGTCACGGCCGCCATCGCCGCATCGACGAGTAGGGCCGGACCGCTCACCACCTTCAGAGTCTCGACGGTGCCGTCTGCCCGGATGCGCGCTTCCAGCACTACTGCCCCCTGGATCTGCTCCTGCCGCGCCTGCTCCGGATACTCCGGCTCCACGCGATGAATCAGGCTGTCCTCAGCCGCCTCCGGAGTCAACTCCATCACGTTCTCGGATTCGACGGACGCCGCCCGCTGCACTGCATCCGTCCGGTTCACAGCTCCCGGCGCCGGAGGCATGCGAAACACTTCCTTACCGTTTTCATAAACGAGCAAGCTGCCCTCTGGCGCGGGAGTCGCGTCCGACACTACGTTCCTTCTTCCCACGTTCGGCGCCCTGCCTGGAACTTTTGCCGTCGCGGAGAGTCCAGCCGAAGAAGGGCTCCCCTGCGATCGCAGCCCCGCACCGCGTCCCGGAGCAGATTCAGTGATCTGCGTCCCGCCCGGTGGAGCACTCGCCGGAGCTGATTGCACACTCGTTCTGTACGGCAGGAAGCGCTGAACGCTCTGTATTCCCAACCACACCGCACAAACCAGAACTACAGCTCCCAAAGCCCAGGTCGCAATGTCCATCCAGTGCCGGGACTGTGCCGCGGGCTCCGGTTCATTCGCCTGCCGATCCGCAATCGCATCCTCGATGGCCGCACCACCCTCCTCAGCCTGCTCCACGAGAGGCTGCGCGGCCCGCACCAGGTTCTTCAGAACGCGTCCCGCCAGTGCTTCCAGCGTCCGCTCATCGCGCTCCCCGAACGCCGCGGCGCGCGAAGAAAACGCTTCAAAGATCCCCAACACACTCTCTTCCTGCAATAACGGAAACACCACTACCGACCTTACTCCCAGCCGTCGTGATGCTTCCCCATCGGCTCGCGGATCAACCTGCGCGTCTTCGCAGCGCTGCACTTGGCGCGTGCGAATGCACTCCCCCGACAGACCCGATCCTCCATCCAGCCGTGCCCCCAACTCCGGCGCCGTGGGCCCGCTGCTGGCACGGCAGACCATTTCGCCATCTCGCTGCAGGACGATCGCCGCTCCAGACGCCCCCGTCGCCAGGCACGCCTGTTCGACGATTTCGTGCAACACAATCTCCAGCGCCAGGTCCGCCGAAAGTTCCCGCGAGAGCCCAGGACCGCTCGAGGCCGCAAACCTCGCAGTCAGCTCCGCCAGATCCGTTTCGTGTAAAGGTTGGCTGGTGAAAGACTCGCCAGCCTGCAGGGAGATTCCACTTGCCCCAGAAAAGGCAGGCGGTGAAGGATCACGCCCCGACGTCGGGTGATACGCCATGGCAGAAGAAGTGCAATAAACCGAAATTCAGCGTCTGTAGCGGAGTTTCGCCCCAAACCGGAGGCTTGTCAATACGCATTCCGCCTTCGTCCGGCTCCCCGGCCTGCCATTCCCGGGCCAGCGTTTTTTGCGCGGTGGAGGACCGCACGAGCCGAGAGAAGCGTCGCACCCTTGGCGCCTCAACAATCGCGCGTTTGGCTCACTTCTCATACATGTCCATGCGCATGTTAGAGGTATGCTGGATATGCCAAGGAACGTTCCAAAACAGGACAAACATTCCAATCCCCCGTCATGAACCTCACCTTCTTCAGATCCCAGGCTGCTTTCCGGTCCTGGCTCCGGGAGAATCACAGCACCTGCAACGAACTCTGGCTCGGCATCCACAAGAAAGCATCGGGAATGCCCAGTGTCTCTTATCCCGAGGCCCTCGACGAAGCTCTCTGCTTTGGCTGGATCGACGGTGTGAGAAAGTCCGTCGACGCCACTTCCTACAGGGTCCGCTTCACCCCGCGCAAAGCCCGCAGTCAGTGGAGCGCCGTCAACATCGCCCGCGCCCGCAAGCTCATCGCCGCAACAAGGATGCAACCCGCCGGCCTGAAGGCCTACGAGGCGGGAGAAAGCATGTCCCGCACCTATTCCTATGAGCAACGAACCCCCGCGAAACTGAGCCCGGCAGAAGAACAACAATTTCAAGCGAGCAAGTTTGCCTGGGAGTTCTTTCAGTCCCAGCCCCCCTGGTACCGCCGCACCGCCACCTGGTGGGTAATCAGCGCCAAGAGAGAGGACACTCGGCGCCGGCGCCTTGCCCGGTTGGTCGCAGACTCCGCTGCGGCCCGCACCATCCCGCCCCTCACCGGCAAGCCGCCGACAGCAAGACAGCAGAAGAAGTCAGGCTCATGAAAGTTTCAGTCATTGAAACGGTCTGAACTGAAGGGTGGATTTACGCGGCCTGATTCGAGCCACTACTCACCAGACGCCGCGGAACGTTTGCGACAACCCGAGGGCCGATTGAAGGTGTGGTAGAAAACTTTGAACTGTTCTGCGGCCAGCCGGTCGTACCCGGGCCTCAAGACTTCGTACGTCACGTCCCCTTCGTTCCGAATCACTTCTTGCAGCGTAAGAGCGTGAGCGTACAACTGCTGGGAAAAGTCCAACAGCTTCTCCAGATCAACGGCAGGAGACGATCGTTTTCTGTCGCCCCTCCCGCCAGTGCGCTCTCCCGAATCCGGGAAAGCACCCGCGGTTTCACCTCGTTCGAGCGCTTGATCCATCATCGTGTCCACAATCTGACCGCATGCCAGGCACTTGGATTCATTCGGCCCGCCGTCACCGATCCCAACCATGCGGCGCTCGAAGGCCCGAGCCGAACGCGCAAAAGAATGTCGCCCGGATTTCATGCATGGCTCCCAGAGTTAACCCCGTCAACTGCTTTTAGACGTCTCCCCAATGATTGCAGGATAGCGGCTTCGCTGGAGAACAGTCCAACGCATAATTTGCGTTCTGTGCATCAGAAACTGTCGTCCTTTCAGGTAGAGAGAAGAGCCTGCTCTGAGCGAAGTCGACCGGACCTCCCGCAACGCCTTCAGAAGCCAACCACGCCCTCAGCCCCGTTTCAACGCCTCCGAATCCTCAATCCCTGCCGAGCCCGATCGAGAATCATCTTCGCCGAGTCAGGCGCAGCAGCATCCAGCTGAACGCCGTCCTTGCTGGCCGGAACCTTGGAATCGTTCCCGAGTGCTTCCCCATAGATGATCATGAGCTCGGTCCGCCGGTCCGCGGTTGGCAGATAAAACATCCGAACCCGTGCCGCCTTCTTGGGAAACTCCAGATGGTGCCGCGCCAGCAGTCTGCCGATGGCCGCTCCGTCCGAGGCCGGATCCTCCGCTTGCATCCCCGCGTAGTCCGAGAAGCTCTTCACGTCATAAATGAATTCCAACCCGCCGATGTCGACCGTTCGCTCCCGACGATAGTCGTATGTCTAAGTGTTGCTGGGGAGAAAGTGCTCGAACTGTACCCAGTAGAAGCTCTCTGCCGAGCCACCACCTCCCGATTTCACGAACAGATGCTGCTCCGCGTCCGCATTTCCATACAGATTGACCACCTGCCCGCCTACGTACCGGAAGGCCTTGTCGAACGTAAGCACAGCAGCCGGTAGTTCCTCTGAAACAATGGTTTGATCCTGTACCCGCCGCTGCACCGCGGGAGTGCCCGGTATCGCTGAGTTCTGGGCCAGCGTCACTGCACATAACAGAAGACTTAGAACGGTCCACCCGATTTTGCTCAAGTAGTTCACCTCACGCAATTCCCGCTTACCAGCCCAGAACCTGTGCTTGGACGGGCGAGTCAGATGACAGTAAGCCACAGCTGAATTGGTGTTCAACGCCTGCCGCTTTTGGGGTCACCTTCCGGTACCAACCGGATGCCCGGAGGGCTTGGCGCTGGGGAACAAAGCCTCCGGAACCTGCGCTCCGCCGCCGTTTTCACGATATCCGGCCCTTCACCTACCGATGAATTTCCTGGCCTCCCCTCCCCTTTTCGGCGCTACAATGTTATACGTGTCCCTAAGGTTTTAAGCCTTCGGGCCAAGTTGGCATCGGAGCCGTAACGGAAGGCCTCAGGCTCCGCACTCGGAAGGAACAATGATTATGAAGACTCAAACACTTATAGCGCTGTTGCTGTCCACCGGTCTTGTGCTTCCCGCGTTCGCACAGCAGACCAGTTCAAATTCAAGTGCCCCGCAGCCCGTGACGGCTACCGAAAGAGAGCCGTTGCCGGCTCCCACTCCGCAGGACTTCTGGGACGGCGAAGAACCCGGCGTAGCAGCGCTGCTCATGCACCCATTTGCCACCAAGCAGTACGTGAAGCGGCATGTTGAGCCCATCCACGACCGTCTCAACGAACTCGATGAGCTGACCACGTCGAACCAGCAAATGATCCGGGACGTGGATTCCCGTGCCCAGCACGGCATTCAGCTGGCTTCGGAAAAGACCAGCCTGGCTGATGCGCATGCGGTGGACGCAACCAACAAAGCTCAGATGGCCCATCAGGCCGCGGCCGCTCTTGACACGCGCGTCTCCGCAGTCGAGACCAAGGTCGGCAACATCGATCAGTACAAGTCCGGGTCACAGACCGAGATTCGCTTCCGCCCGGGCCAGACCGTGTTGAGCAAGCAGGCCAAGGACGCACTCGACCAGATGGCCTCCCAGCTCAAGAGTCAGCACGGTTACATTCTCGAAGTGCAGGGCTTCTCGTCCGGTCAGGGCCAGACCGCGATCGCCAACTCCCGCAAGATGGCCGACTCGGTGGTCCGTTACCTGGTGTTGAACCACGAGATCCCGACCTACCGCATCTACGTGCTTGGGATGGGCAACGCTTCTGCAGATAAACACGCCAGCGGTACCCGCGTAGAAGTCAGCCTGCTGAAGAACGATCTCGAGCAGACCGCCAAGCAATAGAGAACGGCGCCTTCAAGAGAACGTGGACTGGAGCATTGCAGGAGCCTTGCGGCACGACGATAGTAGGTTCCGCGTCGTCGGTCCCAAAACAGGACCGCAGTTGATGGACCAGGCCGACGATCACGTTACAGCGTGACTTAAGCCCATAGGATGGTGTAGTGTTGCTGGGTTTGGGTGGATCGCTGTACGTGCTTCGGCCGGTGCTGAGGCGTGTGTCCGCGACCTGTCAGGGGTGAGCCATGGGATTGCACCCTCCGCGGGCAGAACGCAATCTGCGTGAAACGCCTCTCGCTCTGGATCTGATCCGGCGAGCCGCGCAGGAACATGAAGACTGGTATCGCGACCTGGTCGAGCACAGCCAGGACCTGCTCTGCATCCACGATCTTCAGGGACGGCTCCTCTCCGTCAATCCCGCTCCAGCCCGCGTGCTGGGATACACCGTCGAAGAACTGCTGCAGATTCCCATGCGGGACATCATCGCCCCGGAGTTCCGCAATCAGTTTGATGCCTATCTGAAGCAGATCGAGAGAGCCGGCGAGGCACATGGGTTGATGGCCGTCCTCACGCGGTCGGGTGAGCGCAGGATCTGGGAATACCGCAACACGCTGCGCGTCGACGGTGTTGCCTCCCCCGTAGTGCGCGGGATGGCCCACGATGTCACCGAGCAGAAGCAGGCAGACAGGCTGCTGTGCGAAGCCAACCAAAGGCTCGTTGACGCTGCACAGGAACGGGAGAAGACCATCCAGGCTCTGAAACTGTTCCGTACCTTGGTGGACCAGTCCAGCGATGCCATCGAGGTGGTCGATCCAGAAACGTTCCGCTTCCTTGATGTGAATGAGAAGGCATGCCGCGATCTTGGCTACAGTCGCGAGGAGCTTTTGTCTTTGACGGTTTGCGATATCGCCCCTGCGGTGGATCAATCATGGTGCGCCAAGGTCACGAAGGAATTGCGGGAACTGGGATTCATGACCGGCGAAAAACTCCACCGGCGAAAAGATGGGTCGATCTTCCCGGCGGAGCTCAGCATCACACGCGTGCAACTGGACCGCGTCTATTACGTTGTCACCGCCCGCGACGTTACCGAGCGCAAGCAAGCCCAGGACGCTCTCCGCCGTAGTGAAGAGAGCTACCGCAATTTCGTGGCGCAGAGCTCGGAGGGCATCTTCCGCCAGGACCTGGACAAACCGATTTCCATTGACCTCCCGGAAGACGAACTGGTTCACCACATCCTCCACGACTCCTACCTGGCGGAATGCAACGACGCCATCGTCAAAATGTATGGGCTCTCCTCGGTGAAGGATTTTGTGGGAAAGCGGCTGACCGAAACACTCGACCCTAGCGATCCGCACAACATCGAACTGACGCGCGAATACATTCGTTCCGGCTTCCGCGTGCTGGAGCGCGAGTCCCACGAAGTTGATGTCCAAGGCAATCCCAAGGTCTTCCTCAACAGCATGATTGGCATCGTGGAGGATCGGAAGCTCACCCGCACCTGGGGCATCCAGCGCGATATCACCGAGAAGGTGAAGATCGACGAGGCTCGCCGGCAAGCCGAGGACAGGTTGCGCGAGAGTGAGTCGCATTTCCGGCTTCTGGTGGAGCAAGCCTCCGACGGGATCTTTGTCGCTGATGCCTTTGGGAGATATCTCGATGTGAACTCTGCGGGTGCAGAGATGCTCGGCTACTCGCGGGACGAGATTCTTCGACTCTCCATCGCCGACGTTATTGCCTTGGAGGAGATCCCGCGCATCGCTGCCGAGACAGCTCGCTTTGCCGGCGGCAACATTGTCCGGACAGAATGGAAGTTGCGGCGCAAGGACGGTTCTTTCTTCCCTGGGGAAGTTGTCGGTAGGCAACTGCCCGATGGGCGTTTGCAGGCTATCCTCCGCGATGTCAGCGAACGGAGGCAGGCCGAGGCCTCATTACGCAGAAGCGAAGAGCGTTTCCGCGTCGCGCTCAAGAGCTCTCCCGTTACCGTTTTTCATCAAGACACTGATCTCCGCTACACCTGGGTCTACAATCCTCACTTCTATTTGGAAAGTGAAATCTTGGGAAAGACCGATGAGGAAATCAACGGCTCGGAGACATCTTCCCACCTGAATGAGATCAAGCGCCGTGTGCTGGAAACAGGGGTTGGCTACCGCGCCGAGATGCCGGTCCTTCGCAACGGCAAGAAGCAATACTTCGATCTCACCCTTGAACCGTTTTTCGACACAGCCGGAACCGTGGTTGGAATCACCGGGGCCAGCATGGACATCGCCAAGCTCCGTGAGCTCGCCGACGGCCTGCAAGATCAGAAAAACAAGCTGGTGCAGGAAAAACTCTATCTGGAGAATCAAATCGAGAAAGAGCTCGGTTTTGAAGAGATCATCGGGCAAAGTGCCGTTCTCAAGGAGGTTCTAAAGCAAGCCCGCGCGGTCGCCCCCCTTCATGCCACAGTCCTCCTCTTGGGAGAGACTGGCACCGGCAAGGAACTGATTGCGCGCTCTATCCACCGGCTCAGCCTGCGGCACGGAAAGAGTTTCATCAAGCTCAATTGTGCCGCGGTTCCCGCGGGACTGCTGGAGAGCGAACTCTTTGGGCATGAGAAGGGCGCCTTTACCGGTGCGGTCAGCCAGAAAGTCGGCCGTATGGAATTGGCCGACAAGGGCACGATCTTCCTCGACGAGATCGGCGAACTCCCCCTGGAGCTGCAACCCAAATTGCTGCGCGTGCTTCAGGACCAGGAATTCGAGCGCTTGGGCGGAGTACGTACCCTGCGCGTGGATGTGCGAATCATCGCCGCGACCAACCGCGACCTCAAGCAGGCCGTCTTGGAAAAAACATTTCGTGAAGACTTGTTCTACCGCCTCAATGTTTTTCCCATCCGCCTGCCGGCGCTGCGAGAACGGCGCTCTGACATCCCGCAGCTGGCTGACTATTTCCTCCGCAAGCATGCCGCCCACATGAAGATGCGAATTGAAACGATATCCGAGGAAACCCTCACAACCCTCAAGAAATGGGACTGGCCCGGAAACATTCGTGAATTAGAGAATCTGATCGAGCGCCTGGTCATTCTGAACAAGGGCTCGGTATTGACGCTGCCTCCGGCCGAATTGGACGCCCTTGAGCAGGATGCTACAGACGGCACGCTTGTCGGAGTTGGACGCCAATACATCGTCCAGATCCTCCGCGAAACTGGCGGCATTCTCTCCGGGCCAGACGGCGCGGCCCACCGCCTTGGGCTCAAACGCACGACGCTGCAATCCATGATTCAGCGTTTGAACATCCAGTTCCGAGAGTACGGCCGGGACTCTGCTTAGGTCTTCGCCTTTCGCAAAGTATTGAGTCCATGGATATTAGCTTTGTCTCGCTTCCCAGTTAGTGTGGGTACGAAGCAGTTGTGACTCGTCTCCGTTGGAATCAGCCGCGCCTGTTTCCCAAAACGACCGGAAAACTCAATAGGACAACCGTGGCGGAGCCTTTTCTCTCTCCCCATTCCCGCAGCAAACTGTTAGAATCAGCCAATCTTGGGGCAGGATATGGGACGTTCCCAAGCTTTTTCTTTTGCTCCCCCCTACGGGCTTCTGCGTCGAAGCCTCTGAAAATAAGAATTTTACATCGATTTCAATCCTCGGGAGTTTGAACATGCGGATCGCTGTCGTTGGCTCCGGATATGTAGGCTTGGTGGCAGGAGCTTGTTTTGCCGATCTCGGTCACGACGTCATCCTGGTCGATAATGACGACCGGAAACTGGCCGCGCTGAAAAATGGCCAGGTTCCCATCCACGAGAAGTTCCTCCCTGAATTGTTGAGCCGCCACCGCGGCCACCGCCTCACTTTTTCCGACGACCTGCAGGGCGCCGTGCGCGCCAGTTCTGTCATTTTCGTCGCTGTCGGCACCCCGCCCACCGAACGCGGCGAAGCGGACCTTTCTTACGTCGAGTCTGTGGCCCGCGAAATCTCCGGTGCGGTTGACGGCTATAAGGTCGTCGTCGAGAAAAGTACCGTGCCCGTCTACACCAGCGAGTGGGTCCGCAAAATTATTTTGCGCAACGGCGCTGATCCGGATTCGTTCGACGTCGCCTCCAACCCCGAGTTCCTGCGCGAAGGCACCGCCGTCACCGATTTTCTCTTCCCCGACCGCATCGTGATCGGCTGCGACAGCGAGCGTTCCGCCGAGGTGCTTCGCGAAATCTACGCCCCCCTGACCGATGGCACCTACTACCAGCGCACCGACGCGATCCCGCAGCCGGATCGCACTTCAATTCCAGCGCCCATCATCGTGACCAGCACCAAGAGCGCGGAATTGATCAAGCACGCCTCCAACGCCTTCCTGGCGATGAAGATTTCCTTCATCAACGCAGTCGCGTCGGTTTGTGAGTCGGTCGGCGCGAATGTGAATCAGGTGGTCCACGGAGTCGGCACCGACTCTCGCATCGGGCCCAGATTCCTGAACCCCGGCATCGGCTACGGCGGTTCGTGTTTTCCAAAGGATGTGATGGCGTTCCGCGCCGTCGCGCGTGAATGTGGGTACGACTTCCGCCTGCTCGATGAAGTCATGCGCATCAACGAAGACCAGCGCGAGCGTTTCCTGCGCAAGGTGCGCAGCGCATTGTGGACGCTTCGCGGCAAGCGTCTGGGCGTGCTCGGACTCGCGTTCAAGGGCGGCACCGACGACATCCGCGAGTCCCCGGCGCTTTTCCTGGTGCAGGCCTTGCTCCAGGAAGGCTGCAAGATCACGGCCTACGATCCGGCGGCGATGGAACGCACCCAGGAGATGATCAGTTCCAACATCAAGTTCGCCAGTTCAGCCTACGAAGCAGCCACTGGCGCCGACGCGTTGCTCATCCTCACGGAGTGGGAGGAATTCGCGAACCTCGATCTCGACCGGCTCAGCCACGAACTGAAGTATCCCATCGTGATCGACGGCCGAAACCTGTATGATCCGGAGACGATGGCCGCGCACGGCTTCACCTACTACAGCGTGGGCCGCGCCGCCTCCCATCCCGACGGCGTTCCGGCCGCGGTTCTGAAGAACGGCAACGGCACGAAGAAAGCATGAGCTCAAAACGCGCTCTGGTGACGGGTGGCGCCGGTTTCCTGGGCTCCCACCTTTGCGATTCCCTGCTCGGCGAGGGCTGGAGTGTGGTTGTCGTCGACAACCTGCTCACCGGTCGCCGCGCAAATTTCGAGCATCTGCGCAACGAATCGCGCTTCGAGTTCGTCGAGTTCGACATCTGCGAACCGTTCGATGTGGGCAAAGTTGAGTACGTTTTCCACTTCGCCAGCCCGGCAAGCCCCGTCGATTACAGCATCCACGGCATTCCCACGCTGAAGGTCGGATCGCTGGGAACTTTTCACGCGCTCGACGTGGCCCATAAGTACGGCGCGAAGTACTTCGTGTCGTCGACGTCGGAATGCTACGGCGATCCGCTCGAGCATCCGCAGAAAGAAACTTACTGGGGACACGTCAACCCTATCGGGCCGCGCTCTGTCTACGACGAAGCCAAGCGCTTCACTGAAGCCGTGACCATGGCCTATCGCCGCTATCACAACGTGGATACGCGCATTGTGCGCATCTTCAACACCTACGGCCCGCGCATGCAGCTGAACGATGGCCGCGTCGTGCCCAACTTCATGAAGCAAGCCCTCCGCGGAGAGGATCTCACCGTATACGGAGACGGCAACCAGACGCGCAGCTTCTGCTACGTGAGCGATGAGATTGACGGATTCATGCGCCTGGCGAAGTCCGACGAACACTTGCCGGTGAACATCGGGAACCCGAATGAGTTCACGATTCTCGAATGCGCCCAGCATGTTTTGAAAGTAGTGGGGTCAAAGAGCCAGATTCGCTACGAGCCTCTGCCGCAGGACGATCCCAAGCAGCGGCGCCCTGACATCACTAAGGCAAGGCAGTTGCTGGGATGGGAGCCCAAGATCGATCTGGAGACCGGCCTGCGAATGTCGCTGGATTATTTCAAGAAGGCAGTGGCCGAAGAAGTAACGACGAAGTAGCTCTTACCTCTTGCTCTCAAAGTACGAATCGGTCGAGAACATGCTTCGAAAGTATTCGTCTTTCCACTTCGGGTTGAGCCGATCGAGCAAGAACCCCTCCGCCGCGCCGAACGAATAGACGACCGTGCGCTTCCATGTGGCGAGATCGGCCTGTTTGAGTTCTTCCAGGGTGTTTTTCCTCGCCTCCTCTGCGTAGGCGGAGAACGATTCTGCGTCCGGAAGAGCCGCGTATTCTACGGTTGGTTGATAATGGGTGGCTGCCTCCGCGGATTTGACCTCCGTGTAGCGCGCAATCCCTTCCTGCCAGAGTTGGAAGCTGAAGTACCGGTGGTCCTCGGGGCTAAGCTGCGCCAAGAATTGCCTGCGTTGCTCGAGGTATTTTTTCGCCAACTTCGCGAAAGCCGCCTCGTCACGAGTGTTCACGGTTTCCAGCAGCAGGTCGCGTAGTTCTTTGAAACCTCGCGCGACTTCAGGCTTTTCGTAGGGGAAGGGATAGTTCAGCATCCACATCCCGGACGTGTCGCCATGGCTTAAGCCCAGATCCTGTAAGCCCTGGGTGTAATTTGGCTGAGCGTTTTGCAGCTGGTGAAAATGCTCGTGCATAACCGTGCAGATCCAGGGCGTACTGGTCTTGCTCAACGTATTCTTCGGTTCCCCGATGACGATCACCGACGGCGGCCCGAACGCCGGGAAGGTCGCTTGAAAGTCAGTGCGAAATTGGCGCGGCCGGGTATACACATCCTCTCCGACCTTGATGAATTCCTTGGGTGGGGCGGGATGCCTGGTCAGGAACTCCGCGTCCGCGGTTACGAGCAGCAACGGCGCTGGAACCTGTCTCCATTTCGGCCAGATTTGATCTTGAATTTGGGCGGCAAGCCGGTAGAACTCCTGGATGCGAATAACGTCGTCACGAGGAGGTTGCGGAGTTGAGGTCTGAGTGAAGGCCGGGGCTGCGAGGAGCACTAGGGCAATCTGCCAGCGCATAGACTGTTGGACGGCGTGCCCAGTCAGTCGTGAGCGGGATTCATGTCCCGAGCAGCCTCGACTTAGTTGGAGCCTTCGGTGGTGGAGGCAACGAAGTGTGTCAGTTTCTGCACCTGATCGCGCTCATCTTTCGTCTTCAACTCGAACGCGACTCCCATGCCATAGCCGGGATGCGAGGCTTGTACTGTTCCCCGGAGACGCAGCTTTAACTCGTACGTTCGCACGGTAATTTCGACGGAAACACCCTTGGGAAACGGCAGCGGCACTTCGAGATAGCAGCCCCCTGCACTGAGATCGGTCAGGCAGCAGTGATTGGGAACAGGGATGCCGGTGCGATAGACTTCCGCTCCCAGACGGCAGGCATAGCGGGTTTGCCCGCGGCGGTTGTCGGGCTCGGACCGCAGACGCGCCCCAGCTTCACCGTCGGCCGCGCGCACCGTGGCAGTCTCTTGCTGGGACCCGCCACCGACCGGCACTGGTTCCTCCATCTCAACGGTCACCCGGGGGAAAGGTTCGGAAGACTTCGGCAAGGTTGCACTTAGATACTCGGTCAGCAACCGCCGGGAAGCTTTGGGCACGTCCACGAACTGGATTCCTGCCCTGCCGTTCCAATCCTGCCAAACCACCTGCCCGGAAAGACGCACGCTGGACTTCTGCCCGGGCAGTTGAAACTGGAAATAGACTTTGCTGGTGGGGGGAAGCTTCTTGCCGAACAGAACCGCCATGCCGTCTTGGGCCAAGTCCATGAGCGTGGCTTTCTCCTGCTCGACATTGGCGTAGTCAACCATGGCGTGAGTGTGCACGGCAGCGCGGGCGCTGCGTCGCTTTTCTTTTCGCATCACCGCACGCGCCGCCCGCAAGCTGCTCAGTGCGCGTTCGTGAGAAACCGGCTTGTACAACACGAAGTTGACGCCCAAGGAGAACATCTCGCGAATGCTCTCCTGCCCGCTCACCACGGCCACCGCAAGAGTGGAATCATTCAGCCGCGAGAGGCGGGTTTCGCGCAGCAGGCCATTGACTTCAGTTTGAGAGTCGCAATCGATAATGACCACGTCGAAACGCTGTTGGGCCAGGCGCATGGCCGCCCGAGCAACATCGGGACAGGACTCGACCTTGATGCTGAGTTCTTCGAGGACACGGCGCAGGACCTCAGCAGCCGCCTCGTCCACGCATACCAGGAGCGACGATAGAGTCATACCTGCCCGTCATCGTAGAGTCACGTCAGTTCCGCGGACAAGTTACCGGAGTCATCCTCCCGAGGTTCTCACCGCCGCCTTCCGGCTAAGTGGTGTCGCATCAATCGAGTGACATCAGTAACCAATGAGGATGACAAAAGGCCAATCCCAGGACGTTGCACCGTAGTGCTTTGACGGCCTCCCAACCCCTTCCTACGATGAGGATGACGCGGTGAAGGCTCGCGGGAATCTGTGTATTCCGCGAGTGCACACACTTTGTGCCGTTGCCGTCTTTCGGATTTCCGGCGCGGAGTGAACCGCTTCTCCTCCACGAAAGAATCGTTATGAGATCGAGGAAACATCTCGGGTTTTCGCTGCTGGAGTTGATGATCACGGTCTGCATCGCGCTGATCCTGATCGGGGCCACGTACATGGGGATGCGGCCACTGCTGTACAGGGGGCACGTGGACTCGGCTTACGATACAACCCTCATGGTGCTGCGCAATACGCGCCACTTGGCCATCACGCAAAGCCATGAGTACCTGGTCATATTCAACAACGCGAACGGTACCATCCAGGTGCAATATCAACCGCCGGCAATCGGAGGAATCTTCCCACCACTCCAGTTGGTGAATACCTACAGCCTTCCCGTCGACATGAGTTTTGCGGTGCAGGGCGGGTGGCCGGCGGTCGCGCCCGACAGCTTCGGTGCCGGGGCCACAGCGGTGGATTTCGGTCAGGGTCTGGGAGGCGGCTCCTTGAATTATGTCGCCTTCATGCCTGACGGTTCCGCTCGTGACACGCTCGGCAACTATAACAACGGGGTGGTCTACATCACTCGCCCCGCCGACACCACCATCAACAGTTCGCGCGCGATTACGGTGTGGGGCGCAACCGGGCGGGTGCGAGGGTGGCGGCTTGTCCAGCAGGCGGGAGCTCCCATTTGGATGCAACAATGAGCCAAAGAAAAAACCCAAGAGTTCAAACGCAACAGGGCGGATTTACGCTGATTGAGACCATGATTGCGATTGTGGTCATGACGGTGGGACTGCTGGCACTCATGGCGACGTTTGCCACTGCCATCACTGCCACCCAGTCGGCCGAAGAAGACCTGATCGCGCGGCACAAAGCGGTCGAGGCGATGGAGAGTATCTACACCGCGCGCAACAGCCAGCAGATTCCCTTCGCTTCGATTAACAACACCGCGAATGGCGGCATCTTCTCCAGTGGAGCTCAACCTCTGCTCTGCGCCGGCCCGGATGGGTTGGTGGGAACGGCCGATGACGTGGGCTGCACCACCACAGCGGGCGCACCGTGCCCCAACGGTGGCGTGGAGTGCATGGTGCTGCCCGGATCAGATGGTGTCCTGGGCACGGCCGACGACCAAATCATGAGCCTGGCCAACTTTACGCGAACGATCGCGATCAATCAGGTACTGCTACCTACGGGCGCGGTTGATACAAACCTGATGGCGATCACAATCACAGTCACCTACAGCAAGGCCGGCTGGCCGGTTCGAAGCTATTCGGTGAACGGGCTGATCTCGAGTTACCACTGAGCGGCATGGGGAATATGAAGATGAGAATTGCGAAACCGCAGCGTGGTTTTACCCTCCTGGAGCTGATGATCGCTTCGGCAGTGGGTCTGCTGGTGATTGCGGCCATGACCAGTCTGTTCAAGATCGGCATGGACGCTACCTTCACCGTTACACAGCGGGCCGAGACGCAGCAGAACATGCGCGCGGCCATCGAGCTCATGACCAAGGATATCGGCATGGCGGGGGCGGGGCTTCCCACGGGCGGCCTGCAGCTGCCGACCGGAGCGGGAGCAACGGTTTCAAAGTTCGCCTGCAACCAGACAGGGACCTGCTATGTCCCTGTCAATACCTACCCGAACAATGCCCTGGGCGGAGCCAACTACATGTATGGGATTCTGCCTGGATTCAACAATGGGGTCCAGAATAACGCTGTGATCGTGAACGCCCCGGGCCAGATAAACAGCAGCCTGACAACCGTCTATTGCGACTACAACTTCCCGCTGACCAACTTCACATTCACGTTCACCAGCGCGACAACGGTGACGGTGGGCGTCGTGAATGCGGGGGTTCAGCCTAACAACATTCTGGCGGCCGGCGGTCTCAACGCAGGCGATGTGCTGCTTTTCATGGTGAGCGGGCCGGGCAACCCGGCAATCGGCAATACGCCGGTGCAATCCGCTGCCGGAGTGGGTGAAATCACCAGCATTCCCAGCAATACTGCGATCAACTTCGCGACCGGCGATCCCCTCAATCTTAACCAGACGGTGGGCACCAACAACCTGGCCCAGGTGGCACTTGCCGGCGCTGGAGCGGGATCTTCGATGACGGTCTGCCGCCTCAATGTTGTGACTTATTTTCTGCAGGTTCCTCCCGCGGGTGGGACGGTGCAGACGCCGCGCCTGATGCGTCAGGTAAATGGATTTGACGCTGTGCCGGTGGCCGACAACATCATCAATCTGCAATTCACATACGACGTGATCGACTCCGTTCTGGGAACTGTCACCCCCAATCGAGCGGATCCGATTGGCGCAGGACAGTCCCCCAGTCTGATTCAGAAGGTAAACATCTGGGTGTTGGGGCAAAGCCTGATCCAGCAAGGACGGAAGTCCCAGAGCATGTATCTGGCGACATCAGTAAGCGCACGCGACATGAGCTTCTGCAATTCGTACAGCAGCAGCACAACGGTGTGCCAATGAGTCGCTGCTGGCAGTCTTACGAGGGAAGAGTTCGAAGGAGAACTATGGGACAGAGCAAACGAGACGCACGAGGATTTACTCTCATCGCGGCGCTGCTGCTGACCATCCTGCTGTCGGGGGTGGCCATCGGTCTGATGTATATGGTCAGCAATGAAACGCGCATGGGAGGAAACGACCTGGAAGGAAACCTGGCCTTTTACGGCGCCGAGGCCGGCATCGAGACATTGACGTCCCAGCTCTCCCAGCTCTATCAGACTTCGCAGACTCCGAATGCGGCGGCTATCACCGCCCTGACCAGCCCTTCGAATTTCCCGACCATGGTCTCGGGTTCAAACATTTCCAGCATCAACTACGTGGAAACCATCACGTGGCCACTGTCGGATGCCGCGGGCAATCCCAAGGGCACGTGGGACATCGTGGGATCGGGCCCGGATCAGGGCATGGTAGCGACGCTCATTCCCTTCAACCTGCAGGTTACAGCCACGCGCCAGTCGGGTTCGGGAGTCGTCGCGGCGACCGGGGCCTCGATGAACATGACCCGAACTGTGGAAGTGGCATTGCTTCCGGCCTTCGAGTTTGGCGTGTTCTGCGATGGAGACTGCGATTATTTCGCCGGCCCGAATTTTAACTTTGGCGGCCGTGTGCACACGAATGGGAATCTATTTCTCGCCTCCGGCTCCAACTTGACCTTCACGGACAAGATCGCAGCGGTAGGCCAGGTCATCCTGGACCAGCTTGAGAATGGCCACGCAACCGCCGCCGGCTACGGCGGGAGCGTCTACATACCCAACGCGGCGGCTGGGTGTCCGGCTGCTCCGGGAACGGGGCCAGCCACGAATTGTCTGAAGCTCACCGCGGGAAGCTGGACCGGAGGATTCCCTCCGACCGGTGCCGCGAACCCGGCATGGAAGGGTATTTCACAGTCCACTTACAACGGCTTTGTCATCAACGGACTGACGGGCGCCACCAAGCTGCAGCTGCCCTTTGTGCAATCGTCCGCGGTTGGGGCGATCGACATCATTCGCAAGCCGCAAGCCTGGGACACTCCGCTGTTGAGCTCTTCCCGTTTGTACAGCAAGGCGGAAATACGAATCCTGCTGGCGGACACTCAACTCGATCTGCATCCCGAGCGTGGCCTGATCGCCGACGGGCAGGATGTGCAGTTTGGCGTTTCGGTGGTAAACGGGACCACGAATCCGGTCCTGCTGAGTACTGCCGTCCGGTATATGTGGTATGCGAACGCCGACACGACGAAGGATGCGAACTGGGTGCAACCGACGGGTTACACATCCACGACCTGGCCGCTGTTGGGCGAAGTCACGAATGGATTCAATGCCACCACGCTGCCCAGTGCATGGATACGGGTGGAATACCTGAACAATGCCGGCAACTGGGTCGGCGTCACGCAGCAATGGCTCTCCTACGGGTTCGGCCGCAGTACCTTCGCGCCGTCGGCGCCCTGGGGAACCGCGGGCGCGAACCCGATCAGCCCAGCCATCCTGCTATTGCAGCAGCTGAAGGCCGCCGGGGCGGCAAACACCGAATCCACCCTAGGGGGCACCGTATCGAAATTCAGCTGGTACCCCATCAACTTTTACGACTCGCGCGAAGGTGAGCCGCGAGACGCTGGAGCGCGAGCGGGCACCACTTGCAGTCCCGTCGGCGTGATGAACGCGGTCGAACTCGACGTGGGCAACTTGTGGCTGTGGCTGCAAGGAGTGGCGCCTTACGCCGCAGGCAGTGGTCTTCAGGTCAATTCCACCAAGGACAACGGCTATATCCTCTACTTTGCCGACCATCGCGGGATGACCCCGAATCCCAATGCTCCGTACAACGGTGTCATGTCGGGAGAATCGCTTTTGGAAGATGTGGTCAACAGCACTTCGTCCGCAGGCGTGCCAGATGCAAAGCTGGAAAACAAGAGCTACTACGCGTTCTCTCCTGAAGACGTGGATGGAAATGGAGTCCTCAACCAGCAAGGAGCGCAGAACCTGGGCGTGGGATTTGGCGTGCCTGCAGCGAACGTTACCCAGACGTACTACATCAACGGAGTGACGGCCGGAATCAACTGTCCAACCACGGGTTGGGCAAACTTGGTGACCGGACCGCGTCACGTCCTGCGGCTGGTGGACGGTGGTATGACGGCGGCGGCAGTGAGCTACTTGCCGCATCCCATCGGGCCGGCGACGACTGGAAACGGTTTCACCGTCGCATCCGAAGAGCCCGTCTATGTGTGGGGCAACTACAATTCCGGCCCGGCTGATCCGTTCTGGGCTAGCCTGGGTGTCAACAACAATACACCTCACTCGGCGGCTGCGATTATTGCGGACGCGGTGACGCTGCTCTCGCCCAACTGGTCGGATGGCCTCAGCCTCAACAACCCGGGAGTCATGACTAACCGAAACGCCACTGATAGCTACTACCGCGTGGCGATTGCGGCCGGAAAAAGCGTTCCGTTTCCGCAGCCGGCGTGGGCTGGGCAGGACTTCGGCACGGACGGGGGCATGCACAACTTCCTGCGTTACCTGGAAGATCGCGGCGGCACCAACACGTACTATGCAGGATCCATGATCAGCATGTACTACTCGGAATATGCGACGGGTACATTCAAGTGTTGCAGCGTGGTCTACAACCCCCCAACCCGTAACTATTTCTTTGACACGCTGTTCCTGAACCCGGCAAACCTGCCTCCAGGCACGCCGATGTTCCAGGACGTCGTGAGTTTGAGCTATCACCAGAACTTCACGCCACAATAAACTCACAAACTTAATCACCAGCCGCCCCGATCCGCTCTGCGGGTCGGGGCGTTTTACTTCCGCCAGATGTTTCGAGCTCCGAGGAAAGGCAGGCCTGGTTTCGCGAAGGAGAAATTGTCTGGCTCCCAGAATCCACCGAGGCCGGAGATTCGGTAGAATCCTACACATGTCTCCGGGGATGCAATGGCCTCGGACGACGCTTCCTCATGTACGATACCGATCGGCGTAGCTCGCGGTGGCTGTGGGCCACTTTTTGGGTCTGTGCTCTCGCAGGCATTGGCCTGTTTTTTGTCCCGGCGTTCATTATCCGTCCGTTCCGCTACCAGGCGCCACGCGCGCTCTTGTTCGCGATTGGGTTGCGCGACAGCGCACCGCTGTGGACGTTGCTTGCCGCTTTGCTCTGCCTGGTGTTTGCTTTCGCTTTGTGGAGAGTCTCAACCCGGTGGGGCAAGGCCGTTGTGACGATTGCGATGCTGCTGGTGGGCTTTTCTGCCGTGATGGCCCGTATAAACTACTTCGAGTGGATGTTCCATCCGGTGGACAACGCGCAGTTCGAAGGCGAGGCACAGAGCAAGCTGGATTCCGGGGAAATGATCATGGCGGTTCGCTTCGGCAGCGATGCTCGCGCCTATCCGATTCGCGAAATGGCGTATCACCATGTGCTGAATGACTGGGTGGGGGGAGTTCCGGTCGCCGTCACCTATTGAACGCTCTGTCACACCGGTCTGGTGTGGAAACGAACGGTGAACGGAAGGTTGCTGCATTTCTATTTGGCCGGCATTAACAACCAGAACTTTCTCATGCGCGACAAGGAGACCGGATCGTGGTGGCAGCAGATTTCAGGCAAGGCTCTCGACGGGCCGCTGAAAGGCTCATCGCTCGAATTGGTGGCGTGCGACGAATTGAGCTTTGGGCAATGGAAATCCGAGGTCTCGACCGGGCGCGTGCTGGCTCCGGTGGCGAAGTACGAGAAGGAGTATGACAGCAAGTGGGAAGCGGAGGTGGCCAAGCTGCCGGTGGTCATCAGTTTCCCCGGGACGGAGTTGAAATCGCGGGATGTGCTGGTAGGCGTAACGCTCGACGGAGTGGCGCGTGCCTATCCCTGGGACACTTTGGTCAAGCAGTCGCCGATTGTTGACCGGGTCCACGGTACGCCCCTGTTGATCGTGGTGGGGCCAGACAAGCTGTCGTTCCGCGCCTTTGTGAGCCGCATTGAGGGGAAGGACGCGGAGTTCTTCCTCAAAGGCGACACGAAAGATTGGGTGTTGCTGGATACGGCGACCGCAAGCGAGTGGAATTTCCAAGGGTGCGCGACGGCGGGGGCATCTTCCGGGAAGTGTTTGGATCGGGTCCCGGCGCTGAAAGAGTATTGGTTCGACTGGCGCAACTATCACCCCGACACAACCATCTACAAGCATTAGTTCTCAGGATCAGACTGGGGAGAATTCTCTTTGCCCGTAATTCGAGCTATTTTCTGGGATGTGGGTGGCGTTTTGCTTACGAACGCGTGGGACCGCGAGCAGCGAATGAAGGCGCTCGAGAATTTTCATCTTGATGACGAAGAGTTCCACGACCGTCATGAAATGGTCGTCTCGTCGCTCGAACGGGGGAAGATCACCCTCGATGAATACCTCGACCGCACGATTTTTTATCGCTCGCGTCCGTTTAATCGGGACGCCTTCAAGGAATTCATGTTCTCGCTGTCGCAGCCTGTGCCAGGCGTGCTCCGCCTGGCGCAGTCTCTGGCCGATTCCCATAGATACCTCATGGGTACAATCAACAACGAATCCCGCGAACTGAATCTTTACCGGATCGAGAAGTATGGACTGCGGAAGATCTTCCGACTTTTCCTAAGCTCGTGCTTTGTGGGGTTTCGCAAGCCGGAACGGGACATTTACCGCCTGGCACTCGAAACGACGCAATTCGCCGCGGAGGAGTGCTGCTTCATCGACGACAGGGCACTTAACCTCGAACTCGGCGCCAAGCTCGGCATGAAGACAATCGAGATGCAGACTCTGGGCCAGCTGAAGAAAGAACTGGCGACGATCGGCGTGAACCCGTAGCCCACCTGGCTACACCCTTTTTTGTGGTGTGCTCGGTTTTACTGCTGCAATTGGAGCCATGTCAGATTCCAGCGCAGTCAGGGTCAGATCACTCGACCAGCAGTCGACCGCAATCTTCCACTCTGCATTGCTCTGCCGCGCGAGAACCCAGACGTACTTCCCACGTTCCTCGCGGCGCTTTCCTACGGCTCCCGGAACCAGAGCCTTGCAGCGTCCGGCTTCGTAGGCCAAGTCTCCGACAATTTCGACACGGATGGGTTCAACCTCGACCTCGCCCAATCCGGCGTCGAGGGCGCCGAAGAAGAACTCGCGAACGGCAGCGGCGCCCCGGATTGGAGCGTAATTCGAGCGAAGCACAAGGGAGTCCGCAATGTAGAGCTCAAGCAGATCATCGAGATGCTTGGTGTTGCAGGCCAGAACCCACTCCTGAGTTACGCGCCGGACCGCCGCCTCCGCGCGACTCATGGATTCGCCGCGCAGAGTTGCCGATGCCCGCAACTTGTCCGCTTCTCGGCCAACATCGGTCGAAGCACGAGGAGCGGGGCCTTCCTGCCCGCCAAGAAAATAGTGGTGATGGTAGTGATGGTGATAGTGGTGCGTCTCGGCAACGGTTGCCCCCCGCGCAGCGGAAGACCTGGGATCAGGCTCGCGCTCTTCGTAAGCGGGACGAGGCATACTCGCGGGCAGTGACGGAAGACTGCCTTTTTCCCAAGAAGCGTTAGATCTCCCTTCGTCTCCAGAATCCGCCGGCAAACCGCACATGCCGCAGAATTTGTGGCCTTCGCGGTTCCGGTGTCCGCAGACGCGGCACACTCGAGCGGACACACCACTGGCCGACGCTTCAGCCATGTCGTCTGTAGTATCTTCCGCGTCCATTTCGGCGGCCATGCGTTGGACTACCTCCAGGGCGGCGGCCATCGCATCGTTACTCGGCTTGGGACGCCGCACTTCCGAATGCAGCTGGCGATGGACTTCGTCCAACTCAGAGTTGAGTTCTGGTTCGGGAT
The DNA here is from genome assembly GCA_020073465.1 of Terriglobia bacterium. GTDB lineage: Bacteria > Acidobacteriota > Terriglobia > Terriglobales > Acidobacteriaceae > Sulfotelmatobacter. Next base: position 63,759 of record JAIQFC010000006.1, read on the forward strand.
CGTGCGGATTCACGCTGGCCTGCCTGGGAAGTTTCTTGTCTTTGTCCACGATCGGAAGCACCTGCCGCAATTCTAGCCCACGGTTGCCGCTCAGCGGCTGGAAAACTCGACTTTGCCCTCAGTTTCAGTGGGCACTCCGTTACAGGTTGCGGGGCGGTATCTCCACGTGCGCACGGTCTGCAGAACGTGACGATCACCCGTCGGACCGGCGCTTTCCAGGATCAGCGGACTGTGAACGCGGCCATCGGTGCCGATGATGAAACTGACTTTAACTCTTCTGTCGCGCCATGAGGTGAGCAGCGGAGGCGGTGTGGCAAGCGCCTGGGGTGGTTGCACGTCTTCGCAGTGAGAACGGCCGCCACTGAGGTGAGGAACGTCGGCAAAGTGAGAGTTGTGCGTGAGTGCCTTCCATGCTTTGCGCTCATGCTGCTCCAACGCAGTGGTCTGCGTTAGCGAAGCCGGAGAGGACACGGTTCCCTGGGCAAGTACGGGCACGAGCACAACGAGCGGCCAGAGACGGAGCATGAAGGTAGGACCCTCGGATCGCAAACCAATCCGTACCTGCTGGGTGGCAAGCATCGGGCCAAGATGCTGACAATGTAAGCGGCTTGTTATCAGCAACTTAAGCAGGAGACGTCGTATAGACGAGACGGACAGGTGGAAAGTAATTTCACATTAAGGGTGGCTGGCAGGCAGGTTCTGAGGACAATCGGCCAGCGGCAACAGCAGAGCGCTTCAGGGTCAGCAATGTGATCTCGGGCGGGCAGTTCCAGCGAATGGGGAGGCCGACAGTCCCCAAACCCGGGTTGGTGTAAAGGGAGAGAGTACCGATTCGATATAGCCCCCAAACATATTTTCTGGCCAGTTCGGGCAGGTAGAGAGGTCTTACGAAGGGGAACCGTACCTGGCCGCCGTGGGAGTGTCCTGAGAGTTGCAGATCTACGGGAAAGCGGGATGCTTCATCCGCGTAGTCGGGTTCATGGGCCAGCAGAATGGTGGCTTCGTCTGCGGGAACGCCGCACAGGGTTTTGTCGAGGTCCGCGGTCCGGCTGATTACGTCATTCACTCCCGCCAGCCAGAAGCGCGCGCCGTTTGCCTCGACAGGTACTGACTCGTTGGCCAGCACGCGAATTCCTTCGTCCTGAAGGGCCGCTGTCACGCGCCTGGGATCGGTGAAGTAGTCGTGGTTCCCCATCACGGCCCAGGAGCCGTGAGTGGCGTGCATTTGGCGCAGCAGCCTGGCGCAAGGTTCGGCGTCAGAAGCGGCGGTCGTCCCGTAGGTGTCGAACAGGGGCACAGAGACAAAGTCTCCGCACAGCAGAAGTACGTCGGGATGAAGGTCATTCACGATCCCGATGGCAGCGTGAATGGGATGCACTGAAAACACGCGGTCATAGTGGAAATCGCTGAGCAGCGCGACCTTGAAGCCATCAAGCGCCTCGGGCCAGCGCCGGAGTGGCACCTCCAGACGCACGACGCGTGGCCGGTTGGGCTCGAGCAATACGGAGTCCGCGGCCATCGCAGCAACCCCGGCGGCGGTTGCAAGACCGAGAAACTTTCTCCTGGTAAACGGAAGTGGGGCCAAGTGGTTTGGAGCCTTACGCAGTGGGCATTCGACAAAGCTTCAGCACTTCAGCATAACGCGGAAGGCACACTCACGAGAATGACTGGAGCGGTTCGCGAACAGTGAGTCAGACGCGGGCGGACTCGCCCGCTCAAAAACTAAACGTCGCTTGTAGTTCGATGCGGCGCGGAGCGGAGGAACTGGAAAATGGTCCGCCTTGCAGCGCGTTGGGGATACCGAAATATGAGGACCCCAGAATTCCACTTGGATTGGCCGTATTCACCTTGTTGAAAACGTTACGCACGTTGACACCGAGCATCAGGTTGTAGCGCCGATCGGAGTTGGAAGACATTCCCGTCGGACCGCCCCCGAAGAGAGGGCCGCGATGGCCGCCACCGTGTGGACCGCCTCCACCCGGACCTCCGGGGCCCTGATTGCCGCCAGTTCCCTTTGCCTTTGCTCCGAATCCGAAAGTCTTGGTCAAGCGCAGATTCAGCACGAAATGCGAAGGCCCAATCGCGTAGTTGATGGGAATCACGGTCTGACCGGCAGACGGAAGCGCTGCGGTAAACGTACCCAGCGAAGTGCAATACACCGAACTGGTCCCAGAACCGGGTGTGGGACACGGGGCTCCCGGCGTCAGAATTGGACGATCATTAAAGACAGAATCCCCGTTCAGATCAATGGGCGAAGTGATGTTGAACGGCGAGCCGGAACTCGCAACCATGAAGGGACTCAACCGAAACAGATAGGGCAATCCGATCGTCCCACCCAAGAAGAGACGATGGCGTGTGTCAAACGAGGCGCGGCCATAATCCTGGTTGATGTTGTAGGAATTGGAAGGAAAGCCCGAGGCGCCTGCAGCATCACTATTCGCGTAGTTCAGAGTGTAGTAACCAAACAACTGCAGCTTCGTTCCGACGCGAATGTTGCTGTTCACGATGAGCTGGTTCTGGAAAAAATTACCTTCCGAAACGTATTGGTAAGTGCGGTTTCCTCCCTGCGTCGTTGGATTCAGACTCAACGTCAGCAACTGGTCGAAACCGCGGGAGTTCAGATAGGTTACCGCCAGAGTCGCCGATTTGGTGAGTTGGCGCTCAGCGCTGATCGCCGACTGCAACGTGTAGGGGGCACGTAACCTGGGGCTCACCTGGTACACAGCCGACGTCGTGGTTGCGGTGGACGCGCCACACGTGGAAAGCACGAAGGGTTGGCCGAGTCCGGCATAGCAGGTCGGGTTGTTGATGACGAACTTTTGCTGCGTCACTCCATTCAACAACTCCGCCTGAAGAAGTTGCTCGGTTTGAAAGCGATCGTAGAAGATTCCGAAACCGCCGCGCAGGACAAGCTTCGGGGGTGAACTCCGGCCTCCGATGCCCCAGGCAATTCCAATTCGTGGCGCCCAATCGCCATGATCGTGGATGCCGTTCTGAGTCTCAAAGCGCAGACCGGCGCTGATGGTGATATTGGAACGCACGCGCCAATCGTCCTGAAGATAGAGGCCCGCGTCGTAATAAGTCACCTCGGCACTGGAGGCGCCGGGGGTTGCCGGGGTAGTAACTGAAAGTTGTTGAGGCGTAGCTCCGGTCGGCAGAGTGGAGCACACCGGTGGCGGGCTGGTGGCAATACCGCATTCCGCAGCCTGAAAGTCCGCGAGCGACGAAAAAATGAAGGTACCGTTGAAGCCGGAGGTGGTGCTCTCCGCATCGCGAGCCGCACGCAAGCGGCCCCCGAACTTGAACATGTGGTTGCCGTGAATCAGCGAGCTGTAATTTTGCAGTTCATAGTGGTCCTGACGGTCGATGATCGTGCCCCGGCCGTTGCCACCGGCATCAAAGGCTCCCAGGACATTCACCGCCGGAGTGGTGTTCTGTGCGAACTGGGAGTCGGATTCCCGCAGGTACTGAAATCTCGTCTCGTTTACGACTTTGGATCCAATAACTTGGGTGTCGCCCAACTGGAAGGTGTGCTCCGAAGATTCTGAGTTGTAGCCTTGCGAGGGGAGTGTGAACTGTCCGATGCCATCGTTGTCTTCGGTGTCGCGAAAATACTGGTACCGGGCGGTGAGGGTGTTGTTCTTGGTCAAAGCATAGTCCAGGCGTGGACTGATATTGGTGCGACCGTGGGGGTTCGCTATCGCCTCAATCGTCGAGGTCGGCAGGAGAGTCGACGGATCGAGCGTCTGCGCGTTGACCGCGGTAATGTTGTTGATGTTGCGGCGCTCGACGTTGAGGAAAAACGACGCATTCTTGCCCAGTGGTCCGCCAATATTTCCGCTGTACTGGGTCGAATAGTATCCCGGTGTGATTCCGGCAAACGGATTCGACGAGTTGAAAGAGGAATCATTTCCGCTTATGAACGCCTGCCCGTGGTACTTGTCAGTACCGGGCTTGGTGAAAATCTCGATGCGGCCGTAGCCCAGCTTGTCGTACTCCGAGGAAAAGGGATTCTGATTGATGCGAATCTCGCGAATGGAAGACTTGGGCGGAAGCTGGCCGGCGGTGAAGCCGTCAATATACATCTGTCCGCCGTTGGGCCCGGCCGAGGGTCCAGCCAAGGCCTCGAGGTCGGATTGCAGTTCATCGGGATCGTCAGGCAAGGCCTCAAGTTCTTTGCCGGAAATCACGATCGCGCCGGCGTTGCTGGACGGATTCACATCGATCGTTGGAGCGGTGTCGGAGACTTGTACATGTTGCTCCTGGACCTCGATAGTCATGGGAACATTCAGGCGCAAGGGCTGGTCGGCGATCACGACGTTGTTGTTCTCATACAGGGCGAAGCCGTGAGCGACCACGTTGAGCGTGTACTTTCCCGCGGGTAGATTCTTGAACTCATACATGCCCTGGGAGCTGGTCTGGGTGCTCAGGGGCGAACCTGTCACTGGCGTCATGACGATGTCGGCGTTGGTGATGATAGCGCCAGAAGGATCGGTAACTTGTCCGCGTAGGATTCCCGAGCCGGACTGCGCCAAGGCAAGACTGGCGAATAACAATAGGAGCAGAGATAAGATTGCGCGACGTGCAAGGTTCTCGAACGTCATACCATCTTTCCGTACAGCGACACGAGTTAGACGGCGCGCCTCGGTTAGAGAGGTCATTGATTTCCTGCGTCGCCGGTGGGGCCCCCAAGCGTCCAGGGCGTCAACATCATGGCCTGGCTGCCGTTGGGAGCAGCCTCTAGAATCGGTTCGACACCGCTAAACAACTTAATGACAGTGCTTCCGCCCGACGGCGTGCCTTGGGTCGCGAGGATGGATACGGCGTCGCCCTTGTGCAGATCAGACAGCGCAACCGCGGGTGTTTGGTCCAGCAATCGCTGGAGGTCGGGCGCTCCACCTGGGCGCATGCCGCTGCCCATTCCTCCGGCGCCCTGGCGCATACCACCGGATTGCGCACTGCTTTGGACGGCCCGGCCATTCGCCCCGGGAGGTGGAGAGGAACTTGGGGAGGAATTCGCAGCCGCGCCTGGCGTTCCTGGGGGCATCGCGGCCTTTAATCGCATGGCAAATCCCTGTGCCATTTCGGCTGGAATCTTGTGAAGCTGCGAGTCGGCTGTGATTCTCAGCTGCACAGTTTTCTTGCTCAATACATCCTGAACGCTGATCGTTCCGGTGCTGGCGTCGACCGACTTGACCAGACCCGCGACATTGGGGAAGGTGCCAGTGACGATCTCCTCAGCGGCCAATTCGCTGCCGTCGGCGCTGCGGTTTCCGCGTGCACGCAATTGGTCGCCGACGTGGACTTCCTGCAGACTGCTCAACCTAGCATCTTCGAACTTGGCTGAGTCTGGGGCATAACGCCGGACTACGGTGCTCTTGGACGTGCGTACTACGATCGTCTTTTTCCCACCGAAGCTGGAGATCGATATGGTCAACGTTCCGGCGCCGGGGTCCACAACGCTTACCGGACCGCCGAGTCCGCGTTTCTGCCAATCCTGGCGGATTTGCTCACTCACAACCGCGAGGGTCGAGCTCGTTATCACTATGATCTCCAAAGCGGCGATGGACCTGGCGTCGTCGGACGCTCGGCCGCGCACCCGAATCATGTCGCCCACCTGCAACTCCCGCAACTGGACGGGCGTCGCGTTCTTGAGATCCTTCTCGCCCTGCGCAATGCGCAAAATGCGGGCGTTTGGTTGCACTGTCACGCTCACCTCGGAACCCGTATCCGGCGCCAGGGTAATGGTGCCGCTATCAATGGATTTGATCGCACCGATCCGCTTGGTTACGGCACTCTGTCCTGCCTCTTGTACCTGCAGATCGGCCGACGGGAGCGCCCAAGCGGGCACGGATTGAAGGCCCAATGCGACGCACAGGGCGATTGAGAACACTGTCTCCAGAGAGGTCATACAACTATTACTAATCTACATGCAGCGGGCAGAGTAGGCCTTACGATTTACAAAATTTTACCCGCATGAATACAAAGCTTTACAAAGATGGGACATGACGACAAACGTGGAAATGCGGACTGAAGCACCGGCTATTCAGCAATCAAGAGGCTCTCGGCGAACGGCCATTCCTCGTCAATCCACTGCGCGCGACAAAGAAAACCGGCATCACGCGCGATCTGAACAACCTCTTCCGCCGAATACTTGTGGCTGCTTTCGGTCCAGATGGTTTCGTCTTCGAGAAACTCAACCAGCAGCTCGGCACCTGGAATCGTGACTGTTTGTTGGCGCGTCGAACGCAAATGCATCTCCACGCTCCGTGCTTCCTGGTTGATGCGCGCGACGTGCTTGAACTGGCTAAGGTCGAAATCAGCGGCGAGTTCGCGATTGATGCGAGCCAGAAGGTTGAGGTTGAATGCGGCGGTGACGCCCAGTTGATCATCGTAAGCGGCGCTGAGTTGCGCGCTGGACTTCTCGAGATCTGTGCCCAGCAGCATCGCATCTCCGGGAGCAAGGATGCGGCGAACCTCGCGCAGAAAACTAACGCCCGCAGGACGATCGAAATTACCGATCGTGCTCCCCAGGAACAGGACCAGAAGATGCTGTCCGTGGCGGCGTTGGGCTGCGACTTCAAGCAGGCCATCAAGATACTCGCGCTCGAATCCGACAATGCTGATGGAATCGATGTCGCCAAGTTCGCGCGCACACATCGCCAGGGCTGTAGGAGAGATTTCGATCGGATAGTACGACGTGCGCTGACGACGGCAGAGCGCTTCAAGGATCCAGCGGGTCTTCTTGCCGCTGCCACTGCCAAGTTCCGCCACGGCAACCGGCGTGGGCAGCAATTCGACGATGTCACGGGCGTGGCGCCGCAGCAGACGCTCGTCGGCGCGCGTCAGTCCATATTCGGGAAGAAAGCTGATCACTTCAAACAAAGCTGAGCCGATATCGTCGTAGAGGTACTTGGAGAGAAGCTCCTTCTGCTGGGGCTTGGTCAGCCCAGCACGAACGTCGGCAGCAAACTCGTAGGTGGGGTTCGCAACGATGGATTGGGTCAGCATTCCAGGCATCCTCCTGAGTATTAGCGGGTGACGCAGCGAAATCCGGCGTAAACATACTGGTAGTGCGGCTGAAACCAGTTGCGGAATGAGCGTCGCAACATGCACGCGGCCGTACGCGCCGAGCCACCTTTCATGACGAAGTGCTGGCCATCGAAGAAGTCGGCAGAATATCCGCGGTAGAACGGGAAAGGCTCGAATCCGGTAAAGGGAGCGAATGGAGTCGAGATCCATTCCCACCCGTTGCCGAGGAGATCGGCCACGCCGAAAGCGCTGTTGCCGCTGGGGAATGAATTCACCGGAGTCGGATTCCAACTCGAAAAATCGAAGTTTCCCAAGAGCCCGTGGGGAGCGTCATTTCCCCATGGATAGGCGCGCTGGCTGCCGCTCTCGCTGCCGTACGCTGCTCTTTGCCATTCCGCTTCGGTGGGAAGGTCCTTTCCTGCCCACCGGCAATAGGCTCTTGCTTCGGCATGGCTGACGTAGACCGGCGCATTCAGCAACAACGGCGTTTCGCTGAACATTCCACGGTAAAGCCACTCGTCGCCGGAGCGTTTCCAGAAGGCGGGATGAGAAATGCCACTTGCGGTGATCCAGTTCCAATCGTCGTCCGACCAGAGGTCCTTCCCCTGATAGGCGCCAGCCTGCAGGAATTCCAAAAATTGCCCGTTCGTGACCTCGTACTGATCGATGGCGAACGCGGGGACGTGGGCGGTGTGGAGTTCATATTCGTTGTCCCAGCCGAACGCTGCGCTGTGCTCCAGTCCGAGCGTGATCATGCCGGCGGGAATCTCAATCATGCGCGGTTGAACTGGTTCGGTTTCTTTGGAATGAGTCTGGGCGGACGGCGTCTTCCGATCAAGCGGCAACTGATGGAGCATGTAGGCCAGCGTTTCCGCGTGCATCAGGCGATGCTCAATCGCCACGTTCAGCAGTGTGCTGAGAGGAAATTCGTCATAGCGTGCCGGTGAAACGTCTTGACGCAAATGCTCATCGAGAAGTCGCCGGATATTCCCTGCATATTCGTAAACTTTCTCTCGCGCTGGCCAATCCGAAGGCTGATCGTCGGGCAGGCCACCACCAACGGGATCAATGCCGAAGGCGAACAAACGATCGAACTCGGGATGAAATCTCTTCAGACCGAAGACGCGCTGGCCTAGCAGGTTCCAGTCGAATGCTTCGAGGTGCCCTACATAGAAGAGGATGCGGTGGCGTTCCGGAATTGGACGGTCATAGAGGGAGTCGGAGTGGACGAGGCTGAACAGCTCGTCCGTGCGCCGGCGAGCATCTGCCAGCCGCAAAGAAAGGTCCTGACGAAGTGCAACGCCGTGATTTTGCGTGGCGAGCATTGTTACCCCCTACGACGGGTGTTTCTCAGGGAGAGTGGCGCCGATCAGAGCCGAACTGTCACTTTCTTGAAGGCCGTATCAGAAAGCCAGTTCGCGCGAGTTCCAAGATTCTACCGGATTCTTACTCATGGCAGAATAGGGTAATGTCCTTACCTATTTTTCACGTCAATGCCTTTACGGACAAGCCTTTCCGGGGCAATCCGGCGGCCGTGTGCCCGCTTACGGCTTGGTTAGATGACCACGAGCTGCAAGCGGTCGCAGCAGAAAATAATCTTTCCGAGACTGCATACTTCGTGCGTGAAAGCGACCACTACCGGTTGCGGTGGTTTACACCCAAGTGCGAGGTCAACCTCTGCGGACACGCCACGCTGGCCTCGGCCTTCGTTCTGTTGACGATTCTCGAGCCTGAGAGCCACGGTGTCCGCTTCGCGACCCGTAGCGGCATACTTGCGGTTCAGCGCGACGGAGGCCAGCTCTCGATGGACTTTCCTGCCCTCCCGCCGTGGACGTGCGGGAAGCCCCCGGCTGAGTTGAAGAGCGGGTTGGGGCCCTCTCCGTCTCCTGTCTCAGTGCTGCAGATTAAGGACAATTACTTCGTAGTTTACGAATCGGAGGAAGAGGTTCGGCAAGTCGCTCCCAATTTCGCGATTCTTGAAGCATTGCATCCCGCCGGAGTCGCGATCACGGCGCCGGGCACACACGCTGATTTCGTTTCGCGCTACTTCGCACCAAGTTACGGCATCCCGGAAGATCCGGTCACTGGATCAACTCATTGTTCGTTGATGCCTTACTGGTCGCAGCGTCTCGGCAAGGCGAGCCTGCACGCACAACAGGTATCGGAACGTGGAGGAGAACTGCGATGCGAGCTTGCGGGGGACCGCGTCATCCTTAAAGGAAAAGCGGTGCTGACTCTGCAGGGCTCTCTGCTGATCGGATGACGCAGGTCAGTTCTTTGTTGCTGCCAACCCCTTCTTGCGCAGGAACTCACGGACAACTTCCTTCACGTCGCGATGCTGGCCATCGACCGCGTAGTTGAGTTGCTGCATTTCCTCGTCAGAAATCTTCCCGGCACATTGGGCAAGGGCCGACCCGACTTCCGGATGCCGGCTCAGCGTCTCGCTCCGAATTACCGGAACGGCTTCGTATGGCGGGAAGTAGTGCCGATCATCCTCTAGGACGAACAGGTCGAGAGCTGGGATCAGCCCGTCGGTTGTGTTACCGGCGGCAAGGTCGATCTGGTGATCCTTCAGAGCGCGAGCCAGCAGGCCCAAATCCATGATCCGTGGTGGCGACGCAAAATGCAGGCCATACGTGGCCGCCAAACCCCGGTATCCGTCGGGACGTTCCATGAACTCATAACCAAATCCGGCGCGCCATTGCGGCGCAAACGCCGCCGCTTGTGACAACGTTCTCACGTTCAAGCGGCGTGCATCTTCCCCACGGATTTCCATTGCAAAGGTGTCATCGAAACCGAAGGCTGGCGCCAGCGCCAGTCCGAATCTCCTCTCGTATTCCGTCTTCACCCGGTCGTAGACCTGCGCGCGGGTGCCCTGAGGCTTCTCCTTCAGGATGGCGGTCAGGGCGGTGCCGGTATATTCCGGGTAGACATCAATCCTTGCTGCGAGCATTCCCTGATGACAAATGTAGGTGCCGGCCAGGTAAAAGCGTCGCTCGACCTTCAGAGGTGTATGCGTTTCGATTTGTTGCGCCATCAGTTCGCCGAGGATCAATGATTCCGTGAAGTTTTTCGAGCCAACGACGATACGGTCGGAACGTGAGGATGAACACGAGGGAAGTAAGAGAAGCAGCCCTGTACCGACCATCTTGAGGAAGCGCATGGCACACCGAATCCGATTAGCGCGCACAGTGAACTGCGTACCGTCTGACCCGTATTGCCGGATTCCGTTCATTGCGGACGCAAACGCCTCTCCAGCCAGCCTAAGCTGAAATCCGCAAAAAGCGCCAGAAATGCGGCAGGAATTGCCCCCGCCAGGATGAGTTGGTTGTTGACCATGGCCAAACCGCGAAAGATAAGTTCTCCCAGGCCTCCCGCGCCGATGGCGGCTGCGATCGTCGCCAGCCCAACGGAGATCACCACAGCAACACGCACGCCCGAAAGAATCACACTCATCGCCAGCGGCAGCTCAACCTGCCAGAGCAGCTGACGGCCGGTCATTCCCATGCCCCGGGCCGATTCGACCACGGCCGGGTCGACGCCGCGGATCCCTGTGAAGGTGTTACGAATCACGGGCAATAGGGCATACAGAGTCAACGCAAGGATTGCCAACCGTTCAGCCCGGTCGCCCAGCCATGGCACTGGCAGGAGGAAACCGAACAGCGCCAGGCTGGGAATGGTTTGAATAATGTTGGCGCCGCCCAGCACGGGCCGGTTCAGGACAGGCCGGTGCGCAATCAGAATACCCAGCGGTATCCCGATCAGAGCGGCAAGCACCGTGGAGACACCAACCAGCCACAGATGCTCGAGCGTGAGCTGCAGTACTTGCCTAAAGTTCTGAGCAAGGAATTGAAACAGGTTCATGAGGAACCTCGATTTGTGTCGAGACCGGTTCCGGCACGGAAGGCTCTTACGTACGCAGCCGCCAAGGGATCGGTGGAACGCAAGAACTCCTGCGGAGAAAGAACAGTGATCAGTTCTCCCGCTTCCATCAGAGCGACTCGAGACGCAAGCCGCAACGCCTCGTTCAAATCATGCGTGACGAAGACGACTGTCTTGTGCAGCCGCTGCTGGAGCGAAAGAAACTCGCGTTGCAGATCGTCGCGGGTGAGTGGATCGAGCGCTCCGAAGGGCTCGTCCATCAAGAGAATTGCAGGGTCTGCGGCCAGTGCGCGGGCAACTCCAACACGCTGCCGTTGCCCACCGGAAAGCTGGTGTGGATATCGCGGAGCCAGCTGCGACTCGAGGCCCACCATCTGCATGAGTTCCTGGGTTCGGGCCCGAATCTTATCGAGTGGCCAGCCGTCGATGCTGGGAACAATCCCGATGTTTCGCTCGACGGTGAAGTGTGGAAGTAATCCGATCTCCTGAATGACATATCCGATTCCGCGTCGCAGTCGAATCACATCCCTCTGGCCGGTTCCGGCACCATTCACGCGCACCTCGCCCCCGGTTGGGCGCAGGAGGCGATTGATCAGCTTCAGGGTCGTCGTCTTTCCAGAACCACTACGGCCGAGGACTACGAGAGTTTCACCGCGCTGAACCTGCAGATTCAGGTTGGAAAGCACCCTTTGTCCGCTGGGAAGCTCATACGAGACATCACGGAACTCGATGGCAGGCTCGTCTCTGGTGTCCCGATTCATGTCAGCCCAGCATATCAAGTTCACAGCCACGTCTGAGCGAGACCACGTCGAGGTCTTCCAGGCGCCGGCCATTCTGCTATTCCCTCGGTGCAGGCGGTCATCCAGAGTGCTAATAGACGACTGAGAAACCCCCGGTTACGATTTTCCCCAGGCATGGTGTGTAAATCAGAAGTGGGTATGAGTGTGTCTATTTCTCGTTGCGTGGTCTGCTGGGCGATGATCGTGATTTTTCCCTCATCGCTGCTAGCTGCCGACTCCAGGCCGGCCATCCTGCACACCCAGGGACAAGTGTGGGTCAATGGCAAAGAGGCTCCGGATTCCACTGCCATCATGCCCGGGGACTTGCTGGAGACCAACACTGGCGTGGTAGCGAATCTGACCACGGACGGCTCCACGGTCGTGATTCAGGAGCAATCGATCGTTAAGTACAACGGCGATTCTCTCACCCTGGAGCACGGCGGTGTCTCGGTGGGAACATCCAAGTTAATGAGCGTGCAGGTCGACTGTCTGCGAGTGGTACCAGTAGCAACTGAGTGGACGCAATACGATGTGATCGATGTCGACAGCCGGATCAGAGTCGACGCGCTCAAACTCGATGTGAATATTCTGCGTGGCGCCTCCATGCGTAAAGTGGAACGGGAGAGTGCTGCCTCCGGTTCCGCAACCCTGCACGAGGGACAGCAGGTTACGCGCGAAGAGTCCGAAGCTTGCGGAATCGCCAAAAAACCAGTCTTAGCGGGAAATCCAGTCAATACAAAGTGGATCGAGATTGGAGCTGGAGCGGGTGGCGGCGTCCTCGTGTTATGCCTGCTGCTTTGCACCGGAAAGAAGCCGCCTCAAATGAGTCAAACTTCCCCCTAGTCTGCCAGCAGGCCGGCTTCTCAAGCATCTCCGCAGGCTGCCGTGGATTCTGTCATTCGTTACAGAATTCTCTCGTGCGTGTAACCGGCTGCAACCAGGGCAACCAGAAGTTCCGCAATGTGGTCGGGACCACGCGTTTCCATGGTGATGTCGATCGCCGTGTCACCCAGGTTTACGCCGTGGTAGGCACGGTCGTACGCCGTCTCCACGATATTCGCTCGATGGTCAGCCAGAATTCCAGTCAGGCGGTGTAGCGCGCCCGGATAGTCAGGCAAGTGAACTCGCAACCGAACCAGCCTGCCGTCTTTGACCAGGCCGCGCTCGATAATGCGCGCAAGCAAGGTGACGTCGATGTTGCCTCCGCAAACGAGCACGGCCACCCGCTTGCCGGCAAGAGGCAGCTTGCGATTCAGAACCGCAGCCATGGCAGCCGCGCCAGCGCCTTCTGCCAGGGTCTTCTCGCGCTCAAGAAGCAGCAAGATGGCATTGGCAATCTCTTCTTCTTCCACGGTAACAATGTCATCCACGTACTTCTGCACAAGTGGAAGAGTCCGTTCTCCGGCGCGCCGCACTGCGATGCCATCTGCAATGGTCTTCGCCGAATCCAAGGTGACAGGCTTACCTTCAGCAACCGCTGCCTTCATGGACGGAATTCTCGAGGGTTGCACTCCGAAGATACGCACGGCCGGATTACTTTCTTTGGCCGCGCAGGCGATTCCACCAATCAGCCCGCCTCCTCCGATCGGTACGACGATGGCCTCGACGTCGCGATGCTGCTGGAGTATCTCGAGGCCTAGAGTTCCCTGCCCGGCAATCACGGCATCGTCATCAAAGGCGTGAATCAGCGTCAAACGGTCCTGCTGGCTTTGCTCGACCGCTTTCTCGTAGGCCTCGTCGTAGTTCGCTCCGTGCAGAACGACATCAGCCCCATAAGCGCGGGTGGCAGATACCTTTGTCAATGGCGTGGGCAGCGGCATAAATATCCGTGCCCGGATGTTGTGCCTTCCAGCGTGGTACGCCACGCCCTGAGCATGATTGCCCGCGGATGCCGCGATCACACCGCGAGCACGCTCTTCCTGGCTCAGCATGAGCAGTTTGTTCAGCGCACCGCGCTCTTTGAATGCGCCGGTGCGCTGCTGGTTGTCGAGCTTGAGGAAGATCGAGCTGCCGGTAAGGTTCGAAAACGCTTCCGAGCGGGTGCAGGGAGAAACACGAATGGATTCGCGAATCCGCCCCAAAGCTGCCTGGATGTCCGGGAGTCCGATCATGACCGTTGCGCAGTCATCTTATCGCGGACCGGGAGAGAGGTGTCATGATTAGGAGGCAATGGGTTGAGCCGCAGAAATTTGAGGAGCAATTCGGCCTACGACCGTGGTCCGCAGATAAGAGTCGACCGCCGCCGCAGCTTTCCTACCTTCAGAAATCGCCCACACGACCAGCGACTGCCCACGCCGCATGTCGCCCGCTGCAAAAACCCCCGGTACCGAGGACATGTAGTTCTGGTCGGTGGATACGTTGCCGCGTTGATCGAGAGCGACTCCCAGTTGCTCGATCATGCCATTACGAACCGGACCGAGGAAGCCCATCGCGATCAGCACCAGATCCGCGTCCATGGTGAACTCGCTGCCTGGAATCGGCTCGAATTTTGGGGGAGGGCCAACGCGCACGGCATGTAACTGCTTGACCTGCCCCTCTTCGGAGCCGCTGAATCGGGTGGTCGCGATGCTCCAGTCGCGCACGCCACCCTCTTCGTGAGCGCCCTCCGTACGTAGTTGCATCGGCCAGATCGGCCAAGGTGTCAGCGGGGAGCGCTCATCGGGAGGCTTCGGCATGATTTCGAATTGGTGAACGGAGAGCGGCTTCTGCCGGTGGCAAGTTCCAAGGCAGTCCGCGCCGGTGTCGCCACCTCCGATAATCACCACGCGCTTACCGGTCGCTAGAATCTCCATTGTTGGATCTGCCGTGTCGCCGAGGCAGCGGCGGTTCTGTTGCGGCAGATATTCCATCGCAAAGTGAATTCCTTTTAGCTCGCGCCCCGGGACTTTCAAGTCGCGGGGATGCTCGGCGCCACCCGCTAAAACAATAGCATCGAACTCGAGTCGGATGTCCTCCACGGAAACATTGTTGCCAACTTCGGCGCCCGTGATGAACTTCACGCCTTCAGCCGACATCTGTTCCAATCGGCGGTCGATGATGTGTTTCTCCAGCTTGAATTGCGGAATACCGTAGCGCAGCAGGCCGCCCACGCGATCTGCCTTTTCGTAGACCACGACCGAGTGTCCGGCCCGGCACAATTGCTGGGCTGCGGCCAATCCAGCTGGGCCCGAGCCCACGACCGCTACCTTTTTCCCAGTGCGCACCTTGGGCGGCTCCGGACGAATCCAGCCTTCCCGAAACCCACGCTCGACTATGCTCTTCTCGTTTTGCTTGATCGTCACTGCCGGCTGGTTAATCCCCAGCACGCAAGATGTTTCGCACGGCGCCGGGCAAATGCGGCCCGTGAACTCCGGAAAATTATTGGTCGCATGGAGTTGCCGTACCGCCTCCTGCCAGCGGCCGCGATACACGAGATCGTTCCAGTCTGGAATTAGATTGTTGACCGGACAGCCCGTCTGGCAGAACGGGACGCCGCAATCCATGCAACGCGCGCCCTGGCTACGAAGTTTTTCCTCCGGAAGGTCCAGATAGATTTCAAACCAATCGTTGATCCGCTGCGTCACAGGACGGCGCGGGGCAAGCTCGCGGGAGTGTTCCAGGAATCCGGTCGCCTTACCCATGCTGCACCTGCTCGACTTCCGCGAGAACCGCAACAGGCTGGCCCGGAACATAGGGCTGACGGCTGCGGCTCACTCCCAATACGCGCTTGAACTCATGGGGAAAGACCTTGATGAACCGCGGGAGCATGTCGGACCAATTCTCAAGAATCCACCTGGCGCGGCGGCTGCCAGTCAATTCCAGGTGGCGCGCAACCAGGTCTTTCACCATCTGCGTATCCGGCGCTTCAATCACCGGCTCCAGGTCGACCGAATCCCGGTTGCAGCGCTTCTCGGTGAAATCCAGGCGCTCGTCAAAAACGTAGGCGATTCCGCCACTCATGCCTGCTGCGAAGTTCCGCCCGCACGATCCAAGGACCAATAGTAGCCCGTTCGTCATGTATTCGCAGCCATGGTCGCCGACTCCCTCGACCACGGCCGTAGCTCCAGAATTGCGCACCGCAAAACGCTCGCCGGCAACACCGTTGAAGAACACTTCGCCGCTGGTCGCCCCGTACAGCGCAACATTGCCGATCAAGATGTTGTCCTCGGGGGCGAAAACGGAGTTTCGCGGCGGGTACACCACCAGGCGCCCACCAGAGAGGCCCTTGCCTACGTAATCGTTCGCCTCTCCTTCGAGCGAGAGCGTCACACCTCTCGCAAGGAATGCACCCAGGCTTTGTCCCGCTGATCCCGTAAGCTGAACCCGAATCGTATCGTCAGGCAGTCCTGACGATCCGTAGCGACGGGCAATTTCCCCGCTCAGCATCGTTCCCACCGACCGGTTCACGTTGCAGATGGGCAAGCGGATTTCGACAGGAGAAAGAGTCTCAATGGATTCGCGGGCTTTTTCAAGAAGCTGGTGATCCAGTGCCTGTTGCAGTCCGTGGTCTTGCGCGTGCACACAGCGTCGGGCAACGCGCGACGGGACTGGGGGGTTGTAGAGGATCGCCGACAGATCCAGGCCTCGCGCTTTCCAGTGCTCGACGGCGGGCTCGATATCGAGCAGGTCGACGCGGCCGACCATCTCGTCCACCGTGCGGAAGCCCAATTGTGCCATGTACTGCCGCACCTGTTCGGCAATAAAGAAGAAGAAGTTGATCACATGCTCAGGCTGTCCCTGAAATTGCTTGCGCAGCACGGGATCCTGCGTCGCGATCCCCACCGAGCAGGTGTTCAGGTGGCATTTGCGCATCATGATGCAGCCCATCGCGACCAGAGGCGTGGTGGCAAAGCCAAACTCCTCGGCGCCCAGCAATGCGGCAATGACGACATCGCGCCCGGTTTGCAGCTTGCCGTCGGTTTGCACGCGGATTCGACTCCGGAGATCGTTCAGCAGCAAGACCTGCTGGGTCTCGGCCAAACCTAGTTCCCACGGAACACCCGCATGCTTGATGGAACTTAACGGCGAGGCGCCGGTCCCACCGTTATCGCCGCTGATTAGAACCACATCGGCGTGCGCCTTCGCCACACCTGCAGCGACCGTGCCTACCCCTACTTCGGCCACGAGTTTCACTGCGATGCGGGCCTTCGGATTTACATTCTTCAAATCGTAGATCAGCTGGGCCAGGTCTTCGATCGAATAGATGTCGTGATGGGGAGGCGGCGAAATCAACCCAACACCGGGAATCGAGTGCCTCAGGCGCGCGATGACTTCATCCACCTTGTGCCCGGGGAGCTGTCCGCCTTCGCCAGGTTTTGCGCCCTGGGCCATTTTGATCTGCAATTCGTCGGCATTCACCAAATAATTTGCGGTTACTCCAAAGCGCGCCGACGCGACCTGCTTGACTGCGCTCCGGCGGAGATCTCCGCTCGCATCCGGCTTGAAACGCTCCTCATCCTCGCCGCCCTCCCCGGTATTCGACTTCCCTCCGATCCGGTTCATGGCGATGGCCAACGTCTCGTGCGCTTCTTTGCTGATGGAACCGAACGACATGGCCCCGGTGGTGAAACGCTTCACAATCTCCTTGGCTGGTTCGACTTCTTCAATAGGGACGGGGCTGTCGCTTTTCTTGAACTTCATCAGTCCGCGTAATGTGGACAGGTTGGTGCTCTGCTTGTCGATGAGGTCCGTGTATTCCTGGAAGGTCGCGAAGCTATCCTGTCGCACCGCCTGTTGCAGCTTGCTGATGGTCAGCGGATTGAGCAGGTGGTACTCGCCATTGACCCGCTGGTGATAGTTCCCGCCGACTGCAAGTTCCGTCTCGGAGTCCGTCAAGGTGCGGAAGGCATGCTCATGCTTCAATTGCGCCTCGCGAGCCAGAACCTCGAGCCCGATTCCTTCCAGCCGAGAAGTGGTGCCGGCAAAGTATGCGTTGACCAGTTCCCGGTTCAGCCCAATCGCTTCGAAAACCTGCGCACCCTGGTAACTCTGCAGCGTCGAAATGCCCATCTTGGAGAAGGTCTTCAGCAAGCCCTTCTTCACCGACTTGATGAAGAACTTCACGGCAAGGTCGGGAGTAACGCCATCTGGGAGATCGCCCCGCCAGGCAAGATTCTCCACCGTCTCCAGCGCCAGGTAGGGATTGATCGCGCTCGCTCCATAGCCGCTCAGCAAGGCGAAGTGCATGACCTCGCGCGGCTCTCCCGACTCGGTAATGAGCGCAACCTGAGTGCGGGTCTCCTCGCGCACGAGCAGGTTATGCACAGCGGCCAGAGCCAGCAAGCTGGGAATGGGAGCGTAGTCTTTATCAACACCGCGGTCCGAAAGAATTAGCAAAGAGTATCCGGCTCGCACCGCATGCGACGCTCGCCGGCATAACTCATCGAGAGCGGTCCTCAATCCGGCTTCGCCCTCGCTTGCCCGGAACAACGCCGGCAAGGTTGTCGCCAGCAGATCACGATTCGACACGCGGCGCAGCTTTTCCAGCTCACGATTGGTGAGCAGGGGATGCTCCAGCTTTAGCATGTGGCAGTTCGCAGGCGCTTCTTCCAGGATGTTGCGCTCGCTGCCGATGTAGCTGATGAGCGACATCACCATCTCTTCGCGGATGGGATCAATCGGAGGATTGGTCACCTGCGCGAAGAGCTGCTTGAAATAGTGGAATAGCGACTGCGGCCGGTCGGAGAGGCAAGCTAGCGGCGTATCCGTACCCATCGAGCCTATCGGCTCTTCTCCGGTCGACGCCATCGGACCGAGAATCATCTTAACGTCTTCATCGGTGTAACCAAACGCGCGCTGCCGGCGCAGAACGGTTTCGGCATCCGGGTAATGCATGCGGGAGGGCTCGGGCAACTGATCAATCGTGATCTGATTCTCTTTGACCCATTGCGCATAAGGCTGCCGGGAAGAAAGCTTGCGCTTGATTTCCCGGTCAGACACGATTCGGCCTTCCACGGTATCCACCAGGAACATTTTCCCGGGCTGCAGACGGCCCTTCCTCTTGACTTGCTCGGCCGGCACGTCGAGCACGCCAGCTTCGGACGCCATGATGACCAAATCATCGTGAGTCACCACGTAACGCCCCGGCCTCAGCCCGTTGCGGTCGAGGGTGGCGCCAATGACGCGGCCATCGGTGAATGCGATCGCTGCTGGTCCGTCCCACGGTTCCATCAAGCAAGCGTGGTATTCGTAGAAGGCTCGCTTTTCCGGTTTCATGTGCGGATTGCCCGCCCACGCTTCCGGAATCAGCATCGCCATGACGTGGGGAATGCTGCGTCCTGCCTGGAAGAGCAATTCCACGGCATTGTCGAAGTTCGCTGAGTCGCTGCCATGCGGGGCGATGATGGGAAGGAGCTTCTTCAGGTCGTCGCCGAAGGCCGGAGAACTCAACAGCGACTGGCGCGCGTGCATCCAGTTCACGTTGCCCCTGAGCGTGTTGATTTCCCCGTTGTGGGCGACATAGCGGTAAGGATGCGCGAGTTGCCAACTAGGAAAGGTATTGGTCGAGAAGCGCTGATGCACCAGGCACAACGCGCTCATTACGTCGGGATCGGACAGTTCGCGGTAAAAGTTCGTGATCTGAGGCGCGAGCAGCAGCCCTTTATAGACGATGGTGCGACACGAGAGCGAAGGGATGTAAAACGTCTCTGCATCTTCCATCCCTGATTCTCTGACTTCGTTCTCCGCGCGTTTGCGCACCACGTAGAGCTTCCGCTCGAACGCGTCCTCATCCATTCCGGCAGCGCGGCCGACAAAGATCTGCTGAATGTAGGGCTGCGATGCACGCGCCACGCGCCCAATGGCGGAAGCGTAGGTTGGCGTATCCCGCCAGCCCAGCACGCTCAGCCCCTCCTCGCGAACGATGCGTTCCAGGATTCCTTCACACTGCAGGCGGGGATTTTTCTCTACGGGCAGAAACGTCATCCCCACGCCGTAGCTGCCGGACTCCGGCAGTTCGAATCCCAACTTGTGGCACTCTCGGGCAAAGAACTGGTGGGGAATTTGGATTAGAACGCCGGCGCCATCGCCGGTTTCAGGATCGCAGCCGCAGGCCCCACGGTGGGTCAGGTTCAATAGGACCTGGATTCCCTTGGTGATGATGTCGTGACTTTTTTGCCCGGTAACGCTGGCCACGAAACCGATTCCACAAGCGTCGTGCTCGTGCGCAGGATCGTAAAGGCCCTGGGCCGGCGGCAGACCATTCGTGGATTTCGGGTGAGACATCTTGGTCTCCATGCGACAGCTCAACCTCTTTGGAATCAGTTGTTCTTGGGCTTTTCGACAGGCAACTGAAAACGCTGCGCACTTCGGCTCAGGAACAGCTTCGTGCTTCCTTTAATACTGCCTGGGGGTCAACAAAGTACAATTCAGAATTTCGATGCGGGGAATGCAAATTTCAGGGCTGGCGGCACGACGGCCGGTTGAGCGTATTTTCCCCCAGCCTCGCCAACTCCGTTATAATCACGCACTAAACGATGGATTTCGATCAACTCATCACGTTCCTGGAAGTTGCCCGGCAAGGCAGCTTCTCGCGTGCTGGAGAAAAGGTATTCCGCTCGCAATCGGCAGTCAGCGCCCAAATCCGCCAATTGGAGCAGGAGTATGGCGACCGTCTGCTCGATCGCTCGGGCAAGACAGTAAAACTGACCCCTGCTGGGCAGGTGTTTTTCGAATACGCGGAGCGCATGAAGAACCTGCGTGACGAATCGCTGGTCGCAGTAGCCGACCACAGCCGTACCCCACGGGGCACACTGCGGGTTGGCGCCAACGAGGCGACCTGCCTGTATGTGTTGCCCGAGGTGTTCGGGGAATACTGCCGCCGCTACCCGCCCGTACAGATCAGTATCTATCGCAATTTCAGCTACAAGATCGTCGAGAAACTCGAGAACGGATCGGTCGAGGTGGGAGTGCTGACCCTGCCTATCCAATCGCCGAGCTTGAAGATTCATCCCATCTTCCGCGACAAGCTGATGCTCATGGTCAGTCCGAAGAACCCTCTGGCAAAGCACAAGGCGGTCTCGGTGGCCGACATCGTGAAGCACCCGCTCCTGTTCCCGAAGACCGGCCATACACGCAGGCTTCTGGACAAGCTGTTCCGCCCCCACAGCGCAGAAATGCAGGTTCGGATGGAGCTGCCCAGCATCGGTATGATCAAGAGTTTTGTCGCAGCCGACCTTGGGGTTTCTTTGATCAGCGCGTCATTTGCGCGCGACGAGGTCGACGCCGGGAGGGTAAAGCTGGTTGATGTGGAGGACGCGGAGTTGTTCCGGGAACTCGGCTTAGCCTACCGACGCGATCGTACACTCTCCGTCGCTACGACCGCTTTCATAAGTCTCTTACGCCAGATGGCGGGCAAGAAGTCTGAACCGGCCGCCAACGCCTGACCAGGGGAGTCGGAATCCAAGATTTGAATTGTTCCCATCGAGATTTTGGATTTCCAATGGCCAGGAATGCCCTCTAGAATTCATTGGTTGGACAAGGTCTTACTTACCATGAATACCGTGATCCAGAAGACCGCACGAATTAGCTCGACAAGCACAACAGTGTCGACACGAATTACGTGTCTTCTGGAGGACGGGACCGGATAAGCTAGAGCACTCATAGCGAGAATCGGAACCCACCGCCAGAAGCACCTGGCGGTGGGTTTTTCTTTTTGCCCCAAAATCTGACGATTGGAGTTGGAATTTATGATCGAATTGCCGCAGCGAAGCAGGTTCGAAAGAGGAGAAGATCTTGTCGTCATGAAGTTCGGCGGTACGTCGGTCGAAGACTCCGATGCCATCCGCCGGCTGATTGAAATCGTTCGAAGTCGACTCCATGCTCAGCCAGTGGTTGTAGTCAGCGCTCTGGCCCGCATCACGGACCAACTACAGGAAGCGGGAAACGCCGCAGCTGGCGGGCAGCTCGGCTCAGCTCTGGAGACGGTACGAGCGCTCTACGTTCGGCACGAGCAACTCGCGGCGGAACTCGCGAGCAACGAGCCACAGGTCAAGCTCGGTCGGGAACTGCAGGCCGAGTTCGGTAACCTGGAGTCTCTGGTCCACGATGTGGCGATGTGCCGCCAGTTGAACCCGCCTGCACAAGATCGGCTGCTCGGTTTTGGCGAGTGTCTCTCCAGTAAGTTGGTGAACGCCGCTCTTCGTGAGGCCGGGGTTGAAGCGGCCCACATCGACGCCCGCTCCTGCATCGTTACCGACCCTCGCCACGGCCAAGCGGCGCCTGTCTGGAAGGTGACGAATGAACGTCTGCAGCAGATCGTCGGGCCTCTGCTTCGGATGGGACAGGTTCCGGTGATGGGCGGTTTCATCGCTGCCACGCCCGAAGGCGTTCCCACGACTCTCGGCCGCGGAGGCTCCGACTTCAGCGCCGCGATCGTTGGCGCAGCGTTGCAAGCATCACGCGTCGAAATCTGGACTGACGTGGACGGGATCATGACCACTGACCCCAAGCTCTGCCCGGATGCCAAGGTGATCCGCAAGATGAGCTTTGAGGAGGCTGCTGAACTGGCCCACTTCGGAGCCAAGGTGCTGCATCCGTCTACCCTCGCTCCTGCGATGCGCGAGAATATCCCGGTTTACGTTCTGAATTCATGGAACCCGGCAGGCCCAGGAACTGAGATCGTCGCGCAGGCCGACACTGGCAGTATGGTCAGCGCGATTACCGCAAAACGAGAAGTCGCCGCGGTAGAAATTGAATCGCCGCACGGCGTGAGTTCAGAGTTGCTGCGCGCGATCTATGCGGTGTTTGACCGGCATTCCTGCCCGGTCGACATTATGGCAACCTCGATTGGCCGCGTCTCTTTGCTGGTTGGCTCGACCGCAGCCCTTCCTCGCATCGCAGCTGACCTGGAGGGCGTCGTCAACGTCCGCTGGGAAAACCACAAGTCTCTGGTCTGTTTGGTGGGCGAAGACATTCGCCGACAACCAGAGTTAGCAAGCCGGATCTTCGCCGCAGTCTCCGACATGGATGTTCGCGTCCCCTGCCAGGGAGCCTCGGACCGTAGCATCTCATTCCTGGTGGAGGAATCGCGAGTGGAAGAATCCGTGCAGCGCCTGCACCGACTGTTTTTCTCCCGTCAGGAACCGGCCGCAGATTGGGGCGGCAACTCCAGCGCATACTGCCAGGCTGGCTGAGCGGACACGCGGCTACGCCACAATCTTGGGCAGGCTGGCGGCCGGCTCAATGATGTGCAGGCCGCACTCGGTTTTCGCAAAACCCGGCCAGCGCCCGGCCCGTGCATCCTCCCCTGATTTGACGGCCCGGGTGCAATGGGTGCAGCCGATGCTGGGATAGTTCTGATCGTGCAGAGCGTTGTAGGGTACGTCGTGCTCACGGATGTAACGCCACACCTGCGCTGAGGACCAATCGGCGAGCGGGTTCACTTTCACCAGCCCAAATTTCTCGTCCCACTCGATCTTTTGTGCGCCTGCGCGAACCGAAGTCTGGTCCCGACGAATGCTGGCAATCCACGCCCGCAGCTCGCCCAACTTGCGCCGTAGCGGTTCCACTTTCCGCAGATTGCAGCACTGGTCCGGATTGCGCGCCCAGAGCGCGGCACCGTGCGCGCGTTCCTGCTCCTCCGGCGGGAGCAGCGAATACACCTTCTCGATGGTGATCCCATACCGCGCTTCGATGCGGTCCATCAGATTGTAGGTTTCCGGGAACAAGAATTCGGTATCGATGGTGAAGAGGCGGAAGTCTTTTTGGACGCGAGAAGCCATGTCAATCAACGCCATGCCTTCAGCCCCAAAGGCCGAAGAAATCGCCACTTCATTCCCAAATTTTCCGAAAGCCCAGGCCAGAACCTGACGCGGATTCCAACTCTCCGCCGCCAGCTGTATTTGTGCAATCTGCTGCTGTTTCACGCGATTGGCTCCTCATCCGCTACAAACCGCGAGGCCTGCAGCGGAAACGTCTCAAGAAGTTGGAGGGGAAGCGAACCAGTCTTCTCCTCGGACATATGCGGCACAACAAACGCTTCAACCACGGTAGCTGGATCAGCAAAGCGCACGACCTCACCAACCACAAGCAGGGTTGGCGCCGGCAATTGGGGTGCTTCATGCAGCTTCGTGACCGTTGTTCTGTGGGTTCGCTGATGTTTTGTGGTGGCTCGCGAAATCACCGCGCACGGTGTCTCTCCCGAAAGCCCCGCGGACATAAGTTTCCGGGCAACATCCGAATAGTTCTGTCCGGGCATATAGATGACAAGAGTTGCGCCGCTGCCGACGAACTTGCTCCAGTTCACATCATCGCCCTCCGAAGCACGGTGGGCGGTGATGAACACCAGCGCGGAAGAGGAGCGCCGATGCGTCAGCGGAATCTGTACCGACGCAGCGGCGCCGAGTGCAGACGTCACACCTGGAACGATTTCGTAGGGAATATTTGCCCGCCGCAGGGATTCGATCTCCTCCCCGGCTCGGCCGAAGATCAAGGGATCCCCGCCCTTCAAGCGTACGACGCGGAGTCCCGAAGCGGCGAGGGCTACCATCAAGTAATTGATCTCCCCCTGCAGAATTCTCTTCTTCCCGCAGCGCTTCCCCACGTTGTGAACCTGCGCCGTCGACGGAATCAGCTTCAGGACTTCTGGAGCAACCAGGTCGTCGTGCAGGACGGCCTCGGCGGTCCGCAGCAGGCGTAGCGCTTTCAACGTGAGCAACTCCGGGTCGCCCGGCCCTGCACCGACCAGATAGACTCTCCCCTTCACGCGCCCTCTCCTTTGGCCGTCAACACCGGGACCTCTTCCAGAGCCGCTTCCACGGCTTCCCTGCTGGCCAGCGAATGCAGCAACTCGAGCTTGCGCTCCTTGTCGAGATCGCTGGCGAGGACGAGCTTCCTGGTTTCTCCCAGCTCCGCCACCCACGCGGCGTATCCTGGGCCAAATTGTTTCTCAAGTTGCTGCCGCAGCTTTTGTGCCAGGGAGGGACTCTGCCCCGCGGTCGAAATCGCGATTTGCAGGTCACCGCGCCGAACCACTGACGGATAGAAGAAATCGCAATACTCAGGCACATCGACGACATTGCAGAGCACACCGCGCTGCTGCGCCTCGCGATAGATGGATTCGTTCAACGTGCTCGAGGCCGTCGCCACAACCGTGAGGAATACTCCGTTTAGATCGTCCGCCAAGAAGGGTCGCCGCTCCAGTTCAATCTTCCCTTCACGCGCCCACTCGCGAACAGCCGGCGACGCCTCGATCGCAACCACGCGGATGCGGGCACCCGTATCAATCAGCGCGCCAATCTTCGGCTCACCGACCTTGCCCGCGCCAACGACCAGGCACTGACGACCCGCAAGCTTCACGAACATGGGAAACAAGCTAGTCACCGTCTCCTCCTGCCGCTTGCGCAAGAGTTCCAGTCGCGCCTGGCAAATCTCGAGCCACAGCCTCCACGAACTCCCCGGCAAGCAGTCCCCGCAACTCGATGTCGCTGTGTCGGGCAAGAAACTGACGCAAGTTTTCAGCTGGCTCGCGCTCCACCAGATACTGCCGCAGCATCCTCTCGATCGCGTCCGGAACCTCAGTTGCCGCGCAGCGATATCCGATCGGCCGCGCCGTCGCCTGATGCAGCCCCAGCGCTCCCCCCACGCAGAAGTAGTAGGCATCGACAAGGCGGTCCTGCACCTTGATCTTCTTGCCTTCAATCCCAATGTCGGCAATCCAGTGCTGGCCGCAGCTGTTCGGGCATCCTGTAACGTGAAGCTTCAGGTGCTGATCGAAGCCAGGCAAGCGCTCTTCGAGCTCTTCGACCAGCCAGCGTGAAAAACTCTTGGTCTCCGTAATCGCCAGCTTGCAGAACTCCGTTCCGCTACATGCGATGGTTCCACGAAAGAAAGATGAACCTCCGACGCGCAGTCCGATCCCGTCGAGTTCCTTCGCCAACGAATCCGCATTGATCTGGGGCACGTTGACGATGAGCAGGTTCTGCATGTTGGTGGTCCGCAGCTCGCCGCCGGCAAAACGCTCAGCCAGATCGGCAGCGGCATGCATCTGATCCGCCGAGATGCGGCCGCGCAGCACTGCCGCTCCCACGTAGCAATAACCCGGCTGGTGCTGCGCGTGAACTCCGACGTGGTCCCGGTACGCGTCCGCCGGAGGCTGCTCGACAACCGCTGGGTCGAGTTGAAACCCAATCCTGCCTTGCAACTCTTCCAGAAAGCGCTCAGCCGTCCATCCGTGCCGCAGGAAGAGAAACTTCAGGCGCGCCCGTTCACGGTGTTCGCGCAAGACGTCCGACTCGCGGAATAATTCGGCGATCCCTTTGATCACCGGCAGAACCTGCTGCCACCGCACAAACGCGTTCAACCGCGCTCCCAGATAGGGTTCGGTAGAGAGTCCTCCAGCAACTCGCAAGGAGAAACCGATCTCACGCGTCGCGCCCGCGCCACGAGTGATGGCCGTCAACCCTACGTCGTTGATCTCCGGGTAGGGGCACCACACGCGGCATCCTGTGATCGAAATCTTGAATTTGCGAGGCAGGTTGTAGAACTCGGCATTCCCTGCCAGCATTCGAGAAGCCTCGAGGACCAGCGGTGATGCATCGCAGATCTCATCCGCATCCACTCCCGCAACCGGGCAGCCCGTGACATTGCGGGTGACGTCACCGCAAGCGCTGATCGAGTTCAGTCCGACCCGCTCAAGGCCTTCGAGCAAATCCGGCAACTCCTCAATCGTGACCCAATGCAGTTGAATGTTCTGGCGTACGGTGATGTCCGCTGTTCCGTGAGCGTAGTGTTGGGTAAGATCAGCAATGGTCCGCAGCTGTTCCGATCGCAGCAGTCCGTTGGGAATTCGGATCCGCACCATGAAGCGTTTTAGCGCCTTGCCTTCGCCACCCTGGCCGCCGGTCACGCCGGCGCCGTCGCCCTGCGTGTAAACACCCCACCAGCGGAAATACGTTCCCAGCCACTCGGGAGGAATCGAATCGAATCCTTCGCGCGCGAAGCGGCGAATCTCCTCGATCCCTTCCCAGGGGTTTCTCTCGCGC
This sequence comes from Terriglobia bacterium, assembly GCA_020073465.1. Classification (GTDB taxonomy): domain Bacteria; phylum Acidobacteriota; class Terriglobia; order Terriglobales; family Acidobacteriaceae; genus Sulfotelmatobacter. The sequence goes on from JAIQFC010000006.1 coordinate 90,412, forward strand.
TTCAGCCGCTCAACTCGCTGTGCTTTCGTTTCCTTACCCGCAGTTGTCATAAGAATGAACCCAAAAAAAACCCACCGCCAGTTTTGATCTGGCGGTGGGTTATAAGTGCCGTTATTAAGAAGAATCTCTTAGGTCAGCAGCCTCCCCGCGCCAGTGCACACGCATGCACAACAACAACAAGTGCAGGTACACATCGCGCGAAGATTTTGGCTACCCCACATTGTGTTTCGCATTCTAGGCTGAACGGCTCAAGCCGTCAACGGAACTTACGTAATGACTTGGATGAATAATTTCGATGATGCGAATCAGATTTATTGTGCGCCATCGCTAAAAGCCGCATCATCCAATGGAATCAGCAGCTTATATATCGTCAGGGAACTCTGCCCGCAGCCTCTGCTGCCCGCAGTGCCACCACCACAGAACACTTCCCCAACGTTTCGATCCTCCTGCAAGGACTTGGCTTTTAGGTCATAATCTTCGGGGACCTCGAGCAGCCAAGACCCTAATGACAGAAAGCCCAAATCGCCAAGGAGCCGTCATAGGCGTCGACATTGGCGGAACGAAGGTTGCCGTCGGACTGGTGGACCCAAGGGGAAGAATTCTCCGCCAGCTGCGAAGGCCCATGGCCGCGAATAGCGGGCCTGAAGCCGCCCTCGAGGCCGTGACCGCTGCCATCAGTTCCTTGTCGTCCCAATCAGAGAGCAGTTCAGCGCCGCCTCGAGGAATCGGCATCTGCGCGCCTGGGCCCCTCGATCCCGTGACCGGCATGGTCATCAATCCACCAAATCTTCCCTGCTGGAGAAACTTTCCGCTGGCTTCGCGGGTAGCTGACGTGTATCGCGTGCCTGTAAAACTCGACAACGATGCGAACGCCGCAGCGCTAGCCGAGACTCGCTGGGGAGCTGCTCGCGGATACCGTTACGTCTTCTACGCAACGGTAGGCACGGGCATCGGCACCGGAATCGTCTTCGATGGCCGCATCTATCATGGCCGCACCGGGGCCGCGGGGGAAGGTGGCCACGTCAGCATCGACTACAACGGTCCAGTCTGCTCATGCGGCAAGAAAGGGTGCATTGAAGTGCTTGCGGCTGGGCCTGCCATCGGAGCTCGAGCGCGGGCGAAGCTGTCTGAGGACCGATCTCGCCACTCCACGATCCTCGATCTCGCCAAGGGAAACATCGATGCGGTAACCAGCGAACTCGTCGGGCAGGCTCACGCCGCCGGCGATCCGCTCGCGCGCGAGATTCTTCAAGAGACGGTTGGCCTTCTCTCCGCGTGGCTGGGCAACATCGTCGACCTGCTCGACCCGAATGTCGTCGTGATGGGCGGCGGGGTCGCAGCCATGCTCCAGCCCTTCTTCGGACAAATCAAGGACCGTCTTCCGAGCTGGTGCGTTAACCCCCGCGTCTCTGAAATCCCGCTGCTGATTGCGCACTACGGCGCCGATGCTGGAATCGCGGGAGGGGCCGCGCTATGTTCGGATGTTCTGGCTTAACAGGAGTCGGAATATTCTTGCGAGTAGGTGTGTTCGTTTTCGAGTTCTAACGCCGTTGGCTTGCCCGTCAGAGCATTGTTCCCGTACTCAAACCCTCTCTCAAATGCCTTCAGGTTCAGTTCGCGAAAGCTCGGCGGCACTGAGTCTGCCACTGCCTTGCGGACAGCCTCCGCATCGAGCAAATGAGTGATCGCGGTAAAGAATCCGACCATCACCGCATTGAGTACCATGCGCTTGCCCAGTTCCTCCGCGATTCGCGTGGCTGGTACGCCGTACACTCGCACCCCGCGGTTCAAGTCCGAGACCCGCACCAGGTCTTCTTCCACGATCAGCGTCCCGCCCTCTTTCAGCTCAGGCACAAACCGGGTGTAAGCTTCTTGCGACATGACCACAAGAATGTCGGGCCGAGTGACGTAGGGATACAACACCGGCGAGTCGGAAAGGATGAGTTGAGCGCTGCACGCGCCCCCGCGTGCCTCGGGACCGAAGTTCTGCGTCATGGTCGCAAACGCGCCCTGATAGATAGAAGCAGCCTTCCCCAGCACAATTGCAGAGAGGATGACTCCCTGCCCTCCGAACCCTGCCACACGAATTTCGGTTAGCTGCATACCATCTCCGGTGCTTCGACGAACCGCTCTCCAAGAGCTTCCACATACTGAGCGCGCATCATGGTCTGGTAGTCAGGCCGGTCGCGATCCACGAATTTACCCACGATGATCTCCCCTTTCAGAGTCAGGCCCACTTCGCTGGTGGGCGCACCGTGGCGGGTCTTGCTCTGCTCTTTGTAGTACTTCATCGTGTCCAGCCCGTCGCCCATCTTGTTGCGCCGCTGGTAAAGGGTGGGACACGGCGAGATCACTTCGATGAACGAAAACCCTTTCTTCTGGAAGGCCTCGCCGATCGAACGCGCCAACTGCCGGACGTGGAAGGTCGTCCAGCGCGCCACATAAACTGCTCCTGCCGCTTCGACCAGATGCGGCAGATTGAACGCCGGCTCGAATGTGCCATAAGGATTGGTTGAGGTCGTCGCATGGCCGGGCGTGGTGGGTGCCGTCTGTCCACCGGTCATGGCGTAGATAAGGTTATTCACGCAGATGACCTTCAGGTCGATGTTGCGCCGGGCAGCATGGATCAAGTGATTTCCGCCAATCGCCGACAGATCACCGTCTCCCGAATACACCACCACGTTCAGCTTGGGATTCGCCAGCTTGAGTCCCGTGGCGAACGGAATCGCCCGCCCATGCGTGGTGTGAAAAGAATCCAGCTTCACGTATCCCGCGACGCGCCCGGTACACCCAATTCCCGACACCAGGGCCAGCGATTGCAAATCGATCTTCGATTCGATCAGAGCGCGGGCAAAGCAGTTCACCGTGGTCCCGATACCGCAGCCGGGGCACCAGATGTGGGGCATACGGTCACTGCGCAGAAACGGTTCGACCGGGTTGACGACGCCCTGGTCGACAAGACCCACATCCTTTACCGGCATCGGCTCGCCTCCACGATGACCCTCAAAATCTCTTCCGGATTATGCACACCGCCTCCCGCGTGCGACACCGGGTACGTCTTTGCCCGGCCATCTGCCGCCCGCTCCACCTCACGCACCATCTGGCCCAGGTTCAGTTCCGGCACTACGAAAGCCTTCACCTCGGCTGCAAGCTCCCGAATCTTGTTCTCCGGGAACGGCCACGCCGTAATCAGCCGCAATTTCCCAACGCGCATCCCGCGTTCGCGCGCGACGTCAATGGCCCGCTGCGCCACACGAGAAGTAATGCCGTACGACACAACAACGACATCCGCGCCCTCAAGTTGCTCCTCTTCGAACATGGCAATGCGGTCCGTGGCCGCACGGACCTTGTTCTGCAAGCGCCGCACCAGCTTGTCCTGCGTCTGCGGCGTCATGTTCGGGTACCCGCGCTCGTCATGCGTCAACCCGGTGACGTGAAACCTGTATCCCTCACCCGCGTGCGCCATCTCCGGCACCATGTCGCCATTGGTTTGATAGGGGAGATAGTCCTCGACAGCCTTGTGCGTGTGCCGCCGCGGAGTCACTTCGATCTCGTCCGCCGGCGGAATCACGACCTTCTCGGTCATGTGCCCCACTACTTCGTCCATCATGAACATGACCGGAACCCGAAACTCTTCTGCCAGGTTGAATGCCTTGATCGTGAGATCGAAACATTCCTGCGGAGAATTCGGACACAGCGCGATGATCTCGTAATCGCCGTGTGATCCCCATCGCGCCTGCATCATGTCGGCCTGGGCGGGCAGGGTTGGCAATCCGGTGGAGGGCCCTCCGCGCTGCACGTCCACGAATACGCACGGCGTTTCCGTCATCGCCGCGTAGCCGATGTGCTCCATCATCAGCGAGAATCCCGGTCCCGAAGTTACGGTAAACGCCTTAGCCCCGCCCCAGACCGCCCCCTGCAGCGTGATAGAGGCAGCCAGTTCATCTTCCATTTGAATGAAGGTGCCGCCCACGGTGGGCACGCGCGCCGCAAACCTCTCCACCACCTCCGTCGAGGGTGTAATCGGATACCCAGCCGCAAATCGAGCTCCGGCTGCCAGCGCGCCTTCGCAGCAGGCATGGTCGCCATCGATGAAGTGCACACCCGTCAGGACTCCGCGAGGGTCAGCCTTCATTTTTCACCTCTCACAGGAACAACCCGCGTGCCGTAGATGGCGAAGTCGGGGCAATACATCCCGCATAGATCGCACCCGCTGCACTTCTCAGGGTTGACGACATGCGGTGGATGGTAGCCCTTGGAGTTGAACACAGAAGAGAGAGCCAAAACCTTCGTAGGGCAAAACTCCACACAGAAACCGCAGGCCTTGCAACGCTCCACAACGATATGAACGTTCCCTTTCGCCACCAATTCGCCTCCAAAGGATTCCCTCGAAGCCCCCAGGGATTGACTGCATTATGCGGTGGCGATTGCCGAAGTGCCTGTGACTGGAATCACAGTTTGTCGTGAGCTAAGGCACTCGACGGCGGAAAATCTGCAGGGCAGTAACTCGCCTGGAATCATGTTGTTGGCCGACAGGAGAGATTGAGTACCACGGGCATCGACTGTGAACTCAGGCTGGTCTGCTATACTAATTCAGACGCTTTTGCCACGGTTTGCTCGTGACGCGGTGGTCCTCGTTGGATCAGTTTCATCTCCGCTTTTCCTGCCTGCCGTTCAGTTCAGCGCGAAGTCCAAAATCAAAAGTGAGCGGCATCGAAGTTCTGCACGTGTATCTGAGTGTGTGACGACAGGCCCCTCCAGAAAGAACCATCTCGAATGACAACATTTACGGAGCTGCAGCTTTCTTCTGCGTTGCAGCAGAAGCTGGCAGCAGCTCAATTCACGATCCCAACCCCTATCCAGATCCAGGCGATTCCCCCTGCCCTCGAGGGCCGCGACGTACTCGCCACAGCGCAGACCGGTACTGGTAAAACGCTGGCGTTTCTGATTCCAATGATCGAAATGCTAAGCCGGCAGCCCTCGCGACAACTGAACGTGCTGGTGCTCCTCCCCACGCGCGAACTGGCTATGCAAGTTAACGAGGAGTACGAGAAGCTGCGCACCAAGACCCAGCCCAAAGCCGCGCTGGTCATTGGCGGTGTATCGGAAGTTGGCCAGATGCGGGATCTCCGCTCTGCTCAGATTATCTTCGCAACCCCGGGACGGCTGGAGGATTTTCTCGACCGAAAAATTGTTGACCTCCGCCAGGTGAAACTGCTCGTACTCGACGAAGCCGACCGTATGCTGGACATGGGTTTTCTCCCTTCCATTCAGCGCATTCTTTCGTGCCTGCCAGAACGCCGGCAAACTCTGTGTTTCTCAGCCACCCTGGAACAGTCGGTCGCCTCGCTGGTACATCAGTACATGCGCGAACCGGTGCGGGTAGCTCTGGGCTCCGTCCTCAAGCCTGCAGAGAGCGTACAGCTAAAGGCGTACGAAGTACGTCCTGGTGAGAAGCTGGATGTTCTGCGGCAGTTGCTCTACGAAGAGAAGGGGCAAACCCTAGTTTTCACGCGCACCAAGCGCGGCACGCAACGGCTGGTCAGAGAACTGGTGAGAGACGGTTTCAATGCCGCGATGATTCACGGCGACCGGACGCAGGCACAACGGAACGGCGCCCTAAGTGGTTTTCAGGAAGGCCGCTTCCAGGTGCTGGTTGCGACCGATATCGCCTCGCGTGGCTTGCACGTGGACGACGTGGCCCATGTGATCAACTACGATCTACCCAAGATGGCCGAGGACTTCATCCACCGCGTCGGACGCACGGGCCGGGCGGGCTCCCAGGGTCGCGCCTCCACTTTGGTTGCTGGTGTGGAGGTTCTGGAACTGCGCAATATCGAACGCACGCTGAAGCTGCGGATCGAACGCATGCAGGTGGATGCGTCGGGCGCAGACCAACCGAGGCGATTTGTGCAAAATACGCTGGCCTCCCGGACGTTAACCGCTTTGCCGGGTGAGGTTTTTGTGTAAGAGAGCCGAGCGCGTCCGGCGGGAATCAAGATAATCAAAAAGAAAGGCCCGGCCTCCAGCAGAACTGTCATCGAGCGAAGTTGTCGCTCGCAAAGCGAGCGACAACGCAGTCGAAGGACCCCATATATGCATGGAGCAAGATGAGCTTGGAGAGGCATTCTCACGATGCTCTCGACTGACCGGGGAGAACTCCCTGGAGCGTCCGTGCCAGGTTTGGAAGATGTGGGATCCTTCGACTCCGCTCAGGATGACATTCTATCTAGGGTGCTGCGGTGGGCAAACTTCTCCGCTGGCGCCTACCGCTCGATGCCCTTGTTGTCGTCCACCGGGGTTAGCTCGCCAGAACTCGGCTCGTCCGAACCGATATTGAATAGCGCCGCCTGCGCTGCAGCGTGTTCGTGCAGTTCGCGCATCTCATCTACGCTGCCCTCGGGTCTTTCTTGCTTGCGCTGGGTCTTACGCTCGGCCTTTTCCCGCTGTTTCTGCTGCCGTTTCTGTTCTTTCTGGCGCTTCGTAAATGTCGATCGGCCTCGTGGCATTCAAGATCTCCCAATATCTATTCTGTTGGTATCGCCGGCCGACAACACGCAGCTGTCCGCCGGATTCTCATTGCGTCGGAAAAGCTACCAGCGTGGCTCGCGGGGCTGACGTGCCTGACCACGGTAGTCGTCGGGCCCGTGTCCTCCTCTGCCGCCACCATAGGCCCCACCTCCACTGCGAGGCCGGTCGGTCTTGGGCTTGGCCTCGTTGATCTTCAACGTGCGTCCCCCCAGTTCGGTTCCGTTCAGAGCCGCGACAGCTTTCTCCGCTTCACCCGAATTCGTCATCTCTACAAATGCAAAACCCCGTGCGCGGCCAGTTTCACGGTCGGTCACGATGTTCACCTTTTCCACTTCCCCATGTGCCTGAAAAACGGCGCGCAGCTCTGCCTCAGTGGTGCTGTGGGACAGATTGCCAACGTAAAGATTCTTCATTGCATCTCCTCTTTCTCCAGTTCCGGTAGAAGCTGAGACCAGGCTGCGGTGCGCTTGGAGTCCCGTATTTCAAGGTCGCGTGTTGGTGCGGGTCTCTCTCGCATCGCCTGTGAACGAGCGTGGGATATCGAGCGCACGGAGGAGATTCTTCGGGAAGCTTCCAGGATTCCCCAGCGTTGCGGCAGACTTGCGGCGACAACGGGCGGCAGTATCGCCCTCACATCTTCCGGAAGGACCGAGTCGCAACTCTCCGTGACGGAAGAGGCTCCGTTGGCATGCGGCGAACGAGCCAGGTACTCCGGTTCGCCTACCAGGAAAGCCAGTTGCTGGGGCGGGGTCGCGCTGCGAACGTCTTCACAGAATTTGTCTCTCTGGCCCAATTGATTTTCCGCACTGCTGATGAGCACCAGGTTGTACAAGTCAGCCCGCCACCACGAACGTGCTTCACCGATGTCGGCGGCGCAGTCGACTTCCATGCCGAGTTTTCTCATGGTGTCGGCGCGCAATTCGCGCTTGGCCGGCGATGCGTCGACCAGAAGCACTCGTTTTCTCTTGATTGAAGTGGGCACTGGGCTGGATAGTGGCAACATGTGCACAGGTGTGGTCATGCGGACTCCGTCTCTGGTTTCGACTCGGATGCTGGGACGCCCCGCGGCGGCTGTTTTGCGATGTTCTTCAACATTTCGCGATTTCGCCTCCGTCGTTCAATCTTCTGCTTGCGCTCGCGGTGAAATCTGGATTTGTCGCCATTAATTCCGGACATATTCAACTCCTTAGAGATTGGGACCCGGGCCATGGATTCGCCCTGAAGCGCTGAATTGCTCCGGATGCATTGAGGGGGCAGTGCGATCTGGGCGCTGATCTCAGAGACACACATGAACACCTTTCGGTCGATCTTCTCAATCGCGAAGGCTTAATCTGTTCCTGGTGTCTTCGAGGTTAAGAGTTCCAGCGTGCTGCCGGAGCTTGCGCTTTTCCCTCACCGCTGAGGAAAGTTGTTGCGGGTTTCTCCCAAGTCGCGGTTGAGCTGTCTTATGAGGTGCTCAATCTTGTGAGGATTGCTTTGATGAACTGCCGCTGCGACGATCTCTTTCCACAGCTTAGCCGCGTTCGGAGTCATCACAGCTCCATTTTCACTACTTTCTCATAATACTCTCTATTCACGCTAAGCCCTAATTTCCCGCACTGGGGATGGTCGACAGCTGGCTGCGCAGCTCTAGCTGAACTGGCGCGAATGACCAGTCATGTCAGACCTGCTGAACCGGTCTCTGGGGTCTACCTGTTTTCGATTTCTTGCGATCGCGAAATTGGGACAAGATGTAAACTGCTGAGGACGTAATCGGAAACCGCAACGATGGATGACTGTGCCCCACCCAATCGCACCGGAGTCAAAGCTCCAGCCAAGTCTTTGCTGCGAAGATTCCACGTGAAGGAGCGCCTCTAGTGGAACTCTATCAGCGGCTGCCCCCCGAGGTTCTGAAGATCGTCCTGGTCTTGTTCTTGTCTTTCCTGATAGGGCTGGAGCGGGAAGAACACAAAGTAGCAGTAGGCTCTTACGCGTTCGGAGGGGTGCGCACATTCCCCCTGATTGGACTGATTGGTTATTCGATCGCTCTTCTTTCGGGCGCGCAGCTACTACCTCTGACGGTTGGGTTCCTGGTTGTCGCGGGATTCTTGCTTTTGTCTTACTGGCACAAGCTTTCCTCTGCAGAAGCTGCCGGTGTCACTTCAGAAATGTCCGGCCTCACGACATTCCTGGTTGGAGCGCTCGTCTGCTATGGACATTTCTGGATCGCCACTACGCTCAGCGTTGCCAGCTTGCTTTTGCTTGACCTCAAAACCGCTCTTGAGAAGCTTGCCGTTCGCATCGCTCCACAGGAAATTCTTACCTTCGCCAAGTTCCTCCTCTTGACCGGCGTCATCCTGCCCGTACTCCCAAATCAGGAATTCAGCCGATTCCACATCAACCCTTTCAAGACCTGGCTCGTCGTGGTTGCGGTCAGCACGATTTCGTACGCCAGTTACGTTCTGCAGAAGTTGACGAGGGAACAGGGTGGGGTCGTGCTGGCAGCGTTACTGGGCGGAGCATATTCCTCGACCGTCACAACGGTCGTGATCGCGCGCCGAGCCGCTCGCGAGCAGCATCCCCACCTCTTCGCCGGGGGTATCCTGATCGCCTCCGGCGTGATGTATTTGCGACTGGTTGCGCTTCTGGCTCTTTTCAACCGACAACTCATGTCCTTGCTGGCGCTCCCTTTCCTGGTACTGGCAGGTGTTGCGGTCGGCATCGGTTGGCTCTGGACGCGCCGCCCGGAGGCTATCGCCCAGGAAATACGGCGAGAGTCCGAACCGAAGAATCCACTCGAGTTGCTGGCGGCCTTTTTCTTTGCGGTGTTGTTTCTTGCCATGCTGGTAGCCACCCAGTTGGCGGTTACATATCTCGGGCGAGCAGGAGTCAACACTCTGGCCGCGATCATGGGTGTTACCGACGTGGATCCGTTCATCATGGGGATGACTCAGGCAGCGGGCACACTCACACCTCTGAAAGTCGCGGGGGGCGCAGTTCTGATCGCAGCAGCCAGCAACAATGTCGTGAAAGGAATCTACGCCTATAGCCTGGCTGACCGGGAGACCGGTTTGCAGGGCCTCTCGCTCATGACCGCTCTTGCTGCGGTCGGCCTCATTCCCTTGCTTTGGATCTGATGCCAACATGATCCAGTTGACCTGCACGCGGCGTGGTCAAACAATCGGAGCGCCCTAGAGTTGCGGCCGGAATGCGCGGTGAAAAAAGCGATTACTTCTCTGCGCCGCGGCTGGACAATGAAGATAGCGTCGCTTCTCGCGTCATCTGCCCGTCCACCAGGCGCCAAATGCTCAGCGGATTCTCGTCTTTGAGTTCGTTGGGCAACGATTCGTTCGGGAATCCCTGGTAACAGACTGGCCGCGTAAAGCGGAAGATGGCGCGGCTGCCTACCGACGTGGAACGTCCATCCGAGGTTGAGGGGTAAGGACCGCCGTGCACCATGGCATGGCACACCTCGACGCCGGTGGGAAATCCGTTGAAGACAAGCCGGCCGACTTTGCTCTCAAGAATTGCCACCAGATCGGCAAAATCGCGGAGATCCTGCTCCGTGCCGTGAATCGTGGCGGTGAGGTGGCCTTCCAGACCCTGTGCAATCTTGAGCACTTCGTCGCGGTTCGAGTGCCGCACCAGAAGCGTGGTCGGACCGAAGATTTCCGCGTCCAGCTCTGAATCGAGGAACGATGCGGCATCCGTCTCGAAGAGCGCGGAGCCTGCCGCGAAGCCGTCACTGCCGTCCGCCTGGGGAGCCTCGGCCACCAGTTTGACCTTGGCGTCTGTCTTGCGGCCGGCAACGGCCGAGCCATAGGAAGAATGGATCGTCGCGGTGAGAAGATGAAACGGCGTTGATCCCGCGACCAGCTGCCGCAGCTTTTCCCTGAAAGATGCTGCGTCGCCTCCCTTTGGCAGAAAGACCATTCCCGGCTTGGTGCAGAACTGGCCTGCTCCCATGGTGAACGAAGCGTGCAATCCTGCCGCAATACTCTCCCCTCGTTCGTGTAACGCTCCCGGCAGGATGAAGACGGGATTGGTGCTGCTCATTTCTGCGTAGAACGGGATCGGGTCGGGACGAGCTGCGGCGATGTCCATCAGCACGCGCCCGGCGCGGCGCGATCCAGTAAAGCCTCCGGCTTTCGTCAAAGGATGCTTCATGAGAGCCGTGCCAACCTCTGCCCCGTGACCAAACAAGAGTGAGAACACACCTTCGGGCAGACCGGACTCGCGAACGCATGCTTGAATTGCCCGGCCTACCAACTCGCTCGTGCCCGGGTGAGCTGCATGCGCTTTCACAATGACGGGGTTTCCTCCTGCCAGCGCGGAAGCGGTATCACCTCCCGCGACGGAGAACGCCAACGGAAAATTACTGGCCCCAAAGACCACCACCGGTCCCAGCGGGCGCAGCATGGAACGGATATCCGGCTTGGGAACAGGTTTACGGTCCGGATCGGCATAGTCAATCCGCGCCGACACCCACGATCCCTCTTCTGCCACCTCGGCGAAGAGCCGCAACTGGCCGCAAGTGCGAGCGGTTTCTGCCTGCAAACGCGCCTGGGGCAAAGCAGTCTCCTGCTCGACGCGCTCGATCAACTCGCCGGCGATTGCCTCGATCCTGGCGGCAATCCTGCGCAAAAGCTCGCCGCGCTCGCGTCCTGGAACGCGGCCATAGACGGCAAAGGCCTCGGACGCCAGCCGGACAGCAAGCTCAATTTCATCGGTGGTCGCTGGAACGAATCCTGGCTGCAAGCTTTGCCCATCGCGTGGATTCGTGGCATAGAGAGGCTCTCCAGCTCCCTGCCCCTCCCGAAATCCAATGATCGACCGACCCGAGAGTTTTGCCATAAGAACGAGAATCACTTTCCGTTGTGCAGGGCGTAACTGGTTATAGGCTGCGGGCGGGTACGCAACGCCTCACGGATGATCTTCCTTGTCAGGATGAGTTCTTCCCCCACCAACTCCAAACGAGGGGCGCGCACGCGCGCATTCCCCATCCCCACTTCCGCCTGCACCAGCTTGATTAGTTGAACGAAGTTCGGCACCGTGTCCATGCGCAGCAACGGCAAGAACCAGCGGTACAGGTCAAATGCTTTGTCGTTGTCACCGTTCATGCCGCAGTTGAACAGATCGACAGACTCGCGTGGTAGAGCGTTGGCCAGACCGGCAATCCATCCGGTCGCTCCTACTCCGATAGCTTCGAGCACGGCATCATCGACGCCGACGGAGATCTCCAGTCTGCGGTCGATCAGTGCACGAATCGCGGAGACTCGCCGGACGTCCGCGCTCGATTCCTTCACCGCCTCGAAGTTCGCGTGCTCCCCGGCCAGTTCGCCGATCTGCTCGGGAAGGAAGTCCGTCCCGTAAGCGATGGGATTGTTGTACAGCATGCAGGACAGTGGTGTAGCCGCGAACACGGCCGCGACGTGCGTCTTCATTTCGCGCCAGTCGCCCTTGTACACATAAGGAGGCAGCACCATCAGGCCGTCGCAGCCGAGGTCGGCGGCGGCCTTCGCCAGAGCCACAGCTTCGGCAGTGGTAAGGGCAGAAACCGAGGCCACAACCGGTCCACGTCCACCCACCGCGCCGACACAGGTGCGCAAGATCTCGAGCTTCTCGTCAAAGGACAAGGTCGCTCCCTCTCCTAAGGAACCGAGAGTAACGATCCCGGTACAACCGTTATCGAGCAGCCAGCGGCAGTGTCCCGTCATGAAGGCATGATCGACGTGGAGATCCTCCGTAAAACAAGTTGTTATGGCAGGCAACACGCCTTTCCAGTTCATCCTTGCCCTCCGGTTACCCCGTTATGCACTAGTTCCCTCTACTGATCGGTTCTGACTTCCATGTCCGTTTCGCACTCGATCTGGCAACTCCGGCAGTGCGGTCTTCCGTTAATCGTCACACGACACTCAAAGCAGATGCCCATTCCACAGAGCGGGCCGCGCGGCTCACCGGTGACTGAAGTTCGACATGCCTCCCCGGCAATCGCCATAGCGACGGCCACGGTCGCACCTAACGGCACCGCAACCGGGGCTCCATTCACCGTAAGCGTGACTTGGCTAGGCATGCGCATGTTCCTTGGCGATGCGCGATGGCAAATACGGTTCGACAGCAATCTCCGGTCTCGTGCCTGTGATCTGATCGGCGAGAATTCGGGCGGTTCCGAGAGACGTCGTGATGCCCAGCCCTTCGTGCCCCGTTGCCAGGAATAGGGACTTGTCTGCCGGCCACGGGCCGATGTATGGAAGCTTATCCGGAGTAGCCGCGCGGAAGCCCGTCCATACCCGCACCACCGACAGCGGCGTCAGGCCGGGCATGTATTCCTGCGCGCGCTGCAGCATGCGAACTAAGATGCCGTTGTCCGCCTCTTTGTGTTCTGCCCCGTACTGGCGGGAAGAGCCGATGAGAATCTGCCCGGTCCTCCGCGGTTGAACATTGAAGGCCACCGAATCAGCGCTGACCGAGTGGGCGCTCTTCAAGTAACCAAGCTCGACCAACTGATGCCGCAGAAATCCGGGATAGCGGTCCGTGATCACCAAGTGGCCTTTTCGTTTCTTGATTTCGAGTCCGGGTGTGAGATCAGCGGCGCACGCTCCTGCCGCGTTCACAATGATCTCGGCCGACACCTCCTGCCCGTCGCTTAGTTGAATCCGTCCTTCTCCGATCCGGGCGACGCACGATCCCACGTGGAGTCTCGCACCCCGTCCCTGCGCACGGTCCATGAGATATCGTGCTGCGCATGGCGGATAAAGGACGCCATCCTCCAATACCAGGAGGCCACCTGCCATTCCTCCGCGCAAGTTAGGCTCCAGGCTCTGCAAGGACGTTGTATCAAGCACTTCGGTCGGTACTCCCCGCTTCTCGTAGTAATCCCGCTTCCGCCACACTTCGGCCATTTCGTCTTCATCGGCCGCGACCCAGATCGTTCCGCACTGTTCGTACTCGACATCATCGGGCAATTCGGGCCGCAGTTCCTGCCACAGCTTCTGCGAATATTGAGTCAGGGCAAACTGCGCTTCGGAGTCGTCCATGACAACGATGTGGCCCATCCCGGCCGCAGTCGCACCGCCACCAACCACTTCCCGGTCCACGACTGCAGTGCGCAAGCCACGCCGCACAAGCTCGTCGGCACAGGCTGCGCCCACAATGCCCGCGCCTACAACCACCACGTCATAGGCGGCTTTGCTCATGCGCGGATACCCATGCAGAACGGGTCCCGCGGATCCAGCACCAACTCTGCCTCTCCGTTCACGAACGCGGAACCCCGAATGCAGGGATAAACCTTCCCATCCTGCACCTTGATGCTGCCCTCAAAGACACTCCCCACAATGCTTTCCTGTCTCCACGTCTGGCCTTCGCGGATCTTACCGGCGGCGTACAAACAGGCGAGCTTCGCGCTGGTCCCAGTCCCACAAGGAGACCGATCGTAGGCTTTGCCGGGGCACAACACGAAATTCTTGCTGTCGACTCCCGGCAACTGAGATGGCGCAAACAGCTCGACGTGGTCGATCTCTTTTCCATCGTCGCCCGTGATCCCACTTGCCCGAAGTGCCAGCCGGATCGCCCAGGTGAAACTCGTCAGCTCTTCGACGTTCGTCAGCGTCAGGTCCATGCCATGGCCATGCACAAGAAAGAACCAGTTTCCACCCCACGCGACGTCGCCCCGGACCGCGCCGTGGCCGGGCACATCCACAACGACGTCGTGAGCTTTTCGATAGCTCGCGACATTGTTGACGGTGACCTCACCGTTCTCGTGCAACACGGCGCTTACCGACCCCACCGGCGTGTCGATCCTATGCTCTCCCGGCTGGATACGTCCCATGTATTTCAGGGTGGCAACAAGGCCGATGGTTCCATGGCCACACATTCCGAGATAACCCACGTTGTTAAAGAAAATTACTCCGGCAACGGACGCACGCTCAACCGGCTCGCACAGTAGCGCGCCCACCATCACATCCGAACCGCGAGGCTCATTGACCACTGCGGATCGAATGTCATCATGCTGGCTGCGAAATCTCTCCAGTCGATCGGCCAGCAATCCGGTTCCGAGGTCCGGACCGCCACTGACAATCAAGCGCGTGGGCTCGCCTCCGGTATGGGAGTCAATGACCCGGATCTTGCGGAGTGGCGTCACCAGTTCCCTGAGCCCCTCGGGCCAGCCTGACACTGAACTCGAGCTCTCAGTCTCGCCTCTTTGGAAATAGTCATCGGGCGTATTTTATGGATACAATATGCAATCGTCAACGTTGCCGGCGCTTTGAAGGAGCCTTTGAGCGAAACGCTCACCTTACCAAGTACAGTCCAACCGGCTACCGATCATCGCGAGTTCGCGCGGGGCTTGGTCTGTTCGATTCGACCACGGTCGTCGTTCGGCTGCCCTGATCGGCTCCGGCATCTCTATTGTACCGGCGGAGATGGCGCGGCATATCGGCAGTGCCGCGGCTCTTCTGGTGCTGCCCCGTGTGTACGATCCGACGACGCAATCCTGGGGCAACCTCTACAGTAATCTGCTGGAGTACGTGATCTCGGCGGCGCTCATCTTCTATGTATTGACGGTGGCGGGGGTTTTCCGCCTTCGGGTTAAGCGTCCGGACGCCCCCCGCCCCTATCGCACGTTTGGATACCCTGTCGTTCCGGCACTCTATATTCTTGCCGCGACGGGGATTCTTGTAGTGTTGTTTGCGTACCGGCCAGCGACGACATGGCCGGGCTTGCTCATTGTCTTGCTGGGGATTCCTATCTATTGCATGATTCAGAAGAGGGGAAGCGACAGGATCGCGATCGCGCCAGGACCTGGGAAATCCGATCTGCGGCCGGCGGAATGAGGGGTTGATTCTCCAGCAAGCGCGGCGTTCGGGGTAAGCACGACGCTGCAGAGTAAGGGCGATCTGGGCAAAACATGCTGTATAGTACGGGTACGCGAGAACTTCTAAGATGGACCTGCAAGGTGCAACGGACTCGGCAATCCCGCGCCAATCGCTGACTTCGGCGGTGGCCGACAAGCTCCGCGATCAGATTATTCGGGGGGAAATTCAAGAAGGCGCTCAACTCCGCCAGGACACCATTGCGACCCAGTATCAGGTCAGCAGAATTCCGGTTCGCGAAGCGCTTCGGCAGCTCGACGCTGAGGGACTGATTGCCATCGTTCCCAATCGCGGTGCAATCGTGCCGGCGCTGTCTCCTGACGATATCGAGGAACTCTTTGCCATTCGCGCGCTGCTCGAGCCTGAGGTGCTGAAACTATCGATTCCGCACCTGACCGAACAAGACCTCTCCGAAGCCGAAGCCATCCTGCGGAGGTACGTGAGCGAACTGCGGAGGGACGATCACGTCTCCACCTGGGGCCGCCTGAACTGGCAGTTCCACTCGACTCTGTATTCGCGCGCAGACCGACCCAGATTTATGGCGATCATTCGCAATGTCAACAACAGCGGTGAACGGTATACCCGCCTGCAGTTGTACCTGACGCACGGCATCAAGCGTGCCAACGAAGAACACCACAAAATCCTGGAGTTGTGTCGCAACCGCGACGTAGCCGCGGCCTGCACACTCCTGCGAGAGCATATTCTCCACGCTGGGCAATCCCTGAAGGAAGTTCTGCAACAGAAGCGGACAGCCCAATCCGACTCCGAAGAAGGTACTCCCTCGACTTCCTGGTGAATCCGCGCCGTAGCGGTCACAACTCCTCAGCCGCGGCACGTCCAGCACCCTTGTTGATCTGCTTCACGGGTTGCATGCTCATTGCAGCTTGATGAGAACCGCGCCGTGGCGTGGAATATTGGCCGTGTAGCTGCCGTTGAAGGACCCGAGGTCCTGGTGGCTCCAGAGATCGCGCACTTTCGCCGTATTCTGCGCACCAACGTTCTTGAACTCCACCGTGACCGGATTTTCAGACTCTCCCCGGTTGAACAGCCCAACCGCAACGCTGCCGTCGGCCAGCGGTTTGGCCCAGACTTCGAGCGGGCCCTCCTGCGCGACCCGGCGTCCCTGCAGGCCTTTGGTGTCCTGATCGATGGCGACGACTTCTTTGTTGGTGAGGATCGCAAGAGTCTCGGGAGTCATCTTCGAGAGATCATTGCCCGCCAGCAGTGGAGCGGCGAGCAGCACCCACAAGCTCATGTGCGTGATGCACTCGTCGTGATTCATGCCACCATTGCCGACTTCCAGCATGTCCGGATCGTTCCAGTGCCCGCGCCCGGCGTAGGATTCAAGGCCGTCCTGATCGAAGCCAATCACCGACATGCGGTCATAGTGGTCCGTGATGTCTTCAGTCGTGCGCCACAAATTGCCGCCCACGGAAGCTCCCCACCTCCAGACGCGGTGATAGCCGTACTGGCACAGGCTGAAGACAATCGGTCGGCCTGTCCGCGCCAGCGCGTCATGCATCTTCTTGTACACCTCAGGCATTTGGCTGCGTGGGTAGACTTTCTCTGCGCTGCACCAGTCGTACTTCAGGTAGTCGAAGCCCCACTCGGCGTACCGCTGCGCATCCTTTTCTTCGTGGCCGTAACTGCCCTCGTACCCGGCACACGTCTTGGGGCCAGGAGACGAGTAGATTCCGGCTTTCAGCCCCTTGCTGTGGATGTAGTCCACCAAAGCCTTCATATCGCCGAATTTCTCGTTGGTCTGAATCCGTCCTGCCTCGTCGCGGCTTCCTTCCCAACAGTCGTCGATGTTCACGTAGACATAGCCGGCGTCTTTCATTCCGTTGCTGGCGATGGCATCGGCAGCCGCGCGAACATCGGCAGCAGTCACCTTGCAGGCGAAATGGTTCCAGCTGTTCCATCCCATGGGAGGACTCGCAGCAACGTTGGAATCTGTGGCGTGCAGGGGCAAGGTGAAGCAACCAACTAAGATCGTCAGCGAGGTTAGAATGAGCTTCATTGTTTTCACACGTACGGATGTGCGCTTCAGCAACGTCGCCTCTGGCACGCGCTCGACAATCAACTGAGCTGTCCGAACACTTCGAATACCTTCTGCGTGCCGGTCGTGATGATGACCGTGTCCTTGTGCATACCTCCCACAGGAACGGGCTCGCCATTTACGCTGACACTCTTCAGGGTACTCGCTGCGGGAAGCCGCAGCTTGAAATGCAACTGCTTCGGAGTTCTGGAACCGGTAAGCTGCACGTTTCCCACAACAGATTTTGATGTGGGTTTAGTCGCCAGGCTGAAAGTGACTTTGCCCCAACGGGTCGGAGCCTGCTCAATGCGGATTTCCTTCCCCGAAGCGACCCATTCTCGCGGCACACCTTTTGCCAGGTACAGGCGGTCTTCGTCGGAATCTTCCAGCACCAGCATCCAACGCACGAGAAGCGGTAGGGTCTGTTGCGCCGGGACGCAGTACGTTGCCGAGTCGCCTGTAATTCCGGTGACCTCGCCCGCAGTCCAACTTCCGCGAGTATGGGCATGATATCGGTGCGCATAGAGGAACAGCAGAAATTCTTCGATGCGGTCCAGTCGCAGAAGGGCTTGAGCATATCCGTAGGAAATGAAGCCCAGAATCTCTCGACCGTCTTCCTGGAAGCGCCAAACGTTCGCGACTACTCCCAGAGTGGTGGCTCCATGCGCTCGCATGCAATCGACCACCAGATTGGCGAGGCGAGGCGGTAAGATGTCCGCCTGCAGCAGTTCCGCGTAGGGACGATGAGGCCACTGCTGCGGGCTTGGCTTCTCCTTCTCCAACGACTCACGAAAGGTGAGAGTCGAACCGGGGAATAACCCAATGTAGGGCGGCGTCTTATCGCCCTGGACGTTCTTCTCGATACTCTCGATGGTCCGGTCGGAAAGGGTTTGGCTGCGCTTGAGCCAGTCCTTGGCCAGCGTCTCCATGCCCGGTGCCGCGTTGAGGTGCGCCAACTCCCTCCACGCGCGAGCAATATCCCGGAGTCCCCTCGCCGCAAAGGCGCTATTCGCGTAGTAGGCCTGCCAGTAGAGCGAGGGAGTCTCGCTCAAGCATGAGTCCGACTCGCTCCATCCGCGGATCAGCCCGTAACTCGGATCCTCCTGTGACAGCCGAAGACTCTCGTCGTGCATGTCGGCCAGCAACTTGGCCGTAGCTTCAATTTTCGCGCGATGTTTGAACATAAGGCCGCTATCGCCCGTGTAGTTGAAATATCGCGCCAGCAGCGAGAGAGTCATGCCGAACTGCGCCGTCTCTGGGCCACGCATGTCGACCATGCCCTTGGCGTCTACGTACTCGCTGAAGTAGTTGTCGATGAAAAGGTGCGCCGTATCGAGACGCCCCCACTCCATATTGGTGGATATGGCGCTGGTGAAGATATCCTGGAAGCCGTCGTACTCCGAGCCAGCATAGTCGCGATCCACCGCGCCGTACTTGGGATATACTCCGCCCGGCCGCGTCATCAGCTCCTTCGCGAACGAATGTTTCGCTAGGTCAACCCAGTCATTCTGTGGAAGTGACGCCGCGGCACAATCGTGGAGTTGTTCCTCCCAATACTCCGCAAAGGCTAGCAACGCCCGGTAAAAGTCTGCCGAGGCCGGATCCTTGCGGGCCGGTGGGTAAGCAGGATAACTCTGACCGTACACCACCTTGGCGATCTTGCCGTCCTCGATCCGCGCGGTCCGGTGCCAAGTGTGGACAATGTATTTGTTCTTGTTTGTCCCGACGTCCCCGAACAGGATCACTTCGTAAAACGCGCGATCCGAGATCGGAATCACCTTCCGGACAGCCGGCATCCATCCACCCACCAAGCCGTCGTAGAGCTGACCTTTCGCAAGAGCGTCTCGCAATTCTGGGAAGTACTGGCCGGGATGGTAGGTCCGCGTGCCGCCGCTGTGGTACACCGGAGTCACGTCGAAGGCCTCTTTGGTTCCGACAAAGGTCGTCCAGACCCGCGGATTCTTCTCCGCGGAAGCGATTGGCGGCGCGGCTGACTTAACCCGTTCCGGTTCGGGATCTCCATCCCGGAGAAGCTGGTCGGCCAGAAGGTCTGCTGAAGATGTTCCGACGTCTTTGAGGCTGAGCCCCAGGTAAGGCTGCCCCTCTGCCATCGAAGCCTCAGCGCTCCTGGTGAGTTCCATCGTGTGCCCGGCTGACGAGACGAAGACCAGCACCCCATCCCGCGTGCGCAAGTCCTCGTAAACTTTCCACGATGCCCCTTCTGCAGCAAACTCGGCCATGAGGGTGTGACCTTCAACCGATACCTCAGGCCGGGCACCAGCCTTGTGGACTGCCTTCCTCCCGCCGGTCGCCTTGCCTTGCGCAGACACGGGGGTTCCGTGCGACAGAATTTCAAGCCCGGCGGCCGTCGTGGCTGCTATTCCTTGTAGAAAGTCGCGTCGGTGCATGAGGATCTTCCCAGATTCAACCAGGGCTCTACCGCCGGCGTCGCCTCGCACTACCGAGGAGGCTCCGGTCTTCCTTAATCTCGAAATCCGATGGCGGCGTCACGCCCAGCAGGTACTGGACGAAGTAATCCCACCGCCGCCGCACCAAATAGAGATCGTGCTCGCCGCTCTCTCCGTGAAACATATTCGGGACGAGCAGCATATCGAAATTCTTGTTGGCTTTCATGAGAGCGTCAGCAAAGCGCATCGTCTCTACCGGATGGACGTTGTCGTCGATGTCTCCGTGCTCCAGCAGCAGATGCCCCGCCAACCGGCCCGCCATGGTCACGTTCGACTGAGCAGCATAGTCGTCCTGTATCGGATATCCCTGATACGCCTCGTTCCACCATGCCTTGTCAAGACGGGCATCGTGGTCGCCTGAGATCGCCACTCCGACTTTGTAGAATTCCGGAAACGCCAGCATGGCGTGCGCCGCGCCGTACGCGCCCGCCGAGGTGCCATAGATCCCCACCCGCGTCGCATCCATATATGGATACCGCTCAGCCATCTGCTTGATCATCGCCACGTGATCTTCGAAGGCTCCACCCAGATTGCGATAAGAGAACTGATGGAAAGCTCGGGAGTGGCCCACGGTTCCACGTCCGTCAACCATGACTACGATGAAGCCCAATTCCGCCATCGCCTGCAAGTGAAGGGTACCGGAAAATGCCTTGGGAACGAAGAATCCCTGCGGCCCGGTGTACACGTGCTCGACGATCGGATATTTCTTGAGAGGATCGAAGTTCGATGGTCGCCAGATCAAGCCGTAGAGTGCCGTCGTGCCATCAGCGGCCTTTCCTTGAAAGGGCTCCGGAAACTTCCATCCCGTATTGAGCATTGCAGTTGCATCCGTCTTTTCGAGGACGCGCACTTCCGAACCATCACTCGTGCGGCGCAACACCGCCGCGCCCGGCAAGTCGGGACGGGAATAGTTATCGACGAAGAACGTTCCGTCCGGTGACACGCTCACCGAGTGATTCGCATTCTCCGGGGAAAGCAGCTGCACGCCCTTCCCGTCGAAGCCGACGCTGTACAAATGAGTCTGGTATGGGTCTTCGCTTTTCTCCCGCCCGTTCGCCAAAAAGTAGATCCGCCGATTCTTTTCGTCGATATGCTCGATCTGTCGCATCACCCACGGTCCCTGCGTAACCTGGTTCTCGAGCTGTCCGGCCTTGCTGTAGAGGTACAAATGATTCCAGCCATCGCGCTCCGAAGCCCACAAAACTTCTCCAGTTCCCTCCACGAAGCGGAAGAAAGTTTCGCCCGGATCCATGTACAGATCAGCTTGCTCTCGCACCACGACTCTCTGGTCCCCGGTCGACGCATTGACGATTCGAAGCTCCTTGGCCTTGAAGCCGCGCTCATCGTAGTCGTAGAAGAAAGCTTTGCTGTCCGGAAACCACTCAAAGCCCGGGCCATCCTGAAACGGCAGCTCGATAGCAGTGTTCTTGAGGTCGATCCGCTCGCCCGACTGAATGTCGAACAGGATAGGCTCCGCCTTCGCGAGCACCTCTCCGGGCAGCGGATACACATAGGTGAACGCCCGCGGCCTTAACTGGTTCGGTGGAACGAACTGCAGGCTCGTGAAATGGCCTGAATTCCTGGAGTCGATCCGGTAGGTAATGAGCTTGGAGGAATCGGGGGACCAGAAGACCGCAGCCGGTTGCTGCACCTCTTCGGCTTGTTGTTCGACGAACAGACGTAGCGAAGGAAGCGGAGTCGCATAGTCCCACCCAGACACGCCGTCGTGAGTCAATTGCAGTGCCGTTCCAGTCGACACATCTCGGAGATAGAGATTGTGGTCCTTAACGTAGGCTGCCCAGCGCTTGTTCGGGGAGAGAGTTTCGTTTGGTTTCTCCGGCCGCGGTGGATCCTTCTGGCAATCGTAGGTTGCGAGCGGACACGTCCATTGCGCGTTGTCGACGCTGAACCGAACTGCTTTCCCGCCGTCGGTGAACTCGAAATCAGAGAAGGGCAAGGCCGTAGCGGAGTACTGCTGCTTCAACGCGTGGGACAGCGCTTCGGCGAGTCGCGCATGGTCGAAGGCAGGAGCGCTCGTGTTGTGATCCGCATCGACCAGAACGAAATCCGCCCCAGCTGCGTTTTCTCGGTGATACCAGAATCGGTTCGTCTTTTCGATCCAATGCGCCGTAACATCTGCAGGAGAGACGAGGTGCCTCACGTTACCCGGCAGGAAGCGCTCCGCCCGCTGGTAGTCCTCCAGGCTGCCCTGGGCAAGCGCTGCAGGCAGAGTGAGAGACAGCAATGGAATTGCGATGATCCAGGGACGACGATTGGAACTCATAATGTCTCAGGTCTTCCGGCAAACAGCAGATAACTAAAAATGCATCCGCCGGACGCGACAACTTTCGTCGCACCGGCGAATGCATCCCTGGTTAATAGCCGCGTGCTTCAGAACTCGATATTCCCTCTCAGTTCGATTACGCGCGAAGTGTTAAGGGTGCCGTTGCTGATCCCAAATCCCCCGCTTTGAATGGCATTAAAGCCAAAATTCGCGCCTCCATTCGTCGCACCTGGCCCAAACGTCGGGTGATTAAAGGCATTCAGCATCTCAGCTTGCAGGCTGAAACGAAACCTCTCAGTGATTGGGAAGTGCTTAGTGATCGAGAGGTCGTTGTACGTGTTATGCGGTCCATGGAGCCATATTCGTTGGCCGATGGTACCGGGGGTCGTATTCTGCGTGATAAACGCCGGGTTAGCGCCACCGCCCGTCGGGGTGAGCAGGTACTTGGGATTAATGAACGCAACGTTAGTGGTTCCGGGGATGCGGTAAGTACCGACAGAGCTCTGCAGTTGCGATTCCGTTACCCCATTCAACACGACGCCGCCATCGCCATAATCGTTAAAGGTATTACTTCCACCAAACAACAGGAATGGGGCTCCGGTCTGGAAAGTAAAGATTGTTCCCACTGTCCAGCCACCGACCACGCGATCAAGCACGCCGCCACGGTTCGCAAATTGCTTACCTCTGCCAAAAGGCAGATCGTAGGTGCCGTTGATATGCACTACGTGCCGAAGGTCGTAAACGGTCGGCCCGTAGCTTAAGTGCATGTCGCGGAGGGTGAACGTGGCGGCTTGACCTTGCCAGTTGTTTTGGGAAGCCGTCCCAAGCGTATGGCTCCAAGTGTAGTTAGCGTTAAATTGCAGCCCGTGCCATGTGCGCTGGCGGAAGTCAACCTGCAAAGCATTGTAGTTCGAGTAGCCCTCAGCAACCGCGTAGGTTGCGCCAAAGGGCTGCCCGTATGGATTGGCGGTGAAGTAGTTGATCGGATATCCCGCCCCGGCGCCGCTAAATCCCAAATTGTTGGCGCAGGGGCCGAACGACGCACCGACCAGATTGCAGAAATAAGGTGCAGCCCCACCGACACCGGACAAGGTGGCAGCCATTGCTCCGGCCGCCCCCGTCTGCAAATCGGTAATGAAATTGGTGGCGGCGTAGTCGGATAGAGGTACCCCTGGACCTCCGGAACCTTCCCCAGCAAACGCGTCTTCGAAAATCTGCGCCGTCTGTTGCCCCGCAAAGCCGTTGTTTGCGAACGAGGTTATCCCATTCGCCTGATTGATTGCCAGGTTCTGCTGCGCAGTTTTGAATTGGCCGAGGAAGCCGTTCTCAAAGATGTTGACCTCATTCGGGTTTATCGTCACCCACTGGCGCAGGCTTCTGCTCCCGACGTAGCGCAGTTCGAGTGCCCGGCTTTCCCCCAGTTGCCGCTGAATACCAAGATTCCACGACTCCGTGTAGGGCTGCTGAATCTTGGAGTCTATGCCATTCAACGGACCAAAAAAGCCAGGGCCACCCAGGAACGTGAAATCCGCGGCCGGCTCGGTTTTGAGGTAAGTCTTCGGCGCAAGTCCGTAAGGTATCCCAAATTGTTGAGTAGGATCAGAGGCGCTAGCATTGAAATCGTCAATCGACAAGCTTCCGGGTAGGAAGGTACCCGGCGCCCCAGTTGAGTTGGCGTTGAGGAAGAATTGCTGATAGTAGTAAGCAGCGTAATCCGTAGCCTGGTTCCAGACGTATTGCTGAGGCTCAGTAAATTTTCTCAGCGAGAAGCCAGCGCGAATCACCGTCTTGTCTCCACCCAGCATCCTCCCGATGGAGCTACTGCTCGAAGGATTCCATGCAATGCCAATTGCAGGCTGCGGAGCCCCGTTCCAGTTATTGTAGGGTTGGCTGATCTGAGCCAGCGTTGGATTCAGATCTCCCTTCAAAGAACCGGGATTGAAAAGGTTGCCAACCCCGGAAGGACCAAAAATAGCGGCCGTACTTGCCGAGTGGTATAGGTTCGAAAGATCTTTGTCAGCTGCGGTGAAATCCAGGCGCAGCCCGTAATTGATCGTCAAGTTTGTCCTGATGCGATAGGAGTCCTGGAAGAACAGGCCCCAAGCCTTCGACAACTCGTCAAGGTTGTACCTTCCAATCGCGTGCTCATAGTCATTCAATTTCGGGCTGAACGCATAACTTCCGCCTACGCTGGATATCCGGCCCACCAGAATCGAATATAGCTGCTGGGCAGCCGCCTGCTGGTTGACATCTGCGCCCGGAAGCGTGCCACCGGCGGTGAAAGCGCCCTGGGCCGGATCTCCGTTTGCGAGGCCGAAGGCAACGCCAGCATACCCCAGCATGGGGTTGTAATAATGGTTCTGCTCCCGCCACCACGAGAAACCATAGTTCACAGTGTGCGCGCCGTGCTGCCAGGTCATGGTGTCGGAAGCATTAAACGTCGGGTAGTAAGTTTGGATACCTGTAGTAAAGATTGTTCCCGACATCTGGGTGTTTTGTGGTCCCGGTACACCCGTGTAATTCCAGCCCAATTGCGGAGCATTCACGCTGAGAGGCTGAGCATCGTAAGCGTATCCCTCGTTGTGGTAGAGGAAGCCGCCGCGAAACTCGTTCACCATAGTCGGCGAAAGAGTCCAATCGAAGCCGAACCCCGTCGTATAGAACTTGAACTCATTGCCCGCTCCAGTCTTGCTCCAAGCCGATCCAGGAAAGTCCGGGGCGTTCGCGCCTGGCTGTTTGATTTTCGTCATATTCCATGCCAGGTTGAAACGCAATTTCTGCGAGGCATTGTAGTCCACACGGACGGCCGGAAAGTATCGAGTCTCGGCATTGGCCACTTGCCAATTCAGGTTCTGGAGATTGGGATCACCCAAGGCATTCGGTGTCACGTGTCCTAAAGCTGCCCCTGCATTGGCCGCCGCCAATATGGAAGCCGTGTTGGAGCTTATTACGGTGGGAAGATTTGCGCCTGGGTTTGCCGTGTTGTAGTTCTGAGCCAGCGTGAAAAGGTTCACAGTTTGGTTGTTATATGTGAAGTTCCCCGCCTGCGCATCCGGAGTGAAGACGTAATTCAAGGCGGTGTAGGAGCCCGGCTGTTTGCTCTCGGCGAAGGTGCCAAAAAAGAATAACTTGTCCTTTATGATCGGCCCGCCGACGCTCGCTCCAAACTCGTTCAGGATGAGAGGATTCTTGCGCGCCGGATTCGCCGGGTCCAACGAGGTGATGGCGTCATTCACCCAACTGTTGGCGTTCAGCCCGGAGTTTCTGAAGTCCTCGTAAAGGCGGCCGTGAAATGCGTTGCTGCCGCGCCGAGTGACGAAATTCAGCTGCATGTTGGCCTGGCCAAAGCCCTGGTCCAAATTGAGCTGTTGGGTTTGCACCGTCATCTCTTGCATGCTCTCAAGCCGCGGCTGCACATCGGGCGCGTCATTCCCGCCGAACTTCATTCGGCTGGTGCTGCTGATAACCCCGTCAATGTTATTTCCCTGAGCAACCGACGGAAGGCCATCGTAGGTTCCCGACCCGTTCACCCCCCCATATCCCGGGACCAACCGCGAAAGTGCGGTCAAATCACGGCCTTGAATTGGAAGGTCTTCAATCTGCTTCAGGTCGATAGTCGTACCAATCGCGTTGGTCGTGGTTTCAACCAGCGGGGCCGTTCCACCGGTAACCTCCACGGTCTCGGTAATGGCACCAACCTTGAGCGCAGCAGAAATGTCGGTCGTCTGCGCCGCTTGCACTACCACGTCGGTGAACACTTGAGTCTTGAAACCGGTCTTCGATACCGTTAGCGTGTACTTTCCGAGGGACAGGTTGACGAAGGTGTACGTGCCATTGTCCTGGGTCTCGGTCTTGCGCAAGTCGTTTGTAGCCAGGTCGCGAAGCTCCAGCTGCGCGCCTTGTACTACGCCTCCGCTGGAGTCCAGAATCGTCACCGACACGTTTCCGGTGGAGCCGTGTTGCGCCCAGGCGACAGGAATGTCTAGCGCAGAGAGAACCAGAAGGGTTGCTAGCACACTGCCGAGCACACTCAGAGAAGACCTGCGAGACATAATGTCCTCCTTCAGACGGACCAGGGTTTTCACCCGTCGATTCCTCGACTCGGGGCCTACACCTGTTTCCAACGGGGGCCGCTGCGTGCACTCGCAATTGGGGGAGGGCAGGCGAGCACTGGCAAACGTTTACCCGTTGGTGGGATTTTGTATACTTTATTCGCTACCGTTGTCAACCAGAATTCTCGCTCTGTGGCGGGAGCGGCTCTCTTCGTCCTGCTGCCGGGGACGCCAGAACTGGACTCGCACCCTGTCTTTTCAGGGATTTGCTCACGCATGGTAGAAGAAAATGGTCTGGTAAGGGACCTCTGTTGACACTCTCTAGACGAGACTGGCTGAAGCACATGGGATCAATGGGTTTGGCGCTGGCAGCGGCGCCATACGGCCGTTCCCTCTCAGGAAGGCCCAATCCCGTCACTCTTGTTGATGTGGCACGATCTGCGGGCATCACTTTCCGGCACGACAATGCCGCATCCCCGGAAAAATACCTGATTGAGACGATGGGTTCCGGCTGCGCCTGGATTGACTACGACCAGAACGGTCTGTTCGACCTGTATCTGGTAAACGGCGCTGCAACCCGTGTGTACAGCCCGAAGCAGTCCCTGCGGAGCGCGCTCTACCGCAACAATGGAGACGGCACGTTCACCGATGTCACGGCCAAAGCTGGGGTCGGGGCCGAGGGATTGTTTGGCATGGGCGTCGCGGTGGGCGATTTCGACAACGATGGCTACCCTGACCTTCTCGTTCTTGGCTACGGCCGGTGCATTCTGTATCACAACAATGGCGATGGCACTTTCACTGACGTAACCGCGCGCGCGGGTGTGGAGAATCCAGGGAGGTGGGCCTCGAGCGCCGCCTGGTTCGATTACGACAACGATGGCCGGCTGGATCTGGTAATTGCCAACTACGTCGACTGGTCTCCGGAGCGCAACTTCTACTGTGGCGATCGCGGTCCCGGGATGCGCAGCTATTGCCATCCCGACGATTTTCACGGGCAGCCGCCGACCCTCTATCACAACAATGGCGACGGCACGTTCACGGATGTGAGCAAGTCTTCCGGCGTTGGCCTGAAAGGCGGCAATGGCCTCGGCGTTGTCACCTTCGACTACGACAACGATGGCTGGCAGGACATTTTCATCGCCAATGACCACATGCCTAATTTCCTGCTCCACAACAATCGTGACGGAACCTTCCGTGAGGTCGGCTACTTGGCGGGGGTCGCGGTGAGCGCGGATGGCCAGTTCGAGGCAGGCATGGGTTGCGATGCAGGCGATACTACCGGCAGAGGGCGAATGGATCTCATCGTCACGCACCTGGACATGCAGCTCGCGCGCCTCTATCAGAATCTGGGAGACCAGACCTTTGACGACGCTACATTTCGCTCCAAGCTCTCCTACGCGACATACCACCGGAGCGGGTTCGGCACTCGCTTCATGGACTACGACAATGACGGAATGCTTGACTTGTTCATGGCGAACGGACACGTGCTCGACAACATCCAGCGCTACCATGCCGATACCCAGTACGCCGAACCCAAGCTCATGTTTCGTAACACGGGACACGGAGTATTCGAAAACGTGAGCGACTCGCTTGGTCCAGACTTTCAACTTCCGCGAGTGAGCCGTGGTGCAGCCGTCGGGGACTTCGACAACGATGGAGATCTCGACATTCTCGTTAATAACAGCGGTCAGACTCCGCAACTGCTGCGCAACGACGGTGGGAATACGAACCGCTGGCTGGAGATTCTGTTGATTGGGACCAAATCAAATCGCGATGGCGTAGGAGCGCGTCTCAAACTCGTTGCGGGAGATCTGACCCTCTACGATCAGCGAAAGGGTGGCATGAGCTATCAGTCGGCCCAGGATCCGCGGCTTCATTTTGGATTGGGGTGCCGCTCAAGGGTCGATACAGTTGAGGTCGTGTGGCCCAGCAGGACGGTTACAAAGCTGACCAATCTGAAGAGCAACCAGATCGTCGCGGTAAAGGAAGGTGTGGGTCTCGTGGAGCGCCCGTTTCCACAAGTTGTCGCTGAATAGCGACTCACCACCGCATTGATAGTAAGTATCCATCTGAACTCAATGGAGCTAGTGTGACGGCTCGTCGTCCGCCACCCGCCCTCCGTAACTTACTTTACGATCGCCTGGAGCCGAACTGATGCGGTCGGCCTGCGCTTGATTCAGTTGGGTGAGGACCTCGAGTGCCTCCTGGGCGCGCCGCAAGTCTCCGCGCCGCTGATAAGCCTTTGCCAGACTCGCATAGACAGCCGGCGTGCTGGGATCGATCTGCTGGGCTCGCTGCAGTTGCGCAATCGCATCGTCGAGGTGCCCCTCGACAAGGTAAAGCTCGCCCAGACAAAGGCGCGAACTCGCATCATTGGGCTGTTTCGCGACCGACTTCCGTAAAACCGCCTCCGCCTCCGCGAACTCAGGTTGTCCGGGGCTGGCCCCAGAGCGAATCAGAGCCTCGCCGAGAATCGTCAGGAGCACGGGATTGTCAAAGCTCTTCCCCACGCCTTCACGGGCAACTCGGATCGCTTCGGCTATGTTTCCGTCCAGCAGCGCCTCGTGCGCGGAAGCCAGATAACTGATCTCGCTGCCCGGCGCGACCTTGCTGACCAGTTCGAAATCGGCCTTGGCATGGTCAAAGTCATCCAGCCGTGAGAGAAACACTCCTCGTTCGTAGTGCAATCGTGGAGATTGCGACAGGTTACGCAGCCCAAGGTCCGCGACTTTGAGCCCGAGGGCGTAATCGTGATGGTCCGTGCAAGCGTCTGCCACGAGCAAATACAGCTTCTCGTTCTGCGGCGTAAGCACAGCTGCTTTCTGGAGCGCGGTCAGCGCTTCCTGTGGCTGACCGTTTCCGATGTAGGCCTGAGCCAGCAGATTCTCCACATCGGCGGCGTGCGCTCCATTGAGCAGACCTTTCAAGAGATCAATCGCCCGCTCGAACTGGTTGGTTCCGACATAGCAGAGGGCCAGGTTGAAAGCTGCTGCGTATTCGTTGGAGACGCGTCCGTGCGCCACCAGCAAATGCGGGATCGCTTCCTTGAAGAGTCCGCGACGAGTAAGGTCGGTACCATTCCGAAGTTCCTGTTCGGCTTGCTGCTGTATCTCCAGAGCCGGTTCGCCTTCAGCCCTGTCATTTGTCTGAGCTTGATTGGCTGGCGCCTGCAGCCTTCCGGAAGGAGCCTGAGCATTACTCAGTTCGCTCACGGACAGCACGAACACGATCGTGGCCGTGATGATTAGACCGCGCTTCGAAGCAACGTTTTGCGACTTCACCGGCTTTGTTCCAGAGTGAATGAAGCAGACTTCCTATTCCTACTTCACCTTGCCTTGACCTTCGACAATCGTGACGTAGCGATCGATCGGAACATCGGTAAACCTTTCCACTTTGCCACCGGGCTGTGGCCAACGGACTTCCAGCCAGTCAATCTTTGTTCGCTTCTCGATTCCCAGAACCATGCGAGGATCATGTGACGAAAGATAGCTTCCGCCGCCGATCTTGACCTGATGCCGCTTCAGATCTCCCGCCTGATAGGTGATCTCCGCGCCGATTGCATCAATGTTGGCTTTTGTCCCGACCAGCCGGACGCCGAGCCAGTGATTCTGACGGCCGGCATTGTTTCGCAATAGCACCGGAGTCCCGTTGTTTTGGGTGACCAGCACGTCCACCGAGCCATCGTTGTCGAAATCGCCCAGGGCCAGGCCTCGACCAGACAGTCGCTTGGAAAAAATGGGACCGCTCAGCTGGCTCACATTCTCGAAGCCCTTCCCGGTATTACGAAACAGCAGCATGGGCTCAAGAAATGTTACACCCTCGATGCGCTTGTCCACCGTGTCGTCGGGATGGCCGTTACACAAAAGCAAGTCTACGTTCCCATCGTTGTCGTAGTCGAAGAACTTCAATCCCCAGCCGCTCATCAGACGGGTCGCAGCGCCAATCCCGGCCGGAGCGGAGGCATCGCTGAAAGCCTCGTTCTTGTCGTTGTGATACAGCGAGTACATTTCGTGATCGACGTTGGCTTCGAATAAGTCGATCCATCCGTCCTGATCATAGTCGGCAGCATCCGCTCCCATGCCCGAGCGCGGTTTGCCAAACGCATTCACTCCGACTCCGGCCAGCAGTCCAATTTCTTCAAACTTCCCCTTGCCCCGATTGGCGAATAAGAAATTGGGAACCGTGTCATTGGTCACGTAGAGATCGATGAGGCCGTCGTTGTTGATGTCGGCAGCCACTACGCCCCAGGCCTTCGCGAGAGACTGCGCAATACCCGACTGCTTGCTGACATCAGAAAAGGTCCCATCGCCATTGTTGTGAAAGAGCCAGCACGGCATCGGATCGTAGATGCTCGGAATGCAGTAATGCCGCTCGCCGGTCAGCAGATCACCACAAAACTTCAGCTTGTCCTTGCTGTAGTCGACGAAGCGGCACACAAACAAGTCCAGCCGCCCGTCGTTGTCATAGTCGAACCAAACCGAGCTCGTGGCCCATCCCGGGGCAGCAACGCCGGCCTTCGATGTCACGTCGGTAAATGTGCCGTCTCCGTTGTTGTGGTACAGAATGCTGCGTGGATACTGCGTCACATAGAGATCGGGAAAGCCGTCGCCATCATAGTCTCCAACCGCCACTCCCATTCCGTAAGCAGTTCCCGCGACGCCGGACTTCGATGTCACATCTGTAAAGGTCCCATCACGATTGTTGCGGTAGAGCGCGTTGCGCAAAGGCTGCTTCGGCTCGTAGAAATCGCAGCGTCCACTGTTCACCAGGTAGATGTCCATCCAGCCGTCGTTGTCGTAGTCGACGAACGCGCAACCGGCGCCAACTGTCTCAGGCAGATGCGCCATGGGAGACCGGCCGTTCACGTGTACCCAGGAGATGCCACTGGCGGAGGCAGAGATCTCTTGAAAAGCTGGCACCGCCCTCTCAGCCGCCAAAGCCCACGATTTCAGCATGCCCGGACCAATCAGCGAGCCAGCGGCTCCGGCCCCAGCCAGCATCTGAAGGAAGCGCCTTCGCGAAATGAAATTCCAGAAATCCCGGTGGCTCTTAAACATCCCGCGAACTCATTTGCATGGAAATAACTACATCCCGTGTTCTTTGAAGAAGCTCAGACAACGACTCCAGTAATCTTGCAGAACATCTCCCCCAAGCCCGTGACTCTGGTCTGGATAGCGAACCAGCATGACTGGGTGCTTCAAGCGACGCAAGGCATCGTAAAACATCACGGTGTCCAAAAGGCGGCTGTCTTTGTCCCCGATCACCAGCAGCAAAGGCGTGCGGATGCGGTCAGCCTGATACACCGCCGACAATCTGCGGTAAAGATCTGGCGCATCCCATGGCGTCCGGCCTTCCAGCATGCTGGGGATAGTCTCGTCATCTGTTGGACGTAGAAGAAAGTAGTAAATCCAATCTGCTACGCCGCCGGAGGAAACCGCAGCCTTGAATCGCGTTGTTTTGGTCAATAAGAGATCGATCGCGCTGGCGCCTGTACTGAAACCATAAAGTCCCAATCGATCCGGATCAGCAATCCTCGTACGAACGAGTTCATCCACTCCGGAGAGAATATCGTCAGCCATAATCTCCCCGCCCTCGGGGCGCTGAGCGGAGCGTGCGTACGCATCACCTTTGAGTGATTTTGGAAAGGTGAAAAACCCCCTGTGATTTGGAAAGAACAACGCATACCCCTGAGCAGCAAGATACCGATTGGCGAGCATCGGTATGCCCATGAAGGCATTCAATCGATGACTATATGGATCAACGATGAGCGGGATGCGCTTTCCCGGACTGTGATCGGGGGGCAAAACGAGCACCCCCTCCAATGCTTCTCCGCGTGAATTCCGCCATCGGACCACCCGCTGTTGGCCGAGTTTCCACGTGGCGATCTGAGCATTGGGATCCGCCAAAGGCTTTGCTTCGGTGGCATCCGCATTCCGGATCCATATTCGATCCAGGTGCTCGGCGTCGCTTTCAACCCATGCGAGCGCTCCGTTGGTGGCAACAGACAGCATGTGCCTGCCGGCGTCAGTTCGGGTCATCGGTTCGAACCGGCCTTGCAGAGAAAGCGTTCCCAAGGGCTGATTGACTCCGTCTCGAATGATAACCATCAAACGTCCGTCTCGAGACCATGCGAGTTCACTGACTTCGCGATCCAGTTGCCGGGACACATTCCGAGGAGGATTTGCCGCAGCTGACGTTGTGACGATGAAGGCAGTTGTTAACAAACCGAATCGCTCGGCGGAATCTAAGAACGCAATGTAGTGACCGTCGGGAGACCGGCGAACGGAAGACATGTTGCTGCTGCCCTTGGCAAGGACCGACCTAGCACCGGTCGCAAGGCTGACCTGCACAAGTTTAGCCACAGAGCGGTTCGCATCAAAAGTCAGGAACGCCGCCGCGCTTCCGTCGGGTGACCAGACAGGCTCAGCAGCATCTTCCTCGTCTCGGGAAACGGTGCTGATCGTCTCGCCAGTAGATGAAATAATTACAACCTTCCTTCGCAAAGGCGACGGCCTTTCGCGAATCAACTCACTACCGCGTAACAACCCACTGGAAGCCAGCCACGGTGGGCTCTCGGGCACACTAACCAGTGGCACTGAGTCGGGAACACGCGCGATGGGAACCTTCTCGGGTTGCGTTCCCAGTGTCACGAGCAGTCTGGTACCGTCTGGCGACCATGCAGGGGCAGTCGATGGATCCAATTCCGGGGCAACCTTGCTCGCAATGATTGCGGTCCGCTGAGCGACGTCGATAAACCATAGTCGTAGCAAACCCTCCTGCTCCGCGTAGTAGGCAAGCCGACGGCTGTCAGGCGACCAGCTTGGGGCAACGCCAGCCGCTAGCTGTACTGGTGAGTTTGGTGACTCAGCACTCGCTAAATAAAGTTCCCCGCCTGTGCTATAGACGATCTGTTTTCCATCGGGGGATATCGCAAGTCCGGCGACGTAGCGCAGGCCCTGCAGATCCGACAGCGTGACATTGTGTTTCGAGGGTTCAGCGAGACTGAGACAGACGGCAGTCGCCAGGTATGCCGCAAGCAGCGCACTCCGCATCAGTGTTGGGCCTCTCGCGGGCTCTTCGCCGCCGTCTCCCGCTGTAGCGCCATCTCGCGCTCTGCTTCAGCTTTGCGACCAGTACGCGCGTAAGCAGTGGCAAGCTGGTAGTGACCGGCCGGATCCCCGGGCTGCATCTTTACATAGCTCTGCAGCGGAGAGATTGCGTCAGAGAACTTCCCTGAAGAATTCAGCGACATCCCGAGCGCGAGATAGGCTTCCACAAATCCCTCATCGAGTTTTGACGCACGCGAAAAACGTCCCACGGCCTCATCCCACTGTCCGGCTTGGCGCGCCATTTCTCCGAGCATGAACTCGGCGGAGGCATTGTTGGCATCAATTTTGAGTTCCTCAATAAACTGTCTCCTTGCTTCATCCGCTTCCGCCGGAGACTTCGTGAGATATATTCGTCCAAGTCGGTAGTGAATGCCGGTCGTGTGGGGATTCTGCTCCAGAATTTTCCTGTATTGCGCTTCCGCCTTGTCCCAGTTTCCCAGCGACTCAAAAGCCTCAGCCTCAAGCTGCTGGGCCTGCGGTGAAGTAGGCGCCGTGGCCCCGAGCTCCTGCGACGCGCGCGCTGCCAGCTCTGAATAGAAGTGAGTGGTCGTGTAAAGTACATCCGGATCGCGCGGGAATTCACGGTTCAACACAAGCAGCGCCTGGACTGCCGTTTCCGTCTGGTCAAGACTCATAGCGCAGCGCGCGATGGACATGGTTGTCTGATATTTGAGCTGCTTGTCCATTAGGTGGAGCGCAGCTTTTCGCAGGACTGGCAGCGCTTCTCTGCACCGCCCGCGCGCGGCCAGGCTGAGGCCTTGCTGCGCGGAGGTGGAGGCATCGGCCGGAGCTTTTGTTGCGCCCTGCGCCGCGCCCGATCGGCTCAGAGGAATCAGTACCACAAAGACCAGCAAGCGAGCGTGGAGGAGTCGAGTCATGGGCCCTAGTGGAAACGGGTTGTCGCGGACTTTCGCAGTATATCGCCCGCCCGAAAAGCACATCTGCTGTGAACTCTCGAAACAAACCCCGACGAGTTCGGACTTGAGAAATCACCGCAGCCCCTTGTAGTGTATACAATATCCATGGTCAAAGGCTTGAGGTTTCAATCGATCTGGAGGGATTAATAATGACCCGACTCGGGCACCTTTCACGCAGGCACTTCATGACAACAGTCGCTGCGGCTGCCGGTTCTGCGCTTGTCCCTCGAACCTTGCTGGCAATGCCTCCCCAGGATCCGGTCGTCAACACCACTCAGAAAGATGGCAGGCCCGTCAGCCGCGAGAGAGTCTCCTGGAAAGCACGCCCCTTCCCGATGAAGCAGGTACGTTTAGGAGATGGCCCCTGCAAAGTTGCCATGGAAGCCGACCGGCAGTATCTGCATTCCCTACCGCCCGATCGCCTCTTGCACACCTTTCGCATCAATGCCGGCATTCCTTCTTCAGCGCAACCGCTCGGAGGATGGGAAGCTCCTGACTGCGAACTGCGCGGACACTACGCCGGAGGCCACTATCTTTCCGCGTGTGCCCTGATGTATGCCAGCACAGGGGACGAGGATCTAAAGAAGAACGCGAGTGCAGTTGTGGCCGAGCTTGCCAAGTGTCAGGACGCCCTGAAAGGCGGCTATTTGAGCGCGTTCCCTATCGAGTTTTTCGATCGCCTGCGCAACCGCGAGAGAGTGTGGGCTCCCTTCTACACGATCCACAAAATCATGGCCGGCAATCTGGATATGTATCTTTACTGCGGCAATGAGCAAGCCCTCGACGTGGTCCAGAAAATGGCGGGCTGGGTCGCCGGCTACACCGGCCCTCTGAGCTATGACCACATGCAGCGTATCCTCAGCACCGAGTTCGGTGGCATGGGCGAGGTCCTCTCCAACTTGTATGCGGTGACAGGCCGAGAGCATTACCTTGAAATCGCCCAGCGGTTCGACAAGAAACAGTTCTTCGATCCGCTGGCCGCTCACCGGGATGAACTGAAAGGCTTGCACGTCAACACTCATATTCCCCAGGTGATTGCCGCGGCCCGGTATTACGAACTTACCGGAGACCGGCGCTATCGCGACATCGCCGAGTACTTCTGGGATGAAGTGGTCAGCGAGCGTTCCTACTGCACCGGCGGCACCAGCAATGGCGAATCGTGGAATACCGACC
Source organism: Terriglobia bacterium (assembly GCA_020073465.1). Lineage (GTDB taxonomy): Bacteria > Acidobacteriota > Terriglobia > Terriglobales > Acidobacteriaceae > Sulfotelmatobacter. The sequence goes on from JAIQFC010000006.1 coordinate 125,833, forward strand.
CCGGCAAGCTCTCCACCGAACTCAGCACCAACACCACGGAGTGCTGCTGCGCCTACAACATGATGAAGCTAACGCGACACCTGTTTGGCTGGTCTCCGGACGCCCGCCTCATGGACTACTACGAACGAACTCTGTTCAATCACCGCCTGGGCACGATCAACCCCGAAGACGGCACCATGATGTACTACCTGCCGCTCGCCGCGGGTTACTGGAAGACTTTCGGCAAGCCCTTCGACTCCTTGTGGTGCTGCACTGGTACCGGTTCCGAAGAGTACGGAAAGCTGACCGACACCATCTACTTCCACGACGACGATTCGCTGTACGTGAACCTCTACATCGATTCCCAACTGGAATGGCCGGAAAAGAACTTGCAAGTGAAGCAGGAAACTCGCTTCCCCGAAGAGCAGGGAACGACGATCACCATCTCCGCCAAAGCTCCCACCCAGTTTGCGCTGAACCTCCGTATCCCCTATTGGGTCGAAGGCGGCAGCGTAAAGATCAACGGAGCTGCGCTTCCTGCGTTCGCCAGCCCCAGCAGCTACCTCAGTCTGAATCGCGTCTGGAAGACCGGCGACAGGATCGAACTCAGCCTGCCCATGAGCCTTCACCTTGACAGCATGCCAGACAACGAGAACGTGCAGGCCGCGATGTATGGCCCGCTGGTGCTCGCAGGGCGCTTCGATCCAGTTTCGAAAGAAATGACCTCCGGCGACCTCGAGCCAAAGCCCGCGGACGTGTACAAGGTCCCCGAGATCGTCGCTGACAAGACCAAGCCGACCGCGTGGATCGAGCCCGATGCCAAGCAGCCGCTCACGTTCCACAGCGTGGGACAATCACAACCATTGAACTTGGTCCCACTTTACAAAGTGATCCACGAGCGTTACGCGGTCTACTGGAAGGTCAACAACAAAACCGCGTAGGGTTTCTGGCGTCTGCCTGCGTTGAGCCCAAAAGCGCAAGTTTCTAGTCAGCTTTGAAGCTCTCGATTCTGCCGGCCTCCCGCAGCAAGATGCTCTAAGCCGGGAATTGATGATCCGCCAATTGCGCCGGAGATCGAAGGCGCCCAGTTCAAACACGACGAAGTGCTGGGAAACGGAGCGCTCCCGCTGGATGTTTTGGAGTCGGAGGTAAGCGCCTGGATCAACAGCCAGGAAAATAGTAACTCTGGCCGACCCTGTACGTAGTGCCCGAAAGGGACAGTCCGAACTCTACGAGACGACTCACAACTTCGGCGGAACCTATCAAACCCCCAATGGTTAGGTTAGAGATGCCGCATTCTCGGAACGAGGCCCAGATCAATGCGAGTCGCGCGCTACGCGCGCACCGCTGCGACCCACAAGGAAATCGAGGTCAGCTCCCTTGTCAGCTTGCTGAACGTGTTCGACATAGAGTTTCAACCAGCCCCGATCGGGGAGCCGTGGAGGCGTCCACTTTGCCCGGCGGGCGGCGAGAACGTTCTCATCGACTTCCAAGCGAAGCAATCGCTTGGGAACATCGAGCGTGATCATGTCTCCCGAGCACACCAACGCGAGCGGACCACCAGCCGCAGCTTCCGGAGAGGCGTGCAGTACCACGGTTCCATACGCCGTACCGCTCATGCGGGCGTCAGAAATCCGGACCATGTCGGTCACACCCTTGCGCAAGACCTTTTGGGGCAGCAACATGTTCCCGACCTCCGCCATACCCGGATACCCGCGCGGGCCGCAATTCTTGAGGACCATGACACAAGTTTCATCGATGTCCAGCGTCTCGTCGTCGATCCGCGCGTGGAATTCTTCAATCGTCTCGAACACTACCGCCCGGCCAGTGTGCTGCAACAGGTGAGGACTCGCGGCCGACGGCTTGATCACAGCGCCATCCGGCGCCAGATTGCCTCGCAAAACAGCGATCCCTGCGCCTGCCTTGAACGGCTCGGTGAAGCGTCGAATCACATCGCGATTCCAACAGGGGGCGGCGGCGACGTTGTTCCACATCGGCTGCCCGTTCACCGTCACAGCCTCTCGGTTGAGGACACCGGCCTCCCCCAGTTCACGCAGCACGGCGGGAAGCCCGCCCGCGTAGAAGAAATCCTCCATGAGATGTTTGCCGGAAGGCTGGATATCGACCAGACACGGCAGCGACGATCCCAGCCGATCGAAATCGTCGAGGACCAGGGGCACACCGACACGACCCGCGATCGCGATTAAGTGAATCACCGCATTGGTGGAGCCGCCAATGGCGGCGTTGGCGCGGATGGCGTTCTCGAAAGCTTCACGCGTGAGTATCCGAGAAATGCAAAGGTCCTCGCGCACCATCTGTACAATGCGCCGCCCCGTCGCTTGGGCCAGAGTGTTGCGGCGCGCATCGACTGCGGGGATCGCCGCGTTACCCGGCAGGCTCATCCCCAGCGCTTCGACCATGTTAGCCATGGTGGAGGCCGTTCCCATGGTCATGCAATGTCCCTTGGAGCGGTGCATGCAACTCTCCGCTTCGACGAACTCCTCGACTTTCATTTCTCCAGTGCGGACCTGATCGGTCATTTGCCACAGGCCTGTGCCTGATCCCAGATCGTGGCCGTGGAATTTTCCAGAAAGCATGGGACCGCCGGAAAGGCCGATGGTCGGAAGATCGCAAGAAGCAGCTCCCATCAGCAGAGATGGAGTCGTCTTATCGCAACCCATGAGCAAAACCACCCCGTCGATGGGGTTACCCCGAATCGACTCTTCCACGTCCATGCTGGCCAGGTTTCGGAACAACATGGCTGTCGGCCGTAATTGCGTCTCCCCCAGTGACATGACCGGGAATTCCAGTGGAAAGCCTCCTGCTTCCCACACTCCACGTTTCACGCATTCGGCGAGTTCCCGAAAGTGGGCATTGCAGGGCGTCAGTTCCGACCAGGTATTGCAGATGCCGATCACGGGTCGACCGTCGAAGAGATCGCCGGGCCAGCCCTGGTTCTTCATCCAACTCCGATAGAGGAAGCCGTCCCGGCCCTTTCGCCCGAACCATTCCTGGCTGCGTAGTTTTTTCATTGTTCTGCCTCAGGGTTCCGCTGGAAGGCCGCAGGTTGGCCCCCAGTCCCCGGCGATGATACCGCAAACTCGGTGGGTAAACGTAATCTCGCGGTAAGGTTCTTCTTGACGAGAAGCACAGAGTGGATGATGATCTCGATGCTCCGCATCCCCCGTAGAGAGGCTCGAACATGCGTCGCGTGCTATCACACATTCGATTGAAGACTGTGGCTCTGGGTCCAGTCCTGGCTTTCATCCTGCTGTCTCCCGCGCCGGCCAGGCCCGCCCCCGGGGCACAAGATGCACTGCGGATATTTTTTGTGGACGTCGAAGGAGGGCAGGCGACTCTGTTCGTGACCCCGGCGAAGCAATCACTGCTGGTCGACACCGGCTGGCCCGGGAATGGCGGGCGCGATGCCGACCGCATTGTTGCCGCAGCGAAGAAGGCAGGGATCAGCAAGATTGACGATGTCCTGATCACTCACTTTCATACCGATCATGGGGGCGGCCTGGCCCAACTGGTCGCACGAATTCCGGTGGGGACGGTCATCGATCATGGTGACAACCGGGAGAATACTGATGAGCCTACCGTCCAGGTTTGGAAGGCCTACCAGGAGCTGCTGGCCACGAAAAAGTTCAAACGCGTGACGGCCAAGCCAGGCGATACCCTTCCGATCGAAGGGATGAAGGCGATGGTCGTGAGTTCGGATGGGGCCGTGATTGAGCATCCCTTGCCGGGCGCTGGACAGGAGAATGCCAGCTGCAAAAATGCCGAACCATATCCCGCTGACCAAACCGAGAATAAGCGGTCTTTGGGAACTCTCATCACATACGGCAAGCTGAGAATTCTGGACCTGGGCGATCTGACTCGCGACAAGGAAATGGAGTTGATGTGCCCTGCGAACAAGCTGGGCCCCATCGATATTTACATCGTCTCTCATCACGGCTGGTATCAGAGCGGCAGCCCTGCATTGTTGAATGCGATCGCTCCCCGGGTCGCGATCATGGACAACGGAGCCAGGAAAGGTGGGACTCCTTCCGCATGGGACATCATTGAGAAGTCACCTCGCCTGGAGAATCTGTGGCAGTTACACTTCTCCGAAGAGGGTGGCGCCGCGCACAATGTGGCTTCCGAATTCATCGCGAACCCGCAGGGTCCGGACGCGGCCAACTATCTGGAATTGACCGCCTCGCCGGATGGAAGCTTTGAAGTCTTCAATTCTCGGACGTCCAATACCAAACACTATCCAGCACACTAGATTGCAATCGCTGCGCGGGCGGCGGGGCACATGATGGCGTGACCACCTAGAAATGCACCGGCATGGGGCACAGTGAATCGATACAAGATCGCGGTCATAGAAGGGGATGGAATTGGACGCGAGGTTGTGCCTGAGGGCCTTCGTGTTCTGGAGGCCGCAGGACGTCGTTGTGACATAACTTTTTCGTGGCACCATTTTGATTGGAGTTGCCAGACCTATCTCAAGACTGGCCGGATGATGCCTGAGGATGGCCTCGACCAGTTACGCGGCTTCGATGCCATCTACCTCGGTGCAGTGGGATATCCTGGCGTTCCTGATCATGTTTCCTTGTGGGGACTGTTGATCCCGATCCGGCGCGCCTTTCAGCAGTACGTCAACCTGCGGCCGGTGCGTCTGCTCCGCGGCATCGACTCGCCAGTCAAGGGCTTTCCTCCTGGAAATATCGACCTCTGCATTGTCCGCGAAAACAACGAAGGCGAGTACTCCGAAGTGGGAGGACGTCTCTACCGCCACACAGACGCGGAACTCGCGGTACAGGAAACAGTCTTTACCCGGCGAGGGTGTGACCGCATCATGCGTTACGCTTTCGATCTGGCACTAACTCGCAAAGGCCATGTCACATCAGCCACCAAGTCAAACGGGATCATTCACACCATGCCATTCTGGGATGAACGTTTTTCCTTGATGGCAAGGCAATTTCCCGATGTCCGGAGCGACCAATATCACATCGACATTCTGAGCGCTCATTTTGTGCAGCATCCCGATTGGTTTGACGTAGTTGTCGCGTCGAATCTGTTCGGAGATATTTTGTCTGATCTCGGTGCCGCGGTCGTTGGCTCGGTTGGATTGGCACCCTCGGCCAACGTCAATCCGGAACGGCAGTACCCTTCCATGTTCGAACCAGTGCACGGTTCCGCCCCCGACATCGCGGGAAAAGGAATCGCGAATCCTATTGCTCAAATCTGGTCCGGAGCAATGATGCTGCAACATCTGGGGGAACCCAAGGCAGCGCTCGCCGTGGAAGCGGCTCTTGAAACGGTGCTCACTAGAACAGATGTCCACACTCCTGATCTCGGCGGTAAGGCTAGTACTCGCGATGTTGGGGAAGCCATCGTAAGCGAAATATCAGAGATGGCGTGAGCCGTGCCGGCCTTTCGTGTTCTGCTCGGTTAAGCGGCTGGTCTACAACGAGACCTCGACCGCCTTTCCCTCGAATGTCACGCTCCGCGTGACTTCAGCCAGCTGTACCTTGATGGCCCTTGGTCCCGGCAACAGCATGCGGGAACCAGGAGCTAGCTGCAGACTGAGGGTTCGGCGTGTGTCATTCCACGCCATTTGAATTCCCATCCATTCTCCCTTGCGATAGTTGAATGAAGTGCCGTCGTCCTCGTAAAGCAGGAACGAAGCGTCGGCGCCCGGGTAAATTGAGATGGAAAGCGGCTCATCCACTTTCTCGGCGACAAACTGCTTCACGGGGCCGAGCGGCAGTATCGATCCCGCGCGTACATAAAGCGGTATGGTTTCGAGGTCAATCGGCCGGATGATTTCACGGCCTCCTTCGAGGCGTTCGCCGGTCCAAAAATCGTACCAGGTCGAGCGCGGCAAGTAGACTCGACGAGTCGCTGCTCCCTTCTCGACCACTGGAGCAACCAGCACGTTCCTTCCCCACAAATACTCATCTCCACACTCGACTGCCTTCGGGTCGCCGGGAAAGTGCAGCCACAAAGCGCGCATGATCGGCATGCCCGTGGTCGCACACTCGTGCACTGCACTGTAGAGGTAGGGCAACATACGGTAGCGAAGCTCCAGATATTTCCGGCAGATCGGCTCAACACGCGTATCGTGCAGCTGGCTGGAGTCAGGAATCGCAGCGCCGCTGTAGTTGTTGATTTCTACCGGACCGGGATCTCCCGTGTTCCAACCCCACGGAAGCCGCAGTTTCCATGTGCGGCCATGACAGCGGAACAGCGGACAGAATGCGCCGAACTGAAACCAACGCACATACAACTCCGCGGTGAACTCCTGGGTTGGAACAAAGCCCCCGACGTCAGTGCCCCAATACGGAATGCCGCTGAGCGCGGCATTGAGAGCAATGGGAATGTGAGTCTTCAGCGTCTCCCATGTAGAGTACACATCCCCCGACCACAGGAACGATGCATACCGCTGCATGCCGGCATAGCCATTGCGATGCAACGCATAAGGACGCTCATTGGGCCGATCTATTTGTGGCCCTTCCCAATACATGCGATTCCTGACCAGCCGTGACGTGATATCGAGTGGGTCGCCTTCATCCGGCCACCAACCATCCACTCCCATGGCAAAGTCTTTGCGGTGCGTGTCCCAGTGGCAGCTTGCTTCCTCTTCGTCGAACCGCGATAGGTCACACGGATCGTGAACCGTCCCTCGGAGTCTGTCGGACAGAATCACTACATGCACCACGGCGTGAAAGTGCTGCCGGTGCAGTTCATCCAACAGTTCCTTGGGATCGGGAAAGACGCGCGAATTCCACGTGAACGAGCCGTTCTCCGTGTTCCAGCCGGAGGGACAAAAACCCGTTCCTAGATAGATCAGCGTGTCACAAGGCAATTTTTTCTCGCGAAAAGTCTTCGCCTCGGCGATTACTTCCTCTCGACTGGCAAGCGTGCGATGCGACTGTTGATAGCCGAAACTCCAGAGCGGAGGCTTCTCGGCGTGGCCGGTGATGCGTGCATATTCGGCCATGATCGCAGCCGGATCTGACGCAGTGACCAGGAACAGATCGAGCGGCAGGGCAGCGACTGGACTTGCAGGTTGAAACTTACCTTGAGGTCCGGAGAGGTCGAAGGTGCCGAAGGGCTGGTGAAAGAATATTGCCCACCCGGAAGTTCCGATAATCCAGGGAATGGGCACGCGCCCCCCGTGGGTCGCGAGCTTGTAGCCGCCTTGTCCGCTTCGCATCAGGTCTACTGATCCGCGGCGGTCAAATTGGGGTCCACCCTCTCCCAAACCGAACACGGGTGAACTTCCGTTTAGAAAAGACAGGATGCCGGTGCTCTCGTCCCAGGCGAACTGCTGAGTAACGTCGCCACGCTGGTTCGCAACTGTGATGCGGACAGGGTTGAAGGAAATCTTAAGCCGGAGATCGCCAACGGCAATCGTGTCCCTGGGCTCCGCCTGCAGTTTGGCGATGGGAGTGCCCCAGGATTCCTGGGCCAGGGACCCGTTGGAAATTATTCGTCCCACCGATCCGTTGTTCACGGGCAAGATGCTCAGCCGAAAAGTGTGAGCGCTGACCGGTGTAACCTGCACCTCGACCTGCTGCCCAGGGGCATGTGCGTCCTCCCCGGCCTCTACCCGCTTCAGGGGCACAATCATGGCGGTGGACGCCGCCACCAACCCCTTCAGCACTTCACGACGAGTCTGCTGGTGACTCATACCTGCTCCACTCTCCAGGGCCGTCCACTCTTTCCTGGTGGAACCTCCAGGTCCCGCGATTGTAGCGGAACGCCCACAAATGAGTAAACGTTTACCATCCTGGCGCGTATAATTCCCCATTCATCTCTGCCGGAGCCATTCGGAAATGGAGGAACCCGTTTGCGTTGGCGAGTCGCCATCCTGGTCAGTACTGCGATCGCGATCAGTTACCTTGACCGCCAAACCCTGCCCGTCGCTGTGCAAGCGATCACCAGAGACATTCCGCTGAGCAACGGGCAGTTCTCCGCCCTCCAGTCTGCGTTCCTGTTCTCTTACGCGCTGATGTACGCGGGCGGCGGAAAGTTGGTGGACTTTCTGGGAACGCGTCGCGGCTTTACCGTAATCATGGCGTTTTGGTCGCTCGCTTGCGCCAGCCACGCTCTGGCCACTGGTTTCGTGATGCTGGCCGCAAGCCGATTCCTGCTCGGTGTGGGCGAGGGCGGTGGTTTTCCTGCCGCTACCCGCGCAGTCGCGGAATGGTTTCCAACGACGGAACGGGCAACCGCGATGGGCATCGTCAATGCCGGCACTGCCGTTGGAGCGGTCATGGCCCCTCCTTTGATCGCGACCGTTCTCGGTTACACCAACTGGCGTTGGATCTTCGTTCTTACCGGTGGGATGGGTGTGATCTGGGCTGCATGGTGGAGGTTGTCGTACGCTACTCCCCGCGTGGCTCCCGGTCAGACCGACGCAGTTGAGACTCCGGTTCTGCCTCCAGACTCTACGCCAGCTCTGCCGTGGATCCAGCTGCTTCGCATCCGTGAAACCTGGGGACTCGTAGCCGCCAAGTTCCTGAGCGATGCGGCCTGGTACTTCTATCTCTTCTGGCTGCCGAAGTATCTCTACGACGCGCGTGGGTTTGATATCAAGGCGGTCGGCACATTCGCCTGGATGCCCAGTGCAGCAGCCGGATTCGGATGCCTGCTGGGCGGTACGTTTTCCAGTTACCTGTTGCGTCGACAGTTTTCACTCGGTGTGGCGCGGAAAGTAGCGCTCGGCCTCAGTGCTGCCCTCATGCCCTTTGTCATTCTGGTCCCCCATGTTCCCGTCTCCTGGGCAATCGCAATCTTCTGCCTGGCGTATTTCGGACAGCAGTCCTGGTCAACGCTTGTCATGGTCCTGCCCGTTGACCTGTTTCCAGCAAGTGTTGTGGGCTCCGTTGCAGGGCTGGTCGGTTTCGGGGGAGCCATGGGCGGAATTGTCTTCGGAGAGGTGATCGGGTACTTGCTGGACCATGGCTTTAGCTACGTCGCAGTGTTCAACATTGCGGGCACTTTGCACATTGGCGCTTTTCTGATTGTCCTCGCTGCCATTCCCGTCCTGCTTCCCTTGAGTCTGGAGCGGAAATTGAGTTACGGATCAGTCCAATGAAGATCACAGAGATTCGCACTCGAGTCGTACGCTGGTGTGGCAAGACCACTCCCCTGCGTCCCCATTTCTGCACCAATCCGATGGATCTTCTGGAACTGCCTGAAGCCTCCATGCAGACGTTTACGTTTCACGGCTGGTTGTTGGTGGAAGTATTCACTGACGATGGTCATGTGGGGTTGGGCAATGCTGCTCTGGCTCCCCAGGTCACGAAACAAGTCATTGACCTCCATCTGAAGCCTCTGCTGATCGGTCAGGATCCCTGGGATCTCGAGCGCCTGTGGCAACACATGTATCGCAAGACGATGGCATTCGGCCGCAAGGGAATCGGTATGGCCGCCATCAGCGCGATAGACATTGCACTGTGGGACCTCCTCGGCAAGTCCGCTAAACAGCCCGTCTATCGCTTGCTCGGCGGCAGGACGAAAGCGCGTATTCCGGTCTACGCATCCCGACTTTACAGTGTTGAACTGAGCGAACTGGCAGCAGAAGCGAGACGCTACAAAGACGAAGGCTACCAGGCCATGAAGCTCCGCTTTGGATGGGGACCTGCCGACGGCGCTCGAGGCATGCGGCGAAACCTCGAGTTGGTCCGAACAGTCCGGGAGAGTGTCGGCGACGGCATCGATGTGATGGCGGACGCGTACATGGGCTGGACTCTCGACTATGCCAAGAGAATGCTGCCGTTACTGGAGCCCTTTCATCTCAGATGGCTGGAAGAGCCGGTTATCCCCGATGATATCCATGGTTATGCGGAACTGAAATCCTGGGGGAGAATCCCCATCGCCGGCGGCGAACACGAATTCACGCTTTACGGTTTCCGGGAGTTGCTTGAGGCTCGTGCGCTGGATTACATCCAGTTCGATACCAATCGTGTCGGCGGCATCACGCAGGCCCGCAAGATCGCAGCTCTCGCCGAAGCCCATTCCGTGCCGGTGATTCCTCATGCTGGGCAGATGCACAATTACCACATCGTCATGGCCAGCCTGAATTCTCCGATGGCGGAGTATTTTCCGATCGTCGATGTCGAAGTGGGCAATGAATTGTTCTGGTACATCTTCCAAGGAGAACCCCGGGCAAAGGACGGGTGCGTCGATCTCGACGACAGCACTCCCGGCCTCGGACTAGCCATCAACGAGTCCGGGCTCAAGCAGTTCGAGATACTCGAATAATCACGGCAGCAAAACGTACCTATGACACGACTCATCCAAATCAAGAGAGGCAATGTCCGGCGCGTGGCGTTGGTTGAGGAACCGAATATCCGTTTACTGGATACCTGCACCTCGATCTACGAACTGGCGCAAATCGCTATCGGCGCCGGCATGAAGCTCAGCGAGGTGGCACGCCAGAGGGCCAGACACGACGCACTCGATTACGACCCAATCTATACGGGCCGCTCGGAGTGGCGACTGCTTCCCGCCATTGACCATCCTGACGAACCCGCCCGTTGCCTGATATCGGGCACTGGACTGACTCATGTCGGCAGCGCTCGCGATCGTCAGTCCATGCACGCGACCGCAACCGAGGATCTGACGGACAGCATGAAAATGTTCCGCTGGGGAGTCGAAGGAGGCCGCCCTGCTGCGGGCTGTATCGGGACCCCTCCCGAGTGGTTTCACAAAGGTACGGGCTCTGCACTGCGGGCATGCGGAGAGCGTCTCGACATCCCCTCCTATGCCGAGGATGGCGGGGAGGAGGCCGAGATCGCCGGCGTTTATCTGGTTGCTCCAAATGGTCAACCCTATCGTGTCGGCATGGCGGTGGGCAACGAATTCTCCGATCATCAGTTTGAGAAGAAAAACTATCTGAACCTGGCTGGCTCGAAACTCCGCACGTGCGCGCTCGGGCCGGAACTTGTGACCGATCCGGAATTCAAATCCGTACCTGTGACAGCGACGATCGAAAGGGGCGGGAATGTGCACTGGACCAAGGCTTTCCGCACCGGAGAATCCGAAATGTGCCACAGCCTGCAGAATATCGAACATCATCATTTCAAATTCGAAGCCCACCGCCGGCCCGGAGACGTTCATGTTCACTTCTTCGGGACAGACTGCCTGAGTTTCAGTGATCACATTCGTCTGCAAGATGGAGATGTCATGCAAGTCGCTGTCGAGGGTTTCGGGCGGCCCTTACGGAATTCCGTCCGTGTCGCCAGAACTGAACCTGCTCTTATTCATGTGATTCCATTGGGATGAGTGAACCCATGTCAAAACCAAAGGTTGCGATTCTGGGACTCGGGATCATGGGCTCGGGCATGGCTGGGCGCCTGCTCTCCGCGGACTTTCCGTTGGCCGTCTACAACCGGAATCGCGAGAAATGCAGTCCCTTCGCCGGAGCCCCCGTGTTCATAGCAGCTTCGCCGCGCGATGCCGCCTCGCGGGCTGAGATCGTTCTCAGCATGGTGGCTGATGACACCGCATCGAGGGATGTCTGGCTGGGAGAAAACGGCGCCTTGGCTGGTGCCTCTCCAAATGCAGTACTCATTGAATCCAGCACGTTAAGCGGCAGCTGGATTCATGAACTTGCGACCAAGACAGCCGAGCGTGGCTACCGATTCCTGGACGCGCCCGTCACCGGCACCAAGCCCCACGCTGCATCCGGCGAACTGCTTTTCCTTGTCGGGGGTTCTGCGGATGCGCTCGAAGCGGCCCGGCCTGTATTTTCTGTGCTCGGTCGCGATGTGTTTCACCTGGGCCCGGTCGGAAGCGGAACCCTCATGAAGCTCATCAACAACTTCGTGTGCGGCGTGCAAGCCGCATCCTTTGCTGAAGCGCTGTCCGCGATCGACGCCGGCGGACTGGACCGAGTTAAGGCTATGTCGATCCTCACCGGAGGTGCTCCTGGAAGTGGAATTGTGAAAAGGATCGCCGACCGAGTCGCTGCCAACGATTTCACTCCCAATTTCGCCTTGCGCTGGATGGCAAAAGATCTGGCCTATGCCCTGGGTGAAGCCTCGGAAAAAGGAATCTCCCTCCAGACCGCAGCGGCAGCACTTTCTGTGTTTCAGCAGGCAATCGCCGAGGGCCATGGTGATGAAGATTTTTCAGCTGTCGTGAAGTCGATGGGAAGGCGCTTGAACTCATAACTTTCGCTGAAGCGAGGAACGGAATCGTGAAACTCAGTCAACGCGTGCGCAAAGGCCTCTCAGGGATGGTGTTCACCCTGTGCGTAATATCAATATGCGCTGGCGCGCAAAGTGCCGACGACAAGGCAGCTCCGACTCCGGGGCCAATGCTCGACCAGGGAGTTGTCAATTTCGACACTCCCGACTTTACGTTGAGCCTGGTGCGTTCTTCCCAGACCGTCGCAGCCCTTAAGCCGAAGGGAGCTGACGGCTTCGACTTCACGCCGGGAGATCTCCTCGCCGCGCGCTCGCAAAACGGATACTTTCATCTGGGTGACCTCACCCTCCGATTGCGCGCCGGAGATTCGGGAAACTGGACAAACTATTCGACAGCCGCCGCGCGCACCCCGGTGCGCGCGCTGCCTACCTCCGGGAATGCGCTGGCCGCTTCCGACCTGGCAGCCACGCTGCCTGCGGAGATCCCGCTGCAGATCACAAGAACCTGGGCCGTGGATCAAGGCAGGCTCGTGTTGCGTTTCACGTTGAGCAACACGTCAGCGAAAGGCGTGCAGATTGGAGCCCTGGGGATCCCGATGATCTTCAACAATGTGCTCAACGAGCGGTCACTGGACCAAGCGCATGCAATCTGTTCGTTTTACGACCCCTACATCGGCGAGGACGCGGGCTATCTGCAGGTAACCCGACTCAACGGGCATGGGCCCGCGCTCGTGGTTGTTCCCGACGGCAGGACTCGCTTTGAGGCTTACAACCCGATTCTGGATCGCGCGGGGCATTGGGGCGCAGCGCCGGTATTCACCGATCCCACGCCGCGAGGCATCACGTTCGAGGGCTTCTACGAATGGATGGTTCACAGCCAGGCATACGCTGAAAACGAATGGAAGAACGCACAGCCCTGGAACATTCCCACCAGCGTAACGCTCGCGCCGGGTGAGTCGAAGACTTACGGGGTCAAGTTTCTCGTTTCGGATTCGATTCGACACATCGAGAAAACTCTCACCGACAATCAGCGGCCCGTCGCAGTGGGCGTCCCCGGCTACGTCTTGCCTCAGGACATAGAGGCGCGCCTCTTCCTCAAGTACGGCAAGCCCATCACGTCGGTGAAGGTCGAACCTCCATCGGCCATCGAGATTCGTGAAGATTCTTCCCATCGCCCGGGCTGGCAAGCCTACACCCTGCAGGGAAAAACTTGGGGCCGCTCGCGCTTAACCATCACGTACGGCGATGGAACGGTGCAAACGATCCACTATTTTGTGATCAAACCGGCCGTGCAGGCGGTTGCGGACATGGGACACTTTCTCACCACGCGCCAGTGGTTTGCGGACTCAAGCGACCCGTTCCGCCGTGCTCCCTCAGTGATCACCTATGACCGCGAGACCAACCAGCAGGTGCTCCAGGACAGCCGCGTGTGGGTGGCCGGACTGAGCGATGAGGGCGGCGCTGGTGCCTGGCTGGCTGCGATCATGAAAGAACTGGTACAGCCCAACAAGGAGGAACTCGACAAACTGCAACCGTTCATCGACGGCGTGGTGTGGGGCACGTTGCAATCCAAGGATGGCCCCCACCCGTACGGAGTCCGCAAGAGCCTCTTCTACTACCAGCCTGACCAGATGCCTGCAAATTACTACGACAGCAGTTTTGATTGGAAAACCTGGACAAGCTGGAACAAGCAAACCTCAGAAGCCGTCGACCGTTCTTATGACTATCCACACGTGGCCGCGGCATACTGGGTGTTGTATCGCCTGGCCCGCAATCATCAAGGCTTGGTCACCAACCATCCTTGGGACTGGTATCTGAATCATGCCTACGAAACATCGATGGCCATGACTAAGTACGCCAAAGACCTGGCAGTGTTCGGTCAGATGGAGGGCTCCATCTTCGTGCAGATCCTGGCTGATCTCAAAGGCGAGGGCATGAAAGCGCAGGCCGACGCTCTGGAGAGCGCGATGCGCGAACGCGCCGACCGCTGGAAGAAGCAAGCCTACCCATTCGGCAGTGAAATGCCCTGGGATTCCACGGGGCAGGAAGAGGTCTACGCCTGGACCAAGTATTTTGGCGACCAGGACAAGGCCGAAGTAACGCTCGACGCGATTCTGGGATACGATCCAGCAATTCCTCACTGGGGCTATAACGGCAGCGCCCGGCGGTACTGGGACTTCATTTTCGCAGCCAAGGACCGCAGACTCGAACGGCAACTGCATCACTATGGTTCGGCACTCAACGCCATCCCGGTGCTGTCTGAGTACCGCGACCATCCTGATGACTTTTACCTGTTGCGAGTCGGCTACGGTGGAACGATGGGAGCTCTCACCGACATCGATCAGGAAGGATTCGCCTCGGCAGCATTCCATGCCTTCCCGGATATGCTCAACCCCGATCCGCTCAGTGGCGACTATGGTCCAAACTTCTTTGGACACGCCTGGAACACCGCCACATACATCGTGGATCACCGCGAGTTCGGCTGGGTAGCGTTTGGCGGGAACGTCAAAGTACAAGGCAATGTGACTACAGTGACTCCCCGTGATTCGTTCCGAACGCGGATTTACGTCGCCTCACTGGGACTTTGGCTAACACTCGATGCCGGGAACATAGAGAGTGTCGAGGTGGACTCCAGAAGCGGCGTCGTGCGAGTGGGACTCGCCGGAGCCACCGAGGTCACTCCAAAGGCCCTGCTGAGGGTGGAACAGCCGGCGCAGATTCGGGGTGTCGGTCCTTATCGTCCGGCATCAACCCTGAAGTCCGAGCGCGGTGCCTATGTGGTTCCACTACGGAAAGAAACGACATGGGTAGAGCTCAGCCCCGGCCGTTGAATTCGCGTCTTCAAGCAGATGGGAAAACGTTTGCTGTGCCTGGCCACGGAACCTACTACCAGAGGCTGCAGGTTAGCCCCGTCATACGGCTTGCTGTCCAAGCAACCCATGGATGTCCGTAACATTGCTCGACAAGCGAGCACAAACCTCGTGCAGCGGCATTCCACCCGCTCTGGCTTCAAGCTGGGAGGTCCCCGGGGTTGTCGCCCAAAGGGGAGCCGGATCAGCGTATCCCGCAACGGACCCGCCCCGGGGTCGCGCGTTCGAGCAGGCCTCCGCTGGTCCGCCTTCTGCCCAGCCGGGGCGGCTAACATTCTTGAAATCAGAAAGTTGCGATTGACAACCTCTTGTGGAATAGTCTACATTTTAGGGTCTCCGAGTAAACGATTACTCTGACTTGCTGGGGATTCGTTCCTTGATGGTGGTACTTTTGCGCCCAGCGGGCGCGTGGGGAGTAACATGTCGGCCATTCAGAAGAAGATGACGATGGGAGTAGTTGTTGGCAACCGGGGTTTCTTCCCGGACCATTTGGCCAAAAGCGGACGGGAAGAAATTCTGCGTGCGCTCGAGGCGGCCGGCATGGATGTCGTGGCTCTCGACCCTGAAGCTAGCAAGTACGGCGCGGTAGAGACCCGGGAGGAGTCCCGGCTCTGTGCGGAATTGTTTGCCCGCAACCGCGGGCGTATCGACGGAGTCATCGTCACCCTGCCGAACTTTGGGGAAGAACGCGCAATCGCGGATGCCCTGCGACTGGCTGATCTCCGTGTGCCGGTCCTGATTCAGGCAACGCCGGACGATTCCAGAAAGATGACGATCGCCTCCCGTCGCGACAGTTTCTGCGGCAAGATGTCCGCCTGCAACAACCTCCGGCAGTACGGTATTCCCTATTCCCTCACTACGCTGCACACGGAAAGCCCCGACTCGCCCGAGTTTGCCCAGGATCTGCAATGGTTCGCCGCGGTGTGCCGGGTCGTGAAGGGATTTCGCAATTTGCGGGTCGGCGCCATCGGTGCCCGCCCGGCCGCGTTCAACACGGTGCGTTACAGCGAGAAGATCCTGGAGTCGCAGGGCATCTCCATCGAAACCCTGGATCTTTCCGAAGTGCTCGGCCGCATTGAGCGCATGAAGGACAGTGACGACCGTGCGCAGGCCAAGTTGGCCGCCATCAAGCAGTACGTGGATGCCGGCAGCGTACCCGCGCCAGCCTTATTGAAGATGGCGAAACTGGGCGCGGTCGTCGACCAGTGGATGGCGGCGACCGAGGTCACCATCAGCGCAGTCCAGTGTTGGACCTCGATTGAAGAAAACCTGGGCGTCGTTCCCTGCACCATCATGAGCATGATGAGTAATGAACTCCTGTCCAGCGCTTGCGAGGTCGATATTTGCGGCGTGCTGGGTATGCATGCTCTGCAACTTGCTTCAGGAACTCCCTCGGCCCTGCTGGATTGGAATAACAACTACGGATCGGACCCGAACAAGGCGGTCTGTTTCCACTGCTCGAACCTGCCCAAACATTTCTTCCGCTCGGTGAAGATGGATTTTCAGGAAATCATCGCGGGCACCGTCGGCAAAGAGAACACTTTCGGCACCTGCGTGGGACTCATCAAGCCGGAGAAAATGAGCTTCGCCCGCTTTTCAACCGACGATACCTCCGGCAAGATGCGCGGCTACGTGGGCGAAGGGCGATTCACCGAAGACCCGCTGAACACCTTCGGAGGCGCGGGGGTGGTCGAGATCCAGAGCATGCAGCGCCTGCTGCATTTCATCTGTGATAAGGGATTCGAGCACCACGTGGCCGCCAATCTCTCGACCGTCGCGGCTGCCGTGCAGGAAGCCACCACGCGCTATCTTGGGTGGGACATGTACTGGCACGGTCGTGACAACGGAGCCTGCTGATGGCCATTGTGGCTGGAGTCGATTTCGGAACCCTGAGTGTCCGCGTTTCTCTTGTCGACAGCGAACGCGGGCTGATCGAGTCCGCCGTCGCCGAGTACCCACTGCACCGCAAGCGCGAAGACCCGGAATACGCCACGCAATCTCATGACGATCACATGCGCGCACTGGCAGCCGCAACTCGAGAAGCCTTAAAGAAGGCCGGCATTGCGGGAGGTCAGGTACAGGCCATCGCGCTCGATACTACCGGTTCCTCCGTGATTCCGGTCGGCAAGAACCTTCAGCCTCTGGGCGAGTACTACTTATGGTGCGACCACCGCGCCAAGGGAGAAGCTGCCGAAATCACCACAGCCGCGCAGAAGGAGGGGCTTGAAGCCATCAAGTGGTGCGGCGGTGTGTATTCGTCGGAGTGGGGATTCTCCAAACTGCTGCACTGGCTCCGCCATAACCCGGATAAGCGATCAGAATTTGTCACGGCACTCGAGCATTGCGACATGGTCGCGGCTACGCTCTGCGGTATCACCGACCCGAGGAGAGTAAAGCGCAGCATCTGCGCGATGGGACACAAATGGTTGTGGAACCAACAACTGGGCGGCCTCCCCCCAGAGAGCTTTCTGGCAGGTGTGGATCCTCGGTTGAAGGGAGTCCGCGCCCAACTGGACGGCGAATACGCCACGTCCGATCAGATCGCCGGCACGCTCTCGGTGTTCTGGGCGGAGAAACTGGGCCTGAAGTCAGACATCCCGATCCCGGTAGGAGCGTTCGACGCGCATTGGGACGCAATTGGCGCCGGGTGTAGGACCGACGACATGGTGAACGTGGTCGGCACATCGACGTGCATCATCGGCATCACTCCCTCGGTGAACCTGGTACCCGGAGTTTGCGGCGTCGTACAAGGCAGTGTGCATCCCCAGCGTACGGGAATCGAAGCGGGACTTTCCGCTGTGGGAGACATATTCAGCGCAATCGCCTCCCGTGCCGGAACTGATGTGAAGACCCTGAGTGCCGGCTTGGAGAAGTATCGAGCAGGGCAGACTGGCTTGCTGCGCATGACCTGGGACAATGGCGACCGCACCGTGCTGGTGAACCCCAACCTGCGCGGCGTTACGCTGGGATGGAACCTGCAGAGCACGGCCAAGGATGAACTCTTCGCCGCGATCGAAGGCACCGCGTTTCACACCCGCGTAATCCTGGATCGCATGGCTGGGCATGGGGTGCCCATCAAACGCGTGATCAATGCCGGAGGGATTCCTCAGAAGAATGATGTGCTGAACCAGGTCTATGCCAACGTGCTGGGACGTCCGGTGCTGGTTCCGAGCAAGAGCGTGGTCGGCCTGGGAGCCGCAATCTTTGCCTTTCTGGCTGCCGGCACTTTCAAGACCATCGAGGAAGCCCAGGATAAAATCTGCCCTCCCAACCGGACGTTCGCGCCAAACGACTCGGCACAACGTACGTATGACGATCTATATCCCTTGTACAGCAAGTTGTATTTCACTTTGGGCCAGCGGGGCAGCGACGGCCTGGGAGACGTCTTGCCCAAGTTGATCGCGGTGGCGGAATCCAGCGCAGGCCGCGGAACAGCCTAGAAGCGGAAGCGAGGAGCAGCAATGATCCTTCACAGAATCATGACAGCGATTGCGATCGGCAGTTTGTGGTTGGCGCTGAGTGCGATGAACGCGGAGGCGAAGACGAAAGTGACAAGCCAGCCGTTTGGGAAAATGCCGGATGGAACCGCGGTCGAGATCTTCACGCTGAGCGATGGCGCGTATGAAGCTCGCATCGCAACCTACGGCGGGATTGTCGTGTCCCTGAAGGCTCCCGACCGTAACGGTAAGCCCGCTGACGTAGTGCTCGGCTTCGATGACCTCGACGGGTACGTGGCCAACAGCAATGGGACTTCGGCATCATTTTTCGGGGCTATTATCGGCCGTTATGCAAACCGCATCGCGCGCGGCAGCTTTGCCCTTAACGGCCAGAAATACTCCCTGCCGCTGAACAACGGCGAAAACTCTCTGCACGGCGGGCCACATGGCTTTAATAATGTGGTCTGGAAGGGAAAGCCCGTCGCGAACGGAGTCGAATTCAGCTATCTGAGCAAGGACGGCGAAGCCGGGTATCCCGGGAATCTGTCGGCGCGCGTTCGTTATACTCTTGTAAAAGGAAACTTGCGGATTGAGTACTGGGCCACAACTGACAAAGACACCGTTGTCAACCTGACGAATCACTCCTACTTCAATCTGGCCGGGCAGAGAGACATTCTCAACCATCAACTAATGCTGCACGCGTCCCGCTTCACTCCCGTCGATGCGGGCCTGATTCCGACGGGTGAACTGAAGTCAGTGGCATCGACCCCCTTTGATTTTCGTAAGGCCACCGCGATTGGAGAGCGCATCAACGCAGACGATGAGCAGCTTCATCGAGGCCGTGGTTACGACCACAATTGGGTGCTGGACAGCGGCGGCGGAAAGTTGGTTGAAGCCGCGGAACTATACGATCCGAGCAGCGGGCGCGTGCTCAAAGTTCTGACGGATCAGCCGGGAATCCAGTTTTACAGTGGAAATTTCCTGGATGGCTCCATCAAAGGCAAGGGTGGGAAACCGGATGAGCTCCATTCGGGATTGTGCCTGGAGACGCAGCACTTTCCTGACTCGCCGAATCACTCCGATTTTCCAACTACCGAGTTGAAGCCCGGTGGCCGCTATCACACAGTCACCGTCTACAGCTTTTCTGCTCGCTGAGAAATGCGGAAATATTCTGGCGGGACATCCGCGTGCCTAGCGACGATTTACTAAGACAACGCGGCCAAATGCGCGACCGGCGCAGTGAAAGGTTGCCGAGTCTCCTGTCGTCCGTCGTTTTCCTTCTTCTGATCAGTCCACTGTGCTGGGCCCAACAAGCGTCACAGAGCGTGAGCATTCAAGTGCACTTCGATCAGTCCGAGGGACTGATCTCGCCGGTCTGGAACTACTTCGGGTATGACGAGCCGAATTACACCTACGCACCCAACGGCAAGAAGCTGCTGGGCGAATTGGCTGCGGCAAGTGCGGCACCGGTGTACGTTCGGGTTCACAATCTGTTTACGACTGGCGACGGATCTGCGTCACTGAAGTGGGGATCGACTAACGTCTACTCGGAAGATGCATCCGGACATCCGATTTACAGCTGGGTTATTCTCGACCAGATCTTTGACACGTTTCGCGCCGCCGGCATCAAGCCTCTGGTGGAAATTGGTTTCATGCCAAAGGCCCTTTCCATCCACCCTGAACCCTATCGTCACGACTTTCCGTCGAGTCATGTCACCGGCATCTACACGGGATGGGCCTATCCCCCGAATGATTATCAGAAGTGGTCGGAACTCGTTTTCCAATTTGTTCATCATCTCCGCGAGCGTTACACCGACGCAGAGACGAAGACGTGGCTCTGGGAAGTGTGGAATGAACCCGACATCGGGTACTGGAAAGGAACGCCAGAAGAATATTTCAAGCTTTATGACGTCACCGTCGAGGCGGTACTGCGGGCGCTCCCTGAGGCACGGATCGGAGGACCGGACACCACGGGCCCGGGAAACTCGAAGGCGGCAGATTTTCTCCGGGCATTCCTTGAACATTGCGCGCACCAGAAGAACTACGCAAACGGCAGGATTGGATCCCGTCTCGACTTCATAAGCTTTCATCCGAAGGGATCTCCCACGTGGCAAGCTGACCATGTGCAGATGGGCATCAGCCGTCAACTTGCCGCGATTCAGTGGGGATTCAAGATTACGGCATCGTTTCCGGAGTGGCGACAGACTCCGATCATCCTGGGGGAATCCGATCCGGAGGGTTGTGCGGCCTGTTCCGCCAAGGACAACTTGCAGAACCTGTACCGCAATGGGCCGCTATACGGCTCCTATACTGTCGAGGTTCTGAATAATATCTTGGCCTTGGCACGTCAAGAACACATCAATTTTCTTGGGGCAGTCACCTGGGCCTTTGAATTTGAGGATCAGCCTTACTTCGCGGGCTTCCGGGAGTTGGCCACGAACGGGGTGGACAAGCCCGTCCTGAACGCCTTTCGCATGCTGGGCCTCTTGAGCAGTGAGCGGGTGACGGTAACCAGCTCAGGCGCCCTGGCCACTGAGGAGATTGTGAGCAACGGTGTGCGGGCACGGCCCGACATCAACGCAATCGCCGCTCGCAGTGACTGGGAGGTCGAGATCCTGGTTTGGAATTACCACGACGACGACCTTGCATCCGCCCCTGCGCCCATCGACCTGGTTGTCACTGGCTTACCCGCAAATGCCAAACGCGGCCGGCTGGAACACTTCCGGGTAGACTCCAACCACAGCAATGCTTTCACCGTGTGGAAAGAGATGGGCTCACCGCAAGCACCTTCCGAGAGCGAGTTCATACATCTGGAGAGCGCCGGCCAACTGCAGCTCTTGAACTCGCCTGTGTGGGTGGAAATGCAGCAGGGGAGCGTCCAGCTGCGATTCATGTTGCCTCGCCAAGGTCTTTCCCTCGTGCGACTGGTGTGGTAGGTCTTTACCCCCCGGCTAGGTCCGAAGCAGCAAGTTCCAGACCTGCATAGAAGTCGCCTGGCGGTTCGCCCATGCGTAATAAGGAATGAACGTAAGCGGAATCTTCCTGGTTCTCAACGACTCTCTCCCATAACGGGAGTAGAGCGCTTTCTCCGATGCCCCCCGTTCGTAGACCGCGCCCGTGTGATGAAGTACAACCATCCCGTCGAGCAGGTCGCTCTTGAACTCAGTCTGAAACTGTTCTGCTGCCCGCGGCCCCGGATTCACTGCCACATCGCTGAGGGAGGTGCCGGCCGGTTGATCGATCTCCTCCAGGCAGTAGATCAGCGGCCCCCGCTGTATCGCGACTCGCCCAGTGTCGTCCGCGACGCGGGGATTCGCTTCAATCACCTGGGGTACTACCTCGAGTTTTAGCTGAATCACATCGCCCGGCGACCAGCGGCGGCGGATCGGAAGATACTCTCCTGGCGTCACACCCGTCAGGCCCTTGGCATTCACGGCCACTTGCGCGTGGTCGGCCCAGCCTGGTATGCGCAGGTAAAAAGTGAACTCGGAGGTTTCTGCAGGCGCGACCATGATCTCCACGCCGCCGTCCCAAGGATAGTTCGTCTTCTGGGTGACCTTTAGGCCAACTCCGTTCTCCAGGTGCCAGTTGAGCTCCGAATTATCGTACAGGTGCACGTAGATTCCATCCGCGCTGGTGTTGTAGAAATACCCAGGGAGCGACCCGAAAGTACGCTCGAGGTTCGGCGGACAGCAAGTCACGTCGTACCAGGGATTGCGGATCTTGTCGCCCGTAGACGGATCAAAAGCCAACGGGTTGCGATAACAGTAGAGCGTCCCGTCGAGCGACATCCCGGAATTGATTCCGTTGTACAGCGCGCGCTCGATGACGTCGGTAAACTTGGCCTCTCCAGTAACGGCGAGCATGCGCCAGTTCCACATCATATTGCCGATGGCGGCACAGCTTTCGCCGTAGGCCCGGAAATTAGGCAGCTCGTACGCATCACCAAACGCTTCCCCGTCGGATCGTGAACCGACTCCACCCGTGACATACATCTTGGTGGTGGTCATGTCGTTCCAAAGCGTCTTCAGCGTCTGCAAATACGCTGGATCACCCGTCTCCATGTAATAGTCGGTCGCGCCGCAGCAGGCATACATCGCCCGAACTGCGTGCCCTTCCAACTTGGTCCGCGCAGTGAAGGGAGTTCCGCTGAACATGTAAATGGTCCGACGTTCCGGCAGCCCGATACGCTCGTCTCCATGCAGGATGTAACCTGCAAGATCGAGCTGACGCTTGTCGCCCGTAATGCGGTAGAGCTCGATGAGTCCCATTTCAATTTCGGGATGGCCGGAAACGACGGGCTTTTTAGGCGCGGGACCGTAATTCGGGATCAGGAAGTCATCGACGAAACGAATGCCTGCGTCCAGCAACTTGCGGTCGCCCGTCCCCCTGTAGTATGCAATCGCGCCCTGGAGCATATGTCCGATGTTGTACAACTCATGACCCGTTGTCTGCGTTTGCGGAAGCATGCGCAGAGACTTCCGGTCATCCTGATAGTAGGTGTTCAGGTAGCCGCTGGGTTCCTGGACGGCAACAACCTCGTCAATAAGCTTGTCTGCACTTGCACGAAGCGCTGGACGATCGCCTGATTGCAGGACAAATCCAACCGCTTCGGTCCATTTGTATACATCGGAGTCGGAGAACACAGGACCGCTCTGCGCAGCCGCACTCTTGCCCACCAGGCGGCGAAAGTTATTCATGCGCCCGTTGGCTTCCAGCAGGTCGTGCATGGTGGGGATACTCTTGCTCACGTTGATCTCGCGGCGCTGACTCCAGAAACCGCCAGTGATAGTTACGGCGCGCACAGGAATATCCCTGAGCTTGGCGTGAGGTGACTTGGCGAGATTCTCGATGCCCTGGTCCATCCAGCCGCGCGCATCGGTCAGCGTCGCAGGACTAGTCTGCCGCGCCGCTGTCCTAACCGATGCAACCTCAGCAAAAACTGAATGAGCGGGCAGGGACGACACGGTCGCCGCCGAGATCGCCGAGGCGACAAATTGTCTGCGCGAGATGTTTCCTCTCTCTGTCATGTCGAATCACCCTGTTCCTGCAGTGCCCATTGAATAGTCGAATAACAATGTAAGAGCGTGCCGGGACCTCAAACCGCGCCTGGACCTCCGGGAAAGCGAGTAGGTTGGGCCCGCAAACGTTTACAGACTTTCCTTGATGCTGCGCCCTCCGTGGGTCCATTCCACCAGTGCGCCTTGGGTAGCCCGCCTCACTTCCGCGACCATTACGATTCAAGTAAACGATTGCTCAACTAAGCAAAGCCGCTTATAGTTCCCTCTGCGGTGACTGTCAAGGAGTTTTTGCCGTGCTTCGGCCTGAGCTGGCATGGGTCCGGGGAGGGACTGGAAGGGGGCGGCCTCTATCTCCTCGAACAAGATCCCTGCCGAGGGCAATTTGCGGGAGGAACTGAAAGCGACCACGGTCTGCGGGCGAGACATCAGGTGATTCCAATGGAAACACGCCAACTTGGCAACAGCGATCTCCACATTACCCCCATCGGAATTGGCGCCTGGGCCATTGGTGGAGGTGGTTGGAACGGGAGTATGGGACCGCAGAACGACAGCGACTCTGTCCCCGCAATTCATGCTGCTTTGGACCACGGTCTCAACTGGATCGACACCGCCGCCCTCTATGGACTCGGCCACTCGGAGGAGATGGTCGCGCGTGCGCTCAAGGGACGCGTGCCTCGGCCGTACGTGTTCACCAAGTGCGAGCGGGTTTGGGACGCCGACGGAACCGTTGGTGCCTGCCTCAAGGCTGACTCGATTCGGCGCGAGTGCGAAGACAGTCTGCGCCGCTTGCAGACCGATGTCATCGATCTCTACCAGATTCACTGGCCCGAACCCGATGAGGACATCGAAGAGGGCTGGGCGGAACTCGCCCGCCTGAAGCAAGAGGGCAAGGTTCGCCACATCGGAGTCTCCAATTTCAGTGTGGCGCAGATGCAGCGCGCGCAACTCATTGCTCCCATCACGTCGTTGCAGCCACCTTACGCGGTTGTACGGCGCGAGATCGAGCATGAGATTCTTCCCTTCTGCCAGAGCCAGAACATCGGCGTGATTGTCTATTCGCCGATGTACGCGGGCCTGCTCACCGGAGCCATGACCCGGGAGCGAGTCGCAAATTTCCTTGCCGAGGACTGGCGGCGTAACCTTCCGGGTTTTAAAGAGCCTGAACTGTCTCGAAATCTGCGGGTGGTGGAACACCTCAGAGAAATTGGCAGCCGGCACGACCGTACGCCTGGCGAAGTGGCCATTGCATGGACGCTGAACCATCCCGCTGTCACCGGCGCAATCGTTGGGTTTCGCAGCCCGCAACAGGTTGCAGGCATTATCGGAGCGGCCGAGTATAGGCTGCTTCCGAGTGAAGTGGCAGAGATCGAGGATGCACTGAAACGAGACGTTGCCGCCTGAGGGCGAGCCGGCGATTCGTGCACTCCCTGGCTCTTTCTCAGGCTTGAGGGAAGAGATGAAAAGATTCCGCTTAGTCGTCTCTCTCATCACCGACGAAAACGACTACCAGCGCCAGCAGGCTGCCGTTGCCCAGGAAGCCGCGACGCGCCTGGGAGTGGACCTGCAGACGCTCTTTGCCAGGAACGACGCCATTCATCAGAGTCAGCAGCTTCTGGATGTAATCCAGGCTCGCAACGCAAATGTGAATGGCATTCTTGTGGAGCCCGCCACTCGAACCGCATTCCCCAAGGTTGCGCGGGCGGCGGTGGAATCCGGCATTGCGTGGGTGGTGCTGAATTGCGAAGCCGACTATCTGAAGGAACTTCGCTCCAGTAGCACGGTCCCGGCGTTTGCTGTGAGTGCTGACAATCATGAGGTGGGCCGGCTTCAAGGGCGCCAGCTTGCCGCCCTGCTGCCCAGAGGCGGCTCCGTCCTGTACATTCAAGGCCCGTCCCACAGCACGGTCACCGAGCAGCGTAGCGCGGGGATGCTCGAGACCAAGCCGGGGAACGTAAGTGTCAGAGTCTTGAAGAGCGCGAACTGGACGGAAGATGCCGGCTATCGTGCGGTGTCCTCCTGGTTGCGGCTTTCGACGGCGCATCAGGAAAACATCGATGTCGTGCAGGCCCAGAATGACTTCCTTGCGCTGGGTGCCCGGCGTGCGATTCAGGAACAAACCGCGGGGCTGGAGCAGGATCGAAAATCAGATTTGCCTTTTCTTGGTGTCGACGGCCTCGCAAAAACCGGCCAGGCCTGGGTCCGGCAGGGAGTCTTGGCGGCCACCATTATCGTGCCCCCGATCACGTCACACGCCCTCGACGCCTTGGTCGCGGCTCTGCAAGGTGGGGTTCATCAGCCCGAGCGCACGCTGGTTGGACCCGAATCTTTCCCTGCTCCCGACACATTGATAGCCAGGCCCCCGGTTCAGCGCATACCGGGGCCGATCGAGAAAGCAGTTGACAAACCCCCGGCGGGAGGCGGAACCTGACTGGAGTAAACGTTTGCTGTCCCAGTCCTCATCGCCCAGGAGAGATCTCATGGATCCCCGTGTCAGCCGCAGGACTTTTCTCAAGGCCGCCACCGCCACTACCGCCGCCACCTACGCGTCTCGCGTGGCTCCCGTGTGGGCTGCCGTGGACAGAGGCGCCGTCGCGGTCCGCACCCCGCTCACCACTTTTGCGTATTCTGAGGTGGAGTTGCTCGACGGTCCCATGAAACGGCAGTTCGAAGAAAACCATGCGCGTTTCCTGAATCTCGACGACGATCGCATGCTCAAGGTCTTTCGACAGGTTGCCGGTTTGCCTGCCCCGGGTGAGGACATGGGCGGCTGGTACGACCTTACGGGGTTCAGCCTGGAACACGGTGACTTCCATGGCTTTATCGCTGGCCATTCCTTTGGACAATACGTCTCTGGCCTGGCCCGGGCGTACGCAGTGACCGGATCCGAGGCAACCCGCGCCAAGATCAATCGCCTGGTGAAGGGTTACGGAGAAACGCTGGATGCGAAGGCCAAGTTCTTCGTCGATTACCGCCTTCCCGCATACACCTACGACAAGCTGTCCTGCGGTTTGATTGACGCACACGAGTTTGCTCATGATCCCCTGGCCATGGACATTCATGAGAAGCTGACTCACGCCATCGTGGCCTGTCTGCCGGAAAAGGCATTGTCGCGCGCGGAACAACGTTCCCGCCCGCACAAGGATACGCCTTACACCTGGGACGAATCCTACACTCTGCCCGAGAATCTCTTCCTCGCCTATCAGCGCAGCGGCAAATCTTTCTACCGCGACATGGCTAAACAGTTCCTCGAGGATGACACTTATTTTGGTCCGTTGTCGGAAGGCAACAATGTCCTTCCCTTCGAGCATGCTTACAGTCACGTCAATGCGTTTAGTTCCGCCATGCAGGCCTACATCACGTTGGGAAGTGAGAAGCATCTGCGGGCTGCCAGAAATGGGTTCGAGATGCTGCTGAAGACCCAAAGCTTTGCGACCGGGGGCTGGGGTCCCAATGAAGGATTTGGAGAGCCGGGAACGGGACAGTTGGGCGACAGTCTTGCGTTCACTCACGCCAGCTTCGAAACGCCGTGCGGCGCCTACGGCCATTTCAAAATCACGCGCTACTTGTTGCGCGTCACGAAAGATTCGCTCTACGGCGACAGCATGGAGCGCGTACTCTACAACACCATCCTCGGTGCTTGGCCGATCCAGCCTGATGGCACTTCGTTCTACTATTCGGACTACGCCACGACCGGCAAGAAAGTCTGGTACAAGGACAAGTGGCCGTGCTGCTCGGGAACCTTCCCGCAGCTGGCTGCTGACTACCACGTCAGCACGTATCTGCGTTCAGCAGATGGCGTGTACGTGAATCTCTTCACGCCGTCCAGGGTGCAATGGAATGAGAGCGGCGGACGCTACGGGCTGAAGCAGGAAACCAGATATCCGTTTGACAACAAGATCCAGATCCAGGTGTCTGGTTCACAGCCCAGGGATTACACGCTTTATGTCCGCATTCCGGGCTGGGCCACGCCCGATCCCGTGCTCTCCGTGAACGGCAATCGAGTTTCCGATTCCGTACGGCCCGGTACTTTCGCGGCGATCCGGCGCACCTGGAAAGATGGCGATCGCGTCGAGCTCGAACTCCCCATGCCGCTGCGGCTGGAGCCTGTTGACGCGAACCATCCGAACCTGGTCGCCCTGATGCAGGGTCCGCTGGTGCTCTTCGCGGTGGCCGGTTCGCAGCCCAGCTTCGAAAAGAACGCATTGTTGCAAGCCAAGCCGACAAGTAACGCTACAGGAGACTGGTCGGCAACTTCAGTCGACGGAGGCAGCGTGACCATGCGCCCCTTCATGAGCATCGACAAGGAGAGCTACAGCACCTACGTGTTGCTGAAGTCCTAGAGGAGAACAGCCCGTCGCAGTCCCACGCGGACGAACGGGCTGCCTACTTGGCCTGCGTGTCATCTTCAACCAGCTTGTAGCGGTAGCGTTCCCGTTCCTCCTTGGTTGCCTGCTGGCGAAGCAGGGCAAGCCGTTTCAGCAAGTCCGGAAGCTCAGAGGTCTTTCCCGCTTTCCGTAAAGCCTGGATCAGGTGATACAGCGCGGCTTGGTCCTTCGGATCGCTGTCCAGCGCTTTCCGCGATTGGGCGGCTGCTTCCGGATATTGCCCTGACTGCAGATAGAGCTTTGCCAGCACGCCCCGGGCGGCGCCCAGTGTCGGCCGTAGTGTGACTGCCTTCTTGGCTGAGCTCATCGCGGTCTGAAATTCAGGCGTGCCCGGCTCCGCACCCTTTTGCGTAAGGATGTCCGCCTGCAGGTAAAGCAGGATTGCATCGCCGGGTTTACGGGCTAGTTTCTCCTGAACTGTCACGAGTGCATGGTCAAGATCGTTTTGTTGCGCTGCTGCCAATCCCTGGGCAGCTACGCTCAAGGACTGGCTGGGATCCAGTTCGTACGCGGTTTCAAAATCAGCCTGCGCTTTTTCGTATTCGGCCAGCTGCACGTGGAGAACACCTCGTGCAAAATACAGCGGCGCCGCCTTGGGCTGCTGTCCGATGCCTTCACTCACCACGTTGATGCCCACCTGAAATGACTGGTGTGCCGACGAGATGGTGGCGAAATCCAGATAGAGATTAACGTTGTGCGGGTCCAGCAAAATGGCCTGGCGAAGGGTATCGACCGCCTTGGTTGTGTCGTGGGCGTCTTCGTACGCTGTGGATGCGAGTTCCAGAGTCTCTGTATCTGCGTTGTTGGTTCCGAGCAGCGGATCGAGGGTAGAAATGGCATCTTCTGGCTTGTGAGCCATCAGTTGGATCGATGCCAGCAGTTGACGTTCCTGTCGATCGTCAGGATTGAGTGCGAGGGCACGCTGGAAAACCTCGGCCGCCCGTTCGAACCGTTTCAGCTTCACAAGGCACGTGGCGTGTGCATGGAGAGCCTCGACTCGATCATCAAACAGCGTAGCGGCTTTTTCGAAATGAATAACTGCCTCGGCACAGTTTCCCTGCTGGTACTCGACTACCGCCAGCATGCCATGGCTGGTCGAATCACCGGGCCGCAAGCGCAGCAAATGCTTAAGGAGAGGAATCGCCGCCGCGCTACCGGCTTCGTATTCAATTTGGGCGGCACCTTGCAGGGCCGGAATGTTGTCTGCCGATATCTTCAGCGCACGGTGGAATGAAGCCAGCGCCTCCTTCTTGTTTCCGAGTTTAGAATACGCGACTCCCTGCATTGTCCAAAGCTGGTCGTTCTCGGGCGATCGCCGCAGCGCCGGCCGTAGAAGTTCGAGGGCTTGGTCGAACTGCCCATTCCGCAAAGCCGAGGCTATTGCTTCTGCTCCGTTGGTGCCAGTTTGACCGATCGCGCGGCAACCAAAGAAAAGTAGAACAGCTACCAGAATGGCCAAGACAGCTCGGATCGAGTTAACGACTCTCATACGCCAGTACATGCCGCCAACGCCAGCAGTAGCTATCGTACTTCAAACCTCCTCATGTCCTCAGACGCTTGCCTGTTAAGGCGATACATTCTCCGAAGAAGACAAAACCGGCACGCTTCGCTGAAAGCGTGCCGGTCCCGTATTTTCAGATTAAACCAACTCAGAAGGAGATTCGCCCTCCGAGCTGCCAGAACCTGGGTTCGTGCGACAGCGTAGCGTGACCGAAATTCCCGTCTGGGAAGTTTGTATCCACATTGGTGTAGTTCGCCCGGTTGAAGAGGTTGAACAATTCGAACCGGAACTGGAAACCGACTCTTTCGGTGATTTTCGTGTCCTTGTAGAAGTTGATGTTGGTTTCAATGAAGTTCGGCCCACGGAACTGCATGGGCTTCTCACTTCCGCCCGCCGCACCGAAAGCGGGAACAGCGAAGTTGCTCTTTGGAATCGCCCCGGTGAGCCAGTCTTTGTTGTTGGTTAACTGCTTATAGCTAAGCGCATCGGGGTAATCGAGGTTATTCCCGTCGGCATTGTAATCGCCACTTCCGGGGGCATAGCCCACCGCCGGGTTCGCCTCCGATGGACAAGGAGGAGCACCGGTCGAGGTATCTTCGCAAACCGGGCTATAGCCATTGAAGTTCGAGGCCGTCAACGGATACCCAGACTGAAGAATGCTTGTGCCGCTGACTCCCCAGCCTCCCGTCAAATACCCGACGGCTCCCTTCCCGCCGTTCAACCCCTTCAGCGAGTAGTTGAAACTGACTGAAATGCGGTTGGGAACGTCGAAAATTGATGGTGCATAATACTGGGCCGGGTTCAGTGGTGTGGGATAGGCCAGACCGTCGTCCTTGGAACGCGAACGAGTATAGGAAACGTCCACGTATCCACGCGAGAACCGGCCTTTCAAATCGAAATACACGGCGTTGTAATTGCCATAGCGATCGTTGTCCGCGTAAGCGATAGACCCGAAGCTCGGATTGAGACGTGTGGGCGCTATGCTTTCATGCGTGATCAGATCTCCCGGCGAGACGTTGATATCCACTCCATAGGAAACATTCCCGATCGAGTTGCCATTGCCCACGATGTTGTAAGAGTGGGAACCGCTGTAGCCTACAGTAGCGGCAAAAGCATTGGTTATCTTCCGCTGTACGCTCAAGGACCAGATATTTGACTTCGGGGATTTCAGTAGCGGATTAATTCCTCCGATGGCGAAATTTGCACCCACCACGCCACCCTGAGCATTAAGTCCGCCTGGGAACGTTGGGAATGTGAAGCCAAACGGCGGCTTGTTGCTAGTGCCGAGCCCGAAAATGGCGTTGCTTCCGAAAAACACTGGCAATACCAAACCCGGAGGACTGCCGCGGAATTCTTCCTGCACGTTCGCGGAGGTAAGCCAGTTGTTGTATATGCCAAATCCGCCACGCACGACCCAATCGCCGTTGCTCGTGGGATCCCAGGCAAATCCGACGCGTGGACTGAACAAATTGTTCACGGAGTGCAGGAGAGCATTGTGCGTTCCCTTTGCGTAACCATTCGCAATCTGCTGCTCTCTGGTATCTCCGGTTCCGAGATAGAAGTTTCCGAATACTGTCGCAGCACTCTTAGACCAAGGATTCCCGCTGTCGTCGTAGCGCAAGCCTAAGGTCAGCGTCAGGTTCCTTCTCGCCTTCCATGTATCTTCAACAAACAGTCCAAAGGTCCTGGCAGCCGCGTCCCAATTCCACAATTGCTGGTTGCCAGTCGCCGGGTTGTACATAACACCGTTCTCGTTATTAGGAGCATCCTGCGCCAGCTTCAACAGGTTGTCGAAGACAAACTTGGGTTGTGACCAGGGACCCTGGAAGGGTTCCACATCATCTCCATACCAGCCCTCGTAACCAAACTTCAGGGTGTGTGTGCCTCGGACGTGAGTCAGCACATCGCGCCAGTGGTAGTTGTGCTGAATAAAATCACCTTGTGCAAAACCCACTCCATAGGCTTGTCCCGCGTCCGCGTTGATCCCGTTTACAGATATGGAAGGCACCGTATAGTCTTTTGCGCCGCTCCCCAGCACGCCTTCCACGCGGCTCTGACCTGCCGTGAACTCATTCAGCGTGGACGGCGAGAACGTATGCGTCCACGATACCTGACCTGCGACCTGCCAGGTATTGTTCAGGGCGGAGAACTGAGGCATGGAAGATGGAGCCCCAGTCTGGAGAAGAGTCCGGAATAGGCTGACGTAGATTCGATCCTTCTTGAATCCTTGATCGATGCGCGCGAAATATTGCGTGCCGTTGCGGATTGAAACAGCACCGAACCCACCCGTATCAATCATTGGCAGGTCGCAGGGAATGTTATCAACTGCGGGCGTCCCGCATACGGTGTCGCCAAAAATGGTCGACGCCGTCGCTTGCACTCCGACATTGCCCACGCCAGATGGCGAATAGGTGCTCAGGATTTGCGTTCCAACAGTATTCGGGTGATTCGTCTGCGCCCACGAGATAAACTCCGGCGCCGCAAATGTGACCGATCCTCCCGCGCTAGTGGATGAGCGCAATGGCTCAACGGCAAAGTAGAAGAAGCTATTGTGGTGCGGAATGATCGGCCCACCCACAGCAAAATCCATGTTGTTGGAATGGAATTTTTTGTACGGATTTTCTTTCGAGCTTACGAAATGCTGATTCGCGAACATGCCCTGGTAATTGAACCAGTCCGCCACAGAACCGTGGAACTGATCGGTGCCAGACCTCGTCGTGAACAAAGTCTGCAATCCAGCGGCGCGGCTATATTCGCTTGAGAAGGTATTAACCTGCACGCTGGTTTCCTGAATGGCTTCTGGCTGCGGCGTCAGGTTCAAAACGCCCTGGCGGATCCCGCTGGTGACGTCCAGTCCGTCTATTACGTACTGATTGTTGTTCTGGCCCTGGCCGTTCGCGCTGGCATCGACCTGCTCTTCCGTGGAGAAGTTGTCCACACCAGAAGCCGGACTTCCCGATGAACTCGTTCCCAAGCCTGAGACTCCCGGCGCCAATGTCACGAGCGTGACAAGATTGCGGCCCACAACCGGCAACTGAGCCACTGCCTGGTTCTCGATCGTTAACTGAGTGCGGCTGTCGGCGGTGTCAACAATCGGCGCCTCCGTACTCACCACAATGGACTCAGACACTGATCCAACTTTAAGCGCAATCGGGAGGTTGAGGTTTTGTGCTGTCAAGAGTGTCACGTTGGCCTCTGACTTGGAGAAGCCGGCGGCTTCGACCGTGACCTTGTAGTTGCCGGGGGCGAGGCTCACAAAGCGATAGTTTCCGTCAGCGTCGCTGGTGGAGACGGCCGTGACGCCCGTGGCCACGTTCACCAACGTGACAGTGGCTTTACCGATTCCGGCGCCGCTGGGGTCTTCGACCAAGCCTTGGATGCTGGCGGTGAACTGTGCGAAGGCGGCTGCACTGGCGATGAGCAGGATGCCGATCAGCAAGCAGATCGAACGGTGAGATGTCATGCGACGTGGCATGGGCTCCCTCCAAAGGGCGCTGAAATCAGGTGCTCAGAGACTCATTGGGAAAACGTTTACTAAAGCGGATAATGTATAAATACTATCGTCGGCGGGTGTCAAGAACTTTTTTCGGGAAAGGCTCACTCCCACCAGGGACGGCGGGAGCACCTCAGCGTAACCCAGGAACTACGGCGGCCTCGATCCAGCGTGGGGCCCGGCGTAAGTTCTAGCTCCGGCTCCAGCCTTTGCTGGCGACGATTCCGGATCCTTCTCGGACTGTTATGAGTTGGTTCGCGGTGATCTTCTTGTACTGTTCGCGCAGACCGTTGGGCCAGTACACTTCAACGTCGGCCACACTCGACGCACCCAGACCAAAATGCAGGCGGGGATCGTTGCACGAATAGAAGCTGGACTGGCTGAGCACTGCCTGCGCCTGTACCTTGCCGCCATAGCGGACCAGGACTCGCGCGCCGATGGCGCTGCGGTTTGACTTCGTCCCTTCCAGCTTGACCTTGATCCAGTTCTGCTTGACCTTTAGGTCGTTTCGCAGTAGGGACGGCGGCTCGTTCAGATTCACAATCAGAATGTCTACATCGCCGTCGTTGTCGAAGTCCCCAAACGCACAGCCCCGGCTGCAATGAGCTTCCGTTACGCCCGGGCCAGCCTCCTCCACCAGTTCCTCGAACGTGCGGTCGCCCAGGTTACGAAACACCGCGCGCGGCGTCTTGTTCGCGTATTGGGGCAACTTACGCTCGACTTCCGGATACACATTACCTGTAACCATGAACAGGTCAGGATAGCCGTCGTTGTCGAGATCGGTGACGCCAGCGCCCCAGCAGATGTAGCGGGTCTCGACCGCGATGTGCGCGGCGTGGGTCACATCGTCAAAGCTTCCCTTCCCGTCGTTGTGAAAAAGGCCATTCGCATCATCCGCAAAGTGAGTCTTGAAGAGATCGAGATGCCCGTCCAGATCGTAGTCTCCTACGCCCACGCCCATCCCTGCCTGTTCCACTCCGTCGTCGCTCAGCGCCACGCCACGAACCACGCCCTCCTCCCGGAAGGTCCCGTCGTGGTTATTCATGAACAGCAGACTGGGCGTGGAATCGCAGGCCACAAAGATGTCAGGCCATCCATCTTCATCGAAATCCGCGGCGACGACGGTCATTCCATAGCTTTCGGTCGCACTCGCAATGCCGGCTTGCTGGCTCACGTCGGAAAACGTTCCATCGCCATTGTTGCGATACAGCGAGTGCCTTCCCGTGGGCAACCCGCGGGGTCCGCATTCCACCGGCACCCCCTTCCAGTTGCAGTTGACATTCTCCCCTGGTACGGGCGCGTGCTCAAACGAGAAGCGAATGTAGTTGGACACGAACAGGTCGAGACGCCCGTCACGGTTGTAGTCCAGGAAACTGCAACCAGCGCCCCACCGCGGCTGATCGTTCCAGAGCCCCGCGGTCTTGGTGACGTCCGTAAAGGTGCCGTCGCCGTTGTTGCGATACAGGCGATTTTGTCCAAAGTACGTGCAGAAGATGTCCTCAAAACCATCGTTGTTATAGTCTCCGATGCAAACTCCCGACGCCCAGCCCGCCATCTTCAGACCAGCCTTCTCCGTTACGTCGGTAAACGTGCCGTCCCGGTTGTTCTTATAAAGGCGGTTCGTAGATTCGGGCGGGTCGCCGGTCAGTCGAGTTCCAGACAACAGGAAAATATCCATCCAGCCGTCGTTGTCATAGTCGAGAAAAGCGCAGCCGCATCCCGTGGACTCAAGAATGTACTTCTTTGAGTCCACTCCGCCATAGATGACCGGGGCGCGCAGTCCTGCAGCAGAAGCCACGTCAACAAAACGGGCATTGAACGGCCGGCCCGAAAGAGCCGGCCTCGCCATGGGCTTGGTTGTGTGTTGGGACACTCCCTGCGCAAGAAGCTGTGCTGCCGTTGCCGAGATCATCGAGCCCAGGGAGAGTTGCAGAAAGCTGCGGCGAGTAAAGGTCTTCACTTTTGGCTTCGCTGACACGTCGTTGGAGAATGCGAGTCAATTATCTTCGTGCCAAGGCGGCGAGTAAAGGCTTACTGACGCCCGCTTTGAGAATGGATCAATGCTGCGCCTCTTCTTTGACTGGCGCGCTTTCCTCCACGAGTTTGTACCGGTTACGCACTCTCTCTTGCCTGGTCGCGTCTGCGCGGAGTTCGGCCAGCCGCTTAAGCAAATCGGGCAACTCGCCTTTCTCTCCGGTTTTCCGAAGCGCCTGGATCAGATGGTACAGCGCCGCCTGGTCCTTCGGATCGCTGTTCAGTGCCTTTCGGCACTGTTCCGCCGCAGCCTGATTCTGTCCTGCCTGCAGATAGAGCTTCGCCAGCACGCCGCGGGCGGCACCGAGGCCAGGCTGGAGTTCCACCGCCTTTTTTGCCGAACGCAGCGCTGAATCAAAGTCCGGGCTGCCCGGGGCCGTTCCCTTTTGCGCGAGGATGTCCGCCTGCAGGTACAACAGAAATGGATCGTTCGGTTTCTTTGCCAGCTTCGATCGCACTGTGGCCAAAGCCCGGTCCAGGTCGTTTTCCTGCACGGCCTTCAAACCTTGCGCGGCCGACCCAATCGATTGCGTGGGATCGAGAGAGTTTGCCTTTTCAAAATCAGCCTCGGCGTCATCGTACTGCGCCAATTGGACGTGAAGCACCCCGCGTGCGACATAGAGAGGCGCCGCATCTGGTTGCAGTTTGAGCCCGCTGTTGATCACGTCGATGCCAACCTGAAACGACTGGTGGTCCATGGAGATGTTAACGAAGTCGAGATAAAGGTCGACGTCGCGCGGATCGGTCACAATCGCCTGCCGCAGCATACGAACTGCTTCAGGCGTGTCGCCGTCAGCCTCGTACGCAGATGCTCCCAGCTGCAGGGTTCTGGCGTCAACACTCGTTGCCTGCAGCAACGGTGCGAGCGTGGCAATCGCGTCCTTGGCATGCTCAGCCATCAACTGGACTGTTGCCAATTGGAAGCGCAGATGATTGTCTGCCGCGTTCCGGTCTAGAACTCGTTGGAATATAGCGATCGCCTGGTCCATCTGCTTGAGCTTCACCAGGCACGCCCCGTACTCCTGCAATGCTCCTGGTTGCGCATCCACCAGAGAACCGCTTTGGGCAAAGTGCTCTACCGCTCCCGCACAGTCACCTTTCTTATAGGCAAGCACGGCCAGCATGGCATGGCTGGTTGGATCTTTCGGCCGCAGTTTCAGTACATGGTGCAACAACGGAACCGCGTCTTGGCCCCCGCTCTCGTACTCAATCTCTGCCGCTCCTTCCAACGCAGCCAGATAGTCCGGCGAAATGCCCAGCGCCTTGCGGAACGCGACGAGCGCTTCCCTTTTGTCTCCCTTGCCGGATAGGGCAATGCCGCGCAGGGTCCACAGTTGCGGACTCTTGGGACTCTGTTCCAGTTCCGGCTGGAGAAGTTGCAGTGCCGTGTCGAATTGTCCCGCACGCAGCGCAGAGCTAATTGATCCAATCCGATCTGTCGTGGTCTGAGCAACGATAAAGGAGCAGGCGACGAGCAGGGCAGCCAGAACGCCAAACCGGATGGGGCAACGCATGGCTGCTATTATCTCGCGCTTCGACCGCCCGTGGCACAAGGATGGCCGCAAGGATCTGGTTGCGGGTGCGATTTGGAATGCACCATTGGCTGACCAACCTGGTGTTAAGACATTTCACAGCCCTCGTGTGTGGCCGTGGCCAGGAAAAATGAAATAATCGCTTACGGTCGGCTCAAACCATGGGCGGCAATCGTTCGATATCGGAAGCAATAGGGAAACTCGCATTGCCCCATGGTTCTCACCTGGCAATGAAAACAGGTGCCGCTAGACTGTCACGACTTATGCGCAAGTTCAGAATCTTCGTGTTTGTAACGTTGTTGATCCCGGCGGGTCAATCCCCCCTGCTTCGCCGCGCCGACGCGCAGGCTTCCGGCCCGTCGAGCCAGTCCCAGCAATCACAGGGCGTTGTCTCTACTGCAGGAGCGCACCCGGCCGTGCTGGATTCGGAGAAACGTCCTATCACCGCCGGCGGCTTTGTCGATTCCGGCACTATCGTGTTTGAGAACATTGCAGAGAAGGCGGGACTGACCAAGTGGCATCACGTCATGGGTCCACAAAACAAGAAGTTCATCCTGGAAACCGTGGGATCGGGAGTCGGCCTCCTGGACTATGACAACGATGGGTGGCTCGACATTTACTTCGTCAATGGCTCCACATATGAGGCTTTGCGTGGGAAGGCGTCCTCACCCCATGCGGCGTTATTTCACAACAATCATGATGGCAGTTTCACCAACGTCACGGAGAACGCCGGTGTCGGCAATGATCGCTGGGGGGTTGGCGTGGCCGTCGGGGACTACGACAATGACGGCTGGCCCGACATTTATGTCACGAACTTTGGCAAGAACCGCCTCTACCACAACAATCACGACGGAACTTTCACGGACGTGGCGGAACGAGCCGGAGTAGCGCTGGGAGGTTGGTCCAGCGGGCCCACATTTGGTGACTACGACGGCGATGGCCGGCTCGACCTGTTCGTACCCGGATATGTGTCTTACGATCTTGACCATCCTCCGGCGCCTGGATCGCCACAGGTCGCCTTCAGCTCTTGCCAGTTTCGGGGCATCGACGTGATGTGTGGTCCGCGGGGTTTGAAGGGCGAGCCCGACCACCTGTTTCACAACAATGGCGACGGCACATTCACCGAAGTGAGCGTCAAGGCGGGGGTGGGTGACGCAAATGCCTACTATGGACTCACCGCGATCTTCGCGGATGTAAACAACGATGGCAAGCCAGACTTGATCGTGGCCAATGATTCGACCCCTAACTATCTGTACATCAATAAGGGCAACGGTAGCTTCGAAGACGCGAGTTACCCGTCGGGTTATGCGTTGAATGAGAATGGTCGCGAAACTGCCTCGATGGGAATAGCAGTTGGGGATTACCAGAACAATGGCTTGGTGGATCTCTACAACACTACTTTTTCAGACGACTACAACACGCTGTATAGAAATGCAGGTGGCGGGAACTTTGACGAGATCAGCTATCGCGCCGGAGTGGCCGAAGTGACGATTCCTTTTCTGGGCTGGGGAACCGGATTTCTGGATTTCGACAATGACGGCTGGCTGGATCTGTTCGTGGTCAATGGCCATGTCTATCCCGAGGTGGACAAAAGCGACTGGGGGACAACGTTTGCTCAGCGTGCCCTGCTTTTTCACAACCTGCTGGGGAAGCAGTTTGAGCTTGTCCCGGCGGTAAAAGGGAGCGGCCTGGCGCTTCCCATGACGGGCCGTGGTGCGGCCTTTGGGGACTTGTTCAATGATGGCAAGATCGATGTCGTGATCAACCAGCTCGACAACGCTCCGGCGCTGTTGCGTAATGTCAATCCTGACAAGAATCACTGGATCGGGTTACAGCTTTTGGGTGGGCCTAAGAGTCCAAGAGACGCGGTCGGGGCCACGGTCTATGCCACAGCGGAAGGAACCAGACACCGGGCGGACGTCCTAAGCGGTGGAAGCTACGCGTCTTCCAATGATCAGCGCGTACATTTTGGGCTGGGCGCTTCGAGCACCGTCGACTCGATCGAGATTCACTGGCCGAGTGGGAGAACTGAAAAGATCCCTTCCCTGAAGACCGATCGCTACTACCGCGTGGAAGAGGGGAAGGGCATTGTGCCCGGAGTTTATGACGCCGGGAAATAGAATTCCCCATTAGCGTCAACGAGGTAGTCTGCGGGCCTGGCACGCAGAGGTGCGATGGCTGGTCTGCGGTTGGGGACCCCTGATTGCATACTTTATATTCCTTTAGGGTATACGTTTACTCTTGACAGTGGTCGGCGCCTGCCAGTAGACTTCCCGCCGTCTGTGGGGGTTATTTTGCCCGGGTTTCGAACGCTGTTGCTTGCCTCTTTGGGCGTGATCATCACAGCATCCGCGTATGGCCAGGACGCGCGGATTGAGGAACCGTTCCAGCACGGAACTGAGGCGCTCCGCAACGGACAACTCGAGCAGGCGGCCGAGGATTTTTCACACGTCATGCAATTGGCTCCCAGGTTCGCTGAGGCGTATTTCAACTTGGGGTTGGTTCGGGTCCAGCAAGGCAGGGTAAGTGACGCAATACTGCTTTTCGAGAAGACTCTCAAGCTTAAACCGGGAATGCACGGCGCCAGTCTCTTTCTTGGAATCGAAGAGTACCGCGCTGAAGATTACGAAAAGGCAAAGGCTGCGCTCACGCGAGAGATCCAACTGGACCCCAACAGCGCAGATGCTCTGATGTGGTTAGGGGTCGTTCACCTCGCCCAGGGAGACGCCAACGCGGCGGTGGTCAGTCTCGAGAAGGCAGCGAAGCTTGATAGCAAGAACGCAGACATTCTTTATCACTTGGGCAGAGCTCACTTGCTGGCCTCAAAGGAAAGCTACGAGCGGTTATACGAACTCGATCCCAAGTCGTGGCGCGTGCACCAGGTGCTCGCGGAATCGTTCAGCCAGCAAGAGCGCCTGGACGAGGCGATCAGAGAATGCAAAGAGGCGATCAAGCTGATGCCGCGTGAACCGGGCCTGCACGAGCAGTTAGCCGACATTTACTGGAAGCAGAACGCCCTGGAAAACGCGGAAGCGGAATTCCAAAGCGAATTACAGATCGATCCGCGAAACAGTTCGGCCGAGTACAAGTTGGGCGTGGTCAGTCTGGAGCGATCGAAGCCGGAGGTAGCGGCCGACTTGCTCAAGAAAGTACTGCAGAAGTCGCCAGATTCTCCGGAAGTTCACTACCAACTGGGGAGAGCGGAAGCGCAACTTGGAGACAACGATGCAGCGGCGGCGAATTTCCGGTTCGTTGTCGGGAAGGCGGAGGCAGCCGATGCCGAAATCCTGCGGCAGTCCTATTACCAGTTGGCTCAGGTGTACCGTCGGATGCAGCGCCCGGAAGAATCCCAGGTTGCATTGAATACGTTTCTGCGTCTGAAGAAACAGGCAGACGTGCAGGAGAAATTGAAGTTGGAGGACAAACTGAAGCGAGCTGGCCAGGAGGCACCCCAGTAAGCCTGAGGCCGTGATGCACCCCGCGAGGGTGCTTTGTAAAGGCACTCTGAGTAAACGCTTACCGGAGACTGGGTCTGGCACGGCGCGCTTCGATCGCGTAGCGGTTTCATGGAACTCGAAAAGGAGCAGTGGCTATGAACGGCGTCCCACGTCGCGGTACGGGCAGTCTTTCGCTGACCCGCCTTTGGCTTTTGCTTTCTGTCGTGATTATTTCCGTTAGCGCCTTCGCACAGTCGAATTTGGGAGCGATTGCCGGGACCGTGTTGGATCCCACAGGAGCAGTGGTTCCCAATGCGAAGATCACCGCTCGGGATCCTTCTACCGGTACCACTTACGACACTGTATCCAGCAGCGCCGGTTCGTACCGGATTGGATCCGTACGCCCGGGCACCTATCACGTGACGGTCAGTGTCGAAGGCTTCAAGAAAGCCGAACTGACGGGCGTAATCGTTCAAGTCGGCGACACGAGATCTCTCGATGTCCACCTTCAGCCCGGTGCGGTCACGGAAAGTGTCCAAGTGCTGGCCGATGCCCCGGCGATCCAAACCGAGAGCTCAGAAATTGGCACCGTGGTGACCACGAAACAAGTTCTGGAGTTGCCGCTGCCTCTGGGCGGCGCGGTCCAGGCAATGCGATCTCCGGAGGCATTTGTCTTCCTGACTCCGGGAACCGTCGGCCCCGGCACGGGTGGGTACAACCCGACGAACTTTTCCGGCTCGAATGGCGGCACCTTCGAATCGAAGATCACCGGCGGCCAGAACTACGCAACTGAGGTTCTGTTAGACGGTGCCAGCACATCCCGCTCGGAGAATGGTTCCTCGTTTGACGAGACTGCGCCTTCGGTGGATGCCCTAGGCGAGTTCAAGGTATTCACGTCCACCCTGGCACCGGAAATGGGTCGTACCACCGGCGGAATTGAAAGCTTCACCACAAAATCCGGAACGAACTCCTTCCACGGAACCGCTTACGACATTTTCCGCAACGAGGACATGGATGCGAATCTCTGGTTCAACAATCTCCAACTGTCTCAGACCAACGATCCAGCGACACGGGCCCTGTTTCAACGTCCTCTCGACAAGCAGAACGACTACGGCTTGACGTTAGGCGGACCGCTGTTGATCCCGAAGCTCTACAACGGCAGAGACAAGACCTTCTTCTTCTTCTCGTGGGAGCAATACCGGCAGCATCAGGGTGGCGTCAACAACGTTGCCGTGCCCACCGCGAATGAGCGTAACGGGGATTTCTCCGAACTTCTGGACACGAACACGGTGCTCGGTACGAACCCCTGTGACGACACTCCCATTTACGCCGGCGAGATTTTTGATCCGGCGACCACACAGGTCGTGCAAACCGGCACTGGCCCTGTGGAATGCCGCACCGCGTTCATGAACGAACCGGGAAGCACGGGGAACGTTATTCCACAGAACCGCTGGTCGACGGTTGGTCAGAACATCCTTTCGTTTTACCCTCAACCCCAGCAGACCACCGGACCGAGAGTTCCAAATTTTGCATTTGCCTTCAGCTATCCCATCCTCGACACGTCCATGACCATACGCGTCGATCAGAACATCCGCACCAATCACAAGCTGTACTTCACCTACAACTCGCGGGATAACACTCGTCTTTCCACGACTCCCGAGTTCGACAATCCAGCCGGGGCGGGGCGCTTCCAGGACTTTTTCACGCACTACATCCGCATCGGCTACGATTACGCGATCAGCCCAAGCATGCTGAATCACCTGATCGCGGGCTACAACCGCACGAACAGCCGGAACACCGGTGCGGGCGTGCGATTTGGGAAGAACTGGGCCGACGAACTGGGAATCACCAACACGGCGGCGACAGGTTCAAGTGGGATCACATTCCCCTCCATAAACGTCGATGACTATACCGGGATGGGAGACAGTGTAAACGGTGACACGATTGACAACGGCTTCCGCCTCGTTGACAGCCTGAGTTGGATCAAAGGAAGGCACGACTACAAATTCGGCGCGGATTTCCGCTATCAGCAGTATTCACCGCTGAACTTCTCCAATACCGCCGGCACCTATCATTTTAGCCACGGCCAGACAGCTGCTACCCCCGGCACGGGACTGCAAACCGGAGACGCCATTGCCAACATCTTGTTGGGAATGCCCAACGATGCCAACCTGACCGCATATTCCACGCAAGCGCGTTGGCTCTCGGACTACTACGCGCTCTATTTTCAGGACAGTTTCAAGCTCAAGCCCAATCTCACATTGAACTACGGCTTGCGCTGGGAAGTGGATGTGCCCCGCAGAGCTTCCGAGGGGGCCACTTCGAATCTGAGCCTGACCACTCCCAATCCCGGCGCAGACGGTTTCCCCGGGGCCTTGGTCTTCGCCGGCAGTGGCGCCGGACGCAATGGGAACGTGAACGAGCGCTGGGTGAACACCTGGTACAAGGACTTTGGACCCAGGGTCGGCTTCGCCTGGTCGCCGGGAGTTTTGCATGGCAGGACAGTGGTTCGCGGAGGCTTCGGTATTCTCTACGGATTCCTCCTTTATGCCGATTTCGGCGGCTTCCAGAGGACCGGGTTCCAAGCCAATCCCGGGTTTGCTCTGAATGGCTTCGATCCTGCATTTAATCTGGATTCGGGTGTACCCTCCTGGACCCCGCCGCCCAACCTCGATCCGACGCAACTGAACTACCAGGGAGCGCAGTACCTGGATCCCTCCTCCGGGCGTCCTCCGATGATCAACAATTGGAGCATCGAAGTGCAGCACGAGATCACCAAGGACATGATCCTGAACGTCGCCTATGTGGGACAGCACTCTACGCATCTGCGAACGAACTACGACGCCCGCAATTCGCTGACGCCGAATTTCCTCGACCTGGGCACGTTGCTGAATGCGCCTTTCACATCCCAGAGCACTGTGGCCGCGCCCTACCCGAGCTTTACCGCCGCTGCCGCAGCCCGTAACCTCATCACCGCCCAAGCGCTGGTGCCCTTTCCGCAGTATTTTGGCTTCAATACGGATGGCACCCTGGAGGCCTTTGGTCAATCCAGCTACAACGCACTGCAGGTTTCGCTCAAGCGTCGTTTCCGCGACAACCTGAACCTGCTTGTGTCCTATACCTACTCCAAAACTCTCACCGATGCCGACGCCGCCCTGCCGTTCTTTGCGACCTTGCATGGCGGTGGCAGCGCGCAGAATCCGTTCAACTTGAATGGAGAAAAAGCAATCAGCAATCAGGATGTGCCCCACAATCTTGTCATCAGCTACATCTATGAGCTTCCGTTCGGCAAGGGCAAGAAATTCCTCAACAAGGGAGGCGTAGCCGACAGGCTCGTAGGTGGTTGGCAAATCAGCGGAATCCATCGTTACCACAGTGGCCAACCGCTTTCCTTCTCGGGAGGCACGGGCATTCCCGCCTTTGCGGGCACGATTCGGCCCGACCGCGTAGCCGGCGAGTCTCTTTACAGCGACCAGTGGCGCAGTGGACACTTCAACCCCCTGACTGATCCTATGTTCAACGCCGCTGCCTTCACTGATCCGAATGCGGCTTGTGCGATTTCCTGCTCGCAGTACACCTTCGGCAACGTGCCTCGGACCACCGGCGAAGTGCGCATGCCTTGGTATCTCGAAGAGGACTTCAATCTTTTGAAGAGATTCAAATTCACGGAAAGCAAGGAAATCGTGCTGCAAACCAACGCGATTAACATCTTCAACCGACATCTGTTCGATCGGCCGCCGCTGAATCCGTTCATCGGGAATTTTGGCTTTGTGAATACGGCCAACTCGATCACCTTTCCGCGAAGACTACAGCTGAAGTTGGAGTTCCACTATTAGCGGCATTTCGGATTCAATCTCGGGACACTGGACCGGCGCAGCGTCGCCGGTCCAGTGGTGAACTTGGTGTTGTAGAATCGAGCGATCCGCCCGATGATCAAGATGGGCTTCGCTCATTCACGTGGCATGGGAGAGATTCGTAAGTAT
This sequence comes from Terriglobia bacterium, assembly GCA_020073465.1. Taxonomy (GTDB): domain Bacteria; phylum Acidobacteriota; class Terriglobia; order Terriglobales; family Acidobacteriaceae; genus Sulfotelmatobacter. The sequence goes on from JAIQFC010000006.1 coordinate 169,657, forward strand.
GCGCTGGCTGCCACGCTTTGTCTCCTGGCCATTCCGCTCTGCGGACTTGCTCAACAGGGTGCTCACGCACCGTCTGAGGGGAGCGGCACACCAAGTGTCACCAGGTTCGAAGACGTCACCGCAAAACTAGGCATTCATTTCCAGCACCAAGCCTCTCCCACTGCGAAGAAATATCTGCTCGAGACCATGGGATCGGGCGTCGCCCTGCTCGACTATGACAATGACGGCCGCCTGGATATCTTCCTGACCAATGGCGCGCGCATTGATGATCCGACGCCAAAGGGCACGATTCCGCTCAAGGACGCTCCCAAGTACTGGAATCGCCTCTATCACCAGAAAGCCGACGGCACCTTTGAGGATGTCACCGAAAAGGCTGGGTTGGCGGGATCCGGGTATTCTACCGGCGTAGCGGTTGGGGATTACGACAACGACGGCTATGAAGATATCTTCGTTGCTGGATTTGGTCACAACACTCTCTATCACAATAACGGCGATGGCACTTTCAAAGACGTAACGGAGACGGCAGGAGTAGGCGGTTCGGGCTGGTCTACGAGCGCAACGTGGGTGGACTATGACAACGATGGGCGCCTGGACCTCGTAGTCGCCCGGTACATGGAATGGACTTTCGACGATATCTACTGCGGTGAGCATCGGGAAGGACATCGCGCGTATTGCCATCCTGATCTATTCAAGCCAATCCCCCCTCTCCTCTATCACAACGACGGCAATGGAAGATTCAGCGAGGTTGGGCACAAGGCTGGGCTGGATAAGCCCTGCAAGGGGCTGGGAGTCGCTATTGCCGATTATGATCGCGATGGTTGGCCAGATATCTTGATTGCTAACGACGCGATTCCTGAGTTTCTATTTCACAACAAGGGTGACGGCACCTTTGAAGAGGTAGGCATGGTTTCGGGAGTCGCGTTGGACGGAAGCGGTACCACTTATTCGGGCATGGGGGTGGATTTCGCAGACTATAACAATGATGGGTGGCCTGACGTGATCATAACCAACCTGGCAAATCAAAGATACGCGCTCTTCTCTAACATGAGAGATGGTACGTTTGACTATGCGAGCAACGTAACTGGAATCGGGCCGATTACACTACTACACTCGGGATGGGGCGTCCGCTTCTTCGATTACGACAATGACGGTTGGAAGGACCTGTTTGTGGCGCAGTCTCACGTCATGGACACGATCGAAATCAATGAGCCGCATCTCAGGTATCGCGAGACGCCTTTGTTGCTGCATAACGAAGGAGGGAAAAAATTTGTGGACGTTTCCGCCAGTGCAGGCGATGTTTTTCAACAGCGTTGGGCGGCGCGAGGACTGGCGATTGGCGACATCAACAACGATGGCAAGATCGACGTTGTCATCAGTTCCACCAATGGTTCGGCATGGGTACTCCTGAATGAAACTGTTGCTGCAAACCACTGGTTAACGTTCAAGCTCGAAGGCGTAAAGAGCAATCGGGACGGTATTGGCGCCACTGTGAGAATTTCCACCTCATCAGGAAACCAATACGCCACTGTGACCACGGGAAGCAGTTATCAGTCTTCGAGTGATCCAAGGGTGCACTTTGGGCTCGGCACTGAGACGTCGGCAAGACTTGTTGAAATTCGCTGGCCCAGCGGGATTGTGCAGACCCTCAAAGCCGTAAGCGCGGACCAGTTGGTGAAGGTGAAAGAGGCCGTCGATTCGTCCCATTAGTACTCCTGCCATGTCGCTCAGAGCACCAAACTTCCTTATCTGCATCGCACTGTTGGCGGCGATGGCGCCACTTGCCCGCACGCAGTCCCCCAGTTTCGTGGCTGCCATGAAGCTGTTTCAACAGCAACGCTGGGAGGAAGCTGCCTCAGCGTTTCAGGCCATTGAAACATCCTCGCCAGGAGAAACCGACGCTCTTCTATACAAGGGAAAGTCGCTCATCAATCTGGGCAGGTTCGCAGATGCCGACCCTGCACTTGTGGCCTACAGTGCGGCGCATCCCCAGTCGGACGAAACGCTGTACTTGCTGGCTTATACGCACTTCCGGGAGGGCAAACCCGAGGAATCACTCAATTTGTCGACGCGAGCCGCGAAGTTGAGGGCACCCGAAGCGGACGACCTCAAGATTGTGGCTCTGGATTACGTTTTACTGAATGACCTGGCCAGCGCTTCTCGCTACCTTCAGCAATCTCTGCAATTGAAACCCAATAACGTCGAGGCGCGCTATGCCCTGGGACGCGTCCTCTACCAGCAAAACCAGTTTGATCAAGCCATCACTGCGTTTCAGGAAGTGCTGCGCATCGATCCTCGCAACGTCAAGGCCCAGGACAATCTCGGTTTGGCATGGGAAGGAAAGAATGAAACCGAGCAGGCGATCGCAGCTTACCAGAAGGCTATCGAAATGGACAAAGCCGCGGCGCATCATTACGAGCAGCCGTTCTTGAACCTGGGAACGCTGCTGAGCAAGCTGAATCGAAGCGAAGCGGCCATACCGCTGCTCACGCGCGCCATTGAAATCGACGCCGGCTCCGCCCAGGCACACCTGGAGCTGGGCCGGGCCTACTTCAATGCCAGTCAGATGGACAAGGCGCAAGGCGAACTGGAGGAGGCCGCGCGTCTGCAGCCCCAAAAACGCGAAACGCACTATTTATTGGGCCGCCTCTATCAGCGATTGGGAAAGACCGACCAAGCGAAAGATGAGTTCAAGACCACCGAGGACCTCATCCATGCAGAGGGCGGCAATGCCGCCGACGTGCGACCGCGTGAGCCGGAGCCGCAAGCTGCCTCGAAAGCAGGACCCGGCACAGAACAAAAGCCCTCCCCGCCGGTCCAGGCTTTGAGATCGGACGCTGCAAAAGCGTTGCGAGACGGCGAACTCGAGAAGTCGCTGTCGATTCTCATCCAGGCCCGCAAGGCCGCTCCCACCGATCCCGATGTGAACTATGAATTTGGGACAGTGGCGCTGCGTATGGGCTTGTATCCGGACTCCGCGGAAGCGCTACAGCAGGCTCTGTCCTTACGTAGAGACGATCCAAATGCGCTGTATGCTCTCGGCAGAGCGAAGATGGGCCTGGGCAAGTTTCAGGATGCCCGCGAACTTTTTGCCCGGTATGTTCAGCTGCGCCCAGAGGACGCCAGCGGCCACTATGGTCTTGGCGTGATTCTTCGCATGTCGGACGCGACCACTGAGGCCAGGCAAGAGCTTCAGAGGTCGATTGATCTGCAGCCGGCGCAGACCGAAAGCTACGTGCAACTCGGCAAACTGGAACTCGACAAAGGTGATTTGGAGGGAGCCGCGGGACAATTCAACCGCGTGTTGAAACGTTATCCCAGGCATCCGGAAGCGCTGATGGGCATGGGAGAAGTGCACTTTCAGCGAAAAGACTATGCTGCTGCCGCTTCTCTTCTGCGCGATGCCACAGCTGCGAGTCCGGCCTTACGCGAAGCCCACTACTACCTCGGCCTCGCGTATGCACGACTCAAACAACCCGAGGACTCGAAGCGGGAGCTGGACATCGCGAGCAAACTGGAGCACGAGGAACTGGACAAGCAAAGAACACTCCTGAAGTTGCTGGATCCGGGCGAACTCGATTCCGCCCAACAGAAATAGCCTGCTCCGCTACCTCCCGCTGTCGCCCTCCAGCGCCACATGGGGCCAGCCATCGCTCCACTCGATCGTCGAAATCTGGAGAGACGGTCTGCCGCTCTGGGCATCGTAGGCGTGAAAGACAATGATGTCCCCGTCTTTCTGCTGAAGGATCGACTCGCCTCCGGGCCCGACCCAGTGTTGATTTCCCGACAGCATCAGAGTTCCACCACCCTGCAACATGGGTTTCGCGTTCGCATCCACATAAGGCCCTGTGACAGCGCGCGAGCGTCCAACCATCGTCTTGTAATCGCTTTTAGTGCCCCGGCAGCAGAGGTCAAAGGAAACAAAGAGGTAGTAAGAGCCATCGTGGCGGACAATAAAGGGGGCTTCGATGGCCTGAGAGTCAGGCGGCAAATCGGGCCTGCGCGGCCCCGCATCGGGGACTCGCGCTCTGCTGGCCAGAGAATAAAGCTTAGTATCCTGAGGATCGAGTTTTCCGGTTTTGGCATCGATTCGGCGCATCTTGATCCCGCTCCAGAAGCTTCCAAAGGCCAGCCAGGCGCCCCCCCTCTCATCCAAGATCAAGTTCGGATCGATGGCGTTGAAGTCATCACTTGAGACCGAGCGCAACACCAGCCCTTCGTCCTTCCACCGATAGTTCGGGCTTTGCGGGTCGAGGGTCTTATTCGTGAGCAGCGCAATCCCAGAGGTATTCTTTCCGAAAATTGAAAAGGCGTAATACAGATGATACGTGCCGTCAAAATACGAGATGTCCGGCGCCCAAAGATCCTTGGTTTCGGGACTCTCCTTCTTGATCCAGTCGGGAATCTGAGAGAAAACAAATCCGCAATTCTTCCAACGGTGCAAGTCTTTCGAGCAACGAATGGGAAGCTGACCCTGTGGATCCTTTCCAGTGACCGTCGCGAACAGATACCAGGTATCACCCTCTCTGATGATAGAAGGGTCATGAGTGCCTTGAACATCTCCTTCGAGCGCCAATGCCTTGGGGGAGGCGGGGGAATCGCTGCGTAACACGCCGGGATAGAAAGTGATGGCGAGAAGTAGAATCGAAACCCGAATCAGAAATGCCGTATTCATGACGTGCCCAACTCGTGAGAAGACTGCAGAATCCTGCCGGCGGAACACGATGCGGAGGCAGTATAGCATAGTAAACGTTTGCTACGCTGCTTGAATGCCGGGAGGCCCTATGTGCAGCATCTCTTCCACACGCCGGTTCTTGCTCTGGATCGTCATCTTGTCGAGCGTCGCAGTGACCGGATCAGGTGCTCAGTCCAATGGAGCAGGAAGATGGCCTGTCGACAAGGCAACGCATTGGTACTCGTCCCAACCTTGGCTCGTCGGCGCCAATTTTGTTCCCAGTACTGCGATCAATGAACTCGAAATGTGGCAGGCGGACACATTCGATATCGCTACCATCGACCGCGAACTTGGCTGGGCAGAGTCCCTGGGAATGAACACCATGCGGGTCTTTCTGCACAATCTCCTTTGGCAGGAGGACTCGAACAGCTTTCTCGGTCGGATGGATAAGTTTCTGAGGCTTGCTGACCGGCACAAAATCCGCGTCACGTTTGTGTTGTTGGATTCGGTTTGGGATCCCTACCCCAAGGCCGGCAAGCAGCGCGATCCCAAGCCTCACGTGCACAATTCGGGTTGGGTGCAAGCGCCCGGCGCAGACATACTCAAAGCCCCCCCACGATGGGACCGGGAACTGAAGCCTTACGTGAAGGGGGTCCTCACGCGTTTCGCGAATGATCGTCGAGTTTTGATGTGGGACCTGATGAATGAGCCCGATAACGAGAACCCGCCATATAAGACTCAGGAACTCCCGAACAAAGCGGCTTTGGCGCTGGAGTTGCTGCAAAGGGAGTGGCAGTGGGCGCGCGAAGTAAATCCCGCTCAACCGCTTACTAGCGGGGTATGGCAGGGAGACTGGAAGAATGACGGCGTGCTCAGCGCGACCGCCCGCTTTCAACTCGACAACTCTGATGTCATTACCTTTCACAGTTACGACCCGTCGGAAGCGGTGCAGCGGAAGACCGCTTCGCTTCGACGCTACGGGCGTCCGATCATCTGCACCGAGTACATGGCTCGGCCCATGGGGAGCACTTTCCAAGCCATTCTGCCTCTTCTGAAACAAGAACGAGTAGGGGCCTACAACTGGGGTTTTGTGTCGGGGAGGTCGCAAACCATCTATCCCTGGGACTCTTGGGAAAAGACGTACACTGGGGCGCCCGCGGTATGGTTTCATGACATCTTCCACAACGACGGCAGGCCTTATGATCCGGCAGAAGTAAGTCTCATTAAGCGGCTCGCAGGCCAGCAAAAGTAGGTGTGAAGGGGATCGGACGCTCTGCCCGGGCTTTTCGTTGATCGGGAATGTAAACGTTTACTCTTGGCATCTGCCTGATAATTTGGTATCTTCTCGCATCGCCTTGAACCTTTCTTCATCTGGAGGCCGCAATCATGTTCTCCTCCGACAGACGTTCCTTCCTGCGCCAAGCCGGGGCTGCAAGTCTGGCATGCTCCGCGAATCTGGTGTTCGGTCGTTTCTTGTCTGCCCAAGCGCAATCGTCGAATTCCGGCGAGCCGAGCCGCATCTTTATAGACTCTCGCCGCACGGTAGCGCCGCTCGACCGCAATCTCTTCGGTTCGTTTCTCGAACACCTTGGCCGCGCCATTCACGAAGGAATCTATGACCCTGCGTCGAAGTTGTCCGACTCGAATGGGCTCCGCAAGGATGTGATCGATGAAGTCAAGAAGCTGGGCGTTCCGATCATCCGTTATCCCGGAGGGAATTTCGTATCGGGCTACAACTGGCTGGACGGGGTTGGACCGAAGCAGGACCGCCCGCGGGTGCTCGACAAGGCATGGAATTCGCTGGAGTCGAACCAGTTTGGCACGAACGAGTTCATGGCGTGGTGCAAGGCCGTGGGCACAGAACCTCTGATGGGACTCAACCTGGGCACAGGAACTCCGGAGCGGGCTGCCGCATTAGTGGAATACTGCAACGTCGAGAAGGGGACGCAGTGGAGCGAACTGCGGCGCAAACATGGATTCGCCGCGCCCTACAACGTCCGCCGCTGGTGCCTTGGCAATGAGATGGACGGTCCCTGGCAGATTGGGCACATGACGGCAACCGAGTACGGATTGAAAGCCCAGGATGCGGCCCGCCAGATGCGATACGTGGATCCGTCAGTACAGTTGATCGCGTGCGGTTCGAGCGGCCCCTTTATGCCCACGTATCTCGAGTGGGACCGCGAAGTGCTGGAGCAATGTTACGACTACGTGGATGCCCTTTCCCTGCACCGGTACTTCGGAAATACGCCGGAAGAGACCGGCGGTGACAGCGAAAAGTTTGTGGCCCTGAATCTGACCATGGACCGTCAAATCGCGGAAACCCTGGCGGTCTGTGATCTGGTTCGCGGACACAAGCGATCTCCCAAGAAACTTTGGCTTTCGTTCGATGAATGGAACGTCTGGTACCGCGAACGCAGCGGGACGGCGGTGAATGGCAATCGCCAGGAAGCGCCACATCTGCTGGAAGAGATTTACAACCTGGAAGATGCGCTGCTGGTGGGCGGGCTCATTATCACTCTGCTGCGCAATGCCGACCGCGTAAAGCTCGCCTGCCTGGCACAGTTGATTAACGTCATCGCGCCCATCATGACCAACGCCACGGGCCTGTTCCGGCAGACCATCTACTATCCATATAGCTGGGCTCTGCAGTTTGCGCGCGGAAACGTGCTGAACGTTCTGGTGCAATCGCCAACCTACGAAGTTTCACACATGGATCCCGTTCCCTATTTGGATGCGGCCGGAACTCTCAATCCGGAGACCGGTCAGACTTCCCTCTTTATCCTGAATCGCGATCTATCGAAGGCGCGGGAAGTCGAGATTGTCTGGGAGGACAATCCTGGGACGCGTGTGCTCGCATCGTGGGTGTTAACCGGAAACGATCTGAAGGCCGTCAATAGCTTCGAGGCCCCTCAACGCGTGCAGCCACAGCCACTGGACAAACCGTCGGCAACTGGAGGACGCACGAAGTTCGAGGTCCCAGCCCGTTCGTACACAGTGCTGCAGTGGGCGAGCTAGCGGAAGAGAACGCGTGATCGCGGGAGTACCAACGGGCGCTGGCGGGAGCGGCAAACAACGAATGATCGGACGCCGAGAATTTCTAAGAAATGGCCTTTTGGCAGCAGGTACGCTGCTCGTCCCGAAGTATTCTTCCTTCGCATCGAGCGGATCTGCTGCGCGCAATTGCAGAATTGAAGTCTTGCTGGACGAACCCCTCGGAACCATCTCCCCAAACATCTATGGACATTTTACCGAGAACCTGGGAGCCGTTATATATGACGGCATCTGGGTGGGCGAGAACTCCAGCATTCCCCACGTAAACGGCATCCGCAAAGAACTAATCGAGCAGATGCGCAAGATCAAGGCTCCGGTCATCCGGTTTCCCGGGGGCTGCTTCGCGGACAGTTACGATTGGCGCGACGGCATCGGCCCGATCGATAAGCGTCCGCGCCGAACGAATTTTTGGGAGGGCGTGGAGCCGCCGAATTCTCCCGCTAACCACAAATACGATCCCAATCAGTTCGGGACCAATGAATTTGTTCACTTCTGCAAATTGATAGGCAGCCAGCCGTACCTTGCGGCGAACCTTCGCAGCCTTCCCGCGGAGGAGTTCTACCGGTGGGTGGAGTACTGCAATTCGCCTGCGGGTAGCACAACCCTAGCCGAGATGCGGGCTGCCTCGGGAAACTCGGAACCCTTTCATGTGCGCTTCTGGGGCGTGGGGAACGAATCCTGGGGATGTGGCGGAAACTTCACGGCCCAGGAATACGCGGTCGAGTTCCGCCGCTTCACCACTTGGGTTCCGCGCTTTGGGCAGGAATTGTCGTTCATTGCCTCCGGGCCGAACGACGACAGCTGGGAGTGGACGCGAAGCTTTCTCGAAGAGATCGTCCGCAAGGGACCGGGCCAGTTACATTCGATCTACGGACTGGCTCTTCATTATTATGCCTGGAATCTGAGCCGCGGCCGCACTCACGACTGGAATGCAGGCAAAGGCGATGCACTGAAGTTTGACGTGGTCGATTGGTACGAACTACTTCGGCAGGGCGAAGTGATGGAGTCATTGATTACCGGACATTGGCAGATCATGGGTGAGATCGACCGTGAACACCACGTCAAACTCGTAGTGGATGAATGGGGCCCGTGGTACCGGCCGGGCAGCGAGATGACGCCGGGTGACATTCTTGAGCAGACTCCAACCTTGCGTGACGCGGTTTTCAGCGGCATGACGCTGGATATCTTTAACCAGCACCCGGAGAAGATCGCGATGGCGAATTGCGCCCAGCTGATCAACTGCCTGAACAGCCTTTACCTGGCACACGGAGACAAGTTCTGCGTGACGCCAGTCGGCCACGTGTTCGATATGTATGCCGCTCACCAGGGCGGCCAGTCTCTACGTACGGTGTTTTCCGCGCCCAGCGTGCACTACCAGCGCGACGCGAACCCGGCTTCATTTGCCGGGCTCAAGGGCTCTGCATCGCTCCACAACAAGGTGCTGGTGCTTACCGCAGTGAATCCTCATGTGAGTGAAACGCGTGAGACCGAAATCGGGATCCCGGGGGCAACCATAACGTCAGCGACAGCCACTACGCTGACCTCCTCCGATATTCACGCGCATAACACGTTTGATCAGAGAGATGCAGTCGTGCCGCAGACCAGAACGGTCGAAACGAAAGGGCAGGTTCTTAACTACCCATTTCCGCCCGCCTCAGTCACCCAGCTCACGCTGACCTTGCAGTGAGAAGATTCCTGTAGGTATCGCCACGGCGGAGCGCGCTCCGTTCTTGATTTGAGTGTGATCTCGCTCACAGAACAGGGACTCGGCTCGATGGAGTATTGAGCGTGGTGGACGGCAGCAGGATGCCAAGGCCCGTAACCTGGCTCCAGCCGTCTTCTGCTCGCCCCATCCATGAGGGCTCCTCGTGCATTGGATGAAACCCACCAGGTTGCGCTGTCTTTCGCAGATCATCTTCTTCCTTCTATTCCTTTTTCTTCTGCTGCGCACGGAGTTTCGAGGGTCGTTGGTCTCTGCCGGAAGCGACATCCGGCTGCCGTATCCGGTGAGCCTGTTCTTTCAGCTTGACCCGTTGGTGGCGCTGACGAATGCGGTTGCCGGCCACGCGCTGTATCGGGGGCTGTTGTGGAGCCTTGTGGTGCTGATTCCCACGATGTTTCTCGGACGCTTCTTCTGCGGTTGGATCTGTCCCCTGGGCTCCGTCCATCATTTCTTCAGCAGCCTGCGATCGGAGCGCAAGCGCGGCAAACAATTGATTGAGTCGAACCGGTACAAACGCTGGCAGGCTACGAAGTACTACCTCCTGATTCTGTCGCTCGCTGCGGCGGTCATGGGCGCCGGGATTGTAGGGTGGCTGGATCCTTTCTCACTTCTGGTGCGCTCCCTAGGTTTGTCGATTCTTCCGGGAATCAACTACGCTGCGCGCATGGCTCTGGGGGCAGTGCAGCACAGCGGATTTCCATTCGTGGCGACCGCGGGCCGCATGCTGCATTCTGCGCTTGGCGAACTGCTGCTCAGCTTCAAGCAGCCCTATATTCGGCAGGGCGTTTGGCTGGGCCTGATTTTCATCTTCCTGGCGGCGCTGAATCTTCGTGTGACCCGGTTCTGGTGCCGTGCACTCTGCCCGCTCGGGGCACTGCTGGGACTGGTCTCGCGCTGGTCCGTGCTCGGGCTGGTCAAGACTCCGGAACACTGCAAGGACTGCAATCGCTGCCTGCTGCGCTGTCAGGGCGGCGATGATCCCATCGGAGGGGTTCCCTGGCGGCAGCCTGAGTGTCATCTGTGTCTGAATTGCGTGGAGGAGTGTCCAGAGCATGGTCTGCAGTTCAAGTTCTTTCCACGGCAGGAGGCGGCGGGCATGAACCTGCAGCGGCGCAAGGTGCTCACCGGACTGACCGCAGGCGTGGCGCTTGTTCCCTTGATGCGGGCCACGCCCGGATTCGCCAGCGAGCGCCATGAGCGGCTCCTGCGTCCCCCGGGAGCGCTCGACGAGGGAAACTTCCTGGCGCGCTGCATTCGCTGCGGCGAGTGCATGAAGGTTTGTCCGAACAATGCTCTGCATCCCACGCTGACCGAAGCGGGTTTGGAAGGTTTGTGGACGCCAGTCCTGGTTCCGCGGATTGGCTATTGCGAGACCAGTTGTGTGCTGTGCTCGCAGGTGTGTCCTACCGGTGCGATTTGGGAGATCACGGCGAAGGAGAAGGGGTGGGCGGTGGATCTCTCCGGGGACACGAGGCCAGCCCGGCTGGGCACGGCTTTCTACGATCGTGGACGCTGCTTGCCGTGGGCGATGGCGACCGAGTGCATCGTCTGCGAAGAGTGGTGTCCCACCTCACCGAAAGCAATCTACCTTCGTCCGGCGGAGGTGATCGACGCCGCGGGCACGGTCAAGCAAGTGAAGCAACCCTACCTTGATCCCGCGCGTTGCGTGGGCTGTGGCGCTTGTGAGTATGCCTGTCCGGTGCAGGATCGTCCGGCGGTGTACGTGACCAGCATCGGGGAGAGCCGCTCACAATCCAACCAGATTCTGCTGAGCCGAGGAAAGGGATAGAGAAATGACTGCGTATCTCGCCACAATCCGACGTCTGTTACTGACCACGGCATGCGTAGCCTTGCTCGGAAGTGCGGCATGTAACCGGCAGACGGGAACTCCGGCAGCACCATTTCCTGCGCCTGGTGAGGTTGCAGGGTGGGTGAAGGCGGTCGACGTGCGCACCTTTCCAGCTGCAGACCTGTGGAACTACATCGACGGCGAGGCGGAGCGATACGTGAAGGCAGGGGTGCGGTCGACCTCGACTGCCGACTACAAGTTTCAGAACAAGTTCGACGCGGTGGTTGACATCTACACCATGGCCGATACGGCAGGCGCCAGGAAGATTCTCGAGTCGGAGCCCGCAGGCGAGGCGAAATCCGTTCAACTGGGAGACGGTGCGCGCTTGTACGCCGCGAGTCTGATTTTCATCAAGGGGCCTTGCCTCGTCCGGATTGTTGCCTACAAAGAATCTCCAGACGTACAGCAAGCGCTCATGGACCTGGGCCGTGGGATCGAGGGGAAACTCTCGAAGTAGGGGGATTAAAGGGGCGACGTGCGGCGGATCACTGCGGGCGCGGCGCCCGGCGCGCTATCTGTAACTAGTCCGGTGGTCTGCGGAGGGTTTATGCACCAGTCCGATCATGCCCCGCTGAGTCGTCGTGAAGCTCTCATCCAATTGCTGCGTCTGGGAGGCGCCAGTGCCGGAGTCGTCGGGCTGGGCTTCTGGCTCAGCGATCACAGTTGGCGGCCGGAGACCGCGTTGGCTATGGCGGTAAAGCGCAGTCATACGGTGGCGCCAGACCCGAAACTGCCAGAGATGGCAGTGATCCAGGGGGACGATCCCGCGCAGCTGGCGCGCCAGGTGCTTGAGGAACTTGGCGGGATCCGGCGTTTTGTTTCGCGCACGGACGCTGTCCTGGTGAAGCCGAACATCGGATGGGATCGCACCCCGGAACAAGCCGCCAATACCAATCCTGCGGTCGTCGCGGAGGTGGTGCGGCAGTGCCTGGATGCGGGAGCCAAGCGGGTCATCGTGACCGACGTCAGCTGCAACGACGCGCGCCGTAGCTTTCAGCGCTCGGGCATTGCTGAAGCGGCGCAGCGCGCGGGCGCTGAGGTCGTTCTGCCTGATCCCGCAAGATTCAAGGACGTCGACCTTCAGGGTGAAGTGCTGCGGGAATGGCCCATTCTCGATTCCTTCCTGAATGTCGACAAGGTCATCAATATTCCAATCGCGAAACATCACAGCCTGACGGGAACGACTCTGGGCATGAAGAACTGGTACGGAATGTTGGGAGGACCGCGTCATCAGTTGCACCAGAAGATCCACGAGAGCCTGGTTGACCTGGCTGACTTCGTGCGCCCGACTCTGACCATCATCGACTGTTACCGGGTGCTCATCCGCAATGGCCCAACCGGAGGCAACCTGGAAGATGTACTGCTGAAAAAAACCCTGGTTGCCGGCACTGATCCAGTTGCACTGGATGCCTACGTGGCCAAGGCGTACTGGAACATGGAGATTTCTTCGCTCCCGTATCTGCGGATGGCGGCCAAGCGGGGCTTGGGGACGTATGAGTTTGAGAAGGTCCGCACACAGGTACGCAAGCTGTCGTGACCATGGAATCTGCAGGAAGGAATTGCAGGAGGCTTTGGACCAGCCTCGAACTGCGAAGCTGTTTGGAAAAGGCCCGCGCCAGTATTTCCGGCAATCCGGCTTGCCCGACGCCGCCAGAGTGCTTGGCCAACTCTGTTCTGAGATGAACTCCGTTCAAACGCAACTTGCGAACGTAGTCCGGGAATTGGCGCACCCTGACGGCGGAGTGATCGCCATGCTCTTGCGGTCATGCTCCGGAGGAGCGAGTCATTGGCGTTTTTGACTCATCGTTGAGAAGGGACGCCATCGCCCAAGAGTTCAAAGAATCTATGCTGTAACCGTGACTGCGGAGGTCACATTCGGACCTCTGCCTCACATCGTGTCACGACAATCTTCCACCTGTTCGTAAGTCCTGTAGCAATCGTTTGCTCGCCTTGATTCGGTTGTCGGTCAAGATTGATGTAGATCGTGCGCTCCGCTCACGACGTTGAACGTTGAGAAACAGCCCGATACTTTCGTGTGCTAGTCCGCAGCCAGACTGTCTAAAGTCCGGCACCACGCGTGCGATTAGGTCTGAGTAGGCACAATCTCCACTTCCATTTCTAAAGGAGTTCCAATGTCGCGTTCGCTGAGCCAGGTTCGCTCTTCTTTTGTCCCCAAGTCATCCTTTCTGAGTTATGGCCGGTACGCCGTTGCGGTGTGCTTCGTGCTCGTATTGGCTTCACCGATGTGGGGAGTTCCTCCGACCCGGTTCAACGGCGTAGCGGTAACGCTGCCCACGGGCAGTACCACGCTCAGCCTGCCCTCGGATATGACTGTGGATACCGCAGGCAACATCTACATCGCGGATACGGGCAACAGTCGAATCGTAGAGGTGAATCCACAAGGGAGTGCGTCCGTGCTCACGATCAGCGGATTAAGCCCCGCACTGAGCTTTCCGACAGGCATAACCGTGGACGGCTCGGGCACGCTCTACATTGCAGACTCAGGCAACAACCGCGTTGTAAAAGTTGACTCATCGGGAAGCGGGTCAGGGGTAAGTACGGGGGGCGTGACACTGAGTTCTCCGCAGGGGATTGCTCTCGACCAATCGGGCAACATCTTCATTGCTGACACGGGCAACCATCGGATTGCGGAAGTGACCGCTGCGGGTGCGGCCTCCGTCTTCAGTATTGCTGGGTTGGGCACACCTCTAAATACCCCGACTGGCCTGGCGGTGGACGTATTGGGGAACCTCTACATCGCTGATTCCGTGAATAGCCGTATCGTAACGGTGGCAGCGGGAGGAACGGCGGGTTCAGTGTTAAGCATCACCGGCTTGTCTACAGCTTTGGATACGCCGAAGGGAGTGGCGGTTGATGGACTGGGGAACATCTATATTGCAGACACAAACAACAATCGCATCGTTACGGTCACTTCCGGAGGCGCGGGCTCGCCGCTGAGCACGGGCGCCGTGACGTTCAGTCTGCCCAAAGGTGTTGCGGTGGACATTTCCGGGACCGTCTATGTCGCTGATACCAGCAACAACCAAAGTGTAACGGTGGCGGTATCTGCCGTCGGATTTGGTCACCTGCAGTTGGGGACACCTTCAGGCGTGACCCAAACATTGCCCTTTACCGTGAACGTGGCCACGACTTTAGGTGCGGTGAAGGCCTTCACCTTCGGCACTGAGAACCTCGACTTTACCGTGGGTGGTGGAACCACCTGCACTGCGGGGACAACCAACACCACCTGCACGGTGGACATACAGTTTCTTCCCGCGGCACCCGGTTTGCGTAGGGGCGCCATGGTGCTTTATGACAACGGCAGCCCGCAAAGCCCGGTGGTGACTGTTCCGCTCTACGCGTTCAGCGATGCGCCACTCGCAGCTTTAGCTCCGAATACGGCAACTTTGATCAGCACTGGCGGGGTAGTCACCTACTATCCGTTCCAACTTGCTTTGGATGGCGCCGGAAACATGTATGTCGGGAACTACGTCCTATCCGGCTCCAACCCCAAGGTGGTGAAGATAGCCGCAGGCGGCGGCAGTGCCTCTGTGGTGAGTACTACCGGTTTTACCCTCGATGCTATTTGCGGAGTCGCCCTAGATGGCGCTGGCAACCTGTTCATCGCCGATCATGCGAATGAGCGAATCGTGGTGGTGACGCCAGGAGGTGTCGCTTCCCAGTTGGCGATCAGTGGCCTGAGCCCGACGCTGGGCGAACCCACAGAGCTGGCCTTCGATGCAGCCGGCAGTCTATATATTGCAGAATACTCGCCCAACGCCAGAATTGTGAAAGTGTCATCCCTGGCAGTAGCGGGATCGACTTCCTCCGGGGTTGGGATGGTGATGGCTACAGGGAGTTATACATTCTCGGCTGGCAAGCTCACAGGCGTGGCCGTAGGTTTCGATGGGACGGTCTACATTGCCTCAGGGACCGACAATAGCAGTCATGTTGTCCAGGTAACCGCGGCAGGCGTAGCCTCCTTGCTGAATCCTTCCGGTCTCAGCTTCGCCAATCCCCAGGGTCTAGCCGTGGACGGCATGGGAAATCTCTACGTGGCGGATTCCGGCCACAATCGCATTGTAGAAATCACGCCGGCAGGGGGCGCCTCGGTGGTCAGCGTACCCGGACTGACCAGTCCCTCAACTTTGTCTGCGATGTATGGCATAACCGCAGATAATTCCGGAAACGTCTACATTCCAGATTGGACCAACAACCGCATTGTGTACTCGAGCGTGGCGGGATCTCGCCTGACCTTTGCCAGCACGAAGCAGGGCTTCACCAGCACCGATAGTCCAAAAACGTCGACGGTAACGAACCTGGGCAATCAGCCATTGGTGTTCGCTGCCGATCCAGCGTTCACGGCAGATTTCTCCCAACCGACCGGAAGTACCAACCAGTGCCTCTCCGGCACTTCACTGGCACCCGGCGCGGTCTGCAACGTCTCTCTGCAGTTCACTCCGCAATCGGTTGGCAGCCTCAGCGCCGGCATCACCGTAACGAACAACACGCTGGATGTTGCCAGCAGCACGCAACAGGTTTCCGTGAGCGGCACGGGGTTGACTCCCGGGGACACGACAGCAGTAGCGGTAGCGACGAACCCGACCACGGTGAACATTGGACAGCCACTGACCGTGACTGCGACGGTGAGCGACACTGCCGCGGGGCACACTGCAACGGTGCCAACCGGCGCGGTGACCTTCACTGACACAGTGGGAGCAACGGCGGTAACGCTGAATGGCGGAAGCGCGGTCACACTCAGCGCTGGCACTGCCACCCTCACCGGAGTGACGTTGAGTGGCTCGGGAACGCATACGATTACGGCCAGCTACAGCGGCGTGAGCGGTTCTTTTCTGACGAGCAGCAATACCACCACACTTGCCGTTACCAAGGACACAGCAACGGTTACCGGGCCGGCAACCCAGCCGGTTCAGGTCTCGGTCGGTCAGACCGGATCTGTGCCAGTCACGGTGGCAGGACCTTATAGTGTGGTCGCAGTGCCGTCCGGGACATTGAGCTACAACATCCTGGATGCCTCCAGCACCAGCGTGACGTCAGGAACGGCGTCATTGACCGCCGGCACCAGCGATTCGACTGGGGACGTGCCTATTCCGAGTTCACTGGCGGCCGGCGACTATACCGTGAGCGTGAGTTACGCCGGCGACAGCAACTATGCCGCCAGTTCCAGCACAACTACCATCCAGGTGGCCGTCGGGCGGATCGTGACTACTGTCAACTGGACCCAGCCGGCAACGATTACATACGGCACCAGCTTGAGCGGTGTTCTGAATGCCTCTGCAGTCAACGGGTCGACGAGTGTGGCCGGCAGCTTTGCCTACACGGCCACGCTCCAGGGCGGCAGCGCAAGCGCCGTGAGCGGCACGACCGTCCTGGGCGCGGGGAGCTACAGCCTTTCCGCCACATTCACGCCAACCGATGCAGCAACCTATACCACGGCAGATGGCAGCGTGTCTCTGACGGTCGCGAAAGCTACTCCGACGGTCGCGCTGGCTTCCTCCGCGACTCCGGTGCTGTTGCAGAACCCGGTCACTTTCACGGCGACCGTTGCGTCCTCGTCGAGCACGCCAAGCGGGTCCGTCAATTTCTATGACGGAACCACTCTGCTGGGCTCAGGCACGCTGGCGCAGGGCGTTGCCACCTACGCCACCTCAACACTTACGGTCGGGACTCACACGGTCACCGCGGCGTACAGCGGCGATAGCAACTTCTCGACCCTGACCAGTTCCGTGGTCTCGCAAGTCGTGTCCGACTTCGTCCTGGCCATCGCCTCCGGCAGCAGTTCGTCGGCAACGGTAACGGCGGGTGGAACGGCAACGTATTCGCTCACCATCAGTCCTTCCGCGGGCACGACTTTCCCGGCGGCGGCATCGCTGACCGCGGCGGGCGCTCCCACCGGGTCTGTAGTAACGATCACCCCATCGGCGCTGGCGGCCGGTGACGGTGTAACCAATGTCACGGTGGCGATCCACGTGCCTGCACAATTGGCGGCCATTCATTGGCCATCCGCCGTCGGGCTGGCGCTCGCCCCGATCATGGCCGGCATGTTCCTGCTGCCTTGGGGAGCAAGAATCCACGGGCGTTTGGGCGTTCGCCGCCTGAGGGCGTGCGAGCTATTTCTTGTTCTGGTGGCGGCAGGTGCTCTGGTTGCATGTGGCGGCAGCACTCCCGCTCCCATACCACAGCCGAGGAACTATACCGTCACGTTGACGGCAACCTCGGGGACGGTAACGACCTCAACCACTCTGCATCTGACGGTGCAATAGGGAGGAGCGATAGCACCTTTCTGGAAGAAAGCGGCTCTGTGGGTCGCAGAGCTTCGGGATATTGAGCGGCAACCTTATTAGAAAGACTAAAGGGCGAACTGGTTCTCACTGACTTCGGGGCGCGAAGTTGACTCGTGCCCCTCCTTTTTTGTGAAAGCTTAAGTCTCGCCGGGTTTGCGGATCGTAGCTTCGAAATCTGCAACAAGTGAAATCAGAACGTTCCACCATGGAAGAACTCATTGCTCAGACGCAGCGTGAGTTGATAGACCTGCCTGCCGCGTGGAAGAAGGCCGGACTCAACGAGCGACGAGAACTATGTCCGATGCTCTTTCCGCAGGGTTTGGTGTGGTCGCGCTCTATGGGGTTTTTGAACTCGCAGAACACGTCGATCATGCAGGATTTACGGGCCTCTTGGCTTGATGACAGCGATGATGTCAAGTTTGGCGTCCCCGACGGGATTTGAACCCGTGTTACCGCCGTGAAAGAACGGCCCATACACGACTTTAAAGGACTTACAAGAGGCGGACGACCTCTAAGTCGTTGGAAATCCCCGGTAGCGAGAGCAGAACCGTAGCGTAATCCGTAGTGCGGTGCAGCGACATGACCGCGGCATTGAGCCGCGAGAGTCGGTGTATTGCGAGTTCCCGCGAGGAGTTCTGAACAGTAGATATTAAGCGGCCCTTCGTATGAACCGGCAAGATGAGATTGAACCGTACTGACAAGATGAAGATGACTGGCTCTGCACGGTCGGATTCTTGCCGAGCGATGGTCCCGAAGGTCCACTGTCGGTTGCGGACATCGTAGGCTATCTTTCTGGCTACGCAGAGCTGCCGAATTCGCGCGTTCTGGCACGTGAGGGACCTAGCCGACAAGTCTAGGTCGGAACCATCCGAAGGCAAAGAGAAGAGAAATAAGGACCATTCTCGGTACAAAACTCCGAGATCTGAATTTAGCGCGGCACGATTACCAACTTCTCTTTTGGGAGTGCGTCGAGCGCTGCCCGGTCGATGTTAAGGTGAGCCATGACAAGTTCGGGCGGTGTGTGCGATAACCATTCCGAGAGTGACAGATCCTGATAGAAGCTGCTTTTGAACATCTCCAGAAACCGCAAATCCGTATCACCCGTATTCTCGATGTAATGAGGCAGTGTCTGTTGCACGTAGCCCACATCGCCAGCTTCGAAATCCGCAGTCCGGGCACGAGATCCTGTTGCAAACACCGTCATTCGTCCCTTGCCGCTGACGTAGTACTGCCACTCGTCGGCGTTCGGATGCCAGTGGAGTTCACGCATACCTCCCGGGCGCACCGTAACAATCGCCGCCGCGATCGTTGTCGACACTTTAAAGAGACTGGAATCGATGATGTGCACTTCTCCTCCTTTTGTGCGCTGGGTGATGGGCTGTTTCGAGAGGCGAAAAGCAAAATCCAGCGTGGATGGACCTAGCAGGCTGCTGAAAAAGTGATTTGCAGCGTGTTTTTCTTTCTGTTGTTCATGGTTGATGATGTCGAACGGTTGGATTTCTGGTTTTTGTGGTCTCTGGTTCTAACTTGATGCTGCTCAAAACACACGTCGGCCGCGACTTATGCCAGCGGAACTGCCGGGGCCAGGTTTCGCATGCGCACCAGATTGTAGGCGGCACAGGCCAGGGTGAAGATCCAGTG
>JAIQFC010000007.1 GCA_020073465.1 Terriglobia bacterium
GGATTCTCGACCGGCGGCGTGCTCCTGCAAGTCGCGACTGGAGACCGTTCGGCATGTTCCAGGATAGCGTGCCGATACCGTGGGTCCCCGAAAAAAAAGTGCTTGACATCTCCGTATCGGAACGCATAAACTGAACAGTGTTCAGTAAGGTCGCTGGATCTATGGGAGTGCAGGAACGCAGAGCTCGTCAGAAAAAAGGCGTTCGCGAGGAAATCCTCGATGCGGCGCGCACCTTGTTCGTGAAGGAAGGATTCGAGAGCGCTTCCATCCGCAAGATCGCCGAAAAAATCGAGTACTCGCCCGGTACCATCTACCTCTACTTCCGGGACAAAAGTGAAATCCTGGAGAGCATCTGCGAGGAGACTTTCTCGCGGCTGGCGCGCAAACTCGAAGGCATCAATCAGGACCCATCGCCGCCGCTCGACCGTCTTCGCCGCGGCCTGCGCGTTTATGTCGATTTTGCAGTGGAAAACCCGCACCACTATATCGTTACGTTCGTTCAGGGCCACCCCGAGATCGTGGGCGCGAATTCGATCTATTGTAGCGCCGGAGGGAACTGCTTCAACAGCCTCCGCACAGGGGTCGGACGCTGTGTCGAAGCGGGCCTGTTGAACAGCCAGGACGTCGACGAGGCGGCACAGGCGCTTTGGGCGGGCATCCACGGCATCTCGTCGTTGCTGGTAACCCACCCCGGATTCCCGTTTGTGGAGCCGAACCGCCTGATCGACCGCGTGGTCGACATCCTCATCGAAGGGATCCGTAAGAGATGACCCAATGGCAGCCAAAAAATTTGCTTCCTTCTGAACGGTGTTCACGTCCTATGCATTGTTCAGCGCAGGAGAATTTGACATGAACTTCGTGGCCTTGCAAATGCTCTTCGGGGATCGGGCGAAATATCTCGGACTCATCTTCGCGGTCGCCTTCTCGACCTTCCTCATGTCGCACCAAAGCTCCATCTTCGCCGGCATCATGAACCGCACCACCAGCCAGATCAAGGACATTCGCGACGCCGGCATCTGGGTCATGGACCGCAAGACGCAGTACTTCGACGAGGTGAAGGCGCTCACCGACGATGACCTCTATCGCGTGCGCGGCGTGTCCGGCGTCGATTGGGCCGTGCCCCTCTTCAAGGGCACGCCGCGAGCCAAGGCCCTCGACGGCAATTTCCGGGTCGTGATCATGATGGGGGTCGATGACGCCACCCTGGTGGGAGCGCCGCGCAACCTGGTGCTCGGCTCTCTGGAAGACCTGCGCCGTCCCGATGCCGTCATCGTCGACCGCGTCGGTTACGAGTTCTTTTTCCCCAAGCAGGCGTACCAACTCGGCCGCACTCTCGAACTGAACGACCACCGCGTCAACATCGTGGGCATCTACAACTCGTCGGCGCCGTTTCAGAATCTGCCGGTCTTCTATTCGCGGTACAGCCAGGCCATCACTTACGTGGGCCGCGAGCGCAACCTGCTGTCGTTCGTGCTGGTCAACCCCACCGCGGGAATCGGCGCTCACGAAGTCTGCCGCCGCATCGAAGCGGTTACGGGCCTGCACGCCGCCACCTCCAGCGAGTTCGGCTGGCAGACCATCTGGTACTACATGGCGCACACCGGCATCCCGATCAACTTCGGCATCACCATTGCCATCGCGCTGGTGGTCGGCACCATCGTCGCGGGCCAGACTTTTTACATTTTCACGCTGGAAAACCTGAAGCAGTTCGGCGCGCTGAAGGCCATCGGAGTCACTAACTGGCGAATCACGGGGATGATCCTGTTGCAGGCCCTGACGGTGGGACTGATCGGCTTTTCCATCGGCATCGGCATGACCGCGGCGTTTTTCCAGATCACCAGGAACATCCTCGACCTGCGCGGCTTCGCTCTTTTCTCTCGCCACCAGCAAAAAAGCAGATTCCTCGCACGCTCTCGCCTCGCGTTGCGCGGCTCCGAACGGCTCGGAATGACAACAATTCAGATCTGACATCTGATGGCTGAAAGCTGAGAGCTACTACGCTGCCCCGCCGATGGCGCCCTTCGCCTGCTCGGCGAGGCTCTTAAATCCGTCCGGATCCTTGACCGCGACGTCGGCTAGTATCTTGCGATCGAGCTCGACGCCCGCCTTCTTCAGGCCGTGGATGAACTGGTTGTAGCTCATCCCGTTCAGCTTGGCAGCAGCGCCGATGCGCACGATCCACAGCGAGCGGAACTGGCGTTTGCGCTGCTTGCGTCCGGAGTAGGCGAACTTGAGGCCACGCTCGACCGCTTCTTTCGCGGAGCGATATAGCTTTGACTTTGTGAGGAAGTATCCACTGGCGCGGTCTAATATTTTTTTGCGCTTGGCGCGGCGTTTGGTTCCGCGTTTTACACGAGGCATGGTGTTCTCCTTTTGGCTTTCTATTTAACGGCGGCTGGAGGCAAGGACGTCTCGCCCTGTGGCGATTTCTGGCCTCTTCACACGCCGGAAGCAGTGGCCAGTGCTTAGTGACCAGTGGTCAGAAAAAGCGCGGGTGCGACTTTCTGACCACTGCCCACTGGCCACTGATCACTTCACTGGTACGGAATCATCCGCAAAACTTTGGCGAGATCTCCGTAGCTCACGAGAGCGCCCGATCGCAGCTTGCGCTTCCGCTTTGTATCCTTGGAGGTCAAGATGTGACGCAGGTGCGAACGCCCGCGCTTCACCTTGCCGGTTGCAGTTTTCTTGAAACGCTTGGCGGCACCTTTGTGTGTTTTCAGTTTCGGCATAAGTCCTCGAAAAGCAGCTGTCAGCTCGCAGCCATCAGCTTTCAGTAAGTCAACGCTGTTTCAGTAACTCGACACTCAGCAACGACAATTCTATTCGGCAAGAAACGGGCCTGGCATTTCTCGACTGTCCGCACGCCAAGTGCGAGTTACCGGGCTATTGGATTCGACTCAGTACCCCGCGCGTCGGGCCTGCGATGCGGGCTTGGCAACCTACGCCGGTGGCGGGTTCGGGCTGGGCGCGTTGTGCGCCGCAGCCTTAGCCTTCTCGGCCGCGCGTTCCTTGTCTGACTTCTTCGGCGCCAGAATCGCGTGCAGCGTATTCCCTTCCTGGCGTGGACGGAACTCCACGATGCTCATCGGCTCGACGTCCTTGATCAACCGCTCCAGAATCTGGCGTCCCAGACCGGTTCGCGTCATCTCGCGGCCGCGGAAAAAGATCGTTGCCTTGACCTTGTCGCCCTCGTCCAGGAAGCGCAGCACGTGATTCTTTTTGGTCTCGTAATCGTGGTCGTCCACGTTGATGCGGAACTTGACCTCTTTTACGGTGATCGTCTTCTGGTGCTTCTTGGCTTCGCGCTCTTTCTTTTCCTGCTGGTAGAGATACTTCCCATAGTCCATGATGCGGCACACGGGAGGCTGCGCGGTGGGCGAAATCTCAACCAGGTCCAGATTTTTCTCGCGGGCTTTCTTGAGCGCTTCGTAGGGCGGCATGATGCCAAGCTGCTGCCCTTCGTCGTCAATCACGCGGATTTCACGCGCCCGAATGCGATCGTTGGTGCGGATAAAACGTTTGTCGATACAATCCTCCGTGCTCTAAGCGACTGAGAATAAAGAATTATAGCATGGGTGATGAGTGAACAATGCCAGCGCTTCGACAGCGCAAGCGTATCTCGGCGCAATCAAGAAAGAGGGTGATACTCCTTGGTGGTGCACTGCCTCATGGCAGATAAAGTCCCGCAGGGTAACGGTCGTGCATGCGTGACGGCAGTCACATTCGCGCGCAGTACCTTTGTGGTTCTATCCCGTGCAGGGATTTTCTTGACACGCAAAAGCGGTCACTGTATTGTCCCGACCCATAAGTCGGGCCCACAAGCTTGGGCACAGGTAGCAACTGCGCACGGCCTCTGCTTTCCCCCTCAGGCCGGCGAGTGCCCGAGCCGAGAGAACCCCCACAGGTGAAATGTGCCATGGCAACTCCTCGTTCCTCTTCTATTAGTGGTATTCCGTCGTTCGCGCTGACTGCGCTATTGGCAGCCGTGTTGCTTGGTGTAATTCCGGTTCGTGCGGGGGTGGGCTTCCAGCCCGTTTCCCAGGAAGAGCTCAAGATGACCAGCGAACCACAGGCTCCGGGGGCTCCGGCCATCATTTTGTACCGCCAGGTCGACCGCGACGACAACGGCCGAACTTCACATGAAGACAACTATTACCGGATCAAGATCCTCACCGAAGAGGGGCGCAAGTACGGGGACATTGAGATCCCGTTCTTCCGGCAAACCGGGAGTGTTGTGGGCATCCATGCGCGTTCGATCCGGCCCGACGGCACGATTGCGGAGTTTGATGGAAAGATCTACGAGAAGACGATTGCCAAGGCGAAGGGACTGAAGTATCTCGCCAAGACGTTCACGCTCCCGGACGTGAAGGTCGGAAGCATTATCGAGTATTCCTACACGATCGACCTCCAGGAGAATGCCCTTTTCGAATCGCACTGGATCCTGAGCGATGAGCTGTTCACCAAGAATGCCGGGTTCTCGCTGAAGCCATACGTCGGCAACTACATGAATCCGTTCCGCCTTCGGTGGACCTGGCAAGGACTGCCGACCGGCGTCCAGCCTAAACAGGGTCCCGAGGGCATCGTCCGGATGGAAGTCACCAACATTGCTGCCTTCCCGACCGAAGACTTCATGCCCCCGGCAGACGCCTTGAAGTCGCGCGTCGACTTCATCTACACCGATGATCTCCCCGATAAAGATGCCGATGCCTTCTGGAAGAGGATCGGGAAGCAGCGGAACGCCACTTTGGAGAGTTTTGTGGGAAAGCGCAAGGCGATGGAAGGAGCGGTCGCACAAATTGTATCGCCGAATGATCCGCCGGAAGTGAAACTGCGCAAGATCTATGACCGCGTCCAACAGATTCGCAACACCTCGTACGAGATACGGAAAACCCAGCAGGAAGAAAAACGCGAGAATGAAAAACCCGCGGGCAACGTCGAGGAAGTCTGGAAGCGCGGATATGGCGACGGCCAGCAACTGACCTGGCTCTACCTCGCTTTGGTTCGAGCAGCAGGGTTCGAAGCCTATGGATGCTGGGTGTCGGAGCGCAGCAAATACTTCTTCGACGCCAAGGTCATGGAAAGCCGCAAGCTGAATGCAAATATCGTGCTGGTGAAGCTGAACGGCAAGGAGCTTTACTTCGATCCGGGAGCTGCCTTCACCCCCTTCGGCCTGCTGACCTGGTCAGAAACCGGCGTGCCCGGGCTGCGCCTGGACAAGGACGGGGGAACGTGGATCCAGACCACGCTTCCACATAGTGTGGAGTCGCAGATTCACCGCCAGGCAAAGCTGAAGTTGTCCGACACCGGAGATCTGGAGGGCGAGCTGACGGTCACCTACACCGGGCTTGAAGCCATGTACCGCCGGCTGGAGGAACTCCACCAGGACGATACTACGCGCAAAAAATTCCTGGAAGACTCGGTGAAGGAACAGATTCCTGCCGCCGCCGAACTGGAACTGACCAACACGCCGGATTGGACGAGTGCCGAAACGCCGCTCGTAGCAGTCCTGAACCTCAAGATCTCCGGCTGGGCCTCGAGTGCCGGGAAGCGTGCGATGCTTCCGGTTGGTTTCTTCAGCGCGTACGAGAAGCGCGTTTTCGAGCATGCCAATCGGGTGCATCCCATCTACTTTGGGCAATTATATACTTGCCGTACCATAACCCTGAGTGCCATAATTCCCGCTCATGGCCGACCTCTCCATTCACGAAATCCTGCGGGCTATCAAGAAAAAGCACGTCAGACGCGCGATTGCGTATATTGACGGTCACGGTGTTCCAAAGGGACGCAACTCCACTCGCTATTCGGTGAGAGGACGCAAAGGTGCCCTCTACCCACCGAAATACGTTGTCTGTGTCGCTGCTTTTTATGCCACTGGCCGTACACTAAAACCAGATGAGCATAGTGGCGGCAGGCAAAGCAATGATGTACTCACCGGGCTCAAGTTTAGGATCATCCAGCATCCGAGCAACCTTCCCGAGGAGTCATGAAGGCGGCAAACAGAGCAAAAGCGTGAGTAGAGTATAATTCGGGCCGATCCTGAGGGGGAGAAAAGAGGCCCGCCTTTCGTGTCTGAAATCATTTCGATTCCAGTCTCAGGTCTCCTACTAGACGCCGAGAATCCACGTCTCCCACAACCAAACGTTGGCCAGCGAGAAGCACTGCGAGCACTAGCGCAACAGCAGAATCGTAAGCTGATCGCTCTGGCGAAGGACATCGTTCTTCACGGGATCAATCCAACGGAGCTTCCAATCGTAATCCGAACAGGCGACGATCTCGGACGATACGTCGTGCTTGAGGGCAATCGCCGCCTTGCTGCACTCAAATCATTGGAGAATCCCGAATCTCTTATAGGCGCACTCCAACCCAATGATCTCACCGAGATGCGGAAGTGGAGCAAACAGTATCAAGAGAATCCCATCGAATCACTGCAATGTTTCGTCGTTGAAACCAAGCCGGAATCGCAACACTGGATGGAATTGCGGCACACCGGAGGGCAGAATGAGGGTGCGGCAATCGTCCCGTGGGGTGCTGACGATGCTGCACGGTTCCGTGCCCGTTCTGGCAACATCCCGTTCCACACTCAGGCTCTTGATCTTCTGGAAAACCGTGGCGACCTGACACCAGATAAGCGGAAGAAGGTGAAGTCTGCGAGTCTGAAACGCATCATCGGCACACCAGAAGTACGAGAGAAATTGGGCATCGAATTAGAGGACGGAAAACTCAAATTGCTGGCGGATGAACGCCACGTTGCGAAAGCCCTACTGCACGTGGTCAATGATCTGATCTCGGGCGCGGTGACCACGAAAGACATCTACCATAAGCCCCAGCGCATTGATTATGCCAACAAGTTGCCAGCCGCCATCGTGGTCAAACCTACGATCGCCAGCGGCCACGGCGTCGCAGTCAGCGCGAAAGGCGGGAAGCCCACGGCCCCGAAGGCAACTGTAGGCTCCGGCCCCGTGATACACAAAGACAGGCTGATGCCACGCGGTCTTGTCCTAAACATCACCGACCCGCGACTCCAACGAATTGCGAAGGAACTTAAAACCCTGAGTCTCATCGAATATACAAATGCAGTGAGCGTGCTATTCCGCGTTTTCATCGAACTGAGTGCCGATGATTACATTGGTCGTCAGAAACTTACGCCAGCAAATGACAAGTTGAGCACAAAACTGTTGGCAGTCACGCAAGACCTGATCGCTCGTAAGAAACTTACGACAGCACAGGCTGCGCCCGTGCGCCTCACGTGCCGCAAAGATTCCTTTCTTGCACCGTCAACGGCGCTGATGAACGAATACGTTCACAACAAATTCATCTTCCCGGCTCCGGGTGATCTCCGCGCCTATTGGGACAGCGTGCAGTCATTCGTGCAGGCTGTTTGGGCACCGTGAAAGTCGAATAAGCTGGCCAAGATTAGCAACTTACTGTACATTCAGGACACGAATGCCGTTCTACACTCCTCTTCGCTATCCAGGTGGAAAGCGCCGACTGGCGAGCGTGGTGGTGCGCCTACTCGAAGAGAACGGCTTGAAAGATATTCAGTACGTAGAACCTTATGCTGGCGGGTCGGCCATCGCACTCGATCTCTTGTTCGGCGAATACGCCTCAGTAATTCATATCAATGATCTCAGTCGCCCGGTGTATGCGTTCTGGCATTCGGTCCTGAACGACACGACAGAACTCTGTCGAAGAATTGAGCGCGTCAGCCTTACGATGCGCGAATGGAGGAAGCAACGTGCTGTTTTCGACCAACGGGATACCGTGGACATTTCCGATCTTGGCTTCGCGGCTCTCTTCCTGAATAGAACCAATCGCTCCGGTATCATTTCGGGCGGCGTAATTGGCGGCAAAAAGCAGACGGGCAAGTGGCCAATAGACGCCAGATTCAACAAAGACGAACTCGTTCAACGGATCAGGAAAATTCGCAGATACGCCAGTCGCATCCGGCTCTACCAGCAGGATGCGCTAGATTTTACAGTCCGCACGCTTCCCACGCTGGGATCAAATACGTTTGCGTTTTTTGATCCTCCGTACATCGAGAATGGCAAAGATTTATACCTCAACACCTACACAATCGAAGACCATCGCCAGATTGCCGCGTGCATAGCAAGATTAGAAGTGCCGTGGATTGTCACCTACGATTATGCTGCAACGCGCTACCGACTCTACCAGCATCGCCGCATGGTCTTTGGCCTTCCGTACAGTGCTCAAGATCGCTACGAAGGTAAAGAGGTGATGTTTTTTTCAGATCGCCTCAAACTGCCCAAAGAATGGCAACCCGCCGTTCGGTTAACCTTGTCGGCTCCGAAGAGTCTGTATCCCTTCTATGGCATAATGGACGTAATGAAGCCTCACCCCAAGATGGAAGAGGGGCCGCAAGCGGCTGATAGGTTCGTCCGGGCACTCAAGACTGTTCTTGCCGTTCCAAAGGACACCGTTCCAAACCCTTTCCATAAGCCCCGACAGAAAAGAAAAAAGCCAGCAAGCCGCAAGGCTTAACCAGCTTTTCGTCTCCCTCTGTTCTGTCGTTTCAGTTCACCGCTACTGCGGGGGGTGGCTCCATTTCTTTCCCGGTGAGATGTCTGTACGTCAACCGCTTCCCTGCGATCTGCGAGAGTGCCAGTCGGAAACGATCAAAGTCGTTCATCTCTTTGCGGTAGTTGTAGCGAAAACTTTGCTCATCCAAGTAGCGGAACAAGTGAAACGGCTCTACGCTCACATACGTTCCGCTGATCCCGCGCTTCAACAGTGACCAGAAGTTCTCAAGGCCATTCGTGTGTACGCGGCCATCCACGTATTCAACCGCGTGGTCAATGACTTTGTGCGCGTAGTCGCTGGCCAGCCCCTCATAAGAAAGCAGCGCGTCTGTGTAGAGCGCCGATCCAGCTTCAACGTGCTTCACGACTTCCGCTTGCAGAGCCTTTTTGCGACGATTCGGAACTACCACGGTGTGAACCTTCCCGCCACGTTGAAGGATTCCCATTACCGCAGTCTTGTCTTTGCCGCCTGTCCCGGTGATTCGACGCTGACGCTTCGCAACGTGCATGTTACGCGCTTTCCCGCCAATGAAGGTTTCGTCTGCTTCCACTTCGCCGGAGAGAAGATCGAAGCCGCCATCTTTGAGCGCATAGCGCAGGCGATGAGCCATGAACCATGCCGTCTTTTGTGTCACTCCCAGATCGCGGGCCAGTTCGCACGAACTGATACCGTTCTTGCAGTTGACGATGAGCCACAGCGCCGGGAGCCACTTGTCCAAACTGAGCGGCGATTCCTCAAAGAGAGTGCCAGTCTTTAAGGAGAACGTCGGCTTCTGGTGTCCCGCGTAACACTTCCACACGCGCGTCTTGGCCAGATAGGTGACTTTTTCAGCGCCGCAACGCGGGCACTTCACTTTGCCGTCCGGCCAGCGAAGCTGAATCATCAGCGCATGGCAATTGTCGTAATCTGCGAAGTGGATGATTGCTTCTTGGAGTGTGTTTAAGCCTTCCATGCAGTAAATATAAGGCTTTTCTTACGGTACGTCAAGTATATAATTGCCCTACTTTGAGTATCCCTGGGAGAAATTGGACGAAGTGACTGTGGAACTGCCCCAGGGCTGGCAGGTCAGCAGTGTGCCGCCGCCACAGAACCAGGACGCCAGCCTCATTGTTTACAACCTGAAAGTCGATGGCAGCGGCGGTACCGTCCACGTGGTCCGGAAGTTGGACCTGGACATCATGTTCCTGGAACCCAAGTACTACCCTGCGTTGCGGACCTTTTTCCAACGAGTGAGAACCGGTGATGAAGAACAGATTCTGCTGCAACCCGCTGCAGCGGCCGCCAGGAACTAGCTGGCGAGTCCGTCTGCTTGCCTCTGCCACCGTCTGCTTGATGGCGTGCGCGCCCTGTGCTGCCGGCGATGCTCCGCAGTGGATGCATTCGCTGGTGAACAGGCCGCTCCCCACCTACGATGAGAAGACGGACGCGGTCTTGCTGTATTCCGAGACCAACGTGACCGTGATCTCAGCTGACAAGATCAAGACCCAGGTTCGCGAGGCTTACAAGATCCTGCGGCCGAATGGACGACACCACGGCACGGTCCATGTGTACTTCAACCCTCAACGCAAGATCAAAAGTCTGCACGGCTGGTGCATCCCTGCCCAAGGCAAGGACTACGAGATCAAAGACAAGGATGCAATCGATGTCTCCCTCGAGGGAGGTGGAGAACTCGTCGACGACGTGAAGTACCGAGTGCTGCAGATTCCGGCGCCGGACCCCGGCAACATCGTCGGTTATGAATATGAAGTGGAAGAGCGTCCCTTCTTTCTGCAGGACATGTGGTATTTCCAGGAACATGATCCCGTGCGAGAAAGCCACTATTCCCTCCAACTCCCCGCTGGTTGGGAGTTCAAGGTTTCCTGGCTCAATCACTCTGAAGTCAAGCCGGCTGAGAGCGGGAGCAATCTATGGCAGTGGACCGTCAGTGATGTGACCGCAATCCGGAACGAGCCGGCCATGCCTCCCGTGCAGGGGGTTCTGGGCCAGATGGTCGTTACCTTTTTCCCGCCCGGTGGGAAGACCTTGACCGGATTCGCCGCGTGGGATGATTTGGGCAAGTGGGTCAACACCTTGCTTGCAGGACGCGTGGACGCTTCCCCGCAGATTAAGCAGGAAGTCGCGACGCTGACCGCCTCGAAGAATACCTCCCTGCTGAAGATGCAGGCCATCGCGGAGTTCGTACAACACGACATTCGCTACGTGGCCATCGAACTCGGCATCGGCGGCTGGCAACCCCATCCGGCGCCGGATGTGTTTTCGCATCACTACGGAGACTGCAAGGATAAGGCGCTGCTGATGCGGTCCATGCTGCAGGAAATTGGCGTCGCTTCTTTCCAGGTTGCGATCAACACCGAGCGCGGCGCAATCATTCCCGAAACGCCGCCTCACAATTACGGGTTCAACCACAACATAGTCGCGGTCAAGCTACCCGACGGGCTCAACGATCCATCGCTCGTCGCCACGCTGCAACATCCCAAGTTGGGCAAGATCCTGTTTTTCGATCCCAGTGACGAGATGACGCCGTTTGGCCAGATCCGCGGCCAACTGCAGGCCAACTACGCGCTGCTGGTGACGCCGACCGGCGGTGAATTGATTGCCCTGCCCCAGCAACCGTCCGCGATGAACAGCATCGAGCGCACCGGCAAGCTGATTCTGGATGACCACGGCACATTGACAGGCTCGGTCACAGAGATGCGCCTGGGCGAGCGCGCCTCCTCCGAACGCTGGGCCCTGCGCGCGGCTACCAAGGACACCGACCGCATCAAGCCGATCGAAACCCTCCTGGCCAACTCGATGTCCAACTTCCGCGTGACCAAGGCAACCGTTCTCAACCTTCAGCAGACGAGTCTGCCTTTTGGCTTCGAGTATTCGTTCGAGTCGGCCAGTTACGCGAAGAACGCGGGAGGCTTGCTTCTGGTGCGGCCGCGCGTGCTGGGGAACAAGGGAATGGGCATCCTCGAGACCAAAGAGCCGCGCAAGTTTCCTATCGAGTTCGACGGCCCCGCGCGCGACACCGACACTTTTGAGATCACCATTCCAGCAGGCTATGTGGTCGACGACCTTCCCCCCGCCGTCGATTCGGACTACAGCTTTGCCAGCTATCACTCCAGGACGGAAGTGAACGGAGGCGTGATTCGCTATACCCGCACCTTTGAGGTGAAAGAGTTGAGCGTCCCGGTAGCGCGCGCCGACGAACTGAAGAAGTTCTACCGTATGATCGCCGGGGACGAACGGAATACCGTGGTGCTGAAGTCGGCGAGGTAGGGCTCCCGCGGCGGTCGCGCGCACAGCCACGCGTTCAGAGGCACCCCCACCATAGTTGCACAATCCTGCATCTTGACTGGGGGCTAGGCCCATGATGGGATGTTCCTACACTCCTCGTGCGAAGCAAGGAGACTTGCCCGTGGCCTCGAAACGGGCGCACGAGTTTATCCGTGATTAAATCTATTAAAATCAATAAGTTGTGGGTTTTGCGATCAGCCAGACATCGCGTCCGGTAAAACCGCATGATTGGGTGCAGCATGAGGCCTTTCACAACAGTCAGTAACTTCGTCCGCCAAGGGTTTAGCGGAAGGGCGAAGTCGTCAGCAGTCCTACTCGGCTTGACGATCGTGCTCGCGAGCTGTGGCGGCAACAGCGGGGGCGGCGGGGGCGGAGGAACTCCGGCTCCGACGGCGACGCTGACTGCGACGCCGTCAGCGATTTTCCCCGGACAAGCGGTCACCCTTACGTTCACTTCGACGAATGCGAACCAGGGATCGATCGACATGGGTGAGGGTCCCGTTGGGGCTAACGGAGGGGTTACGGCAAATCCCACCGTTACGACCACTTACACCTTCACCGCGACCGGGCCGGGAGGAACTGCAACCGCGACGGTGACCGTGACCGTGAATCAGATCACCTCTTTCGATGGACTGCGGCAGTCGGATGGCGTGACCGATCAGGATGTCGACCCGAACGGGGCGATCGGCACCAAGCAGTATATGGAATACGTGAATACTGCGATTCAGGCGTACGACAAGGGTACCGGAGCCCCGGTGTGGCCTGCCGCGAAACAGATCGAAACACTGTGGCCATCTGGTCCATGCGCTGTGAATCAGACGACTGGAAAACCAGCGATTCAATTGGATGTCGTAATCATTTTTGACCGGCTGGCGTCACGCTGGGTGGTTGGAGCAAAGACTTCGAACCCGAACCAGAGCGTAGGGTACTTCTTTTGCATCGCGGTCTCCAGTACGGACGATCTGAGTTCCAGTTCGCTGACCTGGAATAGCTACAGTTCAATCAAGTTGGACCCGATCCTGAAGGGGAATGGGACCCACACGTACTTTCCCGATTGGCCCAAACTCAGTACGTGGACGGACGCGACCGGGCAGCAGAGTGCTTACTACGCGACCATGGACTTGCAGGACATCGATAACGGCAACGCGGAGGTCGGTGCGGTGGTATGTGCCTTCGACCGCACGGGCATTCTTAACAATCCTGGCAACATCAAGTCTGAGTCGTGCGTCAATGTCTCACACCAGAATGATTCGGTGCTCTGGAGCAACGGACTCTTTCTTGGCCACAGCTTAATCCCCGCCGACGTGGACGGCACCTCTGTTCCTCCGGCTGGGCGGGACGAATTCATGGTCAGCATTGAGAATCCCCTCAACGACGGCGTGACGCTTACGTCCAGCGCTCTCAACCTATGGGAGTTCCACGTAGACTGGACAGCGGCAACGCCGCTCACAGTCACATCCCAATCGCCCATTTCTGTACCGGTAGCTGACTACATCCCCGGATGCTATCTCTCCGTCCCTGGGAACCCGGCCATCACGAATTGCGTGCAGGAGCCGCCGACACCCGCCAACCCGCAGCAGCCCCAAATCATCGATTCAGTCGGCGATCGCCTCATGCCTCGCCTTGCCTACCGCAATTTTGGGAGCCACGAATCTTATCTGGTGACGCATGCGATTCAGACAGGCAACAATAGCCAGAATGCGACACAAACCGGAGTGCGATGGTACGAATTCCGCGACAACGGCAGTGGCACTCCCAGTCTGAATCAGTCGGGCACCATCAACCCGGATGACATTCTCTACCGATTCCTGCCCAGCATTGCCCAGGACAAAAAGGGGAACGTTGCGGTGGGGTACAGCACATCGAATCGATTCACGAATCCTGGCATTTACTTCTCGTATTGGAGTCTTCCCAATGCCACAGCGCCGGCCGAGATCTTGATAACCCAGGGAGATGGCGAGGAAGTCACCAATACCGCGCCCTTCGCCGGGAAGTGGGGAACGTATTCCAGCATGACCGTCGATCCCATCGACGATTGCACCTTCTGGTACGTCAACGAGTATTTCGCCGCCGACAATACGTGGCTGACGCGCATCGCAAACTTCAAGGTTCCCGGCTGCCAGTAAGATTTGTGCGCCTGATGGGTGACGCGGGCCTTCCGGGCCTGCGATAAGTCCTGCCGGAAAGAATGGGCTTTAGCCCTGCGGTACCTCGGCGGCTAAAGCCGGTCAAACTTATCTGCTTGAATCGCAGCGCTGGAAGCGCTGGGCCACGCAAAAGCGCATCCCGGCGGGATGTATTGGACCATTATTTCTTCACCACGATCCCCAGTTCTCTCAACTGCTTCTCTCCCACCGGAGTCGGCGCGTCGACCATGAGATCGACGGCGCGGGCGGTCTTGGGGAATGGGATCACTTCGCGCAGGCTCTCGGCTCCCGCGAGGATCATCACGATGCGGTCCAGGCCAAGTGCGATGCCACCGTGAGGAGGCGTGCCGTACTCCAAGGCCTCCAGGAAGAATCCAAAGCGGGCCTTAGCCTCGTCCTCGCTCATGCCGAGCGCGCGGAAGATTCGACGCTGCACGTCCTGGCGATGAATACGGATCGACCCTGATCCCAGCTCGGTGCCATTCAGCACGACATCGTAGGCCAGCGCGCGAACTGCGCTCAGCGGCGACTGGGGATCATTCACCGACTCCACCCCCGCCTCCAGCAACGCCATATCCTCTTCATGCGGCGAGGTGAACGGATGGTGCGCCGCCATCCACTGCTTCTCGCCTTCGTCCCACTCGAACATGGGGAAGTTGGTCACCCACAAGAATCGGAAATCCTTCGCGGAATCGCCGCTCTTTTTGAAAACGCCGTGACGTTCGGCATACTTCTGTGCCAGCGCAATCCGCAACAGCCCGGCCGATGCGTAGATCGCCAGCTCGCTGGGCGTGACTTTGCGGTGCGGAGGAAGCGCGGTTTGCTCGCCGGATTGCGCCGACCCGGCCACAATCACGAGCAGGTCACCGGCCTGCGCGCCAGATTTCGCCGCAATCTTCGCCGCGGCCTCGGGAAGATTCTTCTCGATGCGCTTGAAGTCTTCGAAGACCTTGGCGCCACCCTTGGAGATGAAAAGCGGTTTGATGCTGTCGCGCTCGGCGCGAGAGAGTTCGCCCACGTTTGGAATTCGAATGGCAACGACGGGCAGATTCGGATTCACCGCCAGCTGCTGCAGATTCTCGGGCGCGAAGCAGTCGCGGACATCGGTAAAGGCCGGCAGCCGCAAGTCCGGCTTGTCGATCCCATACAAACGGATCGCCTCGTCATAATCCATGCGCGGGAAAGGCGTCTTGATTTCAAACCCGGCTGCCTTGAAGGCGGCGACCAGGAATCCTTCCACCACTTCCCAGACCCGCTCCGGCTGCGGATACGACATTTCCAGATCGATCTGGGTGAACTCCGCCTGCCGGTCGGCGCGAAAATCTTCATCCCGGAAGCAGCGCACAATCTGAAAGTACTTGTCGAATCCGGCAATCATCAGGATCTGCTTGAACATCTGCGGCGACTGCGGCAGCGCATAGAACGAGCCGGGTTGCACACGGCTGGGGACCAGGTAGTCGCGCGCGCCTTCGGGAGTGGACCGCGTCATGAAGGGGGTTTCAATCTCGAAGAATCCCTGGCCGGAAAGGTAATCGCGAATCGCCTTGGCCACCTTGTGCCGCGTCTCGATATTGAACTGCATGACGTCGCGGCGCAGGTCGATGTAGCGGTACTTCAGGCGCGTCTCTTCATTGGTGAGCGCGGTATCGCTGGGCAGGAATGGCGGCTGCTTCGACTCGTTGAGAATGCGAATTTCGTCGGCGACCAGTTCGACCTCTCCTGTAGGAATGTTCTTGTTGATGGTGTCGGAGTCGCGCAGCTTCACCGTGCCGATGGCGGCAATGACGTACTCGTTGCGCAGAGCCTGGGCCTTGTCATGGGCCGCGGAGTTCAACTCCAGATTGAGCACAACCTGGGTGACGCCCGTGCGGTCGCGCAGGTCAATGAAAACGATGCTGCCCAGATCGCGGCGGCGGTTCACCCATCCCATCAGCACGGCCTTTTTGCCGGCATCGGAGGGGCGCAGGACGCCGCACATGTGAGTTCGTCGGAGATCACCTAGAAAGTCGAGCAAGAGTCTTCCTTACAGTAAGAATGCGGCTGGTGTGCCGAATCCTAGATTATAAACGCAGCCCCACTGTGGCCGGGGTCTACCCGTAATGTTTGTTGGTCAAGAACGCCCTCAGGGGAGAGTTGTGCAGAGAGCTGCTAGCATTGCTGGGCATGGACCGTGAGGAGCAAAGGCGTTGAATCCACTTACGATCTTCGGCTTGTTTGCAGTGACCGCGATGGTGGTTTGCTACGCTTTCGAGAGCCGTTCCCCGGCCTTTATCCTCGCCTTTGCGGGAGCGTGCCTGCTGGGATCAGCGTATGGATTCCTGCAGGGCGCATGGCCCTTCGGCGCTGTGGAACTTGTCTGGTCGGGAATCGCGGTTGCTCGCTGGCGCAAAGCTCGTCGCTAAGACTTCCGGGCAGGAAGAACTCCGGTCTGCAGAGGATTCATTTCTCCTTCGTTGCCTTCCCGTCGACCAGCGGCGTCCACTTCGTCCCGTCGGGCGACGTCTCATAAGTGAAGATGTACGACGTTGGCGACGTAAACTTCATCATGAAGCGTCCCTTGACCGTGTTGCCGCCCATCTTCTCATCGCTGGTCCAGGTCCACGTATCCCCATCCAGCGAACCCTTCGAATCGTCGGACTCCCCCCAACTGTTGAACTCGCGGTAGGTATAGGCCTTGTCAGCGTTTGAATATCCGATCACCGACAGTCCCGACCCGCTGCCCGAACTGGCGGTCTTGAAGTCCACGTGGCATACCAGAAAGAAATTGCCATCCATCCACTCGCACTTTTCAATCTCGCTCATCTTTCCGCCCGGCCCCATTGGATTCGGCTTGACGTCTCCCTCCAGCGTCCACGAACCGGCCAGCATATCCAACTTCTTGTGCTCCGGACCGGGCTTGGGCATCTCCATTTGCGCCAGCGCCGCCACGGCCAGCATAAGCCATGCCGCTGAGATCATCCCTGTTCGCTTCATGCGCGCATCTCCTTAAACGTCATCAACCTGCGAGTTTTCCCATCGATCACCAGGCGAAGGGAGGAATGCTGTTGCCCTCTGGCACGCCGAATATTAGGCCCGCTGCGGAACTGAGTCAACGGCCTGCCACAGATTAGACGTGCCGGACAGGCAGCCGTTTATCACAGGATCAACACTCAATAATTGGCAATCGGAGATCGGGAAAGTGCAAATTTCTACCAGTCTCCCCAGTGTGTGGGTGTGGTCTGCTGGAATTTGATTTTCCACTGATCCCCCTGCTTGATCCAGGTCGTACTCCAGTGCTGGTACCGCGGAGGCGGGCCCTGGTCTTCTACCGCGGGAACCTGCACCACGACGTCGTAGGTGACAATGGCCACGGAGTCGCCCAGTTCCACGACTTTAATGTTGTAAGGCATCAGGTCCACGCCGCCCGAACCCAGCTCGCCGAGCGTTTCCTCGCGGTCGTGCAGCTGGCCGTCAAAGCCGACAAGGGAGTAGTCGTCGGTGAAGGTGCGTTTGAAATACGCGGGATCGCCCTTCTTGGCGGCAGCGATGAAGCTCTTCTCGGCCGCCACGAGTGCCTGCTGTGTCGGCGTAAGAGGTTTGGGCGGTGTCGCGAATTGCGCGAACGCGAGAGTGCTGAAGGAGCTGCACAGTAGGACGAACAGCACGCGATGCAGTTTCATAGAAACTCCTGTACTCCGATTCGCTGGATGAGTCTTAGCCACTGCGGCCCTCCATTCCAGCCGATCCGACCTTTGTTGAATGATCACAACAGTACGTTTGTCATCCTGAGCGCGCCTTTTGCGCGAAGGACCTATGCAACTTGCAACTACCGCCGAGGCCGCGTTCTACCCGACCCGGACTCAAGCCATTACCGCGCGCCCTGGATCCTCTGCGCCAACTCCGCGCGCGGCACCGAAACCTGCTCTCCCTTCGCCAAATCCTTCAATGCAAAGGCATCGGCCTTCACTTCATTCTCGCCCACAATCAGAATGTACTTCGCCCCAGCCTTCGTCGCCGCTTCGAAAGACTTCTTCAAGCGGAAACTCTCATCTCCGAGTTCGACCACGAGATCGTGCCGGCGCAATTCGCGGGCGAGGCGGGCAGCCTCTGCATTCATGCCTGGACCCAAGGGAGCAATGTAGACATCGGGCTTGCGCAGCACACCCTCAGCCGATTCTTTCAGCGACATCACCAGACGGTCTTCGCCGATGGCGAAGCCGATGCCCGGGGCCGCCGGGCCACCCAGAGATTCCGAAAGTCCGTCATAGCGTCCCCCGCCAAGGATCGCGTTCTGCGCCCCGAGCGCGCCGTGGGTAAACTCGAATGCAGTGCGCGTGTAGTAGTCGAGGCCGCGGACCAGGCGGTCGTTTAATACGAATTGCACGCCCACCGACTTCAGGATCGCCTGTACCGCTTCAAAGTGCGCGCGGCAGGGCTCGTCGAGGAACTGGCTGATGCGCGGCAGCTTTTCGATGATCGGCTGATCCTCCGGAACCTTGCAGTCGAACACGCGCAGCGGGTTGGTCACCGTGCGGCGCTGGCAATCGGCACACATCTTGTCCTTGACCGGCTCGAGTGCCTTGCGCAGAGCCTCGTTGAACGCGGTTCGGTCGTTGGGGCACCCCACTGAATTCAATTCCAGATTCCAATCCGTGATGCCCAGCCGATCAAGCAACGTGGCCAGCATCTCGAGCACTTCGGCATCGCGTGCGGGAGACTCGCTCCCAGCGCTCGCCGGACCAATCACCTCCGCGCCGATCTGGTAGAACTGCCGATACCGTCCCTTCTGCGGCCTCTCGCGCCGGAACTGCGGGCCAATGTAGTACAGCTTGCTGAGGCCCTTTTGCCAAAGGTCGTGTTCGATGTAAGCGCGAACAACCCCGGCGGTGTTCTCAGGTCGAAGAGTCAATGACTGATAGGAGTACCGCGCACTGTCTTCTGGCGTCACCGCATCCGCCAGAATCTTCGGTACTTGGCCGCGATCATCCCAGGTGTACATCTCTTTCGAGACGATGTCAGTCTCTTCGCCCACGCTGCGCGAAAACAGCGCCGTGTCCTCGAAAACCGGCGTGCGAATCTCCTGGAAGTTGTAAGCGCGAAACACGTCCCGCACCGCCGACTCGACAAAGTTCCACAGCGCCGTCTCCGGCGGGAGAAGATCGCGCGTTCCTCGCACAGCTTTGATCATTTGGACCCTGGTTCTCAGTTCTCAGTGAACGTCCTGTCATCCTGAGCGGAGCGAGCTCGAATGAGCTCGCGCAGTCGAAGGATCCCTTTCAACCTAACCTAGCCTCAGGCTCCTCAGGGACTTCTTACCCCGCACCCCCGTACATCGGGAGCACGGTGAGAATACCTTTCGTCGCCAACAGGCGCGCAATCCCTGTAGGGGTCCTTCGACTGCGTTGCCGTTCGCTTCGCGAGCAGCAACTTCGCTCAGGATGACAAGACTTCCAAACTACTGGGTACTGGCAACTGGCTACTGCCCTTCAAATACTCATCCTTATATCCCAGATAGTTCCTTGCGTAGCGCATGATGGTTTCCTGCTCGGCCGCATCCAGCTTCCGGCGAAACTTCCCGGGGGATCCCATCCACAACGACCCCGGCTCAACTACCGCCTTTTCGGGAATCAACGTCCCCGCCGCAATGATCGAACCTGCCCCGATCTTCGCCCCATTCAGAATAATCGAGCCCATGCCGATCAAGCAGCGGTCTTCGATGGTGCAGCCGTGCAGCGTCACCGAGTGCCCGACCGTAACGTAGTCACCCAGGTAGACGCCGTATTGCTCTTTCATCCCGTGCAGGACGCTGTTGTCCTGGATGTTGGAGTGCGCGCCGATGCGAATCGCGTGCACATCGCCGCGGACCACCGCGTTCATCCAAACGCTGGCGTGCTCGCCGAGGACGACATCGCCGATGATTTGGGCGGAATCGTCGACATAGCAGCTTGCCGGAATTGTGGGCTTGATACCTTTATACGATCGGATCATCGCTGGATGAGTGTGCGTGCATTCCTAAGAGAACAATCAACATAGCACGGCAACGCGTCAGTCCGTAAGGCAAGGTTCCCGCTTCGGGAACTGATTCATAAAAGAACCCTTGCGATCACAGAAGTCCGCTTTCCTCGCATGCTATACACAAACTGGTTTCTCCTTCTTGCGGGAGATCATTCCGGCCGCGCCTCATTTAGGAGGCGCCTTCCGGCACTCTTCCGCAGATTTGTTCCGCTCGCCCTTCGGTAAGGCTAGCGGCAGTCCTCTCCGAGCTCATTTCGACCACAGGTGGGACTGCCATGCCGCGCGCCTCGAACTTTGTCATCCGGATCTTCTTTTCTCTATTGTGCATTCTCGCAAGCTGCACCCTGGGAGTCACCAGCTTCGCTCAGGATGCGGCGACCGGCGCCCTTCGTGGGTCGGTCGCAGATCCTTCCGGTGGACGCATTCCGCAGGCCAGCATCGTGCTCGTCAACACCGGCATGGGCATGCGCTATTCGACGACGAGCGATGCCGAGGGCCGATTCGCCTTCGAGTTGCTGCCTCCCGGGGACTACTCCGCCCGAGCGACGGCGCCAGGAATGTCTTCGCAGGTCACGCCGCAGCTGCACATCGATGTCGGCGGCGCCACCGAAATCGAATTCCGGCTGGCCCTGGCTGGGACTCAGGAGAATGTCACCGTCTCCGGTTCGCCCACGCTGGTTGAGACCCAGCCCAGCGCCGTCTCAACGCTGCTCGACGAGCGCGCTATCGGGGACTTTCCCCTCAACGGGCGCCGCTTCTCGGACCTTGCACTGTTCTCGCCCGGCGTGACCCAGGATCCGCGCAGCCTGACTTCCGCCACCAACGGCGACCTGTCGTTCGGCGGCATCCGCGGATTCCAGAACAGCTTTCTGGTCGACGGCGGCGATTACAACAACGCCTTCTTCGCCCAGGCGCGCGGCCGCTACCGTACGCCCTACCAGTTCTCGACTGAAGTAGTGCAGGAGTTCCGGATTTCGTCCAACTCCTACGGCGCCGAACTCGGACGGGCCGGCGGGGCAGTCGTCAATGTCGTCACGAAGTCTGGGTCGAATCATGTTCATGGCACCGCGTTCTACTTCTTTCGCGACAGCGCCCTCGCCGCCACCAATCCTTTTATGGCATTCAAACCGCATACCCGGCAGCAGCAGATCGGCGGCACCGTTGGAGGCCCGCTGAAGCGCAACAAGGTTTTCTTCTTTGCCGGATTCGATCAGCATGTCTTCCACGTTCCGAACGTAGTGCAGTTCCTGGATGGCAGTTCCCAGGTCGTGCCCCAACCCGATATGGGCCTTTTCACTCCGGGTGACTACGAGGCCAGCGATCGGGCTCTGGTCTTCGCAGCCGCGGCGCAACTCACGTCGCTGGCGGGAACCTATCCTTCGGCGCAGGTCGGAAATGCTTCGTACGCCAAGCTCGACATCAATCTCTCACCGAAGAATCAGCTGGGCCTGCGGGTGAACACTTCACGCTACTGGGGATCGAACAATGTCTTTCTCGATCCGGCAAGCCCTGTCAGTTATGACTCCATCAGCAACAACGGGCAGGAGACTGTCGCGACCGAGACCGCATCGCTCTCGCTGACCAGCAGCTTCTCGCCGCGATGGATCAGCCACCTGCGGGCACAGTTCTCGCGCGACCGGCAACAATCCTTCACCAATAGCAGCGACGTTCAGGTGAAGATTCCCACCATTCTCGACGGTATCGGGCGCTCCAGCATTCTTCCGCGTCAGACCCGGGAGCGCCGCCTCCACATTGCCGACACTTTCAGCTTCGAAGGCCAGCGCCACTCATGGAAGTTCGGGGCCGATACCCTGCTCACCAAGATCTACGACTTCTTCCCCGGCCAGCAAAGCGGTGAGTATCTTTTCTATCCGCTCAAGGTGGATCCGTTCACCTTCCAACCCATGGAGGCCGGACTCAAGCTCACGCCACTGCGCGCCTACGCCCACGAAGTGCCGCATTACTATTTGCAGAACTTTGGCAGCGCGGAATCGCATCCCGACTCGAACGACTACGCCGCCTTTGCCCAAGATACAATCCGCGTGACCAGTCGCTTGGCCGTCAATCTCGGCGTGCGCTGGGACTTGCAGACGTTTTCGACTGCCGGCCTGGTTTCTAACCCGCTATTCCCACCCGCAGGCAAGGTTCCGTTCCAGCCCTACAACTTCGCCCCACGCGCGGGCCTTGCCTACTCGATCGGCAACAAGCGGCCGCTGGTTGTACGCGCTGGATACGGCATGTTCTACGTGCGCATTCCGCAAATCTACAACTCGGTCGTCGAAACCGAGAACGGCGTCACTGACTCGCAGGTATTCCTGAACAACTCGCGATATTACGATCACCTGGCGTTCCCGGCCTATCCAAACCCGCTGGTGAATTGCGGCCTGACAGCTGCTTCCTGCGCCCTGCCTGCGGGATTCACTCAGGGGGTGACGCATGAGGTCTCGGCATTCGCTGCGAACTTTGTAACCCCACGCGTGGAGCAATCCAGCATCACCCTCGAAAAGGAAGTGGCAGAGCGCACGACCGTCGCGGTCTCCTTCTTGCACGTTCACGGCGAGCACTTGATTCGTGCTCTCGACGTGAATCTGCCACCGCCGGTCTCGCTGACCTATCCCATCTTCAACTCGACCGGATCGATTTTCAGCGGCGGATACTACAACGTCGCTTCGTTCGCCACCTGGCAGTTCACACGCTCACTGGATTGCCCGTTCCCGCCCTGCATCAACCCGTTGGGACGCCCCATTGCACAACTCGGCGCCATCAACGAATTCCAGAGTGCGGGTTCGAGCCTCTACAACGGTGCAACGTTGTCGGTGAATCGGCGCATGGCACGTGGCGTGTATCTGCGCTTCTCCTATACCTATGCTCGCGCTATCGACGACGGCCAGGACGCGCTCGTCGCCGGCCAGCCCGCCACCGTTCAGAATTCCTACAATCCCTCCGCCGAGCGCGGTCCTAGCGTGACCGACCAGCGCCACCGCCTCGTCGCCGCCTTCTCCGCCGAACCGCGGCCCTTTCATCGCGGACACGAATTTCTCGGCACCCTGTTCAACGACTGGAAATTTTCCACGGTCGTCAACTACGGTACTGGACGCCCGGTCAATGCCACCGTCTCCGGCGACCCCAACCAGGACTCGAACGGCCTCAACGACCGACTCCCCGGCTATAGCCGCAACGCCTTTACCGGCCCCGACTATGCCACCACCGACCTGCGCGTCACCCGCATCATTCGATTCGGCGAGCGTTATAAGCTCAACTTCGTCGCTGAGTCTTTCAACCTGTTCAACCGCGACAACCAGCGGGTCACCATCACTTCGAACGGATTGGTCGCGACCTCCTCAACATTTGTTCAGAGTTCGACTCAAGTCGGAATCGCTCCCTACCCGGGGTATTACCAGCAGCCGTTGAATTTTGCGAAGCCCAATGCCGCCTACGCGCCGCGGCAAGTTCAGCTTGCTTTGAAGCTGGTTTTCTAGAAGCATTTGTTGGGCGTCGCCCGGCCTGGGCGTTCCGGGTATGAGCCGGGCCTGCCCCACAAAGTGAAGTATCCGCCAGGAACGGTTCGTCCGGCCGACCCCGCACGGCAGTTTCAGCTGGTGGAAGCGTGCCTCCGAAAACCCTCGATAGTAG
Source organism: Terriglobia bacterium (assembly GCA_020073465.1). Lineage (GTDB taxonomy): Bacteria > Acidobacteriota > Terriglobia > Terriglobales > Acidobacteriaceae > Sulfotelmatobacter. The sequence continues at coordinate 23,598 of JAIQFC010000007.1, forward strand.
AAAAACCCACTTGACGATCACCCTACAAAAGGCATAATAAATCGTTTCAATAAGGCTTTCATTGGCGGCTCGCGGCTGTCCCTTGCCTTGGCCTGCACGCCGAAGGAAGTGATCACGGAGGTCGTCATGCGTAAACGTTCCGCATCGTCGTCGCGCTTGCTGGTCCTCACTTGCCTGGCGCTCCTGCTGCCTGCCATGCTGTTCGGCCAAGCGTATTTCGGGACCGTGAGCGGAGAGCTCACGGACGCCACCGGGGCCGTCGTGCAGGGGGCCAAGGTCGTCCTTACCGATCAGCAAAAGGGATTCACGTTTGCTACGACTTCCGACAGCAGCGGGCGATACTTGTTCCGCTCCGTCCCGCCGGGCGTGTACGTGGTTTCGGTGGAAGCTCAGGGGTTCGGAAAAACTCAGAGCGCAAGATTCAAGGTCGACATCAACCAGAACGCCACGACGAACCTTACTCTGAAGATAGCCGGCGCCAGCCAGACCATCCAGGTGGAGGCGTCAGCACAAGCCATCCAGACGGAAGATGCGGAGACCGGCCAGGTCGTCAATCGCCGGTTCATCAATGACCTGCCGTTGATTGACCGCAACGTGATCGCATTGACTTCTCTGGCGCCTGGTGTCACCGAGATGGATGATCAATGTGACGCCACCTGCACCGGCACGAATTTTGTTTCCAACGGCAGCCGCGGGTCTACCGCCGACATTCTGACGGATGGCGCGTCGGTCACAAACTCTGAGCCCAACGGCGGCATCACGGCAGCGACCTACGTCCCCTCTCCGGAAGCGATCGAAGAATTCAAGGTGGAACAGACGAACTTCAGCGCCGAATACGGCTTTTCCGGCGCGTCGGTTGTGAACATGATTACGCGCTCAGGCACGAACAAGTTTCACGGAAGCGTGTACGACTTCTTCCGCGACGACAGCCTCGATGCGAACAACTGGTTCGCCAACCGGGCTGGTCAACCTATTCCGCCACTGCGCCGCAACAATTACGGTTTCACCATCGGCGGCCCCATCATCAAGAACAAGACTTTCTTCTTCTTCGACTATGACCGCTTGCGTTCTTCGGGGTTGAGCACGGCGTCCGGGGCAGTTCCCACCGATCTCATGCGAGCCGGTGACTTTGGCGAGGTTTGTCTGGCCAACGGGAACACGGACGGCAGTGGCAATTTTCATCCCGGTGCCTGGGATACCACGGTCGGCACAGCGAATTACGGGCAGTGTGTGCAGGCAGATGACCCCACTATGCTTACACTGGTGCCGAGCGGTCAGATCTGGGATCCATACTCCGGAGTGTACGACGCCGGCGCTGGAGGCGTCCTTCGCAGCACTTTCATCCCGTTCAACAACGTCGGCACTTATGTCAGCCCGGGCCCGGGCAACGGTACTGCCGGCAATCTGATTGATCCAGTGGCGCACACCATGATGGGCCTGTTTCCGGAGCCTAATTTTTCTGGAGGAGGCATCTACCAGAACTGGTTCGGTTCTGGTTCCAGCCGCAGTTACAACGACCAGTACGATATCAAGGTCGACCATCGCTTCAGCGAAAAAAATCTGGTGAGCGTGAAGTATTCGTATCAATACAGTCACGGTAAGGGGCTTGACTGTTTCAAGAACTTCACCGATCCCTGTCAGGGCGGTCCCGGCTGGACCAATGCCCACTTGTTTGGCATCAATGACACTCACACGTTTAGTCCGAGCCTGTTGTTGAACCTAACCCTCGGCTTTACTCGCGGGGTATGGCACATCGACGCCTACAACCCTCACGGGGTTGACGATCCTCTGGGCACGTTAGGGCTCCCGTCCTATTTGCAGAGCAACGGATTCAAGGGCGTTCCCGCGATCTTTATCGATCAGTACCCGAGTGCTGGCTATACCAACATCGGCACCGATCCCTATGGAAACTACCGGCTGGGCCAGAACACAAGTCAACTTTCGGCCACGCTCGACAAGGTGCATGGCACGCACGAGATCAAGTTCGGGTTTGACGGCCGGATCCACCAGATCAATTACATCCAGACCAACGCCGCCGTTGGCTTCTTCAGCTTCAATGCAGACGCTTCCAATGCCTGCCCCTCGGGATTCGACGCGTGCGGCGGCGATTCCATGGCCAGTTTCCTGATGGGCCAGATGACCCAGGGGTCTGCAGGTAACGGCGGTGGCTCGTACTACGAAATCCAGTTCCGGCCTGCCACCACGAATTACCAGTACGGCTTCTTCGGGCAAGACAACTGGAAAGTGACTCCGAAACTGACGTTGAATCTGGGCTTGCGCTATGACGTAACCTTACCGCGCACGGATCGCTACAACCGGCAAAACTGGTTCGATCCGAAGGCGGTGAGTCCGCTGAATGGCGGAAGCCTCACCTACAACGATCCCCTCACGGGTCAGAGTACCACTCGGCAACTGCTTGGCGGCGAGGCGTTCGCCAGTTCCAGCCATCGAACCAACTATGTGACGGATTGGAGCAACATTCAGCCACGCTTCGGATTCGCGTACCAGTTCGCTCCGAAGATGGTGGTGCGGGGAGGCTACGGGATTTATTACGGACAGTCGCGGTCGGGGGTTACTGGCGTCGTGCCCTACGGGGGCCAGGGCTTCAATCAGTACACGAACGTGATCACCGTCAACCCCAACGATCGCGCCACTCCTTACGCACACCTGAGTAATCCGTTCCCCAATGGATTGATTCAACCCGCGGGAAATACGCTCGGCCTGATGAACGACGTTGGCTTCAACGCGAACGGCCCGCTGCGCACCGCCGCGGCCAACCGGACTCCCTACGAGCAGAGCTGGAGCTTCGGGATCGAGCGCCAACTGCCCAGCAATATCCTGATCAACGCAGAATACATCGGCAAGAAAGGAACCCACCTGCCTTTCAGCGGCTACAACCAGCTCAACCACCTGGGCCCGGAAATCGAGAGTTACACGCCGGACCAGATTACCGCACTGAACACGGTCTACACGAACCCGGACCCTCTGAATCCTTGCACGCCCAACTGCAATCCGTTCTTCGGGATCATCACTGATCCCAACAGCTCGATGTCCGGTTCGGTTCAGGGATATCAAATGTTGCTCCCCTTCCCACAGTTTACCGGCGTCTCTACGGAACCTCGGCTCGTCGCTAATTCCACTTATCACGGGCTGCAGTTGCTGGCCGAGAAGCGGTACTCCAATGGCTTGCAGTTCCTGGTGACTTACGTGTGGTCGAAATCAATCGATGACTCGTCCAACGCGGATGACAACGTGACCTGGCTTGGCAGCTTTTCCAGCCTGCAGGATCCCAATAAGCCATGGCTGGAGCGGAGCCTTTCCACTTTCGACATCCCGCATGTGATTCAGTTCAGCTACAGCTACGACCTGCCCTTCGGGCACGGCCGGATGATGCTGGGCAACATGCCGCGGTGGGCGGAGGCGATCATTGGAGGATGGAAGACAAACGGCATCTGGCGCATCGCGGATGGACGGCCGCTGACCTTCGGCGTTGCTGATGGCAATCCTCTGCCGACCTACGGCGGGCAGCGACCCAACATCGTGGGGACGCCCAAGCGCAACCATGGCTCGGATTGGGTGGACAAGTACTTTGTGGATGACAGCGTTTTCCAGCGCCCGGACGATTTCACGATGGGCAATGCCCCGCGCGCGCTGGGAAGCATCCGCAGCCCCTGGTCATTCACCACCGATCTGTCTTTGGGGAAGCAGTTCCAGCTGCGTGAGGAGATGAACGTCGAATTTCGCATCGAGGCTAGGAATGCGCTCAATCATCCCGTGTTTGGCACGCCAGTCACCTCGGTGGACGACGACAACTTCGGGAAGATCACCTATACGTCGGTTGGCCCACGAGAGATGCAGTTGGCGTTCAAGTTCAACTTCTAGCGCGATTGGGCTGCTCTCGAGTTCCTCGTGACCATGTGGGGGGGCAGCCACCCAGTGCGGACCTGCGTGCGAGGGAAGTGCAGTTGGGACTTCAGTTCTACTTCTGAGCACAAAGGGGCTCTCGACCCCGATATGGCCGAGAGCCTTTTCTGCACCTTGCAACGATTTGGAGTAGCAGTAAGTTGCACTCTTGTCTCAAAATGAACCTTGGTTTAGTTCCAAATTACACCTAACCTGCGTTCCGTCCAGAATTTTCGACCGCTACCTCTTGACTTCACATTAAAACCTTGTAATAACTATTCGGTCCAACCGGACGAGTCTGGGGGTGTGTCAGTTTGGCGGAAGTTCGACTTCAAGAGGGTGAATCCCTCGAGAACGCGCTGCGCCGCTTTAAGCGCAAGGTGCAACAGGAAGACATCATTAAGGAGGTCAAGCGTCACTCCTTTTACCTGAAGCCCGGCGAGAAGAAGCGTGTAAAGGCCGCGTTGGCTCGCAAACGCGCTCGTAAGAAAACGCGCAAGGAACAGGACTAAGCATTAAGGGTCGCCCCCTCCCGGGGCGGCCCTGCTCAGTTTGGCCCCCACCAAGGTGAGCTGCAGCAGGGAATATTCATACTCATCATTTCACCACCGGCATTGAAGCTGTATCCGTGCGCCGTTCCCGGTGCATGGCGGGCCGAGTCCAGGGGCAGTTTGAGGGGGAGATGTATACAACCTGTGTTTTCTTCGTGCCACCGCAGTTGCTTTCCCCGCGGGTAGGCGCGCAGGAGCGGGCTGAAGGAGCCATCCTCAATGGAATTTCAGGACAAGGTACTGAAATGTATCGACTGCGGCGCCGATTTCGTCTTCACCGCCGGGGAGCAGCTGTTCTTTCATGATAAGCAGTTTAAGAACGAGCCCAAACGCTGCAAGGCCTGCAAGTCCAAACGCGTAGCTGTGCTGGGCGCCACTCCGGCGCCTCCGGGGCAGAATTATCACTACACCAAGGTCGAGACCCGGGCCACCTGCTCGCAGTGCGGCAAGGAAACCACGGTTCCCTTCCGTCCCACGCAAGGCCGCCCCGTCTTCTGTCGCGAATGCTTTCAATCGCGCAGGACGGCAGCCACCGCCTGAGTAAACCAGGCGTCCATTGTTGCTCAACGCAACAGCTCCAGCGTGCAGCAGTCGTGTGTCTGCCGCGTGAGGCCCTGCTCGTACCCCGCCACCCGCAATTCCGTGTCATCGGCTAACATAGAGAAGTGTCTGGTTACTTCGTGGAGAATTTCGGCTGCCGCGCCACGCAGGCCGATGGGGCTGCCTTGGAGCAGCAGTTCGAAGAGCGCGGACTCGTGCGGGCCGCGACCGCGCGAGAAGCTGTACTGGTCGTGCTCAACACCTGCACCGTCACCTCGGCCGCCGACCAGGACGCGCGCGCTGCCATCCGGCGCGTACAGCGGCAGAATCCCAACGCAAAGATTGTGGTCACCGGGTGCTACGCGCAGCGTGCCCCGGAAGAGATTGCCGCTCTGCCGGGCGTGAGTTGCGTAGTCGGTAATTCCCACAAGCACCGCCTGGCGGAAATCGCGATGCAAACTCCAGTTCTCGCGGAGCGTGAGGCGATTCCGAACGACGCTCCGGCATTCTTCCCTCTTTCCGCTCTCACTGAGAACCGAGAACTGAGAACTGAGAACTCGATCTTCGTCTCCGACATCTTTGCCCACACCGAGCTTCTGGCCGCGCCCGTATTCGAAGCAGCCAACGAGCGAACGCGCCCGAACCTCAAAGTTCAGGACGGATGCGACAACCGCTGTTCTTTTTGTGTGATCCCTTTCGTTCGCGGGCAGAGCCGCTCGCTGCCGTTGAGCGAGATCATCCGCCAGTTGAACGCACTGGTGGAGAGCGGATATCGCGAAGTCGTGATCAGCGGAATCAACCTCGGCCGCTGGGGAAACGACCTCCGTCCTCAGACCTCAGACCTCAGCCAAAACGCCAGCCCCCGGGTCTGTAGTCCGAGGTCCGAGGCCCGAGGTCCGAAGTCCGAGGTCCGAAGTCCGCACCTCGAAGATCTCATCCGCTCCATCCTCCACGAAACCTCCCTCGAGAAGCTGCGCATCTCCTCCGTCGAGCCCATGGACTGGACCGACGAACTGATTGCGCTAGTCGCAGCGTCTCCCCGCATCGCCAAACACGCACACGTGCCCATGCAGTCTGGAAGCGACGCAGTACTGCGGCGCATGCATCGGAAGTACCGCCCGTGGCACTATCGCGAGAAGATCGAGAAGATTCGCGCTGCCATGCCCACCGCTGCGATCGGAGCAGATGTCATGGTGGGATTCCCCGGCGAAACCGACGCCGAATTCGAGGCGACTCGACGCATGGCCGAAGAGCTGCCGTTCACCTACTTGCATGTGTTCACTTATTCCGCGCGCCCCGGGACGCCCGCCGCGGACATGGGAAATCAAGTGCCCGTGCAGAGTGCGCGAGACCGTAACCGCGTCCTGCGAGAGTTGGCGGCAGAGAAAAAGCTCGCCTTCATGCGCTCGTTCATCGGCAGGACGATTGATGCCATCACGCTTAAAGCGTGCGCCGAATCCTCCTGCGGCTCTTCTCCCCTCGGTCATCCCGAAAGAGATGTATCGGGCACCGCACTCACCGAAGCCCTCACTGACAACTACCTGAAGCTTCATCTCGAAGGACACCACGAAGCGAACCGATGGGTGCGCGCGCAGGTGGAGACCGTCGAGGACGGAGCTTTGGTTGGGACGTGTACGTTTCGCTCGTCTTAATGTCGAATTCACCCCGCGTGGTAGCATTTAATTGGGCGTCAGCTTTCCCTCTCTCGCGGCTGCCTATGGTCCGTCGTTCCATCCCGAGTCAAGTGGCGTTGTTCCTCCTGTTGGCTTGCTTTCATGGCCGTCCGGCATCCGCCGCGGACCAACCCAAGTGGCTCGAGATCCACTCGTCCCATTTCAAGATCGTCACCGATGCCGGCGACAAGAAGGGCCGTGAAGTGGCGCTGCGTTTTGAGCAGATGCGGATTGTGTTCGCGACTCTGCTGACAAAAGAGCGCCTGAACCAGCCGCGTCCACTGACCATCCTCGCCCTCAAGAGCGACAAGTCGTATTACCAGGTCGCGCCCCTGCGCCAGGGTCAGCCCATCGATGTGCCCGGCTTTCTGGTTCCGGGCGAAGACCAGGACTTCATCGTGCTGAACCTCCTCGAAGACGAGCCCTGGCGCGCGGTCGCCCACGATTTCGCGCACCTGCTGCTGAATTCCAATTACCCTCCGGCGCAGGCATGGTTCGATGAAGGTCTGGCTGAGTATTTCAGCTCGATCCGCCTGGACAACAAGCAGGTAGACCTCGGCGGCGATCCTGAACTCCGCACCTTAACTGCGCAGGACGTGCAGCCAAACCAGCGCGAGACGCATCCCCCGAAGTCATTGACCGAGTTGCTGAGCGCGCAGGTCTGGCTCTCCATCCCGGACCTGTTCAGCATGAAACAGGACAGTTCTGCCGAAAGCACCCACCACACGCTTTTCTACGCGCAATCCTGGATGGTGATGCACTACCTGCTGAATCAAAAAAAGCTGGCGGAGACGGGCAACTATTTCGATCTGGTGTTGAACCAGCACGTCCAGACAGAAGACGCCATCCAGAAGGCATACGGCATGACGGCGGCCCAGTTCGAGCAGGCGGTGAAGGATTACTTCCACGCTCAGACGGCCCTGGCAACGGCGCTCGATAACGCCCGGCAAAAGAACCCCGGCCCCAACCCCGCGACTCCCGCGCAGGTGGTTCACTTCCCTGCTCCCATGGGTCCAGATGACATTGCCATCAATTCGAAACCGCTCCCCGAGGCCGACGCTCGCGTCCTCTACGCGGAGGTCCAGGTCCGCATCCCCGAGCGCCGCGAGTACGGGCTGAAGGAGTTGGAGGCGCTGGCTACGGCAACACCAACCCCCGCGCCCGCAGGGAAGAAATCAGAAGGGGAGAAGGATTCTGAGGGAAAGACGGACGACAGGAATGTTCCCGCCACCGCCGGGAACGCGCTTGCTCATCGAGTGCTGGCATGGGATCACCTCCAGCACGGCAAGTTTGAAGACGCACTGACGGAACTGGGCGATGCGGCGGCGCTCAATCAGCGCGACATGTGGATTCGCTACTACCTTTCAGTGCTCAAATACCGCATGGCGCAGGCCCGGCACGGCGACACTCAGGGCCTTGCCAACATGATGCAGGACCTGCGGGCGGTGCTCGAATGGTATCCGGAGTTTGCCGACGCTTACGATCTGATGGCAGTAGCTCGGATGGAAGGCGGAGGCCTGATCGCCGCCATGCAGGCAGAACGTGCCGCGATGCAATTGAACCCGCGAGAGGCAAGGTATATCTATCACCTGGCCCAGATCTACATCGCGGACAAGAAATGGGAAGCCGCAAAAGCCTTGCTGGAACATCTGAAAACCAGCGGTAACGCGCAACTCGCAGCCGACGCCCGTCAGAAACTGGAGCAACTCGCTACCGAGCGGAAATACGGTATTCCTACCGCCTCGGGAACCACCCCGACGAAGCTCGAAGCCCAGAAGTCCCCCTTCGACGTGCTGGAGGAGGACGCTGCGAAGCGTGCGGCGGCAGCCCAGGCGTCGCAAAGCGGCGGACCCGCCGACAAACGGGCACCCAAGTTCATCAAGGGCCGGCTAGTGCGAGTGGATTGCTCGCAGGCCCCGGCGGCAGTTCTGACCGTGGCCTCTGAAGGAGCCGTCCTCAAATTACGCACGCCGGACTACAAATCGCTGCTCCTGATCGGTGCCGACGATTTCTCCTGCAACTGGCGCGACCGCGCCGTTACGGTGAACTACAAGCCCGGCGGCGTGACGGATGGGGACTTGGTCTCGCTGGAAGTGCGGTGAGGGCGCAGGCTTCGGGCTTCGGCTTTCGGACTTCAGCTAGGGAAAATCAGTACGCAATCAGTTCTGTCCCGAAGGAACGTAGTACCCCTTCGGGGCATGCACCTTCCATTTACCGCCCGATGTGATCTTCAATTCGATAGGACTGAAATGCCCAGGCTGACCGGCTTCTGCCGGAATGTAGGTCAGGTTGTACATCGAGTCGATCTGCGCTCTTATGCTGGCGAAGACCTTGGGCATGTCCTTGGGACCAAGCTCTGAGAAACTGTACCCGCCCGTCTCCGCAGCGAACCGTTCCAGCACTTTGTCGCCGGTTGATGCACGTGCATTCGATTTGTTAGTACTGATGGTAAAGATCGTGGTCCCGGCTTGCTGCGCGGCGACGATCGTTTCTACCCGGCTCACATGGCTCAGGTTGTCTTCGCCGTCGCTCAATACGATGAGCACACGGCGAGCTGGCATCGTACGGTCCGCTTGCATGCGTTCCTTGCATGCCAGGTTGACAGCATCATAAAAGGCGGTTCCTCCACCCGTAGACAACTCGACCTTCGCCTTCGAGAACTGATCCTGGTTCATAAAACTCGTTGCCTTGGGCGTGCTGGAAAAATCCACAATGAATACTTTGGTGTCTTGATCACCTAGTATTTGATTCAAGAAATCAAAAGCTGCTTTCACGGCAGGGCGATACAACTCGTTGCTTCCCTGCGAGTTGCTGGTGTCGATCAGAAGCCCCAGCCTTAACGGAAGATCTTTTGCCGTTCGCAACTCCACGACCGACTGCGGCGGCTTCTTGTTATCTAGGAGAGATATGTCAGCTTTTGTGAGCTCTCGGATCGGGTTGCCATGGCTGTCATCAGCGAGAAAAAACAGGGTGACGGGAGTTGGCTGATTCCCAGATGCTGTGTCGGCTGGCACTGACTGCCCGAATGCAGCCATTCCCAGAATGGCAGTCACCGACGCGTGGAAGGCCCCATGCCTCAATCCTTTGTGCATCGTCGACACTCTATATCACATCCCCGCCACAACGAAAATCGAAGTATCCTTTGTGCATCGGCTCCCGTAAAATCAACAATCAAAATTCAACAATCAACAATAGTCCCTCGCCGAGCAAAAGTCGCCATGCAACAAAAAACCCTCCCGCTGGGAGCCGGGAGGGTCTGGAATAGTTCGTTTTCGCGGTTATGCGCGGACGACGTTTGCCGCTTGGAAGCCTTTGGGGCCCTTGAGCAGGTCGAACTCCACGGTCTCACCCTCGTTGAGCGTGCGGTAGCCGTTCTCCTGAATCGCGGAGAAATGCACGAACACATCTTCCCCCGTGGAGCGCTGGATGAATCCATATCCCTTCGCCCCGTTGAACCACTTGACTGTTCCCTTCTCTCTCACGGAAAAACTCCTTTCACAATCGTGAAGAATTGTTCTCCGGAATCCCCGATCGCGCCCCGGTCGACCGAAGCCCCCCTCAAGAACACCGGTAGAAGTCGGTTGTGTCGCTATGTGCGGCAGAAGTCACTCCAAAAGAAAAGACTCCTCAGTTCCGCACCGCGTTGCGATCCCGCGGCGCGAACTTCGGAGCCCGACCATTGGCGCTTTTTCGACCACCCAACACAACGTCAACCTGCCTGCAACCCGTTACCGGACGGTCGTCCGCTAACGAGCAACCGATAATAAGCAGTATTAAAACGATTCGCAAGAAAAATTAGGAAAACGAAACTTGTGTGACCCCGGGTCATATTTATAACTTTAACAAAGGTAAAGAAATAGCCGGGTAACCTGCCCGGAAACTGTCGTTTTTTCAGGGCCTTAGGCTGGAGGCCCTGCTCTGGTAGGATTTGAACGAAACTCCGTGCCCAATTCACCCATTCCCACGCTGCGGAAACCGGAGGACGCCCCGCAAGCGTTTCCCCGGCCCGCGCGCCGGCGCTCGTCCGGTCTGGTGCTTTCCACCCTCAAGTACCTGATGCGGACCGAGGTGCACACCTTCGCGTTCTCCGTTGCGGCCAACGCGATTCTGTCCTTCTTTCCCTTTGTGATGCTGCTGATGGTGCTGATCCGCCGGGTCTTCCATTCGCGCGTGATGTACGACGTCGTGGTGCAGCTGCTGCGCGACTACCTTCCCGCCGGGCAGGACTTCGTCATTCGCAACCTGACCGCGATGGTCAACGCCCGGCAACGGGTGCAGGTGGTGTCGCTGGTCATTCTGCTGGTGACTTCGACCGGCGTGTTCCTGCCGCTGGAAGTCGCGCTCAACCGGATCTGGCGCTTCCCCAACAATCGCTCCTATCTGGGCAACCAGTTGATCTCCCTCGGACTGGCCTTCGCGTGCGGCGTTCTGGCATTGCTCTCGATCGGCTTGACCGCCGGAATCGTAGCGCCGTTTGAATTCCTGCTGCGCGGTCACGCCACCGGATTCGTCCGCCTCGTGGGATTCCTGGTCATGAAGGTCTTCGCCGTCGCTGCCAGCATTACCATTTTCTTCCTCATCTACTGGCTGCTTCCGAACGGCAAGGTTCCGGCACGAGCCGTACTGCCCGCCGCCATCATCATGGGGCTGCTCTCCGAAGCCCTGAAACACGCCTACATCATGGCGCTGCCCTGGCTCAACTTCCAGGAGGTCTACGGCCCCTTCGCGCTGTCAGTGAGCATGATGTTCTGGGCTTTCCTGTCGGGATTGCTGCTGCTGGCGGGCGCAAACCTGTCAGCCGAAGAGCATCTCAGACAGGCACTCTAGAGGGTTACGCTGCTCGAGCCAGATTGCGATGCAGCTATGGCACGAGGCAGGCTGAGAACGGGCCACTGGCCGCTGCTCTTACACCGGAACGGGGACGCTTTCCACAATCTCACACAGGACTTGATCAGCCTGTTCGGACTTCTTAAGGGTTGACGCGTAGAGGCCGTTCACGACCACACGATGGGCGAAGACGGGCACGGCCAGCGGCTTGAAGTCTTCCGGAGTGCAGAAACTGCGGCCTTCGAGGAAGGCCATGGCCTGGGCGGCACGGTAGAGCGCTTGCGATCCGCGCGGAGAAACTCCTAACGACAGAAATTCGGATTCCCGTGTGCGGCGGACAATCTCGAGAGCGTAGCTCACCAGCGATTCATCCACGCGAATCTGTTTCACCGCCTGCTGCATTTCGAGGACGTCGGCGCCGGTGAGCACAGGGCGGAGATCCCCCAGGTGCTCCGCGCCGACTTCGGCGCGCAGAATCTCACGCTCGGCCTGCGCCTCGGGGTATCCCATGCGCACCCGCATCAGAAAGCGATCCAGTTGCGATTCGGGTAGAGGATACGTGCCGTGATGCTCGACCGGATTCTGGGTGGCGATTACGAGAAACGGCTGCGGCAGCTGGTACGAGTGTGCATCGACCGTGACCTGGCCTTCGTTCATGGCCTCGAGCAGCGCGGATTGCGTCTTGGGCGTGGTGCGGTTGATTTCGTCCGCGAGAAGAACGTTGGTGAAGACCGGGCCGCGCTTGAACTCGAATTGCTGCTCCATGGCGGAATAGACGGAAATTCCGAGAACGTCAGAGGGCAGCATGTCGCTGGTGAACTGCACGCGCTGGAACCTGCAGTCGATGGCGCGGGCCAGGGCTTGTCCCAGGGTGGTCTTACCGACGCCGGGGACGCCTTCGATGAGCAGGTGCCCGCGGGCGAAGATGCTGACCAGGGCCAGGCGGACCACGTCGTCTTTGCCGCGAATCACGCGGCGGAGAGCTTTTTCGAGGTCGGCGGCCTTGTGGGATACGGCGATGGCAGTCTCGGGCGACATTTCTTACGATTTTACTATTCGGCTTCGGGCGCGCCGGAGTTACCTACGTCACTGGACCCAGCGTCGGTCCACCAAGGGGGAACGGCGACACACAGCTAACTTGAAAGGAATTTTCTCGACCGCGGGTTAGTCGAGATTCAGCGGCGTGATGTCTTTCCCGCCTGCTTTCTTCACCCCGAGCGCAATCGGCCGCGGCGGCCCCTTGCGCGGAATGGTTGCCAGCACCCAAAGCTCGTCTCCGGTGGCGAGACGCGTGGGGTCCTTCGCGGTGTCAGAAATGAAGAACAGAATTGGCTCAGTCAGCCGCAAGACGGTGTCATTTCCCCTACGCCAGCGCTCAAAGGTCAGGTTGTCACAATTCCAGGCGGCACTACTGTCGAAAAAAGCGGTGGGCGCAGAGTCGCGCATGGCTATGGAACCGCACTCTCTGCCGAACCCAAAGAAACTGGGTGCGCGCTGGCTCTCGTACATCTGGATTTCGCTTCCGAACTTCTGCTGAATCTCTTCCGGGGTACGCGAATCGTTCACCTCGATCTGCAGGCTTACATAGCGTCCGCGGATGGGAAGGTTTGGATCATACCTCTGCGTTTTGAACCAGGCCTGCGGGCGAGTTCTGCGGTCATAGAGCAGCTTGGCCCCCAGCGAACACACGATCAGCGCTTGTATGAGCGCGACCGCGACGGCTTTGGTTACGGGTTTCATAGCTTCGGCGCCGCAGTGGTGGTGCGCGCCACCAGTTTGCGGCGCAACTGCTCCAGTTTCCACCCTCCCAGCAGGAACAGCAGCCCGAAGCCGACGAGCGAGGCCGACCTCCCCAGCTTTCCCATCACCGTGGAGAAGTAAAAGACGATGATGGTAATAGCGAAGCCTGCGACCCCCAGGTTGATACGCTCGCGCCGTTGCTCCTGCAGTCCCCACATCACCAGGCCCATGGCGGCCAGCGCGCAGAGTGCATAGATGCCCACGTTCTGGAACACATCGCGATCGTTGAGCTGCGAGACCACGAATACCCAGACGCCATATCCCACATTCCAGACCACAGACTTGCCGCGCAGAAAATATGCGGCCAGCAAGGGAAGCACGAAGGCCAGGAACAGGCCGATCACGTAGAGCGCAGAAGACATTGCCGGATGGCGAGCCCAATCCCATTCATGGCCACTGGCCAGCACCGCGCACGCAGGCAGCAGCGCAAGTCCGCCTGTCCAGCCTAGAGCTCGCCGGAAGGGGGAATCCTCCTGGCCGCGACGAGCACTCAAATACGTGATCGCGACCATCACCAGGAACTGACTGAGAATCCTTTCCATGCCGCTGAAGTGCTGGGCGCGCACGCTCCACTCTGAGGCGATCCACGCTGGAATCAGCAGCGCGCTGAGCGTGGCCTGCAACCAGTCACGCAGCACCAGCCATGCCAGCACCGCGCCAATGGCCCACAACAGGATGCCCCCGGGCCAGTGTTCCTCAAGGTTGAAAATCTGCCCGGCCAGAAAAATGCCGCCCCCCAACGCCACAGTACCGACGGCATGAAGGGCCAGGCCCAGAGCCCGCATTCGCGGCATGAGCGCCCCGGCCGCCAGGTGAAATCCTGCAATCATCGCCAATACCATCAGGAACCGCTGCGTGGGCGAGAGGTCTTCCCAGTGGGCCGCCACGAAAAGCAGTACACCGGCGGCCACCATGATGGAGCCAAAGGCAATCGCGAATATGACCGGCCAGCGCACGCCGGGAGATTCGTGAGAAGACTCGTAGGCTCGAATCCGTCCGGCAGTGTTGGAATCGATGATGCCCGCATCCATCCATTGCTGGAGCTGCTGCTCGATTTGGTCGGAGCTGGCCATCAGACCAGCCAACATAGCGCTCGCTACACGGAATAGCAAGGATGATTCGGGTCACGCCGGCACGGCCCGAACGAGGCCCCGGAGAGTCTGGCGGGCAGGGTTCAGTCGGGTGCCGCATCAGATTTCTGTGACATGTTATCTGCAAGTTACTGATTCTTCGTGCAAGTTGTTGAGAGTTCGTAGGACCGTCCAGGAAGCCCCAGGACGGACGATCTCCGGCCAGACAGCCTTCTTTCCCCGTCGACACGCTGTGTCGTCGATCCCAGGGCCACTAGCGGCTCAGGAAATGGCGTTGCAGGACGCGGTCGAGTATGCGAAATCGAGGGCCGGAACCCATCCCGGCGGTCCGGCGGATATTAGCTTATAGATATAAATTGACCAGTGGTCGCGTTGGTGTCCGTAAGTAGTTGAAACCAGGCACCCAAGGAATCGTGGGTCTGTTGCCGCAGTCAAAGCGCGCAAGCTCGATGGTCCGCGATCGCGAGCGTGGCAATCGGGTTATCCGTCAGCGCTCTCTGGTCAACAGCCGCACTCGCGGGGAGGGCTTCGGCTTGATCCTCGGTGGCGAGCCTCCGACGGGAGCGCTTCCGCTGGCCATTGCGGGATAAGCGTCGAGCACGTAGTTGAGCATTGCGTTAGTTCCGGCGGTGACCAACACATCGACCTCCAGCGTGCCGTTGAACGCCCCCACGCTGGGCAGGATGCTAACCAGGCCGTTCGCGTCACTCTGCACGGTTGCCTGGTTCACACTCAAAATGACGGGCAGCGTCGGGTTGCCGGTACTAGTCTCTCCCGAATTTTCCGCGGGAGAGTTCCCTGGGGGACGCATCACCGTGCTTTGAAACATCACATTCGTCCCCAACACCGGATTCGGAGGCGAAGAGTTATCGACCGCACGCACCGTAATTGGCTGAAATGCCTTGCCCAACGTGGTTGCCTGGGCGGAGCCTGTCACCGGTTGGAGGCTGAGCAACGCGGGCACGACCATGCTGCCATAGATGGCCCGGCAGGGACTGTTCGCCGGCGCGACACACGCGTTCACCTGCACATTGGCGGCGAGTTGTGTCAGCGTGAGCGTAACTGTGGCGTATCCGTTCGCGTCGGTATTGGCGCTGGGAGCGCTGAGCGTGCCTGATCCCGCAATCAAAGTGAAGTTCACCACGACGCCACTTTTGGGCGATCCATTGCCCATCACCCGCGCGGTGAGGGGCAGAGCGACGGTGGTTCCCTGGGCGATCCAGAAATAGGGCGTGCTGACCCCGAGATCAGTCGAAGAGGATGTCCCCAGAAGGGTGGCGGCAACGGACTTTGCTGGATTGTAGACTCCCGGCGCGAGCGTGGCGGTGATGGTCGCGACGCCGGCGGCTCCCGGTGTCACCCACGTCCACGCCAGGCCGCTTTCGTCGCTGGCTGCCGTGCAGCTTGAAGCGCCGCCACAGGCGGAAAGGGCCACGGCGTTTGTCGCACTCCACCCCACCATCGCGCCGCTGACGGGAGTTACGCCGTCGGCGGCAATCACGCGCACGCTGACTGGATTGGTGGCTTGCGTTCCGACCGGTGTGGCGGGATTTGCCCCTTGCAGGACCACAATGTTGTCGTCGGAAGCGGCGCCGAAGGTCAACGCGTTCGTCATCGTCGAAAATGCGCCGCTGGCTGGGTCAGTGATCGTGATGCTCTGGACTCCGTCACTCTGCGCGGGCAGGGCCAGGATCATCTGACTCGCATTGGCCGCAAGTACGGATGCGCTGCTGGCTCCAATCGATGCGGTCAGGCCCGGGGCAAAGCCCATTCCGCCCACCGCGACGGCGCCCCCGTTCGCGCCGACGCGTGACGGCGACACAGAGTCTGCATAGAGCACATGCGCGTGGTAGTGATAGTCGGGGCGGCCGTCACCCCGCAGATCGGCAATTCCTATCAGAAACTTCGTCGAGGTGAAGATTTGGGCGTCGAGCCGGGTCTCGCCAAAGACTGTGGAATTGAATGATGACGGGGTGAATGCGGGTGCAGGCGTGCCCTCCGGATCGGAGGCGTCCCACATCCCGACGACGGGTTGTGTCTTGCCTATGCTGGCCTTTCCGCTTTCGTCCAGTGCAGTGACCGCGACTGACAAAGTTCCGTCAGCCTGCGCCGGCAGCGAGAAATAGGAAACGCTGCCGTAGGCGCCCAGCGATCCGACCCAGTCGCCGCCCGCAGGAATTGCGGCGGGAGCACTCCAAGTCTCCGATGCTGCCCATTGCGGCGCCGGCAGCGCACTCCGGGACATGACAAGGTCCTGCGCCACGTCTCTGCCGATGATCACATTGACCAAGATCGGCTGCAGGGTCCCGGAAGGCACGACCTGGAATGGCGCATAAGGCCCGACTCCCTCAGACCAGAGGGGATCGAGCGGCTCCACCGTGAGCTGGTACTGGCCGACTCGGACGCCGTCGGGAACCTGCAATCCGGCCAGATCATAGAAACCTTCCAGGGTCTGATCGCTCGATCCCCACTGGCTACTAGGGTTACCCAGGGCGTCGAAGAAACCGGTGACGGGATTTCCGGCATCTCCCGTAAAGAGAAATCCCGAGACCGAGGAGGCCGCATAACGCCGCGAGGGCAATCCGCTGGTGACATCGATCCAGCGCGCCACGACGTTGACTCCCTGCATCGCCTGGGCTGGCTTTCCCGAGGAATCCGAGAACCACACTGACCCGTGGATGCGGGTCGTGTTCACCGAAAAGAACTGCTTGCCCGGGAAACTCGACAGGTTCTGCGAGGTCACGGGGTAGAGCCGCCCGATCGCCGCGACGTCGTCCATCGCGAGCTGGTAAGGATTGGGATAGCACAAAGTGATGGGCACGCAATTCTGCGGATCTTTGTAGTGCATGACAGGAAAGCCGGCGAAGTCGTCCGAGACCGGCCTGGGTGTGCCGGTAATTGCATTCGGATTCACCTGAGACCAGCCCAGCCCGAGCACACCGCCGAGCACCCGCACCAGCCGGTATTCCACATCGGTGAGCTGCGACGACTGCAAAGCACACTGGCCGTTGAGCACGACCAGGGCGTGCTGCAATGTGGCGGACTGGCTGAAATTGTCGTTTCCGCCGAACGCCGCGTTGAAGAAGCATTGGCTCGAACTGCCGGCGCCGGCGCCGAGCAACGCGTCGGTCACCGAGCCGTCGTAGTCATAAACAATGCCGACGGGCGTGCCGACAGCACCCGGCTGAATGTCGAAGGGAAGCGTAATCGTCCCATCGGCATTGCGTATGACGTTCGAGCCGCTGACATCCTCGGCAAGATGGCCGCCCTTGGCCGCGGCGATGGCTGCCGTCGAAACCGAGGTCCACTGGCTCCAGGCGTCGGCCACAAGCGCGTCCGCTGAGGCACTGGGCAGGACGGGGCTGAGGTCTCCCTGATCGGTGTAGTAAGTAATGGAGCCTTGGGGCCAAAGGAGGGGCTGGCCGGAAGCCGCAGGGAGGAAATAACTGGTTCCAGCGACGTACTCCGGCCCGCCCGCGCGCGAGAGCAGCGCGAAAAACAACACCATGCCAAGTGCCACGGCCAGGCGGAGAAGGAGTGAGCGAGTGGTAAATGCCGTGGAAGTTGTCCCGGTCATGTCCGCTCTCATACTCACTCCTCCCCCCTGGCACGCCGCACCGCCTGGGTGAAGTCGCGCATACTGACCCGCGACTTCCCCCCCAGGACGGGATCCGCCCCAAAAGCTGCCAAATGTTCATCGGTAAGGACGACGTTTCCCAAAGGGTCGATGCGGAACCGCCCCATGGTTCCGCCGACGCAACTGGTGAGCCCCAATTTGCTGGGCGCATATAAGAAGAGCAGCACACGCTCGCCCACGCGATAGCGCTGGCCGCTGGCCCACAAGCCAATCCACTGAAAGATGGTGAGGTCGCGTCCGGCGCTGGCTCCGCGGATACCTCGCTCCACGTGGAAAGTTACGGCCACGGCCTGAGGGTCTTCGCCTCCGGAAGCCAGCACGCGGGAAGTCGATGTGACCGTGCCGGAGAAGATGATTCCCGCCGCACGCGCGATTTGAGGAAAGCCGAAGGTGCCCGGAGGCAACGGAAACGGACGCGGGAACGCGGGCTCGTGCAAGACGCGGTCTGGGGTAACAGGCGCGGCCGTGCGGGAAGCTGCAGAAGCTCTGGAGAAATTCGCCTTGGCACTCGCTGCGTCCTGACCGCGTGCGGCAACCAGAGCGCCCACGATCAGTAGCCAGAACGCGAGCCGTCGAGCGACGCATCTTCCCTTCATAAAGAGTACCTGGGACCCGATGTTCGCTCGGAGGGTTGGGAAACCGAGGTGATCCTACTTAGGGATGTGGGCCAATGCAGTGACGGGTGTCACAAAGTGCCTGTGATTTGCAGGAATGGGAAAGCAGGTCTCAGGTATCAGGTGTTGGGTCTTTAGGTCTTAGGTGTTAGGTCTTGGGCATTAGGTCTCAGATGCTCGCGGAAAGGAGTGGTTCGGCGACAACGATCACTGGGGCTAAAGCCCCTCTTGATCCCGAGCCGCTTACACGGCCCTCGAAAGGCCGCTCTTCCACGGCGGTAACACGGGTTCAAATCCCGTCGGGGACGCCAACAAAATAAGGGGGTTATTGGGCACCCGTTTTTCCATGGCCCGCACCGGTAACGATAGGGTAACGATAAAAATTCAGTTTCGAGGGTGCGCGGCTGCGCCGAGCGAAGCTGTTTATTCGGCGATCTCAGATTCAGAGGAATCAGTTGGCGAAGATTCTTGTGATCCCTTAGACACAGAATTCAATTCATCTAGGGTTCGGCGAAGCTTGTAAATCCACATCAGCACCGGATCATTAAATCTTCTAGCAATCTGGTAGTCATGCAACAAGCCGAAACCGACCAAGAAAAGACAGAACGTCACAAAGGGCCACCTGCCGAAGAGCGGCCCGAAGTACATGGCGGCCAGACCACTCCACCCGGTAGCGTGTAGAGACACTACAATGGGGCGTCCGCGCCAATCTCCGAGACGCGCCTCTCCAAGAACATAGGACCAAGCATAGCCGTCGCGTTGCCAGTACGCGTCAGGCTCGATGTTCACTCCATAGTGCTTAAGAAGCGTCCTAGCGGCGCGACCCCAAGCCGTTTGCAGGGCCGTCGTGAAACGAGCTTCCTCGAATTCAGCACTCTGCAGCTTGGAAAGACCCTTCGGGGGCTGTGGTCGTGACGGCGGTTGCTGCCCCTGCTGAGCTTGCTGTTGCATCTCTTGCAGCGCTTCGGAATACTCGGAATACATCCGCTTAATTCGCCACGCCCGCACCCTCGGCAAATGCTGAACGGCCTTTGCATAACCGTATCGAAGAATACCTTGTATATAACGTACCCACTGAACAAACGCGCCGCCAACCACAAAAGCCAGGAACAAGGCGATGAACACGGTGGTGTAGTAGTGATCCGGACCGACGAGATTGGCCAGCTGCTTCACCCACTGCGGATTCGCCAACAACACACAAACCTCAAAGAAAAAGCCAGGCAAAAACCCCAACAAAAAATCAAAGACCAGTGGGTGTAGTCCTTTATGCAGGTCGATGTTTATCATTTTGGTAACCTACGGCAGGCCTAGTGTCTTCTTGATTTCGGCTTGCGCAATTGCTCCGACGACCGCCAAACCAACACTGGTAAGCCCGCAAAGAATTCGTGACCTTACCATGTCAGTCCACGAATTATTTGCATAGGACACACCATTGTTACGGCTCCCTTCACGAAGCCAGCTTCGATCAGTTGAGCCAGGTGATAAGCCACCTCCTCGGTCGAGTGATTGGTGATACCCATTTCTTCAGGCGTGTTGAAGCAAAACTCCGTTGTACCGTCGAACTTCGGATCGGTCTCTATCAAAAGAAGCAGCTCCCGAATCAAGTCCATGTCGCGCTTCACTTCCGTATGGCTCCTACGTTCACAGACTTGCGCCTTTATAAGCCCTCCAAAACTGCTTTTCAAATGCCGACTTCAGGTTCTATCCCGTGGCGAAAAGGCGGCGCGGATATTCACGTCGTAGCTTTACAACTCGGGCACAAGGACTTGCGGCAGGCGGCGCGGTACCAGCATCTTGCGCCTACGTTCATGCAGGATGCCGTGCGGGGTCTGGACGGCGTGTTCGGCCCGGAGTTGGCCGATGGGGGCAGGGGAACGCGCCCGCCTTGCCGCACACGACGGATGACCACCTCGCCATGCCCGCCTGAGTCCGCAGTACAAGCGGACAGGTGATGGCGAAACTAGATGTGGCCTTCGTGGGAGTTCTGCCGGCCCGGAGTAAATCGCTATAATCCCGTTATTCGAGTGAAGAAAGCGGGATTTTATCCATGAACTCCGACTCCCCCTCGCGGACTAACGCTGTGGACTTGATGCTCAAGTACAGCGCGGCCTTTCTCGCTATCGCGTATGCCTTAGGGTTCTTGGAACAATCATCCTTTGCGGCGACAGTCGGCGTCGGAGAATTCAGGGTTCGCCTCGCTGATACCAACTACTTGATTCGGGGACTCTTGGTAGAAGCTTTCTGCATCGGTGCGTCGGTTGCGAATATTCTATTCTTGGAATTTGCAAGTCATGTATTTGTTCTACTGTTCGGCCGCCCAGCGCCAGACTGGATTCAAAGACAAGCAGCCTTTCACGATAGGAAGTATCGACTTGGCCTCGTACTGGGCCAGGTAGCCGTATCTTTGAGCGCTGTGCTGATCGTTGGTAGGTTCCTACTCCGTCTCTCGCTCGGATGGAGTGTATCGCTTGCCGTGTCGTGCGGCATCGTCAATCTGGTAGTGTCCCTGATTCTTGTTCAGCCAGAAGTTTACTTCTCTTCGACGGTCCGCCAACAACTGAGCTTATTGATGCTCGTCGCTCTCGGTCTCACTGTCTTCTCACTTGGACTTGGGATCGCTGATGGTAGCGAACTTCTCCAAAAGCCGGGGCGGAGTGTTCGGTTGCTGATTGCGCCAGACGCAATCGATGGGTTGAAACACCTCGGAATCGCGTTTCCGGATTCGAGCTGCGGAACAACATCAGCCGAACCGACGGAGAGTATTCACGTCTTATACCAGGGCGAAAGTATGTATGTTGTGCGAACCAAAAACAACAGCGTCGTGCAGATCAAGAGTGACAAGGTCTGGTCAGTTGAACCCTCACCTTAGTCGCGTGGGGTACCGGCTTCACGCAGAAAGCTAGCTGAATCAGTAGGAGATTGCCTCATCGTAGTCGCGGACGACGACCGCCACGTAGCCGAGTTTCTGGGTCATAGATGAAATGCACTGTAGCAGAACAGAGTCGTGGATCGAGTTGTTCCGCAGCCGGTTGACGTCGTGCCCTTCCCGATGCACGGTCGCTTCGGGAGGCTCACATCCTGCCATCGCGTCTTGTCTAAGGTTTTCGGCCTGAGATGCCGATACTCAAGGCAGGACGGTGCGACAGGTGAAAATCCTCTTAGTAGAAGACAGCAAGCCCATCCGACGCGAGAATGAGCGTGTTCTTATCCAAGCCGGCTATGAAGTGATTTGCGCGGTGGATGGCGAGTCCGCCTTGCGTTTCGCCCACGAAGAGAAGCCCGATCTGATCCTGCTGGATCTGTTGCTGCCCAAGATGGGAGGACGGGAAGTCTTGCTAAATCTAAAGAGCGATCCGGTCACGGCCGACATTCCCGTTGTTGTCCTCAGCAGCCTCACCGAGAAGAACCGTCAGAAGCTCATTGAAGACGGGGCCGAGGAGTACATCGAAAAGAACACGCTGATGCCAGTGTACGGCGTGAATCTTCTTCCCAAGATGCTGGAAAACATCGTCTGCCGCATCAACCGCAAACGAGGCATCGGGTTTACTAGCGTCCCCGTGCACGAATAGCGCCGGGGCGACTGCTTCTTGAAACAGACTCGTCCATTTTGCTGCTGGTGCTTCCGAGTCTCGCCCATGATAATAGTCTCACCATGTCCTTCCTGCGCTATCTCATGCTGTTGTCGCTCCTCGTGTGGATCGGTGGTCTCATTTTTTTTGCTTTCGTACTCGCGCCCACGGCGTTTCAGGTTCTGCCCAGCACGCACCTGGCCGGCAACGTCGTCGGACGCGCCCTCGGTAAACTGCACTGGATCGCCATCGTCTCCGGCGTTGTCTTCCTCGCGAGTTCCATGCTGTACAGCCGCCTGCTCGACGGCACGCCGCACGTGTTCGCGATACGCCACGTGCTGATCTGCCTGATGCTCGTACTCACGCTGCTCTCGCAGTTCTGGATCATCCCGCGCATGGACACGCTCCGCGCCCAGGTCGGCGACTTTGCTTCTGTGACGCTCGACAATCCTGTGCGGGTCCAGTTCGACGCGCTGCATGTCTGGTCTACGCGGGTGGAAGGAGCGGTGCTGCTGCTCGGGCTTGTGGTTGCGTATTTGACGGCGCAACAACTGGCAGTTCGTTAGCTGGTGCCGTCCCTACGGGACTCGCGCCGCATCCCCTCTTACCCGGCACTGACGTGCCGGGCTATCAGATATCGCCCCTTCGGGGCTGGAATTGGCAATTCCTTCAACCTCTTCGCCCCGAATTCAGTTCTTCGCATGTTAGAGCCCGCCTTTCTTTGCGCCTTCGACGCGAGCACTTGGGCAATTGTCAGGACATCGTTTATCCTGAATAGTTGCCTCATAGTCACCGTAGTGCACAGTACATATCTGCTCTGCTCTCGATTCAAATCGTGCAAGCTAAGAGCCAAGAGCTAACAGCTAAGAGCTTCCCATGAAAACCGGCATCATTGGCCTGCCCCAGGTAGGCAAGACATCGCTGTTTCGTATTCTCACCAAGGCGCATCTCTCCGAGCACGCTTATGCCAATCCGCGCGAAGCGCACATTGGAGTCGCCAAGGTTCCGGACGATCGGCTGGACCGTTTGGCCGCGCTCTATAGTCCGAAAAAGCTGACGCACACTTCCGTCGAGTACGTCGACGTTGGCGCCATCGGTCAGGAGGCGCTCAAGGATACTGCCTATTCGGCCCATCTCCGCCAGGTGGACGCGCTGGCGCATGTGGTCCGCGCCTTCGAGGACCCTGCGATTCCCCACGTTGGCGCCATCGATCCGCTGCGCGATATCAAGAACGTGGAATTCGACCTGATGGTCAGCGATCTCGGCCAGATCGAGAAACGGCTGGAGCGCCTGGAAAAAGACTTGAAGAAGATGAAGACGCCCGAGCTTGAAAAGGAATTCGAACTTCTCAAGCGCGCCAACGCCCATCTGGGAACCGAGAAGCCGCTGCGGGAAATGGAAATGACGCCCGAAGACAAGAAGCGCATCCGGGGATTCATGTTCCTGAGCGAGAAGCCGATCTTCTACGTGCTCAACATCGGCGAGTCATCCGAGCTGGGGAAAGAGCTCGAAGAAGCTGTCAGCAAGTACAAGCTCTCCGAGATTGCGGCGCGCCCCAACGCTGCTGCTACCGCGATCTGCGGCAAAGTTGAAGCGGAGCTTGCGGAAATGAGCGACGCCGATGCCGCTGAATTCCTTTCGAGCTACGGCCTCACCGAAAGCGGCCTGGTTCGGCTGATCCGCACGACCTACAAACTGCTGGGACTGATTTCCTTCTTCACTGCCGGCGAAGACGAATGCCGTGCCTGGCAGATCCCGGCGCACACCCGCGCCCAGGAAGCTGCGGGCGCGATTCATTCCGATCTCGAAAAACACTTCATCCGCGCCGAAACCATCCGCTGGGACCAGCTTCTCGAGGCTGGCTCCGAGGCCAACGCCCGCGCCAAAGGCACGCTGCGGCTGGAAGGCAAGGACTATATCGTGCAGGATGGGGATGTGATGCATATACGGCATTCGGGTTGAGTTCTCAGTTCTCAGTTCTCAGTTCTCAGTTCTCAGTTCTCAGTTCTCAGTTCTCAGTTCTCAGTTCTCAGTTCTCAGTTCTCAGTTCTCAGTTCTCAGTTCTCAGTTCTCAGTTCTCAGTTCTCAGTTCTCAGTTCTCAGTTCTCAGTTCTCACTAAGGCAACACCACTCCGCTTGCGTTTGCAAGGCTACGCTACAGACCTCGTTGATGCGATCAGGCCGTTCAGAATTCGGCCTAGTTCTGCCGCCTTGCCGAGCAAAGCACTGCCTTCCTTCGCCGAAAGGTAGCCGAGATTATGGGCGATCATGAGCTGAGTCTCGATCTCGACCAACGAACCTCTTGCATGGCTGAGGAAATGGTGGAACTCTTTGTGAGAGAAGCGGGCTTGTCCCTCTGCGATGTTGCTGGGCACCGAAACGGCCGCTCTCCTTAGTTGATTCGTAAGACCGTAGAGTTCGTCGCGGGGGAACGTTCGGCTCGCCCTATAGATTTCTGTCACCATTTCCATCGATTTGCGCCAAGCGATCAGATCTTTGTATGACTCGCCCATGAGAATCCTCCATGAAGATCCTCGCACCGACCTGTCCGCCAAGGCTGTGACATCTGAACACTCTTTTGTAAACGTTGTGAATCCTCATGAGGCGCCGTGCATCGCTGTGTACGACTGAGAACTGAGAACTGAGAACTGAGAACTGAGAACTGAGAACTGAGAACTGAGAACTGAGAACTGAGAACTGAGAACTGAGAACTGAGAACTGAGAACTGAGAACTGAGAACTGAGAACTGAGAACTGAGAACTGAGAACTGAGAACTGAGAACTGAGAACTGAGAACTGATATCATCCCGCTGCCTGCAAATGAACCCGATCCTCATCAGCGTCCTGCTCGGCCTGACGGCCGCTGCCGCCAACGTTTTCGGCGGGACGATCATTGTGCAGCGGCATTGGGAGCGGCGCTATCTCCGCTACTTCGTCGCGCTGGGCGCGGGGTTCATGCTGGCCACGGCTTTGGTCGAGATGGTCCCCGAGAGTCTCGCGTTGCGCGGCAAGTCCGCCGCATTCCTTATCCTCCTCGGCTATCTGATCATTCATTTCTTCGAACACACGGTCGCGCCGCACTTCCACTTTGGGGAAGAGACGCACCATGACGAGTTCATCCACGCCCACAAGGGATACTCAGTCCTGCTCGGCCTGGTAATTCACACTTTTTTCGACGGCATCGCGATTGCTTCCGGATTCCTGGTTTCAAGCTGGCTGGGCTGGCTGATTTTCTTCGCGGTCTTCCTGCACAAGATTCCCGAAGGCTTCACCGTGAGTTCGGTCATGCTGGCGAGCGGACGGAGTCGCGGCATCGCGTGGGCTGCGTCCGTCATTTTGGGAGGAGCCACGGTCGCCGGCGCGCTGACCATGGCGCTGTTCCGCCATCACGTTGGGGCAGGACTGCCGCTGTCGGCCGGTGTGACGATTTATGTTGCGGCTTCCGACCTGGTTCCGGAGGTAAACAAGGAACCTGGCGCGCGGATGGCACTACTGGTCTTCGTCGGAGTAGGACTTGTCTTCCTGCTGGATCACTTCTTCCACGTGCACTAAACATCAGTTGCCAGTAGCCAGTTGCCAGTACCCAGTAAAAGGTGACACGGATCTCTACTAGCAGTTCTCAGAAAGGTCCGAACTGGCGACTGGTACTCGATACTGGGTACTGCTGTTAGTCCACCGTGTGCTTCGCGGTGTAGCCGTCGCGGGCCACGACTTCGATCTTCACGTCTTTACCCTTCTGGTCTTTTACCTTCAGCGGGCCACCATCGGCCGCGACGACTTGCACCTTCAGCTTGCGGTAGGTTCCATCCAATTTGGTATTGGTGGGATGGTACGAAAGTGAATACTGCTTGCGGATGTCTTCGCCGATCTGCTGGAAAATCTCACTGAACTCCGCTTGAAAGCGTGGAAAGTAGGCGCGCCCTCCGGTCATCGCAGCGAAGGTTTTCATTTCGTTGTCGGCTTGCAGGTAGTCGATGGGCTGGATGCGATAACTGGCCATCCCATGGGAAATGCCGGTGCAGCCGTGCGTTTCACAATACTCGCGCAAGGCCCACCCGATGCTGACCGGGAAAATGGTGACGTCCTTTGTGTCTTTGATCTTCTTCAAGATCTTGTCGTAGGTCAGCCGGCTGAATGTATCGATACCGGTTGAAACCAGGATGA
Source organism: Terriglobia bacterium (assembly GCA_020073465.1). Lineage (GTDB taxonomy): Bacteria > Acidobacteriota > Terriglobia > Terriglobales > Acidobacteriaceae > Sulfotelmatobacter. The sequence continues at coordinate 49,966 of JAIQFC010000007.1, forward strand.
TGTATTTCTTTCCCTCGACACGCTCCAACCGGTCGAGGGTGTCATACAAAGCGTCAAACTCATTCGTTTCCGCAAAACCAGGGATGCGCAACTGATTCAACGCCCCAAAGACAGCCTTCTTGTCCTGCGTGAAGTCCGCCAGGATGTGCGGCTGCATGTCGTAGTACGTGATCGCAACCCAGTCATCCTTCTTGAGCGTGTTGGCGAAAGCGTACGAGGCGTTCAGCGTATCGCGGAGCATGAAGTAGTTGGTGGAAGCGAACTCGACCAGCAGAACTGCGGTGATCGGCGCTTGCGAAACGTTGAAATTGGTGACGGCCTGCGGAACTCCGTCTTCGAGGATGCGGAAGTTGTTCTCCTTCAACCCAGGGATGAATTGGCCGTCTCTGGTAGTAACCAGCACATCCACATTCACCAGGGGGACGTTGACTTTGAGGGAATAGTCGGGCAGGCCCTCAACCCTCTTGGCCGAGACCGGAGGCGGAGGAGGAGTGGCGTCGTCTCTCTTCTTCGGAATCGCGTAGGGGCCAACGTTGGAGTCGGGCCCACCAGCCTCTGCCGGCACATCCTGCTTGGGCTTGCCATTGTTCTGTGTCTGGGCGGGAGTTTGGGGCTGGGACTGCTGATCAGGCTGGCTCTGGGCCCGCGAGGGGACTGCGCCAGCCAGCAGGGCCAGCGCGCAGGCCAGGCTCAAGAATCGCATCCGGTAATTGTCCCACGTTCCCTGTAAAGTCTTGTCAACACATTGATTAAACATAGGAACCCCGAAAACTTCTCTATGCTAGTATAGACGCAAGGATTCGCGATTGGGATGTTTTGCCCGGCTCCCGTATTTCCCCTCCTGGCAACAACTTGCAATTGGGCCGAGTCTAACTGAGTTAGAGAGTCCGTTGGCGGCTCTCGGGGCGTTACATGAGAAAAGTAGCTCTCGCGCTGTTCGTCTTCATTCTTTCCCTTTCTGCAACTTTGACCGCACAAAGCACGCAAGCCACGCAGACCATCTCCGTGGATCAGATCCACGCGGGAATGCGCGGAGTCGCCTACACGGTTTTTCAGGGAATTAAGCCGGAGTCCATGGACGTTGAAGTCCTGGGTGTGCTGCGCAACGTGAACGGTCCTAAGGGTGACATCATCCTGGTGCGCCTGCACGGAACGAAGGTGGAGTACACGGGTGTGGTCGCGGGCATGAGCGGCAGCCCGGTCTACCTGGACGGCAAGCTGGCTGGCGCCCTGGCGTTCCGCATCGGCGAGTTCTCCAAGGAACCGATCGCCGGAGTCACCCCCATCGCCAGCATGCTCGAGATCAATGCCCTCGATCGCACGCCGGCGGAAGAAGCCGCCGCCACCAAGCCGAGCGTGAACAATGCCGCCGGCAAGACCGCCTCTCCAGGTGATTCATTCTCACTTCTGACTTCAACGGAAGGCTTCGCCAACTACCTCAGGCCGATTGAGGCGCCGCTCGTGTTCAACGGATTCTCGGAAGAGAGCATCCGCCGTTTTGCGCCGGAGTTCGCTGCCGCGGGAATCGTTCCGGTCATGGGCGCAGGGTCCGTCAGCGACGCTAAGCAGCCAGAGCCTCTCGAACCGGGATCAGCCGTGAGCGCCATTCTCGTACGCGGCGACATGGATATCGCGGCCACTTGCACGGTCACGTACATTGACCCGCAACGCCTGCTTGCCTGCGGACACCCGTTGCTTCAGTTCGGATCCGTCGATTTGCCCATGAACAAGGCGCAGGTGCTGGCCACACTGCCTTCACCCCTGAACGCTTTCAAGATCGTCAACACCACAGAGGCTGCGGGAGTTTTCGTGCAGGATCGTCACACCGGCATCATGGGAGTCTTCAACAAAGAGCCCCAGATGATTCCCGTCACGCTGACCATCAGCGGCGGCGCCGGAGCGAAGGTTTTCCACTACGAAGTGCTGAACAACGCGCGGCTCAGCCCCGTCGCGATTATGGCGACGGTGTTCAACGCACTGCACGGCGTGAATGAATATGGCGAGGAAATCACCTATCGCCTCAACGGCAGCATCGGTGTGAAGGGATTTCCGGAAGTTTCTCTCAAGAACATGTTCGCCCCTGCGGAGAACGGACAGCCGGCTGCGATGGCTGCCGCGCTCTCGCTAGGAGAGCGTTTCGGACGCATCTACGACAACCCTTATAACGCCCCCGCGGTCAAGAGCGTGAAACTTGACTTCGACCTGGTCCGCGAACGCCGCTGGGCTCGCCTGGAAAGCGCCCGCACCGACGTGAGCGAGGTGCGTCCAGGCGATGAAATCACGGTTGAAACGGTGCTCGCTCCGTATCGTGGCGAGCGCAGCGTCCGCCAGATTCACGTGAAGATTCCGCCTTCAGCCAGCAAGGGAACGTTACGCATTCTGGTCAGCGACGGCGAAACTCTCGATCGCGTCGGCCGCGTGAATCCGGCCTTCGGTCGCAAGCTCGACCTGGCCTCTACCATCGCGCTATTGAACAAAGAGCACGCCAACAACCGCGTTTATGTGTCGCTGCTCGAGGCCGACCCCGAGGCGCGCGTAGCCGACAAGGTCATGCCCACGCTGCCGATCTCTGTCATGAACGTGATGGACGGCATGCGCGGCAATCAGGAGATGGTGGTCAGCGGAGAATCGAACGTCGATGAAACCGCCACGGCCCCTCTGGACTACGTTGTCTCGGGAGCGCAGTTGCTGATGGTGACGGTGAAGTAGGCTGATCTAGGCAGGCTCGAAGGGACAGCCTTGGTGGCAGCGAGGTGCGCGGGCGAGGGCGCCCGCGCCACACAATCCTACTCTTCCTCGTCCTCGCCCATCTGCTGCGACAGGTAGCGCTCGTAGCCCAGTTCCTTGATCAGGTGCATCTGGGCTTCCAGGAAGTCGACGTGGCTTTCTTCGTCCTTGAGGAGAGTCACGAGCAGATCGCGTGAGCCGTTGTCCCCTTCCTTGGTGGCGATGGCAACGGCATCGTTGTACTGCTTCACGGCCGAGACTTCCAGGGCCAAGTCGCTTTCGATCATGGCCTTGACTGTCCCGCCCACGGTCAGTTCCAGCGGTTGCATGGACGGGCTGCCGTCGAGAAACAGGATCCGTTCGATCAGCACTTCGGCGTGCTTCATCTCGCCGATGGACTGCTTTTTGATGTATTCGGAGAGCTTGTGGTAGCCCCAGTTCTCACACATTTCCGCGTGCAGGAAGTATTGGTTGATGGCCGTCAGCTCTTCGCGCAGAGCCTTATTCAGTTCAGCGATGACTTTCGGATTGCCTTTCATAGCGCCCCGAGTATGGCAGAAGGTCCCACGGGAGGGCAACGGCGAACGGCAAGTAACTCCAAAGGACACGAAGGAGCACGAAGGAAAACCTGGTAGTGGTGCAGTTTGGTAGGGAAGCGAGCCAAACGCGCGATTATTGTGTCGCAATGAACGCGACCCTTCGGCGCGCTTCGCTTGCTCAGGGCAGGCTACTTCGCGCGGCTCGCCCAGATTCCTCACTGCGCAAAAACGCTTGTTCGGGATGACAATCGCACTACTACCAAAAAACTTTACGACTTGTTATCCCAGGGCAGCATCGATGGTTTGGAGTAGGGAGGCGCGTGTGAATGGCTTTTCCAGCAAGCGAATCCCACTATTCAAGCCCTGATTCGCGATCAGTTCGCCAGTGTAGCCAGACATGTAGACGACCTTCATGGCGGGGTGGGAATCGATCAGACGCAAAACCAGTTCGGGACCGCTCATCTCCTTCATCACCACGTCGGTCAAGGTGAGATCAATCGACGCGTGGTCTGAGCCGATCAGTTGCAGGGCGGCCTTCCCGTCCTCCGCTTCAAGGACTTTGTAGCCATGCTCTTCCAGCATCTTCCGGGTCAGCTTGCGCATGACGGCGTCATCTTCCGCCAGCAGAATCGTCATTCCTCCGCGCTTCGGAGGCAGCGTTTCGGCCCGTGCTTCCGGCACCATCCCCAACTTGTGGTCAGCGCTGGGAAGGTAGATCTTGAACGTCGTTCCTCGTCCCGGTTCGCTGTACACCCAGATGTGCCCCCCACTCTGCTTGACGATGCCATACACCGTCGCCAGACCGAGCCCGGTTCCCTTCCCCATCTCCTTCGTAGTGAAGAAAGGCTCGAAGATGCGGGACACGGTGGCCTCGTCCATGCCGGTTCCGTTATCGCTGATTGCGAGCATTACGTATCTTCCGGCCGTCATGGGCGGATGCTGCCCGGCGAAAGCGTCATCAAAGTCTACGACCGAGGTCTCGACCACCAGCTTTCCGCCGTGGGGCATGGCATCCCGGGCATTCACCGCGAGGTTCATCACGATCTGATCGAGTTGTCCCGCGTCTGCTTCGACAATGGCTGATGCCGATTTCGGCAGAAGCACAATCTCAACATCGTCTCCCATCAGCGGATGCAGAAGCTTGCTCACGTCCTTGAGCCGCTCGTTCAGATCGAGCACTCGCACCTGCGACGGCTGCTTGCGGCTGAAGGCAAGCAGTTGACGCGTGAGGGAAGCTCCGCGCTTCGCGGCCTCGCTGATGTTTTCGATGTATTCTGCGCTGTCCTCATCCACGCGGCTTCGCAGCAGTTCGGAGCAGGCGGTGACGATTCCCAGCAGATTGTTGAAATCGTGCGCCACGCCTCCGGCCAGACGCCCGACCGCCTCCATTTTTTGAGACTGCCGCAGTTGGTCTTCGATCTTCTTCTGAGCAGTGATGTCGCGGGCAATGGCAGATGCTCCCACGACCTTGCCGTCTGCATCCTGGATGGGAGACACAGAAATCGAGACATTCAGAGGCCGACCATCCTTCTTGACCCGAACCGATTCAAAATACTCCACACGTTGCCCATTGCCGATCTTTTTCAGTATTGTCGGGATTTCGTCGACCCGGTCTTTCGGGCATAGCACGGAAATTGACCTGCCGATCATCTCCTGCGCTGTGTAGCCGTACATATACTCGGCACCCTTGTTCCAGTGGGTGATGATGCCATCAAGGTTCTTGCCGATGATCGCGTCCTGCGAGGAGTCAACGATCAGCGCCAGGCGGGTCTGATAGTCACGCAGCTCGCGGCTCTTTCTCTGGTCGAGTTCCTGGTGGGCGCGGCGCAGTTCCTCCTCGATGCGTTTGCGATCGCTGATATCGCGGATCACGCTCAGGACCATTGTGCCGTCGGCGGTCGAGACCGGACTAAGGCTGATCTCCACGGGAAATTCGGATCCGTCGCGGCGCCTTCCGTAGAGATCCAGGCCAGATCCCATGCGGCGGATCTTGGGTTGCTCGTGGAAGTGCTCGCGATGATGATAGTGCTGCTGGCGCTGGCGTTCCGGCACCAGCATTTCGATCTTCTGCCCAATCAACTCGTCCCGCGTGTAGGCGAACAGGGCTTCCGTCTGGGAATTGACCTGAACGATGACACCCTGCTGGTTCACGGCGACGATGGCGTCGGGAATGGCCGCCATGATGCTTTCGGACAGCAGGGTCTCAGCCACGCTCTTCTGCGGCGTAGATTCGTTTTTGTCTTTTGGGTCGAGAGTTCGTTCACTCATGCTTCATCCCGTGCAGGGGGGAGTTCTGGATAATATACGTTTAAATGTCGCGTGGCGTCTGCTGTTTGAGAGAAGTGTTCCGAAAATGGGAAAACGTCAGCGCGAGCAGAGGTCGACTACCGCCTTGGGCATGTGCCGGAAACCGTGTGTCGCTACGACCGCGATGAGCATTTGCGTTCCGTTGTAGCCCACGTGTACCAGGAAACTGGCAGCGACCGAGCGCGTGGCCGCCCGCACCGCACCGCACACCACACCTACCAGAAAAATCACCAGCGCCGCTCCCCAAGCCCACCCGTACTGCGGCAGATGAATCAATCCGAAGGGCAGCGCGGTGAGAAAGATTCCCCAAGCCACGCCGATCCGCCGTTCCAGTACCGGGTACATAAACCCACGGAAGAACAATTCTTCGACCAAAGGCCCGAGGCTGACTGCAATGATGGAAAGCAGATAAGCATCTCTCGGGCGAGCTAAGAGTTTTTCGAAGGGCGTGTCCGTCGGCATGGGCAAAAAGTTCTCGAGGACGCCAAGCCCAAACAGAAGCAGCACCCCCAAGCTCAGCAATTTCCATTCTGACCGCGGCCAGTTCCACCGGATGGCCTGCCAGAAGCGCACGTGGTATTTTCCTTCCACTAGCATGAACATGTAGAGCACAGCCGCAGCATCGATCAGAAACTGCGAAATCAGTGCCAGAATTGGTTGTTGCGCCACATCGACAAGCTCGACGTGAGAATTATGAGCATGCAAATACCAGTAGGCACTAAACAGAAGGATAAGTTGCAGAACAAGAATAGTGACTAGCGTCAAACCTACAATCAACAACACATCCCAGCCGCTCCATACGGGATCGAGCGGTGGAGGTGGAATGAGAGCAAACGTAGGCGGCGGAACCGGTGAGAACGAGCTTTCAGGAGCAGTCGGAAGGGGCGCTGGGGCTTCGCTGCTCAGCGGCGGTTGCGGCTCAAGTTGCGGATTGTCAGGAGATGACAGAAAACAGTTCCTCAGTAAAGTTCGGAATTGCCGAGCGCGAGGTTCATGGGGATTAGACGATCTCGCGTGCTATCCCGTAGATTCGCGGCATAAATCCACCCTGTCATCCTGACCCTGAGCAGCGCGAAGGGGAAGGACCTATGCATTTCGGCGCCCAACGAGAAAGTACATGGGTCTTTCGCTTCGCTCAAGATGACAAGCCATATGTATACGCAAACTTGTGGAATAAGCGCACCGGGCTACTAGCCATTGGCCACTTTCTTTCCATTCCCAAAATACCCTGCGAGCGCCTGCCCTGTGTACGACTTCTTCACTCGCGCGACCTGCTCGGGCGTGCCTTGGGCAACGATGCGCCCGCCGTCTTCGCCGCCTTCAGGACCGAGATCGATGATCCAATCGGCGTTGCGAATGACATCGAGGTTGTGTTCGATGATGATGATCGAGTTCCCCAGATCGGTCAAACGATGCAGCACGTCGAGCAGCTTTTTCACATCGTCGAAATGCAGCCCGGTCGTGGGCTCATCGAGCAGGTAAACCGTCTTACCAGTCTGCCTTTTGCTCAACTCGCGCGCCAGCTTGATGCGCTGTGCTTCGCCGCCGGACAGTGTCACGGCCGATTGTCCCAGGTGAATGTAGCCCAGCCCCACGTCGACCAAGGTCTGCAGCTTCTGCTTTACCTGCGGAATGTTCTCGAGAATCGGCAGCGCGTCAGAGACCGGCATCTCCAGCAGATCGGCAATCGAGTTGCCGTTGTACTTCACCGCCAGGGTCTCGTGGTTGTAGCGCCGCCCGCCGCACACCTCGCAGAGAACGTAGACGTCAGGCAGGAAATTCATTTCGATCCGCCGCTGCCCTTCGCCCTGGCAGGCCTCGCAGCGTCCACCGGAAACGTTGAAGGAAAAGCGTCCTGCCTTGTATCCGCGCTCGCGCGACTCCGGCAGCATCGCATAGAGATCGCGAATGGCGGTGAACACGCCGGTATACGTCGCCGGATTCGAGCGCGGCGTCCGCCCGATGGGAGACTGGTCAATGCGGATGACCTTGTCGACATTCTCCACGCCGGAAATGGCCTTGTGGTCGCCGGCCTTCTCCCGCGAGCGGTAGAGTTGCCGCGCCAGCGCGCGATACAGAATGTCATTCACCAGCGTGGACTTGCCGGAACCGGAAACGCCCGTCACCACGGTCATCACGCCCAGGGGAAACGTCACGTCGAGATTCTTGAGGTTGTTTTCCTTCGCGCCGAGAATGGTCAGCCCCGCTCCATTGGTATGCCGGCGCTCGGCCCGCATCTCAATCAGGGCCTTGCCTGAGATGTAGGCTCCGGTGAGCGAGTTGGGCTCGCGCATGATTTCTTCGGGAGTTCCGTGCGCCACCAGGCTGCCGCCGTGGCGCCCCGCTCCCGGCCCCAGATCAATTACATAATCGGCGCGGCGGATGGTTTCCTCGTCGTGCTCGACAACGAGTACTGTGTTGCCCAAATCGCGCAAGTTCTCCAGGGCATTCAGCAGGCGTCCGTTATCGCGATGATGCAGGCCGATCGAAGGCTCATCCAGCACATACAGCACACCGCGCAACTTCGACCCAATCTGCGTGGCCAGGCGAATGCGCTGGCCTTCGCCGCCCGACAAAGTCGCCGCCGAGCGATCCAGCGAGATGTACCCCAATCCGACCGCATTCAGGAACTGCAACCGCTCCACCACTTCGTGCATGACGCGGCCTGCGATGAGCGCTTCGCGCCCTTGCAGTTTGATGCCTTGTGCCACTTCCAGCGCGCGTTCCACCGGCAGCGCGGTGAAGTCGGCAATCGACATGGTGTTCACCTTCACCCCGAGGCTCTCCGGGCGCAACCGCTTTCCGTGGCACGCCGGGCACTCGGTCGCCGACATGTGATCCATCAGCCAATCGCGGTAGCCTTCCGAGGTCGACTCCTCCAGATTCTGCTTCAGATATCCGAAGATCCCGTGGAATCCCGTCTTGCCTCCACGTCCGGGCTCGCCGTTCAGCAGAAAATCCTGAATCTTTTCGGGAAACTTCTCGAACGGCGTATTCAGATCGATTCCGTAAGCTGCGGCCGAGACCTGCAACATGTGAATCAGATTCTGCGACGCCGACCCCGGTCCCAGTCCGCCGTCCAGCAACGGCTTGGACCAGTCATTGATCACCTTCGCGGGATCGAAATCGTACTTGCTGCCCAGGCCATGACACTCCGGACACGCGCCATACATGCTGTTGAACGAAAACGAGCGTGGCTCCAGTTGCGGAACGTTGATGCCGCAATCGGGGCAGGCCAATTTCTCGGAATAGAGCTGCTCTTCCCCACCAACCACAGCCACCTGTACCAAGCCGCCAGCCAGCTTCATCGCGAGGCCGACCGACATCTCCAGCCGATGCTCAATCCCGGGCTTCACCAGCAAGCGGTCGATCACGACCTCGATGGTGTGGTTCTTGCGTTTGTCGAGGGGAATGTCGTCGTCCAGATTTACCAGCTCGCCGTCGATTCTCGCCCGCGTGTAGCCGTGTTTGACGAGGGTTTCCATCTCCTTCTTGAACTCGCCCTTGCGCCCGCGGACGATGGGCGCCATGACCATGACCCGGTCTTCCGGTGTGAGGGCCATCACGCGCTGGACGATCTGGTCCGCCGACTGCCGGCTGATGGCCCGCCCGCACTTGGGACAATGTGGCGCACCGATTGAAGCGAACAGCAGGCGAAGATAGTCGTAGATCTCGGTAATCGTGCCCACGGTCGAACGGGGGCTGCGGCTGGTCGTCTTCTGCTCGATGGAGATGGATGGGCTAAGTCCATCGATTGCATCAACATCCGGACGCTCCATCTGATCGAGAAACTGCCGGGCGTAGGCCGAAAGCGTCTCTACGTAGCGGCGCTGTCCCTCGGCATAAATCGTGTCAAAAGCAAGTGAGGACTTGCCCGAGCCGCTCAGGCCGGTAACCACGGTGAGGGTGTTACGCGGGATCTCGACGTCAATGTTTTTCAGATTGTGCTGCCGCGCGCCACGGACAGAAATCTTGGTAATGGCCATCATTCGCCGCGGGGTATGTCCCTTCCGTAACGTCGACAGGTAATCAGAATTGTTCGAAAGTAGGAATGCACAGCTTTACTCCGTATCTTAGTCGTCACTAGCGGCGAGCGTCAACGCAGGTAGATTGGGAAGTCGCCGCTGAACAACTCAGGTATACGGGAATTGGCGGCCGCAGCATCAGATGTTGCGCTTCGTCAGGCTGACTTGAACAAGGGTGGTTGAACGTGATTTCGCTTTTCATGCCTCTCATTCTCTGCTTCACCGTGATCGCGTCCGTGAGCGTCGGCGTCCTCGCTGCTTATGCCACCGTCATCGGGATTCTGCATGCCTTTGGTCGTACCGCGCAGACCGAGACTGTGCCGCAACGTCCCCGCCTTGTGCTGGTACCCACGCAGAACCACGCCAGCGGCGACTGACTGTCGGCAGCCCACAGCGCATCGGCAGCATTTCTCTGCGACCAACGCTTCCCGTTCCGTCCTGACACCAGGCCCACAAAAGCGCCGCAGCTATAATGCGGGGAATGCAAATCCGCTCGGGATACCGCTTTGTATGCTTCTATCTCTTTGCCGCACTGGCGACGGTTCCCGTTGCAATGGCCGCTTCAACGGCATCGTGGAGTGGAATCTTGCGCGACGATGCTGGAAAACCGGCTGGTGATGCCACCGTCCAATTGCACTCGACCGCTGGAGGTCATGACTACACCGCCCGGACTTCCGCAGGTGGCCAGTTCGCATTCCCTCAGATCGCCGTAGGAGAGTACAGGCTTTCCGTCGAACTCAACGACGCCATTTTCAATCTTCCGAGTCTGCTCGCGATCAAGGAAGGCGTCACTCTCACCGGGGCACTGCAAGTCTCCTCGCAGAGAAACGAAGTCAGCCTAGTGCCGGCGGCCCAGGAGTCTTCCCCGCAAGCCAGCGGTGGTGAACACCTTTCGAGCGGGGAAGTGTCGAGCCTCCCACTGAATGCCCGCGACTTCAGCAAGCTACTTCTATTGGCGGCGGGCACCATGACCGATGCCAACGGAGCTGCCAACTTTACCCAGCAGTTTGCGGTTAACGGACAGCGCGGGACTGCGACGGTCTTTGCCATGGATGGCTTCGATACCACGGATTCGGAGCTGGGCGGCGCGACGTTTTCCAACTTCAACGTCGATGCCATCCAGGAGGTGCAGGCCAGTTCCGGGGTTATGCCCTCAGAAATCGGACATGGCGCAGCGAGCTACACCAATGTTGTCACCAAGTCCGGCGCCAATCAGATACACGGCAGCATCTTCGAATTCGTTCGCAATGCCGCATTCGATGCGCGCAACTACTTCGACCACACGGTCGCGGGCGGGCGGCGGATTCCCCCGTTTGTACGGAATGAATTCGGTTTCACGAACGGCGGCCCGATCGTCCTTCCCAAGATCTACGACGGCCGCAATCGTACGTTTTATTTCGGTGAGTATCAGGGATTTCGCCAGGTGCTTGGCACCACGCAGGTGTTCCCCGTTCCCACGGCGGCGGAGCGTCAGGGGATCGACACTCAGACTTTTCCTGGGGATACGCTTACCGTGCCCGTGAGTCCGGCGATCGCTCCGGTACTGGCGGGCTATCCGTTGCCAAACCATCCTACGGGAGTCTACGGCGAGCGGACTTATGCGACTTCTTCCAAGGTGTCCACCAGCACGGACCAGTTTTCGATCCGGGTTGACCATCACATCTCCGACAAGGCAACGCTGTTGACGCGATTCAGCTTGAATCAGGTGACAGGACCGCTGACGAATCCCGATCAGACGGCGATCGATCCGACTTTCGAGGTCCGTTTTTTCGATCATCAGCGCAACGCGGGAGTGAAATACGCCAGGATTTGGACGGCTCACCTGACTTCCGACACTTCTCTCGGCTACATTCGCAGCACGCCATTCTTTCCCGCGGTCAACCACACGCAGCCTGCAATCGGTTTCGGGGATGGACTTTTTCAGGGATTCAATTCGGCGGGCGGCTCTATTTTCGGCTCCTACGGAAACCTCTATCAACTCCGGCACGACATGAGTTACGTGCGCGGTGCCCACTCTTTTAAGTGGGGCATCGAAATGCGCTTCAACCGCGACGCCACTATCTTCGGGACAAATCCCAACGGGTTCTACGGCTTTGGTGGAGGAACAGCGTATTCTCCCGTGGATATTCCTTCGGCCAGCGGGACTCATGACATTCATGCCGGTGACCCGCTGCCGGATTCGCTGACCGGACTGCTGACCGCCACTCCGTATGAGTTCAGCACCATCGCGGCTTCGAACGTAACGCCGACGGGTGACAAATTTGATGAGGCAGCGGTTCGCCGCGAGGCCTACAACTTCTACTTTCAGGACGCGTGGAAAGCGACGTCACGCCTGACCGTCAGTTACGGCCTGCGCTACGAGGTCAACAGCCGCATTCATGAGGCGGAGAAGCGCACCTCGCTGCCCAGGTTCGTCACAGCGGACGGCAAAGACACGCCCTACTGGGACCACACCGCCAAACAGATCTTTCTCTACGACCCGCAACCTCCCTATGACCAGGACTGGATTGGCTGGGGGCCCCGGCTCGCCCTCGATTACGGAGCCACCAAGCACACGGTGCTGCACGTTGGGGGCGCTATCACCACGATCGTCCCGAATCTTTGGCAGGATAATTTCCTGACCGGCGGACTTCCCTTTGCCACCAGCCTTTTCGCCACCGCCCTGCCGGGCATTCCTCTGCCGTTCCAGAATTCGGCTGTGCCGGTGAATCTCCCGACTCCGTATACGACTGGCGGACAGCCGCTCTTCCCTACAGGAAAGGCCACCGGTGTGGCGCCCAACACGCAAATTGATTTGCAGCGGTACCAGACCGATCTGACCGCGCTGACGCCCGGCAACCAGGTTCAGTTGCTCCAGATGATCGGGATTGCCAAGAACTTCCGCAACGGCTACATCGGGAGCTACACGGCGGGAGTCGACCACGATTTTGGCGATGTGAAGTTCAGCGCGGCGTATGTAGCGACAACGGGCATCCATCTCGCCAGCGTTTACTCGCCGAACAGTTACGGCGGCGCAGACCCGGCGTTTGCCCCATTCACCCAGTTCGATTCTTCCGGACGCGCGATCGGAGGGTTCGCACCAGAGGTCCTGATCACCAGCCGTTCCCACTCGTCCTATCATTCCCTGCAGACCAGCCTCAGCAAGAACTCGCCCCGGGCCGGGTTGGGCGTACAGGCCAGCTACACGTACTCAAAGTCGCTGGACGACACAAGCTCCGTGCTCGGCGGCCTGTTCGGTGCGACGGGCGTGGTGCTGCAAACCCTGCCGCAGGATCCCTGGAACCCTGGCGCGGAGAAGGGGCCATCCACATTCGATGTGACGCATGTGTTCACGGCCAGCGTGATCCAGTTGCTTCCGCTCGACCGTGTGCGCTTCCTTCGTCCGCTGGGGAGGCCTCTCACCAGGGGATGGCAGTTTCTGAACATCACCACCCTGATGACGGGCCCCCCGTTCTCCGTGTATTCCGGAGTGCAGCAGACCGGGGTAGGCGCGGGAGGAGCGGATCGTCCAGACCTGGTGATGCAGCCACATTTCTCGACCAGCCGCACAGTTCGCGAAGATTACTTCGGATTCGGCACCGACAATGCGTCGTTCTTCGATGTTCCGATCAATGTTCCGGGAGGGACCGGTCCCAACCATGGCCGCTTTGGCACGCTGGGACGCAATACATTCCGCGGGCCCGGCTTCCACAACTTTGACATCGCGCTGATCAAGGACACTCCCTTCGGGCATCGGGGAAACGCGGAACTGGGCACGGTGGAATTTCGCGCCGAGTTCTTCAACATATTCAACATCGTGAATTTCGGCCTGCCAAACAACGTCTTGCGCGGAAGCGGGTTTGGGATTATCGGCAAAACGGCCAGCACCTCGCGGCAGATCCAGTTCTCGCTGAAGGTGATCTACTGATAGGTAAGAGCAGCGGAGGCCGACAGAATCGGTTCCTCCAGGGAGTCATCCTGAGCGCAGCCGTTTTTCGGGCGGAGCGAAGGATCTTGCGGGTACTGCGCGAGATCCCTCACCCGGCTGAACTGAGGCGGGTTCGGGATGACACCTCTCCGAAATAGGCTCTGGATTCGAAACTGCACCGCTGCCGGCCGATCACCAACCCCTAACGCCTCAAGCGTCGTATGCTAGTCTGACCAAGCTATGGCTGATGTCAGCACGCAAAAAAAACACTTTCTCAGCGACAAGGTCGCGCACTTCACCGAATCCGTCATCCGCGAGATGACGCGCCAGGCGATGCTTTATGGCGCCGTAAACCTGGCCCAGGGCTTCCCCGACTTCTCGGCCCCCGGCGAGATCAAACAGGCCGCCCAGCAGGCCGTTGCCGACGATGTCAACCAGTACGCCATCACCTGGGGCGCTAAGAATCTGCGCAATGCAATCGCGCGGCAGATGCGGGTGTGGCAGGGGATTGCGGTCGATCCTGAAAAGGAAATCACTGTTTGCTGTGGCTCGACGGAAGCCATGATCTCCACCTTGCTCGCCGTGTGCAACGCGGGCGATGAAGTTGTGATCTTTGAGCCCTTCTATGAGAACTACGGCCCTGATTCTGTGTTGAGCGGGGCCAAGCCGAAATTCGTCAAGCTGCGCCCGCCTGCGGAAGAAAACGGCGAGTGGACCTTCGACGAAAAAGAACTGCGTCGCGCGTTTGATCGGCACACGAAAGCCATCATCCTGAATACGCCGAACAATCCCACTGGAAAGGTATTCACGCGCACGGAGCTGGAACTGATTCGTGACCTGTGCCTTGAGTTCGATGTGCTGGCGATTACCGACGAGATTTACGAACACATTCTCTACGACGGCACTGAGCACATCTCCATGGCATCGCTCGACGGCATGCGCGACCGCACCGTAACCATCAACGGCATGTCGAAGACCTACAGTGTGACGGGATGGCGCGTGGGGTGGGCAGTTGCGCCCGGAAGAATCACGAATGCGATCCGCAAGGTGCACGATTTTCTGACCGTGGGAGCGCCGGCGCCCTTGCAGGAAGCAGGCACGGCAGCGCTGAGTCTGCCCGACGGGTACTATGCAAAGCTCGCCGAGGGATATCGCGTGCGCCGCGATCATCTCATTCCGGCCCTGACCGCGGCTGGGTTCCAGTGCTTTCGTCCCCGGGGCGCGTATTACGTGATGACGGACATCACTGCGTTCGGCTTCAAAGACGATGTGGAGTTTACGCGCTATCTGGTGAAGGAAATCGGAGTCGCCGCCGTGCCAGGTTCGAGCTTCTATCACCATCCGGCCGACGGGGCACGGCAGGTGCGTTTCGCTTTCTGCAAGAAACCGGAAACGTTGGACGAAGCGGCGCTAAGACTCGCTAGATTACGGCGCTGACGAAGTCGTGCCAAACCGGAGTCGACGCGAAGCAGCACTGGCGGACTAGAACTAGCCTTCCAAATATCCCTGAGTGCACGCGAGTTCTCCTCAGGGGCTAAAGCCCGCATTAGTGTTGACCGGTAGCGGCACGGCTAGAAGCCGTGCCCTTCCCAAAGCCACTCATGACACTCGTTCTAGTTCATCAGCGCGAGCATGCGATGGATGGAAAGCGACATCTGCCGGATTTCCTCAGCGTCGGAGGCGGCCGGGGAAATGCGCAGATACTCCTCAAGGTCCTCTGCCGCGAGCTTGGATAGCGCCATACTGTAGCGCAGGAGCGCTCGTTGTTTTACATCCTCC
The DNA here is from genome assembly GCA_020073465.1 of Terriglobia bacterium. Classification (GTDB taxonomy): domain Bacteria; phylum Acidobacteriota; class Terriglobia; order Terriglobales; family Acidobacteriaceae; genus Sulfotelmatobacter. Next base: position 65,250 of record JAIQFC010000007.1, read on the forward strand.
GCCGAACGTGGGTAGATCACCAGGATAAGATCAGCAATCGGCAGGGCTTTACGGAAGTTGCGCGTCGACAAATAGACCGCCTTCAGATTGTTGAGCATGCGCGTGAGAATCTGCCGGCGGCTGATGGGATGCAGAAACTCGGGGCGCAAGGTCATTTCGCCGGAGTAGATTTCGTCAAGCCGAGTCTGGCAATCCTGCCGGCTGAGAATGTCGCCACGATTGAAGCAGTCAATCAGTAATTCCTGCCCTCCATCGCCAAAATGCTTGAGCAGAAAATGGCCGGGCATGCCGACTCCGGCTAACAGAAGCCCGGTCCGCCGTGCAACCTCCATATAGACAATCGACAGCGTGATCGGAATTCCCAGTCCACGATCGAGTACGTGGTTCAGAAATGAATTGCGCGGATCGTAGTAATCGTCACGGTTACCGCGAAGTCCTGCCTGGTCAAACAGAACCCGGTTCAGAGCGGCGATGGTTCGTTGGGAATCGAGGTCCGGCACGATGGCCGAAACGCGATCGGCGAGCTCATCGACGCGCGCCACGTAGCTTTCAATGTCGAGGTCCGGATATTCCGTGCGCGCGATCAGAAGAGCCGCGCGGGTGAGGTCAATGTCCTCATCCTCCACATCGGCGTTGACCAGCGCAGCGAATGCGTCAACCAGTTCGGCGGATGCAGTGTACTTCACACGACGATGCTAGCAAACAGATGCCACGGACAAATTGGCCCGGATGTGCCATCGCATGGCACTTTTGTTTACGCCCGCAGCATGTGCCTGGCAATGAATAGCACATTGGCCGGGCGCTCTCCCAGCCGGCGCATGAAGTAGGGATACCACTCTGTGCCAAAGGGAATGTAGACGCGCGTGCGCCATCCCTCGCGCACCAGGCTCTGCTGCAGGTCACGGCGAATGCCGTAGAGCATCTGGAACTCGAACGCGTCACGAGAGACATTTTCGCGAGTGGCGAAGGCCTGTGCTTCCCGGATCACATTCTCGTCGTGCGTGGCCATGCCGTGGTAAATGCCGCTCTTCATCAGGATCTTCATCAGCTTGATGTAGTTGGCATCAACCTCTTCCTTCTTTTCAAAAGCAATGCTGGCCGGCTCTTTGTAGGCGCCCTTGCAGAGGCGTATGCGAATGCGTTCGGAGAGCAGCTTCTCGATATCACTCTCTGATCGTTTCAGGTACGCCTGAATCACGGTGCCGACGCTGTCGGCATAGCCCGGAGTTCGGTGCAGCTCGTGAACGAAATCGAGGGTACGCTGGGTGTAGGGCGAGCCCTCCATATCCACACGCACGAAGCCCGGCGGGTTCAGGGACGCGGCTTTGGCGACGAGCCCTCCGACCAGATCGCGCGCCAATGTTTCATCCACGTCAAGGCCCATGTGGGTCAGCTTGAGACTGATGTTGGCGTTGAGATGATTGGCCGCAATCGCGTCGAGTATCTGATGGTAGAGCTGGGCGCTGTGCCGTGCTTCGTCGGGATTGGTGACATTCTCCCCGAGGTTGTCGATGCTGACGCTCATTCCTGCGCGATTCACGACCTGGGTGGCTCGTACGGCGTCGGCGATTTCGGTTCCTGCAACAAAGCGGTTTGAAACACGGCGGCCGAGAGAGGATTGCTCGGCAAAGCGGCGCAACGAAGCATTCTCAGATAAATGAACGAAAAACGCCCTTAACATGGCGGACCTGCCAGGTGCGAAAGGATAGATAGAGGAGTGCCGGGCATGAAGGTAACAACGAGTTGTATCACAACCGAGGCTCTTCGCTGACCACCGCGGTCAGATCATGGCAGGCGTAAGACCTCCGGTGGAATCCGGAGCATCAGTCGATCACTCCGGGGTGAACTTGATTTCTACCAGCTCATGAGTGTCGTGCGCAGCGGGCTCCCATTTCCATTGCCGAACGGCGTTCTGTGCCGCCACCGCGAGCAGGGGATGGCCGCCCCGGACCTCCACTGACTTCAGTGTGCCATTTGCCGCCACCACAGCCTCCACTTTCACGGTGCCGTTGAGCCGCAGCGAACGAGCCGTGGAGGGATACTGTGGAATCACGCGTGTGACCACCCGGCGTGGGCCCTCTGCACTCTGGGCGTGGGAATAGACCGCGGTAAGACCAAGCATGACTACCAGCGGCAGAAACGCGGAGGGAATGCGTCGGAACACTTGGGGGATCACCTTCCACTATTAATTAGTTTTTTGATGTGTGACCCTCCAGACTAAACGCCGCGGCAACCTGGGCATAAGATCACGATGGTAATCTGTGCCAGGTTATCGACGTGCGAGCCTCATAGGGGAATGATGAGTTCTTCCTCGGATGGGGAGATTCCCCGGCCTCCGTTGTCCAATGGAGGTTCAGGTGAGGGACGGGTCGGTATCCTTACGTGCCGTGCTCTTCCAGGAATTTCTCTACTTCTATTGCAGCCATGCAACCGGTTCCTGCGGCAGTGATGGCCTGTCGGTAGCGCCGGTCCTGCACATCGCCACAGGCGAACACACCCCGCACGCGCGTGAGGACGTAATTGTGGGTCTTAAGGTAGCCACCAGCGTCGGTATCGAGCTGGCCCGCGAACATCTTTGCGTTCGGCTCGTGACCGATACCGAGAAAGAGCGCGCTGGTGGGGAAGTCCCACACTTTGCCACTCTTGAGGTTGCGCAGCTTTAGGCCGGTCACTTCGTTTTTCCCGATGTCATAGACATCTTCGACCACGGTGTCGGTGAGGAAGTGAATTTTTTCGTGTTTCTGGGCCCGTTCCAGCATGATCTTCGAGGCACGGAAGGACTCGCGACGGTGGATGAGCGTCACCTTGGTCGCGAAACGGGTGAGGAAGAGGGCTTCTTCCATCGCCGAATCCCCGCCGCCAACGACGACGATCTCCTTACCCGAGAAAAAAAACCCATCGCATGTGGCGCAGGACGAAACGCCGTGTCCGATGAGCAGCTGCTCATGCGGCAAACCCAGCCAGCGAGCCGAGGCGCCGCTGGCAATGATCAACGATTGGGTGTGCACCTGGTGCTTGCCCAGATGCAGCAAGAACGGACGCTGGCTGAGATCGGCACTGGTCAGGTGGGCCAGGCGGTACTCGGCACCAAACCGCCCCGCCTGTTTGCGCATGTTCTCCACGAGCTGCGGGCCCAGAATGCCCTCGGGAAAACCCGGGAAGTTCTCGACGAGCGTGGTCATGGAAAGCTGGCCGCCAGGTTCATGACCCTCGACGACTAGCGGTTTCAGGTTGGCACGCGCGGTGTAGAGTGCGGCGGTGTGTCCGGAGCAGCCGGACCCGATGATGACTACGTTGCGGGTTTCGCTCATGGTTATTTGTCGGTGCAAAGATTAGATTGCGGAATGCAGGTTTCGATGCAACCAACCACAGCGGCACCGAAACCTTTATAACCACCAAGGGCACGAAGGTTCACGAAGGAATGGAGTCACTTCTTCTCTTCCATTGGCTTCTTCATTTTTGAACCAGGTACGCTCTTGGGCTTCGAGGGCTTGGAACCGGGATCCACTTTGCCTAATTCCTCGGGAACGGTCATGCGAACTCCGAGCAGCCCGCGATAGTTCACCAGGACTTCGGACGCAGCCCGGAATAACGGCTCATACGCGCTCTGGTCGATTGCTGCTCCACTCTCGGAGGCTGCACAGCGAGCCAGCGCGACCGAAGACTTGCCGAAGCGCTCGAGTCGAATCCGGCTGGCCGGAGTGTTGGCTGCGAGCATGACTTCGGGGGTGCTGACCGAAGAAGCGCTATCTTCCAGCGACACCAGCATCAAATCCTTGGGATCGCGCACGTGCAGCACCAGGGTTTCGACCATGTTCTGGCCGTCGTTGCTGAACGAGTACTGGACGCTGGCGAACAGAGCCTGCACGGAGAACTCGCGGCGGACGCGAACATAGCTGGCCACCGAGGGCTCACCGGCGATGTGGGTTCCTTGTGCGGGCTGCAGGAAGTTCGGCATGTCGGTCAGGGTAGAACGGCCGCGGGAAACCTCGAAGTCGGAGCCAAACAGCGGCTGCTTAGGCACGCGCGCGAGCGCGGAGGCAATCTCCTTCTGCTCCTCCGCCGAAGGAGTGCAGACGTTGAGCACATTCACCTTCACCTGCGGCTCGGTCGAGGGCGGATTGGCAGACTGCTGGGCGGCGGATGGGGATGCTGCCACGGCAATGAGGCAGGCGAACAGGACGGGTAGGAGGATTCTGGGCACGACGGAATTCTAATTGAGAAGGGCCGGAATTCTAAGTGCAAAACCCGGTTTCGCAGGAGCCGCCAGCGGCGGCGTAGAATTCAGGCATGGCGAATTTGACATTGGTATATGGCATGAGGCTGCTGCCCTCGGATGACGTCACCGAAGTAGGTCAGGCTCCAGTGAAGCTCAAGAGCGGGCGCGAGGCGCACGTGACGATGCATATCCTGGAGGGCAGCAAGGAAGAGATCGAGAAGCAGCTGCGGACGAGTTTAGAGGCGTTCTTCGACCTTTATCCAGAGATCTAGCAGACCTTACTGATCCCCTGGCAAATGCTGGTTGCAGTGCTTCGTTGGCGACTCTTGGCCTACATTTCACGGGGAGCGGGGCTGCGGTTCGCGTCTATAATCTTAAGCTCTTGGCGGCACTCGAGTAGCGATCATGCAGTGGTCGTATCCAGAATTGCAGCGCAGGTTGAGCGAGGCCGGACTGTGGCCAGAAAGCCGGATGGCGCGCATCGCCTCTTACTTTCTGGGCCTCGGCGGAGTGCTGTGGCTCCTGCAAAGACTGCTTGGGTTGTTTGCCCCGTCCTGGGGTGAGCACTTGGGGGGGTGGGTCAGCTTCCTCATCTTCATCGCGGCGCTTCTGTTCTCCGTCCTCGCGTTCCGTTGGTTGAAGAAGAAACTTTTGTGGCGGCTGCGTAACCGCCTGATCGTCACCTATGTCTTCATCGGCGTAATTCCAGTCGTATTGCTGCTGACGCTGGGGTTCGTCACGCTTTATCTGTTTGCGGGACAGTTTTCCGGCTTTGTGGTTACCTCGGAGATTGGTTCTCAACTGCGCAGTCTGGAGGCCGTCAACGCCGCCATCAGCAACGAACTGGCAGCGCGATTGGAGCGGGGGGATAATCCTACAACCGAGTCGCTGGCAGGCCTGAAGAAGCGGGACCGCGCCTGGGGACGTCGTCAGGTCATCGCGTGGTATGGCACAAAGGTCTTGCCGCTCTCGGGCGAGACCCCAGCGACTGCGGCTTTCGCATTCCCTGATTTTCTGAACAAAGACGACAATCTGTACGCAAAGTCCATCCGCGAAGGACTCCCATTCCACGAAATCGTGCGCGACCGCGGGGAATTGCACTTGCGGGTCGTCTCGGTTTTCCCCGTGCGCTCTGAAAGGCTCACTGTCGTCACGAGTGAACTCTTGGACAAGAACCTGGTTGAGAAGCTGGCCAGCACCCTCGGCGAAGTCACGCTCTATGCCGCGGGGATCGCGATTGACGAGCCGTCCAACTCTGGTCCCGGCAAAGGAACCGACCAGTCGAGCACAGGAATCCAAACCTCCCTTTCGGTCACTCCGGAGAAGAACAAGGGCGGGATCGTCTTCCGCCCGGGGAAGCAGGGCGTCACGGTCGAAGGAGATCAGCAGGAATTGCGGCCTACGTTCACCGTGGGAACTCTGCCACCACCTTCGGGCAATTTTGACCGCGAGATTCAGTTCGGAACGCCGTTGCGAGTGGTCGACTGGAAGACGGGAGAGAGCGAGCGAGCCGGGGCACTTGTCAGGGTACGCACTTTGCCATCCGTGCTCTACGGTCACTTGTTCGCGTCGCTGGGGGATTTTGCCGCCGGCGTGGGGTACATCCTGCTGGGTGTCGGAATCTTCTTCCTGATCATTGAGTTCATTGCGTTGTTTACCGGTACGCGCATGACCCGGACGGTCACGCGAGCCGTGGCGCAACTTTACGACGCAACCAAGCATGTGGACCGCGGGGACTTCAGCCACCGGATTCCGGTGAAATCGCGCGATCAGCTGTCGGAACTCGCACTTTCGTTCAACTCGATGACCGAGTCCATCGAGAAGCTGATCCAGGAGCAGAAAGAAAAGCAGCGCCTGGAGAACGAATTGGCCATCGCACAGGAAGTCCAGGACCAGTTGTTCCCGCGGCAGGTTTCGGGTCTGGAGTCGCTGGATGTGCACGGATTCTGTCGTCCTGCCCGCACCGTCAGCGGCGACTATTATGATTTCTTGACCGCCAGCTCCGACAAGCTGATCCTGGCCGTCGGCGACATCAGCGGCAAAGGAATCTCGGCGGCGTTGCTGATGGCGACCATTCATTCCGCAGTCCGCGCCTATAGCGTGGAAAACCTGCCGCAGATGCGCGAGCCCGCAGTCGTAGGCGCAGTGGCGGGTTCGGGCCGGATGATGGTGACTTGGCCCGAGGGCGCGGAAGTTTCTCCTTCGGCGCTGCTCAGTCTGCTCAACCACCAACTTTTCGAGAGCACCCCTCCGGAAAAGTACGCGACGTTGTTCCTGGGCATCTACGACGGACGGTCACACCGCTTGACCTACAGCAACGGAGGACACTTGCCTCCTCTGTTGATCGGCGAAGACGGATCGCTGCGGAGGCTGGAATGCGGAGGGACAGTCGTAGGGCTCTTCGACAACATGTCCTACGAAGAAGAGTCGGTGGAGATGAAGCCGGGAGAAATCTTCGTTGCCTACAGCGATGGCGTCACCGAGCCGGAGAACGATTTCGGCGAGTTTGGTGAACAAAGGCTGATCGATCTGGTTCGCGAAGGCCGGCATATGCCACTGGCTCAGATCAGTCAGGCCGTTACTACCGCGGTCGACACCTGGATCGGCGACAAGGAACAACCGGACGACGTGACCCTGGTTTTGGCCCGGGCGAGGTGAGGGAAATAGTTCTTAGTTCTCAGTTCTCAGTTCGGGCGTCAAGTATTGACAGAAAAAGTACGATGAAATACCTTGGTGCGGCGTTGTTCAGAATTTTTCAGCATGCGGGAGTAGCATAACCACGGCAATGCGCCGGGGCTCCATCCCGGAGATGACGGTTCGATACCGTTCCTCCCGCCCCAGTTTCCAGCTCAAATCTTCATCTTTTTCCACCGTCCCTGCTTGAATAGGACCGCGCTTGCGGCAGCCATCGCCCCTTCGGCAATTGCGATGGAAAAGAAGACTCCATTCGAGCGCATGTGGAGAGGAATCGCGAGCCAATAGGCCAGCGGAATCTCAAACAGCCAGAAGCCGAAGAAGTTGACGATGGTCGGAGTGATCGTGTCGCCGGCACCGTTGAACGCCTGCATCATCACCATAAAGTACGCATAACCGAGGTTGCCGTAACTGACGATACGCAAACATGCCGTCCCAAGCGGCACGACCTCCGGATCATGGGTGAACAACCGGATGATAGGCTCGGGGAACAGAACGAAAACTACCCCGACCGTCCCCAGGAAGATTACGTTGTACAGTCCCGTGCGCCACACCGCTTTCTCGGCTCGATCGGGCCTGCTCGCGCCCAAGTTCTGCCCCACCAGCGTAGCTGCAGCATTGCTTAGTCCCCACGACGGCAGGATCACGAAGATGACAATTCGAATCGCGATCGTATATCCGGCAAGCGCTGCCGCGCCGAACATGCTTACTATGCGCACCAGGCCAATCCAGCTGGTGTGCGCGATCGCAAACTGGAGAATCCCTGTCAGCGAGACACGCAACAAGCGCAGCAGAACATCCCACTGCAGTCGAACTTGGCATGTGAGGATTCGAATGCGCTCCGTCCCTTTCAGCAGGCGATAGAACTGATAGAAGACGCCAATACTTCGCCCGATGAATGTAGCCAGTGCCGCGCCAGTGACGCCGAGACGTGGAAACGGTCCCCAGCCGAAGATGAGGCAGGGATCGAGTACCAGATTGATGATGTTCGAGACCCAGAGCAGGCGCATGGCAATGGCTGCGTCTCCCGCACCGCGGAAGATGGCATTATTGAGAAACAGCAACAGCACAGCGCAACTGCCACCCAGGCAGATCCTGGTGTAGCCGCTGCCGACTGACACGATCTCCGGCGTGGCGCCCATCAACCGAAGCAGCCGAGGGGCGAACAGCAGGCACGGCAGGCCAATCGCCACGGACACGATAAGACCTAGCGCGATGGCCTGCACCGCGGCCACCGCAGCCCCCTCATGGTCTTTTTCGCCGATGCGCCGCGCCACCATGGCGGTTGTCGACAGGCTTAGTCCCATGCCAACCGCAAACACCAGGCTCAGCATGGACTCGGTCAGCCCGATCGTGGCTACGGCGTTGGCGCCGAGACGTCCTACCCAGAAGACATCCACGACCGCAAACAGGGATTCCAGAACCATCTCCAGAACCATGGGCACAGCCAACAGGAAGATGGCGCGGTTCAGGCTGCCCTCGGTGTAGTCCTGATGCGAGCCGCGAATGGCCTCGACCAAAGAAGTCCATAGAGTACGCGGCGATTCCGTGGTTACGGAAACTACTTCCATAACGACCTAAACTTTCCGCGGCGTCAGGCTGAGGAAGACCCAGCGCAGCCGCTTCCGAAACCTGCAATGGAGTGAAACAAGAGCGCGCGAGTGGTGAGCGACAGGACGGCGATTAGCGAGGCATGAACATGTTGACCCTCAGCGCGGATCGTCCCATGAATTCGGATCCCCAGGGAAGGCGGACGATCGGGATGTTTGGATTTTATCCCGAGTCATTGCTGGTTGCCAACGCCATCCTGAAAACATCCCACCCCTACTTTTTGGGCAGCAATGTGACGCGGGATGTAACCGCCTGGCTCTTGGCCATGCCTCCAAGCACGAGCGGACCGAGCGGAGTGGCCAGAATCCCGCGGCTGTCTGCGCGTGGATCGACCGCGTTCTCGCTAATCGTCTCCCAACGTTTACCGTGCAGATCGTAGGCAAAGGTAAACGGCGACGGCTCAGCGGGCTGGCCATCATAACCAAGGCCTTTGAAATTGTGTGGAGCCGCGGTGCCGCCCGAGAAAAATATCTTGTGATCCCGCTCCGCCCCACCACCTGCGATGCCGAAATGCGCCGGCCCGGGATGTGAAGGCAACTTGCTCCACTCAATCTTATTCGGGTCTTTGCGATCGATCTTGCCTTGCCAGCATTCGTCGGAGGCGACGTACGGCACCCCGCCCGCGGTGTTCTTCGCGGCGCCGTCGATGTAGACAATCGTGTCGTCCACTAGGCCCCCGGCATGACCGAACACCGGAGCACCTGGCAGAGGCGTGGCCTGGCTCCAGGAATCTTTCTCGACGTCGTAAACCTGCACGTTGTTGACTGGGCCATTTTTCGACCGGCCCCCGACAAGGTAGATGTAGCGGTCGTGGTGGTTGATGCCGATGACCGCCCCATCCACCGGGACGGGAATGTCCGCGGCGCGGTACCAGCGCCGATCCTGGGGTACGTAGGCATTCACATCCGAAACCGTGATTTCGATTCCCTGCGCATCCACCACATATCCGCCGAAGAGATAGACCTGCCCATTCGCTCCCACGGCGGAGGCGCCCAAACGCCCGGCGACTCCCGGCACAGGACGACCATCGCTCCACTTCCCCGAGGAGAGGTTCATCACATAAACCTGGTTCGTAATGTCATCCCAAGTTTTCCGGGGACCGACTCCCATGAGCGAGAAGAGTTGGATCCCGCCCTTCAAACTCGCAACTGCATTGCTCGAGACAGCGGCAGGCATGGAGGGGATTCTGGATTCGTCTGCGGCCAGGAGAATGATGGCTAAGAGCGCCAGGAGGACCACGAATGACAGTTTTCTCATCGCAGAGATATTACGTCTTCAGGGGAACGGCGGCAAAGCGCCGCCACTTGCATCGCCAGGGAATGATGCACCAGGCCGCCCGCTGCGCCTCAAAACCAGGTCTTCCGCCGGTATTCCCTATAGGCGTCGCCGAAGGCGGCTTCCAGCACCCGCGCTTCCCGGCGCGCACGGATCATCTGGCCCACGATCACTACCACAAGAATGATCCACAACACCGGTTTCCGCATTACCAGGATAAAGCCGAGAATCATCACCACGCCAAACACATAGATCGGATTGCGGATTTTCGAATAGAGTCCGTGGGTAACGAGTTGTTTGGCTTCCGGCTTGATGGAGAAAGACCTGCCGAGTTGGTAGCGGGCCACTCCAATGCAGAAGACTCCTACAACTACCAGCAGCGTGCCCACGTAGCGCTGTACATCCCAAGGAGCCTTCCAGGTGGCGAGTAACCAGAGGAGAATCAGAACGGCCACGACCTGCACCGCAGTAAACACCCAGAACCCCCGCCCTTCCATTCGATCTATACCTCCTGCGCCGATTCGTTGATCAGTCCGAATTGATCAGCCCCCCTGGCGCACGGCGTGAATGAAGTCCGTGTACGCGGGAGTTTGGCCGCTGGTGCGCATGTGGCTGGCGATCTGCCCGCGATGATACGCCGAGTGCATCAGTACATGCGTCAAAACGTCTTCGACTGTGCTCGTCCAGGCCTCTCCCTTACTGTTCTTGTAGGACGTCGTACGGGAGAGGTGGGCAGGGAGCATCTCGTCCAGATAGTCCCGCCACAAGCGGCCGAGCTCCGCCGTCTGCGCTTCGCCCTGTTCCAGGTTGAACTCGGGCCAGACCGGAAGGCTCTGCGGCTGCTGTCTCAACCGCTCCAGCCACAGGTGCTGTGCAGAAAGAATGTGCGCCAACAGTTGGAGTGGCCGCGCCGAAGCTTCGGCACCGGCTCGCACCGCCGCCAGCACTTCGCGGTTGGCCCACTCATCGTAGGCAAACTGACGGCGGAAATAATCAGTCAATTCCATACGCGGCAGCCCCAATCGATACTTGGGAACGACTACTTAATGTATTCCGCACGGCGTGGTGCGGGCAATTTGTCTTTTAACGGCACTTTCACAATTCTGGACTACACTGCATCTGAGCGCGTTGTCAGAACTGGCGTTCAGGCTAACTGCCGAAAATCGAATGCCCCGTAAAATTGCAGCAACGAAACCACCGACAGAAACAACCGATATAACCGAATCGGCCAAGACGGGTTCCAAGGCGAGTCGGATCGCGAGTAAGAAGACGAGCAAACGTGACTCACCTGGAAAAAGTGCCGGTGCACCCGACGATCTGGTGGAACTCTCGCTGAGAGCCTGCCTCATCGCCCGGGATGCTGCCTTCAACGTGCGGGACTTGCTGACCAACTCCTCGCGCATGGCTTTCCTGGCCATCAAGGATTGCGAAAAGGAACTGGACCTGATCGAACGGCAGATTGACGAACGGCTTCCTGCCGCCATCACCCGCGTCAATGAAGCCCGGGCACGCCAGCTACTGGCCAGCCTGAAATGCACCACCAATCTGGAGCGCATCGGAGACCTCGTGATGAGCGTGGCGCTGCGCGTACAATCGCGGAACGCCAGGATGCCAGCCTCTGATATGCGGCAGTTGGTTGAGATGTCTGCCATTCTGCGCGACATGCTCGATCTTATCCACAAGGGATTTGTGACCCTTGATCTGGAATGCGCCCGGAAGGTTTTGCAGATGGATAAGAATGTGGATCATGTCTGCCACGCGTTATTCCAGAAGCATCTGGCGGAGAACGTTCCGCATGGCGACATACCGGGCTTTGACATACTGCTGATGGCCCAGGCCCTGGAGCGCGCCGGAGACCACACCACCAACCTCGCCGAAGACCTCTACAGCTTGATCGAGGGCCGGAGCTTGCGACACATGCCGAAGAAGAGAGCGTCGCAGTAGGGGAGCAGTTCTCAGTCCTCAGTAAACCACCCCTCCCCGCAGAACGTGCATCGCCTCACGCTGTCCTGTCTGCCGTTCTTGTCCAAGAAACGGCAATAACGCTCGAAAGCGAGTGTGTTTACTGAGAACTGAGAACCGAGAACTGAGAACTGGTTCTTAGAATTCATCATTCCTTAACACCCGGGAAACATTCGCGCAACATTTGCTCAATAGAGTCAGGGTAAGACTCAAAGAAACCGGAAGCCTCATCGCTTCACGGCGGCCGGACGAATGCACCTTCCCATCGACCCCCACGAGCGCCCTCAGGGGCCCGGTATCTCCGGTGCCGCCCGCCCCCTTGTCTTTGTAGTCGAGGACGACACGGACATTGCCCGGCTAATTTCCCACAACCTGCAGGCCGCCGGTTTCGAGGTGCAAAGCTTCGTCGACGGGGCCTCGGTGGTGAATGAGGCGCTGCGTCAGCTGCCTGCGTTGTTTCTTCTGGATGTCATGCTGCCGGGGACCGACGGCTTCGATCTCTGCCGTCAGGTACGGCAGACGGGGATTCTGTCATCGACCCCCATCATCTTTCTCACCGCCAAAACCGGCGAAGCCGACCGGGTAAAAGGCCTGGAACTGGGAGGCGACGACTACATCACCAAACCGTTCAGCCCGCGCGAACTGGTGGCTCGCGTCCGCAGCGTCCTGCGCGGACTGCGTCAGGGTCCAACCGCAGGGGAAGTGCTGCGCCTGGGAGACCTTGAAATCAATATCTCGTCGATGACCGTGAACGTGCTGGGACGCAATGTCCTCACTACGGTGCGGGAATTCCGCCTGCTGCAATACCTCGCGACCCATCGCGGCCGCGTGCTGACCCGCGACCAGCTCCTGGACGCAGTGTGGAAGGAAACCCCTTTTGTAACGCCCCGCTCCATCGATGTCTACATCCGCAGGCTTCGCGAAAAAATCGAGCCTGACGCCCGTTATCCGCGGTATCTCAAGACCCTCCGCGGCGTCGGCTACCGATTTGAAGTGCCCAAGTAGCGGGTTGCCCACCATCCCTGGAACCCGTATATTCCCCGCATCCTTGTTCCTTTCATTTATTCTGTCTTCTCAGCATCTCTCCTGACCGGCATGAGCAAGCCCAAACCACTGTGGAAACCTGACGATCAGACCGCCCGGCTGGCCGAACTCACGGCACAGTCGGACGATCCCGCAAAAGACAATCCGCTCCGGCGAGATGTCCGGTCTCTGGGCGCGCTTCTGGGACGAGTGTTGGTAGAGCAGGCCGGGCAGGACCTCTTCGACGATGTGGAGCGGCTCAGGAAGCTGTTGATCCAACACCGCGAACACGTCCGGCGGCATCCCGACTCTGCGGCGACCACCGAATTCATGGGCGAGGCACAAAGCCTGATTTCGAAGATGGACCTGGCGCGGCTTTATCAGGTCACAAAGGCCTTCGCGATCTATTTCGAATTGACGAATCTGGCCGAGACCAATCACCGCAAACGGCGGCGCCGAGCCGGCAAGCTCGACAAACAGTACGTTCCTCTTGCCGGTTCATTCCGGGGCACGCTGTTGCGGATGAAGCAAGCCGGAATCTCCGGGGAAGACGCTCTGGCCGCGCTCAGCCAGATCCGCGTTACGCCGGTCTTCACAGCGCATCCAACCGAGGTCGCGCGGCAAACTGTTCTGCTGAAGCGGCGGCGCATCACCGAGCAACTGGAACGGCTCGACAGCCTCCCGCTCACCGCGGCAGATGCCGAGCGTTGCGAAGACAACATTTGCGCCGAGGTCACCGCCCTGTGGCAGACCGACGAGGTTCGCCTGGCGAAGCCAACCGTCGACGATGAAATCCGCATGGGGCTGCGGTATTTCCGGCTTTCCTTGTTTGAGACGCTGCCAAAGATCTACGACGAGCTCGTGGGATCGTTCTGTGACGTGTATGGGATGACGCTCGACGAATTGGATCTGCCCGACTTGGTCCGATTTGGCTCGTGGATCGGGGGAGACCGGGACGGCAATCCACTGGTCAAGCCGGAATGCATTCGCGATGCGCTGGAACTCGCCCGGACCGTAATTCTGCGGCAGTACATTGGCGAAGTCGAGTCTCTGAGTGATCGCCTGAGTTCCTCGCTGCGGCAGGTGGGAGCGTCGCAGAAGGTGCTGGACCGGCTTGCTGAATATGAGCGCGATATCCCCGGCGTCCGTCTTCTCTGGGGACAATACAACATTCAGGAAAGCTACCGCCGTTTTCTCTCCTACCTACGGCACCGGCTGCAGCAAACCCTGGAGAGCGCGAACAATCTCGCCGCCTATCCCGTGGCAGCCGATTTCGAGCGGGATTTGCTGCTGCTTCGGGATAGTTTGGCGTCGCACCACGGGAAACGGCTGGTCCAAGGCTTCCTCAATCCTCTGCTGCGCAAGGTGCGAACGTTCGGGTTCCACCTCCACACTCTCGATATCCGCCAGCATGCCCGTGTGCATGCTGAGGTTGTGAAGGAGCTGCAAATAACGGCACAGGACGGCCGCAACGCGGAAGCTCCGGCCCCGGCCCGGTCTGCACAGAGTCAGGAATTGCTCGATACGTTTCGGACCATTGCAGATCTCAAGCGTACGTATCCTCCTCAAGCGATCCGGAACTATGTCATCAGCGGGGCTGAGTCCGAGGAGGACGTGCTGTCAGTCATTCGTCTCGCAAGACTGTGCGCGGTGAACGTGGCAGGCTCGAAGAACGATCCCGGATTGATGCCCGTCCCGCTCTTCGAATCGATCGATTCCCTGCGCTCCGCGGCGGAAGTGATGCCACGTTTGTGGAACCATCCGGAGTATCGGGCGCTGGTTGCTTCCTGGGGAGGATGGCAGGAAGTGATGCTGGGCTATTCCGATTCCAACAAAGATGGAGGAATGCTCACCAGCACGTGGGAACTCTATAAAGCTCACCGCGAACTGCATCGCGCAGCTCAAGAATGTGGGATCCGGCTCCGATTGTTTCACGGCCGTGGCGGAACGGTAGGCCGCGGCGGAGGCCCCACACATTCCGCAATCCTGGCCCAGCCACGGGGGTTTTTCTCGGGTCAACTCCGACTTACCGAGCAGGGAGAAGTCCTGAACTGGAAATATTCCGACTCCGTTCTAGCCGAGTGGAACCTGGAGTTGATGATCGCCGCGAGTCTGGAGGCGCTTACACGTCCTGGCCTGCGAGAGACGGGGAAAAAAGACGAAGGGCGCTGGGAAGAGACGATGGAGGAAATGTCCGGGGAAGCTTACCGGATCTACCGGCGTGACATCGCCGAAAATCCCGATGTGATCGAGTATTTTGAGCAGGCGACACCGGTGAATGAGCTTGATACGGCTCGAATCGGCTCGCGTCCCTCGCGTCGTACCAAAGGACGGCGGCTTGAAGATCTGCGCGCCATCCCTTGGGTCTTCGGTTGGATGCAGAGCCGTCACGCCGTTCCAGCGTGGTTTGGTGTTGGCCATGCGTTCCAGCAGTTCGCCGGGAAAGGACCCGGCCACGAGCAACTTCTGCGCCAGATGATGGAGAGATTCGCATTGTTCTCGGATCTGGTCCGGAACGTCGAATTGGGCATGGCTAAGGCAGATCTCGAGATTGCCCGCGTCTATTCGGCGCTGGTCAGTCAGGTGGCTCTTCGGAAACGAGTCTTCGCCATGTTGGAGGATGAGTTTGTGCGATCCCGGCGGATGATTCTGCGTGTCGCTGGGCAGCGCGAACTGCTGGGACGGAATCGAGTCCTCGCGCGCTCGATCCGCCTGCGCAATCCCTACGTCGACCCGATGAGCCTGGTGCAGGTGGAGCTTCTGCGTCGTAGGCAAAAAGGTGCCGACCCCGCTCAGATCGAGTATCCGATGGGTGCGACCATCAACGGCATTGCTGCGGGCTTGCACAACACTGGCTAGGCCCCACGGCGGCCTTGCGATTTCTGGAAGTGGAGCTTGGTAGGGAAGCGAGCCAAGCGCGCGGTCAGTGGGTCGCAAAGAACGCGACCCTTCGCGCGGCTCGCCCAGATCCTTGCGCAGAGAACGCTTGCTCAGGATGACAAGCAAACTGCGATTTCCTGCTAACCGGGTACGCCAGCACCCGTCTGTAGTATGTTGTTCAGTCAGGCCGGGGCCCGCTTTTCTGGCTTTTTCAAGGAACTTGCTCTTCCCTGTATGCGTAACTTCTACCGGGCTACCGGTCTGCAATTTCACGTCATGAATTCCCCAAAAAGAGGCCACATGAATATTCCCAGGTTGTGTGTTGCGTTTCTGCTCGCTCTGATTTTGCCAGCAGCTCTGCTTTGCCAGACTGCAAACGTCAAACCTGAACTGCTTGCCGGAGTTGGCGCTGATACCAAGGAAGCTCCCAAACTCGAGCACTTCAATCCGGAGCTGGTCGACAAAACGCTTGATCCCTGTGCCAGTTTCTACAAGTACGCCTGCAACAAGTGGCTGACGGCAAACCCGATTCCTCCCGACCAGGTCTTCTGGAGTACGGGGAGCGGACTCGAATTGTGGAATGAGAGTGCTCTTCGCGATACGCTCGAAGCCGCGAGCGTCAACGATCCCAAGCGCACTCCCGTGCAACAGAAAATCGGCGACTACTGGGCGGCCTGCATGGACGAGAGCGGCATCGAGGCGGCCGGCCTGAAGCCACTCCAGCCGGAACTTGATCGCATCGCAGCCTTGAAATCGAAGAAAGAGCTCACGCCCGAAGTCATCCATCTGCACCATCTGTTCCCGGGCGTTTGGCAGCAGGGAGACAACCAGACCAACTCTCCCTTTTTCGGGTTCACTGGACAGCAGGATTACGACGACGCGTCTAAGGTCGTCGCCCAGATTGATCAGGGAGGTTTAAGCCTACCCAATCGCGACTACTATCTGAAGACGGATGACAAATCTGCCGAGATACTGAAGAAGTATCGCGCACATCTGCAGAAGATGTTCGCGCTCGCCGGGGAACCGGAAGCGCAGGCCACTACCGACGCCGGCACGGTAATCGAACTCGAAACTGCAATGGCTACCGCGCAGATGGACAACATCAAGCGCCGCGATCCCAAGAACATCAACAACAAGATGAGCCTGGCCCAGGTGCGCGAACTTACGCCCTCGATTGACTGGGATGCATACTTGAAGGCAGTGAAGGCGCCAGCCAGCGACCACTACATCGTGACTTCTCCCGACTTCTTCCGTACAGAAGAGAAGCTCCTGCAAGAGCACCCTCTCGACCATTGGAAGGCGTACCTGCGCTGGCAGGTCATTCACAAATCGGCGCCGTACATGAACAAGGCCATGGTCGATGAGAACTTCGACTTCTTCGCCCACACGCTCGCCGGGGCCGAGCAACAACAGCCCCGCTGGCGGCGCTGCGTGCGCGCTGCCGATCGCGACCTCGGGGATGCGCTGGGCCAGGCTTACGTGGATCGTGCCTTCCCCCCGGAGAGCAAAGCCCGCACTATCCAGATGGTGCATGCCATCGAACAAGCATTGGGGGAAGACGTTCAAAGCCTTAGCTGGATGTCATCCACCACCAAAGAACAAGCCATCACCAAGCTGAAGGGCATCGAAGACAAGATCGGATATCCTTCCCGCTGGCATGACTACACCACCGTGAAGATCACGCGTACCAGTTACCTGGACAACGTGGCGCAAGCCTCTTCGTTTGAATTCGAACGCTGGGTAGCGAAGATTGGCAAGCCCGTCGATCGCGCCGAGTGGACGATGACTCCGCCCACGATCAATGCCTACTACGATCCGCAGCTCAACACCATCAATTTCCCTGCAGGCATTCTGCAGCCGCCGTACTTCGATCCCACGAAGGATGATGCGGTGAACTTCGGCGCCATCGGCATGATCATCGGGCACGAGATCATCCACGGCTTCGACGATCAAGGACGCAAGTTCGACGCTCACGGGAACCTGCGGGACTGGTGGACCGCGGAAGACGGCAAGCAATACGACGAACGCGGCAAGTGCATCTCCGACGAATACACCCAGGAAGTGCCGGACGCCGGAGCCGGCGTCAAGCAGAACGGCTTGCTGACCCAGGGAGAGGATACCGCCGACAACGGCGGAATCCGTTTGGCCTTGAATGCACTGGAAGCCTCGCTCAAACAACAGGGAAAAACGCTCGACGACAAAGGCCCGGACGGCTGGACCTATCGCCAGCGCTTTTTCTTGTCGAACGCGTACTCGTGGTGTTCGAATGTGCGTCCGGAGATTGCTCGCCTGGTCGTCACCACCGATCCGCATTCCATGCCGGTCTTCCGCATTGATAACGTGCTTTCCAACATGTCGGAATTCCAGCAAGCTTTCGGCTGCAAGGCCGGACAGAAGATGGTTCGGGCAAACGCTTGCAGAGTCTGGTAAGAACGGTAAGAGCGCAAAAAGAATGGGCCAGTTCTACACTGGCCCTTTTTGCTGCCTCGATGGGACTCTAACGGTTGATGTCTTCTTTTGACTCCAGCCGTTTGAGAGCGTTCTGCAAATTCGGCTTCGTGTTATCCGGTGCTCCCGCCAACGCCACTTTCATTTCTTTCACCGCGTTGTCAAAGTCGCCCTGGCTGCTGTAAACCCGAGCCATCCCCAGGTGAGAGGTCCAGTCGTCGGGAAACTTCTTCGCATTGGACCGGTAGAGCGCAAACGCTTCGTCCTGCTTCTTCTCGCCCTGCAGTTGACGACCATACACGTAGAGTTGTAACGCATTTGCTTTCGCCAGCGCCTTGCTGCGGAACGCCGTGGCGTCGTCCTTGCGTCCCATCGCTTCGAGAATGCGGGACTTGCTCAGCAAATTGTCGTAGCGCTCCTCAATCTGGATGGACTGGTCTTCATCCTTCAGCGCTTCGTCCAGATTGATCTTGTTCGCCAGGAGGTAGCCGGCCGCATCGTCCCAACCCTCCCAGTAGTACTGATTGAGTCCATGCAATTGCCGGTGGATGCTGGCGGTGACCAGATCGTTGACCTTGACGGCCACCTTGAAGGGGACGGCGACCTTGTCCCAGCGCAGCGTCACGACCGTCGAGTCCGGCTTCACCTCATCAAAGTCGTAGGCCAGAGCGTCATGGAGTTCAGCCGTCTGCGGCTTCACGTTAACGCGCAACGCGTCTTCTTCCTGCTTGTAGGTGAAGCTGCCCCACGCCGTGGAGTTTTTCGAAAAGATCACCGTCCACTGATTCTCGCCGGGAATCATGTGCAGCCCGTAGGTTCCCTTGTCGAGGGCCTGCCCTTCGATGGTGACCGGATCACTAAATGAGATGGTGGTGTTTTCGTTGGCCCCGGCACGCCAGACCTGTCCGTAAGGCACGACCTTGCCCCAGATTTGGCGGCCATTGGCCAGCGGCCGGTGATAGTTAATGCTGATGTCGGTAATGCCGATGCGCTGGGTGATGAGGGCATGCTGGCTTTGCCGGGGTAGATCGAGCATTAGAGTCTCGCCAGTGGCGGTTTGGGCGTGGCAAAAACTGGCCACCGACAAGCTTGATAACAAAACAAACAATCGAATTCTGTTCATGTGGAAAGCTCCTTTTTGTGCGTATTCTGCGCGGGGATCGAGCAACGGATTCGGTCGTAGTCTGAATTGGAGACCTGGGATGGAGCACGTGCGCAGCTGTGCTGGTGGGGTTAGACGGAGAGTGAGGGGCGGGGTGAGCAAGAATTGTCCGGCCCGGAACCGCACGAGGAGAAACGCGGGGTGTGAGTGCAAAGGCCTGTTTACAACAGTAACCTGTTCCTGCGAGGGTCCCCTGCCGCATAATTGTTGTCGATGCCGCTCATTCGACGATGCAATGCGGTCCGATTCGTAGCTGTTCTGATCTTTCTCCTCAGCATTTCCTGCGGTTACGCGCAACAACAAAACGGTGCCGCAGAGGTCACTACGTCGGAATACGAAGTGTTCTCCGCGTACATCGCCCATTACTTTGTTGGCAAAGCTGCGAAAGAGCGCATCGGTCTCCCAGTGTCCCGAATCGTAATTGTTGACATGACTGAATATGACGAGAGCGAGATCGTAGAGGATACGTCATGGAAACAGATACAGCGCTATCTGCGAAGGCAAGTGCCGTCGCTCCGACAATCGACTATCAACACTTTTCGCCAAATGAACCGAGAGCAAGCGCCTCTTGGACCCCGCTTCAATTTGCCCTTGCATTATGAACTCGTGTCGGCGAGCAAGATCGACTCAATCCTTCACGACATCAGTTCATGGCCGGAATACTATAAGCAGTATCCGGCTTCCCAAGGTTTCTTGTCGTTATCGCGAGTCGGTTTCAGTCCTGATGGGAAACAGGCTATTTTCTACGCCAGCAACCACTGTGGTGGAAAGTGCGCCACCGGTTCATTCGCCGTCATGGAAAAACGTGGCGCGGCATGGACTGTCGTCAAAGAGGTAATCCTCTGGGTGTCGTAAAAACGTGGTTGGTGAAACATTGCGATTTCACTCACAAGCGCAAGGATATTAATTGTCCCCTTGACAAAATGAGGCCTAAGGCACAGACTTCTCGTAGGCGAATAAAAAGCGAAAACGCCTCTGGGGTTCCCACCCCGGCGCTCCCTGAAATTTTCCGAGGAATCTATGTCTACCGCAGTGGTTTCCACTTCGGCGGCCTTGGGCCGCCCTTTTGTTTTTGATGACGAAGCAGAGGCGTGCGACCCGGTTTCTGTCCCGTTGGAAAGAATTTTGCCTGCGGCGCCGGTGGCGAGACGCCCCCAGGACAGCCGGCGAGACGCCGGCGCTACGGGGTGCTTTTCCGTCGCCGACTTCAGGGTGGCTGGAATTACTCCGGCGTCTCACCTGAATATTCGTCCCGCGCCGGAGATGGCTTCCAGCGGGATCCCCGCCATCGATGCTCTTGCCAGCGGTCTACCCCGCGGATGTCTGACCGAAATCTGCGGCCCGGCTTCTTCCGGACGCACCACCGTGCTGCTGGCCGCTCTCGCTGCTGCTACCCGCCGTGGCGAATTTTGCGT
Organism: Terriglobia bacterium; assembly: GCA_020073465.1. GTDB lineage: Bacteria > Acidobacteriota > Terriglobia > Terriglobales > Acidobacteriaceae > Sulfotelmatobacter. Next base: position 85,939 of record JAIQFC010000007.1, read on the forward strand.
GCTGGTAGACGCCAGCGATGCCCTTGATCCGCATTCGGTTGCAGCGGCAGGCGTGGAACTGGAACGGTTATTGTGGGTGCGCTGTGGCGACAATTCTCCACAAAAATCTCGCTCCCAAGAAAAGTCCCCTCAGGCAGCTTTCAAGTTCGCCCACGCTGGGTCGCGAAAAGACGAGAATCGCTTGGAGCAACTTCTGCGCGCCACCGACATGCTGCTCGAAAGCGGCGGCTTCGGACTGATCGTTCTCGACCTCTGTGATGTCCCATTGCAAGCTGCGCGTCGCATCCCGCTGACCACGTGGTTCCGCTACCGTCGCGCGGTGGAGCACACCCCTACCGTGCTGCTGGCGATCGAGCAGCATCCCATTGCCGGAAGCTGCTCTTCTCTGCTGGTGAAGTTGGGACATGCAGGCAATCAAACGCTGGCTGCACTAGACGGATCAGCCGCAGAGCGGCGAACGAATGCAGCCCACGGCGTGAGCCGTGGGTCAGCAGCAGAAAGCGATGAAGCCCCGGAGGGGCGAAAGAAAATTTGTTTAACCGGGCAGTCCGCATTTGATCTTAACAATGCCACGCGCACGCAATTGCTAAATGGCTTGGAAATCACCGCAGAACTCATTTGCTCGCGCCTGGAACGAAAACCATCCCGCTCAATCACCGTCTTCGCCACTAAAACTGCCTGGGCGGGATAAACAAAACGCGGATGCCACCATGCCTTTTGCCTGCATCTACGTGCCAAATTTTCCCGTCGCCGCCATTCTCCGCGTTGAACCGGAATTGCACGCAAGAGCTGTCGCTATTCTCGAGGGCAAACCTCCGCTGGAAAAAGTTTGGGCAGTGAACAAAAAGGCCCGCTCCATGGGCATCGCACCCGGTGCAACCAAGGCCCAAGCCGAATTGTGCGCGGAACTCGCGTTGCGCCGTCGTTCTCCACTGCAGGAATCGGCCACACATGCTGCCTTGCTGGACTGTGCCCAATCCTTCTCTCCCTGCGTGGAAGACACGGCCTGCGATACCGCTCTTCTTGATCTCTCCGGCATGGAAACCCTGCTGGGGCCGTTGCCAGAAATAGCTCGCGCCATCTACTGCCAGGCTGCCGATCTTGGACTTGAAGCCAACGTCGCAACTGCTGCAAATCCTGATGCCGCTGTACTCGCGGCTCGCGGCTTCTTCGGTGTGACTGTGATTCCCTCTGGCAAAGAAGCCGACTGTTTGGCATCCCTGCCTGTAGAAGTTCTGTTTGCCGACACGCTTGAAGGCGAAGAGAAAAAAGAAGCCGGGCGTCTTCTGGAAACGCTGGACCGATGGGGAGTGCACGATCTGCGCGCACTGGCCGTGTTGCCGGAGATTGCGCTGAGCGAGCGTCTCGCGCAGAGAGGCTTGCATCTGCAGCAACTGGCGCGCGGTGCGGCCTCGCGCACGCTGGTCCCGATAGAAGAACCGCTGACGTTTGAAGAAGCAGTGGAATTGGAGCATCCGGTCATCTTGCTCGAGCCATTGGCTTTCTTGCTCAATCGCCTGCTGGAGCAACTGTGCGCACGATTGTCGTCGCGCGCCCTGGCCACGCAGGAGCTACGTCTCACTCTGGAACTCGAGAACCGGACTGGCATCGATCAGGAATTTGAGAATTTCGGTATTCCCAGCGAGAGCGATACATCGCCGGATGAGATCCAGTCTGGCTCGGCGCGTCAGTATTTTGTCTCCAGCAGGCTAGGAAAATTCAGCCGCACTCTCCGCCTGCCCCTACCTATGCTCGACGTCAAACTATTCCTCAAATTGCTGCAGCTGGATTTGAATGCGCATCCTCCGGGCGCGCCCATCGTGAAAATTCTCCTGGCAGCGGAATCTGATCGGCCGCGTTCGGCGCAGGGCGGCCTGTTCCTTCCACCTTCGCCGGAACCAGAATGGCTGGAACTTACGCTGGCGCGGATTGCCGGCATGATCGGCGAAAATCGGGCCGGAGCGCTGGAGTTGCTGAACACGCATCATCCTGATGGATTTCGCATGCAGCGTTTTACAGCCGCGCCGCAAGGGAGTCCATCACGAAACAAAGCTGAACCGACAGAAGAAAAATCCATCGTCACCGCCTTGCGCCGGTTTCGTCCCGCGCTCCGGGCCACTGTAACTCTAGGAAGCGGTCAGCCCACGCGTGTGGTGTGCTCGAAGAAAAAAGAAGTGCAGGGAGAGGTGTTGTGGAAGGCAGGGCCGTGGCGCTCGTCCGGAGACTGGTGGGAGAAAGAAGCCTGGTCGCGCGACGAGTGGGACATCGCGTTACAAAGCGGAGAAGCCGTCACTCTCTACCGGCTCGTACACGATCTGCTGGGAGGAGGGTGGTTTGTGGAAGGAACGTATGACTGAAACTAGTTCTCGGTTCTCAGTTCTCAGTTCCCAGTTCTCAGTGAAAACCCTTTCACCACAGAGACACAGAGGCACAGAGAAAGACAAAAGAAATCAATGCTGCGGCTTGGAAGGTTTTTACTGAGAACTGGGAACTGAGAACTCATGTACGTTGAACTCCACGCCCGTTCTGCATTCAGCTTCCTTGAAGGTGCTTCCATACCTGAGGAGTTAGCGACAGTTTGTGCCCAGCTCAAAATGCCCGCCATGGCGCTGCTGGACGCAGATGGCGTGTATGGCGCACCCCGTTTTCACTTGGCAGCAAAGAAGATTGGGATCAAAGCACATATCGGCGCGGAAGTCACATGCGATCCTCTCCACCCTGTCATCCTGAGCGGAGAAAATGCTTCACGAAGTGAAGCACCTTCGGAGTCGAAAGCCTGCCCTGAGCCTGTCGAAGGGGATCCCTACTCCCGGCAGGATGCGAAGGAAACAGGGGTTCCTCGCAATGCTCGGAATGACAAGCTTTTCCGTATTTCGCTGCTTGTCTCCTCCCGCGCCGGGTACCAGAACCTCTGTCGTCTGATCACCAAAATGAAGTTGCGCGCGAAAAAAGGGGAAGGCTCGGTTCGAGCAGAAGAACTTGAAGAACACGCCCATGGCCTCATCTGCCTGACCGGAGGCGCGCAAGGTCCATTGACAGCAGCTTTAAAGCAAGGTGATATCGAAGAAGCTCAACGACAAGTTGAGCAACTGGTGGGAATTTTCGGACACGCCAACGTCTACGTCGAGTTGCAGCGCCATTTCCAGCGTGAAGAAGAATCCCGCAACCGCGCTGCCGTCACGATTGCCCGCTCGCTCAACCTTCCGTTACTGGCGACCAACGGCGTTTGCTACGCCACGGAGAAAGCTCGTGAACTCTGCGACGCATTTACTGCCATTCGTCATCACCGTACGTTGGCCACTGCCGGAAAGCTGCTAGCACGGAACTCCGAGCGCTATCTGAAAACTCCGCAGGAGATGCAACAACTCTTTGCCGATCTCCCCGAGGCCATCGTCAACACACTCGAGCTTTCCTCGCGTCTTGAATTCACGCTGAACGATCTGGGCTACGAATTTCCGCGCTATCCCGTGCCCGATGGCGAGACCATGGATTCATTCCTGCGGGAGCGCACCTGGGAGGGGTTTCGCCAGCACTATGGCCGGGCTGCCAACGACATGCAAACCCGTGCCCGGCGCCAGATTGAGCGCGAACTGGCGCTGATCGAAAAGCTCAAACTCGCAGGTTACTTCCTCATCGTCTGGGATCTGGTCCGCTTCTGCCGCGAGCAAAACATTCTGGTGCAGGGGCGCGGTTCCGCCGCCAACAGTGCTGTCTGCTACTCGCTCGGCATCACCGCCGTCGATGCCATCAGCATGGAACTGCTCTTTGAGCGCTTCCTTTCCGAAGAGCGCGGCGAATGGCCCGACATCGATCTCGACCTGCCCAGCGGGGATGAACGCGAGAAGGTCATTCAGTACGTCTACCGGCGTTATGGCGAGCGCGGCGCTGCCATGACCGCGAACGTCATCACCTATCGCAACCGCATGGCAGCACGGGAAATGGGAAAGGCGCTGGGATTCGATCCGGAAACGCTCAACAAGATTTCCGCCGCGGTCGCCACCTGGGAGTTCCGCGACGAGAATGACAAACTCGACCGCCGCTTCCGCGATGCCGGGCTTGATCTCAAGCATCCGCGCCTGCGCAAATATTACGAGTTGTGCCTCGCCGTGCAGGACATGCCGCGGCATCTTGGCCAGCATTCTGGCGGCATGGTGATTTGCCAGGGACAACTCGATTCCGTCGTCCCGCTCGAACCCGCCTCCATGCCCGGCCGCGTCGTGGTGCAGTGGGACAAGGAAGATTGCGCCGACATGGGTATCGTCAAGGTCGATCTTCTCGGCCTTGGCATGATGGCCGTGCTTAAGGATTCCATCGAACTCATTCGCAATCACTACCGCGAAGAAGTTAACCTGGCGCACCTGCCGCCAGATGATCCTGCGGTCTATTCCGCATTGCAGCAGGCCGACACGATAGGCCTGTTCCAGGTGGAAAGCCGTGCGCAAATGTCGTGCCTGCCGCGCCTGCGTCCGAAACGCTTCTATGACATCGTGGTACAAGTCGCGATCATCCGCCCGGGGCCCATCGTTGGCCAGATGGTGAATCCGTTTCTGCAACGGCGGCAGGGACGCGAAGACGTTTCCTATCCGCACCCATCGCTTGAACCAGTGCTCAAACGCACGCTTGGGGTTCCGCTCTTTCAGGAACAGTTGTTGCGCATGGCAATGGTGGTGGCAAATTTCAGCGGCGGAGAAGCGGAAGAACTGCGCCGAGCCATGGGTTTCAAGCGATCCGAAACGCGCATGAAGCAAATCGAATCCAAGCTGCGCGCGGGAATGACACGCAACGGAATTGCGCCTGAAGCGCAGGAGCAAATCATCCACTCGATCACTTCGTTCGCGCTCTACGGATTTCCCGAGTCGCACGCGGCCAGCTTCGCCCTGATCGCGTATGCCAGCGGATATTTGAAGTGTCATTATCTGGCCGCGTTTACCGCTGCCTTACTCAACAACCAGCCCATGGGATTTTATTCCCCGGCGACGATTGTCAAGGATGCCCAGCGCCACGGCTTGAAGATGCTGCCTGTGGACGTGATGCGATCGGAGTGGATGTGTACGTTGGAGTTGGATGGTATAGCGCGGGCGCCCTCGCCCGCGAAGGATGGGCGAGACGCCCATCCGACAGCCGGCGGGACGCCGGCGCTACGCCTTGGACTGCGCTACGTGAAAGGAATGCGCGAGCAGGCCGCACAGGCTCTGGTGCGCGAACGTAACCGCGCACTGTTTACTTCCATTCACGACCTGACTCACCGTGTTCCGGAGTTGCGCAAGGACGAACTCACCACGCTGGCGGAGATTGGAGCGCTGAATGCAGTGGCCCAGTGGCCAGTAGTCAGTAAACCCCTTGTTATTCCCTCCGAGCGAACGCGAGGGACGGAGGAATCTCGGTACTCGGTACTCGGTACTCGCAACTCGCGACTTCACCGTCGCGATGCTCTCTGGCAGGTGGAACGCGCTGTGCGTGTTTCCGGACCGTTACTGGATGACCTGCCTGAGCCCGATGCTCCTTCCCCGCTCAAACCCATGAACCATGAAGAACGCCTGGTCGCGGACTTCCACGGTACCGGGCTCACCGTGGGACCGCATCCCATGGCTTACCGCCGGGCCTGGCTCAACGCCATGGGCATTCGCCGCGCCATTGAACTTCGCGATATCCCCAGCGGAAAACGCCTTCGCATCGGAGGCTGCGTGATCACGCGACAGCGTCCCGGTACTGCCAAGGGATTTGTCTTTGTGAGTCTGGAAGATGAAACCGGGGTCGCGAATGCGATCATCACTCCCGATCTTTTTCACCGCAATCGCCTGCTGCTGGCTTCCGAACGATTTCTGGCCATCGAAGGTATCTTGCAGAATCAGGACAACGTAATCTCGGTGAAAGCAGAACGCGTGTCGCCCTTATTCGTCACGCGAGCGGAGACCGTGTCGCACGACTTCCACTAGAAAGTCTGCGGCACGGCTGGAAGCCGTGCCCTTTCAAACCTAATTCATAGAACCTGTTCACAGAGCGAAACAGAGTGCACACTCCCCAGCCCTCGCGAAGATACCAGCGCCTCGACTGCGGCAGCGTCACTTGCCTGTGTAGCTCACTCTCCAGATCGAGTTCGACGCATCGTCGCTCACCAGGAGCGAACCATCCGGCGCGACGGCCATGCCTACGGGGCGTCCCCACACCTTGCCATCCGGAAGTACGAATCCGGTGAGGAAGTCCTGGTACTCCCCCGTAGCGTGCCCGGTCTGGTGCAATGGAACACGAATCACCTCATAGCCGGTGCGCACTGCTTTGTTCCACGACCCGTGCGATGCGGCAAAAATGTCTCCCTGGTATTCCGCTGGAAATTGTTTGCCTTGATAAAACGTGAACCCGAGGGAAGCATTGTGCGGCTGCAGGAGCACATCGGGCACGATGGCCTTATCTTTCAACTCGGGATGCTTTCCCTTCTGCCGAGGATCCTGATGCCCGCCGATATACCACCACGGCCAACCATAGAATCCGCCTTCCTGGACGTGTGTGATGTAGTCGGGAACGAGGTTGTCGCCCAGGGCGTCGCGCTCGTTCACGGAACACCAAAGGTCTCCCGTCTGAGGATTCACCGCAATCCCTCCACCGGGATTGCGTATGCCGTAAGCGTATACCTTCAGTTCACAGGACTCTGGATTGCAGGCAAGGATTCTGGCTCGATCCTTCTCTCCGGGATTCTCTTCGGGATCGTCATCGTTCGACTCCGAACCGACAGCGACGAACATTCTCTTGCCGTTCGTCGAAAAGTCGATGGCCCGCGTCCAATGGCCGCCTGTCGGCAAGTCTGCGATGTGCTGCGCAGGACCACTCGCCTGCAGGTCTCCATTGTGATAGGGGAAGCGAATGACCTCATTCGTGTTGCCGATGTAGACCCACTGCGGATCCGGCCCCGGCGGATAGAACGCAATGCCGTATGGACGCCTCAGACCGCTGGCAAAGACCTGCATCGCGTCTGGCTTGCCGTCGCTGGTCATGCCGCGGAACACGCGAATTCGTCCCGCATTGCTCTCCGCCAGAAAAATATCGCCGTTCGGAGCCGTGCGCATCCATCGTGGGTTGTTCAGGTCGGAGGCGTACAGCTCAACCTTGAAACCCGCAGGCGCCACGGGCCATGCGTTGGCCGGACGCGCAACTTCATCGGCGCCATTTTCCGCAGACTTCGTCACATACGGCTGAGGAAGATCGTTGACGGTGATCTTGCGCGTATTCCCGGGCTTCTCATAACGAAAGTCGGTAAACGGGGCCGGCGGGGGCGGCGCCTTAATGGCGCTGTAGATCGAATCCGGTTCCCGGTTTGGCGCGGGAGCCGCCAGGGCGAGAGCGGCGCTTGGGGACGATCCCAGGGACTTCACATAGCTCACAATCTGCCAGCGTTGCTGCGACGGGAGGAATGCCCACGCTGGCATTCCGTTGTCCTTGCTTCCGCGCGTGATAAACCAGAAAACCTCTCCGGCCGTCGCCACTTCAACTTTCTCATCGAGTAGAGAGGGCACGTTTCCCTTTCCTTGCCCAGTCTTGCCGTGGCATGACAGACAGTTACGAGCATAGAGCTTCTTGCCGGCTTCCACCGTGGTCGCCTGGCCTTCGTAGGGGTTCTTCTGTTCCTTGGCGGAGTCGGGTGCGTTGTGAAACTTCTTGTCTACGGCCTGTAGCAGAGAGACCGGGAGAAGAGAAATGGCGATCACTGGGATCATCCGGCGGATGGCGACGCGCATGCGTTCCCTCGAGAGTGGTTTCTTCTACAGATTCAACATTATCACCCAGAAATGCGAATCCTGGCGCGTGGGATTGCCGCGGAGAGAACAGATGGGGAAGCGGGACGGGAAAGAAGGGGGCTAAGCGCGGAAGAATCAGATGGACAAGCGGCTGTCGCTGGTGCGACCCGGCGGCGAAACGCGTGCCGGATGCCGAAAGGACTCTTCAGGGGGCAAAAGAGAGGTACTGCGAGGCGGGGAGATTGTCGGAAGGAGGGAAACGGGCAGCGGTAATGCCATGCGGAGCGTCTATTTCGAGAGCACGGCAGGTACCATCGGGACGACGGCAGGGTCTGCCGCGGCCACCATGAACACTTTGGCAACTGCTCGGCAGGTGTCGAGCATATCTTTTTCTGACAAGGTGGGATGCACGAGAAACATCAGGCTCGTGTCCCCCAGTTCGCGGGCGACATCCAGCCTTTTGCTCGGCCGCATATGTTCCGGGAATGCCTGTTCCAAATAGATTTCGCTGCAACTGCCGGCGAAGCACGGGATTCCTTCGGCGCCAATCGCACTCATAATGCGGTCTCTGCTCCAACCGTCTCTCAGCTTTTCGGGTCTGACAAATGCATAGTACTTGTAGTACGAGTGACCGATGCGCTCCGGCGGTTTCGTGACACGCAATCCCGGAATGTACAGGAAGCCTTGGGAGAGGATGTCCGCGTTCCTCCTTCTCGCGTTCACCGAGTCTTGCAACTTCCGTAGCAGGACCCTGCCCATTGCGGACTGCATCTCCGTAAGCCGCCAATTCGTGCCAAAAGACTCGTGGAGCCAGCGGAACCCTGGCGGGTGGGAGCGATTGTAGACGGCATGGTAACTCTTTCCATGGTCCTTGAAGCTCCAGGCGCGCTCCCAAATTGAACGGTCATTCGTGGTCAGCATCCCACCTTCTCCTCCTGTTGTCATAATCTTGTCCTGGCAAAAGGAGAATGCGGCGACGTCTCCGAAAGACCCGATTGGTCGACCGTTGTAGGTCGCACCGTGGGCCTGCGCGCAGTCCTCGATGACCTTCAGACCGTGCCTGTGACTCAGTTCCACGATCGAGTCCATCTCACAGGGCCACCCCGCCAGATGCACCGCGATGATCGCCCTGGTGCGCGGCGTCAGCAAAGGCCGAATCGACTCTGCTGTGAGATTCTGGCTGTGCCGGTCGACATCGGCCAGGACTGGTCTAGCACCACGCATGACCGCACAACTCGAAGATGCGATAAAAGTCCGGCTGGGTACGATCACTTCGTCGCCCTCACCGATCCCCAGCGCATGAAGTGCGAGCTCGAGCGCCACTGTCCCGTTGGCGACGGCGACTCCGTATGCACAACCCGCGTGATGGGCAAATTCCGCTTCAAAGTAGCGCCCCTCTTTTCCTGTCCAATAATTGATCGCTCCGGAACGCAAGACGCGGACAGCCGCCTCAATTTCCTCGGCTTCAAACTGTGGCCATGGTGCGAACGGAGTCGAACGAACCGCTTTCCCTCCGTCGCTTGCAAGTCTTTCGCAAGCCGCCCACTTGCTCGATTCCTGGGTTGTTGGGATTGAGTCGTAGTCGTGATGTAGGACGTCATGCATTTGAGCCCTCCCGATCCTCGCAACTCTGCGCCATCAAGATAGCGACACCCTGCCGCGAAAGAGTGCTGCACACAGTTGTCGTTGTCCTTGAACTATTTGTGAGATTACTTCGGACTTAAGCCGAGGCTAATTAGGCGCTAGGTGGCTTTGGGTGGCGGATATACCACGTACGGGTGTGGTCGAACGCACCGCAGGCATGGGCATATCGTCCTTCGCGATCGCCCGCGGCTTGGAAGGTACCGCCGTGGCACGCTCCTCAAACAGGAGCCGCCGCAGAGTTCGAAGATCGTTCAGAATTCGGCAGCTCTTCTTCATATGTGCTGCGAGCTTTCCCAGGTTGTACGACACCATTTGCAAGGCGTCCAGGCGGCGGCATGACTTTGAATTCGCTCTTTCTATCTCTGCATCAATTTGCTGATTGACCTCAGTTACGCTGTCCGACAGTAGATTGACAAACTCGCGGGCGCTCTCGATGCTGTCAAAATGACTTTTGGCTTCACCGTTCATGCGGTTCTCCTCCTGTTTGGGAACGGTTTGTGTTTGCATCGAGGCGACCGCCGGCCGGCAAACAGCAGCTCACATTGCCGTTGACAAGATGGGAAAGGAATTATGGCCAGCGACTAACACTCGGCGCGCTGTCCAATCAAACTTCCTGGTGCCCGAGATCTGGGCTTAAGATTCCGGCGAGATGCTTTTTGCTGGCACGCCGACGACTACGTCCCCGGGTTTCACGTTGCGAAATGCGACGCTACCCGCTGCAATCTTGGCGAATGCACCCACCCGTATCCGAGGCAAGACCGCCGCGTGCGTGCCTAAGAACACGCCACGTTCCAGATGCCCGTGGCCGGTAATGTCGCAATGCGCGCTGATCGTACAACCGTCCTCCACTACAACATCGTGGCCGCAACTAGATGCGGAGTTGATTGTCACGAAATCGCCAATGTGAACATCAGGGCCGATCCAGGAGTGGTAGCACAGCAGCACCCCTCTACCCAGGATGGTTCGAGACATCACTTTGACGCTAGGGTGAATGATGTTGGTGAACTGGGCGGCGCGACCTCGAAGGAGTTCGCAAACCGCCAGCTTAGCCTTTGGATCGCCGATGGCGCATATAAAATGGTCGTACGGTTTTGGTATGTAGTCCCTAATCGTCGCGATTACCGGCACATCTACGCCATAAGATGCCATTCGCGCGGACGAACCCTCGACATCGTCATCGAGAAATCCGGCGACTGTTTGCCACACTCGATCAGTATTGGGAATTTCGCTGCACGTCCACAACACTTCCCTGCCGAAATCTCCGGCCCCAATGATTATTAGCCGACCGATGGACACTGAGGTTCCTTGATCTTCAGGCTGAATATCCGCCATCCACCACAAGCGAGGTACCTGTGATCCAACGTGACGTATCCGCCAGCAGAAACGCGATCGAGTAAGCGACGTCCAGCGGCGTCCCAAACCCCAAGGGATAAGCTCCTTGAAGTTTCCTGTACGCATCCGGGGGAAGAATACGCCTGGCACTATCCGCCATGGGACCCTCAACAAACCCGGGACAGACGCAGTTCACTCGAATGTTCTCCCGCGCCAATTCCATAGCCAACGTCTTCGTAAGTGCGATCAATGCCCCCTTGCCACTTGCATAAGCAGCCAGGCTGGGTTGCCCGCGTAGCGCCGCGACCGACGATATGAATACGATACTTGCCGGACGAGCGGATACGCTCTTGTGGCAAAACCCTTTCGCCAGCATCACGCCGGCATCCACATTGATCGCGTTCATCGCAAGGTAATCTTGCGTGGTGAGGGCACGCAGAGGCTGTGGTACGTTGACGCCGGCGCTATGCACCATGCCATGCAAGACGCCGTGTGACTGGCCCAGTTCGTGCAACCACATGGGAAGGTCCACGACGGAGCTCAAATCACGAGTGGCGATCACGTGCGCATCCCCCTGAAGCTCGTCTCTTAGAGCTGCGAGTTTGGACTCGTCCCGACCCATGGCCACCAGTTTTCCCCCTAGTTGGCTGATGAGCACAGCAGTTGCCCTTCCAATGCCGGATGACGCTCCCGTGACAAGAAACCTGCGCCCGGAAAGATCGAAAGGATTCATCGTCGCACACCGAGCCGGTCGATCAGGGTTGCCCAAGCCATTCGATCCCATCCCCCGGAATCGGCGGTGACGTTAAGCAAGTCGCTCTCCGGCAAGCTGTGCGGGAACACGGTCCAACTGGGTTGCGACGAGTGCGACAACGTCATTCACGGTCACGCAACTGTCTATTGCACTGGGATTCACCACACAACCAAGCTCGTCAGCCAGTGCCATAAAGCTGATCGTTGAAAGTGAATCCCACCCCACGGCCTCCAGCTGTTCGCTACCTTGCAAGGTGCCGCGATCCTTCTCGAGCAATTCATCCAAGCTACGCAGAATCTCACCTCTGGTCATACAGTGACTTCTCCTCATTAGGTGTTTGATGATTACGATTGCCTGAAACCATGGCGACTAGCTCACGCCCACCGCTTGCCTCACATCCTGATGCTCGACGAGGTCGCACCGCGTCATGGGCCCCAAGTCCATAACCAGTGCACTCAATGTGAGGCCGACTCCGAAACCTGCCATGCAGGTTGGGATGGTGCGAGCCGTGACGGACGACGCCAGGTTGAGCGCGATGTTGGTCGGAATGGTGACCGAACTCGCGTTTCCGTAATTCTCAACGACGTTGTTAGGCATCCGTGCAGGGTCAATATGCATGGCCGACGCCAGCTTTTCGAGCATGAACTTGTTGGGCTGGTGAAACAGGAAGTACTCGATCTCGTCGCGCGACTTTCCCGCTGCACTAAGTACGGCATCAATCATCGGCGGGACCTCGGTCTGCACGAAACTAAACACCGCAGGACCATCCATGTAGAATTGGTCCTTGCTGCGGTAGTTGCCGTCGCCGACGTCGATCTCAATCGATGTCGACGCATCCGAAGGCATACGAAATCCGCCAGCGGGCACCGTGAGAGCTTCGCATCGGCTCCCATCCATCTGTAAGAATGCGGTTATTGGTAAACCAGCGGAATCATTGCTGATCACGGCGACAGATCCGGCATCGCCGATCATGGGGTAAATATTGCGATCCCGCTGACAGGCGCGGCGACTCAGTGTGTCCCCATTGAGCAACAGCACCGTGCGGATCGGGCCGAGTTCCAAGAGCATGAACGACTGGATCAGACCGATTACAAAGCCAGCGCATCCCTGGTTGATGTCCATACAAAAGACATCGCGTCCGAGGCCGATTCTGCCTTGCAGAAGGTTGCTGGTAGGCGGAATGAAATGATCCGGCGACTGCGTCACGAACACCAGGGCGCCGATCTCGTCCAGGTCTAGAGCGCCGGTTGACACCAGGTGGCGTACGCCTGTCAGACAGAGATCCGATGCGCACGTGGTGCCGGTGACGGTGCGATGGCGATCGAACCCCATAACCCTCTTCAGACGGAGCGACTTCTCGCGGGAGAAGTTGAAATTGCCGAGTTCATCTTCAAATCTTGTTTCATGCTGAGGTACAACCGTCACCAGGGACGAGATCTTTTTCCCTCTGAACCGCAAGATCAAAGGCGGCCTCCATTGCGATGAATGAGGGCGGCGATCATGGCAGTGCTGCTGAAGTTTTCCGGAACGATCTCCGTTCCGGCGATCGAAATCCGATAGTGCTTGTCGATCGCAGACACCAAAGTTACAACGTCAAGCGAGTCGAGCATGCCGTCCGCAATGAAATCCTCAGACGTGCTGAAGTCGAACTCCGGGCGAATTTCACTCAGGATCTTGAGTACGGTATTCATGTTCTTATTGCTAGGTCCTTTTCAGGATGTAGTCGGTCCGTGAAGCGAGCACGTACCCGTAGTGCTGATATAGGCGCATCGCACGGCAGTTCGAACTCTGTACCCATAGCCGAAAACTGCGTACGTCGGCGCAGTCATTGAAATAGCGCGCCATCAGCTGCTTACCAAGTCCGCGACCTCTGAACTGCGGCAATACGAGCCAGTAGCGAAGAATTGAACTCGCACCCTTGCGGTCGTACCAAAGTATCGCGGAGACGCTCCCTCCATTGCGGGTGACCAGAACGGTCCGCGCTTTCACCGCCGTCAGCACTTCCTGCTGATCTGGGATGTGCTCAGAGTAGGGATCGAAATACCCGGAAATGTAGCTCCAGATCTGCTCAGCGTCCTCCTCAAGAGCCGCTTCTGCCATCGCGCGCCGTTCGACATCAACGTTGCATGAGTTGGCGCGGTACATGCTTCGAAATTCCGTGAAGCGGCTGAAGCCCGCCGATACGAACTGATCGATCACCGGCGCGGTCTCTGCGGCTGTCCCAATCAGATCGGAGATAAGGCACCCATCCGGAGCCAGGGGGACGCTGGCCAGGGTTCTCGAGAGTGAAGCACGGTTTCCGTCAGCAAAATACACCCGGTCAAACAATGCCCCGCGTCGCACCATTACAACTGCATCGTCGTTGAAAGCAAACAATAGTGTTCCGGCGCGAATGGCTTGCTCAATGGCTGCATCATCCAAGAAGAAATTGGTTATGAACTCGGTACCCCCTGCCTTGATCCGGGCGATCTGTTGCCGAACTTCGACAATGCTAGTTGGCGGCTGCATGGGCATTCTGCAGCTTCTGGGCCAGAAGTGTGCGGTCAATCTTGCCGTTGGCATTGTGGGGCAAGGCCGGCATCTGTATGCAGACACCCGGCAACATGTATTTCGGCAACTTGGAAGTAAGCTCGCGGCGAACGATCCCTGCGTCCAACTGCCGGTCGGCCGTAACGAACAGCGCAATGCGCGAAGTCGCGGCATCGTAGAGAACACAGCAATTGCGGAGACGCGGCAGGGTCATGACGGCGGCTTCAATTTCTCCCAACTCGATCCTGTATCCCATGTGCTTGATCTGATAGTCCGTCCGGCCGACAAACATGATCACACCGGCGGCGTCGCGGTATACCAAATCGCCCGTACGGTAGATACGTTCGGGATAGTGGGATTGCAGCGGATTGACCGTAAACGACGCGGCGGTGTGCTCAGGATCGTTCCAATAACCGAGGGCAAGCGAGCTACCACGCACGCACAACTCTCCCCGTTCGCCAGTTCTCGCAAGTTCGTTGCGTTCGTTAAGTATCAGTACGTCAGTATTCCGGCAAGGGAACCCGATGGGCAGTGGCTCGTCATCTCGAAAATCGCGGTTAATGATGAAATATGTGCAATCAACTGTGATCTCAGTGGGACCATACAGATTGGAAAACAGAGCCGCTGGGAACCATTTACGCCAGTATGTCAATTGCTTCGTCGGCATGACCTCGCCGGCAAAAAGAATGTGCTTCAGCGGAGGCAAGTCCACTTGTGAGAGTATGTCCAAATTGGCAACATTCACCAAGACAGATGGGACCCAGAAAATCAGATTGACTTTGTGTTCCCGCAAGTACCCGATTAGTCTCACTGGGAATAGGAACAGTTCCTCGGGGACCAGGATCAATGTGGCTCCTGTTGCAAGACACAAGTAAAGATCGAGAGTCGAGTTGTCGAAGAAGAACGGAGCCTGGTTTCCGATGATCGTATGCTCCTCAATGCGGTAAGTAGCGACCGCCCACTCCGTGTAGTCGATAACGCCCCGATGGGTTATCGTGACTCCCTTGGGAACACCCGTCGAACCGGAGGTATGGAGTACATAAATTGGGTCGGTATCGATCACTTGTGAGATTCGCGCTTGCTGTCCGTTAGGCGCAGGTGGTGCAAGTTTGTCGATCAAGAGGATGGAGCGGTCATCCGCTTCCGCTTCGAGGAGTGCTTTCCTATGTGCCTCATCTGTAACAATCGCGATGGGTCGCAGGCGGTCCAGGATTGCGCGTGTGCGTGCCACCGGAGACCTGACGTCGAGAGGTGCGTAGCAGTTCCCACTGAACAGTGTGCCGAGGAAGCATGCAACCGCCTGGCGAGTTTTCGGGAGATAAACCGCGACGGCGTCATTGCTGCCGCAGTTGTGAGCGAGCAGTGCGGAGGAAATTCTTCGCGCCTCCGCGTCAAGTTGGCTGAAGGTGTACGTTCCCTGCCCGTCCTGCACTGCTATTTTGGACGGAAAGCGCGTAACCGTCCGCATTAGGTACTCGATTGCATTCGTAATCATAGATGCATCAGGGTAGAAGAGGTTGGGTCGTGTTGCTCGCAGCGGTGGAAGCTGTTTCGTTGTTGTTTACCAACAGGTCCCTGCATAGTACTCACTGCGGATTGCGTACGGCAGACCCTTTGAACCCTTCCATGGTCGCCTGACCCGGCTGGGTAATTCCTTTGCGGCTAAAAACATCCCACACGGTGCGGAAAATAATGTTGAGATCCAACCAGAGGCTCTGATGATCAACGTACCAAACGTCATAGGCGAACCTCTGTTCCCAATGCAGCGCATTGCGTCCGTTCACTTGCGCCCATCCGGTAATGCCGGGCTTCACGTCATGACGGCGCCTCTGTTCCGGGGTATAGAGTTCGAGATATTGCATCAGCAGGGGACGCGGCCCCACCAGACTCATTTCTCCCCGAATCACGTTGATCAGTTCGGGCAATTCGTCCAGGCTCGTGCTGCGAAGGACGCGTCCCAGCCGTGTCAGGCGTTCCTCATCCGGAAGCAGTTCACCTTCCCCGCTGTAAGCGTCCGTCATGGTGCGGAACTTCAGACACGTGAACGGACGCCCTTTGTGCCCCGGGCGCCGTTGCCGGAACAAAACCTCCGGCCCCTGAAACAGGCGGATCATCAGCGCAATCATTAACATCACCGGTGCGGCAAATATTAACGCGGTCGTCCCCGCCAGCAGATCAAATGCCCTCTTCGCTGCGAGTCGCCATCGTGAATTTCCTTGCCCTGATCGCTCCTCGATCATTTCGCGATACAGCTTGGCTTGTGCCTCCCAGATCACCTCAGGACGGAACTCCCGCTCCACCCACTCGCGCGCAGCCCGTCCCATGTCCGCCCGCAACGAAGGGTTGCTCAACAGCCGCGCGATCCCGTCCGCCAGCGCCTTCGTGTCTCCAACCGGAACCAACAGCCCAGTGACATTGTCCCGCACCGAGTCGACTGCACCTGTCGCCCTGGTAACCACAACCGGCCGGGCAGAAGCACTGGCCTCCAGCACGACATTCGGGAAACCCTCGCGATAGGTCGGGAGAGCCACTACATCCATGACATGGTAGTAGAGCGAGGTGTCCGGAACTTGACCAGCACAAATGACATTTGTGTCATTCCTGATTGCCTGGGAGGTACGCGAAGGGAGGGGATCTCCCTGCTCGATTTCTCCGACCAGCAGCAACTTCAGTTCTGGAACCTGCCGGCGCAACAACGAGAAAGCATCGAGCAGGTCCGCTATCCCTTTATCTCGAGTGAGGCGACCCACAAAGCCAACCACAGGCGCAGTCTGCGGGATCCGCAGCCTGCGCCGCAGTTCGAGCACTCTGTCATCGCCCGCCGGGACAGGATGGAATCGCTGCACATCCACCCCCATCGCAGCGCCAGAACCAAAGATCGCAGTTTTCTCCATCTCAAGCACACCAACGTCAACCGCCTTCCGCCGCAGACTCTCGCTCACGCAGACGACACGATGAGCGCAGAGACAGGCCAGCCGTTCTGCAAGTAACAAGACCCGGCGCCTGATTCCTTTCGCAGTTTCGAGGCGCAACCCATGGAGCGTGTAGAGCCGGCATGGAACATCGACCAAACGAGAAGCCATCCCGCCCAGCAAGCCAGCCTTCGGTGTGCCCACGTTGGTTATGGAGGGACGCAGATCGTTCATCGCCCGACACAGTTGCCAAAGCGAAATCAGGTCCCGGACAGGAGAAATCCCCCGATTGATCGGGATGGCAATCGTCTGCACGCCGTCCGACTCCGCGATGCGTGTGAGTGCCTCACCGGGCGAAGAAATAACGGTCACCTCGTAACCGGCCTTCCGCAGGTATCCTAGCTGTCCTCGCAGGAATCCGACCGCCAGTGAGGATGTGACCACGTAGACAATCCGCGGCCGGTCAGAACTCTCGGAGACTTCCGCCTTGTCGCATGGTCTTCTATCCATCGATAACTACCCGGCGCTTAGTCATACCCATTGCGCTCTGGCCAAACCTTCGAGGACCCGGATGCTGGAGTGCACCGCCGCGGGGCTTTGCGCATACAACCGAATCATGGCTTGGTTGTTGAACATCTCGCCGGAAAAGTCGGTGACCTCCGACCCGCGAACCATGTCAGCCATTTCTTGAATACCCTGCTCCAGGCTTCTCTCGCAAACAAAACCCAGCCGCGAATGGATCTTGTCGAACGAGACTCGGTAGTTGCGCCGGTCTTCGTTTTCTACACGCTCCACCGTGACCCCCGGGACAACGGCCGAGATCTTGTCCGCCAATTCGGAGAGGCGAGAATTAAGATCGTACGAGCCTGCGTTGAAGACTTCTCCGGAAACGATGTCAACGTTGTTGACCTCGAGGCAGGCAAGAAAGGCACGTGCGGCATCGTGCACATGCATGAAGGGCCGCCACTGTTCGCCGTTATAAACGGTGATCTTGCCCAGGCGAATGGCTCGCGCCGTAAGCAGATTCACAACCAGGTCAAACCGGGGGCGAGGCGAGATCCCAAACAGCGTGGACAGCCGAAGAATCGTGGGATGGAATTCGGCACACTGCGCCTCCAGGAGTAAATTCTCGGAGTCAACTTTCGTGCGAGCGTAGAGCGAGATGGGAGCGACTCGAGCCTGTTCGTCCATCAGAAATTCGGAGGCGCCGTAGACGCTGCAGGTGGAAGCCAGCAGAAATCGCTGAATGCCGTATCCGCGGCCAACATCGATCAACATGCGCGTGGCTGCGCGATTGATCTCCGTAGCCAATTTTGGATTTTCTTCGCAGGCGGGGTCGCCTACAATCGCGGCGAGATCGATGACCGCATCACAGCTCCTCATGGTTTCCACCACTGCCCGGATGTCTCGAATATCGCCTGGGATCAGTTCGAAGTTGGGATGCTTCTCGACTGCCTGCAGCGATGCCTTGCCGAAGAGCAGTGAGTCCAACACTCTCACCTTGTATCCGCGATCAAGAAGCATGGGCACAAGGGCAGAGCCGAGGTATCCCGCCCCGCCCACCACCAGGACACGCTCCGGCTTGTTTGGCGACGGTCGAGGCTCAACCCGGTAGAGTCTGAACAACCAATTCTTCGTGAAGCGGCTTCCGCCTACCGTGGCAATCAGGAAAACCCAGCTCAGTAGAGCCACACCGCGTGGAAACAGCTCACCTCGATAGAGCAGTTCGTCCACGACAACACAGGCGATCACGAACAGAGTCACTGCGCGGATGATGACCAGTACCTTGTAACGACCTACGTACCCGCGAGTACGGGTATAGAACCCGTGAAGTTGAAAGATCACCAAGGCCAGGAGGCACCAGATCCAGGCATAACTCGCCACGAATTTCTTGAACGGTTGCGCGAGCTCCACCGGTTGCCGTGTATCAAGAATTGCCGAGTAAAAGAAGTACCAACAAACGAAAGCGAGAACCATAGAACTGCACACAGCGAGTAGATCCGCTGCAATCCGTAAAGCAACATCCTTACTAGCAAACCTGCGACCGTCGTGTTCCAGTTCACTTAAGAAGCGATACAACCATTGTGATTTCAAGGACAGTCCTTTCCAGCGTACTGTTTATGAAAGATGCAAGGTCCGAATCACACACCCGTGCAGGAAGACTGCGTGGTGAGTTTCAGATGCGTCCTGCGACGATCAGTCCGCGCAGCACAGCGTTATCAGACCAGGTCTGCCTCCGAACCTCCATACGTAAGGCATAAGCTGCGCGCGCCCCAAAATCACTGCCACAGGCCAGGAAGTTCTCCAGGATTCGGGTGTCCCCCGGGCACAGCAAAGGGCCAAAGCATCTCTGAAACTCACGCGCCTGAGCCAGGTACCCAAGGCTCGCCGGCCGGCGCAGCAAGCGGCGCATACGTCTGCACCAAAGCCGAGACCTAGAAGGGGTGCCACCCAGGGCATTCGACTGGTGCTGACGATAAAGCACGGTTGGTCTGGGATCGAAGATGACGTCTCCCAACGCGCTGATCGCCAGATAGCACCACGCGTCATACATGACCACGTAGCTCGGGATGCGATTACCATCTGCTAAGAGTTCTCTGGCCGCCTGGTTGATCACAATCGTGCAGCCGGTTGCGACATTTTCTACCAGGGCATTGGAAAAACAGATTCGCTTTGGCAGCGGCGAGTAACCCAGGCGACGCAAACTGGAGTCGACGTACGCGATTCGGGAGCAGTACAGCAGTGGCCGGGTCTTGTCCGCCGTTTTCATCATCGAAACGGCATTGTCAATTTTCTCCGGCAACCACACGTCGTCCTGATCGCAGAAGGCAAAGTATTCGCAGTCCGGGTCCGCGCCATGGAGCAGAGTGAAAAAGCTGCTTGCCGGGCCAAGTCGGTCGCCACGCGAGAGTCGAACATTGGATTTCCCGCGTGCCCAATCGGACAGAAGCTCATACGAGTTGTCGGTCGAGTCGTCATCGCGAATCGTGACAAGACATTGCGGATGGGTTTGTGTCAGCAGACTGCTGAGTAATTCCGCCAGATAGCGGCGCCCGTTGTAGGTGGGCAGAAGGATTTGGACTCTGCCGACCATCGTCACGTTGCCAGGTGGCGACCGTGGATTAGCCCGCCTGCACCATTCGGGGTCTTCGCGATAGTGTTGAGATAGACGATAAAGAACGGCAAGAGATAAAGCGTGCGGAAATAGACCAGTAGCGAAAAAGCGGTCTCGAATCCAACAATCACCAGAAACAGCATCACGGCATACCATGGCACAGTCAGGTTGAACCGCAAGAATCGGTAAAGGCCGATGTACATAAGGGCGAGTAGCGGGAGCGAACCGCGCAACAGGTATTCGATAGGACCGGAATCGCCCAGCGCCGCACTCCCGCCAGCAATGTTGGGTGGAGTAGTGAGACCGATGGGAGATAGTGGATAGTCGAACAAGTATGCGACTGCAGGCATCGACCCCCCAACTCGCCCATAACGCGCCAAGGGGCCGTTCTTATCAAGGTTAAGAAAAGTATTGCCAAATTCCAGCTGTGACAGTTCCCACAAATCGACGTACTGTGCGGCAGTACGGAAGAAGAGTGACACGGCGATCGCACTGCACAAGGTCACAGCGATGACCATTTTTCGATTGCGTTTCCAGAGCCAAACGCCAACCTGAATGAGGGCCAGAAAGGCGAAGCCAAGCGAGGAGAAGGAAGTCAGGCCGAAGAGAAACACAATGTAGCTGACGGCGAAAAGCAGAGTTTTGTTGCTGCGACGTTCCCTATAGCTTTCCCAGTTCACCCAAAAGAATAGGTAAAGAAACAGACTTGCCGAGGCGTGGGTCCCAAGGGTTAGGACTGGCTTGTGCAGCTTAACCATATTTGGAATGAGATCTGGATAGAACGACCAGTAAAACTTGGGTAGGAAGTCGGTAACCCAGTCGGTTCCGATCAGGATAGCGATGCCAAAAGCGATGTTGACCACGTTGGCCAGGACAAACAGGGTTTCCACTACACGACCGATACCGACCCGCCGTAAGTTCAACGTCAACAGCAAGGCAAGCCCCATGAACTTGGCACAAATGCCCATGTCGAATTGGAGCGCACCTCCGACTAGCGCGCGGAGAGAGCAGATCAACAGTATGATCAGGAGTGGAAGTGCAATGTAAGTTGCTGTTCCTGGGATCGGACCAAGTCTCCATAACAACGAACACAGCAAGCTTAATAGCACGGCGACTGCAGCGACTATGCACAACGTGCTGTGTTCCCCATGTGTCGATGTTGGAAAATACAGACCCATGATCAGCAGTAAAGCCAGGAGGGCCTGCTCGACGGACGACGTGGGCGTGGATTCGGAGTGCAATGAGTTGCCGAACCTCGAGCAGGTCTCTCGTGGGGCATATTTGTACACAGGTGTTCCTAACTTGCAGCCAGTGAGGATCGCCCTCGGCCCCAAACCAATGACTTCTCCTGTGGGGTCAAAACGACCCGCCAGGTGGCCAACAGGAAAGCACCGCCCACAATCAGAACAAATATCAGCTTGACCGAAAGGGGGCCAAGCAGTGCACTTAGAAGCAAAGTGAACATCGCGGCTGTGCAGCTCAGAAGTAGCCTGCGGATGCCGGGAGCGCTATGAGGCAGGAGCTTGCCCGCGATCAGGAAGAGCAGGATGCAGTCAATAGATACGCGAATGGTCCAGGCAATCGCTGCACCGGCAATGCCAAAATGTCCTAAAAGAAACCACAGAAGCACCCCATAGAGGGGCATTTCCGCCAAGTTCAACTTCGCGGCGAGATCGGGGCGGCCCACCGCTTGCACCTGGGCAAAGGGAACCTGGGCTAGCCCGTTCATGAACACTCCCGCTGCCAACCACTGCACCACGACGGTGCTGGTCTTCGCAAATTCCGCTCCCAGCCAGATATTCAGGCCTTGGTGGGCCAAGGCGACGATGACCAGCACGCATGGGAACAACGCGAGGAAAACAAACTTGGTCCCTGACTCGAACAGTCGAGTCGTGCTGTTCCGGTCCTGCACAAAGCTGGTGGAAAAAGCGGGGAACAGAACGGCGATCATTGCGCCCGGAATGACCACAACTTTCGTGACAAACTCAAACGGAGTTGCATAGTAAGCAACGGCTGCAACTGACATCATCGCTCCGATGGCAAAGCGATCCAGATACGTGAGCATCGGGCTGACAATGTTCGAGATGGTCATCCAGGATCCGTAGCGAGCCAAAGCAACGAGAACGTCAAAGCGCACACGACACTGACGATTCAGCCCCGGAATATAGATCAGGCATAGGACGAGGTTCACAATCCATACCAGGACGCGGCCGGTCGCTAGCGCAGCCGCTGCAGACAGAAGGCTGTGGGAGAAGGGCATCACGAGCAGGGGGCTTGCGAATGTCGAGATGCCGAGAAGGGCGCGTAACCCGCTCACCTCCCGGAATCGCTGATATGCTTCCAGCGATCCGCGGAGCGCCGTACTGGTGATGACAATCGGTAGAGCGGCACTCAACACGAAGAACGCATGCAGCGTTTCCGATTGAATCTGTGCTGGGACGCGCAGGAGGCCGCGAACCATCCACGAAGCGCATCCCGCGAAGACGGCAGCACCCACGCAACCCAGGATTGACATAGCCAGCAGCGCTGTCCAGATGAGAGAGGGGATGTCGCGGTGCTCTCCGGTGCCAAGCTTCTCTGCCAGCAACCGGGTTAACGCCCGGCCTAGCCCCAAGTCAAACAGACTGAAGTATCCAATCAAGACCCAACAGAGCGTGAGCACGCCAAAACGATCGGCACCCATCGTATGGATCAGTATCGGCACCGCTGGGATCGCGACAGCCAAAGGGGCGGCGGTTCCGAGCAGGTTCCAGATGACGTTGCGCGCCAGGAGATGACCACTTACCAAGTGCAGATTCGGTTTCAGGGCAAGGTCAGTCATCTGACTTATGTCCATTCCGCGAGACCCAGGACATCCGGGCCTTCACAGCGCCGACGGCTTCCTGGACAAGGAGTTTGCGCGGATCCTGCGGATCAGTGGCCCGCCAACTTGACGTGCCGCCGACCCACACGAGGCACGAAGCAAAGACAACGAAGGTTCCGAGAACGATGAACATCATCCGCGGAGGAAACGACCTTTTCTCCGGGATCTTTGCTCCGTCCAGCACTTTCACGCTGGGGGTTTCCTTCGCCTCCTGAATCTTGGCTAGTTCATATTGCTCGGTCAGCAACTCATAAACCGTTTCCTGGATCTTCGACCGGCGGTAGTAATCTCCGTATTTGACGCCGAGCAGGGGCAAGCTCCGGATGCTGGGGTAGGGCACGTCCGTGGACCGCGTGGGTAGCAGAGAAGCTGCCTGGACGTTTGGGCCAACCCGATCCCCAGCATTTCCCCGCCCCCCCTGGAGCCTGGCAAGTTGCTTGCGCAACTCCGCGACCCGCGCACTCAAGGATTGCACTCGCGCGTTGTCGTCGGTGTAGATCTGGCGTAGCCCCTGGAGTTCGGACTCCGCCGCGATCAGCTGCCCGGCGATGTTCCCGGCGGCGTCGAGCATCGCCTTCCCCATCTGCTGGATGTCGAGTGTGCTGTTCTTGCTGGAGAACTGCGCAAAGTCGCTCGAGGCCTCGTCGAGATCCTGCTTGGCCACCGTGAGACGGTCTTCGAGGAACACCCGTTCGCGGTGAGCGGACGAAGTCGACAGGTCGGTGACCAGGGAGTTCAATTCATCGACATATGCATTCGCCAGCGCGGCCGCTCTCTGGGGACTGCGATCGGTAACGCTGATGGTGATGATGCCGCTCTTCCGATCTTCCGAGATCATCGTGCGCTCGTCCAGGGTGGCGCGTGCATCCTGAATGAGTTTCACGCTGTAGACATTTTTCAGATCGAATTGCTGCACGAGTTTTGCCTGAGAGGTTTCGCTCCTCAACATCCCCACAAACAGAGCTCCGGTGCTTTTGAGACCGAGCAAATCTCCGGTCATCGATCCCAGGCCGCCTCCCGCCTTGGCGAGAGCGGTGATCATGGCTATGCCGGATGAGGACTGAGTGTCTGGCGGCATTAACTGAGCGGTCGAGGTGTAGGACGCCGGAATCAAGAACGCGACCAGGGTTGAGATCAGAAAACCAGCCACCGTCGTTCGGACAAGCGCGCGGCGGGAATTCCAGAGCACGCGCAGCTTTTCACCTTGCCATGCACGCCGATCCGTATCCGGGGTGTCAGCGAATGGCAGCCTGCTCGGAACCGGGGATGGCACCGGCGTAGGCTGTGGTTTTGTGGTGGTTTGAGTCACTTCGAGAGGCTTCTAACTGCTTGGGTGTGTGGTGCTGCGAGGGATGATTACTTTTGCCTGGTCTTCCAATGCGGCCAGAATGTCAACTGGAGAGAGGCCGCAACATCCGATTTTGAAGTCGGAGACAAAACCGGGAAATGCCAGTTTTCCTGTTGCACAAATCCAGAGATACTCCATTGCTTGGCGAGCATCACGTCGGCACGCAGCGTGAAGTCCCGCAGTTGGCCTCCATTCAGGAAATTCCGATCCACACTGTTATGGCGGTACCCTGCCTCGATATACGTCCGGGGAGAAAACCGATACGTGAGCCAGGCTTGTTGGCCTCGGCCTTGTCGCCCAATCCAGCTGCCGATGATGTTGCCATTGTTGGTATAGCCCGACCGGTAACGCCCGTCCGCATAGAACGTGCCCGGGCTGAAGTGAGGCGACCAGTTCAGATCTGTGGTGACCCCTTCGAGACGGAGTTCCATCTTGTGCATCCGGGGCAGGCGCGGAAAGTACAATCCTGGATTAATGGCAGGCCGGGTCGATCCAATCGGCGAGTATTCATCGATCACCATCGAATCGACGTAAACCTGCAACCAGTCCCGCAGGCCCGGAAGGCGATAGCTGAAATGAAACTCAGAGAGCCGCTTCGCAGGATTTGTGACGGAATTTGCCCGGTGCGAATAGAACGTCCGCAAGAAGTTGGACCACGTAAACGGATTGCCCTGGCCGCCGAACTGAGCCGTGTAGCCGAAACCGAATTCCAGATTGGATGTCGGATGAAAGCTCACACTGGTTCCGTGAACGAAAGGCTGAGAGGTGAGATTGGGCCCGAACAATGTCGGGGACTCTTCCCATCTTTGGCCCGACAAACGTCCCAGGAAGAATTGGGAGCGCACAGGCCCTAGAAGACGGGAAAGCACAGGGACGCTGTACGGGGAGACTGATTCGATTCGCAGCATCGTCATCGGCTCCGCGTTATTGCTGAACAGGAATGGGCCGGATTCACTGGGTCCAAGCCACAGACTTTGCTGACCGAAGGAGAATTGAACGTTGTTGAAGGTCAGCGCAATCGTGCTTTCCAGCAACCTGAATCGGTCGATTTGTGCTGTGCCGTTTGGCAGGGGCAACGTCCCATCCGCCGCTGCGGTGGCTTGCAGCACGCTCGGCGCATCCGAAAGCACGGCGGGCGCATGCTGGTACTCACCCTGGACGGTGATGGAGAGCGGCCCGGCGACGGCATGGCTGGTGAAACCTTGGAGCGGGTTGAAACCTTCACCGTAAGGGCGGCCGTAGTCATTGATAATCGATTGCCCGAAGTGATAGCTATCGCGCAAAGGGGTGCCAGAGATGCCGGTGAAGCGCGTATAAACCGAATCAACGCTGGCGCCCAGGTTAGATGCGCCGTTCCATCGCGCACTCTCATCGGCGAATTCTCCCACCAGCGCCGAATAGAGCGGGTTCACTTCATTGTTCTCCGTGTTTCCATCCCCGATCCTCTCGCCTGCTTCCTCCAACAGGCGCGCACACTCCATGCGCGTCCACGGGCGTATGCCCAGATAGGCCGTCCGCACATAACCCAGTGCAGCCAAGCGCTCGATAGCCGGATAGACCCAGCTGTCCAGCGGAACGCTAGGAGAACCCATGTTTGCTGGCGCACGAGGCTCGTCGCCGGCATTCGATGAGACCTCCCACCCGGGTCCGCCCAATTCAGGGTCATGATGCTTGCGGTAAACCTCTCTACCGAAGTACCAGCCCAGCGCACTGCCGACGAATACGTCGGCGGCAAAATGCTTCTGCCCGGTGATACGGGCGATGCTGACTGCGGAGGCTGCACCATAAGCAAGGAGCTTGGTCATGGGCCCGGGATATTCGTGGGCCAGGACGCTGGCTACCGACCATGCGGCCGCAGCATGGTCCGAAGGAAAGGATGTTCCTCCCTGCCAGAACTTCCCTTTACCATTTCCTTCAGTCGGACGCTGCCGTCCAGCGAACACTTGGATCGCAGAACCCACTGCGAGACTATTGACGAGAGCCTCGCCGCTCAGCAGTCCGGTCTCCCGTGCATGGTCGTTGTGAGTAACTTGGCCCAAGAGGTAAAACCCGCCTGCCGTCCCAATCAGAGAAGCCGCCCCAAGGTTGGAGAGCTCTTGGCTCCGTTTGACGCGAGTTGAGCCGGTAGACACTCTCGCCCCAATCGAATTGTCACTGCCGATCATCAAGGAAGTGCTTGCCACGAAAGGAACAAGCCACTTGATATCGGTTGATCTTGGCTGAAACGGCCGCGTCCAAAATGCTTTCTGATCCGCCAGGATGTTCGGCACGATGCTTTTCTCGAGAGACGGGCGCTTGGAACGTGAGAACAAATCGGTCACAGCATCCTGGGGACTGACACTCTGAGCATCCTGACCTTGCAGTTCTTTCTCGCGTGGGCCGTTTTGTACCGTACCGGAGTCCTTTTGCCTTCCCGGTGGTTCGGCATTCTGGGCAAAACTCAAGCCTGAAACGAGCATGAGTACCGTCAGCAGAACAACGCGCATTTTCTCCAATGAATCGCACCGTCGGGGGTGGGGCCAACAACGACTCGGTTTAGAAACTGGTCGCCACTTTGGCGGCGATGGCGAGGGACGAGACCAGTTGTACGCTGTCCAGTACGTTCCTCCAGGCATGGGTCCCGCCGATAAGCTTCTCCGGGACCACGATCGTGTCGCCACGGCGCAAGGTCGTGCTCAGGACATTGCCACCCCATAATGATCGACTTCCACCGCGGCCAACTACCGACCCATTGGCCCGGATGATGTAGATGTCTTTCTTGTTCGCCATTCCTGTCGGACCACCGGCCTGGCGCAAGTACGTCCCTGCGCTCAGTCCTGGTGTGTAGGTCAATGCCGCGGCGTTATACACCTGTCCGGTGACGACCACGAAGTTCGGCTTCTTAGGAATCGTCAGCACGTCGTCCGCGCGCAACTCAATGTCATTCATGGTGTTCTGCCACTTCTCGATGTCATCCGAGATGTTGATGACCAGCCGCCCGTTGGGTGGCTGTTTTCGCAGGGCCGCCAAGACACTTTCCTGCTGCTGGTTCATGGTCGTTATAAGTGCCGCCTGCTCCTGTGCGGACGCCCCCACCGGGAACTTGGTATTCTGCCCAGACGTCTCGACCTGTTGAATGAGCTGCATCCGGCTCTTTTCCGCAATCTCGCGCACCTGGGCGCGCTCCAGGACCGCTCCTTCCGGATATGCCATCTGCCGGTATCCACCGGCCCGCTTCAACAGGGAACTCAGCGTTTCTCCATCTTCGATGCCGTAGGTGCCGGGGTACCTGACCTCGCCGTTGACTACTACTGACGCCCCAACGTCCTTCCAGCCTGCCAGTTGATGAATGGTAAGGACATCATTGGGCTTCAATGGGAGATCCGTCTTCGTGTCCCCGCCAAGCGCCTTGCTTATCTCAACCGTTTCATGTTTCGTTCGAACCTGTTCGCCGTTTTGCACAACGTAGCTAGTAATGTCGGCATTGTGAGTAACTGCACTTCGCTTGAAGCCACCGGCCATGCGCACCAGGGCCGAGGCCGTCATCCCTTCGCTGAGGGGATAATCTCCAGGTCTGAGGACCTCGCCATAGATGGAGACCTTGGGCGCGTCGATTTCGTAGCGGCCGAAAATGTGGATTGTGTCGAAGGGCTGGAGTTCGATCGGATCTTCTCCGCCCAGAACGTCGCTCAGTTTGAAATCAATCACCTTTGGACGGTAGTCGGGCGGCGTCAGCCGGATGATTTCCGCGTGCTCTGCAGGCTCGGGAAGCAGGTCCTGATACGATCGGAGCACTTCCGCAATTTCCATGCCCGAGTGATACGAATATTTGCCTGGATGAAAAACGTGGCCCTGCAGATAGATGGTGCTGTCGCTGTAGGGAAGAATCGGGGAAATCGTCACGCGATCGCCGTCCTGCACCGCAAAATTTCCCAATGCCTGGCGCAAAGCTTCTTTGTCGCCATCTGCGGTGTCCGGAAGGTTCACGCTGAGCGTGATCCGCTTTTGATGGGCTTCAATCCTTTCCACCTTGATCTGGCGGAGAGCGGCGGAAACCAGAACACCTCCCGCGAGGTTGAGCACATCCGATAGTTCCTTCTCGTTGCGTAATTCGTACACTGCCGGGCGCCGGACCATCCCCGCGACCGTAATCTGCGGTCCAACCGGAGGCACGAGGATGCTGTCTCCCGGCTGCATCCGCTCCACATCCGAGCGAATGCCATTCAAGATGAGATCGTAGAGGTCCACCTCTCGTACGAGTTGCGTACCCCGATAATGCCGCACCATCCGCAAGGACCCTTGCGACGTCGGTCCACCCGCAGCAAACAGAGCATTCAGCGGTGTCGACAAGGAGCTGATGTCATAAGCGCCAGGCTGGGCCACATCACCCACTACATACACTCGGACCGTTCTGAGCCGCGTGAGAGAGACGTCGATTCGGGCGTTTTTGAACTGTGCGCTCAGAACCCTCTGGATCATCTCCTGAGCTGTGGCCAGGGTTTGCCCCGCGACCACCACTCCTCCCGCTTCCGGCAGAGCGATCTGACCACCCCGGTCGACGGTAACGTTAATCCTCTGCGAAACGCTGCCCCACAGGTTGATGAACAGTCCATCGCCCGGCCCCAGAATATAGTCGGGGCCAGCCGGCAAATCCATCGGGAGAACCTCGGTATTGCCGGTCCCATTCAGAAATATGTTGGCCCCGAAACGTTCGAGCGCCTTTTGCTGGCTGGGAAACTGTCGGTACAGATCCCGGGCTGAAGGCAGGCCCGGGTAAGGATTTCGCATGCCTTTGGTTGCTGGCTGATTCTGATCCACAATCGGGGGGCGAGTCGCCGGCCGCTTGGCCGAGCGAGTCCGTTGCTCCTTCGGACTTACCGGCTCGCGATTCTCGGTGCCAGACGATCCACGACTTTCGGAATCGCCGGCCTCACGCTTTTCAGAACCTGACAACTCACGTTTCTCAGGATTAATGGAGTCGCGATTGTTGGGAGTAACAGATTCGCGATCATCGGGGCCAGCTGCGTCACGATTTTCAGGGTCAACGGCCTCCTGCTGCTCGATCTCCCGCGCCACCAGCATGCGGACGCTTCGATCTTCCCGAATCATCCGGAACAGAGCTTCATCGGTAAGTTCCGCGGAATCCATGCGTCGTCCCTGTTCCTGAGCCTTCTGGATGACGACGCTCTTAACCTGTTGAAGTAGCTCCGAATCCTGTCGCAGAGTGGAAATGATATCGTCGGCTGAAGCCGAGGCTGACGTCCCGGCTTGCGAGGAATTTGAAGTGTCCGCATCCTGACCACGGGCCGGGCCGCAAAAACACGCAAGCAGAATCGCCCCGACGGCAATGCAATGCCCGAAGTTCAACAGTCTCCTCGTCACTTTAATTTCCGGCTGTAACATGGCCACATCGTGAAGGTCCCAGGTCCCGGGGCACTCTAACTGTTACCAGCAAGGTTCGACGTCTGCTTCGTCGATTTCAACCGCCACCGCCCGCATAAGAATCTCGATGGAGACAACCAGCCGCAGTCCATCCTTGCGCCGAATCAGAACTCCTTCCAGATCCTTCATGGGCCCGCTGCGCACACGCACTCTCCGCCCGGCCTGCAGGTACGGATGTGGTTCCATCCTCACGCAGCCGTCCAGTCCGCGCTGAAACGATTCGATCTCATGATCTGGCAAGGGAGTCGGCTTACCTCGTGCACTAACCAGGTGGACCACGCCCGGAATCTCTAGCACCCGTACCCGATCTTTGAGCGCCAGGTGCACAAAGACGTAGCTGGGAAACAACGCCAGCTCGATCTCTTTGCGGCGATCCTTCCAACGATGGACCGAGCGATAGACTGGGAGAAAGCCACGGATCTGGCGCTGTCTTATCTGCTCCGCCACTCGCTTTTCATGGTGCGCCCAGGTGTAAATGGCATACCACTTAGTCTCCACGTACTCGGCGGGGACCCAGTTCTGAATTGCTGCCGGGACTGCAGTTATAAGTTCCACGATCCTGCCTTTGCCTACAGCTTCGCCACCTCGCTTACAGCCAGCGAGCGAGCGATTTTTTGCGACTACTACTTCCTGGCTGGGGAATCTGCCTCACCCAGCTTTTGAATCGCGAAAGTTTCCAGCTGCCACTTTCCAGTACAATCGACTGGAAAGCGGAAACTGACGTCCTTCTCAGACCCGAGCCGTACCGACGACCGACGGTGCATCGCGCAGCGCGCTCAGGATGCCGGCTTCCGAACTCTCAACCGGCCTGGTTCGAATATCGATAATGGCCCAGTAAAAAATGCCTCGGTTCTGCTCCGGGGCCAGCGCCAGAATTCTCATTCGCGGGTAGCGCCCGAGGAGAAATCCGCATTCTCCCGACCGCTTCTCCTGGTCATCCAGCGCCACGATGAGCACATCCGGCTGCACCTGCTCCACCAGTTCCGTCAGATTGGGAGCCTGTTCGACATCGCCGACAATCTCGATGTCCGGCTGGTCGGCGATCGTGGCTAGCACCATCTCCCGCATCAGACGAGGCCGGTTGGCCACCAGTACCCGCACACGTTTCACGGAATTCCCCTCGCCTGCGCAGTATCGGCTGCGGCAAGAAATTTACAAGGTTCAAAAAAGACCCGCCCGGGCTTCTCACTTTCCCCACAGCTGAATAGTCTTGATTTTGGATTGGCGGGACCAATCGAGGGACTAAGGCGGTCTTTTCCGTTTAGACCCGGCCACATCCGCAAAGACTGATGGTCGGTCTATTCCCAATCTGGGGTTGGCTTAAAAAAAAGTCCGAGAATGTGATCGTGGTACTTGCCATGCAACCTAAGTGGTCCTATGCTTCTGCCTCATCGACGCACAACCTGTTGTAAATAGGGCCCCTACCTTCGATTTTGAAGTGAGTTCACAATGTCCAGCGATCAAGTGAGTGTCTTCCTTCTTTGCGAAAATCGTCTGCTGCGCGAAGCCCTGATTCGGATTCTGGGCAAACGCACCAACGTATGCGTGGTCGGAGCCTGCGGATATTCCCCTGAAGCGTTGAAAGAAGTGGTCGCCTGCCAGCCGCAAGTCATCCTTCTGGATTCGTTTGGCGTAGCCCTGGCGCAACCGGCTTTACTGCGTTCCATTCACGAGAATCTCCCGCAAACCGGCACCGTTATGGTGGGCATGGAGCCTAAGGAGGACAACTTTCTGCTCGCCGTACGCGAGGGAGCAGCCGGATACGTCCTCCGCGAAGCTTCCGCCGCCGAAGTGCTCAGCGCCATCCGGGCAGTAGCCGCCGGGGAAGCGGTGTGTCCTCCCTGCTTTTCCGCGACCCTCTTCCACTACGCTTCGCAGCAGCTCGCGATTCGCCAGAACCTGCAGACGCGCAACCACTCCGAACTCAGCCGCCGCGAACAACAACTCGTCGAGTTGATCTGTTGGGGACTGACCAACAAGGAGATTGCCGGCCGCCTGCACCTCTCCGAGCACACTGTGAAGAACCACGTGCATCGCATTCTGCACAAGACCGGCGTCCCCGACCGCATCTCCATCGTCAACCGGTTCCATAGTGAGATGTCGACCTTCGGCGGATCCAGCCCGGCGATCGACGCTTTGGAGGACGAACCCCTCTCGGTCCAGCGTTTCTGATTTCGGCGCACGGCGTGCGCTGGCGCCAAACGCCGCCAGCAGTCCCGTGTTTCTAAGTTGGATATAATTCCACGGATGCGCCATCCGCTGCCAGAACTGCTCTACCGGGCGCGGAATCCGGGATTTGTAGCGGATTCAGCCATTCGGGCTACGACCTATCTCTGGGACCTCGTCTCGCCGTTTGAGTTTTCGGTGCTCTTTCGCGAGGTCCAACCCTACACAATGTGCAGTAGTGCACGTCTCCGGGGTCTCTATCGCGCGGTTCGGTACGTCGCGGAAAACCGAGTCCCGGGAGATTTGGTCGAGTGCGGATCGGCAAAGGGCGGCAGCGCGGCGTTGATGGCATTGACCTCCCGGCGACTTGGGGAAAACCGCAGAATCTGGCTGTTCGACACCTTCGAGGGCTTGCCGGCGCCCACCTCAGACGATCCTGATTACAAGATTGCGAGCCTGTTCACCGGAGATTGTGTGGGCACGCTCGACGAAGTCCAGAAATTATTCGGGCGGCTGCACCTCGCAGAAGACGCACGATTCGTCAAAGGCTTGTTTCAAGAGACGCTCCACAGAACTCAGATCCCCACGATTGCTGTCCTGCACATTGATGGAGACTGGTACGAGAGTGTGAAGGTTTGCCTCGACGAACTGTACGACAAGGTCACGCCTGGAGGTGTAATCCAGTTCGACGACTACGGTTACTGGCAGGGCGCGCGAAGAGCAGTTGACGAGTTTTTCGAACGGCGAGGAATAACGCCGACTTTGCAGCGGCTCGACTTCTCTGGGCGATCCCTGATCAAGTCGGCCGACTCCGCGGTCCAGCAACCTGGCGTCAACCTTTCCTCTACCGGGTGAGCAGACTCCCGGACGGATCGCACTGTCCTAGCATGGCGATAAAGTGGAGATTCGCCCCGAAGAACCATTCAGCATAGCCAGGGTACAAGTCGAGGCGTGTGATAAGCCGTTCCGGTTGAAGCCCAACTTCCTGCCAGGCTGTATTCCACTGCTTCTCTGTCCAGTAGTTATAGGGCAGTGCGACTCCAAACCTGGCATTGCCGACCCAGTCCATAAAACGCAAGCGCGCGCCAGCCGCGATGCCCTTTCGGTAATGATCCTTGATCAGAACGCGTTTGGCGACGCGGCGCGCTTCCCGTAAAAGGATTGCCGGATTCTCAGTGTGGTGGAGAACATCGGAAAACAGTGCAATTTCAAAGGAGGCATCTTCGAACGGTATGCTTGTGCCATCAAATACTTGCACTGGAATGTGTGTGGCACTCCGGGGCAGTACATCGATTCCCCTGACATCGATGTCGGCGCGTCTGGACCTGAGGAGCGATGAGATCAATCCATCGCCGCACCCAACATCGAGAACACGGGCCGCAGGAGGCACAAACTCGGCGAACCAGTCGGACAGCACGCGCGCGCGCCGTCCAAACACTAATTTTTCATGGACGATACCGGCGGCGCCAGAGGTCAGCGTAGTCATAAGCAAAGAAACGATGAGGATCTTCGTGCCTGCGATGTTTTATAGTACGGGGTCTGCTTAAATCACGCTAGACGTTCCTATCCGATTTCAGGTGGGCATCAATCTATTGTCGCTCCGCGCACAAAAGTTCCTTCTGCTGCTGCTCATTCTCGCAGCTGGCGTCGAGTTCGGCGTCAGGGGCCCTCTGCGGGCGGCCCGTCTGGGACGCGGATGGAACGATTTTCTCTCCCCTTACATCCAGGCAAAAGTATGGACCAAAGGACTGGACCCCTACAGCCTGAAGGTTTTTCTGTCCGAGTGGCCTGCGGACCTGCACCGCCCGGACTTTGTCGCCCACGATGCCGCTGACGGCACGCTTGTCGCCAGGCGCGGCGTGCCCTCCCCTTATCCCCTGACCAGTTTTGTTCTGCTCGCGCCTTTTTCCGTGCTGCCCTGGGCGACAGCGCATGCGGTTTGGACCGTCGTCAACCTTCTAGCCTTCGCATGTTCGCTCGGCGCACTCGTTTCATTGACGGGACTCGATTGGAAGGAGCCCCGCGCTCTACTTTTCCTGGCGATAGCACTGGCATTGGCTCCGATCCACACCGGAATTTCGACTGGGAACCCGGCGGTGCTGGTCGTGGGCCTCTGCGTAGGCACGGTGTGGGCGGCGAACCGGGAGCGAGCGAAACTCGCCGGAATCCTGTTAGGGGCTGCCGTCTGCCTGAAGCCTCAGGTCGGTCTCTGCTTCGTCCTTTACTATCTCGTGCGCCGGCGTTGGAGCGTCGCCGGCATGGCGTGCGGCTGGACCGCAGTCATTGCTGTCATCGCGGCTTCCCGTCTCAGCGGAGTACCCTGGCTCCCTACATATCTGCAAGACAACAAAAGCGTCTTTGGCCCGGGAGCGATCAACGACTTTACCCCGCTGAATCCGGTTTGGTACAACATGGTCAACTTGCAAGTTCTTCTCTGGCAGGTTGTGAGGAGCGCAGGGCTTGCGAATCTGCTGGCTCTTTTGCTTGGGGCTCTCTCACTGGCAATCTGGCTGTGGCTCTTGACGAAGCACCAGCCTACTTCGGAGTTACTGGAAATCAGCTGTCTGATCGTTCTGAGCCTGCTTCCGGTCTACCACAGGTTCTATGATGCCGAGCTTTTGATCTTGCCTTTGGCATGGAGTTTGACAGCCGTGAAGGGGCAACACAAACGTCTAGCACTTCTGACTCTCGTCTGCATCCTGCCATTCCTGGCTCCGGGCGCCTCACTTCTGAATCAGCTTGCCGAAGGCGGCCGAATTCCAGTCGCGATTGGCAGCCCTTGGTGGTGGAATGTTTTCGCGGTGTCGCACGAGGTATGGGCTCTGCTTGCGCTTGGTTTCCTACTCCTATGCGCGATGGCAATCTTTAGAACCGCTGAGGGCGATAGGCTTTCTCACGTTGAATCCAAGATGAAGGCTAACGCGTCAGGATAAGGAGTACGTGTGGTAGTTTCGTCTACGAACGGAGCGCCAATGGAGCAAGGTCGTCCAGAGTCGGCCCATCGAAGCTGGAAGACAGAGCCGACTCTGACGGAAGTTCTGATTCTGACCGTCGTGTGCTACTTGATCTACGTGGGCCTGATCGTCTTGCTGGACAACTATGCCCTCCAAGTCAAGACTTTCGGAGACAATAAGCCTTATGTCGCGATTGCCACCGCCATTCGCCACTGGGATTTCGCATCCTTGCGCACCTGGCAGCTCTGGGGCTTGCCCTATGCGATGGTGGCTTTCTCGTTCCTGACACACACGTCGTTCCTCACTGCTCTACTTGTGATTTCGGTAGCTTGTTCTTTCCTTACCGTGGCGATCTCCGACCGCTTGTGGGGCGGTTGGGTGGCAGCTCTTTTTGCCACAGTGAGCCGCGAGTGGATGGAGCGTTCTCTGTTAGGAGGCGCGGAGCCGCTGTTCCTCGCCTTGGTGGTTGGATCCTTCTTGGCAGCGCGGCGGCAACGCTGGCTGGTGGCTTCCCTCCTGGCGTCTCTGAGCACTATCGTGCGTCCGATGGGAATATTTGTGCTGGTGGCGGTTGGAATCGTCCTTCTGCTCCGGAAGCAATTCAAAACACTTGCGGCCGCAACTCTGATCGGGATTTTTGTTGGTGGGCTGTACGTTGTGCCTTTCAAGGTCTATCAGGGCAATTCATTTGAGAACGTGCAGGCCTACGGCCAAGCTGATGGGAGCCAAGGGATGCCGATCACCTACCCGTTTCTCGCAATCATCCGACGGCCAGCATTGGGCCCCGTAACGGCAGAGAAGGAAGTCACCTCTGGAAAGACTACACAACTGAACCTCGCGCGAACCGCAATGTGGATCAGTGTCGTCCTGCTCGGAGTTGTAGCCATGTTTTTGAACAAAGGGTTTCGCGCCTTCGCTCGAAACCACACGGTGGAGGTATTGTTCTGCGCTCTCTACATTGCCCTGCTGTTCACCTACAATTCTGCTTGGGCCAGAACTGCATTTCCTCGCTACGCGATTCCAGTCCTCCCTTTCCTGATTCTCGCATTCGAACGTTGGATTCCTAAAGACCGGCGTTTCCTATGGGCATTCGCACTTGCATCTACCGTCCTCTCTGCGTTCTCGACGCTCGGAATAACGAACTCAATCGCGATCGTGCGAAGGGTACTTTGAGATGCTCAATCGCCCCGTCGATTCAGCCCAAGCACACTGAGAAAATAGCTGGAGAGTCCACTTTCACCGTCAAAGAGAGTGCCGCCAGACCATTTGTGCCAACAGACCTCGCACCAAGTCCGACGATTCCGGAGATGAGCAAGCTACACATCACCGGGTGGGCGCAGGAGCGTCCATGACGTTTCGTAGTCTCGAAAACCACGGATGGGCACGTACGGCCATCACAGGTACACGCGGAGGGACCACATCTACCAGTACAAATCCCATGCTCCAGTAGAAAACGCAGAGGTAGTAGCCGGGCGCGAACATCCAATCTTCGAACGCGGCGTGAAGCATACCCGCCACCACCACCATCGCCAGCGGGATTGCTGGATGCAAAGGATCCCCGCCCGACAACATCCATGACATCGTTCGGAACACATTTCCCATCAACAACAGCGGCAAGACGAAGAACGGCAGAACTCCCAGCATCCCCACCCAAGTTGCAATCTCCAGGTAGCTGCTGCCGAATTCTGTGGTTGCTGCTGAACTGGAGGAGAAATTGCCGAGATGTTGGCTTGCGTCTCCGCCCTTGTCAGTCGTGCCAAATCCGGTGCCGAACCAAAAGTGGGAACGGATCGTATCGACTGCCTCCTGCCAGGGTGATTGACGGGAGGCGAGCATGCCATTCTCCCGGGACCCTTTGTACACAACTTCGGACGTCACCGTGGAGGCGGTCTCGAGAAACCGTTCCGGTTGCAGGATAGCGGCGGCTGATAGCAGGATCAGAACAACGCCGACTCCCATAACCAGGGTTCGGTACCTGCGCAACCCGACACAAAGCAACCCGCAGGACAATGCAGCCGCAACCATGCTCGCTCGTGAATGGCTGTAGTACACCAGGTACATGCAAAGTGCATAGATGAAAAAACGGCGGCGGCGAACCCGAGTGTCTGTGCTGGAAAGGGCCCCCCACAAAAGCACAGGGGCTCCGACCACTCCTGCAATCGCGCCCAGTGAGTTGGGATTGCCCATGAGGTCGGCACCAAGAAGGAGGTAACAGACCGCAAAGGCACCCACCAAGAGCTCACAACCCAGGAGCAGTCCTGCCAGAAAGCGCTTTTCCCGTCCCCGGACAGCCAGCCTTGCTCCGGAAGCCGCGTACATGAAGAGCAGGCAAAAGCTCAGAACTTTCAACAGTGCAAGACCTGGATAACGCGACACCAATGCCGAAACCGTGGCAGCAAGCACGGCGAAAAACGCGATTGCGTGGAAAAAACCGAAGTGATGCTGGCGATCCTTAAGCAGAAGCAGAACGCCCACGACTGCGCCGACCGCAAGGAACAACCACCGCGCCGAAGTCCAAACTGAAGAGCCGGGCAATCCGGTTCCGGCCAGAAGAAACACGAGAATCAGCAGCGTGAAGAATACCTGCCGGTACCTCCAGGTCGCGGCAATCACGAGTTCGAGGAGAATCAGACCGCCAAGGTAGGTCTGGTCGGTGAAGTACCACGGCCGGGAACGCGCAAGGTGCACCAGCGCAAGGGCACCAACCAGAGCTGCGGCCGCCAGCGCGGCCTTGGGTATGCGGCTAATCATGCCTGGCTCAAATGCCATTCTCATCGCCGCCTCAGCCCAAGTACGCTTAAGAAAAAGCTGGAGAAGATTGTCTGCACCCCTAGCGTCATCGAGAGCGCCGCGGGAATGACCACCCGGAGAGTGCGCGACATGTCCAGCGGACCGAAGTGCTGCTGGCCCCACATGTGGACCGCGTAGATCGAGGTTCCGAATCCCAGAATCGCCAGCGCCGTCCCCACCAGAAGGCCCAGCTCAAGATTGATGTAACGGAACAGCCGGTCCAGCAGCGGATCCGGCGGATGCAACCCCTCCGAGATCGCGAACAGCTTGGTGAACACAGCGAACGCGATCGACTGGAATCCCAGCAGAATTGCTATGGCGGCATAAAGCAGCGTATGCACGTCGAAGATCACGCTGCCTACCTGTCGTGGCTCGGGCAGCAGCCATGCCCCCACCAGAAACCCGACCAGCATCAACGCCAGCCCCGGATACAGGAACAGCCAGCGCGGACTATAGAGCAGGAAGAACCGCAAGGTCCGCCAGCCATCACGCCAGGTGCGGAGATGCGGTGGCCGTGTGCGCCCGTCCGGCGAAAGCGTGGTCGGAACTTCCCTGACCTTCATTCCGAGCAGCGTAGCTTTCACCACCATCTCAGTTGCGAACTCCATCCCAGTGGTGCGCAGGCCCATGGTCTCGTAGGCCTTCTTGCTGAAACCGCGTAGCCCGCAGTAGAAATCTCCGCACGACCCGCCGAAGAACAGCCGCCCCAGCCGCGTCAGCACCGGATTTCCCAGGTAGCGGTGCAGCGGCGGCATGGCATCCTTTTGGATCCCGCCCTTGAAGCGGTTCCCCATTACCAAGTCGGAGTCTTTACGCAACTGTTCCAGAAAGCGCGGGATGTGGCCAAAATCGTAGCTGGCGTCGGCGTCCCCCATGATGATGTACGTGCCCGAAGCCGCCGCAATGCCTCCCATGAGGGCGTTCCCGTAACCTCGCGCCTGAACGTGTGCCACTTTGGCGCCCAGCCTCTCAGCAATTTCCGGCGAGCCATCGGTGCTGCCGTTGTCGGCCACGATGACTTCACCTGCAATGTTCGCCTCCTGGAAGGCTTGCTGCGCCTTGAGGATGCAGGTTTCCAGGGTCTCCGCCTCGTTCAAACACGGCATGACCACCGACAACTCAATAGCCGCAGGCTCGCGCTCGACCACGTGCAAGGAAGGACTTTGCGACTCGGGTACAACCGCCAGTTTCAACGCTCAACGCCTCCCTACAACCCTGGATTTCTGGGAAATTTTCGCAGCGCCTTTAATACCACGCGTCGCCACAAATCACCAAGAATTTTACGCCTGAACCCGCGTGCAAAGGGGCGTTGCCTCCTGAGCCGATCGCAAAATGCTGAGGCACCGGGCAAGCACGAGGGATTTGGTAGCGCTACCGGGAATCGAACCCGGGTTTGAAGATTGAGAATCTTCCGTCCTAACCCCTAGACGATAGCGCCCCGGAGGCAGATTTCGATTATAACAAAGCTCTTTTTTGTCAGACGCGCCGCCAAGGTCCGGAGAATCCCAGGCCTCTTCAAGGCACTTCGCATCCACGAGTTTCACTTTGGAACTCTCGCGTTTTGCTGATCCTCTCCAACAACTAATTTCATCCACAGGCCAATAAGGTTTATAGTAGTGTCAATTCTGCTAACCAATCACTGACCCTAAACGCGCATTTTCTCGGGGCGACGTATGTCGTTCATTCATCAACAAATCACTTCGTTCCTAAATTTAGGGGCGTGCAAGGAGTATCCAACTATGGCAAGGCCCAAGTCCCCCACAGGCAAGCAGAAAGACGCAATTGCAAGCAGCAGCCCAGCCGCAGCCGCCCAGGCGGCCCCGGCAGACAACTCTCAGAGTGAAACCAGAACCGACACCAGGAAGCTGGAAGTCGTAAAGGGTGACTCCCGCCCCAACCTGGTCCCGATTAACCTTGACGATGAGATCCGCCGCCGCGCCTACGAACTCTCGGAGCGGCGAGGATTTGAATCCGGCCACGAGACCGAGGACTGGCTCAGCGCAGAGCATGAGGTTCTGCAGCGCTATCGTCAGCAGAGTGCGTAAGCCTAGCGTTCTTGCTGGCATCTCCCGGCGGCCGAGCCCCGGCCGCCTCCCTTCGGGGACTGTTCTGTGTCTGCCCCCGCCTCTGGCTCGGTCGAGTCGCGAGCCCGTTCAGGGTTCTGTACTGATTCCAGCCACTGTCCAACAGGACCTGACATCCATGTCCTACTGGCGCCGGTAGTTGCTCTTCTTGCCCGTTGCCTCGCCGGGGCGTTTCTGAAAAAATAGCCCCTGGTTCTCCAAATGGCGCAAATCGGTAGTTTTGCTCTTCTTCTCGCCCTTGCCCTGAGTGTTTATTCATTCCTGGCAGGATTGATCGCGCTGTTCCGCCAGGATGAAGGCTCGGAGCGCCTCAGTGAGACTGCTCGCCGCGCGGGTGTGGCAACGTTTGCGGCCGTCCTGCTTGCTGCCGCTGCTCTGGTTTTCGCTGCATTCCAGGACGACTTCCGCATCGCCTACATCTTCCACCACAGCAACCGCGATCTGTCGGCTCCGTATAAATTCGCAACGCTCTGGTCCGGGCAGGAAGGCTCCCTGCTGTTCTGGTCGCTGCTGTTGTCTGCATACGGCTTCGTGCTGCGGCTGCGTTACAAAACCGATCCCCGTCTCTTTGCTTACGCCTCTGTGATCCTAGCTGCGGTTCAGATCTTCTTCCTGTCGCTGGTAAATTTCGCGGCGAATCCGTTTGGCCTTCTCGAAGGCCCAGCCCGCCCGGACGGAAGCGGCCTCAATCCGCTTCTGCAATATCCCGAGATGGTGATTCACCCGCCCATGCTCTATCTGGGATACGTCGGCTTCACCGTACCCTTCGCATTCGCCTTGGGCGCGTTGATCATGAAGTATCCCGGCGAGAAGTGGATCCACATCACCCGCCGCTGGACCATGGTCACCTGGGGCTTCCTGACTTGCGGAATTTTTCTCGGCGCGCACTGGGCCTACTCCGTGCTCGGCTGGGGCGGTTACTGGGGATGGGATCCCGTCGAGAACGCTTCGCTGATGCCGTGGCTCGTCGGCACCGCCTTCCTGCATTCCGTCATGATGCAGGAAAAGCGCGGCATGTTGAAAGTCTGGAACATGTGGCTGGTCTTCGCCACCTTCTGGCTCTCAATTCTCGGAACGTTCCTCACACGCAGCGGGATCATCAGCTCTGTGCACGCGTTCGCGCAGTCTTCGATCGGCAACTGGTTCGCATGGTTCCTGGCGATCAGTTTTGCCGTATTCGTTTTCTTCTTCTTTAAGAACAAGTCCCACCTGAAGAGCGAGCACAAACTCGAATCGCTGGTCTCGCGCGAGTCGAGCTTTTTGTTCAACAACCTGCTGCTCCTGCTGGCCTGCTTCACCGTGCTGTGGGGAACATGGTTCCCGAAGATCTCGGAGCTGGTGCAAGGCAACAAGGTCACGGTCGGCGCGCCTTTCTATAACAAGGTCAACATTCCGGTCGCGCTGCTTCTGTTGTTGCTCACTGCCCTCGGTCCCCTGCTTGCCTGGCGGAATACTTCCCTTGAAAGTCTGAAGCGAAATTTCCTCTGGCCCACCGTCGGCGCAATCGCCGTTGTCATCTTCCTGATGATCACTCCGGAGAGTTGGGGCTCGGTCTTCGGCCTCAAGCCGTGGAAAGACATCTCCTACTTCTACTCGTTGATGGCCATCGCTCTCTCTGCCCTGGTCACGTTTACCGTGGCTTCTGAGTTCTATCGTGGCGGCAGGGTGATTCAGAAGCATACGGGACAGAGCATGTTCGCCTCCATGGTGCAACTGACCCACCGCAACACGCGCCGGTACGGCGGATACATCGTTCACTTCGGTGTCGTTGTGGTTGTGATCGGCCTCGCCGGCGCGGCCTTCAACCAGGACAAAGAGCAGGAGATGGGCTACGGCGACAAGATGACCATTGGAAGCTACACGCTCATCTGCCGCTCGTACACGCAGGAAGACAACGCCAACTACCGCAGCGAATGGGCCGTGCTGGATGTCTACAAGGGCGGTAAGAAGATCGACACACTCACGCCCGAACGCCGCTTCTACCATGCCAGCCGGCAGGCGTCGACCATGCCCTACATCCGCTCCACTCCGAGCGAGGATCTCTACCTTGTCTACGAGGGGTTGAATGACCAAACCGGCAAGCCCATTCTCAAAGCTCATCTGAACCCATTGGTCATGTGGATCTGGCTGGGTGTCTGGATCATTCTCGGAGGCACAATCCTGGCGCTGGTCCCGAATGCTCCCGCGCAAGTAAGGGTCACCGTGCCCAAACTGGTGGAACACGCGGCCCCGGCGGTGACGGGAGACTAAGCGAATCACGTAGCGACAGCCGCCTCGGCTGTCCCGCCAAGCGAGGCGAGGCGGAACGTGTGGCACACAAAAGCATGATGATTCAAAACAAGAATATTCTCCGGCGCACTCTGCACTGCGGGCTCTTGTGCCTGACCGTCTTCGCCCTGGTCGGCGCCGGCGACCCAGCCTCCCGCTTCAGCGAAATCGGCCATCGGCTCATGTGCATCTGCGGATGCCATCAAATCCTGCTCGAGTGCAATCACGTCGGATGCCCTGATTCCGACGGTATGCGCAACGAACTGATGGCCGCAGTGCAGCGTGGCGACAGCGACAGCCTGGTGCAGCAAGCCTTCGTCCAGAAATACGGTCCTACGGTTCTTGCCGCGCCCATGACCACCGGCTTTGACCGCACGGCTTGGATCGTGCCCTTCGTGGCGCTCTTTCTCGGATTGCTGGCTGTCGTCATGGTCGTGCGCGCCTGGAAGAACCGCCCCGCCCCCGCGATCGCCGACGGCCTGCGCCCCCTTCGCGGCGCGGAACTCGAAAAATTCCGCGACCAGGCCAACAAGGAGACCGAACTATGATGGTCGTCATCGCAATTTGCGTGATGGTGTCGCTCGCGTCGGGGTTTTACATCTTCTACTTGCCCGGCAAGCTCTACCTCGGGCCGGAGAAAACGCGCGCCTCCTATCTCCGCGAACGCAAGGATGCCGTCTACGAAAACCTGCGTGATCTGAACTTCGAGTACAAAGCGGGCAAGATGCCCGATGCCGACTACCAGTCGTTGAAATCTTCCTTGCAGGACGAGGCTGCCACGCTGCTCGCCGAAATCGCTCGCCTCGAATCGAAAGACGCATCCACCCCTGGGAGGGCCAAAGCTTGAGAGGCCACATTGTGAAGGTTCATCTCGTTCTGCTAACACTGCTGGTCTCCTCCTTCGCTTTTGCCGGTGCTTCTCTGACCGGTACGGTGAAGAACTCGACGACCGGCAAACCCGCCGCCGGCGACGACGTCGTCCTCCTCAAGCTCGGCGAAGGAATGGAAGAGGGCGGTCGCGCGAAGGCGGACTCCAAAGGCAATTTCATCCTGCCCCTCGACGACCCCCAGACGCCGCACCTGGTGCGCGTGATTCACCAAGGAGTCACCTACCACCGCATGGCCCCTCCGGGAACGACATCGGTTGAAGTCGAGGTCTATGACGTCGGCAACAAGATCGAAGGTATTGAAGTGGTCGCCGACATCATGCGCATCCAGGTCGAGCAGGGACAACTCGAAGTCACTCGCGCCTTCGCCGTACAGAACACCTCCAAGCCGCCTCGCACCCAGATGAACGATCGCAACCTCGAGTTTTATGTTCCCGAAGGCGCGAAGATCGTGCAGGGCTCGGCGATGACCGAGCACGGAAATCCGGTAAACTCTGCCCCCGTGCAGGAGCGCGACAAGACGCGCTACGCCTTCATGTTCCCTCTCCGTCCCGGCACCACGCAGTTTCAGGTCGCGTACACATTGCCCTACACCGGCAGCGCCAACATCGATCCCAAGCCGATCTATCCGCTGCAGCACTTCGTCGCCATTCTGCCCAAGGCAATGGAGTTCTCCGCCGCCCCTGGCGCCAACTATCAATCAATGAACAATCCCAATCAGCCGGACTCGAACACGCAAGTCGCATCCGGCACAAAAGTGGGACAAACGCTGGCATTCAAGATCTCAGGCGAAGGGACGCTGGGAGCGCAACAGGAAGGCGGTGGCACACAAGGCGAGCCCGCTTCCGGACAGGCTGACAACCGCCCCGGTGGCGGACTCGGCCCGCCCATCGACGCCCCAGATCCTCTGCAGCAATACCGCTGGTGGATTCTCGGCGGGTTCGCCGTGGTCCTGGTGGGTGGCGGAGTCTTCATCGCATCGCGGCAACAAGCCGCAGCTCGCGCCGGAGTACGCCCCAAGCCTCTCAAAGTCCAGACCCAGGATGTCGACTACGATGTCCCCGAGCCCCCGGTCGGACGTGAGGCCCCATCTCGAACCGCCGGCGCGCGCAGTTCTTCTTCCATGCTTCTTGAAGGATTGAAAGAAGAACTCTTCCAACTCGAAGTCGAGCACAAGCAAGGCCACATCTCGCAACAGGAATACGACAAGACAAAAGCCGCATTAGACCAGACGCTGCAGCGCGCCCTGAAGCGCGAAGCGGCAAAACAAACCTAGCGACAGCGAGAAGGCTGTCGAGTCTTCAACAAGTCCTGTCATCCTGAGGCCCGCGCTTTCTGCGGGCCGAAGGACCTGTGCATTTGTTGTCCATGATCGCGCACCGGCCCCACACCCCGCTCCAATCTTCGCCCTCAGTCGTGCTGAGCGGAGCCATTGCTTTCGCGCAGCGAAAGCAATGGCGGAGTCGAAGCACCCCTACCCTGGCAAATGCTTCTGCAGTTCCTCACGAGCCCGGATAGTCGCCCCAACGTCCGTCGAGATAAAGCCTGCAATGTGCCTCCATCCTCTTCCGAGCGCAGGAGTTACGCACGCGGAACTTCCCGCCGGAACCGCGCGTACCCCTACTTGAATCCCGCACTTCGGCGTACCATCTAATAAAGCGAGTACTTTCATGGGAAATACATTCAAAACCGCATTTCTGCTGACCGCGCTCACGCTGCTCCTGATGTTCATCGGCCGCGCCTTCGGCGGCCAGAGCGGGATGTTCTTCGCTCTAATCTTCGCCGCGGTGGTGAACTTCATCGCCTACTTCTTCTCCGACAAGATCGCACTGGCCATGTACCGTGCCCAGCCTGTCACGCGCGAGGAATTGCCCCGCGCCTACGAGATTGTCGA
Organism: Terriglobia bacterium; assembly: GCA_020073465.1. GTDB lineage: Bacteria > Acidobacteriota > Terriglobia > Terriglobales > Acidobacteriaceae > Sulfotelmatobacter. The sequence continues at coordinate 130,630 of JAIQFC010000007.1, forward strand.
GCGCCTGACGCAGAAAATCGGCCTGCCCATGCCGAAGATTTATGTGATTCCGAATGAATCCCCGAACGCCTTCGCCACCGGCCGCAACCCGAGCCACGCCTCGGTGGCCGTGACCCACGGCATCCTCGGCCTTCTGAACGATGAAGAACTCGAGGGCGTCCTCGCCCACGAACTTGGCCACGTCAACAACCGCGACATCCTGATCAGCTCCGTCGCCGCGACTCTGGCCGGCGCGATCACCATGCTGGCCAACATGGGCAAGTGGGCGATGATTTTCGGCGGATACGAACGCGACAATCGCGATCGTGGCGGAGGCTTGGCCGCGCTCTTCATGCTGATCGTTGCGCCGATCGCCGCCACTCTGATCCAGTTAGCTGTCTCGCGTTCGCGCGAGTATCAGGCCGACGCCACCGGAGCGCACTTCACCGGCAATCCTTATGCCTTGGCGAGCGCCCTGCAGAAACTCGACGCCTACTCCCGACGCCTGCCCATGCAGGCGAGTCCATCGACGGCGCACCTGTTTATTGTTCAGCCGTTCCTGGGAATGAACTTCGGCAGCCTGTTCTCCACCCACCCGCCGATCGCGAAGCGCATCGAGCGGCTGACGGGACGCCCCGCGGAGTTTACGCAGTAAAACGAAACCGGACAGCAAAATTTGTCGTCCTGAGCGGCGTCCTTTGCCGCGAAGGACCTATGCAACTGGCCGGGAGTGCATAGGTCCTTCGCTTCGCTCAGGATGACAGAGCTAGTGTGGCCTTCACTTCGTCCACTGATCCACCCACTCATTCACCGTCTTGTACCACAGCTGCGAATTCTGCGGCTTCAGCACCCAGTGACCCTCATCGGGGAAATACAGCATTTTCGACGGCACGCCCATGGTCTGCAGCGTGGTGAAAAGCTGGAAGCCTTCGCTCACGTCGAGCCGGTAGTCGCGCTGGCCGTGGATGACCAGCGTCGGCGTCTTGAAATTCTTGGCCGAATTGCGCGGGGACCACTTGTTGTACATGTCATGATTCGTGTACGGCGTGCCCTGGAACTCCCAGTTGTTGAACCAGAGCTCTTCCGTCGTGCCCCACGCCGAAAACGTGTTGAACATGCCGTCGTGCGACACGATGCACTTGAAGCGGTCGCTGTGACCGAGAATCCAGTTGGCCATGTATCCGCCGTAGCTGGCACCCAGCGCGCATTCGCGGTTCTTGTCGATGAACGGATAAGTCTTCTCGGCATAGTCGAGACCCTTCATCAGGTCTTCAAACGGAGCGCCGCCCCAGTCGCCATTGATCGCGTCAATGAACTTCTGCCCGTATCCAGTCGAGCCGTGGAAGTTGATCATGATGACGACGTATCCGTTGGCCGCGAACAGTTCGGGATTCCAGCGATAGCTCCAGTCGTCTCCCCAGGCCCCCTGCGGTCCGCCGTGGATGAGGAACTTCACAGGATATTTCTTCGCGGCATCGAAGTTCGGCGGCTTGACCAGGAAGCCTTGGATGTCATCCCCATGGGCACCCTTGAATAAGAAGGAACCGACGTTTCCGAAATGTGACGCGCCAACATGCCAATCGGCCGACATGTCAATCTGTGAAAGGACTTCATCGTTTATGTGCGTTATCTGAGTCCCTGCAGGATGTGTCTCGTCATCTGTCGCGTCTATCTCACGGGAATATATCTCTGTCGGAGCGTAAATCGACATTTCGGTGAATAAAACCCGTTTCCCGTCTGGTGTGATCGCGAGGTCATCGTCATATCCACCGGCCTTACGAGTGAGGCGAAGTCCATATTTGTCCGCATAGTACGTGAGGTGTCCCATTCCCCATCTCCGTTCCCCAAGTTTCTCTGGCTCATTAGGAAAAGGCGGCACACATACAGGCGTCGGGTCCCCAATTTTTGTCACCAAAACACATTTGGGCGTAGCGCCAGCGTTTGTGTAGACCTCATAGATCGTTGCGTCGCCCTGACTTTCGCTCACAAACAATAGGTGATACTCGGGTCCGGAATGACTGAGCCATGTGAATGACCCCACCCATCCATCGAAATCCTCTGTCAGATTCTTCTTCTCGCCAGTCTTGCGGTCATACAGCATCAAGCGGAAGCGGTCGCTCTCATATCCCGGACGCTGCTGGGCGCGGTAGGCGATGTAGCGGCCATCGGGCGAATAGAGCGGCGTCGAGTCGCTGGCGGGATTGTCGGCGGTGATGTTCTTGGCCACTCCTCCCTCTCTCACGGGAACAATCCACAGATCGTTGTTGGTAGAAGCAGCTTCATTCTTGTCGTGGTTCGAGGTGTAGCAGATCTCCTGTCCATCAGGCGAGAAGGCATAGTTGTCCTGCCCGCCGAGCGAGAATACCGGCGAGTCGTAGTCGCCGGGCGTCAGGTCGCGAGGACGAGCTTGGTCGAGACCGATAGCCTTCGTTATTGGTGTTTCAGTAGGAGCCACAGCCGCGAAGATGTGGCTGCGCTTGCCCTCCTTGTATGCATTCCAATGGCGATAGAGCAGGCGGTCGAAGATCTGCGCTTTGACCTTCGACTTGTTAGTCTCGTCCAGCTTCTTCTCGTTGCAAGCCTCCTCTTCGGCAGGCGTCCCGGCGCACTCCGGATACACGTCGGAAGTGAAGATGATGTTCTTGCCATCCGGAGACCAGAGCTCCCCGGCCGCCTCGGTGGTGATCCAAGTCAGCATCCACACGCCAGTCACCGTCCCGCTAGACCCATTGAAATCGGCTATCCACACCTGCGAACCACGTTGTTTCGTGGACAGGAACGCGAACCGTTTTCCGTCCGGCGCCCACCGCGGGCGGTCTCCATCCTGGTCGGCGATGATCTCTCGCTCCTGCCCACCCGCCGTGGGCACGATCCAGATGTGTGGCGTCTTCGTGTTGGCTTCGAGATCGACATCGACCACGCTGAAGATCACCCACTTGCCGTCGGGCGAGACCGCAGGCTCACCCACCCGCTTCAGCTTCATCATGTCTTCGAAAGTGAAGGGATGCTTGGCTTGGGCGACGGCGGGAAATGCAAGAACGACGAGGGCAAGAAGAAACAGGAAGAAGCGGCGCATGAGACCTCCTACGGCAAACGGATGAGTGTAGCAGGGGGGAGCTTCGAGCTTCTAGTCTTCACCTTCCCCCCAAGCGTTGTCATCCTGAGCGGCGTCCTTTGCCGCGAAGGACCTATGCAACTGGCCGGGGAGTGCATAGGTCCTTCGCGTTGCTCAGGATGACAGTGTTTATTTTGAGTTTGATGTTCATTCGTCACAGACACCGGTACTGCAAACTGCCATCCTGATCGGGCAAAGATGTCCGTACATGCACCCGCCCAAAACCTACTTCGTCTACATCATGTCAAACCGATCGAAGACGCTCTACACGGGCGTGACAAATAGTCTGGTGCGCCGAGTACGCGAACACAAGATGGGCCTTGGCTCCTGCTTTGCCGCGAAATACAAGCTGGACCGACTGGTCTATTTTGAACGGTTCGAAGACATCCGCAACGCGATCGAGCGGGAGAGAGTAATCAAAGGCTGGCTTCGGATCAAGAACATTGCCCTGATCGTCTCAGTCAATCCGGCGTGGAGAGATTTGAGCCAGGAGTGGTATGAACGCCATCAGTTCCAGCCCGACTGCCGCCGCACGACAACGCCTACGCCAATCTCTCTGAATTGTCATCCTGAGCGGCGCACTTTGCCGCGAAGGACCTGTGTAACTGGCTGGAAAGTGCAGAGGTCCTTCGCAGCAAAGTGCGCTGCTCAGGATGACAGGGCTACATGGGGCGATGCAGGCAACCCGACCCGCCATTTCCCCCTTCAGACAAGGTAGGCGGTAGTTCCAGCAATCTCCGCCCCCGGCATTCTTCTTCCTCTTGAGAACGGCAACCCCTATTCCGATCCGGCATCCAAGTGAGTGGCAGAACTGCAGCGCCCTACTCTCCGGCCTCGCTGAGCGGAGAGGGGCCGGAGGTAGGGTTGCCGCGGTGCCAACCGTCTGTGGGGACGTGGCTCTCTACTTCTTTTGTGGAGAACGCAAAACGCCGTTCCCCGCCACGCCTCTACGCCATCCGAGGGATAATTCCGATAAACTGGAGAGTATGAAGCTGGCGCTCCGTTCTGCTTTGTTTTGCCTCACCCTCCTCGTCTGCACCGTCAATGCTGTTCCGGCCATTGCACAGGAGGGCCCGCTTGAAAACACGCCTCCGAAAGACCTCACGCCGGAGGAAATCATCACGCGGTTCGCGGCCAAAGAAAAAGAATTCAAGCAGGCTCGCGACCAGTACACCTACCGCCAGACCGTAACCGTGACCACTCCGGAGGACGACGGACAGTACCACGAAGTGTTCGACGTCATCTTTGACGACAAGGGAAAGCGCATCGAGAACGTAGTGTTCGCTCCGCAGTCGAGCCTGTCCAAGATCTTCATGTCGCAGGAGGACTTTGAGGATATCCGGCACCGTCTGCCATTTGTGCTGACTACCGAGGAACTTCCCGAGTACGACTTGCTGTACGTCGGGCAGCAACAGGAAGACGAACTGCACTGCTACGTGTTCGACATCGCGCCCAAAGCGATTCAAGGCAAGAAGCGCTACTTCCAGGGCCGGGTTTGGGTCGATGACAAGGATTTCCAGATCGTCAAGACCTACGGCAAGACCGTCCCTGACATCCGCAAGAAAAAGGGCAATGAGGAGAACCTGTTCCCCAAGTTCACCACCTGGCGGCAGCAGATCGATGGGCAATACTGGTTTCCGGTCTTCACCCGGGCGGATGATGAGTTGCACTTCAAGACCGGCGACGTGCATATCCGCGAGATCGTGAAGTATGAGGATTACAAGCGTTTCGGATCGAACGTGAAGATTCTTTACGAAGGCAAGGAACTGCCGCAGGGCGAGAAGAAACCGGATCAGAAGAAGCCGGAGGAGAAGGATCCGAAGCCGCCGCAGAAATAGCTCTCAGCCGTCAGCTATCGGCCAACCCTCAAGTCCTTTGGATGATCTACCGCCCTTTCGCCGTCATCCCGAGCGAAGCCGTTCTTCAGGCGGAGCGAGGGATCTCGCGCGTACCGCGTCAGGGCTGTCCACACGCAGTACAATTTGCGTTGCTTCTGGCTGAGAGCTGATGGCTGAGAGCTCACGGCTCAATAAAACAGATATTTCCGCCACTTATCGTCCGACCTTCCCATCAGCCGCATGATGTGGCGGCTGGTGTGCAGGTTGAACGCGCGGGGCTCGCGCAGCAGCTTCATGCTGGCTTCGGCGGCGAACTGGTTGCCCTTGCGGCGGTTGCAGGGGTGGCAGCATGCGACGAGGTTTTCCCAGGTCGAAGAGCCTCCACGCGAGCGCGGGATGACGTGGTCGAGGGTCAACTCGCTCGAGGACAGGACCTCTCCGCAATACTGGCAGGTGTTGCGATCCCGCAGCAGGATGTTCTTGCGCGACAGAGCGCGGCTCTGGTGCGGAATGCGCCGGTACTCGAGCAACCGGATCACCGAGGGCACGCGGATCGCGAGGCGCGCGGCGTGCAGAAAATGTCCGTTTTCTTCCTCGGTCATGGCCACACCCTTCAGCACCAGCACGAGAGCGCGGCGCGCGGCGCACACATTGATGGGCTCGTAGGATGCGTTCAGCACCAGCACGGGAGCATGCAGAGCATGGCCGTCGCCGTCACGGTGTACGGCGGCAGGCGGAAACAGGCCGGGGTGGCGGCCAGTTGCCCGTGCTTCGTATTCGGCCCGGTGTGGCATTCGCTTGTTCTCGAAACTCCCGTGTCCCAGGGGCTAGCCGCCGGCAGCTCTGGCCAGCGTAACCTCTTGTGCTTCCCCGGACTCCTCAGACGCTGGAGCACCAGGTGATTTCATCTCAGCATATTGAGATGCCATTTTCAGCGTACGCGCCACTGTGGCCACTCGGACGCGGTTCGCTCCCGCCCGGCGCAGGACCCGGGCGCATTCCGATACAGTCGTGCCCGTGGTATACACATCATCCACGAGAAGCACGTCCCTGCCGTTGACTTCCTCGGTGCGTGTGACAGCGAAAGCGCCCCGCATGTTCTCGCGGCGCTGGTGACTGGTGAGCCCAATCTGCGATCTGGTGTCACGCTGCCGCTGCAAGACGCTGTCGGCCAGGCAAAAACGCTCTCGGGAAATACATTTCAATGCGGCGCGGGCAATGAGTTCAGCCTGGTTGAACCCACGTTGACGGAGCTTCGTCTTGTGCAACGGCACCGGAATCACCACGATCCGATCTCCTCCGCTGCCTTCTGGTGCAAGCCGAACCGGTTCCAAACGTGAGATCGCCTCGGCCAGCATTCGTCCAAGAACGTTCGCCGCCGGGCGTACCCCGTAGTACTTCAGCAGGTGAATCAGTTCTCGCAAGCCGCTATCGTAACTTCCGTAGGCCGCTGCGGTCGCAAACGGAGGCTGCATGCGGCGGCAGATGGGACACACCAACGGGTCATTATCGGCGCCCACCGCGTACGGCGAGAGCACTCGCTCCCCGCAGACCGTGCACAGCCTGCCGCCCACCGGAACCATGTGCTCAAGGCATGCATCGCATACCGGAAGGCGGGAAATCCTGGCCAGCGGCGCGCCGCAGATGCGGCAATCGGAGGGAAACAGGACTGCGAAGACACTTTCAGAAGCTCGTCTTATCCAAGCAGAAGTAAGCAGCGGAACAACAGAGGCCCCTGCTAATTCCACACTGGCCTGGCTAGCCCGGATTCGGTCCTCACTACTGCTGAAGACAGCCTCCCTGTGCCCGTACACTTGCTGCGGGCTTGCTTCAGCGAGGCTCGCTTCCTTCCCTCGCCGTTATGTTCGCAGTATAGCGGCGTTGCCCGCTGCTAGGCAACGTTACGCTTGGTGGCGGCAGCGGGCTGCTTGGCCACCGGAATCAAGCCGCTGACGTCCGAGAGGCGATCTTTCACCGGCGTGAAGACCAGCCGGTAGTCCCGCCGAAAGCATTCCCCGCAGCGCACCGGCTGAAGAAGAAAAATCGGCAGTATAAACCGCTCCAACAGCGTCCGGCGGCGGGACCGGAATCCTACCTTGCTGCCGCACTCGGGGCAATGGAATTCAGCCAACTCGCGGAACCATGGACGGGGGGAGTCTTTACTCACACGGCACCTCGAAATGATGAACTACGAAGGGCGAGAACAACCAAGTGAGCCCCATTTTACTCCTCAGGAAGCAACAAGCCAATCCTCTGAGATGTCAGCAAACGCAAGGTGCGCCGTTTCGGGACCGCCCGGGACCTCGCCGTCGTGCATAGGGCGCGCATCATACTCCTTGTGTTGCATGCTTCCCGCATGCTAAGGTGCGCCGTTCCAATGTTTCGAACAAGTTACACGTCGAAGTTGCTTCCAACCTACCCCTCACGAGGAATCCAGTCATGAGTACTCCAGCAACTGCAGACCCCAAAGCCGGCCAGAAGAAGTACGCGCCCTACGTTCCCGAAACCATGGAGATGAAGGAGTTCACCTTCCGCGCCGTGCTGATCGGGTTGTTCCTGACGGCCCTGCTGGGTTCCGCTAACGCCTACCTCGGCCTCAAGGCGGGCATGACGATCGCGGCGACTTATCCGGCGGCAGTCATTGGCATGGCTCTACTGCGGCTGATGAAAGGATCACTGCTGGAAGAGAACATCGCCCGAACCGTGGGATCGATTGGCGAGTCGGTGGCAGCAGGGGCAGTGTTCACGATTCCAGCGTTTGTCATGGCGGGATTGTGGCAGGGACTCAACAAGGACCAGTACTGGAAGTCGGTCGCGCTGATGATGATTGGCGGCACCCTGGGGATCTTGTTCGTAACTCTGCTGCGACGAGTCATGGTGGAAGATCCCGACCTTCCCTACCCCGAGTCCGTGGCCGCCTCCGAGATTCACAAGGCGGGACAGCAAGGAGCGAGGGCCGCGAAGATTCTGTTCGCCAACATGGGCTTTGGCGCTTTCATGTTTCTGTTGGGGGCGGTGAACCTGTTCGGTCCGAGCAATACGTTTCACGTGAAGATCAGCGAGTTAGGAAAGAAACTGCTGCTCCGAACGGGCACAAGCCCCAATGTCGCGACGACAGTGACCGGCGGTGCAACCCTTTTCAATGCACCCGACATCAGCCCAGCCTATCTCGGCGTGGGCTACATCATTGGGCCACGCCTAGCGTCGCTGAACTTTGCCGGCGGAGTCCTGGCCTGGGGTCTGCTGGTTCCGCTTCTAACATTCACGATTGGCCCGTACATTCAGGCCGCGCAGCCGGCGGGCCAAAGCATCGCCTGGGATTTGCTAGCCGGGGCGATCTATTACTCGATCGTTCGACCGATTGCCGTTGGTGGAATGCTGGTGGGAGCGTCTTATACGTTGTTCAAGATGCGCAAGCAGCTCGCGGTTGGCATGGGACGAGCGATTTCGGACCTGAAAAAATCGGCCTCCGTGCACGCCGCCACCAATCGCACCGAGCGTGATCTCAGTTCCAAAGTGGTCTTCGCTGGCGTCGCGCTGGTCTTCGTGGCCATGTTCTTCCTCTACCACTACTTCATCAGTGGTGCGGGGGCGCTTTCCGGTTCCAAGGTGTTGTCAGGCTCGCTAGTCGCCGCGGGCATCATGATCATCGTAGGATTTTTCTTTGCAGCCGTGTCTGGAAACCTCGTCGGAATGATCGGCTCCTCGAACAATCCTGTATCGGGACTCACGCTTTGCACGCTGGTGATTGCGGCTCTGCTGATGGTCGCTCTGGGAGTTTCCGGCGCGGGTGGCGTTGCAGCCGTGCTCGGTGTGGCGGCAGTGGTTTGTGTTTCGTCAGCCGTGGCCGGTGAGATGTTGCAGGATCTGAAGGTCGGACACATTCTCGGCGGTACGCCGGCCAAAATGCAGATCGGCGACCTGCTCGGGATCGTGGTGGCATCCTTGGTTCTCTTTTTCCCACTTGCCGCGCTGGATAGGGTCTATCACTTCGGTACGCCCGAGCTTCCTGCGCCCCAGGCCGGCCTTATGGCGATGCTATCCAAGGGCATCGTAGGCGGGGACATGGCGTGGCCCCTGGTGGTGGTCGGCGTGCTGTTGGGCATCGCCATGATCATGATCGAAGTGAAGAGCGTAATGCTGTTTTCGGTGGGAATGTATTTGCCGCTGGGGACGACATTCGCGATCTTTGTGGGCGGCGTGATCCGCTGGTTGACGGATCGTCTGCGCGACAAGCGCCAGCTCAATGATGCGCAAAAGGCGCGCGTAGACAATGCAGGAATATTGACGGCGTCGGGCCTGATTGCCGGGGAAGCGCTTTGCGGCATTGCCATTGCCGCCATTATTGCGCGCAGGCTTGCGCACGATCCTCACGCCGACACCAGGCTGTACCACCTTGCAATCGGAGACTCCCCACTAACCAGCCTCGTTGCTTTGGGCGTGCTTGTGGCTGTCATGATCCTGGTCCCACTGGCGAACGCGGGACGGCCGGAGGATCCGGCGCCGCCGACCGCGATCATGTAGCTTGTGTGGCGCGGGCGCCCCCGCCCGCGTTGGTGGCGGAGTTATTGTTGCACCAGGAAGGGCACGAGGACCACGAAGGAATTCCGGATTCCCTTTGTGCACCTTCGTGCCCTTTGTGGTTTAGCGCTCTTATGTCGATTTCTGAAAATATTGCCGAGGTGCGCGAACGCCTGACGGCGGCCGCCCGTCGTGCAACCCGTTCGCCGGAAGACATAGCGCTGATGGCGGTCAGCAAAACTTTCCCGCCAGAGCGCATTCGCGAAGCTTACGATGCGGGGTTGCGGCTGTTCGGCGAAAATCGGGTGCAGGAGTTTGCTGGAAAGGCCGCAGTGCTTGCAGATCTGCTCGACGCCGAGTGGCACATGATCGGCCACTTGCAGACGAATAAAGCCGGCAGAGCTGCCGAGTTGTTTGGCGCTGTGGATTCGGTCGATTCGTTGAAGCTGGCAGAAAAGTTGGACGCGGCCGCACGAGCGCTGGGCAAGAAGTTAAGCGTGCTGATCGAGGTGAACGTGGGTGGTGAGGCAGCGAAGAGCGGCGTGTCTCCAGATTTACCCGAACTGGAAAACCTGCTGCTCGCTGCACCGCGGCTGGAGAGATTGGCGTTCCGTGGACTGATGGCCGTGCCGCCATTTACGGACGATCCCGAGGCAGCGCGGCCGTTTTTCCGCAGGCTCCGCGAGTTGCGCGATACCATTGCGGCACGAACGCTGCCGGGCGTTAGCATGGATGTGCTTTCCATGGGAATGTCACATGACTTCGAGGTCGCGATCGAGGAAGGCTCGTCCTGTGTGCGCGTGGGCACGGCGATTTTTGGGGAGAGAGCAAAGACTTAATCACTGAGAACACAGAAGTCACGGAGGAACACCATGAAAATCCTCGACCGGCTGTGCGCAGGAACTCTTTTTGTTCTCGCCGTCGTTGAGTGCCTGCTGGTGCCAAAGGCCTATACCGGCAGGATCTGGATTCTCGGAACGGACCTGGCCCTGCTTTTTGCCGCCATGCTCAACGTGCTGCGCATCCGCAATGGCTACATCATGCAAGGCCTGAAGATGTTTTGCATTGCAGGCAACGTGACTATGCTGGTGTTTGCCATCGCGCTGATGGCGAGCATCGGACAATTGACCACACTGCGCAACCCTCAGCTCCTGCTGGTCGCGGGGTTGCTGCTGGTGGAAACCGTGTTTTCTCTGGGCAAGAATGCGTGAGGGCTCTGTCCTGATTTTCCTGTACGCTGCTGATCCCGATGATTCCGATCCGGAACACTGCTGTCGGCGCAAGCTTTGCGGTGAAGATTCATCCCCGCGCCAGGAAGACCGCCGTCACCGGCGAGATTGGAGATGCCCTGAAGGTCTCTCTGACTGCTCCTCCCTTGGAGGGACGGGCGAATGACGCCTGCATCGAGTTCTTCGCAAAACTTTTGAAGGTTCCACGCTCTTCCATTACCATTGCCTCCGGCCAGACCAGCCGAAACAAAGTAATCGCTGTGGCTGGGCTGTCGGCTAACGCAGTTAGAGAGCGCCTCGGGATCTAAACGCGGGCGGGGGCCCCTTCGACTCTCGCTCAGGGCAGGCCCGCGCCACACGAAATATCAGGAGCCACTTTTGAGCTTCGCTGAACGTTTGTACGAGATTCGTATTGGATTCGAACGCCCTTTTTGGGTCGCCAACATCAGCGAGATATTTGAGCGCCTCTCCTACTACGGGGCTTTTGCTTCCCTCGCCCTGTACTTGCAGGAGCGGCTGAACTTTTCCACCGAGCAGACCGGAACCCTGACCGGGATATTCGGCGGTATGGTGTGGTTTCTCGCCATCTTCGGAGGCGCAGCCGCCGACCGGCTCGGCTTCCGCCGCGCCCTTTCCCTCGCCTACCTCATCCTGTCGGTTGCCTATTTTCTGATCGGCTCGATCGGGGCGCCATGGCTGGCACCAGTACGCAATGCCGTGCCACTGGGCTTGTTCGTCGGGTTCATTCTCATCCTTCCCGCGCTGGGTGTTTCCCTGGTCAAGCCATGCGTGGTCGGAACCACTGCCCGCGCCTCCAAGGAGAATGTCCGCTCGATCGGCTATTCGATTTACTACACCATGGTCAACATCGGCGGCGCGATGGGGCCCTACTGTGCATCCTGGGCGCATCGTCACCTGGGCGTGGAGAATGTTTACCGGGTTGCAGCGCTCAGCGTCTTCGCGATGTTCTTTGTCGTCCTGTTCTTCTTCCGGGAACCGCGCAAGGCCGGCGACGCGCCTCCACCTTCCATCGCAACTGTGGCGCGGAATTTCTGCGTGGTGGTGGGGAATTACAGGCTAGTTCTTCCTGTGATGGCGCTCGCCTTGCTGCTGCGCGTCGCTATGTTTATCTACTCGTTCACCGTGCCATGGTGGATTTGGGTGGGGCTGCTTGCGCTCGTGCTGGCCGGGATCAGCCGGTTCATGTGGTTTCTCGTCATCTTTACCGGTTATTGGGTGGTGTTCTGGCAGCAGTACATCAGTCTGCCCGGCTATATTCACGGGTATATCAATGCCAAGGCTGACGTTGAATTCATTCTGGTGACCGATGGAGTGACCGTAATCTGCCTCACCCTCCTGGTGAACTTCCTGATACGCAAGATTCCAGCTTTTCAGGCTGTTATCTTGGGCACGCTGATCACGTCCGTCTCCTGGCTGATCCTCGCCTTCCGGCCAACGGTCTGGGGAGCGGTGCTCTCCCTGTTTGTGCTGGCGCTCGGCGAGATCACGCAGCAGCCGCGCTACTACGAATATATCTCCAAGCTGGCACCTCCGGGACAGCAGGGCACGTACATGGGCTTCGCGTTTCTGCCCATCGGAATCGGCTCGCTGATCGGTGGCTGGTTTGGCGGAACGCTCATCCATCATTTCGGAGAAGTCGCGCGCCAGCCGGGACGGATGTGGTGGGTTGTGACTGCCGTCGGCCTAGCCACAACTGTGCTGCTGTGGATTTATGACAGGTACGCGCGGGTCCCTTCCGACGATTCGGCCAGTTCGCGCCCGACAGCGCCCGCTTGACTTCGGCTTGGGCCTCTGGAATGATTCGCCCCCAGCAAGCGAATCGAAAAGGAGGTTCTATGCCACATTACCTGCATCAGGTCGCGTATTCCGCCGAAGGCTGGGCAGCTCTGCTGGCGAATCCGCAGAACCGCATTGAAGCCGTACGGCCGGCCATCGAGAAACTGGGAGGCAAGATCGAAGCTGCCTGGTTCTCCTTCGGAGACTACGACGTCGTCGTGATTGCGGAACTCCCCGACAACGTAAGCGCTGCGGCCATCGCCATGGCGTTTGCGGGAGGCGGGGCCTGCAAGTCAGTTCAGACCACGCCTCTGATTTCCCCGGAAGAAGCGCTGCAGGCGTTGAGAAAGGCGGGGGAATGCGGGTATCGGCCTGTGTCGGCTCCGGCTCGCGCTGCATAGACGTTGGCAAAAAACAATCAGAGGCGGCCTTTTGAGGCCGCCTTTGTTGATGGCCCGATTTCCGATTGTCGAACTCCATGCCTCCACGGAACATCACACCGGCTGAGATTGCCTCGCAGATTCGCAAGACGTTGAAGGACGGCGGTTCCCCCGAGCACGCTGCCGGCGTGCAGTGGTTCTTCAAGGAAGAAATCAAGTCGCATGGCTGGTATACGGCGGACTTGCGGAGGGCGGTGCGACGTTTCCGGCGCGAAATTCGGAAGGAGTTTGGGTTCGACTTCTTGGTGAAAGTTGCGGACCATCTCTTCTCGGGCCCGGTGCTCGACGACAAGACCGCTGCAGTGTTCTTGCTCGAGAAGCTGGATGCGGAGTTTGGTGATAGCGAGTTCAAGATGTTCGAAGGGTGGCTGGACCGCCTCAGCAGCTGGGCCGATCATGATGGGCTGGTGCACTACCTGATCGCTCCCATGGTCGCGGCAAAACCCGCACGCGTGAAATCCGTTTTTCGTTGGGCGAAGTCGCCCGACCGCTGGCACCGGCGGGCAGCGTGTGTAGCGCTCATTCAGGGAACCAGACAGAAGATGTTCCTGCCTCAGATCAAGAAGCTTTCCGATTCACTTCTCGCCGATGAAGACGACATGGTCCAGAAGGGCCTAGGCTGGCTGCTGCGCGAAACCGCCAAGCACGACGCCAAGCAAACTGTACCGTATCTGATGAAGATTCGCGGCCGTGCTCCGCGTTTGGTGCTGCGAACAGCCTGCGAGACACTGCCGGTGAAAATGCGAGCGACAATCTTGGCTTGAACGAACGAGTTCAGCCCGTGCTTATCGAAGATTTTCCTGATTCGGCACACACACTTCAATAGTTGTGACCCACTGCCTTGTGGTTACGCTCCGGAACCATGCACACTTGATTGGGCCCGTAGTGTAATGGGAACCCAGCTCTCTGTCCAAGTTGCAGATGCGGGTTCGAATCCCGTCGGGTCCATTCTCCCTTTGTGCGTAGGTCCGAATGGAGAATTCAATGGGGAGAGAACACAGAGATAGTCTCCCCCAGTAACTTGACAGTGGTCTGCTCCCCGCTGATACTAGCTGAGGACAGAGCGCTCGTTACACTACGGTATTCGAAATGGCTCCGGCGACGGGGCCGTTTCTGTCTTGGACAGCTTGGCGAGCCTGATTCGCCCAAACTCCTTCCCGTTGTTTACAATAGAAGTTTGCCCATGGACCTCTCCGCCATCCAAGCTGCGCTGCGCGAACGCAACATCGACGCGTGGCTGTTCTACGACCATCATCATCGCGATCCTATTGCCTACCGCGTCCTCGGCTTGCCAGCAAGCCAGATGGTCACGCGGCGTTGGTTTTACCTCATACCCGCGAAAGGCGAACCGGTCAAGCTGGTGCACAAGATTGAGGCAGGGCATCTGGACACCCTGCCGGGCAGTAAGCGGCAGTATGCCGGATGGCAGGAACTGTTCGACAGCCTGAAGGCGATGCTGGCGACTTACCGCGACATCGCCATGCAGTACTCACCCAACAACATCGTCTTCACCGTTTCACTGGTCGACGGCGGCACGATCGAGTTGCTGCGCGGACTGGGCAAGAACGTGGTGAGCTCGGCCGACTTGGTCGCACAGTTCGAGGCTACCTGGAGCGAAGAGCAGATCAAGACCCACTTCGCCGCCCGAGATTCCATTGATGCAATCACGGCTGCCGCTTTTCAGGAGATTGGCCGGCGGGCCCGCAATGGCGGCACCAAGGAGCACGAAATTCAACAGTGGTTCATGGAAGCGTTCCAGCGCGAGAACCTGCTGACCGACGATCCCCCGATCGTTGCAGTCAACGCCAACGCCGGAAATCCCCACTATGAGCCGCGCGCCGATCACCCCGTCCCGATTCGCGAAGGTGACCTGGTTCTGCTTGATGTGTGGGGGAAGAAGAACACTCCGGGAGCTGTGTATTACGACATCACCTGGATGGGCTTCGTTGGGGCAGCACCGTCAGGTCGCATGCACGAGATCTTCGAAATTGTCCGTGACGCGCGCGATGCCGGAGTAAAAAAAGTAGTCGACGCCATCGAAGCCGGTCGCCGCATTGCCGGATGGGAAGTAGATCGCGCCACGCGTGAGCACATCAAAAAGGCCGGCTACGGCGGCTATTTCATTCACCGCACGGGACATTCCATTGGCACCGACGTCCATGCCAATGGCGCCAACATGGACGACCTCGAGATCCACGATGAGCGGCAGATTCTTCCCAACTCCTGCTTTTCGATCGAACCCGGAATCTATCTGCCGGAGTTTGGTGTGCGCAGCGAGGTGAATGTGCTGGTGCGCCCGAAGTTGGCGGAAGTGACGGGGAAAATCCAACGAGAGATCGTGATTATCTGATGGCAAATTCCACAACAGGTAAAGCAGAAGCGGCTCCGGTGAACGCAATGGTCGTGCTCGCACCTGCTGTAGGCTGGCTGATTCCAGGCGCTGGTCACATCATCCAGAAGCGCTGGATTCGCGGACTGCTGCTCATGGTGTCCGTCGTAAGCATGTTTGTTCTTGGCGTGCTGATGCAGGGGCGTATCTACGGACCAAACGGCGGCGACATCCTCGAGATTCTTGGATTCATCGGCGATCTGGGCGCGGGTGGGCTCTACATTGTGAGCCGGGCCCTTGACCTTGGCCAGGGCGCAATCTCGCTGGCTACAGCGGACTACGGCAAGGTCTTCATTATCGTGGCTGGCTTGCTGAATTTCATCAGCGTGGCTGATGCCTACCACATCGCGATCGGGAAGAAGCAATGAAGCTCTCAGCCATCAGCCCCCAGCCATCAGCCAAAACCTTCTCTCGTGGACGTGCACAGTGACCATCACACTCAATCACTTCAGTGCGGCGGCGGTCTTTGCCCTGTTTGCCTCGATCGTCTTCGGCATCACGCACCGCGAGACTACCCGCGACATGGTTCGGTATGGCTTGTATTGCTTCGCCATGTTCCTGGGTGGAGCGCTGGTGGCGGGCTGGGCGATGTGGCTGCTGAAACGGTAGCTCTTGGTTCTTGGTCCTTGACCCGACGCTCTCTCGTGACCTCCAACTGCCCTCATCCCTCCCACACAAACGCATCGAAGATTCTTTTCGTATCGAAATTCAGTCTGCGGTAAAGCGCAACCGCACGGGTGTTGGCCTCCGTCACGGTCAGTGACAGCATGGAGAAATTGCGCTTCCGCAAATTGCCGAACGTAGCGGCCAGCAGTGATTCGCCAATCCCTCGCGAGCGATATTCTGGCAAGACGCAGACCTGGGTCACATGCCCGACATCATTGCGCACACGTGAACACAGGATCAGTCCGATCAGGTTTTTGGCTTTGCGATCCAGCGCTACAAAAGATGACTCCGCATCAAACAGTCCGCATCCCGGAAAGCGGACAATATTGTTGAGAAAGCGCAGCGATCCGCTGAGCGTGTGGTACTGGTCGTTGATCTGGGCGTCGACATGGCCGCGGTAGGCGGCGGTAATAACCGCAGCGGCAGACTGATAATCGGCCTCCGCCCAGCGGCGGATCTCAACTTCGGGATGCGTGGGTGGAACCTCCGCCACCGCCTTGCCGAGCGTGAGCACCATGAACAGCCGTGGATGGCGCTGGAAAGCCTGCTCCAGGAATGGGCGCGAGACGGTGTTCGCCTCATGGGCAAGCAGTTGCGCTTCCACGCGATGGATTCCGGGCGACTGCTGCAACGTCTCAATCACATGGGTCAGAAGCTGTAGTTCCACCTTGTGCGCGTCTGGAAGGCGGTTGCCGTTGGTGACGTAGAGGTCGCCAATCACTCCCTTGCTTCCTTCGTACACGAAGAACGAGTAGCCGAAGATGCGTCCGCGGTCAATGGCCGCGTAGCCAGGCAGGATTTTCGCGTCAACGTAGCGGAGAATCATCTCTGCCGAGCCGGAGTAGTCCCACGAGAGCAGACGCGACCAGACTTGCGTCTCGTCGTCCAGCAGGGGACGCAAGTCCGCTGAAGAAAAGTGCCTGAGGTCGAGAATCTCCAAGAGGCTCCTGCGAATTTGGCCGTGCACCTCTCAAGAAGAGACGGCAGCCATCGCCACGGCAAAAGTCCGAGTTTAGTGCGTTCATTGGCGCGAGGCAAACGGGACGAACACTCATCGGCAACAGATTTTGAGCCAACTATTTCGGGACAGCTCTTCGATGGGCGTCGTGTGACGAATCCTCGGGAAGCGCAAAGGCCACATACACTCCTCCAGACTTTGACTTCGGGTCCTTGCCCCCGCCCGCCGCGATCACCACGAATTGCCGGCCGTTCACCTCATAGGTCGCGGGCGTCGCGTTCCCTGCAAATGGAAGAGACGACTCCCAAAGCAATTCTCCGGTGGCTTTGTCGAAGGCGCGAAATTTCTTGTCGAAGTTCGTAGCTCCGATGAAAAGCAGTCCACCTGCAGTAACGATCGGGCCACCGTAGTTCTCTGTTCCCGTTTTCTTCTGCCCCTTCGCCGCAAGTTCGGGATACTCGCCGAGCGGAATCTTCCAGACGTAGGCACCCGTGTTGAGGTTGATCGCATTCAACGTGCCCCACGGAGGTACCACGGCCGGGTATCCCTCCGGGTCAAGAAATCTCCGGTATCCCGTGAAACGGTATTTCATGGCAGGTGGCGGCGGCTCAGAACTCGCCATCTCCTTGCTCTCGCCGGTTGTCAGGAAGCCGATGAGTGCGAACATCTGATCGTCAGCCAGGTTGGGAAAGCCCGGCATTCTTCCTTTTCCATGCCTGATCGTGGTCGCAATTTGCGCCGGCGTCAGCCGGCTCTCCATCCCCACCAGCGAGGGTAGAGCAGGAGGCGAGCCCGTCCTGTTCTCCCCGTGGCAGACGCTGCACTGGCTCATGTAGATGGCCATCGGACTGTCGTCTCCGGTGTTCGCCGCCAGAGCACCGGTCCACGCGATGTCGTTTGCGTTGACGTAGATGATGCCAGTCTCCGGATCGGCCGCAGGACCGCCCCACTCCGCCCCGCCGTCAAAACCGGGAAAGATGACCGTGTCTCTTCTGACGCTGAGCGGAACGAATTGGCCTTCGCTGCGGAATCTTCTGAAGTTCTCCAGTGCCCACTGATGTGCTTCGGGCGTGCGATTCGTCAGAAGATCTTCGGTAAGACGCTGGCGGGCAAACGGCGCTGGAATGGTGGGCAGTGGTTGTTCTGAAGCTGCAATCTCGCCGGGCACAGTACTGGGAGGATACTTCTGATATTGAACTGGAAACAGCGGTTTACCGTTCGCACGATCGAAGAGATAGACAAACCCTTGCTTCGTGGTTTGCGCGACCGCGTCCACATCCTTGCCGTCGCGCTTCACCGTGACCAGCGCGGGCGGCGAGGGAAAATCACGGTCCCAGAGGTCGTGCCGGACTCCCTGGAAGTGCCAAATTCGCTCGCCGGTGTCCGCATTCAGAGCGATCAGACAGTTCGCGAACAAGTCGTCTCCGATGCGGTCGGCTCCGTAGAAATCGAATGCAGCGGAGCCGGTGGGAACGTAGACAATCCCACGTTTGGGATCAAGCGCAAAACCCGCCCAATTGTTGGCGGCTCCGCTCGTCTTCCAGGCGTCCCTCGGCCATGTGTCGTAGCCGACCTCGCCGGGATGGGGAATGGTATGAAACGACCAGCGCAGCTGCCCGGTGCGCACATCGTAAGCGCGAATGTCGCCCGGAGGAGCGGGCAGAGTCTCAGGATTTCGTCCGCTGACAATGATCAGATCCTTGTAGACGATGCCCGGGCTGGTCAACGCAATCGATTGTGCGGTCGCAGGCTCACGGCCGAGGTTTTCGCGAAGATCGATTCGCCCGTCGCGGCCGAAGCTCGGAACGGGCTTGCCCGTGGCCGCGTCCAGGGCATAGACAAAGTTCATCACCCCCGCCAGAATGCGCTTTTCTTTGCCTTTGCTGTCTGACCAGTAAGCGAGGCCACGGTTCACTTGTCTGCCGGGAATTTCAGAGTCGAACTTCCACAAGAGCTTGCCAGTTGCGGCATTAAGAGCAAACACCTTCTGCGTGGGCGTGAGGCCGTAGAGTATGCCCTCGACTATTACGGGACTTGTCTGAAGGCCGCCTTCCTCCTCAGTGTCAAAACTCCATGCGACGGCAAGCTGGCGCACGTTGCTTCGGTTGATCTGAGCCAGGCGGGAATAGTGACTATTCTCGGGTGCGCCGCCGTACGCGGGCCAGTCCTGCTGCTCCTGAGCGGCTCTGGCGTTTTCAGCCAATACGCTTCCCGTGCCGGGGATCCATGTAAAGGTCACAACGGCAACTCCGGAAACTAGAAGCAAGATACAGACTGCGAGAGTTCTCATGGTTCACTTCTTCCTTGATCCCGCTGTCGGACGATTGAAGAGGTCGCCAGAGCTAGTCTAATGCTGATGGCTCGATCCGGCGGCGGACACCCAGAAGTAGTCCACATGCTGAGGCCCGTAGCGGCCAAGGAATAACACTCGGCGTCCTGCGGTCTGTTTCGTGACTTCGGCTTGCCAGTTTTCCGGCGTAACCACCAAGTGCTCTTCGGACGGAATCTGGCCCCATTCATAGCGCATGGACGGCTGGTTGCGGTAGAACGTGAGTCCATATTCCAGTTCTCGTGAAACGTGGAAGACCGCAAACGGAAAGGAGTGCGTCTCTTTGGTGGAGATTTCCCCGGCCAGCGACCGTGTAGAGAGCATGCGGTCGAGGTCGGTCGAGCCGATCCTGAGCACCGCGCCCATACTGAGGATCACCGGGATCAGCGTCATGAAGCGCAACATGCGCAGACCTCGTTTGCTGACCAGCGTGAGGGCGATCCCCGAGGCCAGAACAAAGGCCGCGGCCAGCGCGAGAAGGATCGGCTTCCCTCCTGGCAATCGGCGGTCCACCAGCAGATGCGCTATCAGAAGAGCTGGAACGAATGGAGCGGCAGCGAGCAATGCGTGGAACACTACCAGCCACTTCGAAAGCGGTTCAGGAGATTCGTCCTGCAAATGGTGGCGAAGGTAATCGGCCAGCAACAAAGCCGCGGCAGGAACCGCGGGCAGGATGTAACCCGGCAACTTCGACTGGGA
Source organism: Terriglobia bacterium (assembly GCA_020073465.1). Classification (GTDB taxonomy): domain Bacteria; phylum Acidobacteriota; class Terriglobia; order Terriglobales; family Acidobacteriaceae; genus Sulfotelmatobacter. The sequence goes on from JAIQFC010000007.1 coordinate 150,590, forward strand.
GATGGAGAAAAAGATCACGGGCACAACCAGCCAGCCGCAGACGAACAACCGGAATTGGAATTCGAAATCTGACTCGCGCGCAGTTGCAGATCGTCGCTCTGTCCACCAGACGCGGAGCGTCTGAACCAACGCCGCAAGGACAAACACAGTCCACGGGAGCATGGCCAGCGCCGTGACCGGCACGTAGTACCAGAAGGGTGCGCGGTGGTGGTAGAGATCGCTCGAGAAGCGCGCCAGATTGTGTTCCAGAATGAAGACACGGAAAAACTCCGGGTTGCGCACCTGTACCGCGATGTACCACGGCAACGAGATCGCACAGAACAAGAGCACACCCGGCAGCCACAGCGTCTTCAGGGGCAAACGGAACTCACGAGTTGCCGCAGCATGAAGCACGATCACCGCTCCGGCCAGCAACGGAGCAACCGGCCCCTTCGCCAGCATGCCCAAGGCCATTGCGACATAGAACAGGGCGAGATAGACACGTTTGCCGCTTTCACGCCATGCCCACCATGCCAGCATACCGAGGGTGAACACAGCCGCCAGAGCCATGTCCATGGACGCGGCACGAGCGTACCCGATGACTCCCGTGCAGGAAGCCGTGATCAGTGCCGCGTCGACCTCCAGACTGTGGCGGAAGCGCCGAAAGAACAGATATACCGCAACAACCATGAGCGTCGCATCAACCGCGGCCGGAATCCTCGCAGCCCAGTCCGTTACCCCGAACTGCGAATAGGCGAGCATGGCCTGCCAGTAGTACAGAGGCGGCTTCTCGAGCCATGGGCGGCCGTTGAGCACGGGCGTGATCCAGTCATGGCGTTCCAGCATCTCGCGCGCGACTTGTGCGTAACGAGGCTCATCGGCGCCGACCAGGCCGAATTGTGCCAACCCGTAAAAGAAGAGAAACGCGCAGAATCCCGCGATCAGGAGCACGTCGGTTCGGGTGCGGGTTGTCATCGGCAATTCTTGACTTTTTGATTGTTGATTGTTGATTGAAAAGCCATCCGCATGCGGGTCTCAATCGATAATCAAAAAATCAACAATCAGCCATTTTCCGCGGTCGCGCGAGAGCATAAAGACTGATGATCGTCCATACTCCCTCAAGTACGATGAATCCGATCTGAAACGGATGCAGTGCAATATACAGCAGTATGCCGGAACCGACCGCGTTCAGAATGTTGTAGAAGGCAGTACGCGGGTTGATCCAGCCCATCTGCTGGCCGGCATACCCGATCAGGATCAACAGCGCTCCCGCGAAGGACGCAGCTTGTCTTATCACGGCAAGGTCATAGTACATGTTGGCTATTGTACGGAAGGTCCGCGGCGAAGTTGGGAAAGGACTTGCCGGACGGCGTCAGCTAACGGCCCGTCGACGGAGCACCCGCTGGCGCACTGGTGTCCGCCGCCGCCAAAACTCTCGGCCACGTCGGAAACATCGAGCTTCCCTTTACTGCGCAGGCTGACCCGGTAGCGGCCGTCAGGCAACTCGCGAAAGAATGCGGCAACCTCGACCTCGCCGATGGACAAAACGTAATTCACCAGTCCTTCGCAATCCTCTTCCTTCGCCCCACAGCGTTCCATCTGCTTCTGCGTGATCCAGACCCAGCCGAGATGCGCTTCCTGATTGAGATTACGCAGTGCTTCTCCCAGCAGGCGCAGCTTGGCGGCGGAGTGCGCGAAATAGATGCCGCGCGCACAATGCGCGGGGTCGGCACCGGCCAGAACCAGTTCGCGGGCCAGCGCGAACGTATTTTCATTGGTCCCCTGGAACATGAACGATCCGGTGTCGGTCATTAACGCAGTGTAGAGGCAGGTGGCGATCTCCGGTGAGAACTTCACGCCCGCCTCGCGAGCCAGGCGGAAGACCATTTCAGCCGTCGCAACCGCGTGCGGGTCGATCCAGTTCACATGGGCAAACGGACGCCCACTGACATGGTGGTCAATACTGATCAGAAAACGATTTTCCAGTCCCTCGAGTCGCGTGCGGTGGATGCTGTCGCATTCCAGAATGATGGCTGCTTCGTAACTGCCCTGGACCCGACTGGATTGCACCACCTGGTCAGCGAATGGCAGCGAGCGATAGATACGGGGTACGCCATCATGCAGTACAACGTCGGCCTGCTTGCCCATGGCACGCAGGACCTGGCAGCAGGCAAGAGCCGAGCCGATGGCATCGCCGTCGGGGCGCGCGTGCGACGTGAGCACAAAGCGTTGGTGCTGCTCGATTTGCCGTAGGACGTCCTGCAGCATGTGGCTAGGCCTTTTCTCCAGCCGATTGCGCGCGGGCCTTGCTTCTCCTCTTCGCCCGCTGTAACAGTTCCTCGACTCGCGCCTTCTCTCGCTCCGCGCGATCGAGCCGGAAGAACAACTCCGGAGCACGTCGCAAGCGGAGGCGGTCCGCAAGTTCGTGCCGGATGTACTCGCGAGCGGCTACCAGGCCTTCGAGGCTGCGGTCCGCTTCCGCGTCGTCACCATCGACATCCACTAAAACCTGCGCCGACCGGCCGTCGTCGGCCATGTGGACACCGCTTACGCTCACCAGGCCAATGCGCGGGTCCGCCAGTTCCCCCTCGACGAGGGTTTCGATCTCCTCGCGCAGGGCCTCGCCTAAACGGCCGCGATGGTACTTGACGCTGCGCTTCTCCAACCGTCACCTCGAAGTAAAACGCATGAGAATATCAGAAAACGGGCTCGCCGTGTTGTTCCTCTGGCTCTATTGTCGCGCAGTTTCGCGGGACGGGTTAAGTACAGAGGTAACAAGGCAGTAGCGACGCGGTAGTTTCAGAGGTATTCAGAAAACGAATCCGTGACCTCGGCGCCATGATTGTTGGCAATGCGGGTGGCCTGGCGCTCCACGTTCTTCATCAGCCCGTCGAGGTAGTCGCGCGAATCGGAGACGCTGACGACACCGATCGTGGCCCGATTCCAAAGCCCGCTGGAATCCAGTTCCGCCACGGAAACGTTGAAACTGGCGCGCAGACAGTCTTTCAAGCTACGCACAACCTGGCGTTTGTCCTTGAGCGAGTGAGCGGCTTCGATGTGAAGTTCGAGGGTGAGGAAGGCGATGGGCATCAGTTCTCAGTTCCCGGTTCTCAGTTCTCAGTAAAACCAGCCGCCGCAATAACTGAGAACCGAGAACTGAGAACTTTCTTACGCAATCACTTCCGCGGCAATCCGCTCCGTGACGAATGCCTCGATCACATCGCGGACCTTGATGTCGCCATAGTTAGCAATGGAGATGCCGCATTCCATGCCGTTGTGGACTTCCTTGGCATCGTCCTTGAAGCGGCGCAGCGACCCAACCTTGCCCTTGAACACGACCACGTTATCGCGCAACAGACGCACTTCGGAATCCCGCTTGATGATGCCGTCGCTAACCCGGCAGCCGGCAACCGTCCCGACCTTCGGGATGCGGAAGGTTTCGAGAACCTCGGCGCGGCCCAGGTAGGTTTCCTTGATCGTGGGTTCAAGCAGACCGCTCATGGCGCGCTTGATCTCGTCCTGCAGCTCGTAAATGATCGAGTGCAGGCGAATATCGACTTCTTCCTGCTCGGCGAGTTCCTGGGCCTTGCGTTCGGGCCGCACGTTGAAGCCGATGATGATCGCGTTCGACGCCGAAGCCAGCAACACATCGGTTTCGGTAATGGCGCCGACGCCGGAACGAAGAACCTTGAGGCGAACTTTGTCGTTCGAGAGCTTCGCCAGCAAGTCGCTCAGCACTTCGACCGAGCCCCCCACATCGCCCTTGAGGATGATGTTTAGTTCCTTGGTACCGGCCGTCTTGATCTGTTCCGCCAGTCCTTCCAGAGAAACGCGGGAACTCTTGGCCAGCGCCGCTTCCCGGGCTTTCTGCTCGCGGTATTCGGAGATGCCGCGGGCCTTGTCGCGATCGGCGACTACAACGAACTGATCGCCCGCTTGCGGCAGACCTTCCATGCCCAGGATTTCAACCGGTGTGGAAGGTGGAGCTGATTGCAGCGCGCCTCCGCGGTCGTCGAACATCGCACGGATCTTGCCGTAGACGTTGCCCACAACGAAATTGTCGCCCGCGTTCAACGTGCCGTTCTGGACCAACACCGTCGCTACAGGTCCGCGGCCGCGGTCCAGCTTGGCTTCGAGAACCACGCCCGTAGCGGCGCGCTCCATCGTAGCCTTCAGCTCTCCCAGATCAGCGACCAGGCAGATCATTTCCAGCAGCAAATTGAGATTCGTTTTCTTCTTCGCCGAGACATCGACAAAGACCGTCTTGCCGCCCCAATCCTCCGGCATCAATCCGCGATCCGCCAGCTGTTTCTTAACGCGGTCGGGCAGGGCTTCCGGCTTATCGATTTTGTTGACCGCGACGATGATCGGCACTTCGGCAGCATGCGCGTGGTCGATCGCTTCCAGAGTTTGCGGCATGACGCCATCATCGGCGGCGACGACCAGCACAACGATATCGGTCGCCTTCGCGCCGCGGGCACGCATGCGGGTAAAGGCTTCGTGACCAGGCGTGTCGAGGAACACAATCTCGCGTCCAAAAGCCGGAGATTCCTTGTCCGTAATCCGTACCTTGTAGGCGCCGATGTGCTGCGTGATGCCTCCAGCCTCGCCTCCGGCAACGTTGGTCAAGCGAATGGCGTCAAGCAACGTGGTCTTGCCATGGTCGACGTGACCCATGATGGTGACCACCGGGGGCCGCGACACTGCTTCCGCGGTCGATTCTTCGCCACTGGCGGCCGCGTCGATGTCTTTCGCGGCCTGCTCTTCGAATGTGATGACATTTGTTTCTGCGCCGAAAAAGCGTGCCATTTCGCTGGCCAACTCGGCGTCGAGGGTCTGATTGATCGTCGCAAAGACGCCGCGTGCGAGCAGGCGAGAAATCAAATCCTTCGCGCGAATATCGAGCTTTTCTGCCAGATCCTTTACGCTGATGCCTTCAGTGATCGTAATGTTCCGTGTGATCGGCATCGGCTCGTTCGACACCACCATGCGTGGTGGCGGAACGTAGCCCTTCATCGGCCCTTCCTTCACTCCCCGCGGAACATAACGCTGCCCGGGGCGCCGGGCAGGCCCGCCGGGGCGGCTGCCGGGACGCGTCGTCCCCGGCGGCGGAAGTCCGGGACCAACTCCAATAGGACGCGTGCCGGTGGGCGAAGTGCGGGTGGGATGCATCGGACGCCGCTCGCCAGGACGCAGGGGCGGACGCGGCGCACCAACTCCTCCCGGGGCCTGAGGACGAGGGCGCTGGAAAATCGGCTGACCCGGTACGGGCCGGCCCGGCGCAGGACGCGCAATCCCGGCCGTTGGGGCACCAGCTTGCATTGCGGGCGCGGCTGGCTTCGGTGGCGCCTTGTACACCGGGCGCGGGCCAGTCTGCGGCACAATCATGCGCGGCAGAGGAGCCGAAGGTGCAACCGGAGCAGCGACCGGACGCGGTGTTGCCACTGGAGTCGGTGGCGCAGCGGAAGCCGCAATGGACGGCGGCGCCGTGGCCGCAGGAGCAACCGGCGCAGCTGGCGCCACTGGCGCCACGGAACGTGCCGGAGGCGCAACCACCGTTGGCGCAGCTGGAACAGCAGGTTTTTCCGCGGGCACGGTAGCTGCAGGTTTGGCAACAGGCGCAGCGGGCGGCGCTACCACTGGCGCGGCCGGAGCCGCGGACACAGGCAGCGCGACCGGCCTAGCGGCGGGCGGCACAACTACAGGCTTCGCAACTATCGGAGGTGCAACCGGACGCGCCGGAGGGGCCGCGCTCGCTTCCTTCTTCTGCGTAATGGCCTTGAGCACATCCCCGGGCCGGGAGATGTGCGACAGATCGATCTTGGTCTTGATTTCTTCTTCGCCGCGCAGGGGGCGGGTGGACTTGGTGGCGTGCGTCTGCGCTTCGCTGGAGGCGCGGAAGTGGGCGCGTACTTTCTCTGCTTCGTGCTCTTCCAAAGAACTGGAATGCGTCTTCTTCTCAGTCACCCCGACGAGCGGTAACACGTCGAGAATGGCTTTGCTTTTGACTTCCAGCTCCCTGGCGAGATCGTTGATTCGAACCTTGCTCATCCGGCCTTTCTTGCTCCCCGCGTTGTGCTTAGGTCTTCATCGCAGCCTCACGGAGTCAGCTTCTTCGACTCGCACGCCGTCAGAACTATGCCTGTGCGTGCCATGACTATTCTTTTGCTTCGGGAGCAGCGCCTTCTTCCGGCGCCTGCCCAGATTCTGATTCGGGCAAGGTAGTTCCGGCTTCCGCCGATGCTTCCTCAACTGCGGCTTGCTCGCCTCCGGCGGAGATTTCCGCCAGACCTTCTTCAGCCTCAGTTACGGCACTCTCCGGCGCGGCTTCACCTTCGGCGGCGGAGGCTTCTTCCGCAGCAGCCTCGCCCTCGGCGGCAACGGCCTCGCCCGGCTCCAGGCTGGCGAAATAGTTATTCACCGCAAGACTGATTTTTTCCACCGTCTTGGGCCCGATGCCCTCGATGGCCTCCAACTGCTCCGGCGTCATGTCGGCGAGAGCCTCGACCGTGGTCACACCGGCCGCACTCAGCTTCTCGACCAGGCCCTCACCCAGCCCCGGAACGTTCTCCAGCGGGGTCGCTGCCTGCGGGGCAAGAGCTGCCATCTGCTGCTCGACTTCCTGACGCTTCTCTTCTTCGCTCTTGATGTCGATCTTCCAGCCCAGCAGCTTCGCCGCCAGACGGACGTTCTGCCCCTTCTTGCCGATAGCAAGGGAGAGTTGGCTGTCATCGACCACCACTTCGAGATGCTTGTCGGAGCTGTCGACGATCGTCACGCGGCTCACCTTCGCCGGTTGCAGAGCCTTTTCCGCGAAGGTCACGGCATCTTCGTGGTACTCGATAATGTCGATCTTCTCTCCACGCAACTCGCGGATGATCGACTGCACACGCATGCCCTTCATGCCGACGCACGCGCCGACTGCGTCCACGTCCTTATCCTTGGACATGACCGCGATCTTCGTGCGCTCTCCAGCTTCACGCGCGATTGCGCGGATTACAACTGTCCCGTCGTAAATCTCCGGCACTTCAGTCTGGAACAGGTGCTGGACCAGCTCCGGTGCTGCGCGTGACACGACCACGCCAGGGCCTTTCGAGGCTCTCTCCACGCGAGCAATCACCGCCCGAACCCGTTCGCCGATGGCAAACGACTCCAGCCGCGATTGCTCCTTCCGCGGCATGCGGGCTTCCGCCTTGCCGATGTCAAAGATCACATCCGGACCTTCCACCCGCTTCACCGTGGCGTTGACGATCTCGCCCACGCGTCCGATGTACTCGTTGTAAACCGTATCGCGCTCCGCCTCGCGCACTTTCTGGAAAATGACCTGCTTCGCCAGCTGTGCCGCGATGCGCCCCAGAATGCCCTCGGTGACCTTGGGAATCTGCAGCTCTCCCCCGACCTCCAGATTGGGATCGACCTTGCGCGCCTCTTCCAGCGTGACCTGCAGGTTGGGGTCCTCCACCTGCTCAGCGCTCTCCACCACAGTCTTCACCGCAAAGGCATGAATCTTGCCCGTCTCTTTGTCCAGCTGGGCGCGTAGATTCTCCTGCGACTTGTAGTATTTGCGCGTGGCCATGACGATGGCGTCTTCCACCGCGCTCACCACAATCTGCGGATCAATGCCTTTTTCCCGGCTGAGGGCGTCGATGGTGTTGTAGAGCTCACTTGCCATAAAAGTTCCGCTATGAAGCGGCCTCAGGTCTTGGGTCTTAGGCAAAACCCTAAGACCTAACTCCAACGACCTAAGACCGACTTTCAGATCTCGGGCACTAGATTCGCCTTCTCCACATTGGCGAATTCGATCTCGATCGTCTGCCGCTCGTCGCCTTTCGCGCCCATTTTCTTGCGCGACTTCTTGCTCGCCACACTCAAATCCAGTGTCAGACGTCCATCTCGAAAGCTTTCCAGACGCCCTTCGAAAAACTTGTTGTTGTTCACCGGCTGCCGCGTCATCAACTTTAAACGACTACCGGTGAACCGCTCGAAGTCCGCCGGCCGCGTCAGCTTCCGATCCAATCCCGGCGACGAAACTTCCAGCGTGTACGACCCGCCCGGGACCGCATCCTCGACATCCAGGATCGTCCCAAACTCGCGGCTGAAGTTGGCGCAGTCTTCGTGCGTCACTCCCGCCAGCGGATCAGACCCCGCCGCAGGCTTGTCCAGAAACACCCGCAGCATGCGAGCTTTGCCTCCGCCGCGAAGCTCCACTTCCACGACTTCCAACCCGCTGGAGGCGGCCACGCGCTCCGCAATTTCCCGCACGCGATCAACGTCAAGCGCCATGAATCCAGTCACTTAGGGGCGAGCCGCCCGGCCACCCATAGGCCGAAAGTAAAAAGTGGGCTTGCGCCCACTGGTGTGCTCCGCCAAATGCTGGGTACTACACAACAGTTCTCAGTTTTCTAATATACGCCTGCCCGGGGGTAAAAGACAAACAGCAAGGACAGTTGAGAAACTGTCCCAATACGCGCCACAGGAGCGAAGAAAAGCAGATAGCATTGGTGCTAGCCGTGGGAAGTGCTGAAATGACTAGGAATCGAGCTGGCAAGATAGTTACAGTGCTGACCCTTGCTGCGCTTACCTTGATGGCCTCAAGATGCGGCGGCGGGCAGAATGGTTCGCAGCAGCCGCCGCCACCGCCGGCGATTACCGTCGGCGCCCTGGTACCGTCCTACACAGTCGCAGGTGGGAATGACTTCAACTTCTTCGTAAATGGCAGTGGATTTACCACTGCCTCGGTAGTCCAGTGGAACGGGACTCCGGTCCCCACGACGTTCGGCACAAACGCCATTCTGACGGCTTCCGTCTCAACTTCTTTGATCGCAACCCCAGGGATGGCGAGCATCACGGTCAAGGATTCCTCCTCGGGCGCTACTTCGAACGCGGAGCCCTTCGGGATCGCTTCGCCCGCGGCCGCGACCGCTGGGGTAATCGCAATGATTACGGTCGCAGCCGATGGCACTCCCCCGAACGGAGACAGCCTGGTGGCACCGTCGATCAGCGCCACCGGGCGATATGTGAGCTTCCAGTCGAATGCTACGAACCTTGCTCCCGGCCCGGCCAGCGGCTACCAGGAAATCTACGAACGTGATACTTGCATTGGTGCGCCCGCGGGATGCGTCCCAACCACAATACGAATTACGGTCACGCATGATGGTTCCCCCGTCAATTTCCACAGTCTCGACTCAGCCATCAGTGCCGACGGCAGATATGTTGCATTCGACTCAGAGGCGACGAACATTCTGCCGAACACTGATGTTTGCGGGTCCTTCTGCGTGTTCCTGCGTGATACGTGCAATGGGGCACCGGCCGGCTGTAACCCAAACACTACTCTCGTTACCGTTGCATCGGACGGTAGCCCGGTGGGCAGCGCTAATCCTTCGATTAGTCCGGATGGCAGGTTCGTGGCATTCAATTCTTTTTCCGCAAACATCGTGAGCGGCAACGGCGGCGGGGTTGGGCAAGCATTTGTGCGGGACACATGCAACGGCGCACCGTCAGGTTGCACACCGGGCAACACTCTCATATCGGTTCCATCCAGCGGAACTGAAGACAACGCCACTACTGGGTTACCCGCGATCAGTGCGACTGCCCGTTACTTTGCGTTTCAATCATGGGCGACGAATATACTTCCTAATGAGGCCGGGCTGCCGGGCAATTTCTGGCGGGACACGTGTATTGGTGGCCCTCCGGCTTGTATTCCCACCACAACCCGCGCGGATGTAACCGCAAACGGAGCCCAGCCTAATAATGGTATTTTCAGCGGCACGATTCCTGCCATCACACGCGATGGCCGACTGGTGGCTTTTGCCTCCACTGCGACCAATCTCGTCTCTGCGAACGTGAACGGCATCGGCAATGTGTACGTGCGCGACACTTGCACAGGTGCCCCAGCTAGTTGTACTGCCACCACCAGCCTGGTTTCACTGGCGAATGATGGATCTGTGGGCAACTGCGGAAGCCCCAGCCAGGGTCTGGCTATGAGTTCGAATGGCCGTTTCGTGGCATTTGACTCGATTGCTACGAATCTCACGCCCGACGACAACTTTCCCGCGTGTAGTTTCGAAGACGTCTTCGTGCGGGACTCCTGTTTTGGGGTTGCATCCGGCTGTACACCCAGCACGGTCCGTGTCTCGGTAACTGATACGCCCAATCCACAGACACCCGGATTTGACTTCAGCCGCCTGCCCGCTATCAGCGGCGATGGCCATTATGTGGTGTTCTTGTCCGCCGCGACGAACCTAATACCGGGAGGAACGAACGGCCATCAGATGGTGCTTCTGGCCAAGACTGGTTTTTAGCTGAGAGTGGTGCATAGCGCGGCTGCCCTCCAGATTTGCCTCAATCCCCTGCTCTCTCTAGAATGAAAGGATTCCCCCGCACGGCTGGGAGATTCCCGAGAAAACTTATGATTCATTTTCCCGTCCCCGAGGCTCTTACTTTCGATGACGTTCTCCTTCTGCCCGCCCGTTCCGACGTTATTCCGGCGCAGGCCAGCACACAGACGCAACTCACGCGGAACATCGGCCTGAACATTCCCATCGTCAGCGCCGCCATGGATACCGTCACCGAATCGCACATGGCGATCGCGCTGGCCCAGCAGGGCGGGCTTGGCATTATTCATCGCAACCTGAGCATCGAGCAGCAGGCCAACGAAGTCGACAAGGTAAAGCGCTCCGAGAGCGGCATGATTGTCGACCCGGTGACCATGCATCCCACCGACAAGGTTTCCGACGCGCTTGAAGTCATGCGCAAGTACAAAATCTCAGGCGTGCCCATCACCGAACGCAACGGCAAACTGGTGGGCATTCTGACCAACCGCGACCTTCGCTTCGAAACCCGCTTCGACATTCCCATCAACAAAGTGATGACCAAGGAAAACCTCATCACCGTACCTGTGGGTACGACGCTCGAGGATGCGGAAAAAATCCTGCACGAGCACCGCGTCGAAAAACTCCTGGTGGTGGATGACAAGTACACCCTCAAGGGCCTGATTACCGTAAAAGACATTCAGAAGAAACTGAAATATCCCAATGCCGCCAAAGACTCTCACGGGCGCTTGCGCGTGGGCGCAGCGATCGGCGCAACGGGCGATTTTCTGGAGCGGGCTCAGGAATTGGCGGATGCCAAGGTGGATGTGCTCGCCATCGACAGCGCGCACGGCCATTCCACCAAGGTGTTGGACGCGGTGAAGTTGGTGAAGTCGAAACTGCCGCATGTTGATTTGTTGGCCGGCAATGTGGCGACCTTCGACGGCGCCTGCGAACTGGCTCGCGCCGGAGCCGACGGCATCAAGGTTGGCATCGGTCCCGGTTCGATTTGCACCACGCGCGTCGTCACCGGTGCGGGCGTTCCGCAGATCACGGCCATCGCCGAGGCTTACCGGGCGACGAAGGAGGCCGGCGTGCCCATCATCGCCGATGGCGGTATCAAGTACTCCGGCGACGTCACCAAGGCGTTGGCCGCAGGCGCGAGCGCGGTCATGATCGGATCGCTCTTTGCCGGAACCGACGAAAGTCCGGGCGAATTGATTCTGTATCAAGGCCGCTCCTTCAAGTCCTATCGCGGCATGGGCTCGATCGGCGCGATGGCTCAGGGTTCGAGCGAGCGCTACTTCCAGAACACGGACGGCGATTCTTCTGCCGCCGTGTCAGCGAATGGCGAGTCCAACCGTCTGGACAAGCTGGTTCCCGAGGGCATTGAGGGACGCGTGCCGTATCGCGGTTCAGTCGCCATGATCGTCCACCAGATGGTGGGCGGCTTGAAGTCAGGGATGGGTTATTGCGGATGCTCAACGATTCCTGAACTGCTGCAGAAGACGCGCTTCGTACGCATCAGCGGCGCAGGCCTGCGCGAGAGCCACGTGCACGATGTCATGATCACCCGCGAGGCGCCCAACTATGCGATCGAGTAGGGCGGCTGGCGTCGAAGGGAAGGGCACGACTTCCAGTCGTGCCATCACGCGGGCCGGAGATTTCGGGCTTCAGCCCCTGAGGGGATCTCCGGCAGCGGGTTTCCTCTCACTCACGGGGCCGGATCCCGCTTGAGTTCCGGTCGACATGAAGTACTAAAAGCCTGGATCGCCGCGCTCTTGTGGCTGATCGTGATCGCCATCGAGTCGAGCGCCCTGCTCTCCGCCCACAACACCAGCCGGATTCTCTATCCCATTGCGCATTTCCTGTTCGGCATTGACTGGCCCCACTTCCAGCCCTGGCACTTCTACATTCGCAAGAGCGGTCATGTTGTCGGTTACGCGATCCTGAGCGTCCTGCTCTTCCGTGCCTGGCGCGCAACCTGGGCAGATGAAGACAGCCGCAAGTGGACGACCCGTTGGGCGACCATCGCAATTGTGGGGACTTTGCTCGTGGCCAGCCTCGACGAATGGCACCAGAGCTTTCTTGCCTCGCGCACGGGAAGGTGGCAGGACGTTGTGCTCGATACTGGCGCCGGCGTGCTGGCTCAGGTCCTGTTGCTTTTCTGGGCGGGCGCCACCAAGAGAAGGACTGCGGAGATTGCAGCCAAGCCTGCTGAAAAGTAGAAAGGCACGCTTGCTCCGTAAAGCTTCCACAGTTCCCCTGTGATCAGGCTCGCTGCCAGCGTAGCCACGCTGGTCACGAAGAAGTAGATGCCCAGAGCACGGCCGCGCACATCCTGACTGACCGCCTCAACCACCAACGCCTTCAATACGGGCTGCGTGAGCGCGTAATACAAACCGTAAATCGCCATCGAGAGCCAGATCGCAAGCATGGACGGCGCTCGTCCGAAAACAAAATACACCGCCCCAAAGATCGCGTAGCCCGTGGCGGCAATCCAGCGGCGCGAGAAGCGGTCGCTGAACCAGCCTGCAGGCCACGAGCCCAGCGTATAGATCAGGTTGAACACCAGTCCGAGCAGAGGCGCCAGCGATACCGGGATGCCGACATTCTCCGCCCGCAAGACCAGAAACATGTCGCTCGAATTGCCCAGCGAAAAGAGAGCCACCGCCACGAGTACGAAGTAAAACCTTCCCGAGAGCTTTGGCCCGGCAAACAAGGAGGGCATTGCCTTTTGCGTGCCGCCCTGGTTCCGGGTGCCGGCACGACGGCCGGTCTCCCGAATACCGAATACCGCAACCAGCACACATAATGCTCCCGGAACCGCGGCGGCCCAGAACACGCCCCGGGTTCCGTAGCGCGCCAGCATAGCGAGCGCGGTCAGCGGGCCCGCGATGGCACCCGCCGAATCCATCGATTGAATCAGTCCATACGCGGAGCCCAGCCGGTTCTCTCCCACGGACTCGGCCACCATGACGTCGCGCGGAGCCCCACGCACCCCCTTGGCCAGCCGGTCGACGAAGCGTATGGGCAGGATTTGCCACCAGGACGTGACCACCGCCAAAATCGGCTTCACTGCGTTGGCGACGAAGTATCCCGCGACCACCAGCGGCTTGCGGCGTTCAATGTGGTCAGTGAGATATCCGGAAAACAGCTTGGCGAACGATGCGACACTCTCGGCAATCCCCTCGATCAATCCCAACTGCGCCGGCCCCGCGCCCAGCGACGCCAGGAACGCTGGCAGCACCCAGTACGCCATCTCACTGGCGGTGTCATTTAGGAAGGACGTGATGCCGAAGGCGTAGAGGTTGCGAGCCGCGGAAGGACCATGCTCGGGCGAGCCTGCAGACATGAACCAGTTTTACCACGGCAGAGAAACTGAGAACTGACAACTGAGAACTGGTTTCAATACATCGCGTCGTACTTGGTCACAACCAAGTCGCCGCCCTGGTGCGTCAGAGTGAGCGTGAACAGATCCTGGTCGATTCCGGGCCGGGCCGGGCCCGCGTTGCTTGGCCGCTTGCCGCGATAGTGCAGGATGGTCAGCGGCGGCGCATCTTCCCAGTCGACCAATTCCCAAGAGAGTAGCGGGTGCTGCTCCTCTGACTTGCAGATGTAGTGGGCGTATTTCTTGTGGTAGTCGTGCTCCCACTTGTTGAGCAGGTCGTCGCAGTGACCATCCCGCAACTCGCGCAGAAATCTGTTGGCGGCCCGTTCGGTCGTCCGGTCGCGCAATGGATTCATCTTGATGCTGACCGGCAGACCCGTCAGCGGATCGTGGTCTTCCGAGCGGGCGAGGACTGGCCCCTGGTTACTCAGCCACCAGATGTATCCCAGAAACACAAGCACCAGCAGCGCTCCGGCGCCGACGGCGATGCCGATCTGGTTGCGAGTGAAGGCCATCCCTAAAATTGTATGGAGTGTGCGAAAAGGCAGGCAAGATTACTGATGTTTGTCGCAGCCGGACATGTACGAGTGAGCAAGTTCCGAGGGAGGCTTCGCGGTTTCTACCGCCGGCCGAGTTTCACTGCAGCCCTTCCACCAGGTAAAGGTCAGACAGGAGTCGGCGGTACCCGTAGACGTACGACTTGCCGTCCGGCGTGGGGAGAACCGGGCCGACGAATTCCACGCCCGCAGGATCGGGAGGCATGAGTTGCTTCCAGAGAGTTCGATTGCCACTCTCGAGATCGAGCCGGTAGACCCTGGCAGGAAGTTCTCCTCCCTTGTACACATACAAAGCTCGGCCATCCGAAGTCCACGCGACCGGAACCTCTCCCGGCTGCAGTCCTTTGATCGGACGCGGATCGCCGGGAGGAACGGGAAAGAGGTAAGCCTTGTCGTCGGGGCCCACGGCTGCGATGGCGCGACCGTCGGGTGACAGTGCGAACGAAAATCCGTTAGTCCCTTCCGGTGTAACCGCCTCGATTTTGTCTACGTCAATGTCCTGCACGTAGAGCCGCAAGGCGTGATTCGGCTCCGTGCCAGCCATGAGAATCCGTTTGCCGTCCGGGAACCAACTGGCAGCGCTGTGAATGATGTCGTGCCCGTTCAAAGGCCGGGGCTCGCCGGGGCCTGTGGGAAGAAGGAACAGGTCGGTCTGCTTGTCTCCTGTGCATGACAAGGCCCATTTACCATCCGGCGACAACGCCAGCGACTGCCCATCGCCGAGGCGAACGGCAGGCGAGCCGTCTGTCTTGCGGATGTAAACGGCATAAGTTGGTCCGCCCGCCTCGCCCTCCTCCCGAAAGAGAAGTGTGTGGCCGTCTGCCGACAGGGTAACGGGAAAGGACCAGTCCAGCCAGGTGAAGTCGTGTTCCGAGGCATCGTCCGCCCGATGCACGATCAGCCCTCGTCTCCAGTTGTCGCGGGCGAGCAGCACATGGCCATCGGGCATGACATCCTGTAGGGTCAAGTCCGCGGGAACGCGGGCCACAAGACGTTCCTTGCCGGCCAGATTCACGGCAAACACGGAGCGGTCGATGCCAATAATAGTGGCCGTGACCCACACTTCCTCGCCTTTCGGCGACCAGGCCAGACCTACCGCGCCACCTCCGTAATTCTTGCTCAAGTTTTGTTTCTTGCCACTTGTATCGACAATGGCCACACCGCCGATCGAGTCACCCTGAATGGGATGATCGATAAAAGCAACCATGTCGCCCTTGCGCGAAATCCGCGGATGGCTGATCCAGCCGCCGGTTTCGTAGAGCACTTTGCCGGGAGGATATTCCAGACGATTGTGTCCGTTGACATCGCGCACGATTGCCAGTTGAGTACCGTCCGGAGACCAATCAGCCCACTGGATGTTCTCCAGTATCTCGCGGGGCGCGCCACCGCCGAGCGGCATGCGGGCAAGCGTGCCAATGTGCACCTGGGACTTGGACTGCTGGCTGTGCAGCAGAACCGCCATCTCTCCCGTGGACGAAATCGCCAGAATCTCAGCGCCCGGAACTCCCACCGGACGCGATTCCGGCGTGCCAAAGCGTGTGCTGAAGATCTCGACCGGCCCGCCCTCCCAGGCAGCGCTGTAAACCACGGTCTGGCCATCTGGAGCGAACCTCGCCATCCGGATGGTCCCTCGGCGATAGGTCAGCAGGTGATAGGCAGGGGACGCGGCTGGTCCGTTGTTCCTTAACAGGAGGAATGCGATCGCAGCCAAGGCCGCGACCAGCGCGGCGCCCAATGCGATCACACTGCGGCGGCGCTGAACTTCTGGGACCGGCTTGATCCCGGACGTGGCGGAAGTTGCGGCTGCGGAGGATATCACGGTTGCCGGGCCGCTCGGCGTTTCGCTCACGATGGGCGAAGAGATGCGTGCCGAGTCCCTCTCTCGCTTCAGCCGCTTCAGATCGGCACGGACCTCGGCTGCGCTCTGGTAACGCAGCTCAATATCCTTCTCCAGCAGCTTGTTGATGATGCGCTCCAATTCCGGCGGGAGATCCGGGTTCAATCGGACGGGCGGCGCCGGGGCACGGTTGAGAATCGCTTCGGTAATGACGCCCGGCGTCTCTCCGCGAAACGGCAAAACCCCCGTAGCCATCTCGTAGAGCACCACCCCAAAAGAAAAAAGGTCGGTCCGCCCGTCGAGCTCCTTGCCCCGTACCTGCTCCGGCGACATGTAGGCGACCGTGCCCAGCGCCGTTCCTGGACTGGTGAGATTCAGGTGCACCGCGTCAGCCAGAGTCTGCGAGTCGGCGCTGACCGAGGCCCCCGCGGTGGCCATCTTGGCCAGTCCAAAATCGAGGATCTTGGCATGCCCGCGCCTGGAGACGAAAATGTTTGCAGGCTTGATGTCGCGGTGCACGATGCCCTTCGCGTGGGCCGCATCCAGCGCGTCGGCCACGTCGATCGCGACCCCCAGCAGGAGATCCTGCTCCAGCGGACGGTTCCCGATAACGTGCCTTAGAGTGGATCCCTCGAGGTACTCCATCGCGATGAAGGATTGACCTTCATGCTTTCCGATCTCGTAGATGGTGCAGATGTTGGAGTGATTCAGAGCGGAAGCCGCTCGTGCTTCGCGGCGGAAGCGCTCCATCGCGGAGTCGTCCTGTGCCACTTCGTCAGGCAGGAACTTCAGGGCCACGAAGCGGCCGAGTTCTGTATCCTCGGCCTTGAACACCACCCCCATGCCGCCACCGCCGAGTTTTTCCAGGATGCGGTAATGCGAGATAGTCCGCCCGATCATGTGGCGCGAATCTTACGTAAGCCGTCTTGACAAGTCAATGCAACTGCGGTGGGGCGCAGGCTGCGCTACACCCGTCTTAATCGCGGATTGCAGCTTCGAAAGGAGTCCAATTGGAGAAGCGGAGTGTATAGAAAAGGGCACGGCTTTATGCCGTGCCCCATGAAGAAACAGTAAAGCCTATTCTTTCTTGTCGCCGCCCTCGGCCGGTGCCGCTTCCTTCTCAACCTGCGCTTGTGCTTCCGCCTCTTCCATGGCCTTCTTGGCTTCGGCGGCACGCTTGGCGCGAGCCTCGGCGCGCTTTTCCTTCTTTTCGTCGAGAATTTTCTCGCTGCCCAGCAGTTCGAGGAAGGCCTTGTCAGCGCCGTCGCCCTTGTTCCAGTGGGTGCGGACGATGCGCGTGTATCCCCCCTCGCGATCGCCGAAGCGCGGGCCAATCTTGTCGAACAACTTCACCAGCGCCTCATCCGTCATCAGATAGGCCCCAGCCAAACGGCGGGCCGCAAGGTCGCCGCGCTTGCCGAGGGTAATCATCTTCTCAACGATCGGCCGCGCCGCCTTGGCCTTGGGAACCGTCGTCTCGATGCGCTCCTCCACGATCACCGAGGTGACCAGGTTGCGCAGCAGCGAGCGCCGGTGCGACGTGTTCCGTCCGAGTTTGTATCCTGCTACTTTGTGACGCATGGTGAGCCTCAGTGGTCAGTGGCCAGTGGTCAATGGCCAGTCTCGAAATATTGGGGTCAGCGGCTAGCGGCGTCTTCTGTTTTCTGACCACTGCCCACTAGCCACTGACCACTGCTCTCTACAGCTGGTCGTCCGGGCCGTACGCTGACGCCGGCAGCGGCACGTTCGAAGTCGGTCCAGGCACGGCGTTGCCGTGCTCGTCGATCTTCATGCCCAGGCTCAAGCCCATCGAGGAAAGGATCTCCTTGATCTCGTTCAGCGACTTGCGGCCGAAGTTCTTGGTCTTGAGCATTTCCGCTTCGGTCTTCTGCACGAGCTCGCCGATGGTCTGGATATTCGCGTTCTTCAGGCAGTTGTAGCTGCGCACAGAAAGCTCGAGCTCTTCCACGGAGCGGTTCAGGTTCTCGTTGTGAATCTCCGGCTTGCGATCTTCACCCGCCGACGTGCCGGTCTCGATCTCTTCCTCGAAGTTGATGAAGATGTTCATGTGGTCCTTCAGCAGCTTCGCCGCCAGGCCGATCGAGTCGGCGGGCGTGATGGAGCCGTTGGTCCACACTTCAAGGGTGAGCTTGTCGTAGTCGGTGATCTGCCCGAGACGCGCGGCCTCGACGGTGTAATTACACTTGCGTACCGGAGAGTGCACCGAGTCAATCGGAATGAATCCGATCCCGAGATCCTCGTCGAAATTCTTGTCGGCGGAAACGTAACCGCGTCCGCGCTTCAAGCGCATTTCCATATCGAGCTTGCCGCCTTCGCTGACCGTGGCGATGTAGACGTCTTTGTCGAGCACTTCGACGTCGCCATCGGCCTCAATCATGCCGCTGGTCACAACACCCGGCTGATCGGCCCGCAGGTAGATCGCTTTCGGCGCATCTCCGCTCAGCTTGAATGGAATCTGCTTCAGGTTCAGGATGATGTCGGTCGCGTCTTCCACCACGCCCGGAATCGACTGGAATTCGTGCAGAACACCTTCGATCTTCACAGCGGTAACGGCCGCGCCTTCAATCGAGCTCAGAAGCACGCGGCGCAGAGCGTTGCCCACGGTTGTGCCAAAGCCACGCTCAAAAGGCTGCGCCCAGAAGATGCCGTACTTGTCGGTGAGCGTCGAGGTGTCAACTGCGAGACGTTTCGGTTTCTGAAAACCCTTCCAAAGCATGTGTTTCTCCTTCGGCCGTTTGGCTCAGTGCCGACTCCCTGAATCGGTCCGGATTCAGGTCAAGCGTCAGCCCAGGCTGATCTGGCTCGAATAGTGGACCGAGAGCATTGAGTAATTGGGAAATTTCGTAATTGGGTAATTTGACGCCCAGCCTCATTACCGTTTTGCTTTTCAATTACTCAATTACCAAATTCCCCAATTACTCAATTCCGCTACTTGCTGTAAAGTTCAACAATCAGCTGCTCATTCACTGGCAGCTGAATATCTTCGCGCTTGGGCAACGAGAGTACCCGCGCCTTGTAATTATCGCGGTCAACTTCCAGCCAGTTGGGCAGCGTGCCGTGGCTGGCGTATTCCTTGGCCAGATCGAGCACGGTGAGCTTCTTGCTGTTTTCGCGAATCGAAATCTCCTCGCCCGCGCTCACTTCGTAGGAAGGAATGTTGACCTTGCGATTGTCGACAGCGACGTGCCCGTGGCGGACCAACTGCCGCGCCTGGCGCCGCGACTGAGCGAATCCCAGGCGATAGACGACGTTGTCGAGACGCCGCTCAAGCTGTTGCAGCAAACGCTCGCCGGTCACGCCCTTCGCGCGCGCAGCCTTCTCAAAGTAGTTGCGGAACTGGCCTTCCTGCGTGAAGTAGATGCGCTTCGCTTTCTGCTTCTCGCGCAACTGCAGGCCGTAGCCGACGATCTTGGCCTTGCGGTCTTTTCCGTGTTGTCCGGGAGCGAAGTTGCGCTTCTCGATAGGACACTTATCGCTGAAGCACTTTGCGCCTTTGAGGAACAGCTTCATGCCCTCGCGGCGGCATAGACGGCATACTGCATCTTTGTAACGCGCCATGTTTCTCCTTCAAATAAACCGGTTTACGGGACTGGCTTCCCTTCCTCCCGGTTGAAATCGAGCTCTTAGCTTCTAGCTGCTAGCTTCTAGCCCATCCGATCAGGTTTAGCTAGGAGCTAGAAGCGGTGTTCTCTTACACTCTGCGCCGCTTCGGCGGACGGCAGCCATTGTGCGGAATCGGCGTCACGTCGCGAATCGAGCGCACTTCAATGCCCGCGACCGCCAACGCACGCACCGCCGACTCGCGGCCGGAACCGGGACCGCTCACGCGCACATCCACGCTGCGCACGCCGTGATCGCGCGCCATGTTGGCCGCATTCGATGCCGCCTGCTGCGCGGCAAAGGGCGTTCCCTTACGCGATCCGCGAAAGCCGAGCGACCCCGAACTCTTCCACGACAGGACGTTCCCGTTCATGTCGGTGATGGTCACAATCGTGTTATTGAAGGACGCCTGCACATACGCCAACCCGTGCGGCACATGCTTGCGTTCCTTCTTCTTGAAGGTTTTCTTCTTGCCTTTTTTCTCCGGTGCTGCCGGTGCCCCGGTGGCGGCTGCTGCTGGTTTTGCCATGAATCAGTTCTCAGTTCTCAGTTCCCAGTTCTCAGCGAACCCCGGTTCTCAACTGAGAACCGAGAACTGAGAACTGAGAACTAGTCTTATGTTTTCGCTGTCGCCTTCTTCTTCTGCGCGACCGTTCCCTTGCGCGGACCCTTGCGGGTGCGGGCATTCGTATGCGTGCGCTGTCCCCGGACCGGAAGGTTACGCCGGTGACGGAATCCGCGATAGGAGCCGATTTCGATGAGCCGCTTGATGTTCATCGAAACCTCCTTGCGCAGATCGCCTTCCACCAGTCCCTCCGCCTCGATGACGGTACGGATGCGGTTGACCTCTTCCTCGCTCAGGTCCTGGACCTTCTTCATCGCGTCCACCTTGGCCTCATCGAGAATGCGGCCGGCGCGCGGGTGGCCGATCCCGTAGATATAGGTCAGCGCGATATTGATGTGCTTCTGGCGCGGAAGATCAACGCCTGCAATACGTGCCATAGTCTCTTAGCCTCCAACTGCTGACAGCTTTCAACAGCTCCTAAGCTTCTAGCTCCTAGCAAACCGACGCCGGTATTGGCGTTTGGCTAGCCGCTTGAAGCCAGCAGCTTCATTAGCCCTGGCGCTGCTTGTGTTTCGTGTTGACGCAGATCACGCGCACCACGCCTTTGCGGTGGATGACCTTGCACTTGTCACAAATCTTCTTTACTGATGCCCGTACTTTCATATGATCAGCCCTCAGCCGTCAGCAATCAGCCGTCAGCTAACCCCGGCTGAGAAAACGACATTTATTTATATCGATAAACAATTCTGCCGCGATTCAGGTCGTAGGGCGAAAGCTCAACCGCGACCTTGTCACCCGGCAGGATGCGAATGAAGTTCTTGCGCATCTTGCCCGAAACATGCGCCAGCACCTGGTGCTTGTTCTCCAGTTCCACCCGGAACATGGCATTCGGCAGGGGTTCCAGAACCACCGCCATCACTTCAATCGCGTCTTCTTTGCTCATTAGCTCCTAGCGTCTAGCTACTAGCTCCTAGCGAACCGCGATAGCCCGATTAGCTAGAAGCTAGGAGCTAGCAGCTAGAAGCTGTTACTGCGTCAAAATTACCGGCCCATCCTTCGTCACCGCAACGCAATGCTCAAAATGCGCGCTGAAACTGCCGTCGGCCGTGACTGCGGTCCAGTTGTCGCCCAGCACGCGCGTCTCCGGCTTGCCGAAATTCACCATCGGCTCTATAGCAAGCACCATGCCTTCGCGCAGCCTGGCCCCGTGACCGCGGTTTCCGAAGTTCGGAATTTGCGGCTCTTCGTGCAGCCGCGTCCCTATCCCGTGTCCCACGAACTCCCGAACCACGCTAAACCCGGCAGCCTCGACGTGTTCCTGCACTGCCGCTCCCACATCACCGACCGAGTTGCCGATTCGCGCCTGCTCAATGCCGCGGTACAGCGATTCTTCCGTCACCGTCAGCAGTTTGCGTAACTCTGGCTTTACCGCGTCGCTGACCGGGACCGTAATAGCCGCGTCCCCATAGTAGCCGTCGAGCACCACTCCGCAATCGATCGAAACGATATCGCCGTCTTTCAGCGCCCGCTTCTCCGACGGGATGCCGTGCACAATCTCTTCATTCACCGACGTACACAGCACGCACGGATAGTCGTAATACCCCTTGAACGCCGGCTTCGCCCCAAGGTCTTTGATCTTCTTCTCGGCCGCCCGCTCCAGATCCATGGTCGTCACGCCCGGCTCGACCAGAGCTCGGACATGATCCAGCACCTGGCGCACGATGCGGCCGCTTTTCCGCATCTTGTCAATCTCAGCCGCCGACTTGCAGACGATGGCCATGTCCTAAGCGTGATGATCCTCAATCACCCGGTAAATCTGGTCCGTAACATCGTCCACCGGAAGATCCCCGTTCACCGAGACCAACCTTCCCGTACGCTGATAATAGTCAGCGACGGGACGAGTCTGCTCCTGGTAAGCCGCCAACCGCGGCTGAATGACTTCCAAACGGTCGTCATTACGGGTCACCAACTTCGACCCGTCACTGTCGCATGCTTCATCGGTACGGGGCGGCTGGAAGTGGACGTTATAGATCCGCCCACAGGTGGGACAAGAACGGCGTCCAGTGATCCGGAGCAACAACTGATTATAGTCTACGTCCAACCGGATCACAATTGGCCACGCACGCGTGGGCCGCGAATTGTCAAAGAGCTTGCTGTCGAGCAACGCATCCAGCCACCCGGCCTGGGCCGCAGTCCGGGGAAACCCGTCTAGAATGTAACCCCGCTTGCAGTCCGGCTGCTTCAACCGCTCGCGGACCATGGTGCAAACCAGGTCGTCAGAGACCAGCTCGCCGCGCGCCATCACCGCCTTGGCCGCCTGCCCGAGCTCCGTACCCTGCGCCACGTTGTAGCGCAAGAGGTCTCCCGTCGAAATCTGGGGAACTGAGTAGTGCTCCATAATCCGCTTGGCCTGAGTGCCCTTTCCGGCACCCGGCGGCCCAAGCAGCACAATGGGACCTACATCCCGCGAGGTTTCCTGCGCCATCGAGCTGGCCTCAAGCCTCCCCGATTCTCAGTCTCCCCGGCTTCCATGCCCCAGAAACCAGCCGAGGTGCAGCAACCCCACAATTCTTCGAGACGGCTCATCACGTTTCGCAGACGATCCCTCACTTCGTTCGGGATTTCGGTTGCGGGCTCCCGCTTCGCTTACGCCCGCAAAACGCCTCAACCTTACGACCAGTTGCGGCGCCCGCGAATTCGTCCACTGCGCGGCGTGAATCCGTCATAGTGGCGCATGATCAGTTGCGCCTCGATCTGCGTCACCGTGTCCATGGCCACACCCACCACAATCAGCAGCGACGTGCCGCCAAAGTAGAAGCTAACGCCCAGCCCGTTGAGAACCGCGTTTGGAAAGTGATCAAAAAATCTTCCGATCGGGCCATACAGGTGGTTCAGGTGAATACCGGTGATCATCCACTCGGGAATGAACGAGATGAGGATCAGGTACAGTGCGCCCACCAAGGTGATGCGGGTCAGCACCTCATTGATAAAGTCCGCCGTGCGCCTTCCCGGTCGAATGCCCGGGATAAACCCGCCATACTTCCGCATGTTGTCGGCTACTTCGCTGGGATTGAAGACAATCGAAACGTAGAAGTACGCGAAGAAGATGATTCCGACCGCATACAAGAGCGTATAGAGTGGCTCGCCCCACTTCAGCCATTCAATCACCGGCCCAAAGTATCGGTTGGTCGAAAGCCCCAGCCCCGAGCCGATCATCGGAGGCAAACTCAAGATTGAGGACGCGAAAATCACGGGCATCACGCCGCCCGCATTCACGCGCAGCGGCAGGTGCGTGGACTGTCCACCCATCACCTTGCGCCCAACCACCCGCTTGGCGTACTGCACAGGTATTCGACGTTCACTGCGTTCCACGTAAACGATGAACGCCACCACGGCGATCATGAAGACCACCAGGCCGGCCATGAGAATCGGAGTGAGCGCTCCCCATGTGCCGTTCTTGGCTTTGTCGATCAGATCCACCACGCCCCGCGGCAGGCCGACCACAATCCCGGCAAAGATCAGCAGCGACATGCCGTTGCCCACGCCGCGCTCGGTGATTTGCTCGCCCAGCCACATGATGAAGGCGCTGCCCGTCGTCAACGTCAGCATGGTCATCAGGACGAAGCCGGGCCCGGGATTGAGGACGAAGTCCCCGCCCTTTTCCAGTCCGACGGCAATGCCGAACGATTGCACCGCGCTCAGAATGACCGTGATATAACGCGTCCACTGCGTGATCTTCTTCCGCCCGAGTTCGCCTTCCTTCTGCAGCTTGGCCAGCGGCTCATAGACCACCGTCAGCAGTTGCAGAATAATCGACGCCGTAATGTAGGGCATGATGCCCAGGGCGAAGATCGTAAGACGGCGCAACTGCCCGCCGGAGAACAGATCCACAAATCCAAGAAACGAACCGCGGCTTTGCTCGAAAAATTGCGCCAGCTTGTCGGCGTTCACACCTGGGGTTGGAATGTGCCCACCCAGCCGGTATACGGCCAGCAGAGCCAGCGTAAACAGAATGCGCTTGCGCAGGTCCGGAATTCGGAAGATGTTCGCCAGCTTCTCAAACATTACTGCAAGACCTCAAACTTGCCGCCCGCCTTGGTGATCTTCTCCTGCGCCGACTTCGAAAACTTGTGCGCCTGCACTGTGATCGCCGATTTCAGTTCACCGTCGCCCAGAATCTTGACCGGATGCTTGGTCTTGATGACTCCGGCCTTGCGCAGCACGTCGGGATTGATAGTCGCCTCGCCCAGCGCCGCCAGCCGTTCCAGGCTTACGATGTTGTACTCCTTGCGGAATATATTGGTGAACCCGCGCTTGGGCATGCGGCGGTGCAACGGCATCTGGCCGCCCTCAAACCCGCGGATCATGCGCGAGCCGCTACGCGAGCGCTGGCCTTTGTGTCCACGCGTCGACGTCTTGCCCATGCCCGAGCCCATACCCCGGCCCACGCGCTTGCGCTTTTCCGTTGCCTTTTTCGGTGCTCGAATGTTCGATAAATTCATGGCTCGCTTCCTACTGCACAATCTCGACCAGATGCGGGACCTTCGCCACCATGCCTCGGATCGCCGCCGTATCCGGACGCTCGATCACCTGGTTCAGCCGGGTGAAGCCCAGCCCCTTGACCACTAGTTTCTGCTTCACTGGGGCACAAATGGCGGAGCGCACCCACTTCAGGTGAATCTTCCCGCTGCCCGGATTTGCCTTCTTTGCCGTCATTTCTGAACCTCAGTGGTCAGTGATCAGTGATCAGTGACCAGTCAAATTCTTCTCGGTCCAACTGGCCACTGATCACTGGCCACCTGCCCTTAGAGCTCTTCCGCCGTCTTGCCGCGCATGGTTGCTACGCTCTCTCTGTTCTTCAACTGCTTGAGCGCATCGAAAGTCGCCTTGATCACATTGTGCGGGTTGGTCGTGCCAATCGACTTGGTCAGGACATTCTGCACGCCCGCCGAAGTCATGACCGCACGCACCGCGCCGCCCGCGATCACGCCCGTGCCTTCCGGAGCCGGCTTGAGCAGCACCTTGCCCGAACCATAGCGTCCCAACACGAGATGCGGAATGCTCGTCTGCGTCAGATTCACTCGCACCAGGTTTTTTTTCGCCGACTCAATTCCCTTACGGATGGCCTGTGGCACTTCCTTCGCCTTGCCCGAACCATAGCCCACAACCGCAGCCGAGGGATCGCCCACGACGACCAGCGCGGCAAACGAAAGATTCTTGCCGCCCTTCACGACTTTCGTGACACGGTTAATCGCGACCACCTGGTCTTTCAGCTGGTAGGCACCTGCATCGAGTTTCTTAATCACTGTTGGCATTTATGAACCTAGCCTTTGGCTGTTAGCTCTTGGCTCTTGGCTTCTTGCTCGAGCTAACAGCCAAGAGCCAAAAGCTAAGAGCGGTTTTCCCTAGAACTGTAGTCCCGCTTCGCGCGCGGCGTCGGCCAGTGCCTTGACCCGCCCGTGATAAATGTATCCGCCGCGGTCAAAGACAACCTTGGTCACGCCCTTGGCCTTGGCGCGCTCGGCAATGATCTTGCCGATGCTCTTCGCCGCAGCAACGTTGCCGCCGGTACGCCGATCTTCCTTCTTGCCCTCGGCCGTGCTGGCCGAAACCAGCGTCTTGCCGTGCAGGTCGTCAATGACTTGCACGTAGATGTGGTTCAGCGAGCGGTACACGTTAAGCCGCGGACGCTCCGCCGTACCCTGCATCTTCTTGCGGATGCGCTCGTGCACGTGGCCGCGTTTTTGGTTCTTGGAAATTTTCGTCAGCATCGCTTCAAGTCCTTACTTAAAAGTCCTCAATACTCGGCAGATCCTTCGCTATCGCTCAGAGCCTGCCTTGAGCTTGCCGAAGGGATGACGCCAGCGGGCTCCCGCTTCGCCCACGCCCGCTAAACAGCGTTATTTCGCTCCGGTCTTGCCAACCTTCTTCTTCAGCCGCTCGCCGGCATAGCGCACGCCCTTGTTCTTGTACGGATCTGGCGGACGCAACGAGCGCATCTCGGCGGCAACCTGACCAACCTTCTGCCGGTCGATTCCGGTGAGCGCGATCTTCGTTTGCTTGGGATCGACGGCCGCATCGACGCCGATGGGCAGCGGATACTCAATCGGATGCGAATATCCGAGATTGAATACCACCACGCCCTTGCCCTTCATCTCGGCGCGATACCCGATGCCCACAATTTCGAGCTCGCGGGTCCAACCCTTGGTCACGCCCTCGACCGCGTTGTTGACCAGCGCGCGCGCCAACCCGTGGACGGCGGCCTGCGAATCGTTCTCGCGGATGGCGACGATGTTACCGTCTTTCTGTTCGACCTTGATGCCGGCCGGCAACGCTGTGTCCAGCTTGCCCTTGGGCCCCTGCACCACCACGGTGTTGCCTTCGATTTTGACCGTCACCCCTTTGGGGATTGCGATCGGCTTTTTTCCAATTCTCGACATAAGTCGCTCTTAGCCTTTGGCTCTTAGCTCTTGGCTAGAACCGATTCGTCATGCAGCTTACAGCCTTGCTGCCCGTTCAATAATCTCCGTCGCCTGCGTCTTCCTAGCTAAGAGCCAAGAGCTAATAGCCAAGAGCTGCCTTTAATAAATCTCGCAGAGCAACTCGCCGCCCACGCCTTCCCGGCGCGCCTGGCGTCCCGTCATCACCCCGCGCGGCGTGGTCAGGATGTTGATCCCCATGCCACCCAACACGCGTGGAATCTCGCTGCGGCGCACATAGACCCGGCATCCCGGACGCGACACGCGTTCCGCCTTCGAGATGGCCGCCTCGTTGTTGGCGCCATACTTGAGGTATATCCGGATAACCTTGTGCCCTTCTTCCTCGGTAGGCTTGAAGTTCGAAATGTAGCCCTCTTCCTTCAGGATGCGGGCAATCTCCAGCTTCAGCCGGGACGCCGGGACATCCACTTTTTGGTGCCGGGCCTGGAGTGCGTTCCGCACTCTCGTCAACATGTCTGCGACCGGATCGGTCAACCTCATCGTTTGCTTCTCCTCTAGCCACCCGTTCGCTCCGCATCCAGCGGAGAACCTGCGGCAGCTTGCTCCTCAAAACGGAACCTCGTTTCGCTCCGCATTTCCACCAGTCGTGAGCATTGGCGAACCGCCAACGACAGACGACCAACAACTGACACGCTACCAGGACGACTTCGAGACGCCTGGAATCTCCCCGCGCAGCGCCAACTGGCGGAAGCACAAGCGGCAAATACCGAACTTGCGCAGAAAAGCGCGCGGGCGTCCGCAAAGCTTGCAGCGGTTGTGCTTGCGCGTGGAGAACTTCGGCTTCCTAGCGTCCTTGACTCGTTTTGCTGTAGTGGCCAACTTAGCTCCTAACTTGTAGCGCCGGCGTCTCGCCGGCTCCTTATGCCCGGAACGGCATGCCCAAGTGCTTCAACAGCGTCCGCGCCTGGTTGTCATTCGCGGCCGTGGTCACAATCGTGACGTTCATTCCCTTCAGCTTGTCGACCTTCGCATAATCGATCTCGGGGAAAATCAACTGATCGTGCAGCCCCAGCGTGTAGTTGCCACGCCCGTCGAACGACTTGGTCGAAACACCACGGAAGTCGCGCACGCGCGGCAGAACAATGTTCACCAGCCGGTCGAAGAACTCGTACATGCGGTCGCCGCGCAGGGTGACCATTGCGCCAATCGCTTGTCCTTCGCGCACCTTGAACGCCGCGATCGACTTCTTCGCCCGCGTAACCACCGGCTTCTGCCCGGTGATCTGGCCCAGTTCGTTCACCGCCGGATCCAGCACCTTGGCGTTCTGCGTGGCTTCGCCCACACCCATGTTCACTACGATCTTGTGCAGCCGTGGAACCGCCATCTTGTTCTGCAGTTCCAGTTCCTTCAGCAGGGCCGGCGCCACTTCCTTCTCAAATCTCGAGCGCAGCCGCGGACGTTCTTTCGCGCTGTGCCGGGCCTTCTCCGGCCCTTTCTGCTCCTGCGGCGCTTCCTTCTGTGCCTTCTTGTCTTTTGCCATCGTCGTCAACTTCCTCTCACGGTTTCGGAGTGTCGGCTCTTGGCTCTTGGCCTTTAGCTCAACGTGTACCGGTTCGTGAGACTCATTTTTTCATTCCGCTGCTTGCATGATCGCCACAAGCTAAGAGCTAATGGCTAAGAGCTAACAGCTATTTATCCAGCGTGGTGTCGCACTTCTTGCACACGCGCACCTTGCGGTCCCCGCGCACTTCATGACCGATACGCACCGGCCCGCAGGTCGGACACACCAGCTGCACGTTCGAGAGCGCAATCCGGCTCTCCTGCTCCGCGATTCCGCCCTTGATGTTGCGCTGCGGGTTGGGACGCACGTGCTTCTTCACCATCATCACGTGCTCCACCAGAATCTTGTTGTCGCCCGGAAACACGCGCAGCACGCGTCCTTCCTTGCCCTTGTCTCGCCCAGTGATCACCTTCACGGTGTCATTGCGGCGGATGTCCACTCGCTTGTGTGCAGTCGTTGCAGTTGCCATAAGAATTCGCCTTACAGAACTTCCGGTGCCAGTGAAACAATCTTCAGGAACTTCTTTTCACGCAACTCACGGGCGACCGGACCGAAAACGCGCGTTCCCACCGGCTCGCCCGCCTCGTTGATCAGCACCGCCGCGTTCTGATCGAACCGGATGTAAGTGCCGTCGCGCCGGCGATGCTCCTTGCGCGTCCGCACAATCACGGCCTTGACTACCTTTCCCTTCTGCACCTGTCCTTCCGGCGCAGCTTCCTTCACCGAAGCCGTGATCACGTCGCCCAGGCCGGCATTCAACCCAGTCGAGCCCCCCAGCGGCAGAATCATCTGCAGCTTGCGGGCACCGGAGTTGTCGGCGACCTCCAGCATCGATCTCATCATCACAGCCATGGCGTCAATCTCCTCTATCTCGGCTCCAGCTAGTTGACGGCGGGTTCGACCGCGGCCTCAGGCACCAGCGCCGCCTTGCGGATAATATCCTTCAGCTTCCAGCGCTTCAGCTTCGAAAGCGGACGAGTTTCTTCGATCCGCACGAAGTCGCCCACATGCGCCTCGTTCTTCTCATCGTGCGCGTAGAACTTCTTGTGCCGCGCAATCACGCGCCCGTAGAACGGATGCGATTTCTTGCGTGTCACCTGCACCACAATCGTCTTGTGCATGCGGCTGGAGACTACTTCTCCCACGACTTCTTTGCGGCGTCCCTGCACGTGTTCAGTTGGCGTTGTTCCAGCCATTATCGTTTCTCCGTTGCCGCGGCCCGCCCGCGCTCACCCAGAATCGTTTTGACCCGCGCGATGTCCTTGCGTAGCCCGCGCATCTTCTTCAGGCTCTCCGTCTGCCCCATGTTCAGCTGGAACTTCAGCTTGAAGAGTTGGTCAGCCAGATCGCGCTCCTGGTGTTGGAGTTCGGCGTCCGTTAAGTTGCGAATCTTGTCCGATTTCATAATGCAGTTCTCAGTTCCCGGTTATCCGTGCATCACTTCGCGCTTGACCATCGTCGTGCGCAGCGGCAGCTTGTGCGAAGCCAGCCGCATTGCCTCAGCGGCGTCGGTCGGCGTCACGCCTTCCATCTCAAACAGAATCTTTCCCGGACGCACCACCGCAACCCAGTGATCCGGCGCGCCCTTGCCCTTACCCATACGGGTTTCAGCCGGCTTCTTGGTGACCGGCTTGTCGGGAAACAGGCGGATCCAGATCTTGCCGCCGCGCTTCACGAAACGCGTCATGGCCACGCGGCTGGCCTCGATCTGCCGGTCGGTGATCCAGCCCGGCTCCAGCACCTTGAGCCCGTAGTCCCCGAAAGCCAGCTCCGATCCGCGCCAGGCCTTCCCGGTCATCCGCCCGCGCTGCTGCTTGCGGTACTTCACTTTCTTTGGCATCAACATATCGAAGTTCTCAGTTCTCGGTTCTCAGTCGAAACCAGAACCTTAGAATCCGCCTACTGCGGCTTGCGGCTCGCGTTTCTTCTGCTGCAAGATTTCTCCCTTATAGATCCAGCACTTCACCCCGATTACGCCGTACGTCGTACGTGCTTCGGTGAAGCCGTACTCGATGTCTGCACGCAGCGTGTGCAGCGGCAGACGCCCCTGCAGGTACCACTCCGACCGCGCGATTTCATTTCCGTTCAAACGTCCACTCACGCGGACCTTGATCCCTTTGCATCCAAAGCGCAGCGCCGAATCCACCGCCTTGCGCATGGCACGCCGGAAGCCTACGCGCTTTTCCAGTTGCAGCGCGATCGATTCCGAGACCAGCTGCGCGTCGAGTTCAGGCTTGTGCACTTCCTGGATATCGACAAAAATATCCTTGCCCGCGGTCCGCTTCTGCAGCTCCGCCTTGAGCTTGTCGATTTCCGCGCCCTTGCGTCCGATGATGATCCCAGGCCGCGCCGTCTTGATGATGATGCGCAGCTTGTTACCCGGCCGCTCGATTTCGATGGCGCTCACGCCCGCCGATTTGAGCTTTTCCTTCAGCTCAGCCTTCAGCTTGACGTCCTCATGCAGCTGCTTGTCGTAATCCCGCTCGGCAAACCAGCGCGACTTCCACGGCTTGGTGTAGCCGAGGCGAAAGCCATACGGATGGACTTTTTGTCCCATTGCTTCTCCTAAGTCGAACCCTACTTCGACCAGATCCTTCGCTTTGCTCAGGATGACCGCTGCGGGCTCCCGCACCGGTCACGCCCGCAAAACGCGGTCACTTCGCGGCGACTTTCTTCTTGCTCGCCGCCTTCTTAGCCACCGGCGCGCGCCGCTTGGCCTTCGCCGGCGCCGCCGTTTCGCCGCCCACAACATTGGCGACTGCCTCACCACTCTTGCCACGCTCCGCCAGCACCAGCTCGATATGCGAAATGCGCCGCTGATAGCGATACGCCCGTCCCTGCGGCGCCGGACGAATCCGCTTCATGCGCGGACCATCGTTCGCAATCGCGCTCTTCACATACAGGTTGTCGATCTCGACATCGATGTTCTTCTCGCTCGCCAGAAAGTTTGCATTATCGAGCGCCGACTGCAGCAGCTTCCCGACGTGCGCTGCCACGCGCTTCTTCGTGAACGCCAGCGTGTTCCGTGCTTCTTCCACGCGCCGTCCCTTGATCAACTCCAGCACCAGCCGCGCCTTCTGCGGCGAGACGCGCAGGTAACGCATTTCAGCTCGAAATTCCATTCCGCGTCTCCTTTACGCCTTCGGCGCCGCTGGCGCAGCCGGGGCCGCCGGAGCGATTGCTCCCGGACCGCCGGGGATGCCAGCCGGCTTCGCCGCTACTTCCGTCGCCGCCTTCATGGAGTGTCCCTTGAACTGGCGCGTGAAACTGAACTCGCCCAGCTTGTGTCCCACCATGTTCTCGGTGACGTACACCGGGATAAACTTCTTGCCGTTGTGCACCGCGATGGTATGTCCCACCATCTCCGGCACGACCGTCGAACGCCGTGACCAGGTGCGCAGAACTTTCTTTTCATTGCGCGAATTCATGGCCTCCACCCTCGCCAGCAGGTAGCCATCCACGAACGCGCCCTTTTTTGTTGAACGTGCCATAAATTCAGCTCTCAGCTTTCAGCCGTCAGCTTTCAGCTGACCGCTCCTTGTCGCCATCAACTGCTTGTCATTCCGAGCGGAGCGAGGAATCTGCTCTCGCTCACCACGCTACTTGCTGCGCCGGTTGACGATGAACTTATCCGTCCGCTTGTTGTTCCGCGTCTTGTATCCGCGCGTCGGCTGTCCCCACGGCGTCACCGGATGCCGCCCGCCCGAGGTCTTACCCTCGCCACCACCGTGCGGATGGTCCACCGGATTCATCGACACGCCGCGATTCACCGGACGCCGTCCCAGCCAGCGCGTACGTCCTGCCTTGCCAATCGTGACGTTCTCGTGGTCGATGTTGCCCACCTGTCCGATCGTCGCCATGCAATCCTGCGAAATCTTGCGCGTCTCGCCTGAAGGCAGCTTCACCAGCGCGTACTCTTCCTCCTTCGCGACCAGTTGCGCCGCGCCACCTGCCGAGCGCACCATCTGCGCGCCCTTGCCGGGCTTGAGCTCGAGATTATGAATCTGCGTGCCCGGCGGAATGTTCCGCAGCGGCAGCGCGTTACCCACGAGGATGTCCGCCTCGGGACCGCTTACCACCTTCTGCCCCACCTTCAGCCCTTCCGGCTGCAGGATGTAGCGCTTCTCTCCATCGGCATACGCCAGCAACGCAATCCGCGACGAGCGGTTGGGATCGTACTCAATCGTGGTGACGGTCGCGGGAATCCCCGTCTTGTCCCGCTTGAAGTCGATGATGCGCAGCTTGCGCTTGTGCCCGCCGCCCCGGTGCCAGATGGTGATGTCGCCCGAGTTGCGGCGTCCACCCGTTCGCTGCTTGGGCTCGACCAGCGGCTTGTGCGGATGCTTGGTCGTGATGTCGTCATTGACGATCGTCGTGCGGTAGCGCAGCGTCTGCGTCGTCGGTCTGTATGTCTTGATTGGCATAGTAGCTCTCAGCTTTCAGCTGTCAGCTCTCAGCTTCTGTTACTTTCAACCGTCGCTCTTGCTGAGAGCTGAAAGCTGACGGCTGATAGCTGCTTCTTACAAATTCTGCGCGTACTCCGGCATCTTCTCGCCGGACCGCAGCCGCACGTACGCCTTCTTCCAGTCCGGACGGTAGCCCGCAAACTTCCCGCGCCGCCGCTCTTTTCCCGGATAGGTGGCTGTGCGCACCGAATGCACCTTCACTTTGAAAATCGTTTGCACGGCTTCCTTGATTTCCGTCTTAGTCGCCTTGGGCGCCACCTGGAACACCAGCGTGTTCTGGTTTTCCTTGATGGCCAAACCTTTTTCCGTAATCACGGGACGGCGAATGATCTGGTATGCGGATTTCATCAGGCCACCTCCGCCGCTTTTTCATGCCGCGCCCGCCGCCGCGGAGTCCCCGTCGCCTTCTTGGCGCCTTCGTCTGCCGCATGCTTGCGCTGCCGCTTCGAAACCGAATTCTTCAGCGAAACCTGCAGCTTCTCGATGGCCGGCTGCGAAATGATCACCCGGTCATAGCGCAACAGGTGATAAGGATGCACATCGTTACCCCGCACCAGTTCGAGCCCGTCGATATTGCGCGCGCTCAATTCCAGGTTACGGTTCTCGTGCTTCGCCGCCTCGACGATCAAAACCGTCGAGTCCACTTTCAGCGCGTCCAGAGCTTTGCGAAACTCCTTGGTCTTGGGCTCCTTCACATCGAACGCGTTGACTACGATCAGTTTTCCGTCGGCCAGCTTCGCCGCCAGCGCCGAGCGCAAAGCGCCCAGCAGCTTCTTGCGCGGGAAGGCGTAGTCATACGAGCGCGGCTGCGGACCATGCACGGTTCCGCCATGCCGCCACAGTGGAGACCGGATCGACCCGATACGGGCGCGTCCCGTGCCCTTCTGCTTCCAAAGCTTCTTGCCCGAGCCAGAAACCTGCCAGCGGGCCTTGGTAGCGTGGGTGCCTTTGTGCTGTCCGGCGCGGTAGTGCTTCACCGCTTCCCACAGCAGGTCCTCGTTGACCGCACCGAACACTTCATCGGCCAGATCAAGCGTCCCCACCTTCGCGCCGCTCAAATTGTAGATATCAATCGTTGCCATATGCTTCTCGTGTAGCGCGGGCGCCCTCGCCCGCGACTCTTTCGTACAACACGCAACGCGGGCGAGGGCGCCCACGCCACACTATGCTTTTTTCGCTGCCCTCTTCGCCGCCTTCAACGGATCAACCGTCGCCGCACCTGCGAATCCGCGACGCTCTCGTGGCGGTTTCTTCGCCTTGGTGATGACGATGTATCCGCCCTGCGGGCCAGGCACGCTGCCTTCCACCACCAGCAGGTTCTCGTCCTTGTCCACGCCCAGCACTCGCAGGTTACGCGCCGTAACGCGCGCATTGCCCATATGCCCTGACATCCGCATTCCCTTAAATACACGCGAGGGAAACGCCGACGATCCGATCGAACCGGTGATTTGGAACATCGATCCGTGCGATTTCGGACCGCCGCCAAAGTGATGCCGCTTCACCACACCCTGAAAGCCACGCCCCTTGCTCACTCCCACGATGTCGACAAACTTTTCACCGTCGAAAATCTCGACCAGCACGCGGTCGCCCACCTTCACCGCGCCATCGCCATCTGCCGCACCATCGACTTCCAGCGGAACCTCCCGCATAAACTTCACCGGAGGCAGATTATTCTTCGCGAGATGTCCGCGCGCAGGCTTGGTCAGCCGCGATTCCTTCACAAATTCCACCAGGCCAATCTGGGCCGCCTCGTAACCGTCCTTCGTTGCCGACTTATGCTGCGTCACCACGCAAGGACCGGCCTGCAGCACCGTGACCGGACGAACGTCGCCCTTCGAGTCAAACAGTTGCGTCATGCCGACTTTCTTGCCCAAAATGCCCGCTACCTTCGTTGCCATTTCCTTCTCCATACCCAGCATGGCCCGTCGATCACTTAGCGACGGCTATTGGCTGGGTTCCGCCTGGTTCTTCACGCGCTCCCTAACGGGCGGGTTCAGCTTCAAATACTCGCTGCGGTCCTTTTGGCCTCTCAGGGCCCTCCAACCAGTTCCTGCTGTAAACAGTAGAAAAGCTACAAACCCCATGAAGCGATAACTTCTCGGAGCGCGTTCAGCCGTGAGCACAAATACCAAATAGAGAAAACCAAATGCCAGGACCCACAAGATCCCGGGCCAATCCACCCGATCGCGATAGCCGCACTTTGGACATCTCTGCATGGCCGCTCTCAACGACTTTCAGCCAGCAACTACTTATGCTCTTTCCCAAACGCCTTGATCTCTACATCCACGCCCGCGGGCAGATCCAGCTTCATCAGCGCATCCACCGTCTGCTGCGTCGGTTCGAGAATGTCGAGCAGACGCTTGTGGGTGCGGATTTCAAACTGCTCTCGCGACTTCTTGTCCACGTGAGGCGAACGCAGCACGCAATACTTGTTCTTCATCGTAGGCAGCGGGATTGGTCCGGCAATCTGCGCGCCCGTGCGCCGCGCCGTGTCCACAATCTCGCCCGTCGACTGATCCAGAATGCGATAGTCGTAAGCCTTCAACCGTATGCGAATTCTTTCTTTTCCAATCACGTTGTCATCTCTCTAACCCCTCCCGGCATCTCCGGGAGGAAAGAACTGGCGGCAAGCTGCAAGCCGCGTCTTGTTTTATGTGGGGACAGCCGCCTCGGCTGTCCATGCGGAACAAAGCTCCGCTGTCTCTCTCCCGCTACTGAATAATCTCCGCGATGGTGCCTGCTCCCACCGTGTGGCCGCCTTCGCGAATGGCGAAGCGCAAGCCTTTCTCCATCGCCACCGGCGTGATCAACTCGATCACCAGGCTCACGTTGTCGCCCGGCATCACCATCTCCGTGCCCGCCGGCAACTCCGCCACGCCCGTCACGTCCGTCGTGCGCAGATAAAACTGCGGCCGGTACCCTTTGAAGAACGGCGTATGC